>NZ_AUXV01000006.1 GCF_001625575.1 Pseudoalteromonas luteoviolacea S2607
GAAAGAGTCGGGCTTTTTTGCTTTTAAGTCCCTTGGCAGCAGCTAAACCGGCTCACTTCACCTTGCGCAAAAGAAGCGTACTCATGACGTTCGCCGTCGTAAGCTAACCTGTTACTCCTTTCTCATCAGGCTATGTGCTTACCTGAGTCATTCTAGATTGCGAATAAACTAATATCTGCTTAACTGTAAGTGGGTTCGTCTATTAGGAATAATAATCATGGCACGTATTGAAAGAAAACAAATAGGGGAGTTTTGTTGGTCAGAGCTTTGTAGTTCTGATTGGGGAGCAGGTAAATCGTTTTATACTCAGCTGTTTAGTTGGCAGAGTGTGGATCAACCAATTGGCGAAGA
This sequence comes from Pseudoalteromonas luteoviolacea S2607, assembly GCF_001625575.1. GTDB lineage: Bacteria > Pseudomonadota > Gammaproteobacteria > Enterobacterales > Alteromonadaceae > Pseudoalteromonas > Pseudoalteromonas luteoviolacea_E. Next base: position 352 of record NZ_AUXV01000006.1, read on the forward strand.
TTGCTTCTACACGATGCTACAAAAAGAAGAAGACGATGTTGCAGCCATGTATCAAATGATGCCGGAACAAAAGGAAGCACAAGTACCAAGTCATTGGTTAGGTTATATTGCAGTAGATAATGTCGATGAATTGGCTGAGCGTGCTAAGGCTTTAGGCGCTGAAATCATAGCGGGGCCACATGATGTGCCGGAAGCTGGCCGAATGGTGCTGTTGCATGAACCAGGTGGTGCCAATTTTGCGCTTTGGCAAGCTGGAGGCCATGTTGGCACAAAAAGAGAATTAGAAGCAGGAACGCCATATTGGTACGAGTTAGCAAGCCAAGATAGTGCCAAGAGTGAAGAGTTTTATTGTAAGTTATTAGGTTGGCAAGCAACACATCAAGCAATGGAGAATATGGATTATGTGATATTTAGTATCAACGGCAAGCCTGTGGCTGGCATGTTGCAAATGACTGCAGAATGGCAAGGGGTGCCGCCTCATTGGATGTTGTATTTTGCAGTACAAGACTGTGATGAGAGTGCAGAAAAAGCAGCAACACTGGGTGGTCAGGTATGCGTTCCTCCTACTGATATTCCCGATGTTGGGCGTTTTTCGGTAATAACCGACCCACAAGGCGCAGTATTTTCTGTTATGGCTTCATCTATGGATTCAATTGATCCTTAGGGCTTAGTGGTGCGTCGATTTCGATAATTTGGCCATTGCAGTTAGCAAATTCATTACTCAGTCTATCAATAAATGCGTTGAGCTCGCCGCTAGCGAGCTTTTCTTTGATACTGAGATCAATTTTAGAAAGCAGGGGTAAGTGCTTTTTGTGGATATAGTGTCGTACGTTTACCCCTTGCCCAGGTAAGATATACATATAGATTTTTTGTAGCCCAGAATCACATAGTGAGCCAATGCTAAAATGATCAGTCGCAAGAAGTTGATGGCTGTGACTTTTGGCCAGTGCCTGAAAAGCCGAAATTGTATTTTGGACAGCATGGCAGTTGAGCGCAAAACGTTCGCAAAATTGTACTGATAGTAAACTGCCTTCAATAATAACCATGCCTTCTTTATGATTTACCTTGCAAAACTGAGGGTCCAAGCAAAAAACTGCTAGGCGTACAGTTGCTAGCGGGGTTGGGATAGGAATAAGTGAGTCGAATTGATGCATGGCACTTTCTACTCTGCCAGCTTCTGCATCAAACTGGCCTAGGTTTACCCATCGAAGTCCTCTTTGGGAAGGTAAGTAATGAAATTGTGGCGCAATATCGAGTGGCTTATATATTGCTGTAAATATTTGCTCCACCTGTTTTTTGCCTAAGTGAAATGACATGCTTTCACTTACATTGATATTGTATTCCTTGGCAATCGACTGAAGTGCGAAAAGCATAGCCGCCATTGCGATCAAGAGCTTCACATTGCTTGGTCCAGAGTGGGGTCGTGTTATAAGCCTAGCAGAACTGCGACACTCTGGTACATTGCCTGTGTGCCGTCCTTGAATCTACTAATTTGTGCCCCCAATTCTATATATCGGTATATCTAAATAATGGAAATAGAGAATGGACAAGCATATTGTCATTACAGGTGCTAATCGAGGTATTGGGTTGGCGTTTTGCCGTCAATATTCACAGCAAGGCTATCAAGTGACGGCGGTAGTGAGACAGAGTTCAAAAGAATTAAAAGCGCTCTCTGTTGATATTATCTCAGGCATTGATGTCAGCCAAGAAACTGACGTTATGGCACTTGCTGAGCAGTTGCAAGGTCGGAAAATTGATATATTAATAAACAATGCGGGTATTTTCAGTAATGAAAGCCTTCATGATATGGACTTTACGCGCATAGAAGCTCAACTCGCTGTCAATGCTGTCGCGCCTATTCGCGTCACTTATGCCTTACAGTCCCTATTGCAATCAGGTGCCAAAGTGGCGATGGTGACCAGCCGGATGGGCTCAATTGCTGATAATGGTTCAGGCGCTTATATTGGCTATCGTATGTCAAAAGCTGCCCTGAATGCGGCGGGTGTGAGCCTCGCTCATGAATTGAAGCCGAGGGGGATTGCAGTGGCATTATTACATCCGGGGTTTGTGCAAACTCAAATGGTGAACTATGCGGGAGATATTGGGCCAGAAGAAGCGGCAAGCCGTCTGATTCAAAGAATAGAAGAACTGAATCTAGCCAATTCTGGTAGCTTTTGGCATTCTAATGGTGATGTACTGCCTTGGTAGTTAATTAACCACTGAAAAGGGCTGTTCATGATGCCCTTTTGTCGAGGGATATTGTTCGGTTTTGGTTCATGGAACTATGCTACACTTGCACAAAATGATTCTAGAGTATGAGCATGGAACTACAAGAAAACACTCCGCTAACCTTGCCTTTATTTTTATTAGACGACGAATTAGAGCATCGTGATATCGACAGTCCCGATATGCAAATTTCAGTCAACTTAACAGCTGATCTACTTGCTAACCTATGTCAAAACCCAGTCCCTGAACAAAGTATTAGTATTCCGTTAGATAGCTACGAACTACAAGACATCGAGGCCAGTTACACTGCTTTAATGGCGAATGGTCATCACGCGCAATTGCTATTAAATCACGGCCCAGTATTAAGTGCGGTGCTGAGCCCTGCTGATGCTGAGGTGTTATTTGTATCGCCGCCAGTAGATATGATGCCAACATTCGACTTAGGCCTCGATGATGAAGAGGATAACGAGCAACCTGCAAACTAACTTCGGAGTCCTGCAATGCCGCAGAAGCGTTTAATCTGGTTGGTGAGCATACTCATTTTATTGAGTGGGTGTGCGGTATTAGGTGTCAGTCATTACGACGATTTATTTGGTCCTGAACAGCCGCGAGCGCGCGTGGTTTCATACTCTCAAGGTGGAGCAAAATACTTACAACAAGTAAAACCCGTTTTAGATAACCGCTGTGTTGTATGTCATGGTTGCTATGATGCCCCTTGTCAGCTCAAGCTGAGTTCCCCGCAGGGCATTGATAGGGGATTAAGTAAAACCTTAGTATACGATGGTACGCGACTTTTAGCTGAGTCTCCCACTAGGTTGCTATTTGATGCAACAACGACAGCACAGTGGCGTGAAAAAGGTTTTTCGGCGGTATTGAATGAGCGCGTGCAGACTGAATATGCCAATTTATACGGTGGTGTAATGTATCAAAGTCTATTGTTGAAACAGCGCAATAGCTTTCCTGAGCAAGCCATACTAGGGAATGAGTTTGATTTCTCCTTGGATAGAACACAAAGCTGCCCAACAAGAGACGAGTATGACGATTACGCTAGGGCCAATCCGCATGGCGGTATGCCTTATGGGCTTCCTGCATTGACTAGTCATGAGTTCGCACAATTACAAAATTGGTTGGAGCAAGGCGCGCAAATGGGAGAGATTGCCCCACCCTCAAAAGAGATACAAAAGCAGGTAGATAAATGGGAGCAATTTTTAAATCAGTCAGGTAATAAACCTCAACTAGCGGCACGTTATATATATGAACATTGGTATTTGGCCAATATATACTTTGCCAAATATAGCCATAATACTTTTTTCAAATTAGTTCGCTCTAAAACGCCGCCTGGAACACCTATTGAGTTAATTGCGACGGTTCGCCCATTTGATGATCCAAAAGTGCCACGGGTTTACTATCGTTTGATGCACGAGCGCAGCACTTTGCTGTCAAAAACGCACCTTCCATTAGCGTTAGATGACCATAAAATGAGCCGTTTATACTCTCAGTTTCTAGGCAGTGATTATGAAGTAAATGCATTGCCAGGATATGCCCCTAAGTTAGCTGCAAATCCTTTTAAAACATTTGCTGCGATTCCTGTTAAGTCACGCTATCAGTTTATGTTAGATGAAGCTGAGCTTATTGTAAAAGGCTTTATCAAAGGTCCTGTATGTCGTGGGCAAATTGCGCTTAATGTGATTAATGATCACTTTTGGGTCGCTTTTGTGGACCCAGATAAAAATGCCAACCCAGCGGTAGAAGCATTACTCGTGGAACATGATGATGATTTAATACTGCCAGCTGCTGAGCAGAGCAATGTGCTCCCTCTGTCGAGTTGGGCGAAGTATGCAAAACGACAAAGTGATTACCTCAAAGCAAAAACTGAGCTATCCAATCAAATTTTCAACCATGGCGGTAAATTAGACTTAGATCTTATATGGCAAGGGGATGGCCATAACCCAAATGCGGCACTGACTATCTTTCGTCATTTTAACAGTGCAACTGTCGTAAAAGGGTTTGTGGGGCAACAGCCGAAGACGGCATGGGTATTGGACTATGCTTTGTTTGAACGGATCCATTACTTACTCGTTGCGGGCTTTGATGTATATGGCAATATTGGCCATCAGCTGATCACACGCTTATATATGGATTTTCTTCGCTTAGAGGGTGAACAGAACTACCTGAACTTATTGCCAAAAAGTCATCGACAAGAAATTAAAAAGTATTGGTATAGACAGTCACATTTGAGTCTGAGTGAATTTATCAATCGCAAGAGTTTACTGGGTGCAGAGAGTCTAATTGAGTATCAGACAGATGACCCTCAGTCAGAGCTGTACTTAAAAATAAGCGAGCGTCTAAGCGGTGTATTACATCAAGAGTATGACTACCGCGCGGTACCCGAAGGTTTAAAACAATTAAACCGATTGCCAATCGCGGCGGTTAAAACTTTACCTCAAGTGACATTTATTCTTGTCCGTGATGAGCAAGGTTCGCACCAAGCTTATACGTTGCTGCGTCACAATGCACATTTCAATATATCAAGTCTGTTGAATGAATCTGGGCAGCGTGCATATGAAGAGGATTATGTCACTGTGCTTCCTGGGTTTGTTGGTGATTATCCAGAAGCTATTTGGTATTTGCCTAACCAAGCTCATGTTGAGGCATTTACGGCTGGTTTTTCGCAGGTTGTGGACGAAGCCAGTTACAGAGCGCTCAAAGCGCAGTTTGGTATCCGGAGAACACATCCACAATTTTGGCAATACAGCGATTTATTACATGACGTTGCAAGGCGTTATCGAGGTGTAGAGTTCGGTTTATTCGACTATAACCGCTTAGAAAACCGTTAAAGTGTCAGGTATACACTTTAACGGTGATGATATTTAATTAGAGTTTACTGGCGGCAGTAACGGCTGCCAGTAATACTTTCTCATCTAATCTGACTTTGTAATTAGGGTTTGCATATTGAAACTGAACTAGGCCTTTTTTATCGATGACAAACACCGCTGGAACTGGCAGTGCAACACGGTCATTACCATCAAGGTCGACAAAATTCACACCAAGCTTATTGCGATATGCTGTAGCTGTTTTGTTATCTAAGAAGTAGGCTAACCCTAAAGCCTGCGCATAGGCCATTTCGTTATCTGAAAGTAGTAAATAGTTCGGCGATTCAATGGTGCTTTTCGCGAGCACGTCAGGTGAATCGGGTGAAACCGCAATTATTTGAGCATCTAATGAAGCAATCTGAGACTCAATCGCTTGGATACCTTTTAGTTGGCGCGTGCAATATGGGCACCAACCACCACGATACACAACAACAATTGATGTTTTATTTTTATACAATGTTGCTAAATTGACCGCTTTGCCCTGGCTATTCTTTAAAGTAAGCGTTGGGGCTTGAAGGCCTGGTAATAACGGCGACACAGATTCAGGCGAGTTGCTGATGTTGGTGACAGTCGCCGCAGAAGCGAGTGGCGTAATCAAAATCAGACAAATAATCAGTAAAATCGGCATAGGTTCCTCTGTATTAAGCATTAGTGAATGTTATTAGACAGGCAAAGTGACGAAATGCTTTCGCTCGGGTATGATATTACGCGTATCCTTTTTTATTTATCACCTCAAAGAGAGTAAATATGTCTGCAAATATCACCAAGCTAGTAGTGATGCTGGAAATGCAAAATGCGATGAATACCAAAGTGCATGAGCAATGGTTTAGTCAAGGCTTTGAATGGTATCGAGCAATATGGGTTGAGTGTGCAGAAATGCTTGATCACTACGGCTGGAAATGGTGGAAAAAACAAACGCCGGATACTGAGCAAGTTATCTTAGAGCTGGTAGATATTTTTCATTTTGGACTGTCGTTGAGAATTGACGGCGAAACATCATTTGAAGAGCTTGCAAAGCAATTAGATGCTGAACTTGCTGCACCTGAACAAGCAGAAGATTTTAAGCAAACTCTGGAGCGCTTAGCGGCAAGTGCGGTTGCCGAGAAATCCTTCAACGCGGCTGCTTTTGCTGGGTGTATGCAGCAAATTGGCATGTCGGTTGATGATTTGTACCGTGGTTATGTTGGTAAAAATACGCTGAATTTCTTCCGCCAAGATCACGGTTATAAAGAAGGGACCTACGTTAAAGTGTGGGATGAAAAAGAAGACAATGAACACTTAGTGGAAATTGTAAAGAGCCTGGATACTGAGCACCCAGACTTTGCAAAACAAGTGTATACCGGCTTAGAAGCGCGCTACCCTGCTTAGTTTATTGGCAGTAGCGTTCGATAGTCGCTAATTGCTGGATAGTCGGTGATCTCTCTCGGAGCTTGCTGACTATCAGGATTCTCAATCGCCAATAAGTGGCCAATACCATATTGCTTCGCAGCTGCAAGGACACTCAAGCTGTCATCAACAAACAATGTTCGAGCTTTATCAAATTTTAAATCTGCTTGCACTTGCTGCCAAAGACTTTGGCTCTCTTTACTCACGCCGTATTGATGTGTTGAAATCACTTTATCTAAATAACCATCAAATTGCGTACCACTGAGCTGTGTGCGTTCTATTTTGAGGCTGAGGCTGTCTGGATGTGCATTGGTCAGTAAAATAAGTTCTTTCCCAGCGGATTTTAAGGCTTGTAGAAAGTCTGGTACGTCTTCACGAACGGAAATTAAATCTTGGACCTCTCTTTTTAGCTCCATAATGGGAAGTTGTAACTGCGTTTGCCAATAGTCTAAGCAGTACCATTCAATTTGTCCCATGACTGCGTCATATCTCGCGAGGATGTCAGCACGGGCTTGCTCAAGGCTAATTCCTTGCTTGATTGCGTGTGCTTTAGGGATGATTTCTAACCAAAAATGATTATCAAAGTGGAGATCTAGCAAAGTGCCGTCCATATCAAGTAGGACTGTGTCGATATTTGACCAATTTAGCATAGGCTTTTAACTGCAAAGGCTTTATGATTGTATTATCACCATCATAGCAAATAAAAGTTTATGTCACAGAAAAAGCATCCATGTCCGCCGGAAATTTTATCTTCAGAAGTTGTTGCGAAAAGTAAGCTGTTTACCGTAGAGGCCCTTTCATTACAGTTTTCAAATGGAGAACAAAGGCTTTATGAACGCGTTAAGGGAGGTAAACGTGGAGCTGTGATGATTGTGCCAATAACTGCTGAAAATGAACTACTATTAGTAAGAGAGTATTGTGCAGGCACACATGATTATCAATTAGGCTTCCCAAAGGGATTGATAGATCCGGGGGAGACGCCCATAGAGGCAGGTGATCGAGAGTTAAAAGAAGAAGTCGGCTTTGGTGCAAATTTTTTCGCTGATCTAAAAACAGTTTCTTTGGCACCAAGCTATTTTAATGCGCATATGCATATCTTAGTTGCTAAAGATCTGTACCCAGAGAGATTAGAAGGGGATGAGCCAGAACCTTTAGTGGTGGTTAAATGGCCATTATCAGATTGGCAGACGCTACTTGAACAACCCGACTTTACTGAGGCACGAAGTGTGGCTGCACTATTGTTGTTACAGCAGTTTTTACTAAAGGAGGTTTAAGTTGCAAACCTACTTAGAGCCATGTATTGAGTTGGCACAACTGGCTGGTAAAGCGATTATGGCGATTTACCAAAAAGAGGATATTGGTCAGCAAGAAAAATCTGATCACACACCAGTCACTGCTGCGGATCTCGCGGCAAATGAGGTATTGCTAAGTGGCCTTACAGCACTTGCCCCAGAGATACCGATTATGTCTGAAGAGACACCGATTCCGCCATTAGAGCAACGTCAGGGTTGGCAGCGTTACTGGTTACTAGATCCCATGGATGGCACGGGCGAATTTATTTTAGAAAGTGGTGATTTTGCAGTGAATATTGCATTAATTGAGAATCATCAACCTGTGTTGGGCGTGATCCATTGGCCAGCTAAGGGGATCACTTACTTTGCCACTAAAGAGGGCGGTGCCTTTAAGCGTGAACATGGCCATGATGAACAGATTTTTGTCTCACCGCCAGACACATTGACGCTAGCAGTCAGCCGCAGGCAGAAAATAGAAGCGGTAAGTCAGTATTTGAATAGCCAGTTTGATACCATTGCACTCGGTTCATGTTCGCTAAAAGCATGCATTATTGCTGAAGGTAAAGCAGACTGCTTTTTGCGAGTTGGTCCAACCGGAGAGTGGGATACTGGTGCGTCGCAAGTGATTGTTGAAGAAGCCGGAGGGTGTATCACGGACGCTGAGTTTAACCCTTTGACCTATAATCAACGAGAAACCACAGAAAACCCAGATTTCATCGTCATGGGTCATCCAGATTGGCAATTTCAAAAACTGATCAGCCCTCACCAAAGGTGATTTAGCAATTTGAAGGGGATGCTTTTTAGCTTTAATAACAGCATGAAAAGCATCACTGAGACCGATATAAACAACGCAAAATGACACTTTCATAGTTAAATTTGGTTTTTTGTGTGTTTTTTAAACGCTTAAAAAATTAATTTTCGTCAAATCCTTGCAATAAAAATAAATTTAGATATTATAGCGACCTCTTTACGGAAGAGCTTGAAAAGCACTTTTTTAAAGACGCATCATTAGATGCATACAGGCGCGGGATGGAGCAGCCTGGTAGCTCGTCGGGCTCATAACCCGAAGGTCGTCGGTTCAAATCCGGCTCCCGCAACCAACTTCTTAGTTAAGAAAGAAGCAAAACAAACTTAACGATACAGGCGCGGGATGGAGCAGCCTGGTAGCTCGTCGGGCTCATAACCCGAAGGTCGTCGGTTCAAATCCGGCTCCCGCAACCAACTTCTTAGTTAAGAAAGAAGTAAAACAAACTTAACGATACAGGCGCGGGATGGAGCAGCCTGGTAGCTCGTCGGGCTCATAACCCGAAGGTCGTCGGTTCAAATCCGGCTCCCGCAACCAATTCCTGTATCAGTCTAACTATTCTTTTCTTCAAGCATTAATTAGTGTTTATCCCTTGTCTTTTTTATTCGCATATTTAATTTTCAAATGCTGTGTTTTCGTCTTTATTTTAGTTTCTATTCAGTTGTCAACACTGACACTTTAAACTTAATTGCTCCGCTGTCGCAATAGACTGAAAGCGTAAGTATAAAAATAAGGGCAAGCCTTCACTTACCCAGTAAGACACTAGAACTTCGCGGCGTATGCTTCGGCTTGCTTCCACACTCTAAGTGTATTGCCACCAAGGATAAGCTTAATGTCCTTTTCACTATACCCTCTGTCTAGCAGGCCTTGAACAAGGTTGGGGTAAGTAGATACATCTTTTAGCCCAATGGGCAATGAATCACCCACGCCATCATAGTCTGAGCCAATACCAACATGCTCTATCCCAATTAACTTCACAACGTGATCTATGTGATCTAATACTTGCTCTAATGTGGCAAATGGAAATGGGTTCCGAGCGATATAGGCAGCGCGGAAATCAGTTTTATTAGCCCCGCGGCTGGTTGCTTCTTTTTCTTCTGTGCTGCGCTTGTCATACCAATTGCGAGATGAAGAAGTAACAAAGCTCGAGCCAAAATTGATTTGGATTACACCGCCATTTTTCTTTAACGCTAAGAGCATGTCATCATCCATATTACGCTCAAACCCTGGCGTATATTTTCTCAGGGATGAATGAGATGCTATGACAGGCACCTTAGATACTTCCATTACCTGATAAAATGCGGCATCAGAAATGTGAGAAACATCGATAAGCATGCCAATTTTATTCATTTCGACAACGAGTTTTTTACCAAACGGACTGAGGCCTTTCCACTTTCTGCGGACGTCGTATGAAGAGTCAGAGATGTGGTTACTTTGTGAATGAGCAAGGGTGATATAGCGGACACCCCGGTCAAAGAAGTGGGTAAGATTAGCGAGTTCACCTTCAATTGGCGATCCATTTTCCATGCCCATTGCAATAGACATCAAACCTTTATCAAACTGCGCTTCGATATCTTTGGTGCTATACGCCATAGCAAACTTTTGAGGCGCACGTTGCGCTAATGCTTCCATGCCATCAATGAGCTGGTTGGCGAGTTGGTAGCTTTTCCCCTTACCTTCAAATTCTAGGCTGGCAGGGATATAAATTGACATGAAAGGCGCATTGAGGCCTCCTTTCATCGCGCGAGGATAATCAAAGTCACCACCTTGGGTTGCTTTTGAAACATCATCCCACTTCTCATTTATGCGATAGGGGACATCAATATGCGTGTCGATAAGGAGGTTCTCTTGAGCCAAACGAATGGCACGTTCCGATGCAGAGTATTCTTTAGCATGAACCGATGAAACCGCTAATGCGAGAACACAAAGAGCTGAGCTTAACTTCATTTTTGCGCCTTTATTATGATTGTGAAGTTTGATTGTAACAACTAATTCACGCGGCTCAATCCCAAAAGCAGTATTCTCGCTTGGTATTAGTAAATGGATTCAGATTGATAGTCTTCGCTTTGCATCGCTTGGAACTGAGCTTTGCTCACAATATTGACTGATTCGTGTAATTCAGAGAATACGATTAGGGCTTCACCGCTTTGTAGTTGTGCTTTTACTTGTGCTACTTTTTGTTCTGTTGTGATTTCACTGTCACCATAGTCGGTTCCTTCTCGTAAAACGTAGTGCTCAATAAGGGTAACTAGGGTGGTTGGGTCAATCTGTTGATATGGGATCAGCATAAATGTCACTATTTAATAAGAGAATGAATATAGGCTGGAACGACTTGTTCTAGCCAATATATGGGTTTTAGCGGGTTTGCTCCAGTGATAAAGCCAACATGGCCGCCGCGCTGCGAAACAGCCAGTTGTATATGTTTGCTGATCTGCGCAGCAACAGGTACAGCTTGTTTAGATAGCATTGGGTCATCTTCTGCATGGATCAGTAAAGTTGGTGTTTCAATGAGGCTTAAATAAGGTTGAGAGCTAGCCTGCGCGTAATAATCTTCAGCGCCTTTAAACCCATGCAATGGTGCCGTTACTTGGTCATCGAATTGCCATAGGTCGTTAATTTCGGCAAGTTGCTCTGCATTTAATGGGATTTGTCCACTGATTTGACCAAGCTTTCGGGAGAAAGATTTTTTCATTCTATCTAACAAATATTTTTGATACAGCTTAAAGCAACTTTTGCGGATCACTTGGCAAGAAGAGGATAAGTGATAAGGGGCTGAAACAACCGCGGCACCTTGTAGTCCACTGCTTTGACCGCGTTCGCCTAAATACTTTGCTAATACATTACCACCTAAAGAAAACCCAACTGCAAACAGTGCGCGATCTGGAAAGCGTGTTTGTAAAGTCTTGATTAGATGACCGAGGTCTTGCGTTTCGCCACTATGGTAAGCCCTTGCTTGTTTATTAACTTCGCGAGAGCAGTTGCGAAAATGCATCAGTACGGCATCAAGCCCTGTTTTGGCGAGGGCATGCAACATTCCTTTGGCGTAAAAACTATTAATGTTGCCTTCTAAACCATGTAAAACAATGACTAACGGAGCTTGTTTGTTACCATTTTTAGCCCATGCCAATTCAAGGAAGTCATCATCCGGTGTCTGAAGATGTTCATAATGGACATTGGCTTTGAGTCTGGGTCTAAATGCTCTCGGGAGTATTGTTTGCGCATGACGGTTACGCATCCACCAAGCTGGTCTAAAAGTAAGATCAAGCTGCTGTGACATAAATTAGAATAGTTCTCTTGCTAACACTTTAACTTTGCCAGTGTATCAGAGCTGAACATAAAAGATAATTAACGGTACGAAATTGTGAAGCTGAAAATAAAAAGCACCCGACCAGCTGGGCTGATAAGGTGCTTTGTGCGTCGTGCTTAATTCTTGAAACGGGAACTAAATTTGCTTAACAATCTTTTCGACCTACATGTGTTTACTCAGGTATTTCTGCTTCATTGACCTTTTTAACAAAGTAGTAAACATAGTAGATGCACAGCGCGATCACGATCCCAAGTATGCCAAAAGATAAAAACAACACTGGGTCGGTAAAGAAATCTCTAAAGAATACGTTCATGGCTGTGTCTCCTCAATTTGTCGATGAATTAATAGTAGAGGAGCACCACTATGATCGTTATGATCGAGATCAAGTTTATAAATTAACCGATATTGACTCGTGTTGACGCTTGATCTTGATCATGATTTAGCGCTGAGAAACTGCTGCACAAGGGACTCTGGCAAGTATAGTGCAAGGTTGTTCGCATCTGTGTTATACAATGTGGAGCACGTATTTACTTGTTCGACTAGAGAGTGCTGTTGGAGCTTTTCTAATTCAAGCTCCGCATTTAGCAAACTTGTTCGCGCCGCCGAGTAGTTAGGGGATGTACTGTGTTCAACTTTTAATGTACGACGAATTAGGCGATAGGGTGAAAGGAGCTGTTCGTCTAATTTCTCAGCGCATTGGATCAGTGCATTGACATCCGCTTGCGAAAGCTGTTGATTAAGCTCAGCTGTATAGTCCAGTAATAAGCACAAGTTGACGTTTTTGCCATGCGTATCTTGGAAGTGCAAGAGCACTTCCTCCATCTGTTTATTACTGTATAACTGGCAAGCATAGTGCCAAAAAAGCTCTTGCTCTAGCATATAGTCCCGTTTTCGGCGAACTGGCTTTCTTTTTCTTCCAGCTCTTCAAGAGCTATAAGCAAAGACTCTTCCGTGTCGTTTAATTCGGGGGTTAACTGAGCTTGCTGTGCTAATAGCTCAGTAAGCTTGGCTTTGTTTTCAGCTTCGTACAGTGAATTATCGGCGAGTTGGCTCTCAACTTCAGCGAGTGCAGAGGTGAGCTTGTCGAGCGACTTCTCTAATTTGTCGATGGATTTTTTCAGAGGTTGTACAGACTTTCTAAATTCAGCTTCTAAGCGTTTTTGCTCTTTGCGATTGACACTTGAATGCGCTTTGTCATCGACACCTGGCTTTTGTTTTGCCTCTTTATTGGCGCTGAGTAGCCATTGGTAATACTCATCTAGGTCATAACCAAAAGCAGAAACAGTCCCGTTATCAACAAGGTAATATTCGTCAGCGGTATTTTTCAGCATATGGCGGTCGTGCGAAACAGTGACCATCGCACCTTCAAAACCTTGTAGTGCCATCACTAAGGCATGACGCATCTCTAGGTCCAAGTGGTTGGTTGGCTCATCCAGTAATAAGAGGTTAGGTTGCTGATACACTAACATAGCCAATACTAGGCGAGCTTTTTCTCCGCCAGAAAAAGGAGCGACTGGCTCAAGCGCCTTGTCACCATGAAAGGCAAACCCGCCAAGAAAGTCCCTGAGGCTCTGCTCAGTGGCGAGAGGGTCAAGTCGTTGTAAATGGGTGACCGCACTGGCTTGTAAATCTAGAGACTCTAGTTGGTGCTGAGCAAAGTAGCCTACTTTCAGCCCTTGGTGCTGAAATACCTCGCCAGCTTGAGGTTTTATATCACCTGCAAGTAGTTTGATAAGCGTTGATTTACCCGCACCATTTCTACCCAATAGTGCAATTCGGCTACCCGGTACCAAATTAAACTTGATCTGGTGCAGTATGGTGACGTCACCATACCCAGCTTGGGCTTGGTCAAGTGTCATCAACGGGTTAGGGATATTTTCCGGGTTTTCGAACTCAAAGCTAAAGGGGGAATCAGCGTGCGCAGGAGCGAGTTTTTCCATTCGTTCGAGTGCTTTCACTCGGCTTTGAGCTTGCTTGGCTTTACTTGCTTTTGCTTTAAAGCGTGTAATGAACTTTTCTAAGTGTGCAATCGTTTCCTGTTGTTTTTCAAACATCGCTTGTTGCTGCGCCATTCGCTCTGCCTTTTGGCGTTCAAACTGAGAGTAATGACCTTTATAGACATTAATACACTGTTGATCTATGTGCCAAATTTGGTCAATGACAGCATCTAAAAACTCTCTATCATGAGAGATCAGCACTAACGTTCCTTGATATGCTTTCAAAAAGCGCTCTAACCAGTATACAGCATCGAGATCTAAGTGGTTTGTAGGTTCGTCGAGCAACAATAGGTCAGCATCTCTGATCAGGGCTTGGGCCAAATTAAGGCGCATCCGCCAACCACCCGAAAACTCGCTAACGGCAAAGGCCAGTTGCTCGTTGCTAAATCCAAGTCCATGAAGTAGCTCTCCTGCTTTGGCCTCGATACCATACCCGCCTACAAGTTCTAACTGCTGGTGGATTTTTGCTTGCTGTTCACCGTCCGCCTTGGCTTCTGCTGCGTGAAGGGCTTCACGCAATGCGTAATACTGCTGATGGCCCTGTAACACATATTCAAGCGCAGAAATGGATAGTGCTGGCGTTTCCTGTTTCACGGAAGCAATGGACCAATCTTTTGGGATCTGAAAATCACCGGCATCAGCGTGCAATTGCGACTTTAATAAAGCGAATAGTGAGGACTTGCCGCAGCCGTTGGCACCGACTAGGCCGACTTTATGTTGGGCAAAAAGAGTTGCACTGGCATTTTTTAGCAGTGTTTTACCGCCACGTAACAGTTCAATATCAGAAAGTTGGATCATAATATGCTCGACTTAAATCTTCTGGCTGCATGATAACATGGATCTATTACTCAACGACAAGCGTATCAAAGCGCGGTGAACTAATATAAAATAACCCTTTCACAGAGAAGGCGGGGTAGTATTGTGAGAACTAAAAAGCGTTTTATTGCGGGCGCATCATGCCCAGCGTGTAACAAAATGGATGTCATGATGTTATACAAAGAACATGATGTTGAAAAAGTAGAGTGTGTAGAATGCGGCCATTCTATGACACAGCCTGAAGAGGCCGTGCAGGCATCAACCCGTCAATTTGAACAAGTGATCGGTGTGTTCAAGCCTCAATAAGAGAGGCAGAGATGCGCAACAGCGCGCATCATCACAGATGAAGGTTAATAATGCGGTGGTGGTGGCTCTTGCTCAACTGGCATCATGTTATTATCTTTACCTTCACTAATTTTTTGAGCTAGCAGCTTGATTTGGTGCTGCATCGTCGCCAGTCGGGACTGGTGCACTCTTAACTCATCGTTAAGTGTCTCGATGGTGTCTTCTTGAAAGGCAACTTTTGCTTCCAGCTCGAACACCCGATTTTCTAATTCAGTCATTACTCTTTTACTCTTTCGAATTGTTCCATTAAGCCACTTGAGCTTTCTGTGACAAGCAGTGCATCTCTTTTCGCAAACGCAACATCAAACACAACGGCTGATTTCGGCCGGCTTCCTTCTCGAGGTTTAACGAGCCAAGTATCCAATTTGGCACCATCGCTTACTCGCCACAATGTGAGTTGGCGGTTGGGTGAGCCCGTGGCGAGAAGATCTCCCTGCTGATTAAAGCGCACTGCGCTAAAGATTTTCTGGCGAGCAATATACTGTAATTGTGCAACAAGATCACCCGAAGTGAGCTGCCATATGCTGGCTTTTTTCATGCTATCAGCAGTAAATGCGTATCGCCCTTGTGGATCGAGTGCAACTTTGGTGACTCTACTGGGGTGATTAAAGCGGTGAAGTACTTGCCCTGTCCGCGTATCCCAAAAGTAAGCGCTATAGTCATTGGCGCCTGTAAGCGCAAAGTGACCGTTGGGGGATAAAGCAATGCTATTAATTTTTTCTTGATGTCCAAGGAACTCTAAGCGCCTTCCGCTATCTAAGTCGAGATGGACAACGACATTGTCGCTGCGACCATAGAGTACATAGCGACCATTGTTGCTCACAGCAATGTCTCGAATTGTGCCGTTATCTATCTGATAATAACCAATATTGTTGCCGTCAGATAAACGCCAAACAGCAAAGCGGTTGCTGGCTGCTGTGACTGCAGTCGAGTTATCATGTGCAATAGCGAGAGAGTGAACCAGGTCGTCGGGTTGATCTGAGTGCGTCCACTGATATTGCAGTCCGTGAGCTGTGTTGTCCCATAAAACTACACCGTGTTCGACAGATGACACTAAACTGTAACGACCGTCGTGTGAAATAGCAGCAGCAAATGCACCTCTCGCAGCATGTTCTACCGTTAGATTTGCTTTTGAGCTGTCCGGTGAACATCCAGATACTGCAACAATTGCGGCACTAAATAAGAGCAGTATGTGCATTTTAAAAAATTTGGCCATAAATTCGGTATTTCCCCTTAACTCTATGATTTTCACCGAGTAGACTAGTGGTAAAATTGATTGGCCCACAAACCTGATATTAGCGTATCAGGGAACTAATGTCGTCTATCACACTGATATTTCCCTTGGTTGAGTTGTAGCAGTGAGATTCTTGGCTTTGACGGCAATGAGTGATAATGTGACATCACCTTTTTTATATTAATAATTATTTAACAAGACAATGAGGTTAGAGAGCAACATTGGTTTCTAGCTGCTCGGATGTCGGAGAGAATAAAATGAAACAAACTATTAAGCTGTCTTTAATTGCAGCGTCAGTACTTGCATTAACTGCTTGTAACCAAAAGGCGCAGGAAACTGCAAAGGTTGAAGAAGTAAAACTTGAAACTGAAATTCAACAACAAGCGTACGGTATTGGCGCTTCAGTTGGTAACTTCTTGCAAAAAGACCTTGCTGACAAAAAAGAACTTGGTATCGAGCTTGATCAAGAGCTGCTAATGCGTGGCTTTAAAGATGCGCTTGCTGGTAACGCAAAGCTTGACGATGAAAAAATTCGTGAAGTGTTAACTGCACTAGATAGTTCTGTACGTGAGAAGCAAACTGCTAAAGCAGAAGCTGACGCGAAGAAGAATAAAGACGAAGGTCAAAAGTATCTTGCTGAAAATGCGAAGAAAGATGGCGTAACTGTTACTGAGTCTGGTCTTCAGTACGAAGTAATGTCAACGGGCGAAGGCAAAAAGCCTGTTGCGACAGACATCGTTAAAGTACATTACAAAGGTACTCTACTAGACGGTTCTGAGTTTGATAGCTCTTACTCTCGCAACCAGCCGGCTACTTTCCCACTTAACCAAGTTATTGCTGGTTGGACTGAAGGTCTACAATTAATGCCTGTTGGTTCTAAGTTCAAGTTCACGATTCCTTCAGAGCTTGGCTATGGTGAGCGTAACCTTGGCAAGATCCCTGCTAACTCAACACTTGTTTTCGAAGTTGAGCTACTTGAGATCCAAGAAGATAAAGAAAAGCCTGCAGAGTAATTTGCAGCATTAAAAAAGGGCCCTTGAGGCCCTTTTTTAATTCCGTACTATTCGCTGTGATTGGCGAAGAGGTTATCGATTAGCTCATCCTCAAGCGCAAAACGCTGCTCTAACGCCTCTCCGAGTGAAGAAAGATCTTTATCAAAGTCCTCTAGACCACTATCTGTTTTAGCTTCTGCATATTTGTCATTGAAGTCTAACGCTAAATCGGTCGAAGCGGTGATTCTCGGATAGATGGAGCGTGCTAGTTTCAGACTTTCCGGGCCTTTCTCTTTACATGCTGCGACGATGTTGTCATAAATTTCGAAGTGTCCCGCAGACAAGTAATCCATTAATATTTGGCAAAAAGACTGGATTTGAACTTGTTCAGGCAGTGCGTTATCGCTGTTTTCGAATGGAGATAGTCCCGCAACTTTATAGTACAGTAGCAACAGCTCCTGACGTTCCATAAGCCAATTGTCGATTACACTATGGCTCCCTCCCCATTTTTGTTGGGCTTGTTCTAACCGTGAAAGCATAGTTATCTCCTTAGCGGGTCGTTTTGTTATTAGGCCCTGCAATGACCAAGTTGCATTTTCTCAAAGAACACACTGTGTTTAAGAGCGTCCAAAACCGGATGTAAGTTTGGACCCAAAAATAGACAGCAATTTGGTACTACCGAATACGTTATCTTGCCTTCTATGAAAAGGAAAACTGATGAAAAGATCAACCACTTTTTGCAAAAAGTGGGGATTTTCTTGCATTTGTACCTTAGTTGGGTTTGTTGAGTGTGGTTGTTAATAATTCTAATTAAGTATTAACTAACAAAGACTTTTTTATTGGCATGATTCTGAATGCGTAAACAAAAAAACCACCCTAGGGTGGTCTAATACAGTTTAGCTATTCGCTTGTTCTTATTAGAAGGTGTTTATTGTTGTTGTTTTGCGCAGGCATTTTATAGCAAGGTTTCTAATAAGGTGCAAATGTGCTCGTCGCATTTTTTATTATACTACGTATATGGCATTGATTAATTTGGTATTTATCTTTCCATTTTGCAGGCCGAAATTAATCAGCTCTTTTGTGAGTCTTGCATATTCAAAGATAGTGAATGTTAATCTGGATCATATTGGCGCCATTTTAACGAGTGAACAGCTAGGGGGCTTGGCCATAAGATGATACAATTCGAGCAATTTTTACAGCACTGGAATTGAATAACGCTATGAGCGAGTTGAAAAATGATCGTTACTTACGCGCGTTGCAGAAGCAGCCGGTTGATGTTACCCCTGTATGGATGATGCGCCAAGCTGGTCGGTATCTCCCTGAGTACAGAGCTACCCGAGCTCAAGCAGGTGATTTTATGAGTCTCTGCAAAAATGCAGAGCTCGCCTGCGAAGTGACACTACAACCTTTGCGTCGCTATCCTTTAGACGCAGCGATTTTATTCAGTGATATTTTAACCATTCCAGATGCAATGGGCTTAGGACTTTATTTTGAAACAGGTGAAGGTCCAAAGTTTGAGCGACCAATTACATCTTTAGCCGATGTACAAAAGCTTCCAAAACTTGATCCAAATGATGACCTGGGTTACGTGATGAATGCGGTAAGCACGATTCGGAGAGAGCTGAAAGGTGAAGTGCCATTGATTGGCTTCTCTGGCTCTCCGTGGACATTGGCGACCTACATGATTGAAGGTGGTAGTAGTAAGACCTTCGGTAAGATTAAGAAGATGGCATTTGCTGAGCCGCAAACTTTACATTTGTTGTTAGACAAAGTAGCCGACTCGGTCATCGATTACTTAAACGCTCAAGTAAAAGCGGGCGCGCAATCGTTGATGATTTTTGATTCTTGGGGTGGAGTGCTAAGCCCAAGAGACTATAAAGAATTTTCTTTGCAATACATGCACAAAATTGTTGATGGCCTGATCCGTGACCATGATGGACGCAAAGTGCCGGTAACGTTATTCACTAAGAATGGCGGCCAGTGGATCGAGTCGATTGCTGCAACGGGCTGTGATGCGATTGGCTTAGATTGGACAATTGATATTGCGGATGCAAAACGTCGTGTGGGCGATAAGGTTGCATTGCAAGGTAATATGGATCCTGCCATGCTACATGGCACACCTGAACGCATTCGTGAAGAAGTGCAATCTATTCTTGCTGGCTTTGGTGAGGGCAGTGGTCACGTGTTTAACTTAGGTCACGGCATTACGCCAGATGTTGACCCTGAAAATGCAGGGGTATTCATTAACTCGGTTCACGAGTTCAGCCGCCAGTATCACCAAAAATAGTAGTGGTATGACATAGCGTAAAAAACCCAAGCTGTGCTTGGGTTTTTTATTGGTGCGCGATTATTCGCTGTCAAATGCGCGGCGCATAAAGTTAGGTGTTGCGAGTGCGCCTTTGTGAATACCACTGTTGTAGTATTCAGTTGCAAACTCAGCTTCGTCTGCGTCTTGCTCTCTGAACCCTGCAAAGGCACTTCCCTTACGCGCAAGCGTTGCAGACCAAATGCCACTCGGATAAATTGGTTGTGGGAAAGGCAAGGTTTGGAGATCAGCAAAACCAACGTCCTTCATTGCACGTCGCATATCTTGTAAAAGAGGCATGTGCATTAATGGTGATTCGCTTTGCTGAATGAGAATACCACCTTCACGTAGTGCATTTAAGCAGCTCGTGTAAAAAGCATGGTTAAATAACCCTTCGCCAGGTCCCACAGGATCCGTACCATCAACAATAATCACATCAATGGAGCTGGCGGCAGCATCACGCATGTACTTGATACCATCGTCAAACATCACGGTAGCACGCGGGTCATCGTTAGAGGCGCATAGTTCAGGAAAGTACTTCAATGACATTTGCGTGACGACTTCATCAATATCTATCTGCGTGACTGATTCTACATCAGGGTGCTTGAGGACCTCACGTAATGTACCGCAGTCTCCACCACCGATAATTACGACGTTTTTCGGTGCTGGGTGTGCAAATAAGGCTGGGTGGCTCATCATCTCGTGATAGAAAAAGTTTTCACGTGTGCTCACCATGGTACAACCGTCAATAATCATAAGGTTGCCAAAGTCAGTGGTTTCGTACATTTCAACTTTTTGAAATGGCGATTGCACTTCATCGAGCTTTTTGTTTATTCGCAGAGAAAAAGCGCTGCCATCGCGGTCACTTATCTCCGTAAACCAACGGTTTGCTTCTAAATTAGACATTTTTGCCTTCACATTGAGTTATTACTTGACGCAATTTTGCCAGCGCCGACTAATTTGCTCAATCTATTTTAGTCGAAAGCAGTCAGTTTGTCTGTGCACAAAAAAGTTATCGACTGAGGAGAGGAGGAGTAGGCAGAAAAGCTGTATTTGCCTATCGCTAAACAAAGATATGCGTATTAAAATGAGCACAATATTGGGTTTTTATAGTTGAGACAATGATGAAGTGGGGAGTTGAAACCGCACGGGAAACTTACAATGTGACACATTGGAGTGATGGTTATTTTGATATTGATGACACCGGAGCACTGGTGGCGTTTCCAGATGGCGATCGCACTAAAGCGCCAATCTCGCTATCAGAGCTGACTGAGCGTTTTAAAGCACAGGGTTTAACCCTACCAGTACTTGTACGTTTCACGGACATTCTACAGAATCGAGTCGATACTCTAACGGATGCGTTTAGCCATGCTCGCCAGCAAAAAAATTATCAAGGCAAGTACACATGCGTGTATCCGATCAAAGTGAATCAACAGCGCTCTGTCGTCAGCAAGTTATTGAGTCACCCAAGTGGTTTGGTGGGCTTAGAAGCCGGTTCTAAACCAGAGCTTATGGCGATACTTGGCCTTGCGAGCAACCCCATAACTATTGTTTGCAATGGTTACAAAGACCGTGAGTTTTTGCGCCTCGCATTAATTGGCCAGGCTATGGGGCATCACGTGCACATCGTAGTTGAGAAGCTTTCTGAACTAGATGCGTTGATTGATGAAATAGACGACCTACAAATCGAACCTTCAATAGGTATCCGTATCCGCCTCAACTCCATTGGTAAAGGTAAGTGGCAAAATACCGGTGGCGAAAAAGGGAAGTTTGGCTTAACCGCAGGCCAAGTACTCGATGCGGTAGAGACATTGCGCAAACACAATAAGTTACACCTTATGCAACTTGTGCATTTTCATATCGGTTCTCAAATTGCCAATATTAGAGATATTCAACGTGCTTTGAGGGAGTGTGCGCGACATTACGCAGAGCTGACTCAACTGGGTGTACCTCTTAAAACGGTCGACGTCGGCGGTGGATTAGGAGTGGATTACGAGGGGTCGGGCTCACGTAGTGCATGTTCAATGAATTATACGGTCGAAGAGTATGCAAGAAATGTGGTGAATGCCTTTGCAGAAGTTGCTGAGCAACATGATTTACCGCACCCTGACATTATCACCGAATCTGGCAGAGCATTGACCGCGCATCATGCTGTTTTGATTACGGATGTGATCGATATTGAATCAGCCCCAAGCAATGAAATTGAGCGCCAACCATGTGCAGATGAACATCATACGATACAGGAATTGAAGGAAGCTTTGTCTCGATTAACGCCAAGGTTAGCGTTAGAGACCTATCATGATGCGATGCATTTGTTTGGTGATGCTCATGATCAATATGTGCATGGCCTAATCAGCATGCAGCAATGGGCGCACATTGAACGGTTATATTTTACTATCTTACGCAGTGTACGTGATAGCTTGAGTGGTCAATCGAGAGCGCATCGAGAAGTACTGGATGACTTAAATGAGAAGTTAGCAGATAAACTGTTTGTGAACTTTTCTTTATTCCAATCATTGCCAGATGTATGGGGGATTGAGCAATTATTCCCAGTGATGCCTATAAATGATTTGGATAAACCTCTGACGCAAAGAGCGATAATTCAAGATATAACCTGCGACTCAGATGGCCAGATACGAGATTATGTAGAGGGTGCGGGTATCGAGTCTAGTTTGCCTATGCCACCATACCAACATGGGCAGCAATATCACTTGGCGATGTTTATGGTGGGTGCATACCAAGAAATTTTAGGTGATCTCCATAATTTATTTGGTGATACTGACTCGGTGCATGTTGAGCTTGATGCGCAAGGTTATAAGCTCACCAACGCGCTTAAGGGGGATTGTGTAGAAGATGTATTGCGTTTTGTTCATTACGATAAGCAACAGTTAGTTGATAACTTTAACAAAACTGTACAAGGGCTCAGTATCACACAACAAACCAAAGACGCTTATTTACAGGAGCTACAGTCTGGGTTAGCTGGATATACTTATTTCGAAGATTAAATAAGCACACTGCTCTGATTTTTTCTGAGCGTTAAAACGCGTATGATACACCCAGTCGCAAAGCTTCTGAGAGGTGCGGCTGAGTGTAGTAAGTGAGAATAACAGTAGTAAAGGAACTTCGCATGTCGCTAGTCCGTCAAATCCTAGGGTTAATTTTATATATCCTCAATACTTTATTTTGGTTTGTCCCAATATTTGTATGTGGATTGCTTAAGTTGATCCCCATTCCCGCATTGCAGAGGCTACTGAGCAAAATGGCCAAAGGGTGTGCCAGTATGTGGGTTGCGGGTAATAACGTAAATCAGCAATGTATTGCACCTTATCAGTTGAAAGTAACTGGCGCGGAGTCCCTCACCGAGAAAGATTGGTATTTGGTGATCGCTAATCACCAAAGCTGGGTAGATATTTTAGTACTACAACGTGTGCTGCATCGTAAAATTCCATTTTTAAATTTTTTCTTAAAGAAGGAATTATTGTATGTACCGTTCCTTGGGCTTGCTTGGTGGGCGTTAGACTTCCCGTTTATGACTCGTACGAGTAAAAGCCAAATTAGAAAGAACCCTAAACTCAAAGGTAAAGATATCGAAACGACACGCAAGGCCTGTGAAAAATTTAAAACCATGCCTGTGAGTATCGTGAACTTTGTTGAAGGCACTCGTTTTACCGAAGAAAAGCATCAAAGGCAGAAGAGCCCATTCAAACATTTGTTGAAACCAAAGGCTGGTGGTATCGCTTTTGTGATGCAGGCAATGGGTGAACAAATTAATAAAGTGGTTAACGTTACCATTCACTATCCGAATGGTGTACCAACCTTTATGGACTTTGTTGCTGGTAAAGTTGGAGAAATCAATGTCCAAGTAGAACTGATGTCAGTGAGTGAAAAGCTGGTTGGTGATTACAGCGGTGACAACGAATTTCGGGTTCAGTTTCAAGGGGAGCTCAATCGTTTATGGTCAGAAAAAGATGAGCGCATGGAACAGCTGGCAGAAGCCACGGAATAGCATGAGCTATCAGCAGTTATGGTAAGTCGATGTACAAAGGAAACGAGACAATGAAAAGTATGCTACCAAAGTGGTTTTGTGGGGCGGTGGGTTCGCTTTATTTACTATTAAATACTGTTGTCTGGGGTCTAATTGTACTCATACTCGGAGTCTTAAAGTGGTGCATACGTATAAAGCTGTTGTCATCGCTACTGCACTGGGCTTACCACAAGTGGTGTGTCGGCAATCGTGTCGGGCTTAAGCTGGGCGGAGTATCACTGCGTGTTACGATGCCAACAGAGGTATCAGTGAATGGCTGGTACCTATTGATATCAAATCATATAAGTTGGCTTGATATTGTGGTACTGAGTGCACAAGAGGTACTACCCGCTCCTAAATTCTTTTTAAAAGATGAACTAAAGTACGTACCACTCATTGGTACTGGCGCGTGGGCACTGGATATGCCGTTTATGAAGCGTGCAAGCAAAACCGCAATTGCGAAAAATCCGAAGTTAAAACGTATGGATGTAGAGCGTACCAAACAAAGCTGTCAGAACTTTCGGCACCATCCTACTACGGTGATTAATTTTGCTGAAGGCACTCGATTTACGCAAAGTAAGCAACAACGCCAGTCGAGCCCATACCGTAACTTATTGAAACCCAAAGCGGGTGGAACTGCCTTTGCCTTAGATGTGTTGAGCTCTCAAATCGACGGGTTACTCAATGCGACTTTGGTTTATCACGGTACAGAGTCACATATATGTCGCGCTTTTATGTTGGGCCGGCTAGACGCCATTACGGTAGAGGTGGAATATACGCCGACGGCGCAGTTACCGGAGGGTGACTACCAAACGGATAAGCAGTATCGAATTCAATTTCAGGCTTTTATTAATGCTCTTTGGTCAGAAAAGGCGCTACGCATTGCGGCTATTGAAGACAAGTACCACACTGTGAGTAGTGATTACGAGGAAGAGGCGGGACAGTTATGAATGTAGGGCATGTGCAAGACTTTATCGTGCCACTCTTTGGCAGTGCTGATGTACACCCTTATGTTTTAGCAATCATGACTAATTTTGTGTCTTTTGGCCTGTTGCTGGTTGTTTTTGCCGGAATTAAACTGGCATTGGTGCCTAAAGTAAAGCAATTTGTGTCTAGTTTTTCACGTGCCAAAATTGCATTCCTCGCACCACAGCTGAGCAAGTTGAGTGGCCGAGTTGCCTTACTCATTTGTAGCATATTATTCGTGGTGATCTATAAACACATGTTTATCGCACCGCCTTGGGCCATGGTGCAACTCAAAGTGGCAGCGCAAGTCATCTTGATCATTGCGTTTGGATTTTTGGTCAGTTCACTAATTAATATTGCACATGCAATTTATCAACAGCAAAAATTTGCCAAAGATGTACCAATCAAGGGTATTATTCAGCTGGTCAAACTGATGATTTTTATTGTTACCAGTGTTTTAGTCGTGAGTACCATGGTAGATAAATCACCGACTTATATTTTGTCTGGGTTTGGCGCCATCGCGGCCGTGACGCTATTGGTGTTTAAAGACACCATATTAGGCTTAGTTGCAAGTATTCAAATCGCGGCCAATCGGTTAGTGGCAACGGGAGATTGGATCCAAGTAGATACCTTTGGAGCTGATGGTGAAGTTATTGATTTGGGCTTGAATACAGTCCGTGTGAGAAATTGGGACAATACAGTCACCACCATTCCAACTTATGCGTTGATTTCAGACTCCTTTAAGAATTGGCGAGCGATGCAGGAGTCGCAGGGGCGCCGTATTAAGCGCGCAATCGCAGTCGATATGAACAGCGTTAAGTTAATTGACGCGCAGCAGTTAACTGATTACAAGCATAAATTCGCGGCTTTTGATTCGATATCTCTGCCTTCCCACTGTAGCAATTTAACGTTATATCGCCTGTATGCTGAATGGTTATTAAAGCAGCGACCTGAGATCAACACGCAGTGCACATGTATGGTACGAGAGCTGTCTCCGACTGAGCATGGGTTACCAGTGGAGTTCTACTGTTTTAGTAAAGACAAAAGCTGGGTGAATTATGAGCATATTCAAGCTGATATTCTAGATCAAATGCTTGTCTTAATGACTGAGTTTGAGCTGCGTCCGTACCAAGTGATCAGCGCTTCTTACTCGTAATTGTCGCCGTAATCCAAACCCTTACAGCGTTTCTTATAACGAGGCGGTAAGTGCTGCTATTAGTGAACAATCTCGTGATTACTAAAAAATGATGAGTCTCTGCTCTATGCTTATGGTATGGTTATGACAGAGAATGTATTTTGTTGTGGCGTTTCTGTGACGATAATATATGTTATAGTTCTTTATGTTTTGGAATAATCCAGTTGTTGTGCAGGTACGCTGAGTAATATAGCATTTTATGTGCGTGGTTTTTGAGTAGGTGATTGAATGAAGTTTTATGCCGTGCTCATACAGAGCTTGTTGGTATTAATATATAGCGCACACAGCCAAGCGGTCGATCAAGTAGTGCATGTCGCCATTGATCATGCTCCCCCCTATAGTCGCCTTAGCGATGACAGCCGCTCTCAGGGCCTGATACTGGATATCTTGCGTTATGCCCAGTTAACGAGTGAGAAAAAGTACAAAATTAATACGGTTCCTTGCCCATTTTCTCGCTGTGTTCGTCTTCTTAGCAAAGGAAAGGTGGATGTGATGGGGGGACTGATTAAAACGCCCGAACGTCAGAAAATTATGTCTTTTGTCGAACCACCTTACATGGTGTTGTCATCTTCTTTTGTTTTTTATGGCACTGAAGTCAGCGGAATAGAAGTGAATAGCTATGACGACTTACGTGGCAAGCGCATTGCGGTTATGCGTGGGGGCGCTTTCTTTCCAAAATTCGACAAAGATAACAGCCTTAACAAGGTCGCGGTTCCCTCGGAGCGTGTCGCGGTTGATTTAGTTTTAAAAGGGCGAGTGGATCTGGTTATTGCAGTTGAAGACACGGCTGATGTTGCTATGAGTGTTCTAGATCAGCCCATCCATAAATTGAAAAAAATGAAATATCGCCATACACAAGAGATTTACGGATATATGGCAATGAGCTCAGACTTTGCGAGTTCTCAATTAGGCTCGTTAATATCAAAACAAATGCATGAAATGGCGAGAGATAAAACTCTAGATAAGCTTGTGGCGCCATATCATTTGCCCAAGATCCCCACACATTTAATTGAACCTCCCAAAGCCTCTGCTGCTTCGT
Organism: Pseudoalteromonas luteoviolacea S2607; assembly: GCF_001625575.1. Lineage (GTDB taxonomy): Bacteria > Pseudomonadota > Gammaproteobacteria > Enterobacterales > Alteromonadaceae > Pseudoalteromonas > Pseudoalteromonas luteoviolacea_E. Next base: position 27,154 of record NZ_AUXV01000006.1, read on the forward strand.
TCTCACCTCGTTAATGTGGGTTTTGAGAACGATGGCTCAGGTGCAAGGCCATTTTGAATACTAATTGTTCAAGATCTTGATATGCTTGTACGGCTTCTTGAGATTCTGTGTTGGTATCCGTGAGCAAGACATAACCGGTATTATTGTAGTAATCAGCAAACAAGAGAGATTTAGACGCACTTCCTTGGCCACGATGGTAAGACTTTTGATTGTCTACTCGCCAAAAATAATTGGCCATAGGTAATTGAGCCGCTTCGTTTTGTGCCAGTCGCATTTTCAGATAATGACTGAGGTCATTGGCTGTTGAGACAAGCTTACCTTTCACGGACTCTGCCTTTTGAGTTGGTTGCCAATAAGTGTTATGCATATTGAGTGGCTCGAACACGTAGCGTTGAGTCAATGTAGCAATGCTCTCTTGATGACTTTGTTCTAAAACAAAAGTGGCCAATTCAACACCGACATGTGAATATGTGGATAACTCCCCGGGTGTCACGCCATAGTGAGTTGAGAAGTTTTTTAGATGATATAACTTGCCTGCTGAAGTCAAATAAGCCTGTAAAAACTCTTCGCGTGTCACTGGCGTATTAGTACAAGGCAATAATAATTGCCGTGACTGCCCAGTGTCTGATGCTGAGCAGCTAAGCACTGTGGGATTATCGATAATGCCGCTGCGGTGCTTAAGCAATTGGCTAAGGGTTAGTTCAGAGTTATTTTCCTCAGGGTAATCTATTGAGAAGGGCAGCAGTGGGTAGATTGATTCATCTAAATCTAGGCGTTTTTCTAAACTGGCCGTGGCAATGGTGGCGCCAATAAATATTTCGTCCAAAGAAGCAAGATAAAATGGAGTATCAGCATCAATTGGCTGCTGATTATTGGTTGTGAACCCCTGACTGTAGATTGATTGGCCGTGTGCGATAATATTGACTGCAATGTTTGGAATATTACCTTGCGATTGCAGCGCAAAAACTTGGTTTTCAAAACCCTGAATGTCCATCACATTATTGGGTGACTTTTGAAGTTTGTTTAGGACGAAGTCATAGGTTTCGAATCGCTGTGCTTCGAGGTCATGTCGGCTAAATGCGGGTACTTGATGATCGGGTATTAAGCCAATATGTTCAAAAGCATCCCCTTGCGCATTGCGATAGACCTCGTTGGATAAGCTGATTCTCCAGCCGTTAGGGAGGGTGAATCGCAAAGCGTCCGACAGCGCTCCTGCGGTTTCTTCACCTACTTTAGTAACCTGCTTAAATTGATCCATAGCCATGGTAAATACTTCCGCGGCACTGACCGTAAGCTGGCTAGTCAGTAAATAAACGGGTTGAGTATAAGCAAACGGGTTAGTGGTTAATTTTTGACGCATAGGAATGCCTCTGCCAGCTTGGTTGATTGCCTGCTTATTGAATGCCAGTACGTCGCGATCTGCAAAGTAGCTTGCGATGGCCAAAGAAATGGCGTCATCACCTCCTGTGTTATGGCGTACATCAATGATCATCGCTTCAGTGTCTTTTAAATCTGCGATTACACGGGTCATCATTTCGTGTGCAGCTTTTAGGTGTTGTTGCTCATCTGCGCTTGAGAGTGTGGCGTAGTCGTCCATATTGTTGAGCACCAATATGCCAACATTTGAGGTGGTCTTTCCCCAAATTGCGGTCGCATTGTCGCTCTGTTGAGGCTGGGTATTTAAAGTGTCAGGCGCTATGTAGTGTTGGCTTATGGCTTGTAGTTTCTTTTGATATTGAGCAAACAAGCTGGGTAAATCATTCTCTCTCCCTTGGGTACGCAGCTGATCGGCGTCTGCTTGAATGGCATCAAGTATGGGGGTGGGTTTACTGGTAAAAAATTCCTGCTGTGGCGATGAAATCGTGACGTGTATGTCTTGCAAAGGGGCCACCATTTCTGCGAGTACATCAAATAGTTCGTCATCTGACATAGTGTCCGTGATTTGAGGGCGATGAAGGTCATACTGTGCTTGCCAATCAACATCTCTGAGAGAGAAAAAAGCATAGTAATCATTAAATGCATGCCAAAAGTAATCAAATATTACGCTGGGAGCAGATGAGTCAGAAATTGTCAGCGGATGATTGCACTGAGAGGGCAGCGCATCGAGTTGTTCATAGTAATTTGGGTAAACTTGCCCCTTATTTTCCATACGTAAACGTCTCGCTTGGGAGAGAGCAATAGAGTCTAATTGAGCGGTTTGTTCAAGGTGTGCTTGCTCTGATATTTGAAGGCATCCATAGCGATTGTATTCATAGCGTATAACTCTGTTCATCGTGATGTTGAGTGCTTCTCCATAAGCAGGCTTTTGCCATATACCAGCTGAACGTTGTAAATCTGAGCGATGATCCTGATTATCTTGGCAGCCGCTTATAAGTAATATTGTCGCGATCAAAATGGTTGGGTACCCTGATGTCAGTGTCATGAGAAACAGTCCCTTGTTATTGTGGATGTTGTGTTTGTAAAAGAGACAATGAGTCTACAAAGAGTTGTTTTTGAGTGCTGTTAGGGAGTTGGCAAAAAGCGTCAGTAATTGTTGTAAAGCTGCTACATTTTTAAACAGTCTGCAGTGAACTTTAACGCTACGCTGTAATACACTTAAGTTTAATAAGGACAGTTGTGATGAAGTTTGAAAACTTTGCTGCGAAATACTTCGCCATGAGCGATGACGTTTGGGCTCGTCACGCTAACCCTTGGAGTGTATGGACAAGATATAGTTGTTTACCATTACTGCTCGCATGCTTGTGGTGGCGAGACGCACTACAGGGCTGGTTTTGGCCCTTATTAGTGGTATTAGTATTATGGGTTTGGTTTAACCCTAGGTGCTTTAAAAAGCCGTTAACGACTGAAAATTGGGCATCGCAAAGTGTACTCGGGGAGCGAATACTGCTCTATCAGCGAGATAAAGTCGCAGCTCACCATACTCCCGTGCTTACTGTCATTACTAGCCTATTAACTATTTTCACTGCTTTGTGTGTTTCGGGACTCTTTTTTCATGAACCCATAAGTACATGCATGGGCGCGTTGGGGTTAACTCTGACAAAAACTTGGTTTCTTGACAGAATGGTATGGATATATCGTGAAACAACATCTCAACCCCTCTCAGCCCACACTTAATTGTCGAATACATCACACACTGAGGCAACAGGTGCATCGATGACAGTAATGTTTTTATAGCCAATACGGTGTAGCTGCTCTGCGGCTAACACCGCTCTGCCGCCCATTGCACAATGAAGATAAATAGCGCTGCCTAAGTCAGGTGCTTTTTGTGGCAGGATAAACTCTAACATGCCTCTGGGTATATTGATTGCCCCTTTGGGAGCTTGTTTTTGATGCTCAATGGGTTCACGTACGTCAACCAGCAGGGCCTGATTGCCCATCATTTCATGCTGCGCTTGATAAACATCCAAGCAACGTATGGTTTTTTTAACAGATTGAATTAAAGATTGTGTTGCAGTCAGCACTTTAAATGTTCCGATATTTATATTAGATACATCTAATATTAGACATTTCTAATGTAAATATCTATACTCGCGTCCATATTAGTCACTAAGAGTATTCAAATGACCCCGCAAGACATGGCAAGCAATGCGACCAAAGCTGAAGCGCTATTGAAAATTATGGCCAACAAAAATCGCTTGATGATCTTATGTTGTTTACAACAGTCAGAAATGAGTGTGACTGAGTTGAATACGCAAATCCCCCTAGCGCAATCAGCGTTATCACAACACTTAGCTGGGCTCAGAAAGGCTGAAGTAGTCGCAACGCGACGTGAAGGTCAGACAATTTACTATCGAGTGGTTGATGAAAATGTCGCAGCAATGCTTGAAAAATTGTACGAGTTGTTTTGCCAAGCTTAATCTGTGAGGGACAGTGATGTTTGTATCCGTTAGTCGGCGTGTCTTGTTAAGCACAGTGCCGCTTTATATTTTACTTGCCAGTTTTATGCTGGGGTTATTCGCACTGCAATACACAGCCCGAGAAGAAGAGCCGCAGATCGTCGTACCTATTTTAGATGTTCATGTAGAAGTGCCTAATGTTGATGCGCCTGAGGTAACCAGACTTGTGACTGAGCCATTGGAAAAGTTGCTGATGCAAATTCCAGGTGTAGAGCATGTGTACTCCACCACTGTTACAGGTAAAACAAGGGTAACATTACGTTTTGAAGTTGGAGAAGACAGAGAACGCGCTATTCTGAATACTTATACCAAGCTGTATGCCAATGAAGATAGCAAGGCAAATGTCGTGTCAAATTGGCAAATCAAGCCTATTGAAGTGGACGATGTCGCTATTCTCATGTTGGGTATCTTCAGTGAAAACCCAGCACGCTATAGTGATTATGAGTTGACGCGCATCGCACAGGAGGTATCAACTCAGCTTCAAACCATCACCAACACCAATGAAGTTAAAGTATTGGCAGGTCGCACACGGCAAGTACAAATTGAATTGGACGCTACAGCATTGGCCGCGCATCACACCACGCCATTAGATGTGTTCAATGCGATTCAGTACGCCAATCAATTGCAACAAGTGGGAGCATTTGTTGCGGGTAAAACTCAGTGGCAATTACAAACGGGTGATGTGCTACGCAGCGAAGATGAGCTTAAAAAGCTTGTGGTCAATGTAATCAATGGAAAACAGATTTATCTTACGGATGTAGCAACGGTTAAAGATGGTCCGAGTGAACCCGCTCGATATCAATGGTTGTCACAAAGTAGAAGTGGTGAAAATCAGCCTATGGTGACTATCAGTGTCGCAAAGCAACAAGGCAGCAATGCGGTCACCGTATCACAACAAGTCTTGGCAAGAATGGCACAGCTCGAATCGCACTTATTACCGGAAGGCGTGAGCTATAAAGTCTTGCGGAATTATGGCCAAACTGCCGATGAAAAAGTGGATAATCTCACAGCCAGTTTAGCATTTGCAGTGCTCAGTGTGATCATTTTTGTTGGTGTGTTTTTGGGTTGGCGCCCTGCGATCGTTGTGGGATTGGCAATTCCGATTTGCTATGGCATTACGCTGACTATCGGATACTTTTTTGGGTATACCATTAATAGAGTGACGTTGTTTGCACTGATTTTAGCACTGGGTCTGCTGGTTGATGACCCGATCACAGGGATGGATAATATTACCCGATTTGTTAGTCGCAGAGGAAACAAACCGAGGGTCGTGACTCTGGCTATGCTAGAGGTAAAAACACCGTTGTTGATCTCTACTTTAACGATTGTTGTAGCGTTTATTCCACTTGGGTTTATTACGGGCATGATGGGGCCGTATATGGCACCTATGGCATTTAATATCCCCTTGAGTGTCGTGGTATCCACATTAGTTGCGCTTTTTGTTACTCCTTGGTTGGCGATGAAGCTACTCAGTGGCGCGGGACCCGCAGAAGAGTTGGTTACAAAGGTTGATACGAGCACCTACCGCCGTATGTTGACTGTGTTATTAACCAACCCTCGACAAGCGAAGTGGCTTTTATGGCTGGTACTTGGTGCTTTTATAATCAGTGTCAGCCTACCGCTGATGCGCGCAGTACCTCTAAAGCTCTTACCTTTTGATAACAAAAATGAGGTGCAGGTACTGATTGACTTGCCAGAGGGGAGTAGCCTCGAACACACAGCAAGTATTGTACAAAAAGTGCAAAATAAACTCTGGCAGTTACCGGAGGTCAGCTCCGTTGCTACGTATGTGGGGTCACCATCGAGCATGGACTTTAATGGATTGGTACGGGGTTATTACCAACGCCATGGCAGCCATTTAGCGGATATTCGAGTCTTGCTGATTGATAAAAGCCTCCGAGAACATCAATCTCATGCCGTGGTGTTACGAATGAGAGCTGTACTTGCTGATGCGATACAAGAAGGGGTCCATATTAAAGTGGTGGAAGTACCACCTGGGCCCCCTGTGATGTCTACCTTAGTTGCTGAAGTGTATAAAGAAGATATTTTTGCCGACAAGTCTTTACAGCAACAAGCTGCAAGGGCGCTAGCTCAGCGCTTGCGCCAAGAAGCCCATGTGATAGATGTAGATACGAGTATTGCTGCACCATCTCACGTACATCGTTTTGTCTTGGATAAACGCAAAGCTGCATTGTCAGGTATTGGTACGCAGGATGTGAACCACACTCTCCAGATAGCCAGCGCGGGTGTTGAGGCCGGTTTGTTGCATGTGCCTTATGAAGCTGAGCCATTAATGATGAAACTACAGATGTCTTATGCCGATCGCAATCGCTGGTCTGAATTGAACGCACTCCAAGTACGTGGGCGCTATGAGCTGGCTAAGACATCGGCGAACAGTGCATTAGCAGAAGCGGCTCGCCCTCTGGTACCCATTTATGAGCTCGGGCAGTGGCAACAAAGCGCTGCACAACAACCCATATATAGGAAAGATTTAGCTGAAGTGATTTACGTCACTGCTGAATTGAATGGTCGAGTACCTGCTGCTGTCATTGCAGATGTTGTGAGCGATGAAGGAAAGGCCCAAACTCAGACCAAAGCTTGGTTTGAACGCACATTTTTAAGTAGTGGCGCAGGCATTGAATGGCATATGCCAAAAGGCACCTCTTACACCTTCTCGGGTGAAGGTGAGTGGCGTATAACTGTGGATGTGTTTCGAGACATGGGGATTGCATTTGCTTTTGCCCTTGGTGCAATCTTTTTGATTTTACGTTTGCAGACTGATTCGAGCGCGTTGGCAGGGATTATTATGTCTTCCATCCCACTGACTATGGTTGGCATCATGCCGGGTTTTTGGCTGTTGAATCAATTTGGCGAGCGCAGTATTGCAGATGCACCAGACCCTGTATTGTTTAGCGCAACGGCCATGATAGGTATGATAGCGCTAGCAGGCATTGTGGTGAGAAATAGCCTGATCTTAATTGAGTTTGTCAATCAATTAAGGGCGCAAGGGGTTGCGATTAAAGAGGCACTATTCCGTGCTGGAGAGGTGAGAATGAGGCCAGTGTTACTGGCTGCTGGAACCACAATGCTGGGTAATATTGTTATTATATTCGATCCCGTATTTAGTGGCTTAGCACTGGCGATTATTTTTGGCACCTTGGCATCGACACTATTATCTCTGGTGGTAGTGCCGGTTGTATATTACTTGGTGTTTAACGACGAAGCTAAAGAGGAGAGTAAGCATGCCGATGGTTCATAAAAAAGTGGTGGCCATTGTCGCAATGTGCACTTTGATTTTAACTCTCGCGATTTTTACAGGCGCCTTTGAGGAGAAACTTAGCCCCATAAATTTGCACCCTTCCCAATTGCACACGGGGGAGCGTTATTTGGTCACAGCGCAAGCAATTGAACTGCAAAATACGATTAGTGCCAACGTCTCTGCACAAGAAAACACGCGTGTTGCGAGTCGTATTTTGGCACAGATTAAAACCATAGAAGTGCGCGCAGGGCAAGCTGTTAAGCAAGGTGACGTTATTGCAACCTTAGCGGATGAGCAGCTACAAGCCACTGTTAAACAAGTTAGCGCACAAAGTGAAGCAAATGAGGTGCAATTAGCGCAAGCGCAAAAGCAATTAAACCGAGTAAGCGCTTTATTGGATCGGGGTTTGGTAGCCAGAGATCAGGTGGATAGTTGGCAAAGTAATGTGGATGAACTAAGCGCAAAGCGTACGGCATTAATGGAGCAGCTTAAGGGTGCACAGGTCGCGTTGGGTTATACGCAAATCGTGGCACCCATTTCCGGTGTAGTGGTAGAGCGTTTGGTTGAGCCGGGCGACATGGTTACACCTGGTACACCTGTATTAGACTTGTTTAACCCTGCAAGTTTGCAAATATCGGCATCTGTTGGGGCCAGCTTGGTTGGAAAACTACAAGTGGGGGCCAATTTGTTAGTAAGGATAGGTGCATCAGAACGTACCTTGAGTGGCAAAATTAGTGAGATAGTACCTGTGGCAGATAATTTAGCGAGGCAATTTTTAATCAAGCTAGATGTAGTGACGCCTAAGGGTATCAAGCCAGGCATGTATGCTGAAGTTTACTTACCAGCGCAACGAGTAAAAAGGGTGCTGATCCCTCGCAAGTTGGTGAAACGTGCAGGACAACTCACTATGGTTGATGTGGTTGAGAGTGGTGTGAAGTCTCGCAGGTTAATACGTTTAGGTTCAATCTATGATGAAAAAGTCATGGTGATATCGGGATTGAGTGACGGTGAGATACTGGCTATTTAAGCCAATATCTCATTTGGGTTTCATATCAAATGAAAGACGCAATTTCTTCAAGTGGTTTTTTAACTAATGCGTGCTCTGGTACTGTTGCATCTTCGGCAGGGTATCCCGCTATCAACAACATATAAGGACGTTCATTATCTTTGTCGCGCTGACAAATTTCGGTTAAAAAGCTCATTGGTTTGGGAGTATGCGTAAGAGTTGCTAATCCCGCGTTGTGTAAAGATTGAATTAAAAATCCTGTGGCGATACCAACTGATTCATGCACGTAATAGTTGGTATTTTTGTCCTCGGTATGGATCCCGCCTTTTTTCTGAGTAAAAATAGCGATCAACCAAGGTGCGTGCTCTAAATAAGGCTTTTCAGCATCAGTGCCAAGCGGTTTCAGCGCATCTAACCATTCATCACCAGCACGGCCTTCATAAAATGAACGCTCTAATTGCTCCGCGGCCTCTCTAATTTGCTTCTTCACTTCGCTGCTGTGGATCGCGACAAAATGCCAAGGCTGGTGGTTTGCGCCACTCGGTGCTAAGCCGGCAGTTTTAATACAGGCTTCAATAATCTCTTTAGGGACTGGTCTGTCGCTGAAACTACGGATCGTATGGCGTCGCTTCATCAGTGCTAAGTTGTCATCGGCGCGCTGTTGCATTTCCTCGGGGGTATATTCAACAAAATCTGTCAAAGGGATATTGTCATGGGCTTTCATGGTTGTGATTCCTAGTTACTTGCATAGCGCTTTTTATAACTTGTGATTATAAAGCTTTCAACTTTTACGGCGTTTTTATTAACATTTGTTGGTAGAAATAGTGGCAAAATAACTTTACTCATGTATTTGGAACACGCCACATGATAAATCGGATGTATAGTCAGTATGAATAGATAACATTCTGTTTTTACGTGTTTTCATCATACTATTAGGGCAATCAGAGCGTTTTAAGGAGTGTACTATGTACCGTCATAAGTGGGAGCCTGATGTCAACATGGCATTGCCCGTGGGTAAAGCTGTCTGTGTTGGCCGAAACTATGTCGCCCATGCAAAGGAACTCAATAATCCAGTACCCAATGCACCGTTATTATTTATCAAACCAAGCAGTGCACTATGTGGCTTCGGCCCTGAGACCGCAATCAATTTAAGTTTAGGTGAACATCACTATGAAGCTGAGTTGGTATTGTTAGTAGGGCGCAAAATTGACCGTAGTTGCACTGCACCACTGAGCCACATTGCGGGAGTGGGGCTCGGGCTTGACCTCACTTTACGAGAGCTACAAGCTGAACTGAAACAAAAAGGCCACCCTTGGGAAACAGCCAAAGCATTTGACGGCAGTGGCTGTATTACGCCCTTTATTCCAGTGAATAAGGACACGCTTGAATCGGGTTTGACATATCAGTTTTGGCAAAACGATACGTTAAAGCAACGTGGAGACAGTCAGCACATGATTTTTAGCATGGCGAGGTTACTGACTACTATTGCCCAGTTTTTTACGCTCTACCCCGGAGATATTGTGATGACCGGTACCCCTGAGGGGGTTGGCGCGTTGCGCATTGGTGACGAGCTCAAGCTGCAACTAGAGGGCAGCAAGATATATTGCAGCAAGGTGGTCAATCAATCTTGAAATTCATGCCCGGAGTTTTGTGAATAGTGCTGGACTGACGATATAAGCTGCAAGTAGGCTATGCTGGTGTGAGATTACATTTATCAGGAAAAGTTATGAAAACAAAATTGCTGGGGACACCTTTTAGCAAGACGGCTTGTAAAATATTATTTTGCGGTGGCGGTGAGCTGGGCAAAGAAACCGTAATTGAATTTAAACGCCTTGGTGCAGAGGTTGTAGTATTAGATAGATATGAACATGCCCCGGCTATGCAAGTAGCGGATCGCAGCTACACCTTATCTATGCTTGACGGCGAAAGGCTTGCGGAGATCATCGAACAAGAGCAACCCGATTATATCGTGCCTGAGATAGAAGCGATTGCAACCAGTAAGCTGGTGGAATTGGAAGCTCAGGGATTTACTGTGGTACCGACGGCCAAAGCTACGCAGTTAACTATGAACCGAGAAGGGATTAGACGTTTGGCTGCTGAAGAATTAGGCTTAGCGACTTCTCCTTATCAATTTGTTGATAATGTGTCTGATTTTAGAGCGGCCATCAATAAAATTGGCATGCCCTGTGTTGTGAAGCCGATTATGAGTTCATCAGGCAAAGGACAAAGTGTAGTCAAGCATGATGCGGATATTGAATCTGCTTGGGAGTATGCACAACAAGGTGGACGTGCGGGACAAGGTAGAGTGATTGTGGAAGGGTTTGTCGATTTTGACTATGAAATCACCCTGTTGACCATTCGTCATGTTAATGGCACGAGTTTCTGTGAACCGATTGGTCATGTACAGGCAAATGGTGACTACCAACAAAGCTGGCAACCACAAGCGATGAGTGAAACGGCTTTGGAGCGCAGCCAAGAAATAGCACGCAAGATAACTGATGCGTTAGGTGGGCGCGGGCTATTTGGGGTCGAACTTTTCATCAAGGGTGATCAAGTGTATTTTAGCGAAGTGTCGCCAAGGCCTCATGATACAGGGATGGTGACTTTGATCTCACAACATTTGAGTGAGTTTGCATTGCATGTGCGCGCCATTCTTGGTTTGCCGATCCCAAACATTCACTTTAATGGCCCATCGGCTTCGAGTGTTATTTTAGTGGAAGGAAGCTCAACAGAGGTACAATTTACGCATGTAGCAGAGGCGTTATCTATGCCCAATACGGATGTGCGCCTTTTTGGTAAACCAGAAGTGCAGGGTACTCGCCGAATGGGAGTAGCACTTGCCCGTAGTGAAAGCGTTGACTCTGCGGTTGCGTCAGCGAAACGGGTGAGTGGCGCAATAGGCGTTAAGCTATAACCATAAAAAGGGCCTATTGGCCCTTTGATTGCAGCAACTTGGGTTTTATAAATCAAAGTCTAGGGCATAGCTGACGTACACCTTTACATCATCATCTGCATCTAAGTCGGTTTTCACAAGACCGAAGGTATAACCGTCTTTACTTAAACTGATTCCGTAATCCATATAACTATCATCTTCACCAGTCCACTCCATAACGGTATCACCACTTGAGTTGCCAATATGGAATCCGAGTTCAGAATCTTTAAATACGGGAAAACTGGCATTGAGCTCAATATAGAGCATTTCTTCTTCTGTGCTGCTGTCATTTTGGGCATGGGTCAAATAACTTAATTTAAAATCAACATTGCGCCAACCGAGTGAAGCATATACTTCACCAAAATCTGTATCTCCAGCGGCATCTGGATAAGCGTAATGTATATAGCCAATGTCGTAGCGAACTTTTTGGATCTCTCCGCTAAAACCTAAATACAGATCTAATTCGTAGCTTGTGCTTGCCGCGTCGCCAAAATCGACATTTGATGCCCATGTGCCAATGTAAAAGCCTGAGTCGTTACTGTAATCGATCCCACCAGACACAGCAGCGCTATCGTCTGATTGTGTCAGGCCTCGCCAAAAATAGTTGGAACTGGCAGCTACATTGGCGGTCACACTGTGGCCGCTGGCAGCGAATACATCAAAATTTAAAATGGCTAAACAGGTGCATGCAATGATTGAAGCTTTATTTGTCATAATGGTTCCTATATGGCACAGAAAAATTTGTAATTTGAACTTAGAGCCATTGAACTTTTAGATGCAGCATAAAAGTCAACAGTCTCTTGCAAACGCAATCTTTACGCCAGTACAAAAAAGCTGCGTGAGAATTTTAATATCTGATTGAAATTGAAAACGATAATTATAGCAGGGTGTGGTGAGGTGCAAGTACGTTACGGTAAAAAGCTGCACTTAGGTGGTGCGTATTTAGATAACCTGCACTGTTTTTATGCAGGTTATCTGCGTTTATTAGCCAAAGATTGTGCGCATTAATTGAATAGTTTCATCAACGCTGCGGCCTTTCTCGACTTCGGCGATAATCGAATCACGTTTTGCTTTTATGTGTTCTGGAATACTCTCGTCACTGAGTGCTCTGTCAACAAGCGTTGCAGCAGATTCTTTACTACGTTTGACAGTTCTAGTGCCTGAGGCGGTGCGAGTACGCTTTGGCTTGTGCAATAATTTGTAATAATTCGATGAAGTGGGGGTGTCTTTATCAACATAATAGAAAAACGTTGGGATCAACGCTTTAATCTTTACCAGCTCTGATTCTAAATCATTGCTAGTTGTTGCCATTGCGCACCATGGCATTTTTGTAATGGTTTGAACGATATCTGTCCAGTACCTTTCAAAATCTCGATTATTCAAGCGTGTAATACCTAAAGCTTGGCACAAGGCATCTAAGCGATTATTTACAATCGGTGTAAATACGTCTGGGCGGCGCATTGCCAATAAACGTGTTGCTGGCGCTAAGGTAGGCTTTTCATCACTGCCGTTAAATGCACTAAGATATGCAACCATGAATGCTTGATAGTCTGATTCACTGACAGCCCCATCAAGAGGGATAAGTCCTAAAGCTTGATCAAATGCAGCTGGTAAGTCAGCGAATTGTTGGTGGAACCCTTTTGCACTTTTGGTAGAAGCAAACCATTCAACATCAAATTGGTAGACGCTGACATCGTGATTGGCAGTATGCTTGCCAGCGAATACCAAGCGATCTTCAACAATCATTTCCTGTAGCGGGGTTTCACGCAGTGTGCTCACGTATTCCATCAGCTTAAGCTGCTCTTCTAACGCTAGGTGCTCTTTACGCTCGGCAATGAACTCACTGACAACAGGCCAAGGGGCAATTCTTAGCGTTTTTACCTGCAAAAAGCTGATTGCAGAAATCAACATATCCTGCAGTTTTTTTACAGTTGGTAACTGATGGTCATCGAGTAAGTCAAAATTAATGCGGTTTTTTGCTACATCGAGTAACTCATAACACCAGCCCAGAAAATCTTCTGGGTGATTTTCTACCTTTACAGCCATCAGATTGAGACTGATCTCAGTAGATTGCTTTAGAATATTTTGATAAATCTGACTTTCTTGTTCGCCCAAAGCCATATTTGACGGTGATATGAGCAACTTTTTCATGCTGCGGGGACTCTCCAACGTTAAGTTAAAATCTAGACTATGCAGTTTAGCGAACGGATCATTAAACTGACAAGGGCGAGGATCATACCTAGATCTAGCGCAGTTGCAATGCGCTTTTACTGTTCTTTTGGCACGAAATTGCAGTGCAACAAGTTAGCTTGGGGGTTTTATCTCATTTCTTCATTTTTTATATGGGACCCCTAATTTTGGAAGACGTGCGTTAATCGTGGTGGAGAGGTGAAATCAAACAGGAATTTACGACTTTTTTGTGGTTTTTTATTCACCTCGCTATGATAATGCATAGAGGTTTATTTCAGTGGAAGGACTGTCGATGAAGGCAATATTGAAAGGTGTTGTGGGTGTTGTCGTGTTAATCGTAGCGTTGTTAATACTCGCTCCATTACTTATCCCAACAGAGACAATTGTCTCACAAATAACATCGCAAGTAGAAAAAACAACAGGGCGAACGCTCACTATCTCAGGAGACAGCGAGTTGTCTGTATTCCCTGAGCTTAATATTACGTTGAATCAAGTTGAATTCGAAAATATGCCAACAGGCAGTCAGTCTAACATGCTTACAATGGAACAATTGGCTGTGCATATTCCATGGCTATCGTTGTTGTCTGGTGAATTTAAGCTTGAACGTTTTGTGATTAACAACCCGCAAGTGTTACTAGAGGTAGATACCAAAGGGCAATCGAATTGGCAGCTTTTCCCAACTGCGCCGGCGCAAGACAAACAGCCAGATGAGCGTGGGCAGCAAAGTGGTGTCACACAGCTACCTGCTGGATTTGATATTTCTCTGGGTGAAGTGGCCATATATGGTGGCTCTATTATCTATAAAGACGCGCAGACCAACAGTGCGCAAAAAGTAACTGATTTGGATTTGAGCGTAATGCTGCCTTCATTGTACCAGTCTTTGGAAGTCCGCGGAGCGATCAGCTATCAAGCACAGCGTTTCGAATTGGAGTTGGCAGTAGATAATCCTGCAAAAGCCATTCAAAGTGAAGACTTCAAATTCTCCAAAAAACTGAGAAATGAGTTAGTTAATTTAGATTTTAATGGTGAGATAGTTGAGCAGGCTAAACGTTTTAAAGGTGAGTTAACAGTCTCGGGCGACTCGGTAAAAGCACTGACTGCATGGCAAAATATTTCATTAGATGCGAAAGACAATGCATTCAACCAGTTCAAAATAAACGGCGAGATGCAATTTGCTGACAGCGTATTTACTTTGAGTCGACTTAGCGCTGAGCTGGATGCGTTGAAGATAGCAGGCAATGCGAGTGTTAATTTAAAGGAGCGTTTATCGGTGAGTGCAGATGTTGATTTGGGCATGCTCGACCTGAACCCGTATTTGCCAGAGTCAGTGGAGGTGGCTGAAGAGACGCCTACCGAACAAGAAAAGGCACCGGCTCAACCTATTGTTTGGGATGATACAGAAATTGACCTTTCCGCATTGAATCAACTTGATGCGAAGTTGAAAGTCCGTTCTACAGGATTAAAAGCACGTAAAATTACCCTAGGTGAAAACCAGTTATCTGTTCAACTAGAGCAGGGTAAAGCGCGGGTTTCACTGGATAAGTTTAACGCTTATGAAGGCAGCGGACGCGGTGAAATAGCAGTCAATGCGGCTAAAAAACCCTATGTAATTGAAACAAACTTTGCACTTAAGGCGATCAATGCTGAACCGCTTCTCACAGATGCCGTCGACTTTGACAAAGTATTAGGTAAAGGCAGCATCAATTGGAACCTAAATACTCAAGGTGTAAGCCAGAAGCAGTTTGTTTCACGCCTTGGTGGAAAATTAGCTTTTGAATTTAAAGACGGTGGCGTAAAAGGGGCAAATTTAGCTGAGATGGTACGCAAAGGCCAAGAAATGCTTAAAGGTAACTTCTCAGGTTTGTCAGAGGGCATTAATGCTGATTTTGATCCTGAGCAAAAAACCGATTTTTCTGCACTGACAGGCAGTTTCAACTTTAATCAAGGGGTTGGTAAAAATACCGATCTGTTATTGGCGAGCCCGTTGATCCGAGTCACGGGATCAGGCACTGTGGACCTCCCTAAAACCTTTGTTGACTATCGCTTAGTAACAGGAATCGTGGATACGATAGAAGGTCAAAGCAGTCAAGATACCAGCACTGGATTTAAAGTGCCTGTGCGTATTAAAGGGCCATTTCACCAAGTTGAAACCAGCCTAGATCTCAGCAGTGCGGCAAAAGATAAAGCAAAAGACACTATCAAAGATAAGTTGAAAGACAAGTTTAAGGGCTTATTTGGCGGGTAGCCGGTATGGTGTTTCTGGCGGCGGTAAGCCATGGTTGTTTACCGCTGCACTCCTTGTTTTACAATTAATCATAACGACCTTATCCCTCACCTTTCCAGTATCTTTATGTAACAAGATAGCTAAAGTATATTTTCTCACTTTCTCCCAAGTCCGATCTGTGAATTAATAAAGCATACTAATGATTAAAAGGATCTCGAAGGAAATGAAGTTATTTGATCTAGATAACAAGGCCGTCATTGTGACGGGGGGAAACAGAGGTATTGGCTTTGCTTTAGCAAAAGGCCTTCATCAGTTTGGTGCTCAAGTCATCATAGCGGCAAGAGATCACACCCGTAGCCAACAAGCTTGTGATGCTATCTCTTTAGAGGGGGAGCGAGTTCTAGCGGTAAATTGCGATGTCACCTGTACAAAAAGTGTAGCTCGTGCATTTGAGCAGGCTCAGGATTGGGCTGGTGGTTTGTATGGTTGTATTGCAAATGCCGGTGTTCGCGGAGCTGGTTGTGCGCTAGATGAGGTAGAAGCAACGGCTTGGCGCGCAGCATTCAATACCAATTTAGAAGGGACAATGAATACCTTTCAAGCTGCTATTAAACCACTTAAAGCACATGGAGAGGGACGTCTTATAGCGATTTCTAGTCTCGCGGCACTGCATGGAAACGCTCTTTTCACTGATTACAGCAGTGCAAAAGCAGGTATTGAAGGGTTATGCCGGGCATTGGCTATTGAGTTGGCGCCACACAAGATCAACGTAAATTGCGTAATGCCTGGTTGGGTTGATACCGAGATGAACACAGACGTTAAACAAGACAAACGACAATTTGAGTCAATAAAGAGACTAAGAGTGCCGTTAAAGCGTTGGGCGTCAGCTGAAGAAATGGTCGGGGCTGTTGTTTATTTAATGTCAGGCGCAGGAAGTTATCACACAGGAGATACACTGCGTATTGATGGTGGTTATCACATTGGCTAAGCTTTGCCAGCCATCTTTACTCAGAACATAGTAAATTAACCTTAATTTTTTTATTGTTATTTTCGCAGCTTTAATTGGCTTATATTTCATAAGTACCCGTTTTAGCGAGTAATAAACTTACCTGAGTTTTATTATTGTAAATAATGTGTTTTACATGTGATATTTTTGATTGAAAATTGCGCAGTAGTCGTTTAAGTCTATTAAATAGTCTACCCAAAATAGAAAAAACAATGGAAGCGCAAAAAGTAAATTACTTGTCCGAAATTAATGAGTTACTGTGCAATGTAAAAAATGATCCCAGTCTTGCTGGGCAGGTGACAGAGCAAAGTAACTTCATTGAAGACTTTGGGATTGATTCTCTCGATATTGTCGACTTCATGCTCGAACTAGAGAGTCAATTTGATATCGAGGTCGATTTTGATGCGTTTGATTTTGATAATTTAACCTCGGCTAAACGTTTGGTTGAATATATTCGTTCTCACAGTGCCACAGAGGCTTAAGTAGTGTCAGCGCATGTGTATTGGGCGCACTTAGATCCAGAAGCGAGCTGGAACTGTGCAAACAATTTGTCTCTACCTTCGCCTATGGGCGCTAAAAGCGCATTGCACTTAGCCTTGCTAGACGAAATGTTTGTGCCTGCAAGGCGTCAAGATATTGCGTTGACAATGCTCCCGAAATGCCAAGTGTTGCATGAGTACCACGCCAGTTTGGGCGGAAGTTATCACCCCCAATCGGTGTTTAACAGTGCTGAAGCGTGGCTGGCAGAAAACAAACCATCTTGGCCAGATGTACTCTCGTCAATCGCTCAGTCTTCAGGAGCATTGGGCCCTTTCTCTGCGGTCAATGAGCTTTTTTCTTCGTATCATCAGGCGCCATATGCATATTTGCCCAATATGCCTGCTGAAAGTGAGCAGGTGTTTCCAGCTCTCAGTGCCATTCAATTTGCCAATAGTAAGGCGACAATAACGCAACTTTGCCAACAAATGGAGATCCCTTGTTCAGGAATCGTGATTGAACAACAGAGTGACCTGTATAAGCTGCAAGAACTTGATTATCCATATGTAATGAAAGAAGCGTTTGGTGTATCTGGTCGGGGCGCATATTTAGTTAAAGAATCACGTATCACTGAGCGATTGATACGCCACTTTAGCAAGCAAATTGACGGCGGAAAGCATGGAGGTTTGATTGCTCAGCCTTGGCTAGATATTGAAATAGACTTTTCCAGTCAGTGGCACATCGATAGTAACGGAGAAGTTCGATTTCTTGGTTTGTGCCAAGTGATTAATAGTGGTTTTAGATTTGCAGGAATTGATCTCTGTTGCAATGCGTTGACGCGCACGATTGAGCAGTCTCAGTACTATGAACAAGTGCAGTTATTGATGTCTGCGTTATTCAAGCATGGTTACTTTGGGCCTGTGTGCGTTGACTCAGCCTTGCTTAAAGATGGCACTGTTTACCCTGTCATTGAGGTGAATGCACGTGAGTCTATGGGCAGTATCGCGATGCGATGGCGACAGAAGTTGTCGTTGAGTGAAAATATCCGATTGCGCCAGTACGATGTGCAATATCAGTCAGCACTGCAGTTTAAAGATATATTGAGCAAGTTGTCCAAATGTGGGGTGTTGTTTAAAGATGGTTCTGACAATGGGGTTGTCCCTTTAACTGCTGCGAACTTGTTATTGCCAGTAAACTCAAGTTTTGCGAAAGGACGTTGGGTGCAACTTGAATGTGGCGCTCAAAGTAGTGAGTATTATCGCAAGGCTTTGAGTGCGTGTTTGTCTGAAGCTGGAGCATCTCTGCTATGAGTAGCTGGCGTGGAGAAAATGTACTCATCTTAACGGCATCCAGTGGGTTGGGCTCTTTCGCTCCAGCATTTAGATTGAGATCCTACTTGCGGGCTCAAGGAGCGACAACGCATTTTTACTGCATAGAACAGTTATTCGATGAGTACGCTATACAAAAGCATCAGCAAACGCGTGCCCATTGCCGAGCAAATTTTCGAAAAGCCTTGTTATTGCAAAAAGTAGTAGAGCAAGGCGGCATAGATCTAAAAAGCATTATCGACCCTGATAAGTTCGACACGATGTTGCATATTTGGCTGCAACAGAAGTTTACGCGTTGTATTGTATTTAGCGGGTTTTGGGTCTCTGCGCTGGCGGAGATGACAACAGGATACTCACCTACAACCAAAATAGATGCAGTTCATATGGATGCGGTGCTATCCAGCTCTTGGTTGCATGCCAAAGCACATAGTCAGGCAGTGCAAGCCTCGATCAGAGATATTTATTTATACAAAAAAAACAGCAAGCGTGTTTTCACGCTATACCCTGTTGAGCAGCCACTCGATTGGCGGTTTCGCTCGCCAAGGGTGCTTGGTCACGGTGGTGGCTGGCAAATGGGAGATTTGGCGGCTTTGAATGCACGGCTCAATCGTGAGGCTATTTACAGCGACATGATTTTACCTGCAGGTACAGCCGTCGTTTCATCACCATATCAGCGCATATTAACTACTGAGGCCAACTATCATCCATGGGAAAATCTCGACAAGTTACCCGATCTTACGATTTTGCCAGAGGCGAATTCAAATGAGCCTCCGTCTAATATCAACTTTGAACAGTTAGCTCGAAGTGCGCCCGCCATCATTACCAAACCTGGTGGCGCGAGTCTACTGGACAGTATTAATTTTGCGACACCTTTAGTGCTGTTACCGGCGTTTGGAGAGTATGAAAAGCAAAATGCCATTACTTGGTTGTCATTGGGATTCGCCGTGACTTTTGAACAGTGGCAAGAAAGTGGGTACTCGTTTGATATGTTGAAAAAATTACACAACAACTTACTAAACCATTCTGCAGTTTCACCGATTTTTGGAGCGTCTAATGAGACCGGCGACTGAGCAAAAAATTACCCGTGAAGAGTTTGCCAGACTCAAGCTGCGGGCAAAGAATATTTCACGTTTGAAGCGACAAAATGACAGCGGTGTCTTTGAGGCGAAAGATGTGCCTGATCAAGTCGGCATTAAAATGAACAACACCTGTAACTTACGCTGCGCACATTGTTTCGAATGGAATGATGACGGCTACCATCATCATATGGAAAAGCAGCAAGTTCGTGATGAAGTTGATATCGGCCTGATTGCGAAATTGCTGAAACAAACAGAGTCGAGTCAAAGTGCATTTTACCTTTGGGGCGGTGAGCCACTCATGTATACCAAAATGGCCGAACTTGCCGAGTTGTTCACGCAACATCCTAGGTGGCTGACTATCTGCACAAACGGCATGTTAATTAAAAAACACCTACCGCATTTATTAAAAGTGTCAAAGCACTTGGCCATGTTGGTGAGTCTAGATGGCTTAGAAGCTGAAAATGATGCGATCCGTGGGAAAGGTGTATTTGAGAAGGTCGTAAGAGGGATCTCCACCTTGTTACAACTGCGAAAAAGCGGTGAATATCATGGCAAGGTATCTATTTGTTTGACTTTACATGATGCCATCGTTGGCAAGTTAGCAGACTTTATTAAGTATTTCTCTGACTTGGGGATAGACAGTATCTACATTGTATTCCCTTGGTATATGCCCGAGCAAGTGGCTGAGCAAATGGATACTTGGGTACAAACGCACTTGCCATACAGAGCCAAATATATACATGACTTCAGTAAAGCCAGCTGGCATGGCTATACCCACAAAATTGCGCCAAAAAATATCGCTGCTTTGAAACGCGAGCTTGGTGAAATAACTGAGCGAACTTGGCCTTGCCGGGTGCGTTTTCACCCCGATCTCAGTATGGAAGAAGTTGAGCCATTTGTCTTGGGAGGAACGATACCAGCTGAAGGGAAACGCAACTGCGCTGCAATTACGCATCGTATTGATGTATTGCCAGGTGGCACAGTCTCCAGTTGTAAGTTTTTCCCTGAGTTGGAGGTGGGTAATCTTCAAGCGTTGCCACTTAAAGATATTTGGCAAGGGCGCGCGTTTAATGCATTTAGAGAAAAGGTACAGTGTGGCCTGATGCCTGTTTGTTCTAAATGTACTCTGTTGTATAGCACTGGGTGAAAACATGACGAACATACTACAAAATCAACTGCCCCTGTGGGTGACATTGCAGCTCACTGACGCATGCAACTTACGTTGCAAAATGTGCTATGAGTGGGGTGAGAACGGCGCTTATCATGGAAAAAAACTCGACAGGCTGGAAAAAGACGTCGTGTTTAGAGTGATCGATGAATGCTTACCGGTAAAGCCGTATTTCGCTCTATTTGGCGGTGAGCCTATGATGTATCCGTGGTTTGATGAGGTGGTTCATCGAATTCGCAAAGGCGGCGCGCGCGTGGATATTCCTACCAATGGCATGTTTTTAAAACGAAAGGCCGAAAAGCTTCTGGAGTCTGCGCCTAATCGGATTTGGGTATCTTTGGATGGCCCCCAGCACATTAACGATGAGCAGCGTGGGGAAGGGGTTTATGAAACGGTACAAGAAGGTGTTGAAACCCTTTTCGAGCTACGTGAAAGCCGAGGTTTAAAAGAGCCGAAGATTGGCTACACCTTCATCGTTACGCCGCTTACACATCTTTATATCCAAGGTTTTTTTGAGCAGTGCCTCGATTTAGATAAAGTGGATCATATCAGTATTGAATTTCAGACTTTCGCTACTGAGGATGAGCACGAACGGCATCGTCGTTTGTTTAAGCGCTTATTCGATGTCCCGGATACGGCGTGTGCTGAAGGGATGGTCGCGCCATTACATCAATTTTCGATGATGGACTTTAAGGCGATTGAATCGCAAATCGCTTGGGTAGAAAAGGAGTGTCAAAAGCGTGGTATTTACTTTGTCTGTTATCCCAAAACAATATCAGCGAACAATTACCGCGCCTACTTCAATAAAGATTACCAAAACCTTGAGGACCGCCGAGACAAGTGCCATTTTCCATGGATTTATATGGAAGTAGCAGCCAATGGCGATGTGACACCCTGCCATACGTTTTATGACTACGCTATCGGCAATGTGAATGAGCAATCCGTGCAGGAGATTTGGCGTGGTCATAGAATGCAGCAATTGCGCAGGGGGTTGAGAGGGGAAGGCGGGTTGTTTCCTATCTGCGGCTCGTGTGCGCGTTATTATGCCGACCCGAATAAACGCTAGGGGAAAGTTGTGAATGTAATCGAAGTCGAAGGACTGAGTAAAACCTTCAAGTTCTACCGTAAGCCTCAAGGGTTATCTGCGTCGTTCAAAAACTTATGGCAGCGGCAGGTTGAGTTCAAAGAAGCGGTAAAAAATGTTTCATTTAATATTGAAAGAGGTCAAGTTGTTGCTTTCCTAGGAACTAATGGGGCGGGCAAAACGACGACGATGAAAATGCTCTCAGGGATTTTGCACCCAACCACAGGAAAGGTAAGGGTGTTGGGCCATACTCCTAGCGATAGAGAGGATCAGTTTAAAAAGCGATTTTCTATTTTAATGGGACAAAAGCATCAATTGTGGCCGGACTTGCCAGCCATAGACAGTTTTGCCCTATGTCAGCGTATTTATGAAATTCCAACGCCACTTTTTCGCCAGCGTCTGACTCGTTTGTCAGAAGTGCTAGGTGTTTCTCATTTATTGGACATACAAGTTCGCCGGCTGTCTTTGGGGGAGCGAATGAAAATGGAGCTGATTGCTGCTTTGCTGCATGGGCCAGAGTTATTGTTTTTAGACGAACCGACCATTGGCTTGGACTTTTTGTCACAGCGCGCAGTGATGCGATTTTTACAGCAGCTTGTAAAAGAAGACAATCTCACAATATTGCTTACCAGCCATAATATGGCAGACATATCGGCGTTGTGTGAACGGGTATTAGTTATTCAAAATGGCCAACTCATTTTTGATGATTGCATTGCGAATCTACAAGATAGCTTGGGTGGATTGCGTCGGATCCATATCGAAAGTGAATCGGCACTACGCTCTGAGCTTCTCAGTCGGTATGGCAAAGTGATCAGTAATGACATTCATCGCGCCGAACTTGAAGTGAATGATGGCGTTGCGAATGAGGTTTTACAGCAATTACTCAAAGATATCATGGTGAAAGATGTACGAATAACCGCGCCTCCGCTTGAAGATAGTTTGGAGCGCTTGTACCAGCGTCAAGGGCAAGTCGCGTGAATAAGTACATGTGGTTATTAGGTATGGGGTTGCAAAAAGCACTGACTTATCGCGTTAATTATCTAGTAACTATTTTGGCGGCGGTGTTCCCTATCATTTTACAGTGGATGTTGTGGCAATCAATTTATACGTATACCCAAGCAGACAAGTTATATGGTTTGTCTTATTCCGATATGCTCAGTTATGTCGTTCTGGCTGCATTGATGGCGCAAGCCCTGCGTACAGGGTTTGAGTATGAAATGGCAGAAGACATTAAAAGCGGTGGTTTAAATCGTTTTATCGTACAGCCATTGTCGTATTTTGGTTACCGGTTGAGTGTGTTTGTTGGCACTAATTTAGGCTACTTTGTGACGACTCTAATCGTGATGGGGGTTGCTTTGTGGGTTGCTACGACATACTGGGCGCTATCAATTGAAGTGACTCATGTTGTGCTGTTTTTACTCTCAGCTGTCGGCGCTTTTTTTTTACAGTTCATGCTTTTTTATTTACTGAGTTTAACGGCATTTTGGCTTCATGAGGTATGGGCTTTGTTTGAGTCGGTTAGAGTAATTAGCCTGGTGCTGTCTGGGGGGGTAGTGCCACTGAGTGTCTTTGGCGCTTCACTAGAATATTATCTTAGCTTTCTCCCATTTCAATACCTTATATATTTCCCAATACAAACGCTGATGGGTGTGTTGAGTATTGAACAAGTGCTATCGGGTTTAGTTCTGCAATTGTTCTGGATCATCGCTTTATTGCTACTGTCCATCACAGTATGGCGACGAGGCAGCCGCTCCTATCTCGCACTAGGAGGTTAGCTATGTGGCAGCAGTGTTGGAAGCATTTTAAAATTTATGCGCTACTCATAAAACTCAACGCCATGCGTCAATTGGAATATCGAGTCAATATCATACTTGGACTACTCGTCGAAATTGGGTATTTAGGTATTAAGTTGCTATATGCCTATATCATTCATGATACTGGTGTTCATATTTCAGGGTTTGCACCTCAAAGCCTATATCTATTTATCGGCACATTTATTTTGATGACCGTCTTCTTTGTAGCCATGTTGCAGTTCAACATCATGGCATTTGATAGACAGATTATTGAAGGGGAGTTTGATCTCATATTGACCAAACCGGTATCGGCTCAATTTTTAGCGACGCTTAAATATGTTGAAACTTGGATGGTCATTCCGAATGTAATTGTTGGACTTGGATTAGTGGGGTATGGGTGGTATGCATCTGGCATCGCTTTTGACGTACTCCATGTCGGGTTATATTTGTTGTATGCAGTGCTTGGTGTTCTCACCATGTATTGTGTATTTACACTGCCACTTTTATTAGCATTCAAATTACACAATATATCCGCGTTTCATAGCTTGGTATGGGCCTTATGGGACTTCAATAATTTACCTCATCGCATTTTTCCATCACCCATACAAATAATCGGCACTGTGTTTTTCCCCATTTTCTTGATCACTAACTTTTCGCCTTTGGCAATTATGGGGCAGTTAAGCTTAGGTGAAATGGTTTGGGGTGCTTTGGCGCCGATATTGTTATTCCTTTTGACTTGCTGGGGGTGGCAACGTGCTATCTCAACATATGAAAGTGGTGGTGGATAAGGTGCCAAAAAGTAAGTTTGTTTACATCGTTTAAAGTCTGGTTTTGTTATTGGCTAAAGAAGTGATAGGTACAAAAATGAATAAAAATCATATTGGCACTATAAAAAGAGGCACAGGTATATCGGTGATTATCCCAACTTATAACCGCCGAGCATTACTAAAAAGAACCTTGGACTCGCTCAGCAACCAGGTGTTAGACACGAAAAATTATGAAGTAATAATTGTGGATGATGGTTCAAGTGACGGTACCGGTGAAATGGTTGCAGAGTATAAAAGTACGGCCAGCATCCACTACTTATTCCAGCCTGATGAAGGGTTTCAGGTATCTAAAGCTAGGAATAAAGGGCTGTCTAGAGCAAATTTTGATGTCGTACTGTTTTTAGATTGTGGCATGGTTGCCCATCCAATGTTATTGAGCAGCCACCTCGAGACTCATAATAAAGCAAACAACTTAGTATTAATTGGCATGTCTTATGGCATTGAAGCTGTGGAGTTGAGTGAGTGTGATCTCATCAAATCGACTATGGCAGAAAACGACATAAGTAAAGCGTTTGAATTGTTCTCAAAAAATCATCAATTAATGGATTGTAGAGGCCGATTCTTTGCGGAGTATGATTACGACTTAGCACTTTTTAATGCGCCATGGGTGATTTTTTGGACAAGTTGTATCAGCGTTTCACGAGGTGAAGTGGCACGTGCAGGTGGTTTCGATGAACGTTTTTGCGCTTGGGGTGGGGAGGATGTTGACCTCGGATATCGACTCTTTCATCAAGGTTGTAAATTTGTTTTAGATCAATCGCTTTTAACTATTCATTACCCACATGAGAAAGACATCGAAAATAAAGAGGAACAGGCCAAAGGTAATGTAGCCTATTTAATGAACAAGTACTCTGATCCATGGATAGATATGTTGGCGACCAAGAGTTGGTCTGAAATCTGTTACCGCTCATTAATCAGTAAATGTGAAAGCGATACATCCAACATCAGCGTAGACACAATTTAACACTTTGTTGTTATTAACTAAATTATTCAAAGGAACTTGAATGTTTTGAAATTGAAACAAGTGTATAAAACCACTAGATTGATTTGGTTTAGCTATTTTTTAGCCAATTTAATGTTTTAAATTAAAATGATAAAGCAGGATCTGACTTATGCGTGTACATAAAAGAGCATTAACAGGACGTGTTGTAGCTATGTTGTTGCCTTCAATTATGTTGGCGAGCCCAGTGTGGGCAAACAACAGCTTAACCAAGATAAATCAACAGCAACTCGATAGACTAGCCGATACATTAGATGTGAAGTATCGTTTGTTAAGTAACATGCCAGAGCAATGCCCTGGTTCAACAGCAGAGTTTTGTTATCATGCTCAAATCGAGCTCACTAGCCCCTTTACTGTGAACGTTGATGGCTGGAAAATCCTTTACAGTCAAGTATATCCTTCTTCAGAGACCAAAAGTCAGCAGCTTACTTTGCGCCACTTTAATGGCGACCTGAACCATATTGCGCCCAATCAAGCATTTAATGGCTTCAAAGCAGGTGAAAGCCAAGTTATTGAGATGTGGGTGGGGAGTTCGTTATTGAATGAAGGCGAACTGATGCCAAATTATATTTTGACCGCAGAGGGCCTAGCACCCAAAGTGATCAAAAGCACTCAATCGTATATTGAAGCGGATACAGGGCTCGAGATTAAACCTTATGCTGCTGTCAGTGATAGCGAAAGTGTGATGAAATCCCACCCTGAAGACCAATATGGGCAACATACTTCGGCAGCTTTATTTGAGAAATATACCATTGATAACTACCCTGTTGACTCGGTTAAACATGCCATTGTACCTACTCCCAATGCAATCGAAGTATTTGAGGGTTCAGCACCCCTCAACCTTAACAAAGGGCTCAATGTACATCTCGTCGGTGTAGAGTATGGCCAGGTGGCTGCGGCACTGTCACGCTTGGCAGAATTAGGAGCAAAGCAAAGTCACGAGGGCGTTAAGGTCATTGTCAAAGTTGCAGGCACTTCAGAGGGCATGGCTGGTGGCTATCAACTTGATACACGAAACGGTAAAGTTTTCATTGAAGCGCAAGACAGCGAAGGTGCTTTCTATGGGCTTCAATCGCTCGCGAGTTTGCTGTCGTTAGATACCATGCAAGTGCCAGCGGTTAAGGTGGTTGATGAACCTAGGTACGAGTACCGAGGCTTACACTTAGATGTTGCTCGAAATTTCCGCTCAAAAGAGTTCGTGTTGCGCCTTCTCGGTAAAATGGCAGCTTACAAATTAAATAAACTACATTTTCATTTAGCAGACGATGAGGGATGGCGAATTGAGATACCAGGCCTGCCCGAATTAACAGAGCTATCGTCTCATCGTTGTATTGATTTAGATGATAAGGATTGCCTACAGCCGCAATTAGGATCAGCTTTGAATGCTGGCCGTGATGGTTACTATTCTTTGAGTGACTATCAGGAAATACTGAACTTTGCTAAGCAGCATCACATAGAAGTTATCCCTTCATTGGATATGCCGGGTCACTCTCGTGCTGCTGTAAAAGCAATGGAAAAGCGTTACTACACGCTGAGTAAACAAGGCGAGCATGCCGCTGCAAAACAGTTTTTAGTGAGTGATCCTAAGGATGTAACTGAGTATCGCTCTATCCAACATTACAACGACAACACGTTGAACGTGTGCATGGAGTCAACTTACGCTTTTGTAGATAAAGTAATTTCGGAAGTGGCTAATCAGCACAAAAAAGCCGGCTCACCATTAAACATCTATCACATTGGTGCTGACGAGACTGCGGGCGCTTGGGTTGAATCCCCAGCTTGTAAACAGTTCATTGCAGATAAATCAAACGATGTGCATGAAGTTGAAGAGTTGACGGGTTACTTTATTGAGCGTGTGTCGAGAATGATCGCGGCAAAAGGGATAGAAGTTGCTGGCTGGAATGATGGACTGTCTGAAACGAGACAAGACAAAATGCCAAATAAAGTGGCGTCATATGTATGGGCTACTTTGCCACAAAATGCGCACAAAGTTGTAAGTGCACACGCTAGACGTGGCTGGGATATTATCCTCGCAACACCTGATGTCACTTATTTAGATTTTCCTTATGAGCTCGACCCTAAAGAGAGTGGCTATAAATGGGGCTCTAGACGCACTAATAGTCAAACTATCTTCGAGTTTATGCCAGATAATTTACCAGCCAATGCAGAATTTAAGAAAGACACCATTGGTCGCAATTACGTAGCTGATGACCGTACACAGGTTGATGAAAATGGTAAGTTCGTACACCAGCCTTTACCTGAAGGGTTCCGTGTAACAGGCATTCAAGGTCACTTATGGTCTGAAGTTATCCGTAAAGATCACCTTGCTGAATACATGCTATTTCCACGTTTACTCGCGCTTGCTGAGAAGGCATGGCACCGAGCGAGTTGGGAAGTCCCATACAACTATGCGGGTGAAAAGTATGACCATACGACGAATTTTTTAACTACCCAGAAACGTGCTTTACGCGACAGACAGTGGCAGGACTTTATTCATGCTGTCGGTCACAAAGAGCTTGAGAAATTCGATAAATTAGGCGTGTTTTATCGCATTCCAAATGTCGTCAGCAAAGTGATCGACAACAAACTTCATGCGTCGACAATTATCCCGGGGCTACCTATTCAATACCGTGTTGGTAACGGCAGCTGGCTTGAGTACACCGCACCTGTAGATTTAAAAGCTGGTAAAAATATTGAGTTGAGAGCCTTATCTCCGGACAGACGCCGCCCAGGGCGGGTTGAGTTGGCTGATTTAGAAAATCAAACAAAGCTATAAGTTTAAATATCAGTAAGGTGGCACATAACAATGTGCCACCATTTTGTGCGGTCGTGATTAAGAAACAGTGTGAGGATTAAAAAAGGCAACAAGGAAATGGTGAAGTATGAAATTAACAGAGGGGCAAGGAGTAACAGATAAAGATGCTATAGGAATGGGCGTCGCAAATACAACACAGGCTTGGCATTCGAGCTTGCCAGATTGTCTCTTTATGGCAATCGAACTTGAAGCGCGAGAAAAGTTTGCAATACCAGATATGGCGAGGTTATTTGGAGAGCATTCGTATTATTTCGATTGCAAGCAAAAAAAAGGTTTAGATGTCTTATTCGGACGATATGAAGACAGTCAGTATTATGCCCTTGAAAACGATACGCTCTCGGGTTATGTGGGTGATAAACTTTTGGCGTTGTATGGACTCAAAGTCGTCGCCTTATCGTTCTCAAATCAAGCAGCGCTAGATCATTATTTAGCTACGCAGCTTGCCAAAAATCAGCGAGTAATCTGCGAGTTTAGTGCTAAGCATGTGCCTTATCGTATTGAAGACTACCATAAGCATTATGGCTACCACATCGTCACTTTCAAAGCGTCGGATAAGGACTCTGGATCATTTATGGTTGATGATGCGCTAAAACAAGATGTTTATATTAGTGCTTCGGACTATCAGCTTTCATTCCAAAATGTACTTGCCCATGAAGGGTGTGTGCGTGTTTATCAATTAGAGCAAGTTGGGCCCTCTAGCCCGTTGACACTTGAATGGGCGCTAAAACAAGTCGAACAAAATATAGCAGGGCTGCGTTCAGATAAAATGCACATCGGAACGTCAGCGATATCAGAGTGTTTAGAGTATATTTCATGCTTACAAACGATAGAGCGACCTTTTGTTGTTCCTGGTCTGTGGGTATTTTCTTTGCAACGGGCCAGTACATTTGATTGGTTACGGGCTTTGCAAAAGGATTTTCCGGATCCAACGCTTCAGCATATTTGTTCGCCGATGCTAGATGCATTGCCTCACTTAGCTAAAAGCTGGAAAGAAGTCGAAGTGTTGATGCGTCTATCATGTCGTTCAAAGTCAGTGACAGGAGGTCAAATTTATCAACGCATCGTGCACTTGTGCGAAACCGAACTTGCTTTAATTCCGGTGTGGTCTGAATTGCGCGATTGGTTGCACAGCCAAAGGTGCGCATCATGACGCACACACAAGGCCAATATGAAGCGATACCGTTAGTAAGCTGTGTTATGCCAACTTGCAGGCGCGCGCATTATCTCTTGCAAAGTATCGAGTATTTTAATCGACAGAGCTATGCCAATAAAGAATTGGTCATCGTCTATGAGCAGCGCAGCGACTTGCCTGAAAAGCTGCCCGAACAAGGTGATATTCAATTAGTTCAAGCTCCAGAGAATGCCTCAATTGGATATAAAAGAAGTCTCGGGACAAAGCATGCAGCAGGTCTTTTTATCGCTCAGTGGGACGATGATGATTGGTATTCTAGTGAGCGCTTAGCCGTTCAACTAGCCCCGATCATTGATGGCAAAGCTGACATAACGGGTTTAAACAATCACTTATTTTTTGATGTGTGGCGCGAGCAGTTTTGGCGCGCTGACAACCCCTTATTTGAAGCAATGTTTCGACGTGGCATTGCTGGCGGCACTTTAGTCTTCAGTCGAGAGTATTGGCGTGAGGGGAAACTGGATTACTTAGATAGCTCACTGCGTGAAGACGCCGATTTTATGGAGTGTATGATCAGTGCAGGCGCTAACCTTATCGCGGTGGATGGGCACGCGCATTTTGTTTATTTACGGCATTTAAACAACACGTGGAGTTTCGTCAGTGGCAAGCTGATTCAAGCCAGCGCATGGCAAAAAATCTCTACTCCCCATTGGTTTGAGGACGACCTTCCTTTTTATCACCAAGTAAAGCAAACCCATTTTTCACAATACACCGAATCGCTGCCTCTAGCGGTTAAAGAGTCTCAAGTTGTTGAATTAAGCTGTGTGCTGCATGTTGCAGAGCGCGTTCAACTTAAGCGTGCACTTTTACTGCTTGAAAAGCAAACAGTGAAACCTCAGGAGATCATTGTGTATCACCCCGATGAACTCCCTCTTGAAAATGTGTCCAGCGGTGTAAACACGACTAAATTTTTACCCTATGAGGAAGGAACACGGTTATCTGCATGGTTTGAAGAGAAGCTTGCAGGACTAATAAACTGCGACTACGTCATGAACTGGCCGAATTCGCAGGCGTGGGTATCAAAGCACTGGCTTGAAATTCAATATACATACCTAATACGGCACAAATTAGACGCGACAGGCTTGTCACAACCGTTTTTCTTTTTCCCCAGTCAGCAAGAGTTCTGGCAATATATAGCGTCAGACAATCAAATCACAGCGTGGCTTCATAGTGAGTCGCTTTGTTGTACGAAAGAGTTTTATCTGGAAAAACACCGGGGTTTTAATCGGGCTTTGGGGTTCAATATCCAACCTCACCAACATTTAGAACATTTCTTAGCTTTCGCGGAAGAAAAAGCACCTATTCCCAACAATGAAAACGATCCTAAATGGTTTCCTTATCAAAAGGAGGCAATTAAGGAACTGTATGATGAGTTGGATATTGCCAAGTTAATCAAAGGCGTGCCAATGGCGGTAATGATGCTTGTGTCAATTTGCATGTTATTTTTGCCGACTTGGCAGGTGGCCGCAAATCAGAACGCCGACAGTATAGAGCAACAGAGTTTTAGTGCGGCCTTTTTCAACCAGTATAATCCCCAGACTGCGCTAGATATGGTTTATCGACTGCCAGGTTTCGCGTTTGAAAATACCGATTCGGCCAGAGGGTTTGGCGCCAATGTAGGAAATGTGCTTATCAATGGAGCAAGACCTGCTGTCAAATCCGAATCTTTAGATAAAGTGTTGGCGAGAATTGGCGCTGCCCAAGTTCAGAAAATCAATGTGTACCGCGGTAGCAGAATTCCCCTCGTAACGTCAGGAAAAGTGATGGTTGCGGAC
Source organism: Pseudoalteromonas luteoviolacea S2607 (assembly GCF_001625575.1). Lineage (GTDB taxonomy): Bacteria > Pseudomonadota > Gammaproteobacteria > Enterobacterales > Alteromonadaceae > Pseudoalteromonas > Pseudoalteromonas luteoviolacea_E. The sequence goes on from NZ_AUXV01000006.1 coordinate 58,202, forward strand.
GTGATCTTAATCCAGTCTAAAACTACTGGCACTGTGGAGGGGCAGTTAACACAGTTTTATGATGGCAGTACCTTGCCAAAACTGGCTTTGCAATTGAGTACACAATGGTTAGGCTGGGAAACTTCAGTGGGGTTGGAAGCAAGTGGTACACCAGGATATCACACCGCCCTAATTAGACAGCTCAGCGGTGAAGGTAAGGTAACTAGCCAAGAATTCGAGGTGTTAGATGAAGAGACTGAGAGCCTGAAATTTACAGGTCAACTCAAACAATCTGCTGGTCAAAGTGAGATAGTGCTGACAAGTAAAGTTGGGAGTGAAAGTTACCTTGGTGATACGACACGTTACGACGCGCAACAGATATCTAAACACTTGGGCAAAACTACCCGAGAGCTAAAAGTTGATAATAATACGCGTAACGCTGAATTGGGCGTAGATTGGACGCTGAATTTAGACACTTATCGGTGGCAAAATATGGGAATCTTTGTTGTTGATGACAAGCAATATGCCAACGATGATGTCACTTTTAATCAAAGTTTGGAGTCAGAGAGTGTAGCGCTTTGGCGTCAGCAAGAGCTGAAAACGGAACTGATACTGCGTAGTACGATTGAGCTGAACAAGAAGGATGATATTGCGCCTCGCGTTGGTATTGAAGTGGCAGAAAATAGAATGCAATCAGCTGTCGACTTGGTAGAGGACGGGCATGAAGAAGTAACGAATGTAACTGAACTAAGAGCTGAAGTGTTTGCTGATATCAACTACACGCATACTGATAATCTCTCTAGTGAATTTGGTCTTACCTATGAAACCTCACAAATTGATGTGGATGCAGCAGAGGATGAAAGCCAGTCACAGTCCTATTGGAAACCTCGCTGGCAAACGAGTTGGACGCCCAAAAAGGGCACTAGCTTAAACTGGCTCGCGGAACATCGTGTCAGTCAACTTAACTTTTCTGATTTTGCACGCAGTGTAGATGCGGGTGATGGCCGAAACCAAAATGGCAATACCGAGCTTAAACCGGAGCAAACAACAGAATTGGCGACACAGTATCAATGGTATTTTTCTGAGCGTGGTAACGTAAAAGTAAAGCTGTTTCATCAATGGCAAAAAGATGTATTAGAACATATTGCGTTTACACAAATGACAGGCGGGCTGGCCAATATAGGTGATGCAAGGTTTTGGGGAAGTCACTTGGAGGTAGCTTTTGAGCTATCGCCTGTCTTAGATAATGCGTTATTTGAAATATCATATGAACACAAGAATTCAGACTTCAACAATCCAAGTGGCCGTACTGAACGCTTGAGCAACTATATTCCTGATTGGATATGGATGAACTTTCGCCATGACCTACCTCGCTACAAAAGTTCTTGGGGATTGGAATATTGGGGGGATTACACAGAGCCTTTCTTTTACGCCCATGAAACATTACTCGTACAAGGTAATAATAGGTTAAAAGGTTTCTTTGAGTCTTCTTTATTAGATAACGTGAAAATAAGGTTTGAAGTGACGCATATGAACACGGGCCGATTTATAAGAACCAGAACATTTTATTCCAATACACTGAGAATTGGTGAAGAAATTGCTGATAGAACACATAAGGCTGAATATCGCTTATCACTATGGTATCGCTTTTAATTCAATAAAATAGCAATAATTACATGGGTTTATTCTATATCACCAGAAAATAAGATTTCCTTCATAGTTTGATCATGGCGAAATATCTGAATGCTAAGCAAACTGTTTTGCCAAGTTTATTTCACGCCAAGCAATATGGAGCTGATATGTGCAAAATAAAACTAATTAATTGCAGAATGGCTGCAATATTAATGACTTTATCTTTTGCTAGCCTTGCTACAGAGAATGTTGAACAACGAGTTGAGGGAAAGTTTACTTATCCCAATAACGCCCGAAATGCTATTTCACTGAGCTTTGATGATGCCCGAGACAGTCAAGTTGATGTCGCGATCCCCATTCTGAATAAGCACAATGTAAAAGGCACCTTTTATGTCAACCCGCAGTTTGCCATGCGTCGCCTAGATGGCTGGAAGAGGGCTGTGGCAAAAGGTCATGAGCTTGGCAATCACACAAGTTCTCATCTTTGTACAGGGAATTTTGAATGGCTGCGAAAAAAAGGCCAAGGGCTAGAGCAAGTCGATCTTGCTTGGTTGCGACAGGATATTGAATCTACAACAGCATTTTTGCAAAAACAATTCAATATTACGCCTAAGTCTTTTGCTTACCCTTGTGGCAACACGTTTGTCGGGCGTGGAAAACAGGTAAAGAGCTATGTTCCTCTTATTGCTGACATGTTTAAAACCGGTCGTACATGGCTTGATGAGACCGGAAATAATCCAACCTACACTGACTTTGCGCAATTAGCGGGTAACCGAATGGATGGCATGACCTTCGACGAAATAAAAGACATGTTGGAGTTACTCAGAGAAGACAATAAGTGGATTATTTTGGCGGGCCATGATGTGGGTGAAAAGGGAATGTATACGGTAGATAAAGATGCCTTAGAGGCATTAATCGTGTATTTGAAAGACCCGAAAAATGGATTTTGGCTTGCGACAGTGAACGATGTGGCCTCGCATATTGAGGAAAACAGAACAAAGTAAGCTGGTGGTTTTTTGAACTGCGCCATGAGGTTGGCATTTGTCGTTAACCCTTGAATTGTTTTTTGCCGCCCCCATATGAAGTAGGGTGAATAAGCGGGACACCATAGGTAGATAAAATTAATTAAAAATTGAACTATCTTTGGCTGGATTTTGCTGTTACAATTCCCCGCCCTTGAAAGACGAAAGCCTCGTTTTTTGAGTGGAATTTAATCTAAATGCTTAGGTTTTATACAAAATCTAGGTAAATTTTAACTACACCGGAGCATATACAATGATCCAAATGCAAACTCAGCTGGACGTTGCTGATAACAGCGGCGCTCGCAAAGTGCAGTGTATTAAAGTCCTTGGTGGTTCGCACCGTCGCTACGCGCGTGTTGGTGACATCATTAAAGTTTCTGTTAAAGAAGCAATTCCTCGCGGTAAAGTGAAGAAAGGTGATGTTAAAAACGCAGTAGTTGTGCGTACTAAGAAAGGCGTTCGTCGTCCTGACGGCTCTTTAATCCGTTTCGATAGCAATGCGGCTGTTATCTTAAATGATAGCCATCAGCCAATTGGTACTCGTATCTTCGGCCCTGTGACTCGTGAACTACGTAACGAAAAGTTCATGAAGATCGTTTCACTAGCACCAGAAGTACTATAAGGAGTCGATCATGGCAGCAAAAATCCGTCGTGATGACGAAGTAATCGTACTAGCCGGTAAAGACAAAGGTAAGCGCGGTAAAGTGCTTTCAGTTGTAACTGAAACTGGTCGTGTATTTGTTGAAGGCGTCAACATCATCAAGAAACACCAGAAGCCTGTACCACAATTACAGCAAGCTGGCGGTATTGTTGAGAAAGAAGCGTCAGTAGACGTATCAAATGTAGCGATTTTCAATGCCGAAACTGGCAAAGCGGATCGTGTTGGTTTTAGATTTGAAGACGGTAAAAAAGTCCGTTTCTTCAAGTCTACTGGCAAAACTATTTAATAGTTGGAGTAGACGATGGCGAAACTGCATGAAGTGTACAAAGACAAAGTAGTAAAAGAACTTTTTGAAAAGTTCGGTTACAGCTCTGTCATGCAAGTCCCTCAGATCGAAAAGATCACACTTAATATGGGTGTGGGCGAAGCCCTAAATGACAAGAAGATTCTAGAAAATGCTGTTGCAGACCTAGAAGCTATCTCTGGTCAAAAACCTCTTGTGACTAAAGCACGCAAATCAGTTGCTGGCTTTAAGATCCGTGAAGGTTACCCAATTGGCTGTAAAGTAACCCTACGCGGCGAGCGTATGTGGGATTTCCTTGAGCGTTTAGTCTCAATCGCGATGCCACGTATTCGTGACTTCCGCGGTGTTAGCGCAAAGTCTTTTGACGGTCGCGGTAACTACTCTATGGGCGTACGTGAGCAAATCATCTTCCCAGAAATTGATTATGATAAAGTAGACCGTGTTCGCGGTATGGATATCACAATCACTACTTCTGCGAAAACAGATGATGAAGGCCGTGCGTTGTTAGAAGCGTTCAACTTCCCATTCAAAAAGTAAGGGTAGGGTTATGGCAAAGAATTCAATGAAAGCGCGTGACGTAAAACGTGCTAAGTTAGTTGCACAGTACGCAGAAAAGCGTGCTGCACTTAAAGCTATCATCAGCGATGTTAATACATCAGATGACGAGCGTTGGGACGCGGTATTAAAGCTTCAGTCTTTACCGCGTGATTCTAGCCCTTCACGTCAACGTAATCGTTGTAACATTACGGGCCGCCCACATGGTTACCTTCGCAAGTTCGGCTTAAGCCGTATCAAAGTTCGCGAAGCAGCTATGCGCGGTGAAATTCCTGGCCTTAAAAAGGCTTCTTGGTAATAGAATCACGGGAGTAAGACATGAGCTTGCAAGATCCAATCGCGGATTTGTTTACACGCATCCGTAACGGTCAGTCTGCGAAGAAGGTATCAGTAACTATGCCAACTTCAAAGCTGAAAGTAGCTGTTGCTGACGTACTGAAAAACGAAGGTTTCATCACTGGTTATTCAGTATCAGGCGACGTAAAAGCAGAATTGACTATCGAACTTAAGTACTTCGAAGGCAAAGCTGTTATCGAAAGCATCCAGCGTGTTAGCCGCCCTGGTCTACGTATCTATAAGAAACGTGACGAATTACCGAAGGTAATGGGTGGTCTAGGTATCGCTATCGTATCAACTTCTAAAGGCCTGATGACAGACCGCGCTGCGCGTACCGCTGGTGTTGGTGGTGAAATCATTGGCTTTGTAGCTTAATCGGAGGGGAACTATGTCTCGTATTGCGAAGGCTCCTATTGCTGTTCCTGCCGGTGTTGAAGTTGCAATTAACGGCCAGGAAATCAAAGTTAAAGGTAAAAACGGTGAATTGACTCGCGTTCTTAACGACGCAGTTGAAGTTGTTCTTAACGACAACGTTATCACTACAGTACCTCGTGAAGTAGCAAATGCTTGGGCACAAGCTGGTACTGCACGCGCTCTGATCAACAACATGATCATCGGCGTTAACGAAGGTTTTGAAAAGAAACTACAACTAGTCGGTGTTGGTTACCGTGCTGCAGTTAAGGGTAAAGTATTAGACTTAACTCTTGGCTTCTCACACCCAGTGAACTTCGAGATCCCAGCGGGTATCACTATCGAAGCTCCAAGCCAAACTGAAATCGTTGTTAAAGGCGCAGACAAGCAGCTTGTTGGTCAAACTGCTGCTAACATCCGCTCATACCGTGAACCAGAGCCTTATAAAGGTAAAGGTGTACGTTACGCTGATGAGCACGTGCGTCGTAAAGAGGCTAAGAAGAAGTAAGGTAAGACGATGGATAAGAAAACAGCTCGTCTACGTCGTGCTAAGCGCACTCGTAGAAATATTATCGAACAAGGCACAACACGTCTTGTTATCCACCGCACGCCACGTCACATCTACGCTCAAATCGTAAACGTTGAGGGTAATGTACTGGCTGCTGCTTCTACTGTTGAAAAAGCAATTGCTGAAACAGTTAAAGGCACTGGCAACATCGAAGCTGCTCAAGCAGTTGGTAAAGCAGTTGCTGAACGCGCGGCAGACAAAGGCATCGAAAAGCTTGCTTTTGACCGCAGTGGCTTTAAATATCACGGCCGTGTGAAGGCGCTTGCTGATGCAGCGCGTGAAGCCGGTTTGCAATTCTAGGAGTAGACAATGGCTAACGTAGAAGCAAAGCAACAACAGCCTGATTTGGCTGAAAAGCTAATCGCGGTAAACCGTGTGTCTAAAGTGGTTAAAGGTGGTCGTATCTTTAGCTTCACTGCACTAACTGTAGTTGGTGATGGCGCAGGTAAAGTAGGTTTTGGTTACGGTAAAGCACGTGAAGTTCCAGCTGCTATTCAAAAAGCAATGGAAAAAGCGCGTCGTAACATGGTAAATGTTGATCTTAACGGTCACACGCTACAGCACCCAATTAAGGGTCGCCACGCGGGTTCTAAAGTATACATGCAGCCTGCATCAGAAGGTACAGGTATCATCGCCGGTGGTGCGATGCGTGCAGTACTAGAAGTTGCTGGTGTACAGAACGTACTTTCAAAAGCATACGGTTCTACTAACCCGATCAACATCGTTCGCGCAACAATTTCTGCTCTAGAGAACATGAACTCTCCAGAGGGAATCGCTGCGAAACGTGGTCTTAGCGTAGATGAAATCTTGGGGTAAGAAACCATGGCAAACACAGTTAAAGTAACACAAGTACGTAGCTCAATCGGTCGTTTACCGAAGCATAAAGCTACATTACGTGGCCTTGGTTTACGTCGTATCAACCATACTGTTGAGCTAGAAGATACGCCAGCAGTACGTGGTATGATCAACCAAGTTTCTTACATGGTTAAGGTTGAGGGCTAATTCGATGCAATTGAATACACTTTCTCCTGCTGCAGGTTCAAAAACTGCTGGTAAGCGCGTTGGTCGTGGTATCGGTTCTGGTCTTGGTAAGACTGGTGGCCGTGGTCACAAAGGTCAAAAGTCGCGTTCTGGCGGTAAAGTACGTGTTGGTTTTGAAGGCGGTCAAATGCCTATGCAACGCCGTCTACCTAAGTTTGGCTTCACTTCACGCAAATCACTAGTATCTGCTGAAGTTAACCTTTTCGAAATCGCGAAGGTTGAAGGCGACGTGGTAGAGCTAAGCACACTACAAGCAGCTGGTATCGTTAAGAAGAACGTTCAGTTCGTTAAAGTTGTTAAATCTGGCGAAGTTTCACGCGCAGTTACTGTTAAAGGCATTAAAGTGTCTAAAGGTGCTCGCGAAGCTATCGAAGCTGCCGGAGGCAAGGTAGAAGACTAAGGAAGTACACTATGGCTAAACCAGGTCAAGATATGCAAAGCGCACAGAGTGGGCTTGCGGAGTTGAAGCGCCGTTTACTATTTGTATTGGGTGCCATCATTATTTACCGTTTAGGTTCATTCGTGCCTATCCCTGGGATTGACGCCGCTGTACTTGCCGAGTTCTTCGAGCAACAAAAGGGCACCATCTTTGCCATGTTTAACATGTTCAGTGGTGGTGCGCTTGAGCGTGCATCTGTACTTGCGCTAGGTATTATGCCTTACATTTCAGCTTCAATTATTATGCAGCTATTAACGCACATACATCCTGCGATGATAGAGCTTAAGAAAGAAGGTGAACAAGGGCGTAAGAAAATTAGCCAGTACACGCGTTACGGTACGCTCGTGCTTGCTACTATTCAGTCAGTAGGTATTGCAACTAACCTTCCAAATATGATGGATGGCTTGGTTGTAAATCCTGGTTTCGGTTTCTATTTCACCGCAGTTGTGAGTTTAGTAACTGGTACCATGTTCCTAATGTGGCTGGGCGAACAAATTACAGAACGTGGTATCGGTAACGGTATCTCGGTACTGATATTTGTTGGTATTGTAGCTAACCTGCCGTCTGCAATCGGTTCGACAGCAGAAATGGCGCGCCAAGGCGATTTGAATGTCTTTATCTTAGCACTTATTGCGTTTATCGTTGTTGCGGTAACTTATTTGGTAGTTTTCTTTGAGCGTGGTCAGCGTCGTATCGTCGTTAACTATGCTAAACGTCAGCAAGGCCGTCAGGTTTTTGCAGCGCAAAGTACACACCTACCATTAAAAGTTAACATGGCAGGGGTTATTCCACCAATATTTGCTAGTAGCATCATTCTGTTCCCTGGTACAATTGCAAGCTGGTTCGGCCAAGGTGAAGGTCCATTAGCTGATGCTCTACAAGCAGTTTCAGCGGTGTTGACCCCGGGTCAACCTCTATATGCAATGGTACTAGCAGCTGCGATTATTTTCTTCTGCTTCTTCTATACAGCGTTGGTATTTAACCCGCGTGAGACAGCAGATAACTTGAAAAAATCTGGCGCATTTATTCCAGGCATTCGCCCAGGTGAGCAGACGTCTAAATACATTGATAAAGTGATGACACGCCTGACATTGGCAGGTGCAATGTACATTACCTTTATCTGTCTGGTGCCCGAGTTTATGACCATGGCATGGCAAACGCCATTCTACTTCGGCGGTACATCAATTTTGATTATCGTTGTTGTTATCATGGACTTTATGGCACAAGTACAGACTCATTTGATGTCTCATCAATATGATTCTGTGCTGAAAAAAGCAAACCTTAAAGGCTACGGCCGATAGGGTCTGTTACGGAGTTGAGTTATGAAAGTACGTGCTTCCGTTAAGAAAATTTGCCGTAACTGTAAAGTTATCAAACGTGCTGGTGTAGTACGTGTGATTTGCAGTGAGCCTAAGCACAAGCAAAGGCAAGGCTAAGAAATCTAGTCGTGCAGGCTAAGTAGTTTACTTAGCCTGTTTCATTGGTAAAACTTGAGTGTCGGTTGGGTATCCTATACGGGCTTTCCAGCAAGATGATAATCAGGTTTATTTATAGGAGATATGTTAGTGGCCCGTATCGCAGGCATTAACGTTCCTGACCATAAGCATGCTGTTATCGGTTTAACAAGCATCTATGGTGTAGGTAAAACTCGCGCTAAGGCGATCTTAGCTGCGACAGGTATCGCTGAAACTACTAAAATCGGCGATTTAAATGACGAAACTCTTGACATCCTTCGTGAAGAAGTTGGCAAGTACACTGTTGAAGGTGATCTTCGTCGTGAAGTAACACTAAACATCAAGCGTCTTATGGACCTTGGTTGTTTCCGTGGCTTACGTCACCGTCGTTCGTTACCACTACGTGGTCAACGTACTAAGACTAACGCGCGTACTCGTAAGGGTCCTCGCAAGCCTATCAAGAAATAAGGTGGGGTAAGTTATGGCAAAAGCACCAATTCGTCGTAAAAAGGTCAAAAAGCAAGTTGTTGACGGTATGGCTCACGTTCATGCTTCTTTCAACAACACTATTGTGACCATCACTGACCGTCAAGGTAATGCTCTTTCTTGGGCGACTGCGGGTGGTTCAGGTTTCCGTGGTTCTCGTAAGTCTACTCCGTTCGCTGCACAGGTTGCTGCTGAGCGCGCAGGTACTGCTGCACAAGAGTACGGTCTTAAGAACCTAGAAGTATTCATCAAAGGTCCAGGTCCAGGCCGTGAGTCTGCTGTACGTGCATTGAATGCTGCTGGTTTCCGTATCACTAATATCACTGACGTGACGCCAATCCCTCATAATGGTTGTCGTCCACCGAAGAAACGTCGCGTATAATTAATAGGTTAGGAGAAAGAACATGGCAAGATATTTGGGCCCTAAGCTCAAGCTGAGTCGTCGTGAAGGTACTGACCTGTTCCTTAAAAGCGGCGTAAGAGCAATTGACTCTAAGTGTAAACTAGAAACAGCACCTGGTCAGCACGGCGCACGTAAAGGTCGTCTATCTGACTACGGTTTACAGTTACGTGAAAAGCAAAAAGTACGTCGTATCTACGGTGTATTAGAAAAGCAATTCCGCAACTACTACAAAGAAGCTGCTCGCCTTAAAGGTAACACAGGTGAAAACTTGTTACAGCTTCTAGAGCAACGTCTAGACAATGTTGTATATCGCATGGGTTTTGCAAGCACACGTGCTGAAGCACGTCAGCTAGTAAGCCACAAAGCGATTATGGTTAATGGTCGTGTTGTTAATATCCCTTCTTTCGTAGTTACTCCTGAAGATGTAGTAGTAATTCGTGAGAAGTCTAAAAAGCAAGCGCGTATCATCGCTGCTCTAGAGTTGGCTGAGCAACGCGAAAAGCCAACTTGGATTGAAGTTGACGGTAAGAAAATGGAAGGTACTTTCAAGCGCCTACCTGAGCGTTCTGATCTGTCTGCGGACATTAATGAACAACTAATCGTCGAACTTTACTCGAAGTAAAGTTAAGAGTTAAGAGAGGATAAAATGCAGGGTTCTGTAACCGAATTCCTAAAACCAAGATTAGTCGATATCGACGCTATCAACTCAACCCGTTCTAAAGTAGTTTTAGAGCCTCTAGAGCGTGGCTTTGGTCACACTTTAGGTAATGCTTTACGTCGTATTCTTCTTTCGTCTATGCCGGGTTGTGCAGTGACAGAGGTAGAGATCGACGGTGTATTACATGAGTACAGCGCGAAAGAAGGCGTACAAGAAGACATCATTGAAATTCTGTTAAACCTTAAAGGTCTGGCAGTTACTTTAGAAGGTAAAGATGAAGTTTTCCTTACCCTGACTAAGTCTGGTGTAGGCCCTGTGACTGCGGCTGACATCCAGCACGACGGCGATGTAACAATTGCTAATCCTGAGCACGTTATTTGTCACTTAACTGCTGACAATAGCGAAATCAGCATGCGTATCCGTGTTGAGCGTGGTCGTGGTTATGTTCCGGCGTCAAGTCGTTTATCCTCTGATGACGATGAGCGTCCAATTGGTCGTCTGTTGCTAGATGCTTCATTCAGTCCAGTTGAGCGTATTGCGTACTCGGTTGAATCAGCCCGTGTTGAGCAGCGTACAGATTTAGATAAACTAATTATCGATATGGAAACTAATGGCACACTAGATCCTGAAGAAGCGATCCGTCGTGCATCTACAATCCTAGCTGAACAGCTAGAAGCGTTTGTAGATCTGCGTGATGTTTCTGAGCCAGAAGAAAAAGAAGAGAAGCCGGAGTTCGATCCGATTCTACTTCGTCCTGTTGATGATTTAGAGCTAACTGTACGTTCTGCAAACTGTCTGAAAGCCGAGCAAATTCAATATATCGGTGATCTGGTACAGCGTACTGAGGTCGAGCTTCTTAAGACGCCAAACCTTGGTAAGAAATCTCTAACAGAGATTAAAGACGTGCTAGCTTCTCGTGGTCTATCACTAGGTATGCGCCTAGAAAACTGGCCGCCAGCAAGCTTAGCAGAATAATCAGATTACTATATTAGTTTAGTTAGAAGGATAGGGTCATGCGCCATCGTAAGAGTGGTCGTCAATTAAACCGTAACAGCAGCCATCGCAAAGCGATGTTCAGCAACATGGCTGGTTCTTTGGTGAAGCACGAAATCATCAAAACAACTTTGCCTAAAGCGAAAGAGTTGCGCCGTGTAATTGAGCCTTTAATCACACTGGCTAAGACTGACAGCGTAGCAAACCGCCGTTTAGCGTTTGCTCGCACGCGTGATAAAGAAGTAGTTGGTAAATTGTTCTCTGAGATCGGTCCTCGTTTTGCGGATCGTCCAGGTGGTTACACTCGTATTCTTAAGTGTGGCTTCCGTGCAGGTGACAATGCACCAATGGCTTATATTGAACTACTAGATCGCCCAGTTGCGACTGAAGAAGTTCAAGAAGACGCGCAGTCTGCAGAGTAAGTCTTTTTAAGACACGAAAAAGCCGAGCATTAGCTCGGCTTTTTTGTTTCTATGCCCCACTTATTGGCAGGGCAAATGGCAACTGGTTTAATCAAAATTTCCAGTGGAATAATAATCCGGTGTTATTTCCGTCTACTGTTACATCGTATGAGGAATAGCTTGAACTACCAATACGGTCTACCGAATATTCAACACGAGTATGTCTAAACTCTAAGTCGGCCGAGATAGTTTCAAAATGATAGCGGATACTGCTAATAAAAGCGCTTTCGTTACTGAATTCAACATCAGAACCAAAGTCGTTGCTTAATTCCACACCAGTGTGAACGCCTAAACCTAAGCCTACTGAAAAAGAGTCATTAATTTTGTAGTAAGGCACAGCGTTGAATGCAAGTCGTTCGAAAGATAAATCCCCGTTCTTTGCTGTGGCGGTATCACCTTGATAATTGGTGCTCACATCTAGCGACCATTTAGAGTTAAACTCATATAAAAAGCCTGCTCCTAAAATGATACCTTGACCCGCTTTAATGCTATCTGAGTCATTGTCTTCATATATCAGTTCTCCAACTGTATCACCACCAAACACATAACCAGCTGTAAGAGAAAAGGTTACGTTGCTTTGTTCGCTGTCCGTTGCAAAAGCATTCATGCTCGTTAATAAGGTAAGTGCTATGATTGATTTCTTCATTGAATCAATGTTCCTATTGTATAAAAATCGCCGTATTTTAGACTTAATTTGTAGAAACTTAAAATAGCAGGGTTAAAGAAAAGCATATATATGGATCAACTTTGTAAACGACGGCATCATATGGTTTATATAATGTGCAGATTAAATGTTTTTATCATTTTTATTAAAAAAAACTTGATCCTATTCTGAATCTCCCTATAATGCGCACCCACTGACACGGCGGGATGCAACGAAAAACGCAAAGCAAAGTGAAGGTAAAGCCAAACGGAAAGCTTAATTGAAA
>NZ_AUXV01000007.1 GCF_001625575.1 Pseudoalteromonas luteoviolacea S2607
GCCTTAAAATCAGTAAAATACACCTAAGCTTGAGAAAAGCTTAATACCCAATCAAAGTTAATTTAAAAGCCACATAGCTTGTTAAAAAATAAGCGAGTGTGGCTTTTTTATTTGGGGCTTTTATCACAGCTTAAAGGCGGTCAATAATGACCTGTTTTAAACCCTTAAAATCAGTAATATATGCCTAAGCTTGTAAAAGCTTACACAGTTATCCCGTGAATCAAAGCCCACACTAATTACAGTGTGGGTTTTTTATTTAAGGAAGAAGAATTATGAGTGGTTTCACTAAATTGGACTTATCTCAAGTACCTGTTCCTGATTTAATTAAATCGCTCGATTTTGAAGTTTTATATGAGCAATTAAAAGCGCAGTTTTTGCAAGACAATCCGCAATATGAAGCTGCACTTTCACTGGAAAGTGATCCGGTGGCAATGCTACTGCAGACTTTAGCTTATCAACAAATTTTACAAGCGCAGAATGTCAATGATGCTGTGAAAGGAAACATGCTAGCTTCAGCGCAAGGGCATGATTTAGACGCGATCGCTGCTAGATACAATATAACGCGAAAAACGCAGCCAAATGAATCCGATACTGCATTTAAGCAACGCATTCAATTGGCCTTTGATGGGTTGAATACGGCGGGAAGTAGTGAGTCATATATCTATCACACGATGTCTTGTGACGCTGAGATTAAAGATGTGGCAGTACATAGTCCAGAGCCGTGTGACATTGTACTAACCATATTAAGCCATGTTGGCAATGGTTATGCGAGCGATGCATTAATTGAATCTGTTCAGAAGTATTTTGCGGCTCAAGGAAGAGCGCAACCCAAAGTCGACGAAGTAGCCTCTAAAGTAAGGCCTTTAGGTGACCGGGTAGTCGTCAACAAGGCGCATATTAAACCGTTTTCGGTACAGGCAGAGTTGTCAATTTTATATGGTCCTTCAGGTGAGACGCTAGTAACGACAGCTAAGCAAGCTGTGTTGGAATATTGTAAATCTAGACAATATCTTGGTAAAAAAGTTACTCGAGCAGGTATTTATGCGGCACTGCATCAATCTGGTGTTGAAGATGTGACGCTGATAAGCCCTGCGAGCGATGTCCTCGTTTTACCAACAGAAGCACCATATTGTGAGTCTGTGACAGTAACGATGGAAAATGTCTATGAATAAGTTACTGCCTTCAAATGCCTCCATACTGACGAAAGCATTAAGTGATGTGTTGGTACCAAATAATTCGGTTCGCCAGTTATTGATCTCACTACTGAGGTTATCTTCTCGCAGCGATGCACAACTGGTTTGGTTGGCAAAGTTATGTTACATGTCTCCATCAGAGGTACTAATTAATCCTGAACTGTTATTACAGAGTCAAACTAAGCATCTACTTGCGTTAATCGATTTCCCAGAGTTTTGTGATGACGCACAATTAAATGAAATAGCAGAGAAGCTTGCCATCGAAAATTGGGAGCCGAATGCATCAGATACTCAAAAAAGGGCTCAGCTAAAATCTGCTTGCGTGCTCAATGATGCTCGGCTACTGATTTCAAGTCTTTGGGACCCGTTTCTTTGTCCTACACCACTATTGCCCTGGTTGGCATGGTCGGTATCCGTTGATGAGTGGGATGAAAGTTGGAATGAAGAACTTAAGCGACAGGTGATAAGTGATGCATTTGCTGTTCACCAAGTCAAAGGCACACCATTCGCTCTACAAAAAGCGCTCGATAGTCTCAATATTAAAACGGAAATTAGAGAGTGGTGGCAGGGAGAAAACCCCGACGAATTACCTCGTGGCACGGTACAAGTTTGGGCGCTTATAAATAGTAATTTGGATGAGTATCAGCAAGGAATGCTGACCCCCCAAATGTTAAAACGTGTCCGCCGTATTGTTGAGTCAGTAAAGCGTGGCTCGATTCACATTGACGTACAACTGGGGCTGGCATTTACAGAGCAAGTTGGTGTTGTGGGCGCAGTATCCTCCGCTGTTTTTAAACGTATTGATGCGCCTAATGGAGTTGGTGTTAAACCACCTAAGTTAAAGCAACATACGGTACCAATCGGAGCCGCAGAAACTTTCCAATCAGGTTCTTTAGCCATATCAGGCAAGGGCGTTCTACCCCCAAAGCCCACAGGCGTTAGTTCGGTTTGTGGTGCGACAAATTCACATCAATCCGGTCATTACACCGTTGCGGCCAATGGTGTGAAACCAGAGGGAGTGCACAAAGTTTATTGTGTGAGTGGCGCTGTGCATAGCGCACAAGCAACACATATCAGTGTTGCAGGACAAGGGATTTTACCGAGTAACGGCACTGGGAATGAGTATTTAGTGAACGTTACGCGGCAAATAATTTATCAACATTTTAACTTACAAGGAGCTGCTTAATGTCTGCATTAACGCTGCAGTTTACCCAGGTAGGCTTAGATGCTTTATTGGCGGCAAAAGCCAATGGTAAAAAAGCGCAAATAAGCCATATGGCGTTTGGTGACGCAAGCTATACACCAACTCAAACGCAAACGAGCTTGCATAATCTTAAAGAACTTCAGCCCATTCGTGATGATAACTATGAGACGGATGAAAACCATCAAGTTACGGTTGTGGCCCTGTTCGATAAAAAGATTTCAGCCCCTGAATATGCAATTAGAGAAGTTGGCGTTTTTATTCAAATCGACGAGCCAGTGGGCAGTGATAACAACTTAATTTTATTGGGTGTGTATTCTGAGCCAAACCGCACGTTAGGTTATAGAACTCCGGACGTAAAGATTTTACAAAGTGTCACATTGAGTCTTGCGCAATTACCTTCTAACAGCGTTGAAGTAAAACCTGGTGTAGATAACTTCAACATGCTGTTAGATAACGAGCTTGCAGATATTACTTTAGTGCAACTAGACACAATGCACCGTCAATTAAACCAAGAGCTTAGATTGCTCGCTTTAGAAAACGCACAGTCATAAATTAGAGAGAAACCATGTCAAACGAACATACAACAATTACGGAACAATTAGCTGCTGTAGTTACACGCTCAAATGCGCTTTGCAACACAGTTCAAGGTCAAATTGACAATATTAACTCTACGTTAAACGCCAAATCTACAGAAGTAGATACTAAAGTCATACAAGCAAAAAGTGACTTGAATACGCATTTTACAAACCTAAAAAATGGCATTGTGGAGACAATCAATGGTGTTGATGTCTACAAGGAAGGACTAACAAAGCGCTTTTCCTTCAAATCAAGCTTGAACTCTGGAGGATATACTGCAGCGTCGGATGGTCCTGACTCTAGTTACCGCACCTGTGCTAATCCACAGCCTCCTTATTACGTCAATCTAGTCGAATTTGATGCCCAAAATATTGGAGATCACTTTGGTTCGGATGGAGACACTTTTAACTGTGACTTTGTCATGTCACATAGAGGTATGGCTTCGTATGTTGACCACATCGTCATCAATGGTACGTCTTCACATGATTGCGTTTCTGCACAAATTGAAGTGAAGAAAATCATGCACGAAACAGCCATTTCAATATATATCTCAGAACCTGGTGAAGAGCCTCGTGAAATACCAATTACTTCTGCGGATGTAGGAAAAACCCTAACTGTGTTCTTTAGACAGATCAACAAGGGCTATGGTAAAGGCCGTGCGCGAGTGACTCTGAAGGTAGACACGCGTCCTCATTGTGGCTCAGGTCGCGCATTCATGGCTAAATGTGAATACAGCTCAGTAAACGGTCGACCTTGTGCTGACAGGGTTACTCAAACTGCGCCAACTTGGGAGCAATAACCTATGAGTAATAATATCGAAACTGAGCAGCACGGTCAGGACATCACTTGGGTAACTGTGCGCTCGCAACGAGATAATTTGTTGGCAGCATCGGACTTAAAGGTACTTAGAGCCTTAGAAGCATCGCAAGCTGTACCTACGGAATTGGCAACTTATCGCCAAGCTCTACGTGATTTACCTGAGCGTTTTGCAAGCCCCCAAGAGGTGACTTGGCCAATTTTAGCTGAGTAAACACGAATCATGATGTGGCTTTACTATTTTGTAAAGCCAATAAACGGCAGGAATTATCATGTCTGAAGACAATATGAGCATAACTGAAAGGCTCACCCACGTCGCGGCGCGAGCAAATGCGATGAGTGAAACGGTTAACGCACATTTAGGTGTACTTAACGCAGCTATTCAGTCTGCAGAAACTAAATTCGATAATTATATGGGTGGTGCCCGCGCTGAGCTATCTCATATTTTGATGAGCAAAAACCAGCAAATGGAGCCTAATGATAGCGGCACTGCAATCAAAGGGTTCACCACTATTGGTTTAGAAAGATTCGAAGTTATCAAAGAGGCCACTATTTATGCGGCGGCTGCGAATGATACGGATCACACTGGCAATGGCATTGCACGAGATTTTCGCAGCAATGTTTACAATGGCTATGTAAACGGTGGCTTTCATATCTTAAGAATTAAATGGAAGCGAAGTAACGTTAATCATCCGGCGAGGCTCGATAACAACTGGAATACTCGGTATCAGCAGGGGGCAATAACCAGTGGGTGCTATTTTAAGTTGTTATCAGGCACGGTTGAAGGTTCCATGCAACCGGTGAAGAGTTTCAATAATGGCTGGCAATTACTGGGTTATCGCCAAAAAGCAGACAATACAGCTAAGCCTTTTTATGCACCGCATACGAAGCTTGCTTTGTCTACCTCATTACTGGAAGAAGGTGAAGCGCTGATTTGTTTATTCGGAACGGTCAGTGGTTATGTCGATTTCGAAAAGGCGGGTTGGGGCGTTTATCCAGAATTTGCTCGTCCAGCTGATGTATCGTCCGCTATTTCGCAATTGCGTGCTGAGTTGACGCCTTAATCAAGTGATGTAATAAGGAATTAATGCTATGCAAATTAAACATAATGACACCTTGATTGCATCAATCGGTGAAGCTTTGAACTCTGCGCAAGTTGCACAGTTTCTCGCAGTGAACGAAATTGACATTCCTGTGGATGAGCTGACTTTTGAATACTCTCAAGGAGAGGCGTTGGAAGCGCGTCGAATGGCTTATATCTTAGAGTCTGATCCGCTATTCATGGAGTGGCAGTATGACCAAACAGACTCAACGAAACAAGCTTGGCTGGAAAAAGTTGCGGAGATAAAAGCGCGTTTTCCATTTCCTGGGTAACCTGTTCGGGCATTTCGTCCTTCTCGACTCACTTGCTTCCCACGAGTCACAACCATCACAAGTTTTAACTTTAAAGAGTAATTAACCTCATGCAAAGATGTACCTTAATTAATAAGGTGCTTGAATGCTTATCATCTGGACTTCAAGGGGTGGCACAAGTGGGGCTGTTAAAAGCCACACAGCCCTACCCAGATCTGACGCAGCAAGCCCAACTGACAGTCAAGCTGCTAGGCGAACGTCAAGCCAGTGAACTGCAGGCAAAAGGCGCCGACAAAGGCGTGACGTATGGACCGTCGTATAACAAAAACCTCAGTCCAAATTCACTCGATAGAAGAGTGTTGCAGCTGCAGCTAGAAATTGAGTTGGAAGATGCCGATAACGCACAGCTGTTGCAAAGACTTGATCAATTGATAAGTCAGTGTGAGGCACTTGTGATGGTGGACGAAATGCCCACCTATTGGCAGCACTTTATCGCTGAGAAAAGTGATTTTACATTCAGTCACCAGGTTAGCACAACACTTGCGAAAGCTCAGTTGGATTGGGCATTTTACTACCAAGTGGAATACCCTGACGATCCGGCCGGGCCAGAAGTTAAAGAAGTGTATCTAGGCCCGAAAGGGGGCGAATACAAGCTAATAAGCAAGACCACAACACCAGCTTAGGAGAAAATATGTTAGTTAATCGACAGCAGTCTGAACTGGCTGTATCTGATTTACAGCATCGCTTTGCCAAGCTTATCTCCGTGGGCACGGTGGAAGAGGTGGACTACGAATTAGCTAGGGTGACAGTGAGAATAGGGGAGTGGCTGACAGCGAAACTGCCATGGCTCACTAGTCAGGCAGCCCAAGATATGACATGGCAGGCACCAGAAGTGGGCGAGCAAGTCATGGTGCTCTCGCCATGTGGTGATACTGCGCAAGGTGTTGTACTTGGAAGCTTATATGCGAATGCGCATCAACAACCTCATCATAAGATGACCCATGTTACCGATGCAACGAGTGCTGGCGGAAGCTTAGTTCAGGCGTTGCAAGCTGTGGCTCCTGAATCTAGAGAGCATGTACAGCGTACTCGTTATCAAGACGGTGCCATAGTTCAGTATGACCGAGAGAATCATGCCTATGATATTTTTATACCTCAATCTGACCCGCTAGCGAAAATCAATATTTACAGCGGTGGGGATATCAATGTTGAGTGTCATAACGATACGAATATCAAAGTGGGCAATGATGCGAATGTTGAGGTAGTGAACAACGCAGCAGTCACCATCGGTGGTGCGGCACAAGTCGATGTGACGGGGACTGCTGATGTCACCGTCGGTGACAATGTGTCAGTAAACGGCAGTGCCAACATTGATATTGTGGCCGCGGGCGCTCTGAATCTTAAAGGCGACTCGGTCGCTGTAACTGCAACAGGCAGTAATGTCGATGTTCGTGCGTCAGCAACGCTCAAACTAAATGGCGCGAATATTAGCGCACAAGAGGGGTGAGTTATGCCTGCAATTTCAGTCGATGGCGCGATTACAGATGTTCACGCAGGGTTTGCACCTGGCACTATTTCCGCTTCTGGACCTAAGTTTACCGTGGGTGGTGTGCCAGTATTACGGGTGGGTGACAGTGTGAGTGAACATGTTTATATACCTGACCCTAAGGTGAAGCATTCAGGGATGGTTGTTGCAGCGGGTGCATCTTCATTTACCATTGGGGGCAAAGCAGTTGCAAGACTTGGAGACCCTACCAATTGTGGCGCTAAAATCGCTATTGGGGTAGGGAGTTTTACCGTCGGAGGATAAATAATGATTGGCATGAATGCCGAAACAGGCAAACCTTTAGGTGGCGTTGAGCACCTGAAACAAAGCATTCGCGATATTGTCACGACACCTCTGGGCAGTCGTGTCATGCGACGTGACTATGGTTGTGGCCTATTTGAACTATTAGATAGTCCATTTTCTCACAATTTAGTGGGTGATATTACCATGTCTATTGCAAATGCATTAGATAAATGGGAACCACGCTTTCGCTTGGAGGGTGTATCTGTACACCCAGCTGGCGAGGGCAAATTAGATATTACGATTGAGGGTCTTTACCTCATAAATAATGAGCCTGTCACCATAGAGGGGATCAAGCTCTAAAGCATCACAGTTGACTTTTTGTTCAACTCTTCTCAAATCCTTATCTCTGCTCTGATAAAGCAGACATAAATTCAACTTAAGCCATGTTAACGCACTTGTAAAAACAGGATGCGTTACATGGCTTTTTTATTAGCTAATTGACATACCTTTAAAGGAGATATCTATGTCGCAATTTCTACACGGTGTAGAAGTCATCGAGGCGCAATCTGGCACGCGCCCTATTAAAACAGTAAAAAGCTCAGTAATCGGTCTGATTGGTACTGCTCCGGCAGCAGATGCTGATAAATTTCCACTTAACACACCGGTTTTAATTGCTGGTAAACGCGCTGAAGCTGCGTTGTTGGGAACAGAGGGCACACTACCTGCTGCAATTGACGGTATTTTTGACCAAGCGGGCGCAGTAGTTGTTGTTGTTCGTGTTGATGGTGCTGATGAAAATGCAGTTATGACTAACATCCAAGGTGGCGTTGCTGCTGACGGTGGTTACGAAGGTGCATATGCATTCTTGGGCGCAGAGTCTGTATTAGGTGTTACGCCGCGTATCCTAGTGGCTCCTGGCTATACTCATCAACGTCCTTCTGGTGCTGCAAACCCTGTTGTTGCAGAACTAGTAGGCATTGCTGAGCGTTTACGTGCAGTTATCATTGCAGATGGTCCAAATACGAACGATGCAGACGCTATCACTTACCGTGGTGACTGCTCATCACGTCGTATCTTCGTTGTTGACCCGCACGTAAAAGTATTCAAAGAGGGTGCACTGGTTAACGAACCAGCATCTGCTCGCGTTGCGGGTATGATTGCTAAGTCAGATAACGACCGTGGTTTCTGGTGGAGCCCAAGTAACACTGCGATGAATGGCATTGTAGGTACAGCTCGTCCAGTTGACTTCCAGCTTGGTGATAAAAACGCACGTGCTAACTTACTAAACGAAAAAGAAGTGTCAACAATCATTCGTCAAAATGGCTTCAAGCTATGGGGTAACCGTACATGCTCTACGGATCCTAAATGGGCTTTCCTATCTGTGGTACGTACAGCTGACATGATCAATGACTCGCTACTTCGTGCGCATATGTGGGCTGTTGACCGCAACATCACTTCAACTTACATCAAAGATGTAACTGAAAGTGTTCAAGCTTATCTAGATAGCTTGAAAGCACAAGGTGCCATTTTAGGTGGTCAAATTTGGGCTGATGAAGACCTAAATACGCCTGAAAACATTCAAGCGGGTAAAGTGTACTTCAGCTTTGATTTCACTCCACCAACACCAGCTGAGCACATCACATTCAAGAGCATTCTAACTAACAACTACCTAGAGGAAATCGTATAATGGCAATGTCTCCAAAAATCCTAAAGAAATCAAAGCTGTTTGTAGATGGTAAGGGTTACCTTGGCGTTGCAGACGAAATTTCACTACCAAAAGTGACGGTAAAAACTCGTGAAGTAACTTCAGGCTTCCAAGCGCCAATCGAGTTAGATGTTGGTCAACTAGAGAAGCTAGAGGGTTCAATTACGTTACTTGAATACAACGCTGATGTACTTAAGCTTCTTGGCGATTGGGGTGGTACAGGTAGAACTATCAACCTAACTGCACGTGGCGCTATCCAGAAGCAAGGTGCTGCGCCAGAGCCTGTCGTTGTTACTCTGCACGGCTTCTTCAAAGAAGTTGATATGGGTAGCTGGAAAGACGGCGAAGAAGCGAAAATGACGCTTCAATATGCTGTTCAAAAGTACAAGCTAGAAGTTAACAACGAAGTTATCTACAACATCGACCTATACAACGATATCCGCGAAATCGCGGGCGTTGATCATATGGCGAACCTACGCAAGACAATCGGAGCTTAATCTATGACTGAAATCATTAAACTGACTTTCCCTGTTACGGTCGATGGGCATGAGTATGCAGAACTAAATATGAGACGACCTAAAGTGCGCGATCGGTTAATGGTTGATAAAGCGGATATCAGTGAATCAGAAAGCGAAATCCGTTACTTCTCACACCTGTGTGAAGTGTCTCCCGATATCATCGAAGAACTAGACTGGAGCGACTTCGTAAAGTTGCGTGAGGCGCTCCAGGCTTTTCTCGTATCCCGCCCAAGCGTCTAAAAGCAATGGTGATTGCCCTGGCTAAGTACACAGGGTGGGGCTTGCAAGAACTCAATGCGCTGACCGAAGATGAACTCATCGAGTGGTTCGAGGCAGCGATTGATTATAAAGAAGCAACTGAGGCGGGGTAACCCGCCTTTTTTCACCAGCGCAAGTTTGATAGCTCAAGGACTTAAGCGCAGTTTTAGGGTCTTGAGCTATCAACCTTGGCGTGCTGCCACCTGTGGTAGTGCGCAATCAATAAATTCCCGCTTATTTCTCTTCCTAGGTATTATTATGAAACATCACGAATCGTCTGTTAAAGACCGTTCAAAGAACAAAGTAAAGTACCGCCTTCCTAAGCAGGATCAGGTTGATCCGAATGTTCAATTAGGCAGTATGCTGGCTAATTTAGTCAAAGCGCAAAAGCCTTTAGATACTAACGCATTACAGGCTGTAATTTCGCAATTGGCGAATGTTAATGTAAACCAGTTGCTTGGCAATACCAGCCAGGTAATTTCAACGCATTTGACGCAGTTTGCGACTGCACAGGCGAAGTCTAATCATGCCGTGACACAGAGCGCGCAGATACTAGCTGCGGCGCAAACTGAGCAAGAATCAGAAACTTTAAAAGCACAAGTAGATGCCAAAATTGGTGACGGTACTGGCCTAAGTGGCGCTATTAAAGCGTTGGCTCAGCAAGTTTCCGCCTTGGATTTTCAACAGTTGCAAACAGCAGCGAGTAGCGACTTAGCGGAGTTACAAGTTGCTATCCCTAAATTATTCGACAATTTGCCACTCAATGCTTTGAGTGAATCTTTGGCGACTGCCACAGCCGAGGTATCGGGCTCAAATGCGCAGAGCACACTGGCTTTGCAGTTAGACAGTATTCAACAAGCCGCGCCTGTATTGGTCGATGCGCTGGGTATGTCACAGTTTAATGAATACCTCGATAGTGCGACTAAAAGCTTATCACAGAGCAGCAATACTGCGGCATTTAGTCAAGATTTAAACACGTTTGTTCAAAGTGCGCCAAAAGTACTCGACTCATTGGGTATGCACGACGCGAGTGCGATAGTTGAACAAACTCTTCCTGCTATCTCCTCCGTTAATGTGAAAGATGTGCTAGAAGGGGATTTGACGAGTTTAGTCAGTGCAGCACCGAAAATTTTGAATGCATTTGATTTGTCTGATGCGGCAAAAACGCTAGAAGGTGCACTCCCAGTAGTTGAGGCACTCAATGTTAAAGAAATTTTTAGCGGTGACTTATCAAGCTTAGTAGATGCAGCACCTGAAGTGCTCAACGCGCTCGATATGTCTAGTGCTGCGCAAACACTTGAAAATGCACTGCCTACACTTCAGCAAGTCGATATTTCTGCGGTAATGGCAGGAGATTTGAGCAGTCTACAAGAGGCAGCACCTGAGCTACTTAAAGCGGTTGATCTCTCTGCCGTTACGGAAACTTTAGCACAGCATATCCCCGCGCTTTCGCAGCTTGACCTTGCTGGAGTGATTGATGGTGACTTAAGTCAAGTCGTTGACATTGCACCTGAGCTACTTAAATCAGCTGGGTTTGAGCAAGTATCAACGACGTTGAATGCTGCTTTACCGGCATTGAAGCAGCTCGATTTAAAAGGCATTGCCAGTGGAGATGTGTCTAGTTTAATGACAGCCGCGCCAGATTTACTGGCTTCAGTAGGCTTGGATGAAGCGTCCGAGACACTTGGAGCTGCTTTAC
This sequence comes from Pseudoalteromonas luteoviolacea S2607, assembly GCF_001625575.1. GTDB lineage: Bacteria > Pseudomonadota > Gammaproteobacteria > Enterobacterales > Alteromonadaceae > Pseudoalteromonas > Pseudoalteromonas luteoviolacea_E. The sequence continues at coordinate 11,112 of NZ_AUXV01000007.1, forward strand.
CTGCGCTCCAGCAGCTGGACTTGAAAGGTATTGCCAGTGGAGACGTGTCTAGTTTAATGACAGCCGCGCCAGATTTACTGGCTTCAGTAGGCTTGGATGAAGCATCTGAAACACTCGGAGCTGCCTTGCCGGCACTACAGCAGCTGGATCTGAAAGGCATCGCCAGTGGTGACGTGTCTAGCTTAATGGCAGCTGCACCAGGTTTACTCAAAGCGGCGGGATTGGATGAAGCTTCTGAAACGCTAGGAGCAGCATTACCCGCTTTGCAGCAGCTAGATTTGAAAGGCATTGCCAGTGGTGATGTATCGAGCCTGATGTCAGCAGCCCCTGGCCTGCTTAAAGCAGCCGGGTTAGATGAAGTTGGCGCAACCCTTGATGCAGCGTTACCGGCTCTGCAAAAGCTAGATACCAAAGCCATTTTAGAAGGAGATCTCAGCTCCTTGATGCAGCAAGCCCCTGAATTGCTCAATGCATTCGGTTTGCAAGACGCTGCAAGCCTTTTCTCGAAGCACTCTGCATTGATTGAGAAGCTCGATTTTAAAGGAATCTTAAATGGAGACCTGTCTTCATTAACGGGAGCGGTGCCTGATTTATTGGCTGAGTTTGGCTTAGGTGACTTAGGTTTAGAATCACTGTTTGACGGTGGTGATGAACAAGAAGAAAAGTCTAAGAAAAAATCTAAAAAGGGCCGTAAAAAATCCAATAAGCGTAATAAGTCGAAGCAAGGTGCGAAGCGATCACAAAATGACAGTGATGATGCCGGCCAGCGAAAGGCTGCTAAATTAAATCAATCATCGAAATCAGGCAAACCAAAGCGTAAAAAGCCTGCGAAGCCAGCATTTAAAGTGCTCGATGGCGGAAAAGCTAAATCAGCAGGAGAGCAAACAGCCAAAAGTAAAGGTGGTAAGTCTACAGCGCAACCTAAAGCGAAAGCAGCTAGATCATATAAAGCGCCTAAGGCGGCGAATGATTCAGTGTTTTCAAAACTGGGTAAATTTGCCGGTAAAAAAGGTGGCGTGTTGTCAAGCTTGGCCAAAGGGCCTGCAAAGTATTTAGGTAAGTTAAACGCTCCTTTGACTGTTGCAATGGGCGCTATGGATGCCTACTCCGCATTGAGTGATGACTCCTTAAGCAAACAAGAAAAGTCCAGCCGTGTCGGCGGTGCTGTTGGTGGTATGGGTGGTGCGTTAGCAGGCGCTGCTGCAGGTGCAGCCATAGGCTCTGTAGTGCCAGTAATAGGCACTGCGCTTGGCGGGATCGTCGGCGGTGCGATTGGTGCATTCGGTGGAGAGTCCGCTGGCAGTTGGTTAGGCGATACGCTTGGCGGTTGGTTTTTTGATGATGAATCAAAAGAGGGCAATCAGTCAGCTGCGGGTGAATCTAATACTTCGAGTGTCGCGGTTTTGGCTGATGGACAAGCCCAAACGCAATTTGCTCAAGAGACGGCCGCAAATACCCAACCAGGATCACCACTGCAGTTTGTCAAAGACAATGTCATCAATGAAGCAAACATGGTGCTTGGCACGATGGCCGCAGTCGATGCCGCATCTGGCAAACCCGCGGGTAAATCAGCGCAATTGTCTAAACAAACGCAATTGCTGGGTCATGCTTTGAATGGCCATACCATTTATCAAGCGGCAGCCAATGATGACCTATCAGCCCAAGAAAAAGCACGTACCATCGGTGGCACTTTAACAGGTGCGCTAAGCGCAGAAGGCGTAGAGCACTTAGTTGGAAAAATTCCGAAGTATGGGAAGTTTTTGGGTCCTATTGCTGGTTATTTAACAAATGCGGCGATGTCACAAGTCGGCGGTAATTTCTTCGCGAGCTTATTTGGCGACGATGAAGCCGAAAAGCCGACTCAGCAGGGAGCTGCAAAAGCTTTGCCTGTGAGTAAGCCTGAGTCTTTAGCGCAACAAAGCAGTGTGCAATCTCAAGTCACCAGTGATGTGCAATCTAAGGAATTTGCTGGAAGTGTAACCGTTAATGCCAATATTACGGTAAATGCGAACGGCGATGAGAAAGCACAGGACATTGCTATCCAGGTTAAACAAATACTGGAGCAGCAGCAACAGCAAGCTGTGCGAGATTATCGTGCGCGGTATTACAACGATGTAGCTTAAGGGGTTTTCCCTTAAGCTTTTTAAAGAGGGCTTTCAATGGCAAAGATAAATCATGCCAATTACATGATGCAGCTAGGTAAATACAAGTTTTCTGTAAGTACGGCTGCATATCAAAAAATCCAGTTTAATACACAGTACCGCTGGAAAACGCTCGATACGCAAACAGATCAAGCGACACCTGTACAGCAATTTGTTGGGGTGGGGAAGCAGGAGCTTGAAATCGAAGGGACTATCTTTCCACAGTTGGTTAAAGATGGCTTAAAGCAATTAGATAAGATGCGTGCTGAAGCTGCAAAAGGTGAGCCATTAACACTTACATATGTAGAGGAAAGTGGTAAATCTAGTCCAAGTGTGGGGCGTGTATTAGACAAGTGGGTCATCACCGATATTAATGAAACCCGCACCCTATTTTTAAACGACGGTATTCCTAGAGAAATTCAATTTACGATGAAGCTTTCCCGTTATGACGGAAACGAAGGAGCCAAATAATGAGTGGTGTAACGTACGTCACGCGAGATGGAGACTGCTTAGATTTAATCTGTTTCCGCCATTATGGTCGCAGTTCGGGCATGGTTGAGCGTGTTTTAGAGTCAAACTACGGACTCGCTGAGCTAGGCCCCATATATCCAGAAAACATTGAGATTTTTCTACCTGATTTACCAAAACCTAAGGTGCGCAAAGAGATCAATATTTGGGAGTAAATAGTCATGGAATTACAAGCGCACTACTCGGTTAAAGCAAATGGCAAGGAGGTCGCAGCTCAACTTCGTGATCGAATCGCTGAAGTACGAGTCACTCTGCGTACTGGGCTGTTAAGTGATACGTGTTATGTAAAGTTTGACAACCTAGGAAACCTGCCAATCACGGCACCACAAGGTGCTGAAGATCTTGAAATAGGCATGGGTTACAAGCAGGGCACTGACGATAACAGCGCACCAATTGTCGAAATGGGTAAATACAGTGTCGGTGAATATCAATTAATTGGTCCGGTTAGGGCACTTGAGCTGCATGGCAACAAAGTGCTTTGGGACCAAGAACTAAAAACATTAAAGTTTAAATCTTGGCCAAATTCAGATGATGCCCCATTGATGCTAACTGATGTGATTTCAGAAATTGCTGGTCAGTATGGTTTATCACCTTGTATTGCAGATAGTTACCAACAGATCCAGTTACCGCAGATTGAACAAAGCGAAAGTGACATGCAGTTACTATCAAAACTGGCTGAGCAATACGATGCATTCATGAAAATTGTTAACGACAAACTGATTTTCATGAATAAAGGAACTGGACGTTCATTGTCTGGGCAGCCTTTACCTGAAGTGGTATTAGGACCAAAGTGGTTGACCAGTTGGGTGCTCAATGCGCAACACTATAAGTCTGTTGGTGAAGTCAAAGCAAAGTTTTATGACTTTGATATCGCCGAGTTAAAAGTGGTGAATGCGGGATCCGCCTCCCCAAGCCATATCTTGCCTTATGTTTTTGCAGATGAAGCAAGCGCGCAAGTAGCGGCGCAAAGCAAGCTTGCGCAATTTAAACGCAGTCATAAGTCAGTTCAGCTGCATACCTTTGGCAAACCAGACATTGTTGCTGGTGGCGTGGTTGAAATCGAAGATGTTGCTGATGAAATCAATGGTCGTTGGTATGTCAATGAAGTTGAACACGTCATCAATGGCCAAGGGTATTACTCTTATGTGAACTGCGAAGCTTTAGCTGAATAAACGCTGATTGCGTTGTTTGCTAATGAATTATTTCATATCGCATTGCTCTTCTTGCGATGCTTATCCTTCCACACCTCCTACCTCCAAGGTCATCCAGTTAGTCTGCTCACGTGCATTGCTCTATGCATAGGCTAACTGTGATGGCCTCTTTCCTAAATTCCTACCCACTTAATAGTAATACTATCCCACCAAACGCCAATAACCCACCAAATATCATATTGCGAGTAATATGTTCTTTACGTATTAGGCTCATTGTCATCACCATCAGTGGTGCGGCAGAAAAGATGGTTTGTGCAATTGCTGGATCAGTGTTGTTTACTGAAATCAATTGCAACCATAAGCCGATGAATGTGCCAAAAAACACCGCGGCAAATAACCAACCTTTACTATCGATTCCCTTTAGTGTGATCGCACGTTGTAATGAGCTATGCTTAAATGCTGCAACGATAACCGCGACTGCCAATGTGCCAGACACCAAGCGTATGGTTGCAGCCCATAGGCTACTCACTTGTTGCTCATTCAATGCTCCCTTAGATAACACCATTCCAGCCGCTTGGCAGGTGGCAGCAATGAGTGCGAAAACAACACCTTTTTGGTATGTGTTTCGCTCTACTGTTGGTAGGGCTTGATTGGGCTTTACAGCTATGATCACACCTAAGGTAGTAAGCATAATGCCAAACCAAGCCGTGAATGATAAAAAGACGCCCAACAGGGCAATATTGAGTAATCCAGCAATTGCGGGCGCGAGTGATTCAATGACTAAAGTACGCGCAGGACCTATATTGCGCAGTGCACCAAAGTAAGCACTATCTCCAATTGCTATGCCGACAATGCCACTGGCAATCAGCCATCCCCAACTGAATTGAGTTGTGGGTAGCTGCGTATCCCAAGTTAAGAGCAATACCGTTGCCATTAACGTGGATGCAATAACCCCCTTAGCCACATTTAATTCAAGCGGATTTAAATGGTGACTAAAGCGTTTATAAAGCAGTGTTGAAAACGCCCATACCGCTGCTGCCGTGAAAGCAGCTACCTCTCCAATACCCATATTTATCTTATTGTTCTTTTTAATTGGTCGTACTGTAATCTTTTTGCTTATGGATGCAACAATAAACGACGTGAAATTAAACTTTCAGTTTTTATTGAAAGTTTAAAAGGTTTCTTGCTACACTTTGTTTTGTAGACATAGTCGTCAGCTTAACGTGGTTGCTTTGCCACCCATTGGAGAACAAAATGATTTTCGATGCAATTCAAGTAAATTTAATTCTCTTCAGCTTTTGTATGTTCGTTTCTTGTTTGATCATGGCATTTTCTGAGTCAAATCAAGAAGGGGCTGATCGCCTGAAGGCGAGTATTGAATATGGTATCTTTTCTTCAACAGGTCTTATCTTAGCGATGGTGTTAGCTTATGGCTATGTTGGTTGATCCTCTACTTGCATAAAAACAGGGTGCTACTCACAGGGCACCCTTTATGACTTTCCTCTGTATACGCCTTTAATCTGCGCCTCCCACCTTTTGCTCTACACACCTAACTCAGCTCCTTTCACTTTTCTATTTTGGCTAGATACGCTGTTTCTCATTTAGGAAAATATACTTACTCGTTCATTTGGACGTCTGAACATCTAGAAGTTGAATTTTTTTGGCTTTCGTTCATAATGGCAAGTTATATAGTTTTAGCTAATTTATGCTTTATTGGGGAAGAGCCTCATGCCAATTACCGTAAAAGACGAATTGCCTGCCATTGCGCAGCTGCGACATGAAAATGTATTCGTAATGCCTAAAAGTCGAGCAATGTCTCAAGAAATCCGTCCTATGCGGTTAGCGATATTGAATCTGATGCCCAATAAAGTAGAAACTGAAGTGCAGTTTATTCGATTGTTGGCCAATACGCCGCTGCAAGTGCATGTTGACTTATTGCGTTTGGATACGCATAGGAGCTCTGAAAACTCAGAGCAGCATTTAAACATGTTTTATCGTTATTTTTCAGAGGTGAAAGACCAGAATTACGATGCCCTAATTGTTACTGGCGCACCGTTAGCACATCTTGAATACAGTGATGTTATCTACTGGGAAGAATTACAAGAATTTTTTGATTGGGCGGAGCATCATGTTACCTCAACTTTATTTTCTTGTTGGGCCGCACATGCAGGTTTATTCCATCATCATGGATTAAAAAGAGCTTTGAAAGAAAACAAATTATGTGGTGTGTTTAAACATAAGGTTTATTTCGATCATGGTGCGCTTACACGTGGATTTGACGATGAGTTTTTAGTGCCACATTCCCGCTATGGGCATATTGATATAGAGAAGATCAATAGCTGCAAAGACTTAGTCGTATTAGCTGGCTCACAAAAGGTAGGTGCCTACCTTCTGAAAAACAAAACAGGTAGCCAAGTGTATATCACAGGCCACCCCGAGTATGATGCGGACACATTACAAAAGGAATACCAGAGAGACATAATCAACGATGTCGATGCACCTAAACCTGAAAACTATTTTCCAAATAATGATCACAGTGCTAAGCCATCTAAAACCTGGCAGAGTCACGCCTTTTTATTATTCTCAAATTGGTTAAACTATTATGTGTATCAAACAACGCCCTACGATATTAATCTCGTTAGCCAAGACGTGAGGACTAACAATTATGCCGAATAACAGTGTGCCATTTGCGCCAATTGATGGCCAAGCAGTATCTGACGCCCTGAAAAAAACCATGCAAGAGCGCATCGTCATTTTAGATGGCGCGATGGGAACTATGATTCAAAAGCATAAATTTGAAGAAGAAGACTATCGCGGTGAACGCTTTAAAGATTGGCATGTGCTGATAAAAGGCAACAATGATTTGTTGAGTTTGACGCAGCCTGATGTGATCAGTCAAATTCACAGAGAGTATCTAGAGGCGGGCGCAGATATCATAGAAACAAACACCTTCAATGCGACGACCATCTCTATGGAAGATTATGACATGGCGAGCTTAAGCCGTGAAATAAACTTTGAGTCGGCAAAGTTAGCACGTGAGGTATGTGACGAGTTTACCGCCAAAGATCCAAGTAAACCACGCTATGTAGGTGGTGTGCTGGGCCCAACATCAAAAACTTGCTCGATTTCACCAGATGTAAATGATCCAGGCTATCGTAACGTGACGTTTGATGCGCTGGTGGAGGCGTATATAGAATCAACGCTCGCCTTAATAGAAGGGGGAGCGCATTTAATTCTCATTGAAACTATCTTTGATACTCTTAATGCTAAAGCAGCGGCTTATGGCGTGGAAGAAGCGTTTGAACAAGCGGGTGTTCGATTGCCTGTTATGATTTCAGGTACAATTACCGATGCTTCAGGTCGTACACTGTCGGGTCAAACAACAGAAGCTTTTTATAACTCTATCCGTCATATCAAACCGATTTCAATTGGCCTTAATTGCGCTTTAGGGCCAGACCTATTGCGTCCTTATGTAGAAGAGCTTTCGCGTGTATGCGAAACCTTTACTTCAGTTCACCCAAATGCCGGTTTGCCTAATGAATTTGGTGAATATGATTTAGAAGCAGATGAAATGAGCGTAGAGATAGTTGACTGGGGTAAAGAAGGCTTTATCAACATTGTCGGTGGATGTTGTGGGACCACACCTGAACATATCAAAGCCTTTGCAAGTAGACTTGCGGAGGTTACGCCTCGCCAACTGCCTGAGCTCGAAGTTCGCATGCGCTTATCAGGTTTAGAAGCCTGTAACCTGAATTAGGAAGTATCACTATGACGCAATCTACAGCCATTTTTACAAATGTTGGCGAGAGAACCAATGTTACAGGTTCGGCGCGATTCAAGCGCTTAATTTTAGAGGAAGACTATGAGACGGCGCTAGAAGTTGCCAGAGAGCAGGTTGAAGGTGGCGCACAGGTCATCGATATTAACATGGATGAAGCCATGTTGGACTCTAAAATGGCCATGGTAAAATTTCTCAACTTGATAGCATCTGAGCCGGAGATCTCTAAGGTCCCAATCATGGTTGACTCGTCAAAGTGGGATGTCATCGTAGCGGGCTTGAAGTGCATTCAGGGTAAGGCAATTGTAAACTCTATCTCTCTTAAAGAAGGTCGAGAGCCTTTTGTAAAACAAGCAAAAGTTCTAAAGCGCTTTGGTGCAGCGGTTGTGGTAATGGCGTTCGATGAAGTCGGTCAAGCAGAAACTGCGGACCGCAAGTATGAAATTTGCGAACGCTCTTATAAAATCCTCGTGGATGAGCTGGGTTTTCCACCAGAGGATATTATCTTTGATCCTAATATTTTCGCGGTTGCAACAGGTATTGAGGAGCATGATAACTACGCCGTCGAATTTATTGAAGGGACGCGTCGAATTAAGCAAAACTTGCCACACTGTAAAGTGTCAGGCGGTGTGTCCAATGTATCATTCTCATTTCGGGGTAATAACCCAGTTCGTGAAGCCATTCACTCTGTGTTTTTATACCATGCAATAAAAGCCGGTATGGACATGGGAATCGTAAACGCCAGCCAGTTAGCTGTATATGATGATATTCCTCTTGAGCTTCGAAATGCTGTTGAAGATGTCATTCTCAATACCGACCCTGGGGCGGGAGAGCGCCTTGTTGATATTGCCCCTAAATATTCAGGAATGGCACAAGCTGAGAAGAAAGAAGATCTAGAGTGGCGCACTTGGCCTGTTACTAAGCGACTTGAACATGCATTGGTAAAAGGCATCACCGAATATATAGAAGAAGATACCGAAGCGTGCCGACAGGGTTTTGATAAACCGATTCAGGTGATCGAAGGGCCTCTCATGGATGGTATGAACGTAGTCGGTGATTTATTTGGTGCCGGCAAGATGTTCTTACCTCAGGTTGTAAAGTCGGCTCGCGTGATGAAGCGTGCGGTTGCTTATCTTGATCCATTTATTGAAGCGGAAAAAGAAGAAGGTACCAGTAATGGTAAAATCATCATGGCGACCGTGAAAGGGGACGTGCATGATATTGGCAAAAATATTGTGGGCGTAGTACTTCAGTGTAATAACTACGAAGTAGTCGACCTTGGTGTAATGGTACCTGCTGAAAAAATATTACAAACAGCGATTGATGAAAATGCAGATGCGATAGGGCTATCAGGCCTTATCACGCCATCACTGGATGAGATGGTGCATGTTGCAAAAGAAATGACGCGTCGCGGCTTTGAAATTCCATTGTTGATCGGCGGAGCAACAACATCTAAGGCGCATACTGCAGTTAAGATCGAACCGCAATATGATAAAGGCGTGATTTACGTCAACAATGCGAGCCGAGCAGTTGGCGTGGTTTCAAGCTTACTTAGTGCAACGCAAAAACCTGCATTTTTAGAAAAAACCGCCAATGAGTATGTCAAAGTGCGTGAACAGCAAGCGCGTAAAAAGCCACGCTCAAAGCCTGTAACTTTGGCACGTGCACGAGACAATGCAGCTAAACTCGATTGGGACAATTATACGCCCCCTAAGCCGAAAAAACTGGGTATTACCGAATTTAAAGATGTGAGCATCCAGACTTTACGCAAGTATATTGACTGGACGCCATACTTTATGACGTGGTCGCTGGCGGGTAAATATCCGCGTATTCTTGAGGATGAAATTGTCGGGGAAGAGGCTAAAAAGTTATTTGCAGACGCGAATGCGATGCTAGACGACCTAGAGCGCAGCGGTGCGCTCCAACCTCTTGGTGTCATTGGATTATTCCCTGCTAACCGTGTGGAAGACGACATCGAAATCTATAAAGATGAGTCGCGCTCAGAAGTAGTGTTACGCTCTTGTCAGCTTCGTCAACAAACTGAAAAAACAGATTTTCCTAATTACTGTCTTGCCGATTATATCGCGCCTAAAGGGGTTGAAGACTACTTTGGTGCCTTCGCTGTGACTGGTGGACTTGAAGAAGACGATCTCGCTGATGCATTTGATGCACAGCAGGACGATTACAACAAGATCATGGTCAAGGCGGTAGCGGACAGATTAGCAGAAGCTTTTGCTGAGTACTTGCATGAGCAAGTGCGTAAAGAATACTGGGGGTTTGCGGCTGATGAAGCACTGAGTAACGAAGAGCTGATCCGAGAAAATTACCAAGGTATTCGACCAGCACCTGGGTATCCTGCCTGTCCTGAGCATACCGAGAAGCATAAAATCTGGGAGTTACTAGATGTCGAAAGCCGCATCGGTATGAAGCTCACTAGTTCATATGCAATGTGGCCCGGAGCGGCTGTTTCTGGTTGGTATTTCTCACATCCAGACTCAAAATACTTTGCCGTTGCCACAATTCAAAAAGATCAAGTTGAAGATTACGCAAAACGCAGCAATATGTCTTTAGAAGAAGCTGAGCGTTGGCTTTCTCCTAATTTGGGGTATGACGCATAACAATATTGAGTAGCGGTAATGCAGGGCTGGCGTCTTGTATTGCCATTGCCCTGCTGTGAATGGATGTTGTTTCGCATAGATGATGGCGAATTGGTATAGTCAATTAGAGTGACTGCTGTTTGAGGTTCTAGCGCGTTGTTTGTTAATTAATCGAGTATTTGAAATATCCCCAACTCATTTATATATGATTACTTTTCTTAATGTTTTATCGTGACTTACGTTAGTCCTTTGTGTATCTTTTGGAAAGCAATAGTTAGATATAAACTGAAACTTAATCACAAACTTCAATCTATTAATTGCCAATAAAAATCAGTTAAGTCAAAGAATAATCGGCACTAATTAAGTTTTGAATCCGAGTGTATATGTATACACCTGTCAAAATCATTTCTTTTAAAATATATTAGGCTAGGAAGTAATGTATATGCTTAAAATGTTTGGGGTGGCAAAAACTTATACGACGGATACGATTCAAACTCAGGCTTTACAATCGTTCAACCTTGAAATTGAACAAGGTGAATTTATTTCTATTGTTGGCCCATCAGGCTCTGGAAAGACGACATTCTTAAATATACTAGGTCTACTAGAGCCTCCTTGCAAGGGGCAATACCAATTGGACGGAAAATCAATTTTATCTCTTAGTGACAGGCAAAAGTCGCGCTTAAGAAATGCCAAAATAGGCTTTATATTTCAGAGTTTTAATTTGATCCCTGAACTGTCAGTTTACGATAATGTTGAAGTACCTTTGCGGTATAGAGCGCTCCGTGCAAAGGAGCGAAAAAGTCGAGTTATGGATATGTTGGAAAAAGTGGGCCTTACGAGCCGTGCACACCACAAACCACATCAACTTTCAGGTGGCCAACAACAGCGCGCTGCAATCGCACGTGCGCTAGTGGGCGAGCCAGCTATTGTGTTGGCTGACGAGCCGACTGGCAACTTAGACTCAAGCAAAGCCCAAGAAATCATGAACCTGCTGGAAAGTTTTAATAATCAGGGAACAACTGTGTTGATGGTAACGCATGATCCAAATTTAGCGATGAGAGCAAAGCGTACGATTGAGATCAGGGATGGTATTTTGAAAGAACGCAGCGGCAAGCATTATGCAGCGCGTTGGCGCACAGAAGCGATAGGCTGAAGATGTCTGTGAGTATGAATTGGCAAACATCCAGTTCATATAAAGTAATATCGAGATGAAATTCAAGCCTTCAAAGCTGTCATTATGCTGAGTAGGAAAAATTACAGTACCTCTTTTGGGGTCTTTAGCGGCTATAATTATGTATATTAACAAAAAAAGCGTATAACTATATTAAATTAATGTTTTATTTTGGTGACTTTGAGGTTTTATTTATGTATCTTTCAGACCGTGATATCTTTTAGTTATGAGGTGTCATACGCTTTTAAGGTTGCTAGGTAGATATTACTATTACTTAGCTTAGAAATTAGCAATTTAGAACATTTGGACGATGGAAAGTCCTCAATTAGTAAGCAATAGCTACAAGGAATAATAATGTTAAAAATGTCAAACGTTGCCAAAATATACGTAACTGATACGGTTAAAACACAAGCCTTACAACCGTTTAATTTAGAGATTAAAGCAGGGGAGTTTGTATCAGTTGTAGGCCCGTCAGGCTCTGGGAAAACGACTTTCCTGAATATCGCCGGCTTATTAGAAGATTATACGGAAGGAAATTATTACCTTAATAATCAAGACGTCACTCATTTAAGTGATACTCAAAAATCACGCTTACGGAATGAAAAAATTGGCTTTATATTTCAGAGCTTTAACTTGATTCCAGAATTGAACCTATTCGACAACGTCGAAATGCCGTTACGTTATCGCTCGTTTTCTGCAAAGGAGCGCAAGCAGAGAGTGATTGATGCCTTAACGAAGGTCGGCTTGGCGAACAGGCAAGCTCATTACCCTCAACAACTTTCCGGTGGTCAACAGCAACGCGTCGCTATCGCGAGAGCATTAGCTGGCTCTCCTTCATTCTTACTTGCGGATGAGCCTACGGGTAATCTAGATTCAAATATGGCTGATGGCATTATGTCTTTGTTAAAGGATATAAATGCGTCAGGTACCAGCATCTTGATGGTCACACACGACTTAGAACAAGCCGATCAAGCGGAGCGTATTATAGAGATCAAAGATGGCGTACTTACTGAAAGTTTAGCCTCGCAAAAAGTGGTGGCGTAAGATTAGACATGTTGCGTTATTATTTTAAGCTTGCACTTCTTAGCATCAAAAAAACACCTCTGTTGAGTTTTTTAATGATTGCGACAATCGCAATCGGTATTGCTGCCACTATGGTTACCTATACAGTCAATTATATGATGACTCAAGACCCTGTCCCCAGTAAAAGTGACCGCCTTTTCACCGTACACCTGAGTAGTTGGGATCCCAATATGTCCTATAAGTTAAAAGATGGCAAAGAGGATATTCCCATTTATCTGACCTATCAGGATGCGACAAACTTATACGCAGATAAAAAAGCTGATAAGCAAACAATTATTAGTTTTCATAAAGCGATGGTGAGAGCTGGGGAGCAACCTTCCGGTATGGCAACAATGACATATCTTAGGCCAACGACGCATGAATTTTTTAGTATGCTCGAGGTGCCTTTTTTGTATGGTTCCCCTTGGGGTATTGAAGATGACAGTGGAGGTAATCCAGTTGTCGTACTGTCGAAAAAGAAAAATCAGCAACTGTTCAGAGGAGAGAACTCGCTTGGCAAAGAGGTTCTCATAGGTGGATTAATATATCGAGTTGTTGGTGTATTAGATGACTGGACACCTCTACCTCGTTTCTATACTACTCGAAGTGAAGCCTATACTGAACCCAGAGGCGTATTTATCCCTTTTCAATCCAGCGTCAATAATAATTGGTTATCAGGGACGGATGGCAGTGTGTATTGCTGGGGTGAAGTCAATTTTGTTGATCTGGAGTCTGTAAAATCTTCCGAATGTGTATGGTTGTTTTACTGGATTGAATTGAGCTCTCCGAAGAAGCGTGATGATTACCTAGCGTACATTAATAACTACGCTCAAGAGCAACGATCAATGGGGCGATTTCAGCGTGAGCAAATGAATCGGTTGATGGATGTATCTGAATACATTGAATATAACGAGGTCATTAAAGAAGATGGTAATATTGCAGTTTGGCTTGCTGTTGCATTTTTAATTGCTTGTTTGCTAAATAGTATGAGTTTAATGATGACTAAGTTTCATGGAAAAGGTTCTGAAGTTGGTCTAAGGCGCGCGGTAGGTGCGAGCAAGATCAATATAGCTTGCCAATTTAGCTGTGAAACTGTCATTGTCGGTCTGTGTGGAGGCATTATCGGTTTGATGTTAGCGCAGTTAGGACTACACATTACTGCTCAGGTATATAGTCATTTACATGCAGAGCTTATGGAAATGAACTTTGAACTCATGATACTTACAGTTGTATTGTCGGTGCTTTCAAGTTCAATTTTTGGCCTTTATCCCATCTATAGAGCTTGCCAAATTCAACCTTCAAGCCATCTGAAAAGCTTGTAGGGAGCAATGAGATGAAAGATTTAAAACCAATAATCAAGTCTTTACTGCGGGCAAAAACAGGTCCATTGCTCCTTTTACTGCAAATTGCTGTGACATTTACAATATTAGTTAACGCAGTTTTTATGCTATTGCAAAAGCATGAAGAAATAAACGTGCCCAGTGGTTTGGCTGAAAGTGAGCTGTTTTGGTTTCAAATGTCCTTACATGGCACATCTGAGGAAATGAAAGCAAATTTGTTTCGGGATCTTGAGGCGATTAAATCATTGAGCAGCGTTAAAAGTGCAGTAACATTAAACTCTATCCCATTTTCTGAACGGGGTTTTGGGCATGAAATTAGGCTAGATCGCAATGCTGAAGGGTTTGTAACTAAGGCTGCATTTTATACAGGTAGTTACGATGCACTAGAAACTATGGGCCTAAAACTAATCGCAGGGCAAGGGTTCCAAGCTGAGGATGAGAGAAGTTTATTTCATTTTGGACTGGATGTCCCTTCAGGTGTGGTAGTAAGTAAAGCACTGGCTGAACAGCTGTTCCCAAATGATTGGGAAGCCGTGTTAGGTAAGACCATTTACCTTAAAAATGAGGCACAGATCGTACAAGGTGTCGTTGAACATCTAATTGGCCCATGGAGTTATTGGAAAAATAGAAGTCATAACGTCTTATTTTCAACATCGCTTATTTCATCTGAAGTGTCATTACTGGTTCGAGTGCAGGGCTCAAATATAGACAAAAGTATACAAGATGTGATGCAGGTAATAATGCAAGAGCCTAACCGCACTGTCGATCACCTAGAAATGTTAACTGAGTCGAGAGAAAGAGCATATCGTTCCCAAGTCGCGGCATATAGCACTTTGAAAGCCGTCGTAATTGGATTATCGCTAATTACAATGTTAGGCGTATTTGGACAGACCCGGTTTACCATCTTAAAAAGGCGTAAGCAAATAGGTACTCGCAGAGCGTTAGGCGCGAGTAGAGTGGCAATTGTGCGCTATTATATTCTCGAAAATACGGTAATTAATCTGTTAGGTATTGCGTTAGGGGTTGTATTTGCGATTTTAGCGAACAACTTATTAGTGTCGCATTTTCACTTATCGCCAGTACCTGGTATTTATTTGGTGTATGGAAGCTTCATTATTTTTAGTGCTGGTATGCTTGCGGTGCTACAACCAGCAATTCGTGCGGCTAGTGTTTCACCAGCAGAAGCGACGCGCTCAGTGTAATGTGAATAAGGCCCAGTTTATCAGGGCCTTATTCATCTAACATTTTCCTTTGATCTTTCTGGTGTCAAAAGCCTCAATAACTTTCTCTGTTCGCTACTCGTTTTACGAATAATTAAACTTTTAATTAAAAGTAAATTTTTAATTAAATTTGTGTTCTAGTCAATGCTTTTCAATTACAATAACCCGGATTTTTTTTGGGTACTTAAGTTAGGCAAATAAGTGGTGACAGTCACACATGTCAAAACAAACTGACAGCTATACTCTTTTTCACTGCCTGCGAATTCATAAAGATATAGTGAGGTGCTGTTCACAGCGACGAGTGAATAAATTAAAGGATGTAAAATGTTAAAAATGCGAGGAGTCGCAAAGTCATTTATTACAAACACTGTAAAAACTCAAGCTCTTCAACCATTCAATTTAGATATTGAACAGGGTGATTTTGTTTCTGTTGTAGGTCCTTCTGGGTCTGGCAAAACCACATTCTTAAATATTGCCGGATTGTTAGAAGATTACTCTGAAGGTCAGTATTATTTGGATGGTCGAGATGTGACAGGCTTATCAGACAGTCATAAATCGTCGTTGAGAAATCAAAAGATAGGGTTTGTGTTTCAGAGTTTTAATCTCATACCAGAACTCAACCTCTATGACAATGTAGAGATGCCTTTGCGTTACCGGCATTTCAACTCAAAAGAGCGAAAACAACGAGTTCATGAAGCCTTGGAAAAAGTAGGGCTCGCTGGAAGGAAATCGCACTACCCACAACAGTTGTCTGGCGGACAGCAGCAGCGTGTTGCTATTGCCAGAGCATTAGCTGGTAGCCCATCATTCTTGTTGGCAGATGAACCAACGGGCAATCTAGATTCAAAAATGGCTGGAGGAATTATGTCTTTATTGAAAGATATAAATAAACAAGGAACCAGTATTTTGATGGTGACTCATGACATGGAACAAGCGAAACAGGCTAGTCGCATTGTTGAAATACGTGATGGCTATCTAGCCGAGCATCACATTGCACTAACTGCATAAGGATTAATATGGTTAGTTATTACATCAAATTGGCATGGCTGAGTTTGAGAAAAACACCGTTGTTGAGTTTTCTTATGATAGGTACGATTGCTATTGGTATCGCAGCTGCGATGATAACAATTACCGTCGGTTATATGATGGCTCAGAACCCTCTGCCACACAAAAGTGAGCGGGTTGCTATGGTGCATTTGAATTCATGGGATCCCACTCAGCCCTACGGTTATCGACGCAACGGGAAAAATGATATTCCCAGTACGTTGACCTATCAAGATGCAATGGCGCTGCTACAGGCGGATAAAGCAGATAAACATGCGTTATTTGCTCAGTTTTCGGAGATGATCAGAGCTAAGTCGATGGATGTTCGTGATGCTCAGTTTCACCCAGTACGTTCTACTACTCGCGACTTTTTTGATGTGTTTGGTGCGTCGTTTATCCATGGCAGCACATGGGGTAAGGAGGCTGATCAAACTGGTGAACAAGTTATCGTATTGTCTAAGCAGGAGAATGAACGCTTGTTTGACGGCGTAAATTCTGTTGGCCAGGAAGTACTGGTCGGCACACTACTCTATCGAGTCGTCGGGGTTATCGATGACTGGCAGCCAACACCACGCTTTTACACACACAGATATTTAATGTTCCAGTCTACTCTTAACTATTTTGTGCCACTTGAATCGCAAATTCGTAATGAGCTTTTTTCACCGACATCAATGGGTTGGTCATGTTGGGGGGATGCGCCTAGTTCCACATTGGCGCAATTGCTACTTTCTGAATGCGTATGGCTTTATATGTGGGTTGAGTTTGACTCTGCAGATAAAAAAGATGATTACTTTGACTTCTTATCCGACTATTCAGA
This sequence comes from Pseudoalteromonas luteoviolacea S2607, assembly GCF_001625575.1. GTDB lineage: Bacteria > Pseudomonadota > Gammaproteobacteria > Enterobacterales > Alteromonadaceae > Pseudoalteromonas > Pseudoalteromonas luteoviolacea_E. Next base: position 27,961 of record NZ_AUXV01000007.1, read on the forward strand.
AGAACAAAGGCAAGTTGGTCGATTCACGCGTCCAGAGCCTAATAGGCTAATGTCAGTAACTGAATACTTAGAAAAAGAAGGCGCAGTAAGCAAAGAAAACATTATGGGCATTTGGTTTGCGTTGGCGTTTTTGTTGGCATGTTTATGTAATGTAATGAGCTTAATGATGACTAAGTTTCATGGTAAAGGGGGCGAGATTGGCCTGCGCAGAGCAGTTGGTGCAAGTAAAAAAGACATTATTATTCAATTTGGGTTTGAATCAGTATTTATTGGATTTGTTGGCGGTGTAATTGGCCTTTTGTTGGCTCAAGTAGGGTTATCAATATTAGCCGAGATGTTTTCGAACTTACACAAGAATGTGATGACCATGGATGTTTATCTCATGGTTGGCACGATTGGCTTGGCTATGAGCTCGTCTGTTGCTTTTGGTCTGTGGCCAGTCTATCGCGCAAGCTTAATACAGCCATCTAGTCAGTTAAAGAGTTTGTAGGAGCGTGACATGAAGGATTTTAAACCTATTTTAAAGACCTTATGGAAAAATAAAACCAGTCCCATTCTGCTAGTGATTCAAATAGCCGTTGCCTTCACGATATTAATTAATGTAAGCCATATGGCCGTTAATAAGTGGCAAGAGATTCATAAGCCCAGTGGACTAGACGAAGCAAATATTTTTACATTTACAGCTAACTTACCAGTTGAGCCTGCGGGTTATAAAGCAAGGCTTGAGCAAGATTTTGCCGACATATTAGAGCTTAGCAGCGTTGAGAATGTCATGGCAACCAATTCAATTCCTTTAACTAATTGGGGGCTAGGTTTAGCCCTTAATAGGACCGAAAGTGATGAGAGTTATATTACCTATGCTGGTATATATAGCATGACAGCAAACTTTGTGGACACTTTGGGCCTAGATGTCATTTTGGGTCGACAATTTGAGCAGGCTGAAATGGTGCTTTCTAGCGCTGATTATACCGTACAATCTAGTACGCTGATGGTCACTAAAGCAATAGCTGAAAAAATATCCCCCGAGGATTGGACACAAACGGTGGGCAAAACTATCTATATCCATGGTCGCCCATATCAAATAGTTGGAGTGGTTGACGAGCTCATTGCAACTTGGCCTAATTGGCTGCGAAATGAGCGGAGTATCATTTTCCCAGCATATTCATTGACCAAAGAAAGCAAGTTTATGGTGAAAGCGCGTGAAGGTCAGCTTAAACAAGCAATGGAAGAAGTACATGCAGTATTAATGCGTCATCCGGGAAGGATCATAGACAAGTTTCACGCCTTTTCGCACACCAGAGATAGCGGATACAAACCAATGGCTTCATCGCTCATTATTTTATGCGCTGTGACAATTGGATTAGTTGTTATTACTATGCTTGGCACTTTTGGGCAGGCGCGTTTCGCAATTTTAAGGCGCAAACGTCAGATCGGTACTAGAAGAGCGTTAGGGGCAACGAAGTGGCAAATAGTTCGGTATTATATGTTAGAGAATATTGTGATTACCTCAATAGGTATTCTATTTGGCGCTATTTTTGCTGTGCTACTCAATGTAAAGCTTATGGACTTTTTTGAACTATTATCTGTGCCTAGTGAATACTTTTTGTTTGGGGCTGTTGCTGTCTTAGTAGCTGGTCAATTTGCTGTTATCCCACCTGCGCTTGGTGCTGCTAACATTTCTCCGGCTTCTGCAACGCGTTCTGCATAATTCTTCCCTCTATTACTAGACACTACAATGTGCTGTTGTGGTGTCTACTTCAACAATGTTTGTACCGTTATTTTCAACACTTATTTAAGTTTAATTTTGTGTGTGTAATATTTTTGATAACTATCAATATGTTGCAAATATTCATGATTTTTGCTCAGCAATAAATAAATTCATACCTAAAATATTAGTTATAAAAGCTTACTTTACTGTTATTTTTTGGTTAACATTCGCACTGTTTTTTTAGTATACTTTGATATGAGTAGTGAAGGTGTGATTTGGGAGCTGTCATGAGGTGGTTGGTTTTGGTTTTGCTGGTATCTTGTATTAGCCCTGCTTTCGCACACAATCAACTTGTTGTCGATATTATGAGTAGTGAAAATTTTAGTCAGCGCTACAATGAGTTCCTTAACGGTCGTTCTCCCTTGGATGTACAAGACTTTCATCCAACCACTAAAGGTTCTCATATTGAAATAATTGAAATGGTCTTGTTGCAGCAAGCTCTATTTTTAGGGGGGGAAACAAGAGAAGTTGTCTTCAACCCTAAGCCCTCCGTCAATATCATCGAATTCTCAGACATGATCTCTGGCGATAGCCTCATTTTAGCACGCTCCGTATGGCATGAAGATATTCTTAATTACCGTGGTTCATTATATGTGAGTGATGCGGTCGTTGAATTTGGGGATTATGAAGCTGGGTTGTATGTGACAAAGCGCAACATTGCACTGCAAAACTTACCCAAAGAGCAGCTTGAGCAGCTGACTGTGGTTGCAAACCCTAGGTGGCGTGTAGATTGGCGAGCACTGAATAACACCCCAATTAATATTGTTAGTTTTATCGGACCATGGGAAACCATGCTTAATATGGTGGAAACAGGTATTGTTGATGCTATGTTAGTGAATTTTAGTGTGAGTGAAGACTTACTTCTCAACTTTGAAGGCAGAGAGTACGTACCGATTCAAAATCTCAAAATGATGCTCCCTGATTCACGTCATTTCATTGTTAGTAAGCGCCATCCGCAGGGGGAGCAGATCTTTGCTGCGCTTAATCGTGGCCTGAAAATACTCAAGAGGAAAGGGGTACTGCGCAGAGCTTTGATACAATCTGGATTTATTAACCACTTGGTGAGTGATTGGCAATTTATCAATGAAGATATGATGGCAACGACAGGGGTGGTGCAATGAAGTTACATTGGTGTGCTTTGCCATTTATATGGTTGTTGAGCTTTGAGGTGTGGGCTAATTTGAGCAGTAGCAATAGCTCTTCTCAAAAAGAAGACCTTAATAAAATGCTGGGTCAATTAACTTCACAGCTAAAAGAAGATTATGATCTTAATTTGCTACCACAGATACGAGTCTTAAGAGAGCAGTCAAGGCAGCTTGGAGAGAAGCGTTTACACGCGAAGTCGTTATTACTTGAAGGACTAATACGGCAGCATTACGGCGACTATAAAAATAGCCTTGTTTTACACAATGATGCGCTGGATATTGTTACTGGTATGAATTTACCAGAGTTGGAGGCTGGAATTTATTTAGCCCTTGCTCAGCTCGAAATGAGCTTGGAGCGTTTTCGTTTTGCGCAGCAATTATTGGAACGTGCCTATTCTTTAATTACAAAAAATGTTTCTAATGAACATGTTAGCGGTCTGCTAGCAGAGTATGCCCTTTGGCAGGGCACGTTGCATATTATGCGTGGCAGTTATCGCCAAGCTCTGATGATTCTAGAAAGTGTTGACTCAGAAGCACAGCAGGAGCTTTCGAGTCAGTTAGCGCTAACGCGAGCTTGGGCTTACTTAAGTATTGGGGAGTATCTCAATGCAAGCGCTCTTCTTAAGTTAGTGTCGCAGGAACAAGCGGCTTTGAAAGAGAATTTACGGCTGAGAGTGCGTTATAAATTAATGAGTGCTATGGCACATTTACAAGCTGGTCAGTTTACAAGTGCAATAACTCAAGCCAACAAGGCGTTGGGTGAAACCTTCGGCACGAGGTTTTTGAATGAACAGTCAATGCTGCAAAAGATCTTGGCGGGTGCATATGCGCAATTGGGAGATTTTGAACAAGCGCATTTGTATTTGAAGCGCTTTGCAATGACGGAGCAGGCATTAAATCTACAAAAACGAAATAACAAGCTCTTGCAACTAGAGGCGCAATACACATTAGCCGCACAAAAGCAGCAACTCAGTGTTTTAGAAAAAGACAATGCCCTTCAGGCACAGCAATTAATCCAACACCAACAAAAAATTGATAATGCACATTTGGCGCAACAGCGGGGTGTGCTGGGCATGTTACTCGTGGTTTTGGTGTTTGGATTTGGTTATTGGAGATGGCAAAACAAGCGCTATTTGACGGTATTAAAGCGGCAAGTGGCCGAGCGAACAGCTGAGCTAGCAGAGCGGAATAAGCGTTTGCAGGCGCTCAGTTTTACCGATAGTTTGACGGGCCTGAATAATCGACATTACTTTTTTAGTATTATTGATGCACAAGTAAATAAAAATACGACGACACAAACAAGTACAGGTGAAAAGCATGAAATGATTTTTTGCTTGTTAGATATAGATCACTTTAAAAAGGTGAATGATACATATGGTCATGCAGCTGGAGATACCGTGCTTCAGTCAGTGGCGGACATTTTAAAGCAGTGCACTAGAGACAGTGATTTGGTGATCCGTTGGGGGGGAGAAGAGTTTTTAATCGTGATGCCAAATATGACCCATGGCGAGGCTGCAGAAGCTGTGGAACGAGTGAGGCGGCAGGTTGAGTGTTTCCCGTTTGTGGTTAATGAACAAGCAATCCAAGTAACCTGTTCTATTGGTTTTGCACCATACCCGCTTAGTAATCAAGGTGGAAAATCATTGACTTGGGAGCAGGTACTCGAGCTGGCGGATAATGGCCTGTACATGGCCAAAGAAGAAAGTAGAAATGCATGGGTTGGGCTGCGCGGATTGAGTCCTCCATTTAATGCACCGGCTGAGCAACTTATTAGCAATTATAAAAATCTGATTAACAGTGGTCACTTATTGGCTTCTACTAGTTACCATTCGTAAAGTAAGTTACTGTCATTCGGTTCAATAGTGGTAGAATATTGCCATGTCTACGCAAACTAGAATCATGTCACTGTGCTACCTATTGAAGAAGTATACTCGCAACTAGTCGAACAACTTTCCTCCCAACAAACAGTACTCCTGCAGGCACCTCCAGGGGCGGGTAAATCGACTTGGCTGCCTTTACAATTGATGAAAGATAGACACTTCAAACGCATTGTTATGCTTGAGCCCAGACGATTGGCTGCGAGAAATATTGCCCAGTTTTTGGCTTCTCAATTGAATGAGCCAGTGGGAGAACAGGTTGGCTTGAGAATACGTCAAGAAGTGAAAATTTCAGCGCGTACGCGGTTAGAGATTGTCACTGAAGGGATGCTTACGCGCATGATCCAGCAAGATCCAGAGCTGTCTGGTATTGACCTTCTAATTTTTGACGAGTTTCACGAGCGCTCATTGGCGGCAGATACCGCACTGGCATTTGCCATAGAATCGCAAGCCGCATTGCGTGAAGATTTAAAAATCTTGGTCATGTCAGCGACTCTGGATAGCGAACGTTATCAGTCATTTTTAGCCTGCCCAGTCGTTCAGTCTGAGGGTCGTAGTTACCCCATTGAGGAGCGCTACATCACGCTCAAAGATGAAAGCCAATGGCTGGCGCAGATCGCGCCAATGGTGCGTCAAGCATTAAGCGAGCAAAGTGGCAGTATTTTGGTGTTTTTACCGGGTCAAAAAGAAATTCGTTTTGTTGCCAACGCGTTGTTGGATGAACTAGAGCAGAACCCGCAGGTGCAACTGGCAACATTATACGGCGACCAGAGTAAAGCTAGCCAGCAGGCAGCGATAGCTCCTGCGCCGTCAGGACAAAGAAAGGTTGTGTTAACAACAAATGTAGCAGAAACATCACTGACAATAGAAGGGATCCGAGTCGTAATAGATTCAGGTAAACGACGTGCAGGTGTATTTAATTTACGCACGGGCGTGACAGAACTAACCACACTGTCTATTTCTAGGGCGTCAGCGATACAACGTGCGGGACGGGCTGGGCGAATTGAGCCAGGGGTTGTATACCGGCTCGGTAGTAAAGCGATGTTTGAGAGACGTGATGCGCATGATAAGCCGGATATACTAAGCTCGGATATAAGCGGGCTCATTTTGGAAGCTAAGGTGTGGGGAACAAGCATTGCAGAATTGCCTTTGCTAGATAGGCCTAGTGACGCGCAAATCAGCCAGGCAGAACAGTTACTCATTGAATTGGAAGCGCTAGATGAACAGGGGAAGTTACAGGGGCTAGGTTCAAAAATGCATTCCCTCGGTGGTGAACCAAGGTATGCGCACATGCTACTCAAAGTGCAACAATTGGAAGAGCGCCTCCCTGGTATCACCCGTTTAGCTTGCTATTTTATGGCTTTACAAGACAGCAAGGTGAAATGTGCGCCAGAGTTAAGCTTGGCGCTACAACAATTGCAACAAAAAGCCCCGCTACAGTTTACAAAGCAATTGCAATACTGGTGCAAGCGTGCACAAATTGAATGCAATGCTACTGAACTGGCCATAGAACACATCGCTGTTGTGGTGGCGTTAGCGTACCCAGACCGATTGGCCAAGCGCAGAGGCAATGGCTTTGTATTAGCGAATGGTGCAGGCGTACAAGCACACGGTGACTATTGGTTAGATGCGCCATTTTTGGCGATTGCACAATTGGGCGGCCACAAAGGACAGTCAATATTTAGCGCAACAACTTTTTCACCTAGTGAACTAGAAGACGTATTGCCTCATTTATTCACGACAAGAATGGTGTGCGAGTTTGACCAAAAATCGTCACAGTTTATCCATCAAGATCGGGTGTATTTAGGTCAGTGTGTTATCTCTGCAAAGCCCAGCAGTATGCCGCTCGACCAAGCGGCTCGAACGGCAGCATGGCTTAATATAGTTCAGCAACAAGGCTTAAGCTTGTTTAGCCAATTTCAAGAGTGTGCGCCTTTGTTAGTGCGCTTACAGCTCGCAGGACAGCTTTACCCTGAAGAGTTTGAACTTTGTAATGAAGCGGACCTGCTGGCGAGTGTTAATGCTTGGCTAGCGCCCTACTTAAATGACATCAAACAGTTTAACCAACTTAAGAAGCTGGATCTTAAAGCGGCACTGATAGCTCGAGTAGATTGGCAAAAACAACAGCGCCTAAATGAATTATTACCGGAGCGAATCGCTGTGCCGAGCGGCTCAAATTTACGCATTCACTATCAATTGGACGGCCCAGCTCGACTGGCGGTGAAGATGCAAGAAGTATACGGAATGAGTCAAAGCCCCGTATTATGTGAAGGTCGCTTACCAATCTTGATGGAGTTATTATCGCCGGCGCAAAGGCCTTTGCAATTGACTCAAGACTTAGCGCATTTTTGGCAAACGAGTTACCGAGAAGTGCAAAAAGAAATGAAAGGTCGTTATCCGAAACATTTTTGGCCAGATGACCCCGCAACAGCACAGGCGACGAATAAAGTGAAAAGCCGTATGTAATAAGACAATACAGCGCACATGGTGATTTTTTAGAACGGCGTAAAAAATACTTTACCTCAGGTTAGGTTGAGGTTTTATTGTTAGTGCAAAGATAATAAAAACAGGATTTTAAGATGGAACTAACACAATTCTCTTCACAGATCACTCGCTTCACACCACTGGTTTGGACCATGCTAATAGGCAATTTTTTTGTTCGAGCAAGTTATTATATGGTGTGGCCATTTCTTGCTGTGATTCTGTATACCAAATTTTCTTTGAGTGCGACTGAGGTGGGAGTCTTACTGACTGGCAGTGCGACATTTGCTGTTTTACTCGGGTTTTATACAGGGAACTTAGCAGATCGATTTGGTCGCTTTAAGATACTTTATGCTGCGGTGATAGTGGGCGTGTTAGCATTTACCGCACTTGCTTTAGTTGAGGAACTTTGGGCATTTTGCTTGGCTGTATTTTTTGCATGTATGCCAAGAACACTGTGGGATGCACCAAGTAAAGCGTTGTTAAGTGATGAGCTCGCTCAAGATTCTGATAGAGAATTAGCACTCCATCTATTGTATTTTTTAGTCAATGTAGGCGCCGCGTTGGGGCCTCTTTTCGGGCTGTGGGCAGGCCTCAATGGTGAGCAATTTAGTTTTATTTATACCGCCTTTGCTTATTTGGCTTTGTTTTGTGCTTTGCTACTAAAGCAACACCAAGCGCGTGTGTGCAACACATCGAACCTGCCGACAAATGTCCCACGTTTTCGAGAGTGGTTGACGTTATTACGTGATGATAAACGGTTTTTATGGGTATTGGTTGCCACTTTCTTGGTGTATCTCGTTTTTGGCCAGGGTGATTCAAGCTTAGTGCAATACCTGACAAGGGCGGAAGTCCCAGAGCTGGCATTGTTGATTTCTAGCCTGATTGTAACCAATTCTCTGATTATTGTGCTGTTTCAATTTCCGCTTTTACACATGATGAAGGATTGGTCTATTCAATCTCGATTACTAGTTGGAGGTGGGGTGTTAGCTGTGTCTCAAATAATGATGGTGCTAGCAGATGTTGATAGTTTTTGGGCATGGATTGTATGTATCGCTGTATTGAGCTTGAGCGAAGCAATTCTGTTTTCAAACATCAATATTCATATAGACAGAATGGCTCCTCAACATTTGAAAGCAAGTTATTTTGGCGCCGCGGGACTTTGCTCACTTGGCTTTGCCTTCGCGCCTTTAGTTGGTGGCGTGCTCCTCGACTTAGCAAGTGGTACATGGTTATTTATCACAATGACGGTCGCTTGTTTGATTGCAAACTGGCTGTACATCATATCTGAAAAGTCAGAAGCAAACGCTAAAGTGTATGAAGGATAGGGATAAAGTAGCGCCTCGATTAGGGCGCTACTCTTTTTTATATCAGTTAAAATTTAACGACCGTAGATACGGCTTCTTCTTCGGTTGTTTGAATAGAAAGTTTAATTGTGTGTTTTGCCCAATCAATATCAACCATGCCATAGTTACTCCCCGACTTATTGATCAGGTGTCTATCGCTGGTGGTTAAATTTGTAATATTGCTGCTAACAGTGCCCACTTGTCCATCAGGGGTAATAGCACCACTAGGCGCACAATTTCCCCACTCTCCGCTGATGCCCTTTCCTTTGTCGTCAACTTTGGTATAGCACCATGGTTTATCATTGTCTTTCGTTGTGCAGCCGTGGTACGTAGTTAGACCATAAGTGAAAGGGAATTTACATTGTTGATTGTACTGACCGTCGCCTTTGGTATCAGCATAGACAGGCAGTCGAAGAGGGTTTTCGATATGATACGGCCAATTTTGACCAAACCCAGATGCAGTGACTTCATACACGGTCACGGCCTTACCATATTGTGCACTTGCTGGGATTTCTTTTTTCAGCAGCTCCCCCCAGTGCTGATCACCAGATAAGAAAATCACCGCTTTGGTTTTACCACTATTAACTGACTTTTGCACTAAACGCAGCAGCTTAGCTCGCTCTAAGGGGACTTCTGCCCATGACTCGTAGCTCGTGCCCGACATGTCAGACTCTGCCATGTCAGCAATGGCTTGTTCAAACTGCTTACCATCTCCATATGCGCAGTACTTGCTTTTACTTCGACCTTGGTAAAGTGGTGGAAGCACTTGAATACCGCTTGCGATTAGCTTTATTTCAGAAGGGGTATTCAGTTGTTGTTCAAGCCACTGCCATTGCTGCGCACCTAAAATTGTAGTTTTATCACCTTCACACGTGCCGTAATTATTAAATGTTGGTGAGCGAAAGTAACGTGCATCCAGTGTAATAACATGAGTGCGCTCATTGGCAGGTCCTAGTAATTTGGCTTCATAAATACCCGCTTGGCCGTTGAGCCTTGGATCATCCGCAGGTGCATCAAAGTGGCGCAAATATTCCTTTTGGCTATTGACGCGCTGGGGGTAGTGTTTGCCATCATTATTGGCCCCGTAATCATGGTCATCCCAAGTGGCCATAACTGGAATATTCGCAGCGAGAAACTTTTGATAATCAATATTACGCTTCTTGTCATCATATTTTTGGCGCATGGTCGCCATGTCTGTGGTATCAGCATAGATATTATCACCAAGCCATAAAAATAGGTCTGGTTGATGAGAAATGAGCTTGGCAAGTGCTTGTGGCATATCGCCTTTTGTTTTAAAGCAGGAGCCAAGTGCAATGCGGTCTAAGCGTTTACTCGCCTGTGGGTGGGTATGCTTTGGTAGAGGCTCCTCCTCAACCGTCGCACACTCTTCCCAGTTCCCTTGCTCGTCAATGTAACACCAAGGTGCTGTATGATTTGCCGTTGAGCACCCGTAAAAAGCTTCACCTTGATATTGGGAAGGGGTGTTACATCGGTTACCTGTAATGGTTGTAAATACGGGAATGGTTTCTGTTCGTACATTACCCCAAGAGCTACCATTAATGGCTTGTTTCAAATAACACCATTGATTGCCACTGTTGTTTTTGTCGGTGGTGCCTTGGTAGCTGGCTGTTTGATAGTTAAATACTGGCTGGCATTGGTCGTAATGTACTTCGGGAGCGGCGTGTACATTGGGTATTATGCTGAGTACGGCAAATGTTGTGAGCGCAACTGTAGTATATGTCATCGTGATTCCTGTGAGTTTATTGTCTTTTCTCCCTCCTTGTGAGCAAACGAACAGCCTACATCTACTGTTTGTGTTCTTCCGAATTGAACGCGAGGAGTGTATTCCCCAAAAATGAAACTCCGTTGTCAAAACGATGGCATAAATATGTCTAGTGTCTTTTAAACGCCACTGTTCTTTAAAAGTGTATGAACTTAACCTTATGATAGGATTGATTTTTATTATTATATTTATATCTGCATATTTTTTGTGGAATTACATCTTGTTTGCTTGAATTTGTACCTTAAGTTGGCTATTTTTGGTGCGTAAAAGTATTTTCCGCATACATTTACAGGCTATCTAACCAATGTGAGGTTGGCAGAGCTTAATACGAGCAATCGTTAAATTTATTTAAATATTGGCGGTTAGGCTTAAGTTCGTATTGGTGACTTATTGTATGTCCTGAGAAGGTGATATTTGTTTTGATAGTCGTGGCATCGTGTTACACAGGATTGCGTATCACTTGCTGCATCTTTGAAATTTGCAAGAAAAAAGCGGAGCTTGATAGCTCCGCTTTTCTGTCTGTTTTATTACACTCGAATTTTATCGAGTCACCTCGGTTTAATTGAAAGCCGGTTGCCAGTACTTCAACGAGAAGTTGTCGATATTGACTGTAGCTGGTGAATTACTAAACGAGCGTACGCGAATGAGGAAGCGACGCAGCGACTGAGTCGGATCAAGTGTATACACCTCATTGACTTGGTAGCTACCTTTACCAAATGTGCGCACCTCACAAAAAGAATCTTTTTTGCCTGTTTTATAATAGACATCAGTACACACTTGCACGGGTTGCCCTAAGGTTGCCTCAGTAATATTAACGTCTAATTGGGTGTGTATTTGTGTGGCAAAGCGTGTTTCACTCCAGGGGAAAAAGTAAGAGTAACTTGCTTGTCGCCAGGGAGAAAGTGCGAGCCTCAGGTTTTTGGTGTTGTTGAATTGGTTATTGTCTTCAAGGCTTATTGCAACCTCTTCTGGGTATCGCGTCGTGAAGTCAATATTGCCAGATTCATAGTCATTAAAAACCTGATAGAAAGCGCCATCGGAGCTAACTTCTGCAGTGTGGACACGTGCGCTGTCAATGAATATTGAGCGCTCAGCTTCAATTTCAAAGTTCATCGATGAAATACTTGAAGTATAGTAATCATCACTAAAATCAAGTATTAAAGGGATTGTTTTACGTTCATTAGGTGCAAGCGTTAATCTATCGTATTGGCTAATAGTATTCGCTGCTCCGGCAAGTTCGCGAGTAAAGAAAGCTTGGCCTGCAAGCTTTACTTCAATCGTTTCGCTGCTAGGGTTGTTGAGTGTGAGAGTGGTGGCAAGGTAGTTGGGCGTTGAATGCACAATAAACAAATTGCTTAACTCGAACTTGGTTCTATATCTGCCTTCATTGTCTGCGTTTATTTGTAAGCTTGGGGCATTTGGGTTTGTGTGTACGTGTGTGAGCGCGATATTACCGCTAAAATGTCTTTGTAATTGCTCGATAGTTGTTGTCGTGGTGTTATCCATTAAGAAGTGCTGGATAACTGTATTACTATGTTCCCTGTTGTCAGTAAGTTGCGCTTTGATGTTGTCGAAAACGACAGGCATCTCATCTAACAAATGCGTGCTCCAGTATGCTGTGACATGTTTAATATGTTTGCCGTCAGGTAATGTTGTAGCGACGTCAAATGAATGAATACTATCAGGTTCTTGGCTAATATTATCCGCTTCTGAGGTATATACTTGCATTTGACTGCCGTCATCGAATTCGACGATTAAAGAGGTATAAAGGGTCGTATTTCCTTGATACTTTGAATTTTGGATTTCTGGTAGTTGGACATCAAAGCTGACTCGAAACTGTGTAGGGTTAGTCAGGGTTTGGTTGATTTCAAAAACACGCATTATCTCAAAATGGCTTTGGGCACTAACTTTTAAGCTATAGCTACCCGAGATAGGGTGTACATTGGTTTGCTCAATAGCTGTGACATCACCGTAATTGATCTCTACCTGCTCAGTTGAATGTTCAAAGTCTAGCTTTTCGAGAACTTGCGCGTGTCCCTGTGTGGTAAAAATACTCGACAATATTAATGCCAAAGACTTAATTTTCATATTCCTTTCCTTATTTAGTTGTAGTTTTCCCTCTGTTTGTCGGTTGTTTGAATAATATATTTAGCTTTATTTTTATGAATTTAATTAATTAATAGTTTTGTATGGGTTTTTGAGGTTGTTTTTTGTTCTCTTATGGATAAATAATTAAAAGTCATAAAAGTGCATCGAGAAGCTTTTAGGATATGACTAGGCGGTTTCAGTCATTCGCCGCTGTGAAAAATAAACAGGTAGTGGGGTATTAAGGTGCGATTAAAAACACGTTTAAGTATTGTTTCTGTCTTACTTGCTGTCGTACCGTTATTAATAGCGTGCTTCGCAATTGGCTTTATTGCCTATCAAGAAGGTAAGGCTGCAGTCTCTAAAGAAGTTGAGAACAACCTAATATCTAGAAGAAACGCGATGCAAAACCAAGTAGAGCGCTACTTTGCAACTATGCAATCGCAGGCTACTACATTGGCGCATTCGACCATGGTGATAGATGCAGCCAAAGCTTTCAAGGCTGCATTCAATGATATTGAACCAAAGAGCGAAAGTACCTTTCAAGCACTGGAAAACTACTATTTGAGTCAGTTTAGACCCGTTTTGGTAGATAAAAGCCCACTTCAAGAAGGGGAAGCTACGCGTTTATTTACTCAGCTTTCTATACAAGCCAAAGCGTTGCAAACACAGTATATTGCAGACAACCCTCATCCCCTAGGCAGTAAAGATCAGCTGTTAATAGGGCCTAATAATAATGGTTATGATGCCGTGCATCGTAAATACCATCAGGCACTGCGTGATTTTCAGTCTCAATTTGGTTTTTATGACATCTTTCTTGTCAGCCCTGAAGGTGACGTCGTGTACTCGGTATTTAAAGAGGTCGATTTTGCGACGTCTCTTACTACAGGGCCATTTAGTGACTCAGGTCTAGCGCGCGCATTTCAGGCTGCCAGAGGACAAACCACAAGGCAAGGCAACTTTATTGACTTCGCGCCTTATCTCCCCTCATATAATGCCGCAGCAGGATTTATTAGCGCCGCAATTATAGATGATGGCGAATTTGTAGGCGTATTAGTTTTTCAATTACCTGTGGACGAAATTAATAATATGCTGACCTTCTCTGGTCAATGGAAAGCGCAGGGGTTGGGCGACTCTGGCGAAATATATGTGGTAAATCAAGCAAAAAAATTACTGACCAACAGTCGCTTTTTTGTTGAAGATAAGTCTCAGTTTTTGACCGTGCTGGAAGCGCATAATGTAGCCCAAGACATCATTACTAAAATTGAACAGCAAGATACAACTGTCGGCATATTAGAGGTGGACTCTCCCGGCACGCGTGCAGCACTTAATGGAAAGTCCGGTGTTGCGATATTTGATGATTACCGTTCTGTCGCTGTGGCATCAGCATATGCCCCCCTTAATATTGAAGGCTTGAATTGGGCCATTGTTAGTGAGGTTGATTATTCAGAGGCGTTCGCAATGATTTCATCGTTGCAGATCTCTATTTTTAAATCTGCATTGGTATTTGTTTTGATTGCGGGTGTACTGGCAACCTTAATCGGGATTTTTATTGCAACGCGAGTTACGCAACCTATATTAGCGGCAAGTCATGCCATTAGAGATATTGCTGATAACAATGATTTTCGCTTGCGTGCACCGGCTGAAGGGGATGCTGAGATCTGTGAGCTGAGTGAATCTGTCAACCGTTTAGTTGGACGCCTGCAAGGAAATTTCAGCGATATGTTGAGCAGTGCTCACACGTTGAAAGAGATGTCGATTGTATTGTCTGAACGAATGGGCGCATTGATCAATGCGGTAAACCAGCAGTCGTTAGACTGTGAACAATCGGCGGCAGCTGGCTCACAGATGCAACAAGCAGTACAAGAAGTGGCTAATAGCGCACTTAAAACTTCCGAACACACACAGCAAGTGAATAGCCTCACAGATAATACCAATGACTTGGTCGCTCAGTGTGCATTGATATCTCAGCAACTAGCCACAGAGATGGCTTCAGTGGGTGAGATGATGGATATCTTGTCCTCTCAAAGTGCTAAAATCGGCAGTGTATTAGATGTGATCCAATCTGTTGCGGAGCAAACCAATTTATTAGCGCTGAATGCTGCAATTGAAGCTGCGCGAGCGGGTGATGCTGGGCGGGGGTTTGCCGTTGTTGCAGATGAAGTACGGGGTCTGGCAATCCGTACTCAGCAAGCGACAGGTGAAATTGAGGATATGATTAAGCGTTTACAATCAGGTGTTGAAAAGGCCCAAGGGCGTGTACAGCAGAGCCAATCTCAAAGCGTGAATAATGCAGAAACTTCGGAGCAAGCGAAAGCGTCATTGGGAGATGTTACTTCTGCGATAGCACAAATCGCGGCGATGAACACACAAGTTGCTACGGCATCTAAGCAGCAGTCAGATACGGTTCAGCAGATAAGCCAGTCTATTTCTGCTATCAGTCAGGAGGCCAGCGACAACTTGGCTCGAGGGCGCGAAATTGATGAGCGGGCGACACAGTTAGAGCAACTTGCAGTGAAGTTAAATGGTATTTTAACACACTATCGGGTGTGACTTTTGACCGCTGGTGGCGAATCCAATGTGTGCCAAATGGCCTCACAGAGTTAGTCATGCTGTAATGAGCGCGCCGATGCTATCGGTCTGTAACTGCTTGGCTTGTCAATCTTTTGCACTGTGAGGGATTGGTATAAATGAGGGACCAATAAATGATTAAATCCCGTGACATCATGCTGCTTGTCGTCTAACCATTTATCCAATAAGTCCGCGCGTTGTGGGAGCATCATCGGACTTGCCTTATCGTGATAGGGGCGCAGCTTAGAGTGAGGGGGGAGCGTGATAATCGAGCAAGAAAGTTGCTGTTCTCCTGTGGTTGGGTGACACCAATACTTGTACAATCCAGCCAAGCACAGTGCTCCATTTTTTGCGATAAAATCATGATAATCTTTAGGCTTGCCATCTTGGTACTGTGTTTCGCCAAACCCTTTGGTGACAATAATACAGCGGTTATATCTAAAAGGTTGATAAGCGGCGCTATTTTTCACATGTAACTTATCATACCGGCTGTTAAATGAGGTGTATTTAGAAGGCTTAAACCCAGATTGCGTTTGCGTTAGCAGTAGCCACCAAGTGGCACTGCTAAGGTGGCGCTGACCGTTATGCTGGTGGACGATGCTTATCGTATCGGTTGCGCGTTTAAAGCGGCCAAAATGCATTTGTTCTCGTGGGTTTTCAATACCTAGGTCTAGCAGTATTTGGATCACGAAAGGGTCATCAGTAATATTCAATCTGCCACACATATTTGCCTCCCATTTAGCCTAAGCTTTTACTGCTACTGCATTTATTGTAGCCAGTTAAAGCGACTTTGCGATATGCCCTGTAGATCTCACTTGCACTTTTGATTTCGATCTATAATACTGTATATGTATACAGTAAAGTGTGTGTTATGGCCAATTTAATTGATTTTTTACAGCATCAGAACCTTGTTTGGCAGGGGACTGAAAATGCACCTGTCTCTCGTCAGGTATATGAGACCGTCAGTACAGGGTTTGATGATCTTGATAAGCTGCTGCATGGTGGGTTGCCAAGTCAAGGCGTTGTGGATATTCAGAGCCAAATAGGGATTGGGGAGCTGAGGTTATTATTGCCTTACTTACGCAAACAAACTCGCATGTGCGCGGTAATACACCCGCCTGCGCTGATTAACGCCCATGCTCTTTTTCACCAAGGTGTAGACACTGGGCAGTTTTTAGTGATCCGGCCTAACTCGTCACAAGAGGCACTTTGGGCAGCTGAGCAGTGCTTAAAAAGCGGAGCCTGTAGCAGTGTTTTGATGTGGCATGGGGATTTAGAAGTGCATCAAGTTAAACGTTTACAACTTGCAGCGCAAACAGGGCAAGGGCTTATTTGTTTAATGCGCAGCTGTATTATGCAGTCAACATCATTGCCAGTCTGTTTAAGTTTAAAGTTATTACCTCATCCGTTGGGCCTTAAGGTGCAAGTGACAAAGCGTCGTGGAGGGTGGGCTAAACCTGACTTTGTACTCGATATGTCTTCAAGTTGGCCTGAGCTGACAGCACAGATTAAATCTCCTCAAGGTGCTGATATCGTAACATTTGAGCGTGCCTTACAGCAGGTAAATAGGTGAGTTATGGCACTTTGGCTTTACCTACACTTTCCACAATTGCAACTGGATAGCTTGTATCACGATAAAGCTCAACAGCAGCCAACGATTATTGTTGCTGGCCGAGGGCACAGTGCGGTGCAATTAAACTCAGCAGCACATGCCGCGGGTATTCGACAAGGTATGGGACTTGGTGCTGCTGCGGCAACGTGTTCGTCTTTGTGTGTACATGAATATGATGAAGAACAAACAAGGCAGCGTTTGACTGAGTTGGCCCAGTGGTTGTATTTAAATACGGCTGAGATCCATTTATCTGGTACAACGGGGTTGCTACTTAAGGTCTCTGGTATGTTGACGATGTATCGTGATATTTCTGAGTACTGGCATACCATACAGACACGACTTCAAGCACAAAATGTGCGGTATCATTTCAGTTTGGGCTATTCCCCTTTGGCTGCACAGCTATTGGCTGAAGCAAAATTTGATACCCTCAGTGAAGATCGCAAGCAGTTAGAACATCGCCTAGGTCGCTTACCTGTGAGTGCATTAGCATTACCTGAAAAGCAACATCAAGGCTTACTGCGTGTAGGTATCCAGTCGGTACAAGCGCTTTTTGAGATTCCAATGTTAGAGCTAGGTAAGCGCTTTAATACCGAGCTAGTTCATTATGTGGGGCGTTTACGCGGTAAGTTACATCACCCGGTTTCGTTTTATCAGCCTCCTGAGGTATTTGAGCGCCAGTTAACTTTACTCTATGAATTAGAAAATTTAGATTGGGTTGCCAAGCCTTTATTCAAACTACTCACTCAGTTAGAACAATTTTTAAAGCTTCGAAATAAACTTACTAAGTCAATTCAATTTACACTATTACAACGGGATTGCGAGCCTTTGAGGCTCGAAATTGGCAGTGCCGAAGGGGAGTATCGTGCTGATAAATGGCAGGGGTTATGCCAGTTAGTACTGGAAAGAACACAATTAGTTGCTCCTTTACAGGGAGTTGCTTTATCGGTAACAGGCTTTTGCGAGCCTGATGAACTCAGCAGCGATTTGTTCAGTGAGCGCTGCGGCACTATGACAGCAGCCGGATTACTCGCGGTGTTGCAGGCCAAGTTGGGAGAAGATGCTGTACAAGGTATTAAACCAAGCGCTGATGCCCGCCCCGAATTTGCAACGACGCATTGCGTACCTTTGACCTCACAAGCACAAAGATTGAATGAGATAGAATGCGAGCCTATGCTGCGACCTAATTTGCTACTCCCACAAATCCTCCCATTGCAACAGTCTGTTACCTTGATACAGGGGCCGGAGCGCATTTGTACAGGCTGGTGGGATGGTCACGAAGTAGAGCGAGACTATTTTATTGCACAAGACGAGTCTAAGCGCTGGCTCTGGGTTTTTAGAGATCGGCAACAGCGTTGGTATTTGCATGGAGTGTTTAGTTAATGCAATACGCAGAGTTATTTTGTCAGAGCAATTTTTCTTTTTTACAAGGAGCCTCTCGACCTGAAGAGCTTGTTAGACAGGCAGAGTTCTTAGGGTATTCTGCAATGGCTATTACAGATGAATGCTCATTAGCTGGGGTGGTACGAGCTCATTCATTGATTAAAAATGAACGACTGAGTATCAAGCTCATCATTGGCAGCTTATTACGCTTTGAAAATCTAGAAGTGGTTTTGATTTGCCCAGATAAAGCTGCTTACAGTGAACTATGCCGAGTGATTAGTAATGCGCGGCGGCGAAGTAGTAAAGGAGGTTACGCGCTTGAAAAGTGGGATCTAATGTCGCTACGTCATTGTTTTATGATTTGGTTACCAGCTGGTAATGTTGTTGATGAGAGCTGGGGGGAGTGGTTAGCTCGTTACCATTATACTCGAACTTGGATAGGTGTGCAGCGACGTCTAGATAATCAGGATAAACGCTATGTTGCTCACTGTGAGGCATTAGCGAAGCAATTTCAAATACCGATATGTGCAGTAGGTGGAGTGCTTATGCACTCTCCAACTCGGTTGCGCTTGCAGCATGCATTAACTGCTATTGCGCATAATCAAGCCGTTGATCAGATTAAAGCGCAGCTGCTGGCAAATAGTGAACGTGCCATGCGCTCTAAAACTAAACTCACTAAGTTGTTTCAACCTAGCTGGCTTGAAGAGTCACAGCGCATTGCTAAACGTTGTTCATTTGATTTGGATGATCTACGTTATCAATATCCCAGCGAATTGGTGCCAGCAGAGCAAACCGCCATGCAATACCTTCGCACTTTGGTTGAACAAGGAAAGCGTCAGCGATTTCCTAACGGGGTGCCAACTGAAATTGACGAGACCATAAGCAAAGAACTGAATTTAATTGAGGAATTGGACTATCCATACTTTTTTTTGACGATTTATGACATTGTCATGTTTGCTAAAAGTCGTGGTATTTTGTATCAAGGTCGGGGCTCTGCGGCTAATTCTGTGGTGTGTTATTGCTTAGAGATTACAGCGGTAGACCCTCGACAGGTTGCCGTTTTATTTGAACGTTTTATTAGTAAAGAGCGTAATGAGCCCCCCGATATAGATGTAGATTTCGAGCACCAAAGACGCGAAGAAGTCATTCAATATATCTACCAGAAGTATGGCCGAAAACGTGCAGCCCTGGCTGCGACGGTGATCACTTATCGTTTTAAAAGCGCAGTGCGTGATGTTGGAAAAGCGCTGGGAATTGCCCAATCTCAGCTGGAGTATTTCATTAAAAATGTTAATCGACGAGATCGCAGCTTAAATTGGCAGGCACAAATTGTTGAACTGGGTTTAGAGCCAGACTCTATGAAAGGCCAGCAGTTTATTGAGCTAGTGAATGAAATTATGGGTTTTCCTCGCCACCTTTCTCAGCATGTGGGTGGTTTTGTCATTTCGGCAGGGCCATTACATGATTTAGTACCCGTAGAAAATGCCGCCATGGCAGACCGAACGGTTATTCAATGGGATAAAGATGATTTAGAAAGCCTAAAGTTACTCAAAGTCGATGTGCTGGCTCTCGGCATGTTAACCGCCATCCGTAAAGCGTTTGATTTGGTAAAACAACATACTGATAGACACTTAAGCATTGCTGAGCTCACGCGCATGCAAGATGACCCTGCGGTGTATAACATGATCCAAAAAGCCGATACTGTGGGCGTTTTTCAAATTGAATCTCGGGCGCAGATGAGCATGTTGCCCCGTTTAAAACCTGCTTGTTACTACGATTTGGTCATTCAAATCGCGATAGTACGCCCGGGCCCAATTCAGGGGGATATGGTGCATCCATTTTTAAAGCGCCGCAATGGTGAAGAAAGAATAGAGTACCCCTCTGAAGCCGTTAAGTCGGTACTTGAGCGCACTTTGGGAGTCCCCATCTTTCAGGAACAAGTGATCAAACTTGCTATGGTTGCTGCTGGCTTTTCTGGAGGGGAAGCGGATCAGTTAAGACGTGCGATGGCTTCTTGGAAAAAAACCGGTGAGCTGATGCAATTTAAGGATAAGCTACTAAAAGGAATGACTGAGCGGGGATATGATAATGCCTTTGCTGAGCGTATTTTTGAGCAGATCTGTGGTTTTGGTGAATATGGCTTTCCAGAAAGTCACTCAGCTTCTTTTGCTGTGCTTGCTTATGCATCATCGTGGCTGAAATATTACTACCCCGCGATGTTTTTTACCGCACTGCTCAATAGCTTACCCATGGGGTTTTATAGTGCCTCACAGTTATTGCAGGATGTGAGACGCCATCAAGTTGTCGTGTTACCTGTGTGTGTTAACCAGTCAGAATATGACCATGTGGTTTGCCAATCACAAGGTCAGTGGGGCATTCGGTTGGGTTTTCGAATTATTAAGGGGCTCAATCAACATATGGCTGCACAGATCGTAGCACAGCGGCCACAGCAAGGTTATCGCCGTGTTCAATGCTTAAGTGATATTGGCATTGATAAGGGCACCTTGGAGCGGCTGGCTTCAGCCAATGCTCTGCAAAGTTTTAGTGGAGATAGGTATGCGGCGCGTTGGCAGATAATGAATAGTGAAGCTAGCTTACCTCTGTTTAAAACTGAGCAGTTAGACAAAGTACACCATGTACACGCGCCTGATGTGTTTGCTGACCTAATTGAGGACTATACGGCAACAGGAGTCACACTGAATAAACACCCGATCACCTTATTGGAAGAAGCTGGTTTGTTGAGGCCATTTACACGGATGAATGAATTGGCAGGTAAAGCGCATAAGAGCTTAGTCACTGTTGTGGGAGTAGTCACAGGTCGGCAAGCGCCAGGTACAGCAGGGGGCGTCACATTTTTTACCCTCGAAGACGATACTGGCAACATTAATGTGGTGGTGTGGGCAGGTACAGCAAGAGCACAAAAGCAAGCTTATTTAAGCTCTAAATTACTGCGAGTAAAAGGTATTGTCGAAAAAGAAGGCGAAGTGATCCATGTGATTGCGGGGCGTCTGATTGATGAAAGCGATTTACTACAAGGGTTTAACCATAAATCGCGTAACTTTCATTAAATAGGAGCAATCTGATAGCAATTATCGTTTGCCTAGGTGCACTCACCAAGGCAAACGATAAAAGCGCCTGTTACTGGTAGGCATCTGCATCAAAATAGAGCTGTTTCAAAGTGCCACAATTTACAAATTTATATATCAGCTCAGATACTTTTGGTACCCTCTTAGAGGTCTTGAACCTTTGCATACAAGCACTGGTTAAATCCACGAAGATTAAGTGATTAAAGCTCGGTGTTTGGGTAATTTTGTGGACATAAATACGCTCAGTTTTGTTGATTTCTATGCTGTCGTATTCTTGCCATTGGCCTGAAGGTTTTAAGTCTTTCATTTTTCTTGAATAGAGCTTATCGCTGAACACGATACTGCGCTCTGAGTACACTTTAAATCCGTCTTTTTTATAATGGCCTTCATAGACATCAGCCACAACAGTAATCTCTTCACCTCGCTCTAAACGCTGTAAGTTAAACGCTTTAGGTTTAATTGTTATGAGCTCCGAATCACGAACTAAATTTAAAAACGCCACGTCAGGGTTATCGATTTTATATACGACCTGAATATCACCAGGCAATTTGTATGAGGGAAAGTTTGTTGCGTATATCTTTGAACCGCGATTCATGAGTACCATACCATGTTCACCTTGGTAGGCAGGGTTAAGAGGTGGAAGTTCTTTCTTTTCTTCTGCAATAGAGAAAAAGCTAAAAGTGAATAGAATTAACATGCAATAAAAATGCTTCATAAAGTATCCTTTGCTGGGCTAAGCATGGCCTGAGTATAGCAATAGACAGTCAGTCTGCTATCTATTGCTGTGAAAATAGCGTACATAAAGTGGGTTAATTACTGACGTTATTACGGCCTTTTTTCTTGGCGCGATACAGTGCTTCATCAGCGCTTTTAATGACCTGTTCGAAGGTCTGTTTTGCCTGTCTTGTGGCAACGCCAATTGAAACCGTGACGTTAACGGTCTTTCTATCAGAAGGCGGGCTGCTCTGCCTAGACTTTTTAGATTGGCGTTGTTGTTGTCGAATAACCATATCATAATTGGCAATGTCTTCTCGCAGCTGTTCAAGCGCATTAAATGCTATGTCAGGTGAGCGACCTGAAAAGACGACTGTAAACTCTTCGCCGCCATAACGAAATACTTTACCACCACCTTTCACCTTATTTAGTTTTGAGGCAACCAGCTTCAGTACTTGATCGCCAATATCATGGCCGTAGGTGTCGTTAAACTTTTTAAAGTGGTCGATATCAAGCATGGCCACTGTGTATTTTCGACCGAGCGAGAGAGAGAGTTGATTGAGTGCGCGCCGAGTAGGGAGAGCTGTTAAGTCATCTCTAAATGCTAAAAAGTAGCAATCAATAGATACGGTAAATAAGTAGACCAAGGCAACAATCGCTACCACAATATTCAGCGGTAGTATCAGCCAATTCATATGAATTGCGAGCCATAGTACAAAGCTGCTAAATAGGGTTGCTAAGGTGAGGCATTTTCGTGTGACACTGCGCCAGAACAAAAGGCAGCCAATTAAAAATAGTGGAACATGGTATGTGATGTATGGTGACAGCAGAGTGGTATATGTGTGCTCTGACAATAACGCATCGAGCTCTCCTTGATAGGCAAGCCAATAATACACGCATAGCCCTATGATACTGAGTATTATCAAGCGGGAAAATGAATGGCGAGAAAGGAGTGCGCGATCTTGTGTTAACGAGGTAAACAATAAAATTAGCGCACCGCTTAACAGTAACCAGGAGGTTTTATTATCTAACCATTCAGACCAAGGAACAGAATAGCTCTGGGAAGTAAAAAGCAATGCCCAAAGTAAACAGGTAAGCGCTAATCGACTGCGATTAAACTGGGCTGAAAACAGTGCCGAGAAAAGCAAAACGGGAAGGGTTAAATGACTTATCGTGGTTGCATATGACTGCCAATAATGTTCAAGATGCACAGCGCTTAGCAAGCAAAAAATGAGCCCCAAAAGGCTGCTAAACGTGGTTTTAACCCCTTCAAATTTATACAACAATTATCTCCAATAAATGATGAGTTAACATGTTTTTTAACATTGTAATTTGGCGACTTTGAAATTGCTACAAAAGTTTAATTGGGTACTGTGTTATTCGCTCTGTCACTGCAACATGTGAGAAGGTCGGTAGGAAGGCGGATAGATATTTTGTGATTAGGCTGCAACATCCTCAACTCGGTCACAGTTTAGGTTGTACCAGCATGCTCGGTCTCTGCCTCTTTCTTTTGCCGCGTATAGCGCTTTGTCAGCACAGCTCATCCACTTGGTTTGAGTCAGATTATTGTCTGTTGCACAAATACCTAAACTAACGGTTACTGGGTGATTTTCGATAAGAGACGATGCTCTGATAGCTGCCCTCAACTTTTCTGCGACTTTTTCTGCGGTTTCAACCGTGGTATTGGGGAGTAAGATCACAAACTCCTCTCCGCCTACTCTAAAGAGCAAGTCGCTTTCGCGGATCTGAGTGGTGATACCAGAAGCTAGGCGTATCAGTACCTCATCCCCCTTGGCATGACCGTACAAATCGTTAATTTTTTTAAAGTGATCTACATCAATCATAATGAGTGTGGAGTCGCTGTGATAGTGTAGTTTGTTTGCCAATGCATCTTTTAAAAATAAGTTTAACTGGCGGCGATTTAGGGCACCTGTTAAAGCATCTTTACTAGACTCTTCTTTGAGTAATTCATGAAGAGAGTCAATGTGCCTAAGCAGCAAATTGACAACCGTAATAGTCATCAACAGAGCGAAAAATAACCGCATCGCATCGGCAACTTGATAGTTAAGTAAAACATAAATGGTTGCGCTTATGAGTAATGGCAGATTGAAAACGATAGCAGTTCTTAGTGGAAATAAAAAACTCATAATGATACTGACGGGAAACACCCAGAAAATGGTCCCATCACCTAAAGTAAAAAGTGATAGAGTGACGGCAAGCACAGCTAATGTCGCGACAATATGCTCATTTATTGGCAGTTTTCTCCCTCTCAGTAAGGCGTAGGAATCAATACTAAATGTAATAACAAATAAACTAATTGCGGTGGCTAATGGGTATTCACCAATAATGAAGTTTTTAATTGCGAGGGGAGAAAACACCGCAAGTATGATTAGAGTGACAGCTGGGAATACTTTTCCTTTTTTGCCAAAGTACGTACTTAACCGTATGGGGTCGTTTGGGCCATCATAAAAAGACACGTAATACTATCCAATTCATAAACTATATCTCTTTCATTGTATAAATATATATAATTTATTCCTATATTAAAGGTTTTTTGTGTTAATTATTTGATAACGCATTGTTCCTAAGGTGAGGGAGTAGTGGCAAAATCAGCCTTGTGTCTAGTTTGGATGTGATTTAATTATTTTGATAAGAAAGACTTGGAGAGAATATGGTGAAGTACAAAGAAAAAGTAATTTGCGTGAGCGCACTGATACTTTTTTTTAGTATTTACTCGAAAGCGGTCGCTTTTACACAAATAACGCTACCTGAGTCTAATGCACTTGAGATGCCTAAGTTGTTAGCACGTACTTACATACTCAAATTGTCTGGGGTTCGAGATAAAGAAAAGGCACAGCTGTGGGCCGACGAGACTAAACGTGCACTTGCGTCGGAGCAAGGGCAAAAGTTATTGGCTGTGACAAAGTGCTTAACTCCGATAGTTCGAGTGGTACAAATGCAAGGCCCAAATACTGGCCCTAAGCCATGGTATGGTGTAGATATTGCGATTGGAACAACTAAACGGGAAATGGCGAAGGCGCAGAAACTTCTCACCAGCATACACGCTGACAATCAACAGACTTGGATCTTAATGGCTTCGAAAAAAGACCTTGATGGGCTCACTCTGCGTTGTCAGCATAATTAATAGTGCTACTGTAAAAACTCTGTTTTTGCTTGACGTGTTTTAACTAACTCAGCCAGTTGTTGCGCGCTAGGTTTTGAATCTACAATGCCTTCATGAGCAAGTAACCACTGCTTTCTGATCACACCGCCAGCATAACCCGTCATCTTGCCATTGGCACCAATTACGCGGTGGCAAGGCACAATCAAAGTAATCGGATTTCGGCCATTTGCCCCACCCACGGCACGCACAGCTTTGGGGTTATTCAATTGTTCGGCGAGCTCTAGATAAGTCATACTTTTACCGAATGGAATCTCAGTAAGCGCTTGCCATACCTTTTGCTGAAAAGGAGTTCCTTGCCAGTCTAAATCCAAATCAAATTGCATAAGGTTCCCTGAAAAGTACGCATCGAGCTGCTTGTTACACTCTGTGAGTAGTGCACATGAACGTGTTTGAGAAACCTGTTCGCCACAAAAAATGAGTTGTCGTATACCAACTTCTGAGGCTTTTATTTCTATTAGTCCAAGCGGGCTTTGAAAGTAATCTGTGTATAGCTTCATAATTGACTCCATAGCTGAAAAGTAAGGTAGCTGCGCCACGGAGACGCTAAATCAGGTGATAATGTATGTATTGGTTGTGATGAGGTTTCAGATGAGGCTTCGCCAGCAGCGCTTTGTGCTTTGAGTGCTTTAATGACCCCCAAATCTGACCCTAAAAAGATGTCTGGATCGCTCTGGCCACGCATTTTGGCATAAGCGACCGTCCATGGGCCAATCCCTTTGAGTTTTAACCACTCGTCGGGGGGTTCTGATTCAGAGGTTTCACAGAAATACTGTGCAAACCGGATCAGGGTTTGTCGACGAGCGTTTGGCATCTTTAGAAACGCGAGCTCACTACTTGCAATGGCTTCCGGCGTGGGGAAATACCGCCCGTTGGATGTTTTTTCACCCAGCGTAAGTACCAGTTGTGAGACTAAATTTTTTGCCGCTTGAACAGATACTTGCTGGCCTAAGATAGCCCTTATTCCCGCTTCAAATAATCCCCAAATGCCGGGCAAACGTAGTCCAGTTGTTAATTCAAATGTATTTGGTAGAACTTGAGATAAATCATGCTCGATTTGAACTAAGTCAGCATCTAAATCTAAGACTCGACGAATGTTATTGACGACTGGCTTAAGGACCTTTAGCTCATCCAATTGAATTTCGACCTCAAAGCAATGCTTATCTTCGAGGTGCGTTGCGGTAAACTGGCCTGTTTTACCTTGCAAAGTGATAGTCCGCCCATAGCTGTTTGGGGTGATCCACTCTAACCCCTCAATCAGTCTCGCTGACAAGAATTGTTGCATTTTTTGCCAGTTAAATGGTGGGCGATAAAACAGTTGTAATACGACTTTAGAGCTTACTGCCTTTGTTTGCTTTCTCATTTGTGTCGGGGTGAGTTTGAGTTGTTCTTTAAAGCAGTCATTGAAGCGCCGTATGCTATCAAAACCACTTGCCAGTGCCACCTCGGTGATGGGCAAGCTAGTTTGATGGAGTAATTTTTTGGCAAACAAACATTGCTGGTATAGCGCATAGGTTTTCGGCGACACCCCTAAATACTGATTAAAGAGCTTGCGTAAATAACGGTCACTTACCCCAAGCCTGCTCGCGAGCTCAGGCAATGAGCTTTGTTGCAATGCGCCTTGGTCAATCAGTTTGATGGCCCTCTCTAAAGTTGCGCCGACTCCCTTCCAGGCAGGGGAGTTTGGGGCACTGTCTGGCCGGCATCTAAGGCATGGTCGATAACCAGACTGAGCAGCCAGCAATGCACTGGTGAAATATTCTACATTTTCTTCTTTTGGGGGGTGTGCTGGGCACACGGTGCGGCAGTATATACCGGTGGTTTTAACTGCAATAAAAAACTTACCATCGAATCTTGCATCCCTTGATAGGCGTGCTTTTTGACAAACTTGGTTATCTAACATTTCAGTCAATCCTACTACATGAATAGACTAATTATATCGAATGATAATTGGTCGACTAGCCAGATTCGGAACTGGCTGTTGAGACAGTATTTATGAAATAACACCAGATGGCAAGCGACCAAAGAGTGAAAGGTTATCCACCATTGGTCGCTACTAGAGTCGGTTATGAAAGGTTTGCTCTGATATCATCAAAACTTTGGTCAATCAGCAAGTGGCCGTTTTTAAATACGGTTTGGAGCAAATTTTCGCGATAGCCTAAATCGCTTTCACGAACAGTTTTTATGCCTTTTTGCTTATCGGCAACCACCGCTAAACGGCCTTTCTTACTGCGCTTACCGTGATCGGTGATTGGATCTTTAAACACATCACGCCACAGGCCTTTTACCTTCACTGCACTTGCTTTCATTGCAAATTGCATGGTGTCTCTGTCCAGTTTTTGTAGCAGTGCTCCGCCCATCCCAAAAGCAATGTTTTCTGCGCTGAGCTGATTACCTTGCATTGCCTTTAATATTTCACCAATTGATACTTCATCAATTCCATCACCTTGGATGACCCTGACGCAATCGGGTAAAACACGATATCCCTTGCTGTTAACTCTGTAGCCAAATTTAGCCATTAACTTTTCTATAGTCGTAGTGACAACTTTCACAGGCTCGCCACTATCGGGGCGTATAACCAAGGTGCCACCGCTGTTTTCGACTTGCGCTTTGAGCTCTTCGCCCCACAGCGTATCAATTGCATGCCACAGGTCATACGAATCGCTGACGACCGCAACCAGCTTACCAGGCCCCGAAAACTGCTTCAGCATGTTTTCATAAGCCTGTTTTTCTCCGTCTTTGCCCCAAGCGGTAATCGTGCTGTGCTCTGCTGCTGGAATTGAAAAACCAGGCATGCTTGCACCATAGTAGCGTCTAGCCGCGACAATCGCGCTG
The DNA here is from genome assembly GCF_001625575.1 of Pseudoalteromonas luteoviolacea S2607. Lineage (GTDB taxonomy): Bacteria > Pseudomonadota > Gammaproteobacteria > Enterobacterales > Alteromonadaceae > Pseudoalteromonas > Pseudoalteromonas luteoviolacea_E. The sequence continues at coordinate 55,825 of NZ_AUXV01000007.1, forward strand.
AGCGTATCTGTGCCCATGAAATTAAGTAAGTGTGCAGCACCGCCAATCGAAGCTGCTTCTTCAGTGGTCGCACCTCTTGCACCAAAGTCATGTAGCTTGAACTCTAACCCCGCCAGTGAGTCGGCTGTTTCTTGCATATATTTTCGAATCACTTGCTTACAGTGATAAGAGACAGTTGCAACGGTCGTTGGGTACCAAATTGCACGCAGCAGTGCGGTTTCTACGTAGCTGGTCAGCCACGCACATTTTGGATCAGTATTAATGACTTGTACTAGGGCATTGCTAATTGGAACCACTGAGCCTTCGGGTAGCGCTTGAATTTTAATCGGTAGTAAGCCGCCGTGTTTGTCTACAATGTGTCTCCAGCCAGCTTCATAAAACGGTACGCCATGTAACTCTAAAATCTCTTTGGCTTCATCCACATTAGCGTGAGTCAAAGGTGTGGTCAGGTAGGTTTTAATGAACATTTGCAAGCCAAAAAACACAGCCTTTTGATAGTGGCCCCCGCGAGGTTCAATATAGCTAGATACTTGGCTCGTACCCTCTGGGTACTGTTTAAAGTGAGATGCTTTGTAGCTATCTGCGTTTAGGATAATATGGTTCATGATGGAGTTCCTCCTATCGTAATTGTGCAACGGGTCTATCCCGTTACATATTTGGTATATTACATACCAGTTAATTCTTGAATAATGAAATAGTGGTCTTCAAATAACTTATTAGGTTCCAGCTCAGCTAACGGCACCCACATGGCATGCTTCGCATCGTCAGATCCTTTCACTTTTGGCAGCGCTTTATTGGGCTCTAAATCAAAATAAAAAGCATGGGTAATGGTTCTGCCACGTGCTGAGCGATGCGGTTCATCAAATACTTGCTGTTGCTTAATCGAGCCTTTTAAAACCGGTGCGGGCACCTTGAGTTTGGTTTCTTCTTTTAGCTCACGTAAACAGGCTTCTAAGAGCTTCTCATTGCCATTAACAAATCCACCCGGCAGCGCCCATAGGCCTTTACCAGGGCGTGCTTTGCGCTCGATTAAAAGTACATGGCCACTTTGTACTACCACGGCATCTACGGTTACGAACGTCGGCGGATACGGCGCATTTTGCCATGCTAAACGATATTTTTCGATGAAATTATGTTCACTTTGGATTGCCTGATAGTCCTCGGTGTTTACGAACTGGCGCAGCATGTCTTTGACAAATGCAGGCAATTGCTGACTCTGTTCCCCGTCTAAAAATACCTGTCCTGTGGTTGAAAATATTTCTTGTCTCAGCGGTGTTGCAGAAATTTGCTGAAAGTTATCAACGGGCACGGAGCCCCACTGGGGAAACATATTTAAGTAATATGAAGATTGATCTTTACTATGCCCAATCAACCCAATGTTCGCAGGTTTATGTGGTACTCGGTGGTGTGCAGTGACCAGCCCTTTCACTGTCGTTTGAACATTACGTACCCAAGCATCGTCATTGTATACAGTGTCCATGAGTGGTGCGATATGTACCCGAGTATTTTCGTCTTGATTTAGTGTTCCGCGGATCATTAACTCGCGTTCGGCGCTTGTCCATGGGTTTCTAACGGTTCTAGGTTGGTGAGCTGAACCACACAAGATAATAAGGTGTTGAGCGCGTTTTAGACCTTCTTTTACCACGGCTAAATGACCCTGATGAAAAGGCTGAAAACGGCCAATAAATACGAGAAAATCGTATTGTTGATCGTACGACATTGTCATAGCAGCAAACCCCTTGCTGTTTTTATTGAACGCTAAGCAGGTCTATCCCGCATGCGTATATGGATATCAAATGGTTCCCATTTGATATCCATTACTTTGGCACACCATGGCAAAATTTTCAAACACTAATTTTTACGAAATTGCTGTCTTCTTTAAGACCAAACTCGCTTTTTAGTTCGCCAAATAGTACTTGTTTTTGTTCTTCATCAAGGTTGCTAGTGTCCAATTCTTCCAGCGTGTTTGACAAAAAATCTACGACCTGCTGTAAATTAATTGAGGAAGACTCACCTCCTTTGGGTGGCTTTGGCGGCGGCTCAACACCAGCCAACTCTCCTACTGCTTTGGCATCGAAACCCAGTTCAGACATTTGCTCAGCAAGCGCTTTACCCGGCTTTATACCCGCTTCTTTGAAGGTTTCGACGATTGACTTAGCATCCTCCTCACTGAGATTTTGCGAGTCAAATTGTTCAAGGGTTGCCTTAATTGTGTCGGATTGTTCCGAACTAAGCTGGTTCTGTGGGCGGCCAAAAGACATGTTTTGACTGTTAGACACTGCATCTATCATGATCACTACACACTCATATTATTGATTACAGCAATTAGTGTGTATACAAAATGCGCAAACAATGTGAAAGTGCAGGTTTATTATGTGAGGTGTTTGAGCATTGATTGCGCTTTTTGATAATCGTCTGGTGTACCAATATCTATAAAGTCAGCTCTATAACATTGACTGTATAGCGCCTTAGTAAATGCATATTCAGACAAATACTGCTCAAATGAGAAAGGGCAACTGGGTGTGCTGGCCAAAAACTCAGTTTTGTTGAGCAAGTATACACCTGCATTAATGTAACCAGCCCCTTGCTTTCCCTTTTCAAGAAACTCGGTAACAAGGCCGGTGTTCGCGTCAATCGTTAAGGCGCCAAAACGACTGATATCTGTCACATGGGCGGCGGCAAGGCATACCGCACTTTTGCTCGTCACACGCTGTGCAAAATCCCGGTAATTAATATCAAAATAGCAATCTCCATTTAACACCAAGACGTTTTCCTGAGTACTGAATTGCATAGCGCGGCGGATCGCTCCGCCCGTTCCAAGCGGCTGTGTTTCGCGACTCAAAGAAATTTTTGCATGCGTTTGATTGGCTTTTGCATATTGCTCAAAACACTCATGCATATGCCCTGTGGCCAATATCAAATGAAGATCATGGTCAAATGCGTCGTGTAGCTTATGTAAAACAAGGTCAAAAAAGGGCCGATTGCCAATCGGCGCTAAAGGTTTGGGTAGGTTACTGATAACAGTTTTTAGCCGTGTACCTTTGCCACCCACCAACACGATCACATCCATATGCTCGGTTCCTGCGTTTTACGTTTGGTGTTGCGTTTAACAGTAACCGCCTGTGCACCGTGTTCAACGATTTTTACTTGTATAATATCGGTATGAAAAGCCAGTCTTATCTTTTCTTTGAGCTGATTTACACCACCTTTAGGGAGTGCAAAGAGCATAAAGCCACCACCACCGGCACCGCAGATTTTTCCTGCCAAGGCGCCTTGTTGCATAACGAAGTCGAAAAGGGGGCCTATGTTGGGCGGGAGTACTGCTTCGCCAAGCTGGTGCTTCAATTCACTTGTTATATTAAATAAAGACCAAAAATGTATGGTATTTCCTTCTATTAGAGCTTGCGCCATGGGGATAACTGACGTGCGGATACGGTGCAAATAATTTAACCTTTGCGTATTACACTGCTTGATCTGTAAAGATTGCGCTTCAATGGCTGCGCCTGGGCTGCGTAAAACCTGACTGTCTATTAAGACAATTTGAGATTCTAGCGCATGGCGTGTTGCTTGGCCCAACTCTAGCGGGGTAACTTTGTTATCGTATTGACTCAAAAAAGAAAAATGATTGATCCCCCCGAAAGCGGCAGCGAACTGATCTTGTAATCCGCCTTTGAGTCGTAATTTAGTACGTTCAATTTCATATGCTGTGCGCGCCAGCATTTGAGGGCTATTAGAGACGTTAAGTAACTCGCAAAACCCTTTGATTAATGCCACGGTGAGCGCGGATGATGCTCCTAGACCACTACCAAAACCGACTTCACTCCATGTCTCTATCGAACATGGGAAAAACTTCCCCTGATGGTGATTCTCAACAAAGTACAGGTACACGGCCTGCTGTATGGCCAGCTCTCCTTGCAAAGTGAGTTGGCTTAACTTTTTGGCGTTAAATTGCACCTCAGAATCACGGCAGCGGATCAGCAATTCATTTCCACCTGTGGCTATTTGGCCATGAACATACAAATTAATTGTGCAATTGAGTACTTCACTCCCATGTATATCTACGTATGGAGGAATATCGGTGCCTCCGCCGGCCAAACCAATTCTTAACGGGGCACGGCACTGAATTATGTCATTCTCAGTCATGTTTAGTAACCTTCGAGAATATCAATGTGGCGCTTCACCTTACTTTGATAGCGACACAGGCTGGCGGCGATGGTTTGTCCGACGTTTTCACCATAGAGCTTTTGCGCAACGTGACGCGGCCATACTTTTTCCGGGTTGTCGATTGCGAGCTTGAGGCCTGAATAAATAAAAGCTTGATCCAGAGGGGGAACAAGTAGATTGGATTGACTGTCGAGTACCGTTTCGGGCCTATCGGTGTTAGCGCGACAGGTGAGCATGGGAACGCCAAGCGTGTTTAACTCTTCCTGTAAACCTCCGCTATCACTATAGACAAAGCGACAATGTGCGCCTGTGACAAATTCCAAGACATGTTGATAACTTGGCCATAATTCATGAAAAACAACGCCTGCTTCACTCGCTTTAGATACCAAGGACTGTAATTGATAACGCGCCACAGCGTTGATAAAGGCATTGTATTTTACAAACACGATTTGTATTTGTTCAGTTGCAAGTTGAGTTAAGGCATTTAGGAGCGCAGTTAATATCGGTTTGGTTAGGTTTTCTCTGCGATGAATATCGACTCTTATCCACTTGCCATTGGCAAGCTCTGGATAGCAATCATAAATGGTCTGCTTTGGTTTACTTTGACTTTGCAAAGTCACAGCATCGGCACTAAGCGATCCGACAATGTCTATATTTTCAGGGAGGTACCCCTCTTTCAATAATGCTTGACGATTGCGCTCTAGTGGGGCCAATAACAAGTCAGATACACAAGAAGTTAAAACGGTATCTACGCCCTCTGGAAAAGGCATATCACGATACCACATCCAGTCACACTGACGCTGTGATAAAAGAGCTTCTCCGCGTAACGACCGCCAACAGCTAGGCCCCATACTTCGCAGTCCAGCTTCAACATGTACCGCGCGGATCCCAGTTGCCAAATACCAATATTGCGGTAGCAAATTGGATGTAAGGGTGTCTCCTGAGACAACGGGAACCACACATGTGTTTGGGGCGAGCTCCACAAAATAATGAGCAAGTTGCTCAATGGCTAAGGCCATATCGGCAGCTTTTGATAGCATGCTGCCAGCAACATTTAAATTGATAGCAACTTTGTCGGCAATATCAAAAAGAGCACCCGCTTCAGTCAGCACGGCATCGTAGTGTTGGCCACTTTCTATAACAAGCGTTGACATGTTTTGTGCGTCACATGCATGTATCAAAGAAGCCAGTTTTACATAGCAAGGCTTCGTTGCGATAACTATCATAAATACTGGTCGGTTATTGCGCTCTGCGTCCGAAAAAACGGCCTTTACTTTGTCATGCTGTATATTGAGTGCCATAGTTACTCCGTATTAGGCGGCTATCATACTGTGCTCTGCGAGCAGAGATTCAATATCTTGGCGGGTCAGGGCAATGAGTTTTTGCATGGCTGCGACTATCACTTCGGTATTGGTTTGGTTAGAAAAACTAATAAATAAACGGCCACGGCTTTTATTCCATTCCTCGTCCCAATCTAATGTTTGATACTCACCGATTGCCTGTCGCAATGTCGGGACTATTTGGACTAAGTAAGGTTTAATGAAAGCAAGCTCATCTCGCTCAAGATGAATTTCAACGCCAATGGCATCGGGAAGTGTGAGAAATTCGTAATGGCAAGCTCTTGGCCAGTGGCTCGGTGCAATTCGCCTAAAATGCATAAATGAGCCGCGAGTTTGCCATTGTTCATCGGCTTGAGCATTATATTTTTCAATGATCTCTAAAAACCGTTCTGGTCTTTCTTTAACCACCTTATGAGCAGCAAAAATACCATTGGCAATTACATCCCAGTGGGTATCAATGTGTGATGCATGTGGCTTTAACTGCGCTAGGTTAACCATGTATGCGGTCAGATCAGGCTGCTCAGATTGCATCAGTTGGTTAAGTAATGTTTGAGCGCGACGGTAATGGCCAAGGCCTAAGAATGCTTCTTGAAAATCTACTTGATGCAGAGAGTTGCACAAAATCTTATTTAATGTGTTAACGATTTCAACCGCACAATTGAAATCTGCGCTTGAGACTTCGTAACCATCTAAAATAGCAAAGTCCATGACTTCTATGACATGACCTGCATAATAAACTTGGTTTTCGATTAAGTCAGACATCACCATGTCAGTACGCAATTGTTCCAGTTGTTGCTTACTTTGTGTATCTTGAGGGTTGTCTAACAATTTGACCGTCAATCTCAGTACGCTCAGCAGGACATGTAATATCTCGAGTTGACTGTTTAAAAAGAGTTCAGCATAGGGTCTAAACTTATCCAGCTCAGGCACTCTAGCGACCATTGCAAGTACCCCTTCGGTGAGATGAAACTTGCGGCAAACTGTGTAATCACCAACATAGTGGGCGTGTACAGCTTGTACCATGAGTTGTTCAATATCGAATATTTGTGGTGTGCCATCAGGGGCAAAGAAGGTAAAACTTTTGGCTTCAATATGAGGGTAATAATGGGCGAGCGCGAATAGCATATGACCAAGCTCAACCCCTTTATTTGTCATAATATTAGTTGAACCGTTGAGCAAGTCAGCAAACGTTATACCGGTCTTGGCAATTTCTATATTTGCAGGTACACCCGCCATTGCAGAATAAGCGAAAGTTTGCCACGGATGAAAATCACCCTCGGGATCACATTGATAAATATAAGGCTGTTTGTCTTTTTTAAAATGCACAAAGCCTGCAACTAAATCTGTTAAGGGCTTATCTTGGTAGCTCAGGTTGCCCCAGCCATTTATAACATGGCAAAGATGAGGCAACCCATCCCGTTCGACAATACTGTCCAAGTTTTCAGCAATCAGCAGATCAGCAAGATTGATCACTTGATCGGCAAGCTCTGTATCGATCGTTTGTGGCGTATGAATGCTCTTTTTAGTTTGATTAATTATTTGCCAGCATTCGTCGCTGAGCTGTAGTGGTGACCATGGCGTGGTTTGTGACATGATAGTTTGACCCATTTTTGTTGTTATTAGAAGGAGGTGCGTAGCACCCCCTGGGACAGTACTTATTTTCTAAGCTCTTGTTCGCAGCAACCTTGTGTGCAGCAACCACGGATTAAGACTGGCTCATTGGCCAAATCCTGTTGGTTTACTTTAGTTGCCGTGCCACCTGTGATGGCATCCAAATCTTCAAGTGTTAGAGGCGTCATTTCTTGATTGTCTTTCATAGTATTTTCCTTATTAAAATCAAAGTAATTGAAAAGAGCCGCCACAATCGAATTGTGTAAGGCGACAGTGGCTCATAGCTCGCACCAAAGCAAACGAGTTTAATTGCATTAAAACTTGCTATGAGTTCGGGCTCTTTAAGAGTGAAAAGCTGTCTTATCCAGCTTTTTACCTTCAAATCCTGTTGATGCAGGATTTAGAAGATTTGAGGTGGCTCTTCGCAGCAGCCTTGGTTACAACAACCGCGGATTAAAATCGGCTCGTTTGACAAGTCATTTTTGTCGAACTTGTTTGGGCCGCCACCCACAATTGATTCCATTTCTTCAAGTGATAAAGGTTTCATTTCTTCTAGATTTTTCATTATTTTTCCTTAAATTAAAAATAGTTAGCAGAGCTAACAGTGTTGATGAACAGAGACATACTGTTCAAATTTGTTGCTGGTATCTTGCAAGAAGCTACCTGAAAAGTGACCATTCGCATATTTGTCTAAGCAATATGAAAAGTTCTGATGATCGCTTTGCGATTTACTCAGTTCACCCAAATTGCGAGCAGAGTCATCATGAGTTAAGTGCGTGGCACATCCGGCCAGTGACTGCTCTAACATGAGCTTAGCTTTAAGACGAACAATTAAATCTAGGTCTTCCCAACCCCAAAAGTTCATTTTCGAATCGAAGCCCGCAACGTCCAATACATGTTGCTTCTTTACCATTACAAGGCCGGGGGCTGTGCGTTGGTCATTATTCAAAGAGGATTGGTTGACCAATATTTCCGTATGCTTATTTTGGCCAATCGGTAATGTAAGTACTGTGCGAGTTTGGCATAGCTGTTGAAATTGGGTCACCGATTGAGGCTTTGACTCTGACACTGAATGTAAGTTTGCAAAACTGGTTTCAGTGACGAGCGAGTAGAGCTCCGAGAGTGTGGTCTCAGACAATATTACGTCAGCATCTAAGACAAATATGGTTTCTGCTCTAGCATGATATATTCCCCAATTTAACGCGAAAGACTTGTTAAAAAACTGAGTAAATATATGCACGATCCTGACCGTAATGCCTTTACAGTCGACACCATTGAGCAACTCTTGCAGGCGCTGTTGGTCGCCACCCATATTAACAATGAGTATTTCAAGCTTTGGTATTTGCTCTAACGCAGGTAAGTTTTGTACCAATGTCTGGCCAAGTTCTTGGCGGTCTTTCCAAGGTATAATTACACTAATCACCATAAAATCCTCAGGCAAATACCACAAAGCCTTCATTCAAAAGCTGCCAAATAATATCTTGGGCTGTGTGATTGAAGCGCGATAACTCAATAGGTGTGGTTAATTCATCCAGTATTTGCAGCTGTTCGTCAGAAAGCTTTTTCTCGGCAGGCCAACATGGGTCATTAACTATGGTCCACTGACCTTGTTGAATGTGATCTACCGCGACGACTTTTGAGGTGATAGGGGTGCGTTGTTCGAGCGTATGAGATACATAGTAGTGCGCCACGCCGCTATAGTTTTCAAAACCCAGTGGCACATGTGGTAATAGGCATTGGCTGTCATTAATGATGGGTACGTGATGCGCGATAGGCGTGGTTATCCCCTGTTTATGTAAACCGAGACAACGTAATAATCCGGATTCTAATCGCGATACAAAGTGTCCATAGCGATAATATTGAGATGCGTGCGCTTTACACTGCTTGCTTAATTCACCACGCTGAGTATTGTTATTGAGCACTTCGGATAACCACGCTAGCCCACTTTGGTAATTGAAGCGGATACCGCCCTGAGTGATCCAAGTTGGCATAAGCTTACCTGTTTTACTATCAATAACAGTGTCTTTCAAGCCGCCATAGCGACAGCCCAATACGGGAGTGCCAGCGGCCATGGCTTCAATGGCGATATATCCAAAATTCTCATCTAACGAGTTTGTCGGGTGTATCAAAACATCCATGGCTGCAATGCTGGTGGCTAGGACTTGCTCTGATAGATTACCAGCTGAAAATGTGACAATATCCTCAAGCTCATAGAGTTTGAGTAAGGATTGAATATAGTCTGGATATTGCTCGGTCATGTAGGGCATAACGGGATAATCGACCCAGTAATTACCAATGACAATGGCTTTTATCGGCTGTTCTGGAAATGCGGTTTTTAAATCTTTTATGTACTGCAAAAATCGATGTAGATTTTTTTGTGGTAGTAATCTCGCTACATGCCCTAATACCCAAGTAGATGGTGAGATGTCTAACTGCGTTTTAGCGAGCGACTTTTCTGGGGCTTGCCAAAATACTTCAGATACAGGTAATGGAAGAAATATAATATGTGGTTGAAGCTTTGGACAAATCGCCTTAATCACGTCGATGTCAGATTGGCAATTAACAATGATACCGTCACATGCCCTTAACTTGGGCAAGTGCGCTTGTAAAAAGTGCGTGTCTAATGTGGCACCGCCATGCAGAGCCATGATCCGAGGGGGTCCATTTTTATAGTCGTCTTGCCACAATCGATTTCCCGAAAAGTTGAGTAACAAATCTAGTTGCTCATTAGGTGCATTTTCTTGATCTAGGTTGACAAGTTGAGCGCCAGCTTGAATAAGAGCCGAAAGATAAAAGTGTTTTGTTTTACCAACGCTAACCCAGAACTGCTCTCCCATTCCAGACACGCCGATAGTGAGATTTTTAATCGACTGAGACATGGCTGGTTTCCTTTTTTAGTGTTGTTATTGCGCGATTGTGGGCCGAAAATGCGTCAGAAGAAGGTTCAGGTTCTGTTGCCCAGCTCACTTTATTTGCTCTGGACTTATCCCATCGATATAGCCAATGTATACCGAATTTAAATGCCTGCGTGGGTTGGGTATAAATAGGGTGCTGTAAGGTTTTATCAATTGTCTGAAATTGATAACCTCGAGATTTTAAAGACGTTAATATGTCATCAAGGCTATCTGCATTTAACTGATTTACATGGAGCATGAGTATATGAGGAATACTCGTTTCAAACATGTTTAAACTTGCACGTTCATAAAAGTCTAAACGTTGTTCGGTAAATGCTAAATACTGCTCCTTATAGCTTTTTGCTGCTTTAAGTTTATTACTTGTTAGCTTTTTAGTATAAGGCGCATCATAAATATAATCTGCATTTTCCATAGTGACAGGAACAAGCTCTAGGTTTAGCTTTTTTAGGCCATTGTGAAGTAAATGCTGAGACTCATTGGTCTCTCCTGCATGTAAATAAGGAGGGCGAAAATACCTCTGCTTTTGTTGACCGAGCACTTGTTGCGTTATAACTGCGCCTTTTTTGATATCTTCTAAATAAAGCTTTAGTTCACTCTGATGGTAGGAAATATGAGAAAAGGTATGGTTACCAAGCTGGTGTCCGCGCATTTTCCAATCAGACAATAGGGTTCTTAGCAGTTTAGGGTTGTTTTTTAAATGCCCTTCATTAACAAATCCCGTCACTTTAATATTATGTTTTTCGAGGGTATCAAGTAGCTGTTTATTAATTTTTCTGAGAGAGTTCTCTGATAAAGTAAACTCTCCATGAATAGGTACATCATCAAAAGTAATTGATACTTTTTTCTGGTAGGGGGTGCCTGCAATCGCGTGAATACTTGTAAAATACGCACAGGCGAGGGTAAATATATTAACCAGCTTCTTCATAATTAACATGAGAACATTTCACTTTCCTTGAATAAATGGAATATAAGCATGTTACAGTTTTTTTATCAATGTATGTTTTATGCTTCCATGTTAATTATTGTAACTGGGTTAGGTTTTATTTAATTTATAGGCGCCTGATTTTTTTGCACTGTATCTTGTTGTTTCTCTAAATGGACATAGCTTAATCCTGGTAGATGGAAGGGGGATTCTAACTCTTGATTAAAATTGCGAATGTCTTTAATTTGTTGCTCGACAAAGCCATGCACGAATGCATCTAGGTTAGTGTTCACCCATCTCTCTATTGAGTCAGAATGAATAAACGCGTTTGGGTTTTCTTCAAGATCTGCCATGAGAGTTTGCCAGATTGCACTTTGAGTTTTTGCTGGAACGTCATGGGTGAGATCAATGACTTCATTCATCCAGCTAAGGCCCACTTCGTCGTATGCTTTAAGCATATTCGAGTATAGGGTTTGTCTTTCGCTATCTGAAGTTAGCGAGTCATGATTGACAGCGAATTCGCCTGTGTCAGATTGCAGATAGTGTTTGTGTTCACGCCAGTCGAGCTGTTTACTTACTAACGCAAATATATTTTGTGTGTTTGATTTGTCTGTCTCATTGAGCATGGCAAAAAAGCTATCTTGCTGATACGGCTTTATGGTTTTTGCCATGTCGACAATACCAACATTGGTTTGAAAATCCCCTTCATCAAGGTGCGCATTTAATTCCAGTAATTGCCCATCAGATAGCTTATTGTCGAGTAATAGCGTGGCGTAGCGATGAACATTGGCCGTTTTTTGCATACCAAAACTTTGCGAAAGTATGTTATGCCCTTCGTCATATCTTGTGAGCAGCGCATCTTCTCTGCCCTCATCATCCAAGATACCCAAAGGAGGTGAGGGTGAAGAAAAGTCATACGCTTGCCCTTGTTCGAGTAAATGCGACATTGTGTTTATCGCGCTACTGAGTACCTCTTCAGACATAGTATTAAACTGCTGAATTAGGTCTTGACTGATATTATTGAATCTTCCTGTTTTAGGGTCGAATGTTGCAGTAGCAACAATGACATCAGCGAATTTAGCCAAGTCTTCATCACTGAGTTTTTTTGTGAGTTCGAGTAGTTCTCTCGTGGGTTTTAAGTGCTGAAACTTGTGCCGTTGCTCAGGTGGTAGCCGGTCTACTTGCGCTAGAAAATCCTCAACTTCAGCTTTGTTTGTTAGCTCTCCCAAACGGTAATCTTTTTTAAACTCGTCAGTGCCAAGTCCAGTGATCGTAACGTGTGGTTGAGTGTAACTTCGGCCGAAGCCGAGTATGATGGGGCGAGCCAAGGCTGCTTCAAGCTCGGTTTCTTTCAGAGCATTTTCTTCGGGAGATGATAGGCTCACAGTGTAGTCATGATTAGTGTGTGGCGCTTGTTGAGGTGCGGCAGCTGGGGAGGCCTGTTTGGCGTTGAAGTTACTGAGTTTATGATTATATGTAGATTGCGACTGGGCAATATGCAAGTGTTTGGTGAGCTTATCAATCATAACCTTATCCTTAGTTATCGATGTACAGATTGTTTTTCGACCGAAACAGTAAAACCTTTAGGGACAAAACTACATTAATTTTTAACTACGTGTCTAATACTCATCTAGTTTATGGGTATTTCGAGTCATTCAGTTGCATCGTTTTCGTTACTGATCTGTGTGTACAAGCGCAGGGTTAAATAAGTTATTGTGCCCGCTACTAACGCACAAAGCACGTGATGTAAAACAAAATGGCTGACGATTAATGCTGGAATGTCTTCTGCGCCATCAATCAATAATACCTTCACAAGCAAGCCTAAGTAAGCGAGTAGATGCCCGGCGAGTGCCACTTTAAAAATCCTTTTGAATTTAGCTCGAGCGCTTGACGATAAATTTAACCTATTGATGCCCATAATCAGTAGCGCAAATATACTGAGTATAATACTGACACTACCCAACCCTAGAAGAGATGTCTTAACTAATATGGCGGCTAAAATATATGCAACTGTCATAAGTACCTTACTGCTTTGCTGTATCGCTCGCGATGGTATGAAAGGTGATTTGTGATGTCTATCTGAAATACTCTGAAGTGTTATCAGATTTTCTTTGTCAATGGTGTTGACTCTATCAGCTTGCGAGTACATAGTAGATGCTCTGCTTATCAGGATAAAAAGTAATAACAATGAACCGACTAACCAATACAGTGCTAAATAGATCATGGCTGCCAGTCATGTGGCTTAGTGTGTAGCGGTTAAGTCTCTTTTACTAACCGCGACAATAGATGCGGTTAGCCTATATTTTTCTTTTCTTTCCTCGTTTATTGTCCCGCATTTTAAGGATGTAAACCAATGCCCGTGCAATTGTCTTATGCTTTTGTGGTTTTAATATGGTCGACGACGCCGCTGGCTATCGTTTGGAGCAGTAGCTCTATGGCGCCGACTACCAGTGTGTTATTGCGTATGGTGCTCGCATTGGTGTTAGCTGCACTTGTCATGGCTTGCACTAGAATCAGAATGCAATGGAGTAAAAAAGCTTGGCTGTTGTACACCTATTCTGGTGGGGGCATTTTAGTGGGCATGCTGTTCGCTTACTTAGCGTCGCAATCAGTCCCTTCGGGGGTTATTTCTCTTGTGTTTGGCTTGGCACCAATCATCTCAGGGCTACTAGCTCAAAAGCTACTCGGAGAAGAGAAATTTACGGCTATTAAAAAGTGCGCCTTGGGTTTGGCTATGCTTGGAATGTTGATGGTATGTTATGCCCAGTTGCAACAATTAAATTTAGACCCCATTGGCCTAATTTATGTGTTGTGCGCGGTATTTAATTTTAGCCTCAGCGGGGTGCTCATTAAACGCGTAAAAATCGCAATACATCCAATGGCTACAACCTTTGGCTCTTTGTTAATTGCCACGCCTGGATTTGTAATTATGTGGCTGATCGCGGGGGCGCCTTTTGCGGTGGAGGCATGGAGTATGAAGTCGATTTGGTCAACGTTATATTTGGGCGTGTTTGGCTCACTGCTGGGCTTTTTGGCTTACTTCCACATACTACAGCATATGAAAGCGAGTACTGTTGCGCTGACAACCTTGATCACGCCGGGCTTTGCAATGACATTGGGCGCATTGATCAATGGCGAGCAGATCACCACGTTACTGTTTATTGGTGCCATTACCATTATTTTCAGCCTAGCTATGTATCAATTTAGTGGGCTCTTTCAAAAGCGAGATAAAAGAATGTAACGTACGTTTATTTGCTCCTTATGTTATATGCTCACTTTTTGGGCGTTAACTTAGTTGTAAGCGCTGAATGCGGTTTAATGACAAAGTGAAGTTAAAAGCAATTTGTTACAAAATCGTAGCAGCGCTCAGGGGGCTATTTCACAAGCACAAATCAATTTTATTCACTATATAAAGAAATAACAGGTTTAATTAACATCCTAGTTTGTGGTAAAAATAGTTACATTGGTGAAAATTATAATTATAAGCTTAGGGACAATGAGATTAGCATTCCAAGATTTTCAATTTGACTGTCAAGAATTGACACTTTCAAAAGATGGCCGAAAGATTTCTTTGAAAGAGAAACCTGCTCAAATACTTGCGTTACTAGTAACTCAACCTGAAAAGATACATAGTAAGAGTGAAATCTTAGAAGAAGTTTGGCCGGGCAGAACTGTAACTGAACAGGTTGTATTTCAAAATATTGGTCATTTACGTGCACTCTTTGGTGATGATGCAATTAAAACATTTTCAAAAAAAGGGTATCAATGGCAGTTGCCGCTAGCGGCTGTGAGTGAACAAAGCACTACTTCTAATGTATCTGAATCAATAGAAAAAACTGATGCCAATCCAGTAAATGAGCAAGCCGAAGTGGGATGTGAAACCGAGCATCAAGCTGATTCAGTACTTGCGAACAAATCATCGAGCTTACCTTGGCCAATTGTTGCGCCAATTTTAATCGCTGCTGCTGCCTTAGCAGGCTATTTAGCACTTAGTTAATACTCTTGTATGTATAATAAAAGTTTTCGTTAGGGCATATCATACACGTAAATCAATTATTGAATTATTTGTCAAAATTTTAGCCGTGACACAGCTGTACTTTGTGATATTATTTTTTTCATGGCTTAAAGTACTACTAAAGAAGGAACTTTAGTTCAGTTTCGCTATCCAAAAGTAGGTAGTAATTTCCTAAATTAGGGCAGTTTTGTCCTGTTGTTAGCGATATTGTTAGGTTAGCTTAAGTGCAATTTGACAAATAAGGAGTATTATTTGACTACGATAGCATATCACCATCCGACACAGACTATTTGTGTTGATAGTTTGACTACCACTGCAAGAACCATCGTTACCCATCATGCGCAAAAGTGCCAACCTGTTTACAATGGATATGTGTTTGCATCTGGTAATTGTGCCGAGATTTATCACCTGCTCAGTAATTGGCGAAAGAACTGTTTCGAAGCCATAGAGTGTACCTTTTTCTTTATCGATAAAGCAGACCAAGTCTTTTATGGAGAAATAAGACATGGAAGGCGTTTTATTGAACCGTTGGAAGTTAATTGGGCCATTGGTTCGGGCGCAAACTGGGCAATCGCGGCTATGGACTTTGGAAAAAGTGCATTTGAAGCCGTGCAGTACGCATGTCGCAGAGATAAATCGACAGGTGGACGTATTCATAGTTTTTGTATAAGAAATAAAGCTAAATGGATAAACGAAGTGCCGACTCAATCGTAAGTTTTTTGCAATACACTGATGAATACCGCCTAAAAAAGACTAGCCACTACTCCAAATGCTCCGCCTTATGCTTTAATATCGCTTTCAACTCGTAGGAAAGTCGAATGACAACTTTATATATCACTGGCGCTGGGGTGAGCGCTGAAAGCGGTATCCCGACCTTTCGTGGTGAAGACGGATTTTGGACGATAGGCAGCAGAAACTATACACCGCAGCAAATGGCTACCCGAGCCATGTATATGGAGAATCCAGCCCAATTCCTCGCGTGGTACTATCAAAGATTTGTAACTTATCGAAATCATGGGCCTAACTCTGTGCACCATTGGTTAGCAGATAAAAACTTAATTACTCAGAATATAGATGGCTTAGACGGCAAAGCGGGCAACAAAGAGTACATTTCGATTCATGGCCGAATAGATAAGATGACTATTTTTCATGATCAAGGTGACTTGGTTCCAATCATTGATACTCCTTGGGAGCTAGTTGATGAGAATAATTTAACTTCGTCATTGCTTGAACTGTTTAAGATTTCTAGCAGAGGCCCGCAATTAAATGTTTCTCTCAAACCTTATGTGTTGTTATTTGATGAGTTTTATACCGAGTTGTACAGTATTGATAGAGCTCAGAAAGGGATGTGGGATGCATCTAAAATGGTATTTATAGGCACTTCATTTAGTGTCAATATTACACAAATGGCGCTGGATGTCGCGAGGCATAAAGGGATACCAGTAGAAGTGGTTGACCCATCTCCTGCGCACATTATGCATGATAATGTGCAATATTTTCCAATGAGTGCAAAGGAGTACATTGCGCATGAAACCGGTACTTAAAGAACCTGTTGAGTTAAAAACAAAGCGCCTTAGACTGCGCCAGTGGCGAGAGCCTGACAAAGTGGCGTTTGCGACTATGAATGCGAACGCAGAGGTTATGCGTTACTTTTCATCCCCGTTATCTAGGCAACAAAGTGATGCATTGGTTGATAAAATTGCACAGTTGATAGTAGAGAATGGGTATGGATTTTGGGCTCTGGCGCGAGACAACGAAGGTATGACCGAGTCAAATGAAGTGACATCTGAAGAGTTTATCGGATTTGTAGGTCTGCATTGGCAAACGCAGGTTAACCCTGAACAGCCTTTTATGGAGATAGGGTGGCGATTAGCACGAGAATATTGGGGTCAAGGTTATGCATTTGAGGCTGCATTAGCTGCATTACAATTTGCATTTGAAGTTTTAAACCTTTCAGAAGTGTATGCGTTTACAGCGCTGCCTAATACGCCTTCACAAAAGTTGATGACCCGCCTAGGGATGAAAAACTGTGAAAGGGATTTTTTACATCCCAATTTGCCAACCGGGCACCCATTGCAGGCGCATTGTTTATACCGAGTAACGCCAGAGGAACTCAGCTTTTTCATGCAGTTCAATGGAGATGATAAATAGACTCGACAGGTGTTTGATAATAGCTTGCAATTACTAAGAGCTGCTGATTGTCTTTATCAAATGAAAGCTTTTGCAAAACCGATTTAACGTGCTTGATGTTTCTGATGTCTGGTTGGGATTTATCAGCCCTTTCTGCCTCTATCAGTGCAAATAAAGCTGTGAGCTCATGCTCGGGCATAGCGGTTGTACGTAGGTTATAGATAAAATAACATTCAATAGGTGTTAAGTTATGTTGATTGCGACTTCTCAGTGCTTGGACGAGTGCTTCATTGCTCTCGAACAATAATAGAGAACGAATATAATTAAAAGGTGGAAGCGTCTGCTCTGGGTTAGCAAATAGGGCGTGTAAAAAAGTATTGCCTTGATGGTTTGTCTGTGAAAATGCCTCACAAGCTTGCAAAGCGGGCATAAAAAAGGTCACTCTATCATTATTGTTTAAACCAGCAATGACGCCTGAGGGCAAGCCATGTGCAACGATGCACTGGGCAGCAATATTTTGATAGTGTTCGTAAGTATTTGGCTGTGCGTTTGCAGTTTCAAAGCAAAATTTAAGCTGTGCGGCTCGAGCTGAATCATTATGCTTTTGGTAAGCGTTACATATTTTTTCTATGTCTTTACTCTTGATAGCCAAAATCAAATCTGCAACTGCCTGGTCCAGTGAGTCACTAGTTTGTTGTGTCGAAGTCATCGCCCAGCCCTTTTTTCTTTTAATCAGCTTCATTGTATATCAATCATTTGAGTAAGCGATAAAAAATATAAATACAGAGGTATTTGTAACCACTGTCTTGAAAGTCGATTAATAATCCCCCAATTATGAATGGTATAAACAGCTTATTGAAATGAGGCTCAATATGAGTTGGCAAGCGGTTGCACTCACTGTGTTGATAATCGTGATATTGGCTTTTCCATTGTACAAGGCAGTTTTATGGGCGAAAAAAATGCCAAAAGGTGCTTTTTTCTTTATGGCCATTATGCCGCTTATTGCGCTATTTCCGATCCCGCCTCCTCAGTTTAAAAATTTAGAGAAGGCGAAACAAACCCAGCGTAAAAAACAAAAGCAAGATGAAAAATAACATGTATATCAAAAAGATCTGGCTTCAAATTGGCAGAGATAATTAAGAGGAGCAATTATGTCGGGCGAAACGAATCTTTCAGTATTAATCGCAAGTATGGAACCAGAGTTGCTGGCCGAAACCTATGTTTTTACGGTCATTGATGAATCACAATTTAATCGTTTACCTATGAGTATCATCAAAGGTTGCTTTCGTGAGCGGGAAGGCTTAACAATCATTGCGCAGCTGAGTCATGCTAAAGACTTGGGGCTGAAATATGAAGGGGAATACCGATGTTTGACTCTAAATGTGCACTCAAGCTTAGAAGCTGTAGGTCTAACGGCTGCCTTTTCGAATGCTTTGGGTGGCGAAAATATCAGTGCCAACGTGGTTGCAGGTTACTATCACGACCATATATTCGTGCCGAGCAGTGATGGTGAAAAAGCACTCGCATGTTTACAAGCGCTTGCTAAGCAGTACCAAAAGTAACGGTAATTAGGGTCTAAATTCAGGGGAGAACTGCCCCTGAATTGTATTATGGGTTGGCATAATTATTTAAAAGAAATAGGTCAAACTAACTTCAATAAAATCCTCATCTTTTAAATTGTAAAGGGGATCGCTTGGTTGGTCGCTGGCAAAGGTCCAGGCATCGAGCTGCCACTTCCAGCTGTCATTAAGCCGTCCAGAGGCTTCAAGTTTCGCCGAAAAAGTATGGTGGGAGTCTAAATCTTGATTGACACCAAAAAGTATTTCATAACCATCCATATCATTTAATGCGAGCCGCCAACCAATGAAAAGATCATTTTGATTCGGAGCGTTATCTCGCTCGTCAAAACTGTATTCAGCAATCCATCCGAGATCCATAACCGTATCGAATATCCCGACTTGTGTATATTCAAACCCAGTTGTCATCGCAAAATGTGCTTCGAGGCTATCTCTGTGAATAGCTTCGAGTTTTACCAGCCAATCACCAAATACACCCTGAATATCTGTACCTAACTGCCACATTTGTGCGTAAAAGGGGGTGATACCCTCTGAGCTGTATTGCAAGTATGGGTCACGATTGGTGCCATCAAAGTAACTTAAACCGATGTCCCAATCTTCTAGGGTGTGACTGTAACGAATGGCGAAATCTAGTGTCCGTTGTTCACTACTAGACTCGTATTTCGCATCCGACAAGGGCGCAGGCAGTGCAAGGCGTCCCTCGTGACTTGGCAATGTGCGCTCCCTAAAATAGGGCAGCAGCCAGAGATCAAAGGTGCCAATGTCCTTCACAGCTTTAAACTGGGCCATAGGCTGCCCGAGTTTATCTTCGCCATCAAACCCTTCAACTGAGTCGGTTTGATTGATTACATCGACCAAGTGTTGTGATTCAGTAACCCCCCAAAATACCTTATCAATACCAATTTTAAGCTCATAGTCATCCCAGTAAGTAAGATATGATAACTCTCGTATGTCCCAATGCGTGCGCTCTTTGTCATGACTGTCTATGCGCGCAAACAATTTTACAGAGGTTAAACTCGTATCGTTTACTTGTTGCCAGTGAGGCTCGATCATGGCAGAGCCCTGCCAATGTGCTGGTGCATCATTGCCAGGGTCGACACTGTGGACAAATATCCTTTGCTGAACTTGTATTTCCCCGCTTTGCTGCCAATCTTCTGCGTTAGCAAAATGGCTAAAAGCAAGTAAAATAGCAGCACTACACAGCGCGGTATATTTCATTTTTACCTCGCACGCTTTAGGCTGGCTTTATTAAAGTCATTGCTTTTTAGCCCTGTTTTAAAAACAAGCTCAGTTGTTGTCAAAGTCGTTGCTTTTTTGGTTTGGGCATTGTTCATGACCAACTTATTTGCACGCCAAATTTTGTCGAGATACTGCTGATAATCTTGTAATTCTAGCGTTTTTAGCAAGGTGTTTTTTCTATCGTAGTACTCGACCTTAAGAGGTTGATAATGTGTTTTTGCTAACCAAACGCGCTGTTTTGTGTAACCGGAATAGCGATCAACAGGTATTTGTTCAAGTAAATAGACCGGTTGGTTCTCCAGCATGGTTTCTTCTACAAAGTGAAATGTGTATTTTTCTAACTCAAATGAGCTGAGGTCTTCATAGGCAAACTCGCTGCCCATAAAAGGCCCTGACTTATTACGTGATGCAATGCGCTTGACCCGCTTTAATGCTGGTAGATAAAGCCATTGATCATCTGGTTCCACTGCATGTGAATGGTTTAAAAAAGCCGTGCCTTTTACATCTCGCGGGGTATCGAAAATAGTGAGCCCCTTATCACCGTCATTGTCAATTTCTAACGATTTAATCCGCAACTTTCTAAGGCTGGTATCACCCGCAGCATTTTTTAACTCCATAGTGAGCGAGGCTTGAGAGTCTTGCCAGCCGCTATCTGCTTGTTTGCGTAACTTTGCCAACTCTAGGCCTTTGTCTTGATCCGCTAGGGCAGTTGTCGCGTGCAGTAGGCTAACTGCAACAAGACCCGCAGCTAATGTGGCTTTAAAATTTATGTTCATGATCAATTCCTGTATGTACGCAAGGCGCGGGTAGTGTACATAGCGCCTTGCTCGTTCAATTATTTGATTAGCTATTTGTTTGTGGATTATTAATTGCTAAACCTGCATGGGTTTCATCATTACTTTGGACTTGCGCATATTTATACTTATCGAACCAAAGCAAGATGCAGGGCAGTAAGATAAAGTCGACAATTAAGGCAATAAAAATGACCAGCGCACTGAGCTGCCCCATGTCAGAGTTAAGTCTAAAGTCAGATGTTCCTAATAAAGTAAATCCTGCGACCAATACAGTGGAGGTGACAACAAGCGCACGGCCAACGGTGACGAAAGCGTAGCGAATGGCTTGCTCTGCACTTTGGCCCAGCCTTCTTGCTGTTTGGTATTTAGATAAAAAGTGTACTGTATCATCAACAACAATGCCGAGTGTCAAAGTGACCACGACAGAGAGACCTAAGTTAATTTCACCACTGTATAAGCCCCAAATACCGAATCCAATGACTGCTGGAATCATATTCGGGATCAGGCTAATAAGGCCTAGCCTTAAGGAGCGAAGTGAAAATACTAATAACACCGAGATCAGCAGCAGTGCCATTGGCAGGGATTTCAGCATACTTTGCATATTACGTTCACCGATATGGGCGAACATTAATGTTGGACTTGAGATCATAACGCTGTACTGCGGTGCATTTTGTGCAAACCAAGTTCTTAATCTGCTCTCAAGTTCGACCATCTCCTTACTGCCTAAATTGTCGATGGTAAGTTGCAGTTTCAGTGACGATTTATCTAAGTTAAGTTGATTGTTAAGGTCTAAGCCATAAGGCAATGACATCTCATAGAGCAACAAGTACTGTGCAGCAAGTGCTTGATCTTGAGGCAAGGTGTAGTAGTGATTGTCATCACTGTGCATATTTTTATTGAGTCGCTTCAGCGTATCCGCGAGGCTCTGTACATGGTGTATCTCCGGTTGAATACGCAACCAATCAGTGGCTTTCCCTAGCATGGTTACAAACTCTGGGCTGCTTATCCCTTGCTCGCTACCACTATTAATAGCAATACTGAGAGAGCTCATACCGCTTATATTTTCGGCCATAAAGTCAGCTGCTTGGCGGAATTCATTTTGTGTAGAAAAGTATTTGACTGCTTCATCATTTATATGGTTTTTGGTGAGACTAAAAGCGCTGCCTATCACTACTATCAATGCACTGAAGCCAAGTACCTTGTTGTTACGAATAATCCACAGCGCGAAGCGGTCATAGCGGTCGTTGCTTTGAGAGGCTGACATTTGAGTAACTCTAAAGGGAAGGACACTGAGCATAGCTGGCAGTAATGTGAGAGAGAGCAAGCCGGCCAAAATAACGCCCAAGGCAGATAGATTACCTAGATCGCGGATCACAGGGACATCTAAGCTGTTCATTAAAATAAAGCCTAGGGCTGTGGTCACAGAGGTAATGGTAATGGGCATCCAATTTTGCTCAAGACTTTTTGCAATCGCTTGTTGTTTTGTAAGGCCTTGACGCATGTGGTGACGTACACTTGCCAGCATATGTACGCAGTCTGCAACAGCAATCGTCAATATCATTGTTGGTACGTTTACCGTCGGTGTGCTCAAGAAAAACCCGAGCCACCCAGCAAGGCCTAAAGTCGCTAAGACCGCCCCAACAATGACCACTAGGGTATAGACAACAGCGGCGATACTACGCAATGCAATACCCAAAAACACCATTACCAGTAGCAACATAGCAGGTACTAAAGTGGCAAAGTCTTCTTGTGAGGAAAGCATAAAGGCATAGTTCATTGCCACGATGCCCGCTTGATGAAACTCCATATCAGGGTACTTGGCTTGATACTCTACAATTAACTGGTTTACATATTCTTTTACTTCAACCATTTTTTCAGTGTTATCAGCTTCGGGTAGCTGTACGGTTATATTGATGACTGCTACTTTGCCTGATTGCGAAAGTAAAGATTGACGCAGCGCTGGCTCACTGAGTGCAACTTGCTTAATGGCTGTGATATCACTTTCGGTAATGGTCATTTCAGGAGGGATCAAATCTAGTACGACTAAATCATCCTGCTCTGCAAAAGTATGTTGGTAATTGGCAATTGAGTCGACTCTGCTTGAGTAAGGTACCTGCCAAGCTCGTTCGGTGAGTTCTCTGACAAGATTCAAAGTCTGTGGGGTAAAAATATCGTCTTGCTTGGGCGCCATGACAATTGAGATGAGGTCGCTTTTGTTAAAAATAGACTCAATTTTTTGAAACTCATAAAGTTGGGTGTTTGTGTCGTCAAAAAATATTTGGTAATCCCCTCGAAAGTAGAGGTTACCAGCCCCTACTGTTGCGCCAGCAATTAAGACCAAACATATTACTATCCAAGTTTTGGGGTAATTGAGAATACGCCTGTGCCATAGATCGTC
Organism: Pseudoalteromonas luteoviolacea S2607; assembly: GCF_001625575.1. Classification (GTDB taxonomy): domain Bacteria; phylum Pseudomonadota; class Gammaproteobacteria; order Enterobacterales; family Alteromonadaceae; genus Pseudoalteromonas; species Pseudoalteromonas luteoviolacea_E. Next base: position 78,930 of record NZ_AUXV01000007.1, read on the forward strand.
CATAATAGCTCCATAAAATGACGAAACGTCAATAATAGTTAAAAAAATCAGCAGTAACTGCTGAAAAATTGTTGAAACCTGCTTAAGAAATAAAAATATGACGATTCGTCACTTATATTTCAAATAAAGCCCGTAAAAAACGGGCTAATTCACTCTTTTCTAGCGGCCTATTTGAGCCAAGTAAGCCGATTCATCTGCAAAAATCGTTTGCTCGACTTCCCGCCAAACTTTTTTATAGTCTCTGCGACTAGATAATGGCTGCCAATTCATACCATCAAGTACAATGTTTACGTTATAAAGCACCGAGTACGGGTCTTCAATACGTTGAATACACTGACTATTGGTTGCGTTGTTTAGTAGGGCATTTGAGCCAAATGCCACCGCCCAGTTCGCAAATATGAGTGCATCAGTGCTGGCTGTGGCAGCCAGCGTTAAATCTTCACCATCTATGGCATCTAGGATAAATTTGTCGGCTATCTCCACGAGCTTTTCTTCTGCTAAGTTTTGCTTCTCAATGTTTTCTGCTGTGCTCTTCTCTACCACCCAAGGTGTTTTAGAAGTAAGTACGCACATAAACAAAACCGGTTCCAATCGTGAAAAAATCCGATAAGCAACGTGCAGCGCAACAACTTTATCACGGCTGCCGCCTTCGAACCCGTAGGCCTTTTTGTACATTTGAGCCAATGTTTTTAAAGCTTCACAACTAATGGTCACTATCACATCTTCTTTGCTGACAAAGTGATTGTAGATAGTACCTTTTGAGTAACCGCTTGCCGATGCCAGTTTGTCCATCGTAAAGCCATGAAACCCTTCAGCTGAAATGATGTCTTTTGCAATAAGTAGCAATTCACGGTGACGCTCTGCAATGGCCATCTGTTTTTTGCTTCTCTGAGGGATCACTTCATCATCATTGTTGATTTCACTGCCAAATTTAAACATTTCTTCACTAAGTAGCTGTAACAATCTAGCCCTAGCATATCACACTTGTGCTAAACACTCATAAACCTTGCCAGTACTTTAGGAAAGCTACTTTTTGACCTTAAGTCATTTTTTGACTTTTCGTCATTATAGGTGAGGAGAAGAATTGGTCAAGCAGAATTTTTAATCGATTTTAGGTTAAAAATTAAAAGAGGGAGCTCAGGTCAATGAATTGGAAAAATAAAAAGGCTGCTCTCACAGCCTGACAAGTTGGGATATTTACGTCATGGTCAAAACAATTCGACCTTGAATCTGGTTATTTTGCATTTGTTCAAATACATGATTTATATTATCGAGTGACTCTGTTTGCACAATGGCTTTTACTTTTCCTGCCGCGGCAAAGTCCAAGCATTCGATAAGATCTTGGCGTGTGCCGACAATGCTACCGATCACACTAATTCCCTTAAGCACAGTATCGAAAATCGGAATTGGCAGGTCATCATTAGGTAATCCAACGAGCACACATTTACCACCACGCTTTACACTATGATAGGCCCCTGAGAACGCCGCTTTTGAAGCAGCCGTACAGATCACAGCTTGAACGCCACCTAACTTTTCTTGAATTAGTGCGGCAGGGTCTTGGACTTGGTAGTCGATGCACTGATCGGCCCCAAGTGCTTTGGCTAAGGCTAGCTTTTGTTCTGTACTATCCACAGCGACAACGTTAAGCCCCATGGCTTTTGCGTATTGAATTGCCAAGTGACCGAGTCCCCCGACACCGACGACGGCAACCCATTGACCTGGTTTTGCCTCACTGACTTTAAGTGCTTTATATGTGGTGACACCAGCACAAAATAGGGGAGCTGCTTCAACAAAGCTTAAATTATCTGGGATTTTAACGGCATAATCTGCGTTTGCTAAGCAGTATTCAGCGTATCCACCATCTACAGAGTAACCACTATTTTGCTGGGATGGGCATAAATTTTCATTGCCTTGTAAGCAGTGCTCACAGTGGCCACACGCAGAGTGTAGCCAAGGAACGCCTACCTTATCACCGATTGATAAGTGTTTTACATCATCGGCTTTAGCGACAATAGTCCCTACACCTTCATGGCCCGGTATCAGTGGAAGTTTGGGTTTAACAGGCCAGTCTCCGTGGCAGGCGTGGAGATCGGTATGACATACTCCACAAGCGGCTATTTTTACCAAAACCGTACCTTGTGTTACTTCAGGCTGCGCTAACGTCTCGATGCGCAGCGGTGCCTTAAACTCGTGTGCAACGGCTGCTTTCATGTTTTTTCCTTAACCTAAGAAAGAGGAGTGATTGTGTAAGTTAGAGTGTATAGGTTTGACACATAGTGCTATTGATCGGGCGCAATAAAGAAGGTTTTGAAGCTGTTTTTTACTGTGTTAAAAATTGATGTAAAACGTGTACGGTTTTTAAGCTGAATTATTTACGGTATCACAATTGTCTAAACGTAGCTGAAAGAGTAACATCATGAGCTTATGATATTCCGTTTATTCCTTTATCTTTAACACTTTAATGATCATAGGGGAAATACAAAAGAGCATCAGTTAGTCGCAGTATTAAAAGGAAATTAAATGAAAGACCTTACTCAAGGGCCGATTTATAGGCATCTCATCTCAATGAGCGTCCCAATACTATTTGGCATGCTTGTTCAGACGCTTTACTTTCTCATAGATTTATATTTTGTTGGGCAACTTGGAGATGCCGCGTTAGCGGGCGTGAGCAGTGCAGGTGTACTATTTTTCTTCGTCATGGCTATCACACAGGTGCTCAATGTTGGTGTTGGCACATTGGTGGCTCATGCCATAGGCAGAAAAGACAAGCACGAGGCAAACCTCTTGCTCAATCAAGGTTTATTGATCTGTGCTATGTGCATTGGGGCTTTACTGAGTTTAGCGCTTGCAGGTGGTGACAAGTATTTCGAAAATATCGCGCCAAATGAAGATGTATTTGCTGCCAGTTTAAGTTATTTTTATTGGTTTATGCCTGCGCTCTTGATGCAATTTCCTGTGACCGTGATGCTGGCTTCCTTGCGGGGGGCTGGAGTAGTAAAACAACCAATGTTGATTAATATGTTTGCGTTGGTGGTCAATGCGATACTTTCCCCCATTTTAATCACAGGTTGGGGGTTTGGGATAGAGATGGGGGTTGCTGGGGCCGGTTTAGCTAGCTCTATTTCAGCATGTATTGGGCTCATACTGATCTGTGTGTATTTCAAGTTAAGGGAATCTTATCTTCGTTTTTCTATTACCGAGTGCAAGCCACATTTCGATACCATCAAGAAAATAATTGGCTTGGGTTTGCCATCTGGCGGCGAGTCTCTATTAGCTTTTGTCTATATGTCAGTTATTTATTGGGTTTTAAGTGATTTTGCCGCATCAGCACAAGCTGGCTTTGGGCTAGGCGCACGGATTATGCAAGCACTGTATCTACCTGTCCTTGCCGTGACTTTTGCTGCTCCTGCGATTGCAGGTCAAAACTTTGCAGCAGGTATTACAGAACGCGTATATCAAACTTACTTTCAATGTACTGCGATAACCAGCGGCCTTATGTTGATGATCACCGTGGTATGTGCTTTGTATGCAGAAGTATTCTTGGCGCCATTTTCTAGCGAGCCAGACGTAATCAGTGTAGCGAGTGTTTTTCTTAGCTATGTATGTTTTAATTTTGTGCCAGCGGGGTATGTGTTGGCTGCATCTGGTATGTTCCAAGCGCTTGGCAATGCTTGGCCGGCGCTGTTAAGTACGGCTGTGCGACTTAGTCTATTTTCGGTGTCTTTGATGATTGTTTCTGAGCAGGCAAACTTTACGCTCGAAAACATCTGGGTGCTTTCAGTATCGACCTATTATATTCAGGCTGTGGTGAGCTTTTATTTATTGAGACGGGAATTCAAAAATAAACTGAGTCAGACTACAAAAGAAGAACAAATAGCCCAAACGCAAATATCCTAATAGCACGAGAGCACGCTATTAGGATGACTGTGTTTAGTTTGAAGAGGCGCGGGCGCCTCTTACTTGAAAAATGAATTCACTGCCTTGGCCTAAGCGACTATTGACTTTGATTTCTGACTTAATTAAACCTATCAGCCGAGCTGTAATGGCTAAACCAAGCCCTGCGTGAGATTTTTTACACCCCTTACTATTACTTGCTTGATATCTTGCCTCAAAAATATAGGGGAGCTCTTTAGGGCTAATTCCTACACCCGTATCTTGCACTGCAATATTGTAAGCGTTATCAATGGCACAGATGGAAATGCATATGTTGCCTTTTGCGGGTGTATGACGCAGCGCGTTCTCAATTAGATTACTTAAGATACGTTCTAACTTGGCAATGTCCGAGTAAACGGTAAAATCACACTCAACAGGAAAGACACTCAAAGAAACATCGGCCTGCTGTGCCTTGAGCGCAAACTTAGCCATGATGTCATAGATTAGCTCACCCAAGTTGAACACTTCAAAATGTACATTGGATTGTCCGGACTCAAGGTGTGCCAGCTCAAATATTTGGTCAATCAAGCCTTTCAACTGGTTACAATTTTTTAAGGAAATTGCGAGGTATTCCTGTTCTTGAATTCCTGCTGGTGGACGTCTTTCTATCAATTCTAGATACCCTTGTAATGATGCTAAGGGGGTGCGTAAATCATGAGACAAATGTGCGAGTAATTTACGGCGCTGTTCATCCAGTGTTGTGAGCTGGGTCATTTGTTGATTGATGGTTTCGAGCATGCCATTCACACTTTGTCCAACTAAGTGAATTTCGTTGCTTTTGGAGGGCCACTCCAGGGTTGGCACTGCTTTAATATCAAAATTATTTTGTTCAACCTTACGAATGTACTTGCCCAGTTTTTGTAGCGGCTGTGTCATGGTACGAAAAAGCAGTAGCAACGTGATAAACAGCAGTGCCACCATCACAATTAGCCCAGTGGTGTTTTTGACTAGTTGCTCAGAGCTTTTGATTTGGGCTGTAATGGAATCAGAGATAGAAGAGCCAATAATAACGTATAGATAACCTTGTAGTGTTTCGCCATTATAAACAGGTGAAACTGAAAAGATTTTGCTGAGCTCTGTAGAGCGAGGGTCGTCACCGTAAACAGGCAGTTTACTCGGCTCATTGATCAGTTGAATCAGTGGCCTAAGGTCGACTGCTTGGCGTTTGACTTCGCCGGGTTTGGCCGAGTAAGTTAGAAGTTTTCCACTCGGGTCAACAAAATAGAATTCAAAGGATGGACCAAGAACCATGAGCATATGAAACAGGTTTTCTAGGGCTTTGTAGTCATATACGCCTTGTTTTAAAAGTGGGTTATCCTGTGCTAAGTGTTCAGCAAGACCAAGGTGTAATTGCTGCTCAGCTTGTGCCCGGGAAACAGCTGATAAGTTTTGAGACCAAAAAACAAAAGCCGAAACAGTGATCATAAAGACACTGGTGATGACAAGTGCAAGGCGATGATAAAGAGAAAGTGTCATATCATTTCCTGATGTAGTGGCTTTGAATTTAACTTATAGCCAACGCCCCACACTGTTTCGATGATGGGTTTGTCTGTTAACTTTTCTAATTTAGTTCGGATGCGATTAATGTGAGAGTTTACCGTATGCTCATAACCTAAATGGTCATAACCCCAAACAGACTCTAAGAGTTGAGAGCGTGAAAAAACTTGATTTGGGTGTTTGGCAAAAAACATTAACAGGTCAAATTCGGTGGCGGTTAAATCCAGTGGTTGTTCGTGTAGCGATACTTCATGGCAGTGTGGGTCTACTTGCAAGTTACCAACGGTGATCGGCGCTGGTGAGTCTTGAGCGATTTGACTAGATTGCTCAGCTTGTAATAGCTTTACATGCCTCAATTGTGCTTTGATGCGCGCTTGAAACTCTCTGTAACTGAAAGGTTTACAAATATAGTCATCAGCACCCATTTCAAGGCCAATGATACGATCCATTTCACTGCTTTTTGATGTCAGCATCACAACACTGATTTTTGGATGTAGGGTTTTAATCTCCCGGCACAACGTCAAGCCATCTACGCTAGGCAGCATGATATCAAGCAATACAATGGCGTAATTTTGGTTGGTAAGCTGGGACATAACGCCCTCTCCACTTGCAAGGTGATCTACTTCTAGATCAAGCTCACTGACGTGAACACGCAATAGGTGTGCAATATCTAAGTCGTCTTCGACAATGAGAACCTTTTGATGCATATACTAACCTCCAGCCAAACCACAGATGTGGTTGACATGTACTCGCCCCAGCCACTCGCAATGAGAGCTGGAGCGAGTAGGAGGCTATTTCATTCTTGTGATAGTGATCGCCATCAATGGGTTATCAAACTTATGGTCGCTCGATAATACTGAGCTAGACAAACCATCATCTTGACCTACAACACCCGGGTGCATTGCGACCTTATTTAATGTCTCTCGCTGTGCGTTGAACCCTTCTCCACCATCAGCTGGTCCTGGGATCGTGCCACTGGCTTCTGTATTCGCTTCTGTACCTGCGTCATAAGCATAGGTTACAAAGCGCATTTCTTCGCCTACAGCCATTGAAGAGACATCTAGAGCATTAAGACCGGTAAAACCGTCATTTGTATTCACCATCATGGTAATTACTGATAATTTTTGGTCAGCGAGGGTTTCTTGGCTTAACATTAGCTCAGCTTTTGCGCCAGGTGCTAATGGGGCGTCAGTGCTTGCTTTTGCCTGAACCACGTCTAATCCCAGCAGCCCGCTGTTGTCACCACCTTCAGCTAACACCTCAAGTGCTTCACTGGCCGGCTCGCCCAGTTGCCAAAATTGACCTTCTTTGTGCAGCGCAACGCCAATCGGTGAAAGGGGTTGTGCATAAGTTAAATTAGTCGCAGTGATTTTAATCATCGCTTCTGTCGGTGTTGGCGTTGGGTCTACGGTCATTGGAGGATCATCGTCATCACTGCATGCAACTAAGGTTAAACAGGCTAGTGGAATAATTAATTTAGACAGTTTCATGGTGCCCCCTTATTTAACCGTAACGGTAACTTTTGCTACAGGGTTGAGCCAACGGTGTACTGTGTTGTGTAAGTCACTTTTTCCACCCGTCGCTTCGTCATCGCCAAGGTTACCGCGGTGGATATGTATCATTTCATTGCTTTCTGTACTGGTTACACCACTGCCTTGAGTACCTGGATCTACGCCTGGTGACGCTGGGATACCTAATGTGCCAGGTGCGCCAGAGCCATCAACTACAAGTTCATTATTGGCTTCGGTACCTGCGTCGTATGCGTTAAGGTAAACGTGGTAGGTTCCAGCTTCTGATGGAATTTTCCAACTGTTTAAACCAATGAAGCCGTCATTGGTCGGAAGCATCATTGCAACAATAGACAACCTGTCATTACCATCGCTAGTCTCTAAACTTGCCATAGTACTCGCCACAGGGGCTAATAAACCGCCAGCTGGGTTACTTACTGTGTTGGCGCTGATCCCTGTTAAAATTTCGTTTAAGCCGTCCAAGCTGCCGCCTTCAGCCATGGCTTGCAAAGCTTCTGAGGCTTTTTCGCCAGCATTGAACAGCATCGCATCGCTGGTGTGTGCTGAGACTAGTATTGGGGTAAAGTAAATGCCTTGTGTAAGGTTGGTAACTTTGACTTCCAACGATGCGGCGCTTGCTGCACCTGAAGCCAAAAGTGATCCTGCGATGAGTGATAGTATGCGTGTTTTCATAATCTGCTCTTATTGTTTGGATTTGACGTAAGTAAGCATGCAACGCAATTATTGAGAAACACTCGCTCAATTATCACAAAAGTATCACGAATGTATCATTTTTTAATTGCGGCACAGAAAAACCAGCCTTAGAGGCTGGTTACGGTTTAAAACTTGCCCGCGGGTGGCCAATTCGGGTTACTAATTTCATCCTCCCCAACCGCGCTGTCAGCTTCTTTGCTAATGGTCAGTGGAGTATCTTCTTTGGGAATACACACCTCTACGACATAATTGATGTTGTCCTGTGTGCGTATTTCTTCCATAACCCCCAGCAGCTGCTCAATGGTAGTGACTTTAACCCCCTTGCCACCAAATGCATCGGGCAGCTTTGAGATTTGCCAGTTTGGTAGGTCATTGTAGCTATACACGTTATTGAGTAGCTTATCTTGGTATTCGACAGGCGGTTGTCTAAACGGATTTGGGTTTACCAGATATTGTTCAATGCCATAAATGCCATTTGCCAAAACGAAAACAACCGTATTTTGTCCATAAGCATGTTGATCAGCGACGGCTTGACATGTTTCATGGAAGGCTCCATCACCGACAACAACGACCGCGCGCTTATCTGGGTAAGCGCATTTGATACCCGTGCCAGCCGGAACTGAATAGCCGATAGATAACCAAGCAGCTTGCGCAACAAAGCCATTGCGGGCAGGCACTTTGACACCTTGAGCGCCAATTAGTGGGAAGCCTGCATCAACAATCAAGACATCATCTTCTGTTATCCAGCTACTCATTGCCGAGAAAAAACTGTCGTATCCCAAGTAGTCTTTAGCATTTTGTGATGGCGCAAGAGATTGCGCTTTTCTGATCCCTGTCAGATTTGCTGGGCTTTGTTTGGCGAGTTGGATGAATGCCTCGGTAAGATAGTTCAAGTAATCTTTTAACATCACAGAAGGGTAGAAATTAGCACCCACATATACCCCTTGATGCGCCGCCAAAATGGTATTGCCAGAACGGATATCTTGATTACCTGTATCTTTACCTGTTGTCCAAGCACCAATACCGACCAATACACCATCTTCGCCGACAAGTTGCTCCACTTCGCTTGGCGACATGGTTACGCATCCTTCAAACCACGGGTGAGTTTCAGCGATGACAGATTTGCTGAGTGCGGAGGTGACAAAATGAATATGGCCATCAGGCATACTGTGTTCACGGTTTATCACTTCAAGTAAATTGAGAAACTCATCCTGCAAACCTAAACGCTGTAATTCAATACCAGCCCAAAAAATACTTTTAGGTTTTGAAAGCATTAATTCTAAGGTTGCTTGCGCAGCCTCTTGTGCGCAACTAACCGTAAGCGTGTCGTTCTGGCGTTCTCTAATACGACCTTGTGGTCTTTGGCAGGGGCTGCGCCAAATGTCTTCGGTGACTTCAAAATAAATAGGGCGCTGCTCACTTAAAAGTGCCGTGAGCGCAGAGTCTATTTGAAATGGCGCTTGTAATGCATTAGTTACACGCTCGGCGGCGACGGTAATGGGCCTGAACATATGAATGTCGACAAACTCGTAGCCTGTTGTGTGTGAATACAGCAGCCCTGCACACTTAGAAATTTGATCTTCTTTATTGGTGGGCGCACCGTTTATCAGAATCACAGGTACTTGCTCAACGTAGGAGCCAGCTATGGTATTGAGCAAGCTAAATGCCCCAACACTGTAGGTAACGTAAAGCGCAGTAGGGCCTTTTAGTCTCGCGTAAGCGTCAGCTGCAAAGCCTGCACATATTTCATTGGCGTTACCTTTGATGGAAATAGGAGACTGGCTATCAGCTAAAATGGTGTCTAATAGCCCCGCAGTGTAATTGCCGGCTACGCCAAACATATGGTCGACTCCAATTTCCTCTAGTCGATCTTTGAAGTAATCCGCAACGGTATATTCTTTAAAACTCGTAGTCATAATAAATCTCAATGAATTCATCAGGCGCAGCGATTAAGAGTGCTTAATCGCTGCTATGGATGGCAATGTATGATTACTTCACATCAAAGTAACTTAGATTGACGCCAATGACGCTTGCGCTATCGTCCGCTTTTTCAATAGGCGCGGCACTGGCTGCAAAATTAGTCTCGATATATTGATTGATCAGCTTGCTTGAATTCTCTTCGTAAACAGCCTTGATAGCGTCGGAAGATGAAATGTTAGTAGTCTCAAAATACACTTGGCTAAGAGGTTTTAAGCCAAAGCCTTTTTCAAGCGCTAGGTCAGCAGAGCGCAATGCGCCTTCAACCCAGCCTTGATAGTCAGAAAATGCTTCACCACAGGTAAATAGGTTTGGCAATGGCTCAGCTAGGGTAGCCATGACTTCTTTATCGTTGGCACCAACAGCCCATTGATGTACTCCGTATCCAAATTGACGACTCGCTGGGATATTTAATTTGACGCTTCCTTCCCAAATTCTCGCACTGGTTAAAATTGGTTCTGGTACATAGTGAGTGTTGAAGATGTCTTTGAAGAACCGAGTGGCTTGTTCAACAACGGCGGTAGAGGCTGGGTAAATGTCATTGGGGACACTCTCTACGTAATGGTCTTGTTTTGGATTGTGGTAGGTTTCACCAATGTTTTGTAAATTGCTCCAGAAATTGATGTTGAGATAGTCACAGTAAATGGTCAATGCTGCCGGGCGTTCGTATTTGTCATTGCCTATGCGCTCGAGTTTTTCTTCCACTGCACTCGATGGATGAGTGGTGCGCTCTTGATACATAAGTGCAGCTGCCAATTCTTCATTTACAGCATAAAACGGATAGACAGAACCTGTGGGGAGATCAGCGAAGTTTGGGCCGAACTCAACCGCTGGTCGACCGGTAGTGCCGCGACCCCACCAAGCAGAGTCATAGTAGAGGTTGATTTTTAGCAGCGGTTGGTTACTGGCAGATTGTAGTGTATTCCACAGCAGCTCTGAGCGGTCTTGTTCTAAGCGATTAATCACATCAGAACGCACAAATAGCTTTTCTAATGCAAGTCTAGGCAGGCCTAAGATGACTTTTTCTGCTTTAACTAGCCCTTTGTGCACTTTACCATGTGCATCAGTGTGAGCATATCGCAGTTCATATAGCCCAGACTCTTCGGAAAAATCGATTTCCTCAATGGCTGTTTGTAAGTGGATATTATTTGTGCCAACTTCTTCAACCAATTTATTGGGAAGTGTACTAAAGCCATCTTTAAATGTTTTGAATTTGACGCCTGCTGGAAAATCTTCCAATAACTGATAGGCTACACCAGCATTCATTTGCGACAAGAATGTCCCATTAAATCCCAAAACTCGATACAGCATGTTTATGCATTCTTGAGAGTAGCCCATGTCGGTGTATAAATCCCAAAGCGTCCATTCATTGAGCCCTTGCCCTTTCCATTGACACTCAAGCCTAAAGTCTTGCCAAAATTGAGGGCCTCGGACTTTTGGTCTTTGTTGAAATTGGGGGTTAGCTTCTAAAATACGATTGAAGACGACATTGACGATATCTTTGGGGTTAACACCTTGCTCTGACTGATCTAAGTTGTATAAGTGGGACCATATAGCATAATCATCTTGCTGGGCATCCTCGACGCTAAAGCTCTCACCTCTGAAAAATAAACGGTTATTGCCGCCACTATTCATGGGAAATGGCACGATGTCATCTTGCAAGTTTAGCTTTAAAAACAGCGCCATTAAATCATCCATACCATCAAACAAAAAGCGCATGCCACCTTGCTCTTCTTTAACCGTGATAGTTTTGGGCTGTTCTGAGCGCAGGTTTTTAAATTCGATGAGGTCTGAATCTAAACGCCCTCCCGTTCTATCTGAACGCTCAAAAATGGCAAGATCCTGACAATTTGCTTCTTGTTGGAGTCTCCAAGCGCTGTATAAACCTGACATACCGGCGCCGACAATGGCTACCTTAACTTGAGAGGGAAGCGACTTATCCGTTATTTCTTTTCCAAATGCGTAATGTGTCATCGTTTTTCCTTAGCCTTGATGGTTAAGTCTACTTTGACAGACGACTACTCCTATAAAACTACTACTGCGACTGTGCTGCAAAGCAGATGATTAAATCTGCAGTATTTGTTGAAAATTATCATGGTGTTTCTGGCGCGCTTGGTTAAAGCAAATGTAACGCCAGTAAACATCTCAATAAATGTAGCACACAGGTTAATTTATTCGCGTCATAATGTTGAGAAATCACAATTTCTGCAATGGTGGACAATTTGTAGTGAGTAATATTGTAAAGAACCACAGTCGTTGCTTGAGAGTGTCTTTGAGTTAGGGCAAACTATATTTAAAACATGTGGTTATAATTGATATTGACAGCATTTTGCCAATCATTAAGGTGTTAATCGATGCGCTTCAGACTTGAAAATAAGGAGGTTGATCTTACGCAAGGTAAGGTATATTCGCTGGATGCTCAATCAGATCAATCTTATGACATCAGAGCCAAAACGCTCCAAGTTATGGAGATGTTGGTGCATAACCGCGATAGGGTCGTCACGAAACAAGAGTTATTAGATAGTGTCTGGGGTGATTTGGTTGTACAAGAACAAGTGTTAGTGCAATCAATCAAAGAAGTGCGTGATTTATTGGGGGCGGGTACCATAAAAACTTTCCCTAAGTTAGGTTATCGTTGGGTAGCCACTATAGAAGTCAAAGATACTTCTTCGAGACTCTGGGTTGCACGCAAAACTAATCAACTCATAGTTGGCACTGTGCTGTGTTTAATCGTGATTTGTGGCGTGTATCTTGGAGTAATTAACAGCACTTCAGCACAACTACTCCCTAAGGTGGCATTTTTACCCGTGGAAAATGCAATGCCAGATGAAATACATGACTGGGTGCCGATAAAAGGGATGGACCAGCTATCTCGCTCACTACGTCAGCAAAGTGAATTAAAGGTCAGCGACGTCGATGACGTGCTGCTGGCTGTAGAGCGGGCCAACAAGGGCAGTAATAGCAACGCCGCTTTTGGGCCACACTATTTCTTTCAATTGCAACAAAGATTAGGAGCACAGTTAATCGTACAAACTCGTTTGACGGGCTACCCACAAGATTTACAGCTTCACTATACTCTACATTCGCAATTTGGCCCCCAACAAGGCGTTGTTTTGGCCTCAAGTGTGGACAACGCTTTTGATGAATTGATTGGCATATTGACGCATAAGTTTGGTCAGGCTGTGCAGCCGTCAACGGAGTATTATCACAGCGCATTTAGCAACCAGGCATTTGCAAAAGGGGTGAACGCCTACCTTCAAAGAGACTATGATGCTGCGATTAATTTATTTCGTAGTGCACTGATCGAGCAGCCAGATATGCTTACGGCGAGGCGTTACTTAGCTGGTAGCCTTGCGAATATTTATGAGTTAGAACAAGCACTGAGCATACTTCGTGGTAGCCTTAAAATTGCTGATACCTCCTTAAGTCAAAAAGAGCACTTACGTGCGAACCTAATGATAGGGTACTTGTTAATTAATTGGCCTCAAGACAGTGATAGACAACGAGAGTTAGATAAGGCTGAACAGTATATTTCTCGTGCAAAAAACTTAGCGCAGTCCAGTCAAGATAAGCTGTTTATTGCTTATTCCTATGAAGAGCTCGGAAAAATTAAACGTCTGCAAGGTCACTACAGTGAGGCAACGAGATTGCTACTTGCTGCGCTAGAGTACCACCAGAGCTTTCATGGTCGCTATGGGCAAACCGCAGCGCTAATAGAACTGGCCCGCATTGCGATTGCGCAAGAGGAACTGGAAGAGGCTAAACGATACTTTGCACAGGCAAAGCAAATAGCAGATGACAGCAAGGCACACCCAAATCAGATCTGGGTGTTGTTAGCACAGGCCGATATGTACAGGGATTTGAATGAACAAACTCTGGCCTTGGAGCATGCACAACAAGCACTTGAGGTCGCATACCGAGCTGACAGTCCGTTGCTTATAGCCAGAGTTGAGGCATGGTTCGCGCAAGTGCCAATTCACACAGTAAACTAAAGGCTACAATAATCCTTTTGTTTGGGTTGCCAGTCAGGCACTGTATCTTTTTGTGCAACGTTACTTTTACGAAGCTGTTCGACTGATAAGGTCACGTCGCGCGGTGATATCACCTCGTCTTTGATAAAGTATACCCAGTCAACGTCATGGTGATATTGACGCATTAGATTCGATTGCACGAGTTTGTTTGGGTCGAACCATTGATTGAAGTTGATTGACATCGGTACTTCTGGGTATACATCCGCGCCGTGCGTAGCAAAGAGTCGGCCATTTATGTAGTATTTTAGCGTACTGTTGGCGACTTGGAGTACCAACGTATTCCAGCCTTGTAATGATTCAATATGATAGTCATAGGCATTGACCTTAGTCCAAGGCGTCAATTGAAAGGTCTCCCAAGATGTGGCAAATAAAGCCAATCGTTCAGTCCCCCAACCGCCATTTGGTAAATATTCAAAGTCCATTTCACTGTAGTTTTTATCCATCGGTGCTTGCAAAGGGCTGATGGCATAAAAAGTTTGAATAACCGCATCGCCGTCTGGGCCATATTGCGGTGCATCATTAAAGTAAACCCTCGCTGCATAAGTCCCTTCACGATACTTTCGTTTGTGACATATTTGCGTATGTCGAGTGTTTTCAGCAGTACCATCAGTTTTTGCGGTAATACGCATAACCGTATTGCTATTGTCCATGGGGTCTGGGTGAAAGCTGATCCCTTCTTTCCACCAAGTGGCATTTTTAATGCCTGGGTGACCTGTTTCATAACGAAATTGCCAGCCGTTTTGCTGTGCATCTGAAAATTGTCGATAACTAAAATCGTCAAACATCACTGCTTGAGATTTTGCGTTGGCAAAAGGGGCCGTTGCACAAAAACCAATCATGCCTGCGGTCATGAGTCCAAGTTGGGTTTTTATTAGTAGTTTGTTGATTAGCATGGGTGTTTACTCCTGTGTATTACCGTATGGCTAGCCGTGTGGTTAGCTTGAACAAGAGCAGAGAAGTTAGCTAATTAAACTTGCTTAAATGAGATAATCTGCAGTATTAAAAAAAATTAAACGTATGATATACATACTTAAATAAAAAATGAGCCGTTACTCTTCCATAAGCAGGCTCATTGGGCTAGTAATTTGGTAGATTAATTTAGAGGTTGTACATCGACTTCCTGGCCATCGGTGAGCCTCTCTGCCCCGCGTACGGCAACTCTGTCTCCTACTTTTAGGACATTTGCTTCAGTTGGTGTGATGGCAACTAGACTGCCTTCGCCTTTACCCACCTCGACTGGCACTTGCGTCACTTTATTGTCCGGACCCACTTTAACAACGTGTACGCCTTGTTTTCGGATGATCAAGGCATCTCTATTTATCAGCATTTGGGCTTGTTGTGATTGCAATGGAACAGTGACGTCCACGAGTTGGCCAACCGCGAAAGTGCGTGGATTATATTTGCCCAATTCAGCACGCACTTCTACTGTTTGAGAGCGAGGGTCGGTTGCAGGGATCACGGAGGTAACGGTGGCTTGTGCTGTTAATGGCATGTCTAAATTACCACTTTGAATAGGGAGTGATATCCCTTGCTGCAAATAATGTAAGTATTTGACCGGCACATACAAACGAGCTTCTAAATTGTCGATATCCACTAAGTTTAATAACTCATCCGCCCGGCTGACCTCTCGGCCTGCGCGCTTATGGCGTTTACTAACAATACCTGAAAATGGTGCACGAATCGTGGCTCGGTTCAACTGATCAGCAATCACTTTCAACTCAATTTTTGCTAGCTCAATATCTGAAAGCGCGAGATCGTGTTGGTTTTGCACACTGTCTACTTGAGTTGCGGCGGCACTATTCGATTTAGCTAATCGTTTTAATCGGTGTAACTCTTGTTTGTGAAACTTCAAGTTTACTTGCGCACGGTTAAGAATTTCTTTTTGGCGTGCTTTGTCTAGCTCCAAAGGTAAAGTGTCCATTCTAACTAAGACATCGCCTTTATTGACACGTTGCCCGGGCTCGGCAACATATAAGACTCGGCCAGAGATACCAGCAGTGAGAATTACATCTTGTTTGCCAAAGAGCGTGCCATTGACTGCCAATGAACTGGTCAAAGGGGCTTGAGTGACCGGTTCCACCGTGACGGGGAGCGCAGCGTGGCCGCTAATGCTAAACATTGCCGTGCTACATGCCAATGCGAAAGAAAAAAGTTTACTGGTAAAAAATGAATGATGCATTGGGACTTCCTTATTGATTCGACACTAAATTAAGCTTAGGTTGTGGGTCAGATTGCTTATTTGAATTGGGGCTTTTAGCTTTGCCTAATTGCAACAGGCTTGGCATCAGAATAAGCGTAAATAGCGCGCTGATAGCCATGCCTCCGACGATGACTGTCGCCAAACCTCGATAAATTTCAGATCCCACTCCCGGTACTAGAGTTAAAGGCAACATACCAAACAAGCTCGTTAACGTACTGAGATAGACAGGTCTTGCACGCATTAGCACTGCTTGGCGCACCGCCTCTTGCCTTGCCAAGCCATTGGCTTCGGCTACTCGAGTTTGATCAACAAGTAAGATGGCATTATTGACAACTAACCCCAACAGAATGATAAAACCAATCATGGTCAGTAAGTCTAAAGACTGGAAAGTAAATAAGTTCAGTATATACAGTGCAATAACACCACCTGCTGCGGCCATAGGCATAACCATCAGTACTAATAAGCTATCTTTGGCCGATTTAAACAAGGCACTCATTAGGAGGAATAAAATGAACAATGCCAATACAAAGTTAAGCGCCATTTCTTGAATCGCAGAATCAAGCTTTTGCGCATTTCCGGCCAAAATGACACCAGCATTGCTAGGCAGTGTTTCTTTTACTTTAGGTAGCACCTGAGAAACTAAAATTTGTTGAGCTTGCTCCAAAGTCATATTTGCTGGTGGAGTAACAACCACACTTACGGTGCGGCGTCCATTGACACGGCGTAATTGGCTTGGCCCAACTGTACGCTCAACTCGCGCAAGCTCACCAACCGTTTGAACACCCGAATCAGGAGTAACAATAGGAAGCGCCTTTAACTCTTCTGGCGAGTCCCATGATGTAGCACGCAATATCACATTCATGCGATCGTTGCCGTTAAAATATTCATTGATAAACAGGCCGCCAGTAAATGCTTGCATTGCTTGTGAGACATCCTGTCGGGTGAGGCCTGCCTGAGTAATACGACGATCATTTGGGTGGAGCCTGAGTTCTGGCTCGGCCATATCCAGTCTCGGCTGTGGCTGAGCTGTCGCTTCTGGCATCGCGTCTTTGACAGCCGCCAGTGCTGTTTGGGCACCAACAATTAAGTCGTCCATGTTAGGGCCAGTTAAATCGATATTAATATTGCGACCATCGCCGCCGTTGGACACTTGGATCATGGAACCTCGGAATAAAAATACCTGGGTATCTGGCAAATCTACGAGTATCTCTTCTCTTGTCACTTTCATCAGCTCTTCCACTCTTTGTGGATCGGCTGAATAGATGAAGCCGCCAGCATTAGAACCAAATACAAACTGGTTAAAACTTTTGATGCCAGGCTGTTTTTCACCATTGTAGTAGGGCATTAGACGTGCCTTAACGCGTTTGAGTAGCTCTTCTTCCATATAGGTAATATTTGCGCCAGGCGGCGTAACGAGTGAGAAAAAGAAGCCATCGGTAGGGGCTTGTGGCATAAAGTCTGTTTTGGGCAGCATAGTTACGGTAATGAACAAAGAGCCGCCAATAAGCCCAGCGATCCAAGAGATTTGCTTTGTCCGTGTGTTAGTCAATGTCATGACCATGCCCGTGAGCTTGTGCCAGTATTGCTTATATGGGTCTTGCTTGGCTTTACTATCAGGCAAGTAGCGATTTGCAATTGGAATGATGGTAAGTGCACTGACCAAGGATGCGATGACGGCAATAGACAAGGTTAAGGCTAAGTCTGAAAACAGCTGACCCTCAATACCCGCCATAAACATGATGGGCAAGAATATAGCAACGCTGGTCGCTGTTGAAGCGAAGAGGGCACCAGCAACTTGTGCTGCCCCTTTTAGGGCCGCTTTTGCATTATCCATTCCCTCGGTTTTAAGCCGCGCAATATTTTCTTGTACAATGATAGCGGCGTCGAGCACTAAGCCGACGGCAAAAGCAAGGCCAGCTAAGGAAATCACATTGATACTGCGGTCAAAAATATTCAGTGCTAAGAAGGCTACCATTAATGAGACCGGAATCGTGGCGGCAATAACCAGCGTGGTTTTGAGGCCCCTAAAAAACAACCAGAGGATGATACAAGACAACAACACCCCTAAACCTAGGTTACTCTTTACTAATAGTAGTGCATTTCTGATATGCACCGACGCGTCAAAGCTCAGCTCGATAGACAGTCCAGCCTCTTTAAGCGGCCCTGCATTTAGCTCTTTGATAGCAATATTAATATTATCTAGCAGTGCCACAGTGTTTGCGTCGTTAATTCTTGCGACACGAATGTAGTATGCTGGCTGTCCATTGCGGCCACTCATTGCAAGCCGATCACTAAATGTTTCCTCAACAGTAGCGATATCACCCAAGTAAATCGGTCGTTCATTTGAGTAGCCAATGCGCATTTGAAGCATGTCTTGCAGGTCGTACTGGCCAGTAAAGCGGACCGTATATTGCCGACGACCAACATTTGCAAGCCCTGCAGAGGTGTCCCGAGAGGCTTGTAAGGTGCGACGGATCTGGTTGAGGCTGATCCCCAATGCTGCTGCTTTGTGTGGATCGAACGTGATACGCAGTTCTCTTGAGCGTTCACTGGCAAGATCGACACGCGAAATACCAGGAATTTGCGCCAAGCGAGGTTCGACAATTTCTTCAATATGTTTTTGGTATTGGGCCATATCAAAACTGAGACCGTCATCGCCAGCATCAAGCGGCAAGACCAGCAGCGTCGCTGCTTGACCTGCCGAACCACCAAAGTTTCCGCCAGCGGATACCACGGGATCGATAGCATCTAAAGGTAGGGGAGGAGCTTGATTAAGATTAGTCAATACATCCAGCATGGCTTGCTGCATATCTGTACCAATGGCAAAAGTCAGTGTAATAAATCCATTACCGCGATTAATCGTGGTGTCAACTTGGAGTGCGCCAGGGGTGTTTTTAACGGCATTCTCAAGGGGCTCAAGGATAACAGACTCAACTTCTTCAGGTGCAGCTTGTCTCCAACCTGAAAAAATAGTGATTTGTGGTTGTTCTATATCGGGTGTGAGTTGTATCGGGAGTTTAAAAATACTGATTAATCCAAACACCATAACCAGTACCAGTAGGACAATAACACTGGCTGGGTTTTTTAGTGAACTGCGCGTTAAATTCATGACAACTTCCAAGTTTAACAGTACTAGTTGCAGTTTAACGATTAGGTGAAAAACTGCTAGCACCAAAAATGAACAGATAACTCAAAATCGCGATAAATGAACACTTTTCTAAGTTCATTTGCACCTCCGTAATAACTTGTAACGATTTTGCAGATTTTGAAATATTACCGTATCATTTGCCGGCGAAAAATTAATCGCAAAATAGAGAGGTTTTAGCCTTTTCTAACCCTGTATCCATATTAGAAAATTAATATTGGACGATGCGTTGACCAAAATGGTCACTAATTCGTCAGCCTAGAGTTTTAGCTGGATGATAAATAAATTCATATTGCTGACATCAATCGGACATTAAATTGACGCGTACTTGATATAGGTTAAAAATGCTAGGATCTCTTAAAGTTTAACTGTATATGGTCTATTTGCTGGATTAAAATCCGAGCAGAAAAATGGAAATATCATCCTGAAACTATGAATAATTCGTTTCATTACATACGTGCTATTGAGGTAATACGTTATGGATGAGCTTGTTTATGGACAAACGACATAGCACCTGAAATTTGAAGTTTAATAGAAAGGAGTATCGAAATGTTTGTCGCCTTAAAATGGGATCATCAAATAGGTGCCCATTTTGTATCTTGGATTGTAGTTGAGTGCTCGGCAATAAGAGATAAATTTGGTTTGCCTCAGGCGCTGCCGCCACGCCGAGATGTTGCATATTTTGTCAATCCCCAAACTGCAGAACGAGATGCAAAGGCATTTGCGGATCACAAAAATGGTGTAGCGAGCGTGTCTTGTGAGCAGGATTATTCCCCCTACTTATCTGATCATCACGGCTTTGTGCATTATCAATGGGATCATACGTACCTTGAAGAGCTGGTGAAGCATGCCGTTTTGTATTGGGAAGACGGCCAGCATATTGAATCGCAGCCAGTTCGCAATGACGTTGCTTACTTTGTTTGTCCTGAAGAATCAGAGTCTGATAGTCGATTTTTTGCTCAGTATAAGCTTTTGATTGACGGTCAATATATACTGCATAGCGCATGATCACTAGGAAGGGTCTCAATGAGACCCTTCCTAAGCTTATTGTGCAGCGATTACGTCAGCGTTAGAGAAGGTCGGAAAGTTAGTTGGCTTAAACCTGTTTAGGTTGTGTAAAAAGCGGCTATCTTTGACTGGCAATGTCGCTGAGCCATAATCATATTGATTGAGCTTAGCTCTAAGCGTTTGATTACTTACTCCATCCCCTTGCATTGTGTACCAACTAATAATGTTTGGTGTGACAAAGCGGTTATAGCTGTTTTCAGCGACTTCATTAGACTTGGCAAACCTAAAAGCATGAGTGAGTATGCCATCTTTGTGGTAGACAATTTTTAGGTGGCCATTCTCAAAAGGCAGCTCACTGGCTGGTTTGGTATAAAGATCACCGTGTGCGCTGTAACTACCATGTGTCACAATTCCATCTTTTGTCCACACTGCCGCGTATTCCCAGTCGTGCCTATGGCCTCCGCCAAAATATGGGAAAACTTGGTCTTTTTTGAAATACATGGCGTAAAAGTGCCCACAGTACAAGCCTGTTTCTACATTTTTACACGCGTAGCGATGGACCGTATTTGACGTGTTTAAAAATTGATTGTCACGGCAACTACCGCCCAATGAGCCAGAGGTTTTAAGGCCTGAGTTTTGAAGGCCTGTGCGACTTATACCTGCACTCGGTAAACAGCCATCGGTATCAAAATCAAAGACCGGCTCTGTGCCGTTTATCACATAACTTGGCGGAAGCGCTTCATCCAGTGCTGCAAAATTGTTCGCGGTTGCTGATGTACTTAATAAAGTAAGGGGCAAAGCTAGGCACAGAAGTGCCTTTGTATTTCTCATAATTATCCTTATTGTCATAAAGGTATACACATTTCAGAGATGCTTTCACAATGAGTATTGCATTGCTGCTCATTGTAAAAACACGGAAAAAATGCACGATAGAGAAATACTATGACATATTTGTATTGTAAATGTTAAATTTAAGTTTTTTGCTCTAATTGAATTTTGTTTGAAAAGTCTTGTTTGACGATTTCCAGTGCTTTTAATACATCTTCAGGGACAACTTCATTTTGTTCAAGCAACATAATCAAGTCTACCGCGAGCTTAACATGTTGCGGTGCATCATCTAGAGGGGAAGTCTTTTTATTCATTACTAAACTGTTTCTTTTTGGCTACTTGCTTAATGGCAACCTCAATGGCGACATCGACGCGTTCTTCCATTTGCTGGCGTTCGGATTGCGGTAAATAAAATTCCATATCCACATCATAGCGAATATATCGAGCTGGAAGTTGATTTAGGACTGTACAGCAAAAATCAGCCATAACATTTTCGTCGTACATTTCATGTAACTTTCGCTCTACAATTTTTTCGAGCATAACTTTCTCATAGTAGTTATGCAAATCATCATGTAGTTTCATGGCGTTATCTCTAACAGTAGGTCTTTTAAGTTTACAACATAAAGTCTCGGTGTGCGACTTACTATAAAAGCAAAATCTCGACAGTGTGCTAAAGAGAGTGAGGGTACGTTGGGTTACGCTACTTTAAAAAATTAGAGTGTAAAAGAGCGTGAAAGAGCTGCGCGTGGACATTAACTAAGCGGTGTAAATTTCTTTGATATCCGCCCCCAAGTGCGCACATCAACGGAGTACATTGTTGATGACAATAGTTGAGAATAAGCTCTTCTCTACGAAGAACCCCTTCAAGTGAAACGGCAAAATTTCCCAGCTCATCGAGCGCGAATATATCCGCGCCTGCGTTGTAGAGGATGATATCTGGATTGTGCAAGCGCGTGCACAGAGATAGTGCCTGCTCTAAAGTATCGATGTACTGGTCGTCTTGAGTATCTCTGGGTAATGCGAAATCATAATCAGAGTGCTCTTTCAATCTAGGAAAGTTTTGCTCACAGTGAATTGAGCAGGTGATTATATCCGGGCGATCCTTCAAGATGGCGGCGGTACCATCACCTTGATGTACATCACAATCAAGGATTAATACCGTTTCGGCTTTTCCAGACTCAATCAAGTCGCAAGCGGCGATGGCTAAATCATTAAAGATACAAAAGCCAGTGGCTTTATCTGCGTAAGCATGGTGATAACCGCCAGACAAGTTTGCCGCAAAACCTTGTTCAAGCGCTACGTGGGCAGCGTGGATACTTGCACCGACTGAAAGTAGGGTACGTTCGACGAGGTTTTCGGACCAAGGAAACCCCATACGCTTTATGTCCGATGTCGGCATTTTACCTTGGCAAAATGAAGCGACATAATCAGGGGAGTGGCATAAACTAAGCTGTACAAACGAAGCTTTGTTATGGTTGACTAAAATATGTTGAGCTAACCCTATATTATCGAGTAGTTTTTTGAGCTCGGCGTATTTCAGAATAGGAAAGCGATGTCGTGCTGGGAGCTCAAGGTCACTATAGATAGGGTTGTAGTACAACATACTATCGGTTGCCTTGTTTTTCCAAAAGCTGGATCTTTTCCTCTGTGGCTGAAATAGCCTTGCGACAGCGACCTAACCGAGTGTGCAGAGCGAGTATTTCTGCATTTAGTTGCGCATTTTTTTCTGCGTCCGCGCCATCTAGTTGGGATTTGCGAATATCGATCATTTCTTGCAAGCGCCTCTCGAATTCATGATTTTGCGAGAGTTCTTGATACAGCTCGTGGGAAGATTGCATGATGCGCTGTACGGCTTTGCGATAAACCTTGGCTTTTTTAGGTATATTAAGCTTGTTCTCTTTTGCCCAAACAGGGGTTGATTTAAGTACTTTAATTACCGCTTGCATTTGCTCCCCAACTTGCTCAACAGCAAACTGGTAAGCATGGCGGTTTTGTTCAGGCGGTAAGTTTTTTAACGCTGTTTGTATTTCTTCCACATAGTCTGCTAATAGTAAGCTTTTGGTATGGAAGAGATGGCTGTCGAACAAGCTGGGTTGATTTTGAATATAGCGATTTTTGTCAAACCATTTAGCATTGTCAAACTGAGCTGCTTGCGTCGCTAACTGTTCGAGCTTATTTTTGAGCTTGAGAAAAGCTTGATTCATGCAACATATGCCTCAAAAATGAGTTTGCCCGCTAACAGAATCACCACAGTGTTAAATATGGGTTTTATTAGCTTATTACCAAACTTTATCGCTGAATGTGCACCGATCCAAGCCCCTAACATTAAAAACGCCCCCATCGTAATGCCCAGCAAAAAGTTCACATGGCCAAGTGCGACAAAAGTAATGAGTGAAATGAAGTTAGAGATAAAATTCATAGAGCGGGCCAAACCGCAATTGAGCAACAAACTCATTTTGTAGAGCAAGCTATTGGAGGCCGTCCAAAAAGTGCCGGTGCCAGGGCCTGCTAATCCATCAAAAAAACCTAATGAGAGGCCTTGCAACCACTGTTTTACCTTAAGCATTTTGGTTTTTTCGGGCAGGGTGTGGTGTTCTGTTTTGCTTAAGCTACCAAATAAGCTGTATAGCGCCACCATAATAATGATGACGGGCAGTAATTTGTTAAGAAATTCGATACTCAGCTTGTCTACAAGTAATGTGCCTAAGAGCGCACCGATGGCTGTCGCTAAGGTCGATGCGGCCCAAAACCGAGGGTTAAACAGCTGCTTTTTATAATAAGTAAAGCTTGCGGTTAATGAGCCAAAGCTTGCAGCTAGCTTATTGGTACCTAAAGTCACATGGGGAGGCAGTCCAGCAGTTAGTAAAGCGGGTACGGTCAACATACCACCGCCACCTGCGACAGCATCAATAAAGCCAGCGGCTAAAGCGACTGCACATAAAAGTGCCCAAGTAAGCGGATCAAAAGCGAGTTCAAGCATTTATCAGTCTATTTGCCTTGCAAAGGGTGGCAGCGTGTCAAGCATGGCTTTACCGTAACGTTTTGTTATCAGGCGCCTATCAAGTATCGTGATGCGACCAGAGTCAGTTTCTTTGCGCAGCAGTCTACCACAGCTTTGCACTAATTTCTTTGCTGCATCTGGCACAGTGATAGATAAAAATGGATTTCCGCCTTTTGATTGAATAAATTCAGCTTGCGCCTCTTCGACAGGAGAAGTCGGAACGGCAAAAGGAATTTTGGTGATCACCAAGTTTTCGAGATATTTTCCAGGTAGGTCAAGTCCTTCCGAAAGGCTTTGCGTTCCAAATAAAATGCTACCTGCTCCTAAGTCTACCGCGGCTTTGTGACGAGTGAGTAAGGCTTCTCGAGACATTTCTCCTTGCACCAAAATGTTGAGCTTTTTCTTCCTAAGCGCAGTAACAACATGGCCCATTTGCCAATAAGAAGCAAAGAGCACTAAGTTTGCCTTATTTTTATCTAGATAAGTCGGCAATGCATCGGCTAGGAAATCACTAAAGGCTTTATCAGTTGGCTCTACTTTTGTTTTTGGAATATGCAAGGTTGCCTGTTTGTCGTAATCAAATGGGGAGTCCGCTTTGATAAATTTTACGCCTGGTTCACTGGCTAACCCACTTTCTTTGGAAAAGTGATCGAAACTACCGAGCGCTGTCAGGGTTGCAGAACACAACACTGCGCCTGCGCACTCTCGCCAAAGTTTATCTTTGAGATAAAACCCAACCTCAATGGGGCAATCACAAAGTAAGTGATCATGGTGATGCTTATATTCCATCCGCTTTATCCACCGAGCATGAGGGGTACTTTCCCCCTTGGCTGCATAGCTAAACCACAGTTTGTTCAGTTGCTCTAAGCGATTAATATATTGACCACTTTCAACGAGAAATGGATCTGCTAAAAACGCCTGCACATCTCCATCTGATACGTCAGTTGTTAATGCATCATGCATTTTATTCAGTGCTCTTAAGGCATCTAAGGTCGCATCTGCAATATCTTTGGCTTGTGTTGTCAGTGACTCAGGCACTTCTCCGTTAATGAATCGGTAGGTGTCATCGTCGTTATACTTAAAGTCAGCTTGGTCTAAACTATCACGTACAGATTTTAATAGCTTGCTGACGTCATTAGCCGCATCATTGAGCTTAAAGTTTTGTCCAATGGCTTTTTGAGAGACAATGGCGCCAGCCATCCTACCGCTGAATTTAAGCAGCTTCTCAAGCCACTCAATTGTGCCTTTTATTGTTGCAGCAGCTGAAGAAAAGTCTCGCGTAATGTGTGGTAGATGATGGGCTTCATCTATGACATAAAACGTTTCTTCTGGCTCCGGTAAGATAGTTCCACCACCTAACTCTAAATCGGCAAGCAACAAAGCATGGTTAATGACTAACACGTCCATTTGTTGAATCTTTTGCCGTGCTAAATGAAATGGACATAAATGATGAGATTTCATTTGCCGTTGGCACGCGTGTTTGTCACAGGCAATTAAGTTCCAAACTTTGTCGGGAATTGTGTCTTCCCAACTATCTCTGTCTCCTGCCCACTGTTTGTTTTGATAGGCATTTGCAAGCTCTCTCAAGCACTTTTGCTCCATATCAGAGAGGGGGGAAGTGGTGGTAGGTACCAAAGAGAGTTGTGTGTCATCTTCATTGACAGCCGCCATCAACTTTTGCACACAAATGTATCTTTGTCTGCCTTTTACTAAATCAAACTTAAAGTCGATCCCGCTGTGTTCTTTAAAGAAAGGTAGCTCTTTTTCTATAAGCTGCTCTTGCAGTGCAACCGTGGCGGTCGAGATAACGAGCTTTTTCTTTTTTGCGAGGGCCAAAGGAAGCGCGCCGAGGCAGTAGGCTAAAGATTTACCGGTACCAGTACCGGCTTCTATGACACAAATACGCTGAGACTTATGATATTCACCAGCGAGCGTTTTGGCGATTTCTGCGACTAGGTAATTTTGGCTGCTACGCGGGCGATAGTCTTCCAATTGATTGGCGATGTTCTGATGGGCATGACGTACGGTTTTTTTTAATGAGTCTGACAACATGTGGATCGCCTAAGCAAAAAAGTATGGATATAATTACAGGGGTGTATTTTAGGCGGGGTTCACATTTGGCACAAGCAGTATATCAGGGCTTTATTTTATCAAGGCAGCAAGTGTCTCATCGAGGGCGGTTGCGTTTATGTTATTGGCTAAAAACTGAGCAAGGGGTTGTCAAAGCGTTTGTTGATAATGAGCGGTGTGTGTTTTTTATTAAAACGGCAGATATTGCAAAGGCCAAGCACGCATTAGAGCTGCTTGAAGGTGAATATAGCATGTCATCTTTGCCACTTAAACACTTCGATCAATCGCCAATGACAGGGGTGTACTTTTCTCACCTGAGCGGTTTCTACCGTGCCAAAGAAGCTTTGGACAAAGTACTCCCTATATATGAAGAGGATATTCGCCACGCTGATCGTTATTTGATGGAGCGTTATATCAAAGGCGGTGTTTGGGTAACCGGTGAGCCAAATCAAAAATTAGGATACACCGAGCTAAACCATGCCAAGCTTAAAGCCAATGATGCATTTATGCCGCACTTTAAGATGTTGTCTTTTGACATTGAGTGCAGTGGAGATGGCATTTTATTCTCGGTGGGCATAGTCACACAAGCGCAGCGCTTAGTGATTATGATTGGTGAGGCGCAATCCAGTGATATGGAAATCATTTGGGTTAAAGACGAAATAGCCTTACTCAATACTTTGTGCGAAGAAATAAACCGACTTAACCCAGATGTGCTGATTGGTTGGAATGTTATAGAGTTTGACTGTGTCGTACTGCACGAGCGAGCGCAGGCACTCGGTGTCGCCCTTAATATTGGTAGAGACGGTAAAGCCATGCTGGTTTCCAGTGGTCACTTTACCCGTGTACTCATCCCAGGTCGTGTGGTCATTGACGGCATCGATACCATGAAAAATGCAACTTACCACTTCGAAACGTTTAAATTGAGCTTTATCGCGCATGAAGTACTTGGTCGCACCAAATTGATTGGTCAAGATGACCGATTGGAAGAAATAGTACGCCAATTCCATGAAGATAAGGTGTCACTAGCCAATTATAACTTGCAGGACTGCGTGCTAGTTTGGGATATCTTTTGCAAGCTGTCGTTATTGGAGTTTGCAATCGCGCGAACTAAATTGACGGGGCTTGAGTTGGAGAGAATGGGAGGCTCTGTTGCTGCATTTACCAACCTGTATTTACCTTTACTGCATCGCAGTGGATACATAGCCCCAAATCTAGGTGAACACGGGCTAAACTTTGATAGCCCAGGTGGGTATGTGATGGACTCAAAACCTGGGCTATACAAGAATGTATTGGTGCTCGATTTTAAAAGTCTTTACCCGTCTATAATCCGTTCATTTTGTATTGACCCAATGGGGTTGATTGAGGGGGAGCAAGCGCCAGAAAAAGCCATTCCTGGATTTAATAAAGGGAAATTCTCTCGAGAGTTACACCACCTTCCTAGGTTAGTAGCAAAACTTGCCGATGAAAGGCAGCAAGCGAAGCTACAGGGTGAGCAGATGTTACAACAAGCCATTAAGATCATCATGAATAGCTTATATGGCGTATTGGGGTCCAAAGGATGTCGGTTTTATGATCCGAGATTATCGAGCTCAATTACGATGCGAGGCCATGAAATCATGCAGACAACTCGACGCTGGATAGAAGAGATGGGCTATGAGGTTATTTATGGGGATACGGACTCTACCTTTGTAAAAGTTGCAGACCATTTATCACAGGTTGAGTGTAAACAATTGGGTGCGAAGCTGATGCAAGATATCAATCAGCGCTGGTCCAAGCTTATCCTTGATGAATATCAACTGGAGAGCTATTTAGAAATTGAATTCGAAACGCACTATAACCCGTTTTTTATGCCGACGATTCGTGGGCAAGAGACAGGATCTAAGAAGCGCTACGTTGGGCAAATAGAAAAAGCAGGTTCGCAAGAGCTGGTGTTTAAAGGGATGGAAACAGTACGCAGCGATTGGACACAAATAGCCAAGGAGTATCAGCAAGCGGTGATACGGGCTTTATTTGATGGAAAGAATGTAGTGGAAGTAACGGAAGACTATATCAACCAAATAATCTCTGGTCAGGTAGATGAAAAGCTAATCTACAAAAAGCGGCTGGGGAAATCCTTGGAATCATACGTTAAGAATATTCCCCCTCACGTCAGAGCGGCTAAAGAGGCAACGCAACAAGGAATTGTTTCAGGTTTAGGGAAGGGGAGCCAAGTTGCTTACTATATTAGTGGCACCGGTCCTAAGCTGTTTATTAATAGCATGACATATCTCGATTACACACATTATATAGAGAAGCAAATACTGCCTATATACAAAATGCTGCCCGAAATAGATGAAAATGCCATCAATTTGGCTGGGCAGCGTTCATTGGACTTGTAAACCTCTGAAAAAGATTGTTTATCGCTTTGTAATATTCACGAATTAACTGTTCAGCACTTAGTCAGTGTTCAAAATGCCGATTATCATCTTGTAAATCTCCCTCCCTGCAATGCAAAGAAAATGTATTAATTTAGTGGGCTTGGATAAATTTTAGGCACTTAGACAAAAAGAAAAAATATTTTTTTTAACCTTTCTAGCTGTTGATTTCTTCAGCTTTAGTTTTTTGCGCCTAAATAGTGAACTTGCTAACTGTGAAATTAATTAATTTATTTCATTATTTTGAAGTAAGTGTTTATTTACGTTTTAAAGCCTTTAAATAATGGGGTTTTGTATGTTTACTCTGTGTAAGTGAGTGTTAACTGTATCAAGTTTGACGCTTAACATGCCTCCCGATTAGTATCCTCCGCGAATTTTCAAATCAGGCCATTAGAGCCAGATATAAAGACTTATAAAACTCAAGCTTACCAACTGTAGTAAGCCCAGGGAGAATCACATGTTGAACACTAAAGTTACTAAAGCTGTGCGTATTGCATTGGCATTTGGTGCAGCTTCTTCTGCTGCTGTCGCGAATGTAGCGATGGCTGAAGAAGGCGCTGAAAAAGTAGAACGTATCGAAATTACCGGTTCACGCATCAAGCGTGTTGACATGGAAGGCGCAAGCCCTGTTGAGGTTATCTCGACAGCTGAATTTGAGAGCCAAGGTCGCGTATCTGTAGCAGAGGCGCTGCAGAGCGTTACTTCAAATAGCTTTGGTTCAGTTGCCCCAACTTCTGGTAGCAGTGGGCAGTCACAAAGCACTGTGAGCCTATTAGGCGCTGGTGCTGGCCGTACGCTGGTACTAGTAGACGGTAAACGTTTAGGTGGTTCTCCATCACTTAATGCAGGTGGTGCAAACCTTAGCTCTATCCCGATGGCGGCAGTAGAGCGTATCGAGATTTTAAAAGATGGTGCATCTGCAATTTATGGTTCTGATGCAATTGCTGGTGTTATCAATGTAATCTTGAAAAAAGATTTTGAAGGTGCTGCATTCGATATTCAAGTTGGCCGCCCAGAGGCTGATGGTGGCGAGACGAAACAAATGTCTATGTCATTTGGTGTGAGCTCGGACAAAGGTAATATTACGTTTGTTTATGACCACCAGGAGCGTCGTGCAATCTTCGACCGTGACCGTTCATACACATCTGCGACGATGGAAGACTCAAACAACGACGGTGTAATCTCAATTTACAACGAAACAACGGGCATTAGTTATTTTGGTGCAACGGTTCAAGGTAAAGATGGTAACTATTTAGCTTCACCTAAGTGTGATGAGCTATCTAAAAATGTACCTGGGTTTGTTGGTAAGCTAGATCAAGGTAGTGCTTTAGGTGGTATTGGTAAAGGTGAAGTATGTGGTTATGCATTTGCAGATGTATCGGCAAACATGGCTTCTACAAAGCGTGATTCAATCATGACGAGCCTTACGTACGAATTAACCGATGACATCGAATTGTATGCACGCGGTATGTTTAGCCGTAACGATTCTTTTGGCCGTTACGCACCGCCAGCAGCTGAGTGGGAAAACATGGCTGCTGACAACGAGCACAACCCAACTAATGACGTAGTAAATGGTCAATTCCGTTGGTACCAACTGGGTAATCGTGACGGTGAAGTGACAGATTATCAACAAGACCTACTAATTGGTCTTAAGGGTATGGCTGGTGACACGGCTGAGTGGGAGGTGTCTTACCATAAAGCAAGATTAGACTACCGCACTGCTGGTCGCTATTACCTAAGTTATGCTGGTCTTGCATACAATGAGCTAAATGAAATTGATATGGGTTCAGAGGAAGGTATCAACAACATGCGTGCAACAACGTATGCTGAGAACCAAAGTGAACTGGATCACTTCTTTGCAGGCCTAGGTTTTGAGTTTGGTGAATTGCCAGGCGGTATGATCAGCCACTATGTGGGTGGTGAATATTTTGAAGAGATCTTATCTTCAAAGTATGATGCACAAAATGACGCAGGCTTGATCGGCGGTAATGCAGGTGGTTCTGGCCACGGTGAGCGTGATGTGTCTGCATTGTTTTACGAAGTAGCACTCCCAGTCCTAGATAACCTAATTGTAAGCGCAGCATATCGTTACGATGACTACAGTGACTTTGGTAGCGTTGGTAATCCAAGCATTAAGGTCGAATACCGCCCAATGGATGACCTATTAGTACGTGGTTCATACTCTGAAGGTTTCCGTGCTCCGACGCTAAAAGAGCTATACGGTGCTGACTCTGAAGGTAGCCCGACTACAACGGACTATGTTGCATGTCGTAATCAGCTTGGTGCAAATGCAACGCAATCACAAATTGCTCAAGCGTATGCGAAATGCCCTACGAGCTCATTCAAAGAAGTTAGGCAGAGCAACCCAGATCTAGGCCCTGAAGAGTCTACATATATCAACTTAGGTGTTGTTTACTCTGGCCTTGAAGACGTTTCTATCAAAGTGGATTACTTTGAACTAGAGGTGGACAACGTAATTTCACTGATCACTATCCAAGATTTAGTTCACTTGGAGAATGGCAATCGTCTTGATGAGATTTATGCAAAGTTCCCTGATGTGAGCTTAAGCCGTGGTTCAAATGGTTCTATTGCTGGTAAATCTTATACTCAGTCTGCGAATGGTTCATTTATGTCACGCAAAGGCTTTGATATTGATTTGTCATACAAGCTAGACACACACTTTGGTGAGTTTAAGTTTAAGAGCGTAACGACTCTTCTAACAGAAGTTGGTGAAGATGTTTACTTCTCTGGTCCAACTAGCGATCAGAAAGGTGGACCACAACAACCTGATTGGCGTTCACAATTCACAGTTAATTACTCTTTAGATAATTTCTCATTGAACTGGACGACTGACATTATTTCAAACACGTACGAAAATGACGTTGTACAGGTTGATGCAAATGACAACCCTTACATTGTGTACACGGGTAACTTGCCAACGTATGTGACTCACAACCTGAACATGAAGTTCTACACTGAGACTTACGGTACATTCACTTTAGGCGCGCGTAACTTATTCGACAAAGATGTACTATTTGATGAGAACGGTAAGTGGGTGGATGACGCAATGTATAACACCGGCCATATCGGAAGAGAGATCTTCGCAGGTTACAGTATCAGTTTCTAATCTAGAAATTAAACACGTAAAAGCCTCGAATTAATTCGAGGCTTTTTTTGATTATCCCTATCTCCAATAGTTTTGTCTCACACATCAATTCCATCTATACGCCAAATGTATTGCCTTACTTTAGGCTAGATTCAACTGTTGCATAAATTCAATTTAATCAGTGTGCATCTTTTTGTTTCTTAAATAGGTAAAAGATCAAGTAAAGGTTTATTCTGTATCCATTATGTAAACTGGATTCTGATTTACCTTGTTGTGTTTACTTTATTTTATCTAAAGTTGACTGTTAACAAAGGGATAACCTATGGGTTTTTACCTTGTTTTATTTTTATCTAACTGTTTTATAAGAGGTTATTTTTTAATTGTACACAGTTTGTTAATTGGGTACGGGTGGTTTTGGGTTATTATTGTGTTTTTTGATCTAGTTATCTGGGTGTATTGTTTTTGTAATTATTCTGGATATTCTGAGAATTTGAGCTAACCTAAAATATCTCAATTAAAAACAGGGGGTTAATGTTTTATATGTGTACCCAATGTAACTGATGTTGTTAGTTTATGTTTATTTTTGCAATGATATATGAAATAAAATTGTTGACGCTTCGGGTTTGGATTGTTTAGTATTCCTGCACCATGTTGCTGCAAGCGCAACAATAAAGATTTGGTTTACACCAATTAAATAATTATAACCACACAAATGTGGTCCAGGGAGATTCAAATGTTAAACAATCAAGTAACCAAGGCTGTGCGTCTAGCATTGGCTTTAGGTGCGGTATCAGCTTCTGCTGTTACTGTTGCAGAAGAAGCAGATACGCAAGAAGTAGAGCGTATTGAAATCACAGGTTCTGCTATCAAACGTACAGACCTTGAAGGTGCTTTGCCAGTAGACGTTATTGACTCTGCTGATATTGCAAAGTCAGGTGTAACGTCTGTACCTGACCTTATCGCAAACATCCCGTCAATGCAGGGCTTCACTGCTGCAGGTGAATCTGTAGGTGGTGGCGGTGGTGGTATCCAAACTGCTTCACTTCGTGACTTGGGCGCTGAGTACACACTTGTACTTATCAATGGCCGCCGTATGGCTTCTTCAGACTCAGGTTCAAGTATCGACATTAACTCAATCCCGCTTGCAGCTATCAAGCGTGTTGAAATTCTAAAAGATGGTGCGTCTGCACTATATGGTTCTGACGCAATTGCGGGTGTTGTTAACTTCATCCTCAAAGATGACGTGACAGACTTCACTATCACAGCTCGTCATGACAAGCCAAAAGATACTTCTAGCTCGAACTTTTCTTTCACAGGTGGTTTTGGTGATTTGAGCTCAGATGGTTTCAACATCATGGCAAGTTTAAGCTATGACCAACAAGATAACCTTCGCTCAGTTGACCGTGACTTTGCAAAAACTGGCTTTGTTGAATTCGAGCATGCTGGTCAAAACCTAATTGCTATTGCGGGTTCTTCAAACGCAATTCCAGGTAACGCATACGTTACTTATAATACTCGTGATGAAGATGGTAACCTTGTTCTTAATGACGCGGGCAAAAACGTTACTGCTACTTATTCTCTAAACCCTTATAGAGAAGCAAATGGTGACTGTCACGCAACAAGTGCACCTTCTGGTAATGCATGTCAATTCGACTACACAAGTACACTTGAAATCCAGCCGGAAAGCGAGCGTGTAAACGGTTTCTTACAAGGTACTTTCGCAATCAACGACGAAACAGAAGCATATGTAACGGCGTCTGCTTCAAAGTTTGAAATGACAACTCGTATTGCACCATACCCAACAGGTACTTTCTCACTTGATGCCGATTCAGCTCTAGTGCAAGAAAATGTTACTAAGTATCTACCAGAGAACGTTAAAGCGGATATGACTAGAGTTGCTGCACGTTGGCGTGTACTTCCTGGCGGTAACCGTACTGATGAGTGGAGCACAACGACTAACCATATCGTTGCTGGTGTACGCGGTGATTTCGGCGAATGGAACTATGATTTTGCAATCACAAGTTCAGGTGCTGAGCGTGAGCAAAACCGTATTACTGGTTACCCACTTGAAGAAGAATTCATGGCGCTTGTAACTTCTGGTGCAGTAGATATCTTCGCAGACCCTGCAAGCTTGACTGACGAGCAAAATGCAGCGGTTAGAAACACAATGTTTAGCGGCAACTGGGAAACAACAGATACTGATCTATTCGCTGTAGATGGTAAAGTGTCTGGTCCAATCGCAGAGCTTGACGCAGGTACTGTGTACATGGCTGCGGGTTGGGATTACCGTAAATCAAGCTACTCACTAACAAATGGTAAAGGTCAAAACGACGAAGTTGTTCTTTTTGAGTCGGCTGGTACTGAGTTTGACTTAGAGCGTGACAGCTACGGTGCATTCGTTGAAGTAGTAGTTCCAGTACTAGAGAACTTAGAAGTTACAGGTTCACTACGTTATGACGAAATTGGTGAAATCACTGATTCAAAGCGTACAGGTAACCAAACAGTTAACCAAAGCGTTGACGACACAACTTATAAGTTGAGCGTTTCATACCGTCCAACTGATGAGCTACTATTACGTGCTTCTTACGGTACTGGTTTTAAAGCTGCAACAATGCGTCAAATCGCTGCACCTCGTTTAGAGTTTGGTGTAACTGCATCAGCATATGAGTGTCCAGAAGGTTTGAGACAAGAGATCGCTCAATTCTGCTACACAGACAAACTTCAATATGATGTATATCGTGAAGGTAACGCGGATCTTCAGCCAGAAACTTCTAAGCAATATACTTACGGTTTCGTATGGTCTGGCGACCAAGGTACAAGTTTCGGTATGGACTACTGGAATGTACAGATGGAAAACCAGGTTACTCGTCTAACTCAAAACCAGATCTTCGGCGACCCAGTAACTTATGCTGAGTGGTTCACTACTAAGGTAGATCCAGGTACAGGTGACACTGTTGTTGCTATCATTCAGGCTGCTGATAACGTTGGTGAATCTAGAAACTCAGGTATCGATTGGCACTTTGATTTTACGACTGAATTCTCTTTCGGTACGCTTAAGTCTCAGTTAATGGGTACTTATATGATTGAGAGCGAAAGCCTACGTGTAGGTAGTGACAACATCTG
Organism: Pseudoalteromonas luteoviolacea S2607; assembly: GCF_001625575.1. Classification (GTDB taxonomy): domain Bacteria; phylum Pseudomonadota; class Gammaproteobacteria; order Enterobacterales; family Alteromonadaceae; genus Pseudoalteromonas; species Pseudoalteromonas luteoviolacea_E. The sequence goes on from NZ_AUXV01000007.1 coordinate 113,485, forward strand.
GGATACAAGCCTAGGTCAAGTTGGTACAAACGAAGCTGTTACTTTCCGTAACATCGTAAACTTCAACAACACGTTCACGCACGGTGACTTCACTCACAGCTTCAACATCAAGGCTCGTAGTGGTTACACTGATGCACCAGCAAGCACAAGCTTCTATGTTGCTCAAGCTGATGATTGGAACGAGGCTGTTGATGGTAGTGTAATCCAGAAGCATGTTCCTGTTTACATGACTTTCGATTACCGTCTAGCGTATGCTTGGGGTGATAACGCAAACATCGGTTTCGGTATCAAGAACCTATTTGATAAAGAGCCTCCGTTCACGCTTAATGCTGCGGCAGGTCACCAAGTTGGTTATGACCCACGTTATGCAGATGCATACGGTCGTTCATTCTACTTACAAGCTGATTACACATTCTAATCTAGCCTAAGGTTCAAGCTTTGAGATTACTTACTCAAGGCTTGAATTTATAAGTCGATTTTTGAGTTCTTAGTAAGAAAAATTCGAAATTCATTATGAGTATGTAAGTACGGTACCTGAAATTTGTACATTAACGTTAGCTACTGTAACACAGCATACTTTTTTAATTAAAGACTGACTAAAAACCCCACACAAGTGGGGTTTTTTTTTCTTTGTTTTATTTCTTTTTTGTCAACTTTTTTGTTTATAAATTGTGTATGGTGTTTTCTTTGTGTGATTGGTTGGCAAACCTTTTACACCGCTGTTTTTACGTGAAACTGGCGTATGCTATTTATTCAATTGTCATCAAACTATTCAAAAAGTATCGCCTACCTCTTTGGGCGAAAGTGAATTTTTCTACATCATTCATGTAAAAGATTTCGGTGGGCGGTCTTTGTTTTATATGGGGTTTGGCTTGTTTTTTGGAACGGGTTATATCTCTGTGTATTGCTTGTATGAATGAGAGATTGGTCAGTCTAAGCTGGCCTGGTTAGTACGATTCTGCACGAATGTATAGTGTCGATAAGCCACATAAACGTTTGTTTATTAGTATTAATTTTGTTCAATTGATAATTGTGTAAAATGCAACTTTTGTTTGTTTCAATTCCATTTCACAAACTTGCATGGGTATTTACTTTGTGGTTACTATACCCGCGTTGTTTCATATGGGGTACACATAAAAGCAACCTGCTTAACCTTATATTGAAGTAAAAAATAAAATAAAAGCTTTGCAAAAAGCTCCAGGGAGAAAACAAATGTTAAACAATAGAGTTTCAAAAGCGGTTCGCTTAGCGATCGCATTTGGTGCTGCATCGTCAGCAACTTTCGCTGGCCAAGTTATGGCAGCAGGCGAAGAAGGCGCAGATAAAGTAGAGCGCATCGAAGTAACTGGTTCACGTATCAAAAGAACTGATTTAGAGACTGCTGTTCCAGTAACTACAATCGGTAAAGCAGAGATCGGTGAAACTGGTACTCTGAACATCCAAGACATTCTTTCTCGTTCACCAATTGCACTTGCGGGTTCTGACCAAACGTCTTCTGCATTCACAACGACTTCAGTTGGTTTGAACACTACTGAACTTCGTGGTTTGAGTGAAGAGCGTACACTTATTCTAGTAAACGGCCGTCGTTTCGTATCTGGTATGATCCCATCAGCTGGTTATGCAGTTGACTTGAACGCGATCCCAGCTCGCTTAATTGAGCGTATTGACGTCCTTAAAAGTGCATCTTCAGCTATCTACGGTTCTGATGCTGTAGCTGGTGTTGTAAACATCATCTTACGTGATGATATTGAAGGTGTAGAAGTATCAGGTCAAACAGGTCTTTCTGACCGTGGTGACCGTGAAAAGCACAGCTTAAACGTTACTCTAGGTAACACTTGGGATTCAGGTAACGCTTGGATTTCAATGGGTTATGATACGGATAAAGGTATTAAAGCTGTAGACCGTTCTTTCTCTGCTCGTGATATTGCAGCAACAGATGACGGTATTGTAGTTTCAAACTCAAGCTACCCACCGGGTGCTCGTATTCAGCACTCTAAGTTGACTGATGATGAAGGCAAGGCTATCCGTACTAGCTACAATGGTGATGGTACGCCGTATAACCACGCGCAAAACTCATTCAACCGTTCTGAGTTCCGTCAGTTAGCAACTCCTATCGAGCGTAAGTACATCTCTGGTAGCTTAAACATTGAAGTTTCTGACAATGTGACTGCATTTGCTGAATTCCAGTGGAACAACGCTGCAACTGATGGTTCAACAATTGAGCCGGTACCAATGAACATCAGTTCTGACGTTTGGAAAACTGACGTAGGTAGCCAAACTTTAGGTATGAGCATTGACTCACCGCTTATCCCAGATCTTCTTCGTACTAACCTACGTGCAGATGGCGTGGAAAACCTAAACGAAACATTATTTGTACGTCGTTTATTCGAATTCGGTCCTCGTGATACAAGCCTAGAGCGTGACACGACTCGTGTTGCTACAGGTTTCAATTGGGACATCGATGGTAACTGGGCACTAGATACATACGCGACTTACGGTCAAACAACGCAAACACAGCAAAATGGCGGTCAAATGAACGTTGAGCGCGCTCGTTTTGCTTTAGATGCTGAAGAAGTAGATGGCGTTATTCGTTGTAAAGATGAGCAAGCTCGCCTACAAGGTTGTGTACCTCTAAACCTATTTGGTGCGAACACTGTAACTCCTGAAGCGTTAGCGTATGTAACTTCTCCTGCTAAAGTTTACGGTAAAGTTGAACAGTCTGTTGTTTCATCAGTAATCTCTGGTGAGCTACCGTATGAATTTGACGGTGGTCTACTAGCAATGGCTGCTGGTGTTGAATACCGCTATGAAAAAGGTGTAGCACAACCAGGTGACCTTGCGCAGGTTGGTGCAGCTACGACTAACAAAGCGGCACCTACGTCTGGTAGCTTCTCAGCAACTGACGTATTTGTAGAATTCAGCTTACCAGTACTAGAAAATGTACGTATTGACTTAGCAGCTCGTGCTTCTGACCACTCTGTAGTAGGTGATACGTTCACTTACAACATCGGTGCTGAGTACCGTGCAACTGATACATTAATGCTACGTACTTCATATGCGACAGCGGTACGTACTCCTAACGTTGCTGACCTATATGGTGGTCGTGGTGAAACTTTTGCTTCAGTAACAGCGCCTTGTGACGGCCTTAAAGCGGACGGCACTGGTCTTGATAACGCGACAGTAGCAGCTAACTGTATGAAAGATCCAGCAGTTGCAGCACGTGTTCAAGAGCAAGGTATTTTTGAACTAACGCTTTTCGAAACTCAAGGTATCGGTGGTACTTTAGGTGGTTCTGAAGACGTAAAAGAAGAAACAGCTGATACGTTCAGTATCGGTGCTGTTTGGCAGGCAACTGACGAGCTAGCATTCACTGTTGACTACTTTGACGTGAAGATTGAAGATGCAATCACTCAGCTAACAAGAACAACAGTTATCACTCGTTGTTACGAAAGCACTGATTTCACAGTTGGATGTAACGGCGCATACGTTCGTAACCCGAACACAGGTGCACTTACTGACGTTCACACTTCATCTACAAACGAAAATACAATCGAAGTTTCTGGTGTTGACTTAGAAATCGATTACCGTGTTGACACTGATTACGGTACATTCGGCTCAGCGCTTATCTACACTTACACTGACAAGTGGACTACAACTAGCCAAACAACTGGTGCGGCTGAAGAGAGTGTTGGTGAAGTTGAAACTCCTAAGCATCGTTTCAACCTTAACCTAACGTACGGCTACGAAGATATCAATGCACGTTGGAGAGCACGTTACTGGCACTCTGTAGTTGATACTAACCAAACACAGCGTCTACCAGATGCATACCACAACATCGATTCAGTGATGTATCACGATGCATCAATCGGTTATAGCCTGTTTGACGATACTAAATTCACTTTTGGTATCAACAACGTATTCGACAAGAAGCCACCTCTACTTCCTCGTGGTGTGAGCTCTATGACGACTGCAAATACAAACTCACGTGCGTATGACATCGAAGGTCGTTCTTACTTCCTGAACTTCGAAACTAAGTTCTAATCGTAAGATAAAAGTCTTTTGAAAATTCAAAACCGGACACTAGTCCGGTTTTTTCGTTTTTGCTTTTGTCTACACTACTTCGTTACTTCAAAATGACGAGTAATGGCTTTTATTATTAAGAAGGAAGTACCAAAAGTTAGAGGGCCATTATAACCTTTCTACATTAACTAGCTTTCAATGCTCAATGTGATTTTATATAAGTAATCGAAGGCTCGGTTGGGTTAAAAGGCGCTATGCTTGCCTTAATATAAGGTGTTATTCTCGCTTTTTATTCTTTCAGTTTTTTCTTTGAGCTGGTTGTGTTTAATGAAATATACAAGCAGCTCAATATGGCATAGTAAGAGAGTGACTAGTTTAAAAAGTTAAGCTGCTTGGAAGTTGTGTCATGCACAATTTATTATTTTATATCAACAACTTTGCTTGCTTTTTTAAATTGAATTTTATACCCCGGCCAACTTGGCAGTTCCCAGCGCTTTGGGGCATCTTTTCTCGCGCCAGATATATACTCAATTAAGATTCGTTTAGATAAAAAGTTGTAGTTTACAGATAGCTTCAGCTCAGGAAGAGTGACTTTTATAGGGTGCTTTTCAATAAAAGGCGCTAATATCCAGCTTTCAACTTCTTGATAATATAAATCGCATTCTTCGATTAACTCTAAATCCTCAGCGTCATTAATACCAAGTTGTCGCAGTTTTGTATGAATATATAGATTAACGGATGGCAGGTTAATGTCGACTTTCTCATGTTGGTAGTAGAGCTTATGTTCCGCAAAGCTGCGGCTCAAAGTGTCATATAAACCAGGGAATAAGTCGCCGGACTCTATGAGTATGACACATGCATCGATCAGGTAGTCACCCTCTGCGATCATCGTTTGTTTAGAAATGGTTACACCCGCATACTGAAGATCTGCTTCAATTTGTATACCTCGTTCATCCATATATGCGTGACTTAGTATGGGGGTTGCTAGCCCCAAACTCGCCACAGATTTTAAAGGTATTGGCGCAGCTAGGGTTGCCATGGTCATTGCTTGCTTAATGCCTTTCCCGGCTAAAGCAAAGGTGTCTAATACCAACATGGCATCTGTGTTTTCGGTGACTCTGGACGTGTTCGAGGGCGAGACTTCAACTTCTCCATTTCCGAAGCCTCCACGGCGGTTTTGTCTTTTTACAAATACCCACTCAGGTTTTATGGCTGCTATGGTATTGATCAGTGCTGCTCTATCGTAACTAGCCGCGTGCTCTAGATCAGGAAGAGAAAAGGCCTCGCGCAATTGATTACTAAATTGTTTGGCTTCGTTTAACGCCTCTGATTCTATCTGTAACAAACCGTCCAGCTTGCCCCTGAGCAATGCGATTACGAGCTCTATGTCACAGCCATTCGGCAGCAGTGTGTTGAGCTGTTCGAGTTGCTCAAGATGATTTGGTAGCTGATAAACACGAGCGGGCACTGATATCACCGAGATAACATCAATCGCTGCTTGTTTAAGCGCGCCAGAAGGCATTTGAGCGATAATCTGTCCAAGTTCAGCGTCAACCGGTAAAGGGTAGAGTAAATTCCCCAACTTGGTAGCGATTTGTTGAGTATCTAGTGCACCGATACGGGTGAGTATTTTCAGGGCGCGTTCTTTAGAGGCGTCTGGAAGTGGGTCAATAAATGCTAGTGAGTCAACTCCTTGCGACGCGCACCCCGCGGCCAAGACGAGCTCTGTGAGGGCCTCTCTTTGTATTTCTGGAGGTGTGCGTTCAATAAGTGGCGCGTATTGACCGTAAAGTCTAATACAGAACCCAGCTTGTGTTCGACCAGCTCGGCCCAAGCGCTGCTTGGCTGAATCTCGACCAATGGCGTCTAACCCCAGAACTGTTTTGCCATTTCTAAGGTGGGTGCGTCTTTCTAAACCTGAATCAATGACGCATGTTACATTAGGAATGGTAAGAGACGTTTCCGCAACGTTCGTGGCGAGAATTATGCGCTGTTGTTGTTGCTGAGCTAGCGCCAGCTGCTGTTGTGATTTACTGCACCCGCTATAGAGAGGCACGACTAAAGCATCAAGAGACTTTAGTGCAGACTGGCATGATAAAATTTCCCCTTTACCGGGTAAAAAAACTAGGATATCGCCTTGCGTCTTTGCCTGAGCACTCTGGCAAGCAGCTACAACTCTGTCAGTGAGCTGCTCTTTTTTAGGCATTACTCGTGGCTCTTTGGCAATAAAACTTTCTTCTACGGGGTACATATTGCCTTCGCTGTGTAGGACCGGCGCATCCAAATAACGGCTCAACCTATCCGCGTTTAAAGTGGCGGAAGTAAGTATGAGTCGGTGTTGACTGTGCTGTTTGAGTAATGCGAGTAGTAAATCCATATCCCATCTGCGCTCGTGAAATTCATCAAGCACAACATGTGAAAAAGCAGCTAGCTTATCTTCAAAGTACCATCTAAGCGCGACACCTGGCGTGACAAAAATGATGTTTGTATCGTCGTTAAATATGGTTTCAAATCGAATAGCATAACCGACTTTCTCGCCCAGTGGAGTATGGCAGAGTGACGCTACATACTCTGCCAGTGATGTGCAAGCAATACGTCTTGGTTCAACGACGAGTACTTTGCCCTGAGTGGCGGCCCATATTGGTAGTTGCGTGGATTTTCCAGAACCCGTTGCTGCGGTGACCACAACATCTTGCTTTGAAATCGTGTTTAAAAATTGTTCTTTTATCGACTCGATAGGCAGCGACATGATTTTTATTTCTAGGTACTTTTTTCGGAATTTTACCAAAAAATTGTTGAAAAGGCGCTGAGATGCACACACTTAAATTAAAAAGCACAGTATATGAGCAAGTATGATTAATATAATGTTACTTATCTTTTTAGTAGTGTTTGTGGTGGTGTATTGGCGCCTAGACGACATTAAGAGATATTTTTGGCAAAGAAAATACCAGCAGCAGTCGCTGTCACGCGCTGATAAAAAAGTGCTTCTAAAGTATATGCCGATTTATCGCAATATGACTGACCGAGATAGAGAAAAGCTAGAAAAACACATTGTCTGGTTTTTAGGCGAAAAGAATGTACTGGGTCGGGATGGACTGACAGTGACACGACCGATGGCCTTGATTATAGCAGCGGATGCTTGTTTATTAGTGATCAATCAAGCATGGCCGCTATACCCAAACGTGAAAGAAATACTGTTATACCCAAGTCAGTATTATGCCCCGCAGACGAATAAAGACAGTGCAGGTCTGGTAAGTTACCACACTGCAGTAAGGCAGGGGGAGTCTTGGCCGGGGGGGACCCTCGTTTTGAGCTGGCACGACGTGCTTGAAGGTAATCGTTTGCCCGGTGATGGTCATAACTTGGTGTTTCACGAATTCGCACATCAACTCGACCAGCAAGCTGGGAATACCAATGGCACACCTGAATTGCCAAAAGAAATTAGCTATAAACGGTGGGGTGACGTGTTAGGGCGTGCTTACAGTCAACTTAAAATGCAGTTAGCATACCATATGCCTCATGTGATACATGAGTATGGGGCGACCAATGAAGCAGAATATTTTGCGGTGCTGACAGAAACTTTTATTGAGAAACCAATTGAACTCAAGCAAGAGAACCCTGAGCTGTTTAATTTATTAGTGAGTTATTTTCGCTTTGACCCGAGGGATTGGTTGGGGAGGGCCGTATGATGACAATAAATGGTTATATCGTATTCTGAAAACAAAAAAGCCGCTAACTAAAGCGGCTTTTTTTAGTCATCAATCAACTTAAGAGAAGTTGATTTCGTTACGCTCGTTGCTATTTTTACGGCGGTTATCACGGTTACCATCTCTGTTACCGTCACGGCGCTTGTCGCTACGAGGGTCACGGAAGCTACGCTTACCGCCATCACGACGTTCACCACGCTCTTCAAAGCGACGGCCACCATCACGACGTTCGCCACGTTCTTCAAAACGTCTACCACCTTCACGGCGATTGCCACCATTACCACGTGCTTGGTCGGCAGGGTGTGTGCTCTTCGTCATCTTCATTGGGCGTTGACAAATATGAACACCTTGGAAATGAGTTAGCGTTTCAGCTGGCATATCCTGAGGAAGCTGAACGGTGCTGTGCTCATCAAACAAACGGATTTCACCGATAAACTTGCTTGAAATATCAGCTTCGTTCGCAATTGCGCCCACAATATTCTTAACTTGAACACCATGCTCACGACCCACTTCAATACGGTAAGTATCCATAGGTGCAGAGCTATTGCGGCGGCCTTTTCTGTCACCACGTTCACCGCGTCTGTCATCACGACGATCACCACGGTTACCGTCGCGGTCACGACGCTCGCGTTGTTGAACTTTAATTTCTTCAACTTTAAGCGGAGACTGCTGCTGTGCTAGGCAAAGTAGTGCAGCTGCCAGTTGTTCTTGGCTTAGCTCTAGCTTCTCACCTAGGCCTTGAGCAACTTCACTGAAGAACTCAATGTCTTTGTGATCAAGTGACATGCTAAGCTTATTCTGAAGTGCTTCAATACGTTTTTGCTCAACGATTTTTGCACTTGGAAGCTCTACTTGCTCGATGTCTGAGCGAGTATGACGCATGATGTTACGTAGTAAGTAACGCTCGTTACCTTTTACGAACAAGATTGCTTTACCTTTACGACCAGCACGGCCAGTACGACCAATACGGTGAACATAAGCTTCGCTGTCTTGTGGGATATCGTAGTTGATAACTAGGCTTAGGCGGTCAACATCTAGACCACGTGCCGCAACGTCTGTCGCGATAACGATATCTAGTAAACCACTTTTCAGTCTTTCAACCGTGCGCTCACGTGCCTGTTGGTTCATGTCACCATTAAGTGGTGCAGCAGAGAAACCTTCTCGCTCAAGAAGCTCAGCAAGCTGAACAGTATCGTTACGAGTACGGACAAACACGATAGAAGCATCGTAATCTTCCGCTTCTAAGAAACGTACGATTGCTTTGTTTTTATGTGTAGTTGCACGCCAGTAAACTTGCTCAATTGTGTCAACAGTTGAGTTACGTGGCGTGATTTTTACTTGCTCTGCGTTATCTAAGTACTTAGAACAAATAGATTGGATCTGCTTAGGCATAGTTGCAGAGAAAAGGCATGTTTGCTTTTCTTCTGGTGTTTTTTCCATGATGTTTTCAACATCATCGATAAAGCCCATGCGTAGCATTTCATCGGCTTCATCTAATACCAATGCATTTAGGTTTGATAGATCAATGGTCTTACGGTTGATATGGTCGATTAAACGCCCCGGAGTTGCCACGATGATCTGTGCGCCACGGCGAAGTGCACTTAATTGCACGCCATAGCTTTGTCCACCATATAGCGCAAGTACTTCTACGCCTCTGGTGTACTTAGCATACTGCTCGAATGCCTCTGCAACTTGCAATGCAAGTTCACGAGTCGGAGTCAGTACTAAAATTTGTGGTTGCTTAACGGATGCGTCAACATTGTTTAATAGCGGCAGTGCGAAAGCTGCCGTCTTGCCCGTACCCGTTTGCGCTAGTCCCAGCACGTCCTTTCTTTCTAGCAATAACGGTATACATTGAGCCTGGATCTCAGAAGGTGATTGATATCCTAGCTCTTCGACTGCTTTAAGGATTGCAGGAGAAAGGTCTAAAGATTCAAACGTTACTGGTTCTGACATTAATGCGCCTCAACAATTTAAAAGAGGCGGCATTGTACAGTAAAGAAAAAATAAATGCTTGTATAAATTGGCATTAAATTTGTAGGTGCTTGATATAGGCCAAAAAATAAACAAAAGTTTTTTTGGGCCTACTGGTATAAGCCCAAATTTTCTTTGGCATAAGCCTCAAAATCGTCAAAACCACCAATGTGATCTTGGTCGACAAAGATTTGTGGGACCGTGTTGCAAGGCTTACCTGCAGACTTTTCTAGGTCCGCTTTACTGACGCCTTCTTTATTAATATCAACGTAGCGAAAGTTAAAGTCGTCTCTCGCGTCTTTCAAGCGAGTAGCAAGATCTTTTGCACGTACACAGTAAGGGCAGCCTTCACGACCAAAAATAACAGTAAACATAATTCAACTCTCTCTTAGTATTTGCAATGACAATAAGTATAGTGCAACTAAGTTTAATGAAAATTGATTAAAACCTATTAGCGCAATCTGTTTTTTAGATTGGAGTGTATGGTTTTCGACAGTTATGAACGATAGACAGTCTTAATTAAATGAAAGCCAAACTTTGTTTTAACAGGACCATGCACTTCGTAAAGCGGTTTTTTAAATACAACGTCGTCAAATGCTTTAACCATGTCGCCTTTATTAAACTCACCTAAGTCGCCACCTCGTTTTTTCGAAGGACAAGTCGAGTGTTGTTTTGCAAGTTTATTGAAATCACCGCCTTTGTCTAACTTAGCTTTAATCGCTAAGCATTCTTTTTCGGTTTTTACTAGGATGTGATAGGCGCAAGCTTTTGGCATGAAAATACTCCAGGGTTTGAAACGTGCAGATCATGCAAGGCGTTGGCGAAAAACGCAAGTGGCAATTGCTTGCTCGCCATGCCTTATTTAGGAGAGTAGGTTGTTTGTCAGAGAGATAAGAGGTGACGGTGTCTATCACCTCTTGCTTAGTTCAGTGACTAAATCTTACATCTAGAACGTGACACTAAAGCCAATAGATGGCCTCATTTCAAAATCATCATTTTCTTCTTTGATATATAAATCGTTCACAGATTTCACTTTGTCATAATCTAAATCTATGTATGCTACGTTGTCTTGACCATAAGCGTTCATTAATTCAAAAATTAACTTACCGTCTAGCCCAAATAGCTGTGTTTTTCGCTCAAAACGCACATCTAGACGGTGATAGGTTTTAAAGCGCTCTGAAAAGGGGTCTCCGTAGACAGGTAAGAAACGGTCTTCATGATCTGGGTTTTCTCTTACGCCGACAATGGGTGTGTAAGCTTGACCACTTCGGGCCGTAAAGTTAAACCCACCTTGCCAAAGTTCATTTATTTCATAGTGGAATACGGCGTTGAAAACCAATGGCGTGTCAGCGTAGTAATCACGAGTGATATTACGGCGTAAATCAGTACGCTCACTTTTTGCATAACTGAGTGCTACCCAACCATACCAGTTATCCGTTTTGTTCTTGTTAATTAAAATATCAACCCCATACGCCCTGCCTTCTACTTGGTTGTTGTAAAGCAGGTGTGCATCTGGACCATCATCAATTGCCAGTGGCAGATCTTCCATGGTTTTATAGTAACCTTCTATCGACCATGACCATTCATTTTCAAGCTCTTGCCTAAAGCCTAACGTGCTATGTGTGGCAACTTGTGATTTAAGTTTTGGGTTGCCAATCTCAGGCAGGATATGCTCTACATCTTGCATGCGATTGTAGCGTCCAATCTTCGCAGAGATGACACTATTTGGTGTTACAAAGTAATTCACAGCAGCTCTGGGAGAAGTAAAGGTTTCGTCTGTATAACGATTGTGCTGACTTTGCACACCCACTTCAGTTTGCCATAGCGCATTGGGTTGCCAAACATGAGTTACTCCGACAAACCCTGAGTCCACATCAATACTGCGCTTTCCAGAAATACGTTCACCTTTTTTAAGGTCGCAATCTGGGTCTAACTCGGTACAAAGATATTGAAAGGTATCGTATTCATATGATGTTTCGTTATCAAAGTAAGCGGCGTCAAAGATGAATCTATTTTCGTTATTGAGCGTGTAGTTAAGTCTTGCTTTATAGGTATATTGTTTTTCACTTTCCTGTTCAAAAAAGCCCGATGTTTTGGTCGCTAGCTTACCGTACTCTAGGCGACCAGAATGGTCTAGTGCACCTACCCCAACACGTAAGTGAAACTTTTTATTGTAATGGTCCCAGAGGATATTTTGGCTATTGAACTCGCGAATAAATCTAGCATCCCCTTGGAACTCAGGGGTTTTTTGAGCTAATTCAGAGCGTTCATTGAACCCTGCCGCAGCCGAGTCCTCAGCGCCAGTAAAGTTGAAGGTCAACGTATTGTTGCTGTTAATGTCCCAAAGAAACTTGCCTTGGTAATCATGATCATCTGGCGCATCATTGACGATAATACCATTTGGCTCACCGTCATCATCTTCCAGCTCTTCCCCTTCACTAAAAAATAGCGGCAAGGTACTCTTTCGTCCTGAAACATAAAATGCGGTATTTTCTGTTGCTTGACCCTCAACAAAAAAACCAGCATTAAACATGGTGAAGTCTAAGGTAGTTGTGATTGGCTGGTATTTCGGGTTACGTAGCGTTACATCGAATACAGCACCTGTCGCATTACTATACCCGGCGCCATAGCCTGCTGAATATAGTTGAAAGTCTTGGATAATATGACGATTGAAAATAGAGCTACCAAAATCGTGGAATATGTAGCCTGCGGGCATAAAATCGACTTCGAACATATTATCACTTGGAGATGAGCCTCTTACGGCGGGTTCACTCATAGAACCACCGGCTGCAACAACGCCGGGTAAAGCATATACTGCTCGCAATGGGTCGCCCATAGCTCCAGGCATTTCAATCAGCTTTTCAGTATCTTCGGTTATTTCAGAAGTTATAGAGCTGCGTTTATAAATAACTTCAATGTGCTCCATATCTTTTTCTTGAGACTGTGCAGTGGCTGACATGGCCATGCACAGCATCAATGGCGATAAGGCAAAGCGTTTTAGAGCGGTGGGTGCAATCATTGTCGAGTCCCTTTGGAGTAGTAGTAGTTGATTTCGCGGGACAGTTTAAGCAATAAAAGCGTTTATTTATTTGGGCTTTAGGTAATAAAGTGTGTGGAGGTTATACACTTTTTTACAAGCGTAATCGAATACCTAGCTCGCTGGAGTATCCAATAGAACGTTCGATAATTTTTAGCTCTGGATCCATAACATAATAGGTGGGGTAAGCTTTGACTTTATAATCTGACGCTGTTTTTCTATTTCCCAGTAGGATTGGCATGCTGAGGTTTAAATCTTTACTGAATGCTTCAATCTCTTCAATGCTTTGAAAATCTAACGCGATAGCAACGGCATTGACCTTACCCAGTCGATGAAGCTTATCGATGTTTGGCATGCTATAGCGGCAAATATTGCACCAAGGCGCAAAGAAATAGACAACCGAGCGTTCGCCTTGCAATTGACTGATGTTGTATCGCTGTGACTCGTCACTCATTAACGGAAGTGAGAAATATGGAGCCGATTGCCGACCATCATCCTCAAGCATACCAAGCTCTTGGTAGGTGAACGCAGCAGACAATACGACAACAAAGATGATGACATTAACTAGATATTTAATCATTATAGGCGCTTAAAATGCCTTATTCATTTATGGAGACCGAGCGCCAGTATAAAAAATTGCAAAACGCTTGCAAGGTGTTTATTCCGAATCAAGCAACATTTATCGTAAGATTATGTTGCCAGCGACAAGTTGAATTTGTGCTGACAACACAAGAGGTGGCAATCTCTGGCGGGGCTTAAGCCTGATATATGTTTTCCCCAAGATAGCGCTTGGCTTTGTTAGCTTTTAGTTTGGTTAAGTCAACTAGTACAAGCCCATCGATACAATTGTTAAAATCTGGGTCAATGCTAAAGCTTAAGAAGTTTGCACCATTTTCCTCACACAGCTCGGTATATTGTTTGAATAACGTCGGTACCTGAGCGCCCATATTGGCGAGAATGTGTTTTAACTCGGCAAAGTCTTCTTTTACATCTTCACCACTGAAGAGGCTTTGGCAAGTGCTGAGCTGCGATTGACTTAATTTAAATTCGTTGTTTGGCATCGCAAGCTCAGGCAGCTGCGAAAAATAGTGCTGATAATGATATACCAGCATTGCCTTGGCTTTGTCTGGCAATGAGTTTGACAGGCTGACAGGACCAAATAAATAGCGGTGTTCTGGATATCTTTTAATAAACGCACCAATTCCATACCAAAGATAATCCAAGCTTTTTCTGCCCCAATATTTTGGCTGTACGAAGCTTCTTCCCAATTCTAAACCTTGGTCAAAGTACGATTGCATGTCATCTTTGTAAGAAAACAGGCTACTTGTATAGAGACCTTTAACGCCGTGTTCCTTGACCACTTGTCGGGCACTGGCTAGACGGTATGCCCCAACCAGTTCAAGCTGTTTGGCATCCCAAAGGACTAGTTGCTGATAGTACATATCATATTTATCGGTGTCTCTGCGTTTACCGCTGCCTTCTCCTACTGCGCGAAATGCAATTTCCCTCAACCGGCCAAGTTCTCTAAATATGGCCGAACTACCTTGGTACTGGTAAAGGTAGATTTGCATACCGTCCGCAGTTTCGCCGAGTCGCTCACATTGTTCTATGGCCTTTTTAAGCTCTTTTTTACATTCCGGCATTGCAATGGGGGTTTGCGTTTTGAGCGGCAGCGACTTTTTACTGTTGAGTCGATACAGCTGTTTACGTATCAATGCGACGACTTCTTTATCTTTTAGGTTATCTAGTCGATATGATGTAGGGGGAATGCTCGCACCGATTTCAAACTCGAGAGACTTTTGTCTTTGTTTGAACATTTCCTTGACCAATAACAGGCTGGCCAAGGGTTTATAGATCATAGATGTGCCATAAAACAGCGGACTGTTTTTGGCCTTAATAAAAATAGGCAGAATTGGACAATTTGCCTTTTTAGCCATGCGTAAAAAGCCGCTATTCCATTTGCAATCTTTGATGCCCGTCGGGCTGAGCCTTGAGACCTCTCCTGCTGGAAAGATGAGCAGTGCTCCCTCTGCTTTTAGATGTTTTTGGATGTTTGCTAATTCTTGCTTCCTACTTGCGTTAGAAAGATTATCGACAGGCAGTAGTAAAGAGTGCATAGGTGTAATAGACATTAGCATCCTATTTGCGACTACCTTTAAGTCGGGGCGAGCTTTTGCCAGCACTTTTATTAATGCCAGCGCGTCCAATGAGCCAATTGGATGGTTGGCGACGATGACAACACTGCCCTCACTTGGAATATGCTCAATTTGTTTAGGCTTAAATCGTGCGTCGAAATCAAGCTCTTCCAAAACTTGCTCAACAAATTCAAGCCCTTCCAAGTGTGGGTAAGTATCTGCGAATGCAACAAATTCCTGTTCGTGTAAAAGGTAACCAAGTCCCTTTTTAACGAGCCCTTTAACTTTTGGTGAATTTTCTAGCTGAGGTAGGTTGGCTTCGATCACTTTATCGACACTGATCATAAATTTTCTCTACGGCTTTTTTTATAGAGATTAAGAATCAACTATGACATTGATGTTGCATACTTATGTCAGTTTTATGGTGATACGTTTTTAATGTTCTGGGTATCCTCTAAAACACAGGCAGCGTTATAATAGCCGCGAAAAGATTAATTGAGGAGAACAACTGTATGTCGGTACTGGTTTGTGTGACTGGAAGAAACAATGATAAATTAATGGCGAAGCTGAGTGATGCAATACCGGACGTTAAAATTGAGCAGTGGCCACATTGTGAAGATTTAAACCGCGTACAATTTGTGTTGGCGTGGAATGCGCCTGATGACCTTTGGCAGCAATTACCCAATCTAAAAGTCGTTCAATCTTATGGCGCGGGTGTTGATGGTATTGCGCTTGATAGGTTAAAACCCTGTGTGTCTGTCGCGAGAATTGTCGATCAACAGTTAAGTGTGGACATGGCGGAGTATGTCTTGTCTCATGTACTTGCGCACAAACTAAGGCATCGTGAATATGCGGCAAATCAGAATGAGGGGTATTGGAAGCCTCGTCGTGCATTGGGAGGCAAGGAAATTGGGATACTTGGCCTTGGGGAATTAGGTACAGTGACAGCTGAAGCATTGGTTCGTCATGGTTTTTCAGTACGGGGCTGGTCGCGCTCGCAAAAAGCACTGCCTAACGTGTCGTGTTATGCTGGGGAAGCACAATTGGAGACGTTTTTGTCTGAGGTCGACTACTTAGTATGTTTGCTGCCACTCACTCAACAGACTAAAGGTATACTTAACGCTCAGTTGTTTTCTATGTTACCGGCAAATTGTGTGGTGATAAATGTTGCAAGAGGTCAGCACTTGGTTGAGCAGGACCTACTGGCTGCATTAGACAATAATGAACTTGGTGGCGCTGTATTAGATGTTTTCTCAACAGAGCCCTTACCTGACAATCATCCTTTTTGGTCTCATTCGAAAGTAACCGTGACACCGCATGTGGCGGCAGTAACCAATATGGATACTGTTGTTGCGCAAATTGCAGCGAACGTTCATGCATGTTTGGACGACACGCCTCTTGAGAATCAAGTCAATTTGAGCAAAGGATATTGAGCGCACATACCGTACGAAATGATTGAAACGTGATGATTTTTTGTTTGAATTATTCTCAATTAATTAGTTTACGGGCTTTGCGCCAGACAGAGATATTTAACTGTTTGATTTGTAAGTAAATGTAAGTAAGAGTAATTCTAGTTTACAAAATTACTGTATAAAAAAACATCTTGAGACGTGCTGTGAGTTTCAGTATGTTAGAAAAAAAACAATAATAAACAGGAAAATACAATGAAAAACGGTCAAGGTGGTGTAAAGCTCTCTTTTGTCGTTATTTCAGTTGTCGCGTTAGGTGTATCAGCGTGGTTTAATCAAGCTCAGGCTGCTCAAGTTGACACCTGTAACATCGCGCATTTCTTACAGCTTGGCGAATGAGATTGGGGCAGAACGCCCCAATTTTAATTAGGTTTAAGCGCTTCACGTTATCTTTTGGCGTGAATTTCCCTATTTTCTAATTTCTTTTCGTCACTCTTTTTCAATAATGTATAGGTAGACCCACTGCCACCATGGCAAGTCAATGCCGAGTGAAACGCAAGGACTTGGGGCATTTCTTGCAACCACTTATTACAATAGCTTTTTAGTATTGCGGGAAAAGGCTTGCTCTTTAAGCCAATACCATGGCGGATCAACAAAACTCTAATGTTACGCTTTTGGCAATCGGTAACAAACTCGAACAGAGATTGGCGTGCCTCAACGAATGTTTTGCCGTGTAAATCAAGGGTCGCATCGATTTGATACTTGCCAAGGCGGAGGTTTTTATAGACCCCTTCTTGAACGCCATCTTTCTTATAACCAAGTTGGTCATGAGGGTCGAGAAGATCAACATATTCCGTAGAAAGAAAGTTGGGGTCAAAATCTAACTCTTTTTGTGCTGCAGCGCGTCTAGCAAGCTGTGCGTCGCTAGGCTGATTTTTGTGGCGTTGAAGTTGTGCTTTATTATCTTGTGCTAACGGGACAACGTCGCCCATGGAAGCTAAAAATAGCTCTTCATCTGTCATGGCCATGATAACTCTCCAGTACAGTACAATTTCCTCGATTCTAGCTTAACAGTGGTACATTTGAATAGAGCTACCAATGCGATTGCTGCTTTTTTCGCTACTCGCCAGAGGTATGGAAATAAATTACACATTAAGTGGGGGTTGTATGTGAATAATTATTTAGTAAATTTTAATAGATATTATTTATGGTTTATTGCCGGAACGTTTGAGTTCCGGCGGAGGAATTTTTGGTCTTAGTTAGCGTCGTATTGCTCTGTTGTAAAAACTTTAAATAGATAAAAAGAGTTGATCAATATTAAGCCTAAGTTAGAAATCACCGAAGTATTCATAAGATCCAGACTAAACAATACAAACAGCAAACTACAAGCCATAACGGCAGCTATACGCAGTAATGTACGATGATTGATGAAGAGAGCTCCAAATCCCAGTACTAGCAGTAATGTATTTAGTAACCAGTCAAACTCGTTAGTCATGATCTTAAAATAACTCCATAAATGATTGCAAAGGGGCGCCATTATGCGCCGCTTTTTTATTCACTACAAACGAGTAATTTTATTCTTTTCGGATTAGTTTTTTTAATCCAAAATTAGATTCTTCATTGCGGCTATGAATCCTTCTTTTTTGATAATTGCATATTTTTGACATGTGTCTGGGTTAGACACATCTTGACACAAATAAAGTGTATCCCTATCAAGTGCTGGAATAGGTTGTAAAACAGAGTCGAAAAGGACAGGTTTTACACCAGGAAGACCTGGCCAATACACGCTTTGCGCCACTAATCCTAGCTTCTTGTAGGTGATCAGCTGTGGCTTAGGGAAAAGAATGGCTATAACGGCCAGTATTCCAATAAATATCAATTTTTTAACACCTTTTTTAGCGGGTGCCTCTGCGGTTGCTGCTTGAAGAGCTTGTTGTTGAAGTGCTTGTTGGCGCATTTTTTGTTGTGGCGATAGACGTTGCTTTTTCTTTTTTGCTGCTTGTTGCTTTTGAAACTCGCTTTTATTCAGGAGTGTTTGTTTTTTTGGGTTAATTGCCATGCTTAGGTGTAGCCTTTTAGTTGCAGGACTCTATAATAGTTCTATGCTATAGATGATAGCGCATTTCTAATTACTAGCCCACGGGAAAGGATATGGAACAACAAATCTCTATTCTCATTGTTGATGATGTAGGAACTGTTAGAAGCTTTTTGCATCAAACATTGATGCATCTGGGAATCGACAATGTCACAGAAGCCTCTACAGCGAAACAGTGTATAAGTGCGTGTGAAGAACGTCATTTTGATATTGTTTTTTTAGATATTGAATTACCTGATGGAGATGGTAAAGAACTTATTGCCGAGCTGGCACAGATAAATCCGGATATAAATGTTGTGATGGTGTCTGCACACTCCACAGTAGATAATGTCAAAGATGCAATTGAAAGGGGAGCAAAAGGGTTTGTGGTAAAACCGTTTTCACCGAAGAAAATAGCTGCAATGTTGAAGAAATTCTACCCTAAATTAGAAATAGCTTAAATATTGCCGTCTTACAGGCATAAAAAAACCGACTTACGTCGGTTTTTTTATATCCATTTCCACAGATTATAGCGCTTTAATTTTAGCAGCTAGGCGGCTCTTATGACGAGCAGCTTTATTCTTGTGGATTAGACCTTTAGTTGCGTAGCGGTCAAGGATTGGAGTTGCAACAGCGAATGCTTGCTGTGCAGCTTCTTTATCACCAGCTTCAATAGCAGCGATTACTTTTTTGAAGTAAGTACGCATCATTGAACGACGGCTTGCGTTGTGCTGACGACGCTTTTCGCTAGTGATAGCGCGTTTTTTTGCAGACTTGATGTTAGCCAAGGTATGCTCCTAACAATCTTTTAAAAATAAGCTTAGTTTAAAGGCCGAGGACTATGCCTGTTTTATGATCCAATGTCAATAAAAAATAACCTGTCCGGCCTAAATGTTTCATGCGGAAGACACGCGGTTTTTTACCCAATTTAAAATAAGTTAAAAATTGCGTGTTCCTATCTGTCTGTTTTGACTATCTCCTTAACCTTAGGCCCTCGGCAACAGTGGTAACAGACTACGAATCAAGAAACCTGTGGTCCCTCGATTAATGGCGCTATTGTAGCAAAACAGTCAACCCAAGCCTAGCGTTATGTTTAGCCGATAGACGATTGGGGTGAATAACGGTTTTCTATTATGGTTCTGTTGAGTCTGTGGCATACTTGACGCCCTTAATCTGATAGTTAGGTGAGTTTAGTGGCAAAAGGGTTGTTTAAGTCAGGCATGATCGTGAGTGCGATGACAATGTTGTCTCGAATTTTGGGTTTGGTACGTGATGCTGTTGTAGCGAATTTATTGGGGGCGGGGCTCGCAGCAGATGTGTTTTTGTTTGCTAATCGTATTCCTAATTTTTTTAGGCGCCTCTTTGCTGAAGGAGCATTTGCACAAGCTTTTATCCCTGTACTATCAGAAATTAAAGAAAAGCATGGAGATGATCAGGTACGCGTGTTTGTTGCCCAGGCGGCAGGAACATTAGGAACGATTTTATTGCTTGTGACTCTTTTTGGGGTGATAGGCTCACCTGTGATTGCAGCCCTGTTCGGTACAACTTGGTTCATCGACTGGCTGCAAGGGGGTGAAAGTGCAGCCAAATTTACTTTGGCGAGTAACTTACTGAAATTGACAGTGCCTTATTTGTTCTTTATTTCCATAGTGGCGCTTTGTGGTGCTGTCCTTAATGTTTACAATCGCTTTTCGGTTGCAGCTTTCACACCCGTACTATTGAATGTGAGCTTGATCAGTTGTGCTATCTTGTTACATGACAAATTTGAACAGGGAGCCTATGCATTAGCAATCGGTGTGTTCATAGGCGGATTAGCGCAGTTGCTATTCCAACTGCCGTTTTTGGGCAAGTTGGGGATGTTGTCTAAACCGACTTTTGCGTGGCGATCGCCGCATGTCGTG
Organism: Pseudoalteromonas luteoviolacea S2607; assembly: GCF_001625575.1. GTDB lineage: Bacteria > Pseudomonadota > Gammaproteobacteria > Enterobacterales > Alteromonadaceae > Pseudoalteromonas > Pseudoalteromonas luteoviolacea_E. The sequence goes on from NZ_AUXV01000007.1 coordinate 133,742, forward strand.
AAAGTTCGCAAGCTTATGCTTCCTGCAATATTTGGTGTTTCAGTGAGTCAAATAAACCTATTGCTCGATACGATAATCGCCGCAGCCCTTATGACAGGGTCGATTGCATGGCTTTACTATTCGGACAGACTCATTGAATTTCCGTTAGGGCTATTCGGTATTGCAATTGCGACCGTAATCTTACCTACGCTTTCCAAATTGCATGCAAATGATAAATTAGAAGACTTCCAAAAAACAATGGATTGGGGAGTACGCTTTGTTTTGTTATTGGGTATCCCAGCGATGGGGGGGCTCATTGTAATTAGCCCGTTAATTATTTCTGTTTTGTTTGGGCATGGCGAGTTTATTAATTCCGAAGTCGACAATGTCGCTGCCGTCAGTGCGGGTGTTACAGCATATAGTGTAGGACTTGTGAGTTTTATGCTCATTAAAGTACTAGCCCCAGGTTTTTATGCGCGGCAAGATACCAAAACACCGGTGAAAATTGGCATTAAAGCTTTGGTGTTGAATATGGTATTTAATTTGGCATTGGCGCCATTTATTGGCTATTTGGGGTTGGCTTTGGCGACTTCTCTGTCGGCGACGTGCAATGCGTTGCTACTCTACGTGGCACTTCGAAATGATAACATCTACAAGGTTTCTCGTTTTACAATCTGGTTCGCTTTGAAATCACTTGTCGCGACAATCGTAATGTCCTTTTCTGTTTATTTGTTGGCACAGCAAGTAGCTTGGCAGGGAGAGGGTACCCTAGTACAAGTCACAATTCTTGGCGGCTTGTTAGCTGTTGCTATGACACTGTATTTCTCAATAATGTTTATTTTTGGGGTCCGAGTATCGACAATCAAAGAGATCCAGCAACTTGATTAAGAAATAGGGCGGTTGAAACGTGTTCATAGCTCGCATTTCTAGGTAACTTGGGTATAATCGGGCTTTTTGAAGACTCGAGCAAAAAGGCACGCGTTGTATGCAATTGATCAGGGGCATCCATAATATCCGGCCACACCACTATGGTTGTGTGTTAACCATAGGTAATTTTGATGGTGTGCATTTGGGTCATACTGAAGTATTGAAAGGACTTAAGGCGGATGCTGAAAAATACAACTTGCCTAGTACCGTGATGTTATTCGAGCCTCAGCCACAAGAGTTTTTTATAAAATCCAAGGCTCCCGCCCGTTTAACTAGGCTAAGAGACAAGCTTGCGCTGTTGGCCGACATAGGTATAGATAGGGTGATATGTGTTAGCTTCAATAATAAGTTTTCAAACTTGGAAGCAGAGTATTTTGTTCGAGAAGTTTTATTCCAAAAATTAGGTGTGAAAGCACTCACTGTTGGAGATGATTTCCGTTTTGGAAAAGCGCGTAAAGGCGATTTTTCAATGCTGAGTGAAATTGGTAATGAGCTTGGTATGCACGTCAAGGACACGCAAAGCTTTCGGCAAGAAAACAGTAGAGTGAGTAGTACTTTAATTCGTGCAGCCCTCGCACAAGGGGATGTGGACAAAGCACACGAAATGCTTGGTCATACTTATGCGATTTCTGGACGGGTTATTCATGGCTGGAAAAAAGGCCGTGAGCTTGGTTTTCGAACCGCAAATGTCGCACTGAAAAGGCAAGTAAGCCCTGTACAAGGGGTTTTTGCAGTGAATGCGTATATAAAAAATAAAGTTTTCAAAGGTGTGGCGAATGTTGGCACCAAGCCTACATTAAACGGCAAACGCGCGTTGCTGGAGGTGCACCTGTTTGATTTTGACCAAAATATCTACGGTCAGTTTATAAAAGTGGAGCTGATAAAAAAGCTTCGAGATGAGCAAAAATTTGAGTCATTGGCACATTTGACACAGCAAATCACCGCGGATGTCGATGCAGCCAAAGCAGTATTTTCTAAAATTTAGGTAGCCGAACGGAAAGTAAGTTAAATGAGCGAATACAAACATACTTTGAATTTACCGGAAACACAGTTTCCGATGCGTGGCAATTTGGCACAACGCGAACCCAAAATGCTTAAAAAATGGTATGAACAAGACCTATACGGTCAAATTCGCATTGCGAAGAAAGGTAAAAAGCCATTTATACTGCACGATGGCCCTCCTTATGCGAATGGCAATATCCACTTAGGCCATTCAGTAAATAAGATTCTAAAAGACATTATCATTAAGTCTAAGACGCTGTCAGACTTCGATGCGCCTTACGTACCAGGTTGGGACTGTCACGGCCTTCCAATTGAACTAATGGTCGAGAAAAAAGTCGGAAAACCAGGCAAAAAAGTCTCTGTTGCTGAATTTAGAGAGAAATGTCGTGAATATGCACGTAAGCAAGTTGAAGGTCAGAAGACTGACTTTAAACGATTAGGTGTATTTGGTGACTGGGATAAGCCTTACCTGACGATGAATTACGACTTTGAAGCGAATGCAATTCGCGTACTTGGTCGTATCATCAAAAATGGTCACTTACACAAAGGGGCTAAGCCAGTTCACTGGTGTACTGATTGTGGTTCTGCACTTGCTGAAGCAGAAGTTGAATATCAAGATAAGCAATCGCCTGCAATTGACGTACGTTTTGAATTTACAGATGCAAATGCCGTTGAAAATGCATTTGCTTTGACCGAAGGTCATACAGGTTCAGGCACTATTAGTACCGTTATTTGGACAACGACGCCTTGGACTTTACCTGCAAACCGCGCAGTAGCCGTTCATGGTGGTCTTGAGTATGCGCTTGTTCAAGTAGAAGATGAAGGTAAAGAGCAGCGTCTAGTACTTGGCTCTGAACTGGTTAAAGATGCACTAGATCGCTTTGGCTTTAAGCACTACCACGTGTTGGGTTACTGTAAAGGTGACGTGCTTGAAAAGCTTGAAGTTGCACACCCATTCTACGATTTCAACGTGCCAGTAATTTTAGGTGAGCACGTTACTACTGACTCTGGTACGGGTATTGTTCATACTGCGCCAGGTCACGGCCAAGAGGATTTTGTTGCCGGCCAAGCATACGGTCTAGAAGTCGCGAACCCAGTTGGTGCTAATGGTGTGTACTTACCAGATACCCCCATTTTTGCAGGTCAGCACGTATTCAAAGCAAATGCGAACGTAATTGAATTACTGACTGAGAAAGGCATGTTAATGCATCACCACGCATTAACGCACAGCTACCCGCATTGTTGGAGACATAAAACACCAATTATTTTCCGTGCGACGCCACAGTGGTTTGTTAGCATGGATCAAGCCGATCTTCGTAAAGACTCAATGCAAGAAATTGAGAAAACGCAGTGGATCCCTGCATGGGGTGAAAATCGTATCGCAAACATGGTTGAAGGTCGCCCAGATTGGTGTATTTCACGTCAACGTACTTGGGGTGTGCCAATTGCATTATTTGTTGATAAAGACACTGGTGCACTTCACCCAGATACTGAAAGCCTAATAGCGAAAGTGGCTGACTTAGTGGATCAATCAGGTATTCAAGCTTGGTATGACCTTGAGCCGAGCAGCTTACTAAATGAAGCTGACGCACAGCAATATGTGAAAGTACAAGATACATTAGACGTATGGTTTGATTCTGGTGTGACGCACGCATGCGTTGTTGATGCGCGTGAAGAGCTGACAGGCCCAGCTGATCTATACTTAGAGGGCTCTGACCAACATCGTGGTTGGTTTATGTCTTCAATGATGACATCGGTTGCTATCAATGGTCATGCGCCTTATAAACAAGTTCTAACACATGGTTTCACCGTTGATGAGAACGGCCGCAAGATGTCAAAGTCTTTAGGTAATGTTATTTCTCCTCAAGATATCATGAATAAGCTGGGTGCTGATATCTTACGTTTATGGGTCGCATCAACAGACTACACAGCTGAAATGACGGTGTCAGATGAGATCTTCAAACGTTCTGCTGATCGTTACCGTCGTATCCGTAACACCAGCCGTTACTTACTATCTAACTTAAGCGGCTTCAACCCTGAGACAGATTCGGTAGCTATTGAAGACATGGTTGAGCTTGATAGATGGATCGTGGCGCAGGCTGCTGAGCTTCAGAAAGAAATCGTTGAAGCGTATGACAACTATCAAATGTTGGTCGTTACGCAAAAACTGATGAACTTCTGTACTGGTGAGCTAGGGTCATTCTACTTGGATGTTATCAAAGATAGACAATACACCGCGAAGAGCGATAGCCATGCAAGACGCTCTTGTCAAACTGCGCTTTACCATATTGCAGAAGCAATGACACGCTGGATGGCACCAATTTTAAGCTTTACAGCGCAAGAGATCTGGGAAGTATTACCTGGTGAACGTGGTGAGTTTGTATTCACTGATGTATGGTATGAAGGTATCAATGGTGCAACTTGTGGCAAGTTTGACAACGAGTTCTGGCAAGAGCTGTTAAACGTACGTGACGAAGTGAACCGTGTAATGGAGAACGCACGTAAAGAAGAAGTGATCGGTGCAACACTTCAAGCTGAAGTTACGCTATACACTGGTGGCGAACTTGCTGAAAAGCTACAAGGTTTAGAAGATGAACTTCGTTTTGTACTATTAACTTCAAAAGCACATGTTGAAGTGGTGACAGGTAAGCCAGAAGACGCAGTTGCTTCTGAAATAGACGGCTTATTTATCAAAGTCGCAGCTACAGATGCCGCTAAGTGTGAGCGCTGTTGGCACCACAGTGAAGATGTTGGTAGCAATGAAAAGCACCCTGAGTTGTGTGGTCGTTGTATTACTAACGTCGATGGTGAAGGTGAGCAACGCAAGTTTGCGTAGGAGTATTAAGTGACCAATTTGACCGAACGTAGTGGTCTAGTGTGGTTATGGTTAAGTCTACTGCTTTTCGCAGTAGACTTTGGCACCAAAGCACTAGTCGTGGCAAATATGAAGCTTTACGATTCTATTGAGTTATTACCATTCTTTAACTTTACTTATATGCACAATTACGGCGCTGCGTTTAGCTTTTTGAGTGAAGCTGGCGGTTGGCAAAGATGGTTTTTGAGCGGTATTGCTGTTGCGATTAGTGTGCTGTTAGTTGTCTGGTTAAAAAACTTGCGTGCAAACAACTGGGTGTTGTGTGGTGCATACTCGTTAGTTTTAGCTGGAGCTATCGGCAATCTCTATGACCGCGTGACGCTAGGCTATGTTGTCGATTTCTTACATTTTTACTATAAAGACTGGCATTATCCAGCATTTAACGTTGCTGACATGGCGATAGTTGGCGGTGCGGGTTTACTTCTATTTGATGCATTTTTTGGTGATAAGACAGATACTCGGGAGACAAAAGCGTGAGTGAACAAGCCATAGGCCCAAAATCAGAAGTGCTATTCCACTATTCAATAAAGTTGGAAGATGGCTCTGCTGCAGACTCAACTAAGGTTAATAATAAGCCTGCAAAGTTATTTATGGGAGATGGAAGCCTCACAGAAAATTTTGAAAGCTGCTTGCTTGGGTTAAAAGAGGGCGATAATAAGTCCTTTGAACTTCAGCCAGAGGATGCTTTTGGAATGCCAAATCCAGATAACATCTATTACTTAGACAGAACCAAGTTTGGTACTGATACACCAGCTGAAGTGGGGAGTATTATTGCGTTCACTCAACCTGATGGCACGGAACTTCCAGGCTTAATTAGAGATGTTGCTGGTGACTCTGTGACTGTTGATTTTAATCATCCTTTAGCTGGTCAGGTCGTGACGTTTGAAGTGGATATTCTTGAGGTTCATAACTAATGGAAATATTACTGGCCAACCCTCGAGGGTTTTGTGCTGGCGTTGACAGAGCAATCAGCATTGTAGAGCGCGCGCTGGATATTTTTGAAAAGCCGATATACGTGCGCCATGAAGTTGTACACAACAAGTATGTTGTGGATGGGTTACGTGCTCGCGGCGCCGTCTTTGTTGAAGAACTTCATCAGGTTCCGGACGATAGTATTGTCATATTCAGTGCACATGGTGTTTCTCAGCAAGTAAGACAAGAAGCCAAAAGGCGAGAATTGAAAGTGTTTGACGCGACGTGTCCGCTGGTAACAAAAGTGCATATGGAAGTCACAAGAGCAAGCCGTAAAGGAACGGAATGTATTTTGATTGGCCACCATGGTCATCCTGAAGTTGAAGGAACTATGGGCCAATATGACAATGCAGATGGCGGTATTTACTTGGTAGAAACACCAGAAGATGTTGCATCTTTAACAGTCAAAGATCCTAGCAATCTATTCTATTGTAGCCAAACAACACTTTCAGTGGATGACACTGCGGATGTGATTGAAGCACTTCGTGATAAATTTCCTGAAATACATGGGCCACGCAAAGATGACATTTGTTATGCGACTCAGAATCGTCAAGATGCAGTGCGCGACTTAGCTGATAAAGTAGACTTGTTGTTGGTCGTTGGAGCAAGAAATAGCTCAAATTCAAACCGACTGCGTGAGCTAGCTGACAAGATGGGGACTCAAGCGTATCTCATTGATGATGAGAAAAGTATTTCTTCAGAATGGTTTACTAACGTTAATCGTGTGGGTGTTACCGCAGGTGCTTCGGCGCCAGAAGTTCTAGTTCAACAAGTTATTTCACACCTCAAAGCGCTTGGTGGGGAAACTGTCGTAGAAAACCCAGGTCAAGAGGAAAACGTTGTTTTTGCAGTGCCTGTGGAACTGAGATAAGTTATGACTCCATGGGTTAATTCATCGACAATTGACCATGGTTTACTTAAGGCGATGCTTACTGAACGAGGCATCTTAGCGATGATCATAGGTTCGCAAGCTGTCGCCTTTATTTATACTTTGTCCAGTGGCAAAGACTTTTGGCTAAGTTTGGGGTTAGTCAGTTTATTTACCCACGCTAATGCATTTATCACACTCGCTTTTATTGCCTTAGTGGCTAGGCTAATCACTGCACTTAACTTTAAAACTGAGCTTGGGATTACTTTATTCTCATTTCAGTCGGTGTGTTTTGTTACCAGTATATTGGTGCAATATTCTGTATTCTCTCCCGTTACTCCTATAGATTGGCAATTTGTTTTAAACAACAGTGCAATCTGTGGCTTTGTCGTTATCTTGTTATTGCATTTTATGGCGATTTATATTGATAACTTAAACACCATAGCCCATGCTGCAAATGCTGAGCTAGAGGCACTACAAGCTCGCATACGTCCACATTTTCTGCATAACGCGTTAAACACTCTTGCGGAACTGTGTCATGAAAACCCAGATGCCGCAGAAGAAGCTGCATTGACAATGGCAAAACTGATGCAGGTTGCATTTGCCAGTGGTAAAAGGCACAGCCTCGCACAAGAAATATCCTTGACTCGTGGTTACTTAACCATTGAAAAGTATCGTTTTGAGCATCGCTTAAATGTGCAATGGCAGGTAGAGGGTGTAGACCTGAATGCCATGGTCCCAGCGCTTATCATTCAGCCTCTGGTCGAAAATGCGGTGGTGCATGGTATTGAGCCACAAGTTGGGGGCGGTGTCATAGAGGTTAGTATTAGGCAAAACGAACACAAATTAGTGATCAATGTGACTAACCCGTACAATGCACATTCGAAATCTCGTACAGGGCAAGGTATTGCCCTGAATAATATTCGCAGGCGCTTACTCATCTATTTCGGTTCAGAAGCAACTTTGAACACATCGCAAAAAAGTGTTAGATTCTCCACAACTGTGATGCTTCCGTTAGGAGCTTTGAATGAAATACCTGGTAGTCGATGACGAACCAATCGCAAGACGCAGAGTAAGACGATTATTCGGTGACTATGATACCTTTGAATGCGTCGGTGAGGCAGCTGATAGCCAACAAGCAATCACGCTAGCAGAGCAGTATCAGCCAGATCTAGCTGTGTTAGACATCTCCATGCCAGGCATGGATGGCCTTGAATTAGGCAAGCACCTTCGAGAAGCCCATCCTGATATTAAGCTGATATACGTGACCGCGTATCCAGAACACGCTTTAAAGGCGTATCAAGTATATGCCTCCGGTTACTTAGTGAAACCCATCGCACAACAACAACTCGCTGAATTATTGAATCACATATTTCCAAATTCTTTGGCTAAGTTGCAATTTCAAGTTGGACACGACATACGTTGGGTCAATGTTGCAGATATTATCATCGCGCAAACTGACGACAGATATACACATATATACTTTGGTAGTGGCGATGCGCTTATTGACATACCTTTAAAAAAGTTGCTTGCTGACTACCCGACGCATTTTGTTCAGGTGCACAGAAATACAATTGTTAAGAAAACCAGTATCGTTAAGTTAGAAAGTACAGCTGGCGTACATAAAGTCGTTTTGGAAGGTATGGACGAACCTGTACAAGTGAGTAGAAGGGCTTACTCAAGTCTAAAATCACTGTATTAACCATTGACCCACATTGATTGACCGTTCAATCACATTGGTGTTTGGTTAGTGAAAAAAATCGATACTATATACCATACAGCATAGATTGAGTTTTTTTCATGAGTAGATTGTTTCCAAAAGTTAACCAAGCTGGATTCACCCTGTTGGAGGTCGTGATAGCCTTCATGGTGCTCAGTTTTGGGCTGCTTGGTGCAGTTGCTCTACAAGCAAAGGCGAAACAAGCCAGTTTTGATTCTATGCAACGCGCGGCAGCGGTGGCGCTTGCTGGCGATATAATGCAACGCATTCGCTCGAATGACACGGCTAGTCTGATAGACCACTACGGCGGGGCGTTCACCAGTCAAACTCAACTCGCAAGTGATTTAACCTGCTTCTCTAATTTTTGTAATAACCAAGCGATAGCGAACCTAGACAAAGAACAGTGGAAACAGGCAATTCGCGCGAAAGAAAATACAGGTTCATTAGATGACACGACGGTGTGTATTACTCCCATAAGAGACGGCGATGGATTCGACGTGACGGTAACGGTAGCTTGGGTCGGTAGGCAAGCGATAAAAGCGAATAACAACACAAGTGCTATTAATTGTGGCACGAAAGACGACTACCGTAGACTTGTGTCGATTTCCAGCTTTGTGTTGGTGCGGAGTTAATATGCGACAACGTGGTTTTACATTAGTTGAAATAATGATCTCACTCTTTATTGGGGCAATTTTACTCGGGGGAGTTGTTGCCACTTATGTGAGTATGCGCGTAACCACAAAAGACACCATGGCGATCGGCGAACTACAAGAAATTGGCCGTTTATCTTTAACTCTGCTACGTCGAGACTTAGAGCAAGTTGGTTTTTGGGGCACATTTTATGACCAAGGCTTTAGTAGCAATAATTCTGCTGGTCCTGCAAATCCGCCAGGAGACTGTTTTGGTGGCTTGAACAATGGCAGTTTTCCAGCTGTAATCCCCACTAATTTTAGACCTATTTATGCTGACTATACGACAACAGGCAATGCACTGAGCTGCATTTCAGGTGCCAAAAAAAATACTGAAGTACTCCAGCTTAAGTTTCTGGAAGGAGATCAAATTACCAATGGTGTGGTAGACCAAAACAAGTACTACTTTATAGCGCAGCAAGAGCAGGCACAGTTTTTATCTGGACCTAATTTTACGGGGTTACCCAATGTTAATGCGACGCTTTGGCCATACAGTCATCATGTTTATTTTATCGAAGAGCAACTTATTACCTTGAATAATCAGAAAGTGACAGTGCCCGTTCTACGAAGAAAACGATTAACGGTAAACGGGGATATGACAACAGAAACAGTCATTGAAGGCGTTGAAGATATCCGATATTTGTTTGGTATTGATATTGATGGTGATAGCAGAGTAGATAGTTATCGTAGCGTTGATAATATGACTGCGAGTGATTGGGAGCGCTCTGAAGGTGTATTAACGGTTCAGGTCATAGTACTGGTTAGATCGTTGGAGCCGGACCCTGGCATTAAATTGAAGAATCAAACTTATACGTTAGGGAATGATGGAGATAAGGTCGTTCATAACTTTTCTGACAACTACCGACGTACAGTGTTTTCGACCACAGTGCAACTTTATAATATGGGGTCATCGGCATGGTAAATAAACGTAATCAGCAAGGGATGGTATTGATAGTATCAATGGTACTTATCGTTGCGGTGACGAGTGTTGCTGTGACACTGATGAGCAGCAGTACCATTGATATAAAAATAACCAACGCAGCACAAGAACGCGAAGCTGCAGAAGCCTATCTAATGGGAGAAGTGCAGAGGCTGGTTAAAGATCAAAAGCAACTTTTTGGTGCCAGTAAATTCCACTTTACCAATGGCCAAATTGATGCCAATGATGATGGCGTGCATAAGTTTAAGGGCCAAGACCTAAACACCAAAATTGACTTTGAGTTGAAAAACTTGAACCGAGGTCAGCTAGAGGTCCCTTGCCCCAGAATTTACAGCTATACCGAGGGTGTCGTATGTAACATGACTGAGCTAAAGAGCTCAATTGAATATGGCGACCAAGGAAGACATACAGTCACAGTTATCATCGGCATTGGGCAAGAGATTCAAGATGTGAAGGCGAACCAATGATGCTTAAGAAACTATTTACTTTCATATGCTTAATTTTTCTTGCGCCGGCTTTTGCCGAGGACATTGAGCTATATGTAAAACACGATGTAGGTGGAACTGAAAAGTCTCGCGTCATTTTGATCTTTGACACATCGGGCAGTATGGCTTGGGATGTGAATGATGGGCAACGTTGTTACGAGTACAAAAATTTCAGAATACGCTCGGTAGATTGCTTTGATACTTCAAAAACAAATAAGCGATGTTATAAATACAGAAATGGTCGATACCGCTCTTCAAATTGTGGTGACAGCCGATTAAAAGTTGCTAAAGAGGCAATGGTATCTCTGGTTAACGACAATAAAGACTTTGATTTTGGCCTGATGCGATTGTATTCCAGTTCGGGTGGCTATGTATTGAACGGCCTTGGGGCAGATCCTAGTGTTGTAGTCAGTAAAATTAATAGCCTGCGTGCCAGTGGTAATACTCCTTTATCAGAAACTCTGTGGGAGGCTTATCTATACCTAACAGGCAGGGCTATTGACTACGGCTACAATGGCGGTAACAACAGAGATAAATCGATAGAGTCAAACGGTTACTATAAATCACCGTTTGCCCCCGTTGTTGGTGAACCCGAAAGATGTGATACCTCGACTAACATCATTTTAATGACTGATGGTGATCCTACCAGTGATAGTGGTAAAAACAGCGCTATCAGCCAAACTTATTACAATACTTTTGGCTCTTACCCAAGCAAAGTATCTAATAACTACTTAAACTCTTTAGCGAAAATATTAAGAGGATCGCAAGATAAGCAGGTTGACTTATATCCGGCGACTGCAGACAAACAAGATTTTGCGCGGGTGTATACCATCGGATTTGGTACGGGCATGTCAAATGCAGGTAAAACACTGTTAGAGAGAACAGGTAAAGTCGACGGTGGTGGAGATTATTTGCATGCGAATACGGCTTCTCAGCTGTCCAACGCACTCAAGCTAACTATCTCGAAAATTCGAGAGCAAAGTGACAGTTTTTCTGCGCCTTCCGTTTCTACTAGCAGTTCAGATTTGAGTCGCAGTGGTGATTCGGTTTACTTTACGATGTTCTACCCAGAAACGCACACGCGTTGGAGCGGAAACTTGAAAAAGCTCAAGGTGACGGGTGGTATCGTACATGGAATGGGAAGCACTGCAAATGCCATTAATGATAAAGGCCAAATTGGCAAGAGTGTGACCACATTCTGGTCCGAGCCTGCCAGTAAAGATGGTAATGTGGTATTGGAAGGGGGGATTAATTATCAACTTTCCAATCGTCAAACTAACCGTAAAATTTACTCGGACTTTGGTAAAGGTAAACTCTACAACTTTGATTACAACACCGCGCTAAATGCACACCAAGGTTCGCTGTCTAACCTTGCTGCCAAGTTTGCAACCTCGGGCTCTGAAGTATCAAATGTTATTAATTGGTCGCGAGGGCAAGACGTTGATGACGCCGACGGTGATAACAGCCGTACTGACCGAAGAAAAGATATTTTTGGTGACCCCTTACATTCACGTCCGGTAAGCATAGATTATGGTAACGGTGATTTACGCGTCATTGTTGGTACCAATGCAGGCTTTTTACATATGTTTAAGGATAATGGTAATACGGTATCCGAGAGCTGGGCTTTCATACCTGATTCATTACTGGACATATTAAAGCCCCTGAAAGACCGTAAAAGAGACACTAAGCTATATGGTATGGATGGTCCTATCACTGTTTATTTTTGGGATAAAAACGACAGTGGGGTTGTAGATTCTGGAGAAAAAGTTTGGCTGATTGCGGGTATGCGTCGCGGTGGCAATGAATATTATGCATTTGATATCACCGTTCCCGACTTGCCAAAACTGATGTGGGGTGGGCCGATTAAAGGAGGCAGTGGAGCTTTTGCGGAATTAGGGCAAACTTGGTCTAAGCCTATTGTATCGTTCATTACGGCACAACCAGATAAGCCAGTGCTCATATTTGGTGCAGGCTACGACACCAACAAAGACAATGTTGCTTTTTCAGATGATAGTAAGGGCCGCGGATTATACATTGTAGACCTACAAAGCGGTAACCCAGTTTGGTCATTGACGCCGGCAACTGGCTTTAAAGGAAAGCATAGTATTGCCGCTGATGTGAGCGTGTTGGACTCCGACTATGACGGTTATATCGACAGAATATACGCGTCAGATACCGGCGGGGGAATTTGGCGAGTAGATATTCCCAGTACCAAACCGGATGACAGAGATGCACCGTGGACGCACTTTATGTTCGCTAATCTGAGCGGTGCTCAAGACAACCAAAAGAGACGCTTTTTTTACCGCCCGATGGTTGCAAGAACTTATTTTAGTAAAGTCACACTTGAAAATGTAGATGGTAAAATTACGAAAATTCGCAGAGATGTGCCCTATGAAGGGATCCTGATTGGGAGTGGTAACCGTGCTAAACCAACTTCGACCTTCGTGAAAAACTTCTTATTCATGTTACGTGATGAAAACACTAAAACAAAGTCCTTTAAAGCTGGAAGTATACCCGCGGCTATTCGTACCGGTCAGTTGTTAAATGTGACCAATGACCCCTTTAAGGCGAATCTAAGTAGCTATGACAACTTTACGGATAAAGAAGCAGAACTGGGTAGTGCCAAAGGGTGGCGCATTGCGCTGGGGTCTGGTGAAAAGTCGTTGTCAGCTGCAACAGCCATTGGGGGGCTAGCATATTTCACTTCCTTTTCTCCGACAACGGTATCAGAAAATCAATGTAGCATCGGAGAGGGCACTGGGTACCTTTACATCGTGCATTTGCATTATGGCATGCAGGTATTTCAAAAGCGCCGCTATCGTACGACTGCAACGTTACCTGATACACCAAGAACACACTATGATGTATATGTAGATCCAAACACGAATAAAAAGTCGGTTAAAGCTAAAATTATTAGCCCAACCGTTATCAAAGAAGACGCAGTAGATGAAATGTTTGGGGGTAACCCTGCTGATGGCATAACACCGCAGCGCTTAGAACCACCAGGTATTTATAAAAATAAAGATGGTTCGGCAAATGTGCCAGGCGTATCGTCGCTAGAGATTACATATGAAACAAGACAATTGTTTATCTATAAGAAAGAAGACAATGATGAAAAATAGAGAAAGTTCAGCTAAAGGGTTTACCTTGATTGAGTTGATGATAGTAGTCGCGATACTCGGTATTTTGGCCACACTGGCTTACCCGAATTACCAAGGGTATTTACAACGAGCTGCTCGAGCTGAGGCGATGACGATATTGCTTGATGCCGCTAATAAACAAGAGCAGTATTTTGTCGATAATAGAGAATACGCGAGCAGCCTGTCTGATATTGGTGTTCCGACAACGAGTGGAAATGGATATTTTACAATCACGGTTGCTTTAGCGAATGGTGGCTATACGCTAACTGCAACGGCGGCCAGTGGTCCAGTAAACGGCGACCTTGTATGCACGAGTATGTCTCTGAATAATTTGGGTATTAAATCCATAACTGGCACCGGCAGCGTTGATCAGTGCTGGGAGCGTTAATCACAAAGCTGAGTGTCTTTTAAAGTAGTTCGCCCTGTTACGCTAAGTGAGAGGGCTTTACCAGATTTAGTGCCATCGCGATGCTGGATGCAATAAACAAATGTGCCATTGGCCAAACCCCAAGTCGAACCGGTATGCTTGAATATAACAGCATGTCTTGGGTAAATTAGCTCATCTACTGTGGGAATTTGCCCTAACACTCGTAGTTTAATATCTTGGCTATCAAACTCCCGCAGCCGACCCCTATCAATGAAAATTGTCAGCTCTTTATGCCACACCGAGCGTGTACACCGATTTTTTAATAATGGACACAAAGTAACTCGCTCGCCGCTATAAATGGCTTTCAGTCTTGCATAACTAATAGCTCTGTCTATGGATGTTAGCATCCGCTTTGGCCTATCAAGGATTAACAGCTCAGAAAATGACGGGATCCCCATTGCAATCAAAACGGCGCTGATGAGGCCTACGATAATGAGTTCGAAGAGAGAAAACCCTCGCATTGCAAGCCCGAAAGGCTTTTTCATAACGGCTCTCCTTGCCAAATAAATGAAGATCTAGCTAGATGATTATCACACTAGGTACATAGTGCTAGCCAACACCAGCGAGAATAAATGGGGTATAGGAGGTGAAAGTATTATATTGTGCGGACTTTCAAGTGGCCGAGATACAAACTAGCGCTTTGGCACACGCATATTTTTATTATTTGTAATGCAGTATGGATGCTTATTTAATGAATGAGTTAATGTATATATACAGGGGCAAGCTCATCACATCGGGCTTGATAGGTTGCACCCTGTATCTTGTTACAGGGTGCAATTGTTTGTTGTATTTCCGGTGTACAATGCGGTACCGGCTTGGGTAATACTTAGGCTCTGATTTTGTGCATTCGCACCATTTGGACAATACACAAAGTCACCATTTTGGCCATTGCCTAATCTGCCACTAGAGTCAAACTTTAAAGAAGCAACTGGGTAGTTTAGCGTGTCATTTGTGCTGACTTTTTCCATGACTCTTAGCAAGTCATCACTACTTGCAGAATAAGTACCGTTGTTATCCCTATCTAAAAAAATAACAATTCGGTTGCTTTGCCAGTTGGTTGTACAAGTAAAGTCTTGATTAGCTATGAGTAAGCTTTCTATAGCCGGGCAAAGAATGACGATTTCATCACTGGCTGTTGCTTTAGCGCGTGCAAATGTCACACTGCGTTTTAACTCAAGCAAAAAACTTTCTGCACGGTTGTCTTGGAAGGTGGAATGTGTAAACGAATAAGTTAAACCTGCAAGTACGCCTAAAATAGCGATTGTAATTAACAGTTCAAGTAAGCTCATGCCCCGTTGATGCTGCATATTAAGCTCCTGATACATGTAATTGGGATACTTTATATTGCGCCTTTTCAATATTTTATTCAATACCTTTGTTTGCCTTGCTTGGCCCTATTGTCTAAAATCGACGCACTACCAGAGGAAGCATGATAATCATGAAGAAGATTGAAGCAATAATTAAACCATTTAAGTTGGATGATGTAAGGGAAGCGCTGTCTGATATTGGCATTACAGGTATGACAGTGTGTGAAGTCAAGGGCTTTGGACGGCAAAAAGGTCATACAGAGTTATATCGTGGTGCAGAGTACATGGTAGACTTTTTACCTAAAGTAAAACTCGATATTGTGCTTGCAGAAGAAGACGTCGACAGAGCGATTGATGTGATACTAAAGACCGCACAAACAGGAAAAATTGGTGACGGTAAGATTTTTGTTACTGAGGTTGAGCGTGTCGTTAGGATCCGTACCGGTGAAGAAGACGAAGAAGCTATTTAACAGCCCCTATGTTCGGGCATCATCGGATGCCCGATTAGTTACTTAGCGTTGGTTTAACGCCCTTGTTTTTCTTACGTGTTCACTTAACTCTGTAAGACCTAACTTATCGTAACTCTTTTCCATCATATCTAACGCTTCAAGTAAATAACTGCTTTGAGAATAATGCTCAACGACATACTTACCTCTATTTGCAGCAGCTAGGTATGCTTCACGTTCAAAGTAATAAGTGGCTATTTTTAGCTCATAACGTGCCATTTTATTCAATAACCAAGCGAGTCTTTTCTTTGCTTCAGGAGTGTAGCTACTGTCAGGGTAGTTTTTAACCAGAGTTGATAAATCTTGAAATGCGACACGAGTTTTACTGACATCACGATCAGCGCGGTCTACACCGAAGTAGTCTTGAAAGGCGTTTTCATCAGCTTTGATGTTGATTAATCCACGCATGTAGTACATGTAATCAAGATTCTTGTGATTTGGGTTTAGACGAATAAAACGATCCACAGTCGCGAGTGCTTGATCTGTGTTACCAGTTTGATAGAAAGCGTACACCAAATCCATTTGTACTTGTCTTGAATAAGGGCCAAATGGATAGCGAGCATTAATCGCGCCTAATAATTGAATCGCTCTGGCGTAAAGGCCTGAGTCCAACGTTTGTTTAGCATCTTCATATAGCGCCTGTACCGACTTATTTGGTACGCGTTCTATTTCTTCTTGTTCTGGGGCTGAAGAACATGCGGCTAATCCTAGTATCGATGCGCTTATTACGACTGCTGTAGCGCGTTTTCCCAACTTCATTATCATTTTATTTTACTACCTTCGTTGTCTTCGGCTAGGCCAAGTCGGTAAAACCGAGTAAACTATGCATTTATGCGATTCTAACCCAGTCGAGCGAGGCTTGCACTGGTAATTTAGGTAAAGTTACACATGTCAGAGCAAATTTCTCTACAAGCCGAAGTGCCAATCGAGTTAGGCGGTAAACGTCTAGACCAAATATTAGCGCAATTGTTCCCTGATTTTTCACGTTCAAGAATAAAAACTTGGATATTAGATGAAAAAGTAACAGTGAATGGTCAAATATTGAGCACGCCAAAAGAAAAGCTGTTCGGCGGCGAACTCGTAGAGATCGAAACACAAATTGAAGCAGAGCGAGAATACGAAGCGCAAGACATCGCGCTAGATATTGTCTATGAAGATGATGACATCTTAGTGATTAACAAGCCAATGGGGCTAGTCGTACACCCCGGTGCGGGCAACCCAAATGGCACAGTATTGAATGCTTTGTTGCACCATCACCCTGATATTATTAATGTGCCGCGTGCAGGTATCGTGCACCGCTTGGATAAAGACACCACAGGTCTAATGGTGGTTGCCAAAACGATTCAGGCACAAACGCATTTAGTCAAAAACCTTCAGGCGAGAACCAATTTTACTCGTGAATACGAAGCGATCTGTAATGGTACCATGACAGCGGGTGGTATGATTGAAAAGCCAATAGGGCGTCATGCAACGAAGCGTACGCATATGGCAGTTCATGAGATGGGTAAGCCGGCCATCACACACTATCGAGTTGCTGAAAAATTTAGAGCTCATACGAGATTGAGATTGCGCTTGGAAACGGGTCGTACCCACCAAATCCGAGTTCATATGGCCTATTTAAAGCATCCATTAATTGGCGATCAATTGTATGGTGGTAGACCTTGTCCGCCTAAAAATGCTTCGGAGTCTTTCTTGGATACTCTTCGTGGTTTCAAAAGACAAGCGCTCCACGCAGTTAAGTTGAGCATCGCTCATCCTATCACAGGTGAAATGATGACTTGGGAAGCGCCTATCCCCGATGATATGCAAGCACTTACTGATGTACTACGACATGACAGTAAGGAAAATCCGCAAATTGAGTACTAACTCTGTACTATTGCCAAGTTGGCCGTTACAAAGCCAAATCGGTGCTGTTTCCAGCACCCGCTTGGGTGGGTATTCATCAGCGCCTTTCGATGAGTTGAATCTCGCTTATCATGTAGGTGACAAGGAACAAGATGTTGCTAAAAATCGTACAGTACTAAGTGCTTACTTACCCGCTGAGGCCCTGTGGATAGAACAAGTGCACGGCAATCAAGTTCATGTATTGAATAAAGACACAGATACATCGACGCTAGTTCGAGCAGATGCCATGTATACCAACCTTAGGCGTAGGCCTTTGGCCATTATGACAGCTGATTGTTTACCCATTTTGCTGGCTACGAAACAAGGGGACGAAGTCGCCGCTATTCATGGTGGTTGGCGACCCTTGGCGGGCAATATTATTGCCAATACCCTCCGTCATTTTAGCGCAAGTTCCACAGAGGTCATGGCTTGGCTTGGGCCTGCAATTGGCGCAACAGCTTTTGAAGTCGGTGCTGAGGTTCGTCAAGCTTTTATCGAGCAAGGAGAAGCGTATCGTCAGGCATTCAGCCCCACTGCTTCGAATAAATACATGGCTGATATTTTCTTAATTGCAAAGCTGCAATTACATGCTCTTGGGGTAACATCTGTGCATGGTGGAAACTTGTGCACTGTATCCCATCCAGAGCTGTTTTTCTCATACCGTCGTGACGGGCAGTGTGGCAGAATGGCAACCGTGATCTGGCGCAAATAAATTAAACTTACCACTTGATCCTGCATGACTGAGGACCCACTTTAATAGGTAGTTTAGATTACTTAGGTGTGAAATCTCATGCGGTTAGACAGATTTACCAGCAAATTTCAAAGTGCGTTATCGGATGCACAATCCCTCGCTTTAGGAAGAGATCATCAATTTATTGAGCCCGTGCATTTAATGTATGCACTGCTGCAGCAAACAGGTTCAAGTGTTAGAGCATTGTTTGCACAGGCAGGAGTAAGTGCGGACGAGCTAAACACCAAGCTGTCTCAAGCCATTGAAAGGCTCTTTAAAGTTGAAGGTGTTGGTGGCGATGTCCAACTCTCTAACCATTTAATCTCATTGATTAATCTGTGTGATAAATACGCCCAAAAACGCAAAGATAAATATATTTCCAGTGAGCTGTTTGTATTCGCATCCTGTGAAGATAAAGGCGAGTTGGGGGACATCTTCAGAGCGTTAAATATAACTCAAGACAAAGTTGAAAAGGCCATTAAGGCCATTCGAGGTGGGCAAAAAGTTGATGACCCAAATGCAGAAGAAACTCGTCAAGCACTTGAAAAATACACGATAGATCTCACAGAACGTGCAGAGCAGGGCAAACTTGACCCGGTGATTGGACGTGACGATGAAATACGACGCACGATTCAAGTGTTGCAAAGAAGAACGAAAAACAACCCCGTATTGATCGGTGAGCCAGGTGTAGGTAAAACTGCCATCGTTGAAGGCTTAGCACAGCGTATTATTAATGGTGAAGTACCTGAAGGGCTGAAACATAAGCGCGTGCTGTCACTTGACTTAGGTGCGCTAGTCGCGGGTGCGAAGTATCGTGGTGAGTTTGAAGAGCGACTCAAGTCTGTACTCAATGAACTTGCCAAAGAAGAAGGCAGCGTTATTCTGTTCATCGATGAAATACATACCATGGTGGGTGCAGGTAAAACGGATGGTGCAATGGATGCTGGTAACATGTTGAAGCCAGCGCTAGCACGAGGAGAGCTACATTGTGTGGGTGCCACAACGTTAGATGAATACCGTCAATACATTGAAAAAGATGCCGCACTAGAAAGACGTTTTCAAAAAGTGTTTGTGTCTGAGCCCACAGTAGAAGATACGATAGCCATACTCCGTGGTTTAAAAGAAAGATACGAGCTGCACCATTCAGTTGATATCACCGATCCCGCGATTGTCGCGGCTGCTAATTTGTCTCACCGATATATTAGTGACAGGCAGTTGCCAGATAAAGCCATTGACCTGATTGATGAAGCAGGTTCTTCCATCAGGCTGCAAATAGACTCTAAACCTGAGCAACTCGATAAGCTTGAGCGTCGTATTATTCAATTAAAATTAGAAGATAATGCACTGGCAAAAGAAAAAGATGATGCTAGCCAAAAACGCCGTCAAGAAATGCAATCGCTTATTTCACAGCTGGAAGGTGAATATAAAGAGCTAGACGAAGTTTGGAATGCTGAAAAAGCTTCTTTACAAGGTACGCAAGTCATTAAGGCAGAATTAGAACAGGCACGTCTAGACCTTGAAGTTGCGAGGCGAGCCAGTGATTTACAACGCATGTCCGAGCTTCAATATGGTCGTATCCCTGCTCTAGAAAGAAAACTTGACCTTGCCTCACAAGCTGAAATGCAAGAAATGAGCTTACTTAAAAATCAAGTCTCTGAAGATGAAATTGCTGAAATTTTATCTCGTTGGACTGGGATCCCAGTCGCAAAAATGCTTCAGGGCGAGCGCGAAAAGTTACTCAATATGGAAGGTGAACTGCACCACAAGGTGATTGGTCAAGATGAAGCCGTTAACGCAGTTGCAAATGCAATACGCCGTTCAAGGGCTGGGCTTGCTGATCCGAATCGCCCTATTGGTTCATTTTTATTCCTAGGGCCAACAGGGGTTGGTAAAACAGAGCTAACCAAAGCGTTGGCGAGCTTTATGTTTGATACTGAAGATGCCATGGTTCGCATTGATATGTCGGAGTTTATGGAGAAGCACTCGGTTGCGCGTTTAGTGGGCGCACCTCCGGGTTACGTTGGTTATGAAGAGGGTGGCTATTTAACCGAAGCGGTTAGACGTCGACCGTATTCCGTTGTGTTACTGGATGAAGTCGAGAAGGCGCACCCTGATGTATTCAATATTTTGCTACAAGTACTTGATGATGGCCGATTAACAGATGGACAAGGTCGTACTGTCGACTTCAAAAATACCGTTATTATCATGACATCTAACTTAGGCTCCGATGTTATTCAAGAGCAAGCAGGTAATAACGATTATGTCGCTTTAAAAGCCAAATTAATGGAAGTGCTGACAACTCAATTTAGACCGGAGTTCATTAACCGTATAGATGAAACTGTTGTTTTTCACCCATTGGTGACTGAGCATATCAAAGAGATAGCCAGCATTCAGCTCGACAAACTAGCATCTCGTTTGAAGGAGAACGGCTTTGGCTTTGAGGTCAGTGAAGAAGCTCTTGAGAAAATAGCACAAAGTGGCTTCGACCCAGTTTTTGGGGCAAGACCATTAAAACGTGCAATCCAGCAGTATATCGAAAACCCGTTAGCACAGAGCCTATTGCAAGGTGATTTTACTGGGGCGAATACCATTAAGGTTTCAGTCAAAGACGACGTAATTAGCTTTAATGCACAATAATACGTCGAATCGAGGCAAGTGTCGCAATGCGTCGATGTTTGCCTCGGTATCTTGTTTCTAACTAGACAATTATCTTACGAATCACCTTGAGAACACGATGAAGTTATTGGGGAGATCTCATTTTATATGGTAGATTTGATAGCTATTTAGTCTATCGTGATGGCAATTCATGAATAATCAATATAAGCAACTGGGTGTAACTGAGTTTGGTACTGCTGAACGGTTAAGTGTCAGGATCTCGACTAAACCAAGCCTCACTATAGGGCAGGTTTGGGTTCGTGTATTGGCGTCATCAATTAATCCAATAGATATTAAAACGCGCAGTGGACTTGGTTATGTGGCACAAGCGAAACAACCGGGAACGTTTTTGCCACTTGGCTACGACCTACTAGGTGTAGTCGAGCAAGTAGGAGACGGTGTTTCGGGTATTCAGCTGGGAGATACTGTACTTGGCATGGTAGGTTTTCCATCAAGCCCTGGATGTTATGCGTCTCATGTGGTTGCTAGTAGCGAACAAATAATTTGTGTCGAAGAGAAAGTTTCTCTTGATATTGCTGGTCTAAGTTTAGCAGGACTCACAGCGGTACAAGCCTTGTCCAAGCTGTTGCCAAGTAATGGCACACTCTACATCAATGCGCCAACTGGTGGTGTTGGGCATCTGGCTGTGCAAATTGCAAAAAACTCAGGGTTCGATGTCGTTGCGGTAACGAAACGTGGCAATGTGATAGAGTCATTTGAATTTGAGCTCCCTTATATACATTACGATGATTTTTTTGCTCAAAGACAAGTAGGGCAGTTGCTGGATCTAGTTGGTGGTGAGACTGCGAAGAAGATGTTAAGCAATATGGAGCCCAGCTCGCATTTTGTTACGGTACCCACTGTAACCAAAGACGATGTAATAGCTCATGGTCAATCGTTGAAGATGCACGGTGAAAGTGTTTTGGTTACGCCAAATTGTCAGCAGTTAAACACGCTATATCAGGATGTAGTAAATAACCAGTTGAAAGTAGCTGTGAGTGAAAAATATAAATTAGATGATTTAAGTCAGGCACACACATTTGTTGAGCAAGGCCAACACTTTGGTAAAGTTATAATTGTGGCTTGAGTATTTGTAATTTGCCCCCATTGAGGATGGCATAACTTAAGCTTGATCCGAGCCTCGAGGTATTTTTTTGAAACAAACTAATTTTGCAAGCAAGCTTGAAAAGCTTGCCACATCCACGCTTGTATCCTCTTTAACAGGAATACAGCGAGGTATTGAACGAGAAGCACTGCGGATCCAGCCATCTGGTAAGATTGCCAAAACACCTCACCCTAAAGGTGTCGGTCACCCGTTAACACATAGCTCGATTACAACTGATTTTTCAGAGTCACTACTCGAGTTTATCACCCCTGTGAGTACTTCTGCGGAGCAGACATTAACACAGCTAAGAGATCTACAAAAATATACGTTGACCAGTATGGGCGACGAAATGCTGTGGCCAATGAGCATGCCTTGTTTTATTGAGGACCAGCAAGACATTGTATTGGCTCAATTTGGTGAGTCCAACATTGGTAAAATGAAAACGCTATATCGAGAAGGGTTAAAAAATCGATATGGAAGTATGATGCAGGCGATTGCTGGTGTGCATTTTAACATCTCATTTCCAGAATCTTTTTGGCTCGCGCTAAAGGAGAGCGAGCAAGATGACAGCCAGCTACAAGAGTATATTTCGAATAAGTATCTAGGGCTTATTCGCAATTTCAAGCGAGAGCTGTGGATGATTAGTTACTTGTTTGGTGCATCGCCAGCCTTATGCAGTTCGTTTTTGCAAGGCAAGCAGAGTAACTTACCATTTGAAAAGCAAGGTAAGGGCACTTTGTATCTGCCTCATGGCACGGCACTGCGCTTAGGTGACTTGGGATATACCAACAGTGAGCAATCTTCATTAAAAGTAATGTACAACAGCTTGACTGAGTATGTGGCAGGGTTGCAAAGAGCAATAAGATGTCGCTCGGACTTATACGAGGGCATTGATGACTTCCGTGCTCAAGCACCTAAGCAGCTAAATAAAAATATTCTCCAGATAGAAAATGAGTTTTATTCGCCTATCAGGCCAAAGCGTAATGCACATAAAAATGAGACTCCGACCCAAGCGCTGTCTCGTGGTG
The DNA here is from genome assembly GCF_001625575.1 of Pseudoalteromonas luteoviolacea S2607. Taxonomy (GTDB): domain Bacteria; phylum Pseudomonadota; class Gammaproteobacteria; order Enterobacterales; family Alteromonadaceae; genus Pseudoalteromonas; species Pseudoalteromonas luteoviolacea_E. Next base: position 156,981 of record NZ_AUXV01000007.1, read on the forward strand.
GGATCGAGTATATCGAAATCCGAGCATTAGATGTAAACCCATTCTCCGATACGGGTATTAGCATCGAGCAAATCAGGTTTTTGGATGTATTTTTGGCTTACTGCCTACTTAAAGATGCGCCAAAGATGAGCTGGGAAGAGCAGCAAGTATCGGATCAAAACCTCCAAGCTGTTATCAGCACTGGCCGTGACACCAACACCGAGTTACAGCGAGGCGAGGAGAAGATCACGATTGCTCAATGGGGTGAGGATATTTTTTCAGGACTTGCAGAAGTTGCTGAATTGTTCGACGCGGCGCATGACAATACGCTTTACTCTGACACTGTGCGTGATCTTGCTACTTGGGTGGCGAATCCAGAAAAGACCTTTTCTGGCAAGCTTGTATCTTCACTTCGTGAAACAGGTGGAGATTCTGCAGAGCAAGCGCTTGATATTGCCAAGCGATACAAAAATGAGCATCTCGGTGCTGAATATCAATACTACAGCAAGGCAGACTTAGATAAGCAGGCTGCTCAGTCTTTTGAAGACGAAAAAGCCGTGTTGGAAAACGACACCCTATCATTTAAAGCATTTTTGCAAGATTACTTCGAAAAGGCATAAAAAAACGCAGCCAAGTTGGCTGCGTAAAAAATATCAGGGATGAAACAATGCTAAACTGCTGCATTCAAGTACTATGACCTCAGCAAAATAGAAAAGTTCAGGTGAGTTCAAAAAAAATGCGAAAAAAAATAATATTTTTACCTCTACTTGTTGCACTGACCGGCTGCGCCACTGCACCACCGAAGCAACCTAATGATATTTGTAAGATTTTTGAAGAAAAAGAAGATTGGTATTATGATGCGCGTGATGCTCAGGAAAAGTGGGGATCGCCTAAACACGTATTAATGAGCATGATGTACCAAGAAAGTTCGTTTAGGCATGACGCCGCACCGCCAATGGAATACTTCTTAGGCTTTATTCCTGTGGGTCGAGCGAGCTCCGCTTATGGTTACTCTCAGGCTAAGACAATGACGTGGAGTGACTACATTCGTGAAACAGGCAACTCGGGTGCGGATAGAGATGACTTCGAAGATGCCATCGATTTTATGGGCTGGTTTGTTTATAAAACCCATAAGGTAAATGGCGTTTCTAAATGGGATGCGTATGCGCAGTATCTTAATTACCACGAAGGGTGGGGAGGATATCGACGCGGGACCTATAAGAAGAAAAAATGGTTAATGAAAGTAGCCAACAAAGTTAAGCACCGTGCTTCTCGTTATGGGGCACAACTTAAAAGGTGTGAAGATGATTTAGACAAGAATTGGTTTGAGCGTCTGTTTTCATAAAGCTTTACGCGAGTAGTCGGGTTATAAACTGTGATTTTAATTGCGACTATGTTGAGCTTATTCAAATCATAAAGGCCAGTGCATAGCACTGGCCTTTTTTAATTTAGGTAAGTTTAGGAAAGAGATTTAGTCGGTTGTAGTGGAAAGACTTTAACAACTTTAATCATATTCTCTTTTACTTCTAAAACTTCCATCGGGTAGTTAGCGATTTTTAAGCTGAGTTGTGATTCAGGAATGTCTTCAAGATACTCAACAATTAGCCCACTTAAGGTTTTTGGCCCCTCAGTAGGTAGTTCCCAGCCCATTTCTTTATTTAAATCGCGAATATTGGCGCCACCGTCAACGAGCACTGAGCCATCACTTTGGATAGTAACTTCATCACTGGGTGTAGGTGTTTGAGTTGTCGTAAAATCCCCGACAACTTCTTCCAAGATATCTTCAAGAGTTACCAAGCCTTGAATATCACCATATTCGTCAACAACTAAACCTATCCGCTCTTTATTCTGTTGGAACTTTAGTAGCTGGGTGTTTAGTGATGTACCTTCGGGAATGAAGTAAATCTCGCGTACTGCACGTAACAGAGAAGGTTTGTCGAATTGCTCTTTAGTAAGCAGACGCAGCGCGTCTCGAGAGTGAATAAAGCCTACTGCATCGTCAATTTGGTCTCGATATAAGAGCACGCGAGTATGCTGAGCGTTGGTTAATCTACGCGTAATATCTTTCCAGTCGTCATTTATATCAATGGCGTTTATTTCACTGCGTGGGATCATGATATCTTCAACGGTCACTTGCTCGAGGTCTAATATCGATGTCAGCATACTGCCGTGATTTGTAGGCAGCATCGCACTAGACTCGTTAACGACGGTTTTAAGTTCTTCTTTACTCAAACTATGTTCTTCGATTTGCTCTGGTGAGACACCAAATAATTTGAGCATGCCGTTGGTGATCCAATTGACTGTAACCACAACGGGAAAGAGCACTTTTAGTAAGACTTTTAAGATGACTGAGCTTGGAAAAGCGACCTTTTCAGGATACAAAGCTGCGAGTGTTTTGGGCGTCACTTCAGCAAAAATTAATATGACTAAAGTAAGGGCAAATGTTGCCACCACGATACCCGCGTCACCAAGTAAACGCATACCTATCACCGTTGCTACGGCGGATGCTGCAATATTGACGAGATTATTACCGATGAGGATAAGGCCGATCAAACGATCTGGTCTTTTTAGTAGCTTGTCTACACGCTTAGCGGATTTATTATTTTCTTTAACTAAGTGTCTAAGCCTGTACCGGTTAATTGACATTATGCCGGTTTCTGAACTAGAGAAATAACCGGAAATCAGTATCAGTACGCCCAGTATAATGAACAGGGCGCTAGTGGATATGTCGTCCAACAGAGGATCCTTTTTTTACTTTCGAAAGGTTATTAAGCGTCAGCATAGAATAAGAGTCAAGTTCCATGCTCACTTTTCTTATTCTAAAATCTATCCAAGATGACTTCTTGTATAAATCGGCTGCCAAAATAGGCCAATGTTACGATGCCTGAAGCACCTAGCACCGCAAAAACAACGGGTTTTCCTCGCCACCCAAATTGATGATGGCCAATAGTTACAGCACTAAAAATAACCCAAGCGATGAGTGACAATACCGTCTTATGAATAGATGCTTTATCAAACATACCATCTAAAAAAACAAAGCCTGCAAGTAGTGCTAGAGTAAGCAGCGCTGTGCCAACGGTGAGTAGTTGATAAAGTTGTGATTCCACTTGCATCAGCGGTGGTAAATGACTGTTCATAATCGCAAGATCTTTGCTTTTTAATCGCTTATCGATAAAAAAGAACTGCACGGCGTAGAGCGTGGCAATGATTAAAATGCAGTAGGCTAATAAAGACAGTGAGATATGTGTAACTAAACCTAAATCTACATTGATGTCATCCATAATGATGTGATGTGGAATAAATAGGCTTGCGACTAACAAAATGGCTGCAAAGCCATATACAACGGGTAATAGAAGCGTTGCTGGGAACTTAAGTGATACCGTTGTAACTGAGACCACAATGATCCAACAGGTAAGCAGTGCAATATTGATGGTGCTTAAATCCTGACCATGCTGTGTAAACACTGAGTTCACGAGCACAAGCATGTGGCTCAAAATAGCGACAGTACTTAATATGACTGTTAATTTTTGGCTTGGGCCTTCTTTATGAAACAAGCGTGAAAGCACGTGCCCAGTCGCCAGTGTGTAAAACAGGCTCGCCAACAATGACAAAATAATGATCATGAACTTTATGTCTACTTTACGTGGTCCTTTAATAGGCTATTGTATTTTAAGCCTCGTCGCTTGCAAAGACTTTGTAAAAAGAATCTTTGTATAACTTGAATACTGTATTACTTGCGCGCATATCAGTATAATGTTGCGTAATTACGAGATAGTGGAAGCGATACATGTTTGAGAACCTCCAAGAACGCTTAGGAAAAACGCTTAAAAATATCAGCGGCAGAGGCCGTTTGACTGAAGATAATATTAAAGAAACGCTGCGTGAAGTGCGCATGGCATTTCTTGAGGCTGACGTTGCGCTGCCTGTAGTACGTGAGTTTGTAAAACAAGTAAAAGAACGTGCTGTTGGTGTTGAAGTAACTAAAAGTCTAAGCCCTGGTCAGGTTTTCATAAAGATTGTTCGTGAAGAACTTGAAAAGGCCATGGGTGAAGCGAATGAAGAGCTTAACCTAAATGCACAGCCGCCAGCTGTTGTTATGATGGCAGGCTTGCAAGGTGCAGGTAAGACAACCAGCGTTGGTAAACTAGCCAAATTCTTAAAAGAGAAAAAGAAAAAGTCTGTGCTTGTGGTAAGTGCTGACGTTTACCGCCCCGCGGCTATCAAACAGCTTGAGACCTTGGCGTCTGAAGTTGATGTTGAGTTCTTTCCAAGTGATATTTCGCAAAAGCCAGTAGATATTGCTAACAATGCGGTAAGCCACGCAAAGAAAAAATTCATTGATGTTGTGCTGGTGGACACGGCAGGTCGTCTGCACGTCGACAGTGACATGATGGATGAGATCAAAGAACTGAACGCGGCAATTAACCCGATAGAAACGCTATTTGTGGTTGACTCAATGACTGGTCAAGATGCTGCTAATACAGCTAAAGCTTTTGATGAAGCGCTGCCGCTTACGGGTGTGATCCTGACTAAAACTGATGGTGATGCCCGTGGTGGTGCGGCGCTGTCGATTCGCCACATTACAGGTAAACCGATTAAATTTATTGGTGTAGGCGAACGTACCGACGCGTTAGAACCTTTCCATCCAGATCGTATTGCCTCACGTATTCTTGGAATGGGTGATGTTTTATCACTTATCGAAGAAGTGGAAGCCAAGGTTGATAAAGACAAAGCTGCTAAAGTTGCAGAAAAAGTTTTTAAAGGCGATGGTTTTACACTTGAAGATTTTGCTGAGCAACTTAAGCAGATGAAAAACATGGGCGGTATGATGTCGATGTTAGAAAAGTTGCCAGGTATGAACAATCTACCAGATGCAGTTAAGGGTCAAGTTAATGACAAAACCTTTAATCAGATGGAAGCCATCATTAGCTCTATGACACCAAAAGAGCGAGCGCGACCAGAAATTATAAAAGGGTCGCGTAAAAAGCGCATTGCAGCGGGTTCTGGTACTCAGGTACAAGACATCAACAAACTACTCAAGCAGTTTACGCAAATGCAAAAAATGATGAAAAAGATGAAAGGCAAAGGCGGCATGATGAAAATGATGCGCGGTATGAAAGGCATGATGCCACCGGGTATGTTTGGCGGCGGCGGTCCTAAATTTTAATCATTGTTCTAATGAGAAAAGGGAAGTGCTGACACTTCCCTTTTTTATTTTTAAACATGAGTTCAAATACTCACAGTGACTAACCCTGAGTGACTTCAGTATTGAGCGCTTTTCTCGCCAATTTAGTGAGCCTTACCAATTCCATGCGAACAGCTTTGCTGTCCATACATTTATTTTCGAATTGGATGTAGTAGTTTTTATCATGTGCTCTTAAGTAGCAGCCGTCGGGTACAATCGTGGTCATCACTACGTTGTCTGACTTTATTCCATGTGCCTTTTGAAGCATTAGTTGATTGGCATCAGCATGGTCGTCATTCATGTGCTCAACCATTCTCTTCTCATCTTCGAGTGTCCACTCAGGCTCCTGTTCATGCCATTCGTCTTTTTCTATCCAAAAAATATGACCAAAGCCACCAATGTAACGGACACGTTTCACTTCCATACGCCACAACTGAAAGTCGTGTGCTTGGCGATATGATATTGCTTCTGGGTATTGACGCTCATAGCGCTCAAGTAAGGCTTCAGCCTCTTCTGCTGGTACTGGGGCGGCATCTCCAACCACTGTAACACGTGCATGAGCGTTCTGATCACCTTCTTCGGCAGCATCAAATACCGTCGCACACATACGGCTGTCTTCGGTAAGGTTACGAGAATGCTGTGCAATACCAGCAATATAAAAAACAAGTCTACCTTGGTTGTCCGTCATAAAAGGAGACACAGATCCAAAAGGGTACCCATGAAGGTTCTTTGAAATAGTTGAAATCACGCAGACATTTGACTGTCTTACTAAAGTGCGTGCTTCAAAAGCGGCTTGTTCACGCATTAGAGGCTCCTGTTAGCGGTTCTGAAAAAATCATAGGGATTTGAAAGCTGGGGTGCAAGTTTATTTGCATGCCAGCACGATAGATAGGTTGAAGTACTTCGGGACGCAAAACATCTTGTGGATTGCCATCATGGTAAACATTGCCATGATGCAGAAGTAAAATTCGATCTGCATATAGTGACGCAAGATTCAAGTCATGGAGAACTGCAATAACAGTATTGCCTTGCTCGGCAAATGCTTTAGCTGTGCTCAAAGTGGTATGCTGATGATGTAAGTCGAGCGCTGATGTCGGCTCGTCTAATAGCATTAACTTACCTGTAGTGTGTTTTTTGTGAGCGTCTAGTTGGGCAATACATCTTGCAAATTGTACACGTTGAAATTCACCTCCGGATAGTACTGTAACATCTCTATCAGCCAGTGATTCTAGTGCCATTTGTACAATAATATCATTCACTTCGCTTGCTTGAGCATGTGCAGTTTCATGGTATGGGTAGCGGCCCATAGCAATTAGCTCGGCGGCGCTAAATGCAAAATTTACGCGGTTGTTTTGCAGCAACATAGCGCGTTGTGTTGCCAATTTTTGCGGAGCGTATTGCACCATAGATTTGTCATTAAATAAGACTTCGCCCGTGTAGTCCAAGTCGTCGCAAATTGCGCTGAGCAAAGTTGATTTACCCGCGCCATTCTCACCGAGTAAAACAATGAACTCACCAAGGTTAGCTTTAAATGAGAGGTCATGAATGATGCGTTTGCTACCGCGAGTAATACCTATATTTTTACATTCAAGCATGGCTACCTCGCTTTTGTTTTACTAACTGATAAATAAAGAAAGGGGCGCCAAATAGGGCTGTCACTATGCCAATAGGTAATTCAGATGGAGCAACAATTAAACGTGCGATCCAATCAGCCAATAACATAAGCAAGCAACCTAATAACATGCTCAGTGGCAACATTTTTCGTAAATCTGGACCAACTAATAGGCGTGCGATGTGTGGTACTACGAGTCCGACAAAGCCAATCATACCAGCCATAGCAACTGCACCACCGACACCCAAAGCAACTAAGAATACGACTTCAGTTTTGAGCCGTTTGACATTGACCCCTAAATGCCTAGCATCTCGCTCCCCTAGCATTAAGGCGTTGATTTGGCGTTTTTTAAACAGTAATAGAATAGTGCTGACAATAATAAGTGGGGCACCATAGATCATTGCAGACCAGCTTGCACCGCCAAGTGAACCCATTTGCCAGTATGTCATAAGTCTTAAAGAGCTATCATCTGAAAAAAAGCTAAAAAGACCAATTATTGCCATCGCGATAGCGTTAATTGCGACACCGGCGAGGAGTAATGTTGTAATTTGCACTTGGCCTTGGTGGTTAGCCAAATGATAAATAACACTGGTTATCGTTAAAGCACCGATGAATGCGGCTGGGGCAACCATCGCTTCATTAACAAAACTCACTTTAGGCGCGAGTGCGATAACGGCGATCGCAGCGACTGCCGCGCCACCGGTTACACCCATCAAGCTTGGATCTGCAAGTGGGTTGCGGCAAAGTGCTTGAGTGGCTGCACCACTGCAAGCGAGGACTGAGCCAATTAGTATTGCTAACAATAACCTTGGCAGCCTTATCTGTGACACAACACTCATCTGCAATTGATTAATATCTGCGGTCATAGAATCTGGTAGGAGCCATGCAATTGGCATTTTCCAGTCCCAACCGACAGGGCCACTGCTAAGGGATAGCCAAGCCAAGCTGAGCAGAAATATCACACTCAGCCAATACCATTTCAAATGACGCTTGGAATTTAGAATAGGAAGGGCAATGTTGCTCATAGCGCCTGCTTACGATGAAATGAATCGAGTTTGGCAATGGCTTCGGGTAGACGTGTAGTCATACCGAGCGACATTAATGAGTCCATTACCAACAAACGACACTCCTTCGCAGCGGGGATCAGTGCAAGCGCGGCTTGCTGACAAAACTTTTCTGGGCCGCCTGCACCATAGACTACATGGCTCGGGGCAACTAAAAAATCAGGGTCACTTACCAACAAGGCTTCACGGTTAAAGGGCTTAAAGCCATTGTGAGTTGCAAGGTTTTTAATTCCTGTATAGCCAAATAAAATATCGGGTACAGTTTCTTTACCTGCGACCATGACACCACGTTCCCCTGCCGAAAGAATAAACAACGCTTTTGTAGCGGATGGTTGAGGCTTATTCGGAAGCTGCTTTTTAAGTGCTTGAATTAATTTCTCAGCTTGTGGTTGCTTATTGAGATCGGCGGCAATTTGATTTATGAGTGTAAATAAGCCCTTTACCTGTTTCGGTTTGTCATATTGTTTGACAGGGACGCCAGTGCTTTTAATCTGTGTGAGTACTTGCGGGCGGCCAGCCCCCTCGAGTGTTAAAATCAGCGTCGGTTTTTGAGATAAAATCCCCTCTGCTGCTAAATCTCGGTAATACCCTACCTTAGGCAACGACACAGCCTTCGGTGGCCAAGTACTTGAAGTATCAACTGCGACGACATCCTCCCCTGCTTCTAATGCATAGACGATATCAGTGATGGTGCCACCTGCGACAACAATTCGCTCGGCAGCAGCATTGAAGCTCAATGCTGCCAAAAAGAGACCTATAAATATTGCGTGTTTCATTGCTTTTCTCACGTTTAATTACTTGGGTATGTTGACCAATAAGCACGTTATACGACGTACTGATGGGCCACTAATAAATCCTTTATGAGTACATTTATCCGATGAGGCAATAATACATTTGATAGTAAATAAAATCTATATGATTATAGTAATACAAACAATTATCATTTGAGTTATTTAGAAAATACCTTTATAGTGCACAGCGAAATTTATTCGTTCTTCCTGTTTGAGGTTAAAAGATAATGTTTAAACAAACTACTATTTCGCTAAGTATTGCAGCAGCAATATTTGCTGCGCCAAGTTCAGTTGCTGAGCAATTTGAAAAAGACAGCGAGGTTATCGTAGTGTCGGGGTCTCGCATCGAGCAAAAGCTCAATGATGTGGCTGGCTCGGTAAATGTTGTCACCGAACAAGAAATTGAACGTGAGTTGGCAGTGGACTTGAATAGTGCATTTAAGTATCAAACAGGGATAACAACAACGGGCTCAACTGGAGAAGCCCAAGCGCTCAATATTCGTGGTATCGGTGGAAACCGAGTAGTGTATATAAAGGATGGTCGTCGACTAAATGATGCCTATTCAGGTGGCGGTGGTCTTATTATTGGACGCGGTTACTTTGATGTTGACAATGTAAAGCAGATTGAAGTCGCGAAAGGTGCTGCTTCATCTTTATATGGCTCTGATGCACTGGGTGGAATCGTCGTTATATCGACCAAAAACCCGTCAGATTATTTATCTGAAAAAGACACTTATGCCCAAGTTGGCCTTGGCTACTATGAAGTTAATGCTGAGAAGAGTGCGACAGCAACATTTGCTAAAAAGCTGAGTGACTTTAATGCCACCTCTATCCAGATAACACGTCGTGACGGTGAAGGCGCTCAAAACTACCAAGAAGACTTACCAGGCTTTGATTACACGTCAAATGCGCTACTGTTAAAGTCTGAGTTTAACCTGACTGACACAGAAAGCTTATTAGCGACGATTGACTACTTTGATCAAGACAGTGAACAAATCATTACGCCAGCTCAGATAGAAACAAGAGATGACAATGAAAGCATTTCTTTTTCATTGGATTTTGATACAAATGCCGCAACCGCTGCTTATGACAACTTAAGCGCACAAATTTACTATACAGATTTTGAGCAAGCCAGTGATCAAGTGAGATTCAATAATGGTAGCCGCAGCCGCACAGGCCCTTACACTGATTACAATGATTATCGATTTGAGCAGTCAATCTTTGGCACTCGTTTGGTATTAGATAAGCAGCTGGAGTTAGGTGCTACTTCACATCAGCTTGTATACGGTTTCGACTTTGATAGCTATGAAACTGCAAGGCCACGTTTCAAAACGCGTATAGATGCACAAGGTAACAAGCTTTTAGATAAAGAAGGTCAAAAGACATTCCCTGGTGCAGACACAACTATGCTAGGTGCCTTTATTCAAGATAACATTACCTTGATACCGGATACATTAACTCTAAATGCCGGACTGCGCTTAGATCGTTATGAGATGGATGCAAAAGACAGCGAACTCTATACTGGCACTGACTTTGGCGATATCAGCGAGACAGCACTATCACCTAAACTAGGTGTTGTATTTTCAGTGAGTGATAACTTAAACTTTGTTGCGCAGTACGCAAGGGGCTTTAAGATCCCACCACATGACTTAGCTTACCAAAGCCACGGGGTTGAGCCTTTTTACCAAATCTTACCAAACCCAGATCTAGATCCTGAAACCAGCGACAGCATTGAATTTGGTGTAAAAGGTGATTTCGACTCGAAACAGTTTGCAGTGACGGTATTCCATTCAAAATTTGATGATTTTATTGACAACAAAGTTGTTAGAATGGAACCGAGTCAGATCCCAGGTATGCCACCAAAAACTTATTATCAGTATCACAACCTTGGCAAGGTAGAGATTGAAGGCCTTGAAGCGGAATTTACCGTGTGGCTAAACGATAATGTGGCTTTTGACACGGGACTTACCTACACCAAAGGTAAAGACAAAGAAACTAATCAATATATAAACTCTATCAGCCCATTAAATGGCTTTGTAAAAGCACGATACGAGGCTGATAATTGGTCAGTGACAGCTGCTTTCAAAGGTGCAAAGAGAATGACCAAAGTGTCAGCAGAGGATAAAGTCAAAACGAGCGGCTGGGGTACAATTGATTTATATGCCGAATATGATTTCGGTGGCTTAAGACTGAATGCAGGCGTATTCAACTTATTGGATAAAGAGTACATTCCTTATGAAAGTGTGGCAGGGTTAGATGCGGGCACAAATCTAAATCAATATACCCAGCCTGGACGAAGTTTTGCGATTAATGCTAAGTACACCTTCTAATCAGAACTAATATCCCTGATTAAACCCCTAGGCACTAGATTAATATGTGGCGTCTAGGTCTTCGTAGTAAAGTCAGAAGCGGATGGTTACAATAGACATCCGTTTCTTTTTTTGGTCCGTATGAGGCCTTTTTATAACGTGCAATTGGCTTATATTGGGCCTAGGGTGTCAAGATTGAGAATTAAATCTAAAACATACTTGCATTGTTGAGAAAAACTCGTACAATTCCCCAGCTTCCCGTAGTGGGAAGTTATATCTTATTAATGAAAACAGTCAATCTATGTAGAGGACGGTATGGTAACTATTCGTTTGCAACGTGGCGGCGCTAAAAAGCGTCCATTCTATCAAATCGTGGTTGCGGATAGCCGTTTCTCGCGTGACGGTCGTTTCATCGAGAAAGTAGGTTTCTTTAACCCACTTGCTGCTGGTCAGGAAGAAAAACTACGTCTAGATCTTGCTCGTGTTGAACACTGGGTAGGTCAAGGCGCATCTCTTTCAGATCGCGTAGCTAAGCTAGTTAAAGACGCTCGTAAAGCGGCTTAATAGGCGTAAGTGTAACCATGAGTCAAGATAACACCTCGACACTCGTTGTCGGCAAATTAGGTGCCCCTTATGGCATTAAGGGTTGGCTTAAGGTGCATTCATTTACTGATGATCCCCAAGGGATCTTCGATTTCAGCCCGTGGTTGATAGGGCAACAAGGTAAATGGCAAGCACTTGAAGTGAGCGACTGGCGTCGTCACAACAAGGGCTTCATCGCTAAATTTGCGAACATTAATGACAGAGATCAAGCAATGGCTTATACCAATGCGGAAATCGCTGTTAATAGTGAGCAGCTCCCTGAATTACCTGAAGGGGAGTTTTATTGGCGAGACTTAATTGGTATGACAGTTGTAACCAATAAAGGTTATAACTTAGGTCATGTTGATGACCTTATGGAGACTGGCTCAAATGACGTTTTGGTTGTGAAAGCAAACAAAAAAGATGCATTTGGTCAGACTGAGCGCTTAATCCCATTTTTGACAGATTCTGTCATTGTTGAGGTTAAGCATGATGAACGTGAAATTACGGTTGATTGGGATCCAGCATTTTAATGAGTGATCAGCAAAAACTTTGGGTTGGCGTTGTTTCGTTATTCCCTGAAATGTTTGATGCAGTTACTCAGCAAGGTGTAACTGGTCGAGCTGTGAAAAACGGTTTGATTGAGTTCAATTGTTGGAACCCTAGAGAGTACGCTACTGACAAACATCGTACTGTGGATGACAGACCATATGGTGGTGGTCCTGGTATGTTGATGATGGTGGAGCCTCTTGAAAAAGCCATCCTAGATGCAAAAGCTGCAGCTGGTGAAGGCGCAAAAGTAATTTACATGTCTCCGCAAGGGCGCAAACTAGATCAGCAAGGCGCTGCCGAATTGGCAAAGTCTGAAAAATTGATTTTAGTTGCGGGTCGATATGAAGGTATAGATGAACGGATCATCGAGTCTCATGTAGACGAAGAGTGGTCCATTGGTGATTTTATTCTCAGTGGTGGCGAATTGCCTGCCATGACACTTATCGATGCAGTTGCACGATTGGTGCCTGGTGTGCTCGGTCACAATCAGTCTGCTGAGCAGGACTCATTTTCGGATGGCCTGTTAGATTGCCCTCACTATACTCGGCCTGAAATATTGGATGGAAAGCAGGTCCCTGCTGTATTACTCAGTGGGAACCACAAAGAAATTGCAAAATGGCGCTTAAAGCAGTCGTTGGGCAGGACTTGGCTACGCCGTCCGGACTTGTTGCGTAACCTAGCTCTGACTGAGGAGCAAGCAAAGCTTCTCGCTGAATTTCAGCAAGAACATGAAGCTTGTGGCTAGAAGACAGTTACTCCTAGGAATGTGAGAAATAAAATGGCAAAAGTAAACCAAAATATTATTAAAGCGCTTGAAGAAGAGCAGCTTAAAAAAGACGTACCTGCGTTCGGCGCTGGTGACACAGTTGTTGTTCAGGTACGCGTTAAAGAAGGTAACAAAGAGCGTCTACAGGCCTTTGAAGGTGTTGTAATCGCGAAGCGTAACCGTGGCCTTCATTCATCTTTCACTGTTCGTAAGATCTCGAGTGGCGAAGGTGTTGAGCGTGTTTTCCAAACACACAGCCCATTGGTTGATAGCGTTACAGTTAAGCGTCGTGGTGCGGTTCGTCGCGCTAAGCTTTACTACTTGCGTGAGCGTTCTGGTAAATCTGCACGTATTAAAGAAAAACTTAACTAATACGCGCATAATACCTATGCTTAACAAACAGGCCGCTTCTAGCGGCCTGTTTGGTTTCAAACTCAGTGTCTACATACTCCTCTCGACATTGCCACGCTTCTCTATCGCTTTACAATGCGTCACTTTTCTTCGACTATTATTCCTCACGGTGGGGATCATTACCTACAATTGTCATACAATGAAAAAAGGTACTTTCTTAATATTAAACGTCCTGTTAGACTGAGTGTAATTATATATTTACCGGTGTAAATTAGGGTTTACGGTATGGAGATGAGAGAAGACTTGAGCTTAGACGAGCTGCGTGAGCATATTGATACGTGCGATAGTGAGCTTGTGAGCTTGCTAGCGAAAAGGCGTTTACTCACAGAGCAAGTTGGTAAGATCAAGCAACGAAATGGCGCGCCATTACATGCGCCAGAGCGTGAGGCCGCTTTAATTGCAGCAAGACGAGCTCAAGCAGAAGAGAAAGGAGTTAATCCCGAACTTGTAGAAGATATCCTACGCCGAATGATGCGTGAAGCATATGAAAATCAGCAGAGTGAACTGGCGTGCGCTGCACCTGAATTATCTCCAATAGTGATAGTGGGTGGGGAAGGGGCAATGGGCCAGCTATTTGCCAAACAGTTTAAGCGTTCGGGTTATGACGTTAAAGTCTTAGATAAAGCGCAGCAAAGCAATGCAGCAGAAATACTTCAAGATGCAAAACTAGTTTTAATCAGTGTGCCTATCAATACGATTGAAGAGGTCGTTGCAAGCTTACCAGAACTAAACCCAGAGTGTATTTTGGCAGATATAACCTCGGTTAAGCAAAAACCATTGCATTGTTTACTTGAAAAGCACGCAGGCCCCGTTGTTGGCTTACATCCAATGTTCGGTCCCGATATATCTCACTGGGTTAAACAAACCGTTGTTGCTTGTGAAGGGCGGTATCCAGAAAAGTATCAAGGGTTACTGGAGCAGCTAAAAATATGGGGCTGCTATATTGCGCCAATGGCAGCAAAGAAGCATGACCAAGCAATGCAAATTATTCAGGTAATGAGGCATTTAACGACATTTGTGTACGGGCAATTCTTAGCGCGCCAATGTCATACATTAGAAGAGTTAAGAGCGTGCTCTTCTCCAATTTATCAGTTAGAACTAATGATGGTCGGAAGGCTGTTTGCACAGTCTCCAGATCTTTATGCCGATATTATGTTGGCACAATTTGAAGATGTGGAAGGATTATTGGCAAGTTATCAAGACACCTTTGCACAGACTTTAAAGAATCTCAAAAACCAAGATAAAGCAGAGCTTATTAAAGGCTTTGATGTGGCCAAAACCTACTTTTCAGACAATGCGCACTCATTTTTAGCGCAAAGTAGAGGCCTTTTAAATAAAGCCAATGATGCTAAGGTACTCGGATAACAGAGTACCTTTTTAGTTACGGCTTTAACGCAATGCTCCGCTTGGCGGAGCATTTTTTATGGGATTGGCAGAGCTGCCAATCGCTTTCATACATGAGTGCGCTTAAATTGGGTCTACGGCTTTAAGGGACTCACTTTGGTAGCAGCCTAAGATCCTTACTGTTTGCGTATGCTCTTTCAGAGACTCTAGTGCTTTTTGTACATGCTCTTCGGCAATATTCGCTTGCAAATCGACATAGAAAACCTCTTCCCAAGGGTTGCCCGGCACAGGGCGAGATTCTAATTTAGTCATGTTTATGCTGTGTTGCTTAAATACCATTAAAGCATCTGCTAATGAACCCACTTGCTGCTTAGTCGCCATGATTAAGCTAGTTTTTGTTGGGATTTGTGTTGAGACTTGCAGTGGTTTGCGTGCAACGACAATAAAGCGACTGTGGTTTTCTGCTTGGTTTGCTAATTCATCTTTTATAACTTCAAGCCCTTGGCTTTTCCCCGCTTGTGCAGAGCCAATCGCTGCACTTTGCTGTGTCTCAGCTGCCATTTTAATGGCACTAGAGGTGGAATCACATGTTTCTTGAATAATATCAGCAAGGCTTTGAATGAAGCGGCTGCACTGGGCGAATGGCTGAGGGTGAGCAAATATTTTTTTGACATCTTTTAGTTCAACGCCAGGTTGGGCGAGTAGACAGTGTTCTACACTGTGAGTCACTTCTCCAACAATCGAAACTTGTGCATGCTGCATCAGGTCGAACACTTCATTGATACTGCCTGAGCTGGTATTTTCGATGGGCAATATGCCAAAGTCAGCTTTACCTTGCTCTACACTGGTCGTGATTTCATCGAATGATTGACAACCTAGTTCGACAAGTTTGCCTGGACGGCGGCTGAAGTACTTGTGGCAAGCTAGCTGACTGTATGAACCTTGACCCCCTAAATATGCAACACGGTGGGTATCATTGACGGTGTCAGGGTTTAAACTCTTTTGTAGCATGGCTTGTTGATTTAGAACTGAGTCTTCCAAAATGACTTGAAAAACATTGTTGATATAAAAAGGGTCCAAGCCCAGTGACTTGCCATAATTTATGAGTTTTTCCAGCAGCGCCAACTCTCGTTCTTCATCTCTGATGGGCTTGTTGTTATTTATTTTATATTCCAGTACGCCATGGCTAATGCGCCTGCGTTTTGCCAGAAGTACTAGTAGCTCAGAATCAATTTCATTGATCTCTGTTCTCAATGCATTCAATGTATCTTGCGTCATGGTCCTCACTCCCATTTTGCCAAAAAAAAAGCCTCCCGGGTTTGGGAGGCTTAGCTATTCGTTTTTACGCGCAAACAGATAAGCCTCTTCATCTAAAGAAGCTAAAAAAGAAAAAATAAGGGCGCGTAATGATATTCATATTTTATTTAAGTTTAAATTCGTAACATTGGGGTTATTATTAACACATAACATTGTAGGAATACAATAAGGTATTTTAATTTATGCTTGAAATGGATTGGCTACGAATTACGTGATCTGATATATTCAAAGCACTTTATTAAAAAAAACATAACTAGGTTAAGGTTTTATCGTGGGCAATCGCCGTCCTCCTTCACGTTTCGGTGCCAATTCACTGAGCGTGAAATTATCAATTTTGATTTCAGCTGTCTGTGTTATTGCGGGGGTTTTTGCTGCTGCATTAATGCTTAAGTCGGAAGAAAAACACCTAGTAGAGGCGGAGTTTAAGCAGTTACACAGTATCAGCGAACAAGCCATTCAACAGTTTTCTCAATATCTCGAGCTGAAAAGAAACTTAGCCCAACAAACTAATGTGGTGGTATCAAAGCGGTTACTGCCCATTGTTGATGACAGCGCCATTGGTGCAAGCGAATTGTCATTAACACCGGCCTCAGGTCGAACTCACAGCGTGGCACTTAATGGAATGTCGGCAGCTTATATGCTGAAAGAGGAGCTGTCCGAGACAGATAAAATATTGTTTAAGAGCTCTGAAGCTCTATGGAATATTCTGTCTCCCATATTGTTGCAAGACTTTTTTAACTTTTATTTATATACCACAGAAGATTTCGTGCGTATTGCGCCTCCTAATTCAGTGCTGTTAGACGACGAACAGAGCCGCCATGCCAACATGCATGCCCAGCCGCTATTGCGTGAAGAGTTAAACCCAACCAGAGAAGCAATTTGGTCAGATGTTCACCATGACCCAGTTTGGAATAAATGGGTGGTGAGTATCTTAGTGCCTCTTTACGAAGGAGATATATATCGAGGGTTTACTGGCAGTGATATTGAGTTGGAAACTTTACTCGCAAGGTTGCCTAAACCCAGTGCTGAACAAAGCTACATCATTTTTGACAAGCAAGGGCGAGTTTTGTCTGCACCTAGCTTGCTAAAGGCAACGTCAAGTTCAGAACTCTTGAGTAAAGATGCGCTGCCTAAATCAATTCAACAGGTAATTGATACGGCAATTAAAGTGAATTTACCCAGCTTTCAAGATGAATTTGTCTATGCTGAAACAAGCCACATTGCAAACGTAATGCATTTGGGGGCGCTGGATTGGTACGTTGGGATCTATAAGCGCAGAGACACGGCGTTGCATGCCTTAGAAGAGCTCAAGGTTAAGTTTTTTGGCCTCTTTATATTGTACGCTGCGTTTGTCGCGATGTTACTTCACCAAGTGCTTTATCATTTAATACTGAAGCGCATTAACCAACTTGTAAAAGTGCTGATTAGTTTTGGCCGAGGCCAGTGGGACCACCCAAAATTGTCAGACAGTGATGATGAAATCGGGCTATTGAATGCGTCATTCAATGACATGAGTGATGATATTAAAAAATTAGTAAATGGCCTCAACCAACGTATCAATGAAAAAGAAATTGCTGAAAAAGCAGCTAATCGCTTGTCTAAAGCTGTGGCCTTTTCTGGCACAGGTGTGGTCATTACTAATGAAAGGTTCAAGATTGAATACGTCAACCCCAAGATGGTAGAAATGACAGGGTTCTCAGAGTCTCATTTTTTAGATTCGCCGCTGCTCAGTATTATTTCTAACGAAATGGCAATCTTAATCGATGATATCGATTTTGACCTCAGAAGCCGTAACTATTGGCGTGGTGACACCTTGCTTCAAAGTAGGAGCAACGAGCAAATTTGGGTTAGCTTGAGTATTTCTCCGATAAGAGAAAACGGCGGGCGTATTTCAAGTTACGTTGCCTCGGCACAAGATATTTCATTTGTAAAAGAAAGCCAAAGAAAAATGGAAGAGTTGGCTTATTTCGATACGTTAACTGGTTTAGCGAATCGAACCTTTTTCCGCATGCAGTTGCGTAAGTCGATGGCGTTGGCATCTCGCGGTCATTATGCATTTGCCTTGTTTTATTTCGACCTCGATGAGTTTAAACGTATTAATGATACGCTAGGCCACGATGCTGGTGACCGATTACTTGTTGAAGTTGCAGATAGGTTGAAACAAAGGTTAAGAGCCGAAGATACAATCGCGCGATTGGGTGGGGATGAATTTGCCGTACTTTTGAGTGGTATTAGTAAGCGAGATAATGCAATGGATGTCGCGCACACTATTCAAAAAACGCTCAGCGAGCCCATCTCGTTAGGAAACAATGAGGTGATTGTTAGTGCCAGTATTGGTATTACGCTTGCGCCATTTGATAGCCAAGAAGAAGAACAGCTGTTAAAGCATGCTGACTTGGCGATGTATGAAGCGAAAGCTAAAGGTCGTAATACGTTCCATTTTTATTCTCAAGAGCTAAATGCAGCAGCAAATGAGCGACTTCATATAGAAAATGAACTGCGACAAGCAATAAAAAGTCAGCAATTCTCACTGCAATATCAACCTCAGATTGATAGTAAAACAAACAAAATCGTCGGCTATGAGGCTTTGATTAGATGGTTTCATCCGACAGAAGGGCCTATACCGCCCACCAAGTTTATTCCTATTGCTGAAGCAACCGGGCTCATTGTGGAAATTGGTACTTGGGTTTTACAAGAAGCGTGTCGTTTCTCTGCATTACTGAGGTCGAAAGGCTATACGGCGGACATTTCAATTAACTTATCGGCGCGACAGTTTAAGGATACTCACCTCATCGAGACTATCTCAGAAACGTTGAGTGAAGTTGGACTGCCACCTGCTTTCTTACACTTAGAGTTAACAGAGAGTATGCTTATGGGCGATGTAGAGGCGGCTATTGAACAACTAAAAGAAATGAAAAAGCTGGGCGTTTCATTGTCAATAGATGACTTTGGCACAGGCTATTCATCACTTAGCTATCTTAAGCGTTTCCCTGTTGATGTGCTTAAAGTAGATCGCTCATTTGTTAAAGATATACCTGAAGATACAAATGATATGGAAATTACGGCAGCGATTATAGCAATGGCGCAAAAGCTTAGTATGAAAGTGATTGCAGAGGGTGTAGAAACTGCGGAGCAAGTGGCATTTTTACAGAGAAATAATTGCCATATCGTACAAGGCTATTACTACAGTGCGCCATTGACAGAGCAAGACGTATTTGGTCAATCACAAGATATCATGAAAGCAGCAGGGAACTAGCCCCCTGCAATTTTTACTTTGAATCCTTGAGCGACCAGCAAACCTTTTAATTTTTCGCGATCATCACCTTGAATCTCAATCACGCCTTCTTTAACAGCGCCACCTTGCCCCATTTTACTTTTAAGTAATTTAGCAAGCTTTTTTAAATCGTGCTCTTCAGGGTTTATTCCGACGACAAGCATGACCCCTTTTCCTTTTCTGCCTTTTGTTTGACGTTCGATGCGAATATGCCCATCTTTGAAAAGTTTTACTTCGGGTTGTTGCGGCTCATCATCCGCTTTGATCCTGCCAAACTCGGTAGAAAACACCAAACGAGAATCTGACATTGTTTACTCCAAACTTATTTTATTAGCTCGATAGTAGCAAAAAGTGATTTACCAAGTTATATTTTTTTGGCGAATTTGCTTAATACGATTATATTTAAAACAGAAAGATGGATAACAATACTAAACTTTGAGTAGGAGCTTGCGATGAGCCTGAGCAAAAATGCTTCAGCTGATGGAAAGACTTTAACGATTCAAATTAAAGGAAAATTCGACTTTAATCTAGTGCAATCATTTCGCCAAGCCTATGCAGAGGTTAATGACGAAACTGAAAAAGTGGTCGTTGACTTAAGAGATACGGACTATATGGACAGCTCTGCGTTAGGCATGTTACTCAACATGAAGAAAACCCTCGGTGACTCTGTTGGGAGCATTCAAATTAGCAACTGCAGACCTCAGTTGAAAAAGATTTTGCAGATATCAAGGTTCGACAAAAAGTTTGAAATAGACTGATTGAATTAGATTATAAAATGCTAATTTTAGTTGTTGATGATCAGCCCTTAAATTGTCGGCTGTTGACAACCATGTTGGAACACCAACACTACGATGTGTTGGTTGCAAACAATGGATTGGAAGCACTGGAGTTATTAAAGCAACATGAAGTTGATATCGTGTTGCTAGACGTCATGATGCCCGTCATGAATGGTTTTGAAACCGCACCTAAGATCAAAGAGCACGCCGGAGACGTGTATCTTCCTATTATATTTATTACAGCTCTTGAAGACCATGCAAGCTTTGAAAAGTGCCTACGAGTGGGCGGTGATGACTTTATTCACAAGCCATTTGATAGGGTGATTTTGTCTGCCAAGATTCGCGCTCATGCACGAACAAGAAAGCTTAGTAAAGAAGCCAATGAACAGAAAAAGCAGCTTCAATACCATTATAATCAGACCGAAAGAGAGCATGAGATTGTTGAGCATATTTTTCGCAATGCACTTTCGGGGCAGCAAAAATTTGAATCGATTTGTGATTTTCACCTTTCACCAGCTTCGATGTTTAACGGCGACATGTTTTTAATGGCAAAAAGTCCTATTGGTGGCTTTTATTGTTTGCTAGGAGATTTTACGGGCCACGGCTTGGCCGCTGCTGTGGGAGCGCTGCCAGCTTCCAGAATTTTTTATACTATGGTGCAAAAGGGGATGGCTGTAGGGGATATAGCAACAGAGCTGAACAGTTCTCTATATACCTTGCTTCCTGGTCATATGTTTTGTGCAGCAGCGATAATCGAGATAAGTAGCTCTGGTAAAAATATTTCGGCATGGATTGGGGGGCTTCCGGATATTTATTTGATCAATAGGCAAGGAGAAATACTCAAAACCATAGAGTCTCAGCACATGGCGTTGGGTATTCTAGATGAAGAAGAGTTTGAGAGGACCATTCTTCATCTTGAAGTTGAAACAGGCACACGGTTGGTCATGGCGACGGATGGTATCATTGAGAGTGAAGGCCCAGATGGCAATATGTTTGGTGAAGCGCGTCTAATTGATACTTTGGGAAGTAAACCTGAAATCTCAACCCACGAAGTCATAGATTATGTGAGAAATTACTCCGAACATGCTGAGCAACAAGATGATCTCAGTATTGCGATTATTAACTGCCTGCCAGCAGTGCAAGAAAGTAAAACAAAATCACATTACTCGTCTATTCCCTTTGACGTTTCCGTGTCGCTTGACGCAGAGCAAATGAAAACCACAGATCCTGTCCTTGAAATTGTCAATGTATTGAGTAATGTGGAAGGGGTAGATGCGCATCGCTCAAATATATTTTTACTCCTGTCAGAGGCTTATAATAACTCGCTAGATCATGGGGTATTGGGGTTAAGTTCTGACTTAAAGAATCAAGAGGATGGCTTTTTGGAGTACTATGCTCAAAGAGCCGATGCACTTACTAAGCTAACTAAAGCGTCAATCGAGATTTCAGCGGCTTATTGCCCTTATGCAAGCAACATAACGTTCGAAATTTGTGATTCAGGTTGTGGTTTTACTCCCTCTACTGATCAAACTGACGGTTACTCCTCAAATGAACACGGTAGAGGGGTGCAGCTGCTTTCAGAAATAGCCGACAGCGTCACATATAACCAAATGGGGAATCAAGTTAAACTTGTCTACGCGCTTATTTGAAATGCGTCACACCCTATGTAATTTTTATCCCAGAAGCCCTATCTTATTGCACTTGAACTAATAAAAAATTGCACTGAACTATGGCCACATAGTGATTTGCATGTTAGATTTACTTTAGATATATAGATGTTTGGATGGCTAAATGATTTCGGCGTACTTAGATAAAACACAGACAATTCTCGAACCAGCGTTAGTAAAGAGTAAAATTGCAATGTTGGAAGAGCACCTTTCCACTCGGCATGCTCAACCGGTATGGTCATATAAAATTCCAGAATTGGGTGAAGGTGGGAGTTGTAGCCTGTTTGGGCACCTGCAAGAAGCCCCATTTTTACTGAACGACTACATCGATGATGGTGAGGAAAATGAGGCATGCTTATCTAAGCTACAAGCCATCGTGGAGTTTGTTCACAATCAAACTGGCGTTGATTGGTTTGGTATTTACCAAGCAAGATCTATCGAGGCAGAGCAACAGTTGTTGAAATTAGCATATCAGGGAGCGCCTAGTAGGCCGTTATTTCCGATTAATGAACAATTCGCTGCCACCTCAAATAATATTCAAACAGTCATGTCAGCGCGTTCTAGAATTATTAATGATATCCCAGCTTATATTACTCAAGGTGGTGAGTACTATACTTGCGATCCAAAAGTACAATCTGAAGTATGTTTACCATTGCTTGATGAAAATTTTGAGTGTGTTGGAATCATTGATGCTGAGGCATTTAGTAAAGACTTTTTTACTGCTGACAATTTATCTGTACTTGTTGCTGCATGCATGAAAATAACGCATTACCTTCCACATTAACAAGGCTCGTCTTCTTGTTAATTTGTGTTAGTATTGGTGGCAACTTTAACCCCATGGCTCTTACGCAGTATCTAGCTATTTAAATACTAAATGCTGGGCAGGGATGAGGAAGTAAAGCACGCTTTTATCCTGTCTGTCATTGTTGCGTACCAGTTTTAATAGGAAAAGAAATACACATGTTTTCAGAACTAAAACCACTTCCTACAGACCCTATTTTGGGCCTTATGGCAGCTTATAAGCAAGACAATAACCCTAATAAAATTGATTTGGGTGTAGGTGTATATAAAGATGAGCAAGGTGCTACACCTGTGCTTAAAGCTGTAAAAAAAGCAGAAGCATTTCGCCTAGAGAATGAAACAACAAAGTCTTACATCGGGTTGGCTGGAAACTTAGACTTTTGCTCGAAGATGGAACAGCTTCTGTTGGGTGATAGTCATACCTCACTATTGGCTAATCGTGTTCGTACGGCGCAAACGCCAGGCGGCACAGGTTCATTGCGCGTTGCGGCTGAGTTTATTAAACGTTGTAATAAAGACGCAACTGTTTGGGTAACAACACCAACTTGGGCAAACCATATTAGCCTATTTGAAGCTGCTGGGTTGAATGTTAAAGAATACCCATATTACGACTATGAAAATAAAGGTCTTTTGTTTGACGAAATGATCGACACGCTTAAGCAAGTGCCTAAAGGTGATGTTGTTTTAGTACATGCGTGTTGCCACAACCCAAGTGGTATGGACTTAAATGCTGAGCAATGGCAAATTTTTGCAGATCTTGCAAAAGAAGTTGGTTTCACACCACTTGTAGATATTGCATATCAGGGTTTTGGTAGTAGCTTAGATGAAGATGCAAATGGCCTTCGTTTGTTAGCTCAGACGGTTGAAGAAATGATTATCTGTTCTTCATGCTCTAAGAACTTTGGCCTATACAGAGAGCGTATTGGTGCATGTTCTATTATCTCTAAAGAAAGCGCTACAGCAGATATCTCAAACTCTGTACTACTAAGTGTTGTGCGCAGTATTTATTCAATGCCTCCAGCCCACGGTGCAGACATTGTGAACACGATCCTTTCAAGTGATGAGTTAACACAACTTTGGCATGAAGAGCTAGCTGAAATGCGTAACCGTATCAATGGGCTGCGTAGTCTTGTTAAAGGTAGCCTTGAACAGAGAAATACAGGCCATGACTTCTCATTTATTGAGCGTCAGCATGGTATGTTCTCATTCCTAGGTATTAACAAAGAGCAGATCGATCGCCTACGTGAAGAGTATTCAATCTACATTGTTGGCTCTAGCCGTGTAAATGTTGCGGGTATCAGTCAAAGTAACATTGATTACTTTTCAGATGCAGTTGCAGCAGTACTTAAGTAATCGGCTTTGCTGTATTATTAAATTAAAATGCCCAACCTATGTTGGGCATTTTGCGTTTTGTGGGACGAGTCAGTAGTTAATGGCGCTATACAAAGTCATGCTTGTTTAATTGCTGTCACCTTATTTTCATTGGCTTCATCAGCCTTTTTCGCTGGCTTTTTTGTTTCTTTCTCAGCAGCTGGCTTACTGCCTTTTAACACAGAAATAAAGTCATCTTTATATTTTGCCATTTCGAGCGCCAGAGATTCCACTTGTTGCTCGCTCAGAGGTACATCGACTTTTTCTAACATGCCTTCCAAAGCTTCTGCGACATCCAGCATTTTATCGTAGGCGTCAGCCTCTTTTTTGCTAGTAAAAGTCATTCGTTCTACTCCATTTCTTTCAACCACATATTTTACAACAACAGCCATGATCACCCTCCATAAAACACTGTTTTTTTATACAGTAAACCTAAAAAAGCTTTATTGCAACTTAAAGTCGCTTTATTAGACGCTCAAGATGAAAAAAATACAATGAAAATATTCCTATTCAGTTTACAACTTATGAGTTAAAACTTTATGTTTATCAATGCCAACAAGGCATATAAATTTAAATAGATTCAATAGGAGGGACTTCATGCTATTTAAAAACCTATGGACCGCAGGGTTACTCATTTGTGCATTTATTTTGTGCAGTGTCACACAGGCTGAGACCCAAAGTATTATGGAAGAAAGCAACGTGGTCTTAGTTAACATCAACACAGCAACCATTGAACAGTTGGTCACCTTACCCGGTATTGGGTTGCTAAAAGCTCGCGCGATTGTTGCCGATAGAGAAGAGTTGGGTGAGTTTCACGACTTTGAATCGTTAACAAGGGTGAAAGGGATAGGAAAAGGTATTGTCGACAAACTTAAGGAGCGAGTCGTGTTTCAGTGACGTGATGAAATACAGGGCCTATTCAGGGCCCTGTTCAAACTCTTTTAATGCGTTGTCTAGGTATTTAAGTGCAAATTGAATTTCCACTGGCACTGTAAATAGAGGGTAAGCTAGACCCGCAACAAGCAGTACAGGGAGTAAGTAGAAACCTTCAAAGTAAGCAAGCGCCATAAAAAAAGGTGTCAAAAGTAGCAGTTTGCAAACGGCTAAAAGTACTTTTTCTTTGCCATTTAGCATGCTCAATGCAATTGCTTTCACTTTTTGTTTGTCCCTTAAACTAAGGGATGACAATTCAGGCACTTGGCTTAATCTAAAAATCATGTGTTTCTCAATGTTATTTTTTAAATACTACAATCGGCGCAAATATTATAAAGCTAATCGCGTAGGCCGCAAAAATAACTTCCATCCAACCAGGCATAGAAAGTCCAGCAAACGACCAGTCGATACTTGAGCAGCTGCCAGTTACTGCGAAAAATGAGGGGATCCATTCATGTAATGGCACGGGGAAGTTGGGCTCAAATGCGCATGTAAATGCAAAAGGATCGGTTGTGGTTTGCATGTCAAGGTGCTCACGAGCAAGCAACCAGCCCCAAATGGCGGATACGCCCCAGCCTGCTGTCGCAATTAGTCGTATCAAATAGTTACTTCTACAACACAGCCCGACGAGAGATGCGATCAGTACACCTAAAACAGCGGTACGCTGGTAGATACACATGACACATGGCTCTAACCCCATGGCATATTGAAAGTACAACGCTACGATTTCGAATATCAAGGCACTCATAAACAAGATTGCCCAAGCAGTGGTTGAGCGAGAAAAGTTCGCCAATTTATCCAACATACTACCTCCTTTTTTTGCCGTTATTATGGCGATGTATACTAGACATCGCAATGTCTTTGCGATATCTGAGATGTATTTGCTTTAGGTATTTCTTTTTCGCAAATTTTTATTTTTTGTGTTTTTAATGGTGAATAACCAGAGAGTCACAACTGATTATTATCGTTAACGTCAGCCTGTTAGATAACATGTCCTACCTACAAATTGAAATGTTGTATTTCTGACAGTGTAATCTCAAGTTTGTTTCGTAAATTTATTAGGTTTTGGAAGAAATAGATAAACAGATAAAATGATAGCTCCTAAGGAGTGATGGAAAGGCCCACGTAGGTGTAATAGGCCAAAGGCAAATTCAGAGTGAGGTAAGTTGTGTCTCAAAATTGTGGGGGAACCTAACATAGAAATAACGAAGTATTTAAACCTCCCGTATTGTTTTAAGTGGGTTGCCTATTTCAACCGACAAAGGCCCATTTACTAATATGATTGTTGATTAGAAAGGTATTACTGCTCTTCAATGTGTAGTTACGCTTGTTACTTTGCAACCATCTGGTACAATCAGTGGATTAACGAGTTGCATTGTCGTGAATCGCCTGCTAGCAAAAGCAATGTGCTTCATGAATACAACGCCTTAAGTTGTAAATTTAAGTGGTGCTAAATGAGAATTTTTAAAGCCAAGAGCCCAGCAGGTTTTGCTGAGGAATACATAGTTGAATCGATTTGGAATGGTGAGTTTCCACCGGGTTCTATTTTGCCTGCTGAACGTGAACTATCAGAATTAATCGGAGTGACTAGAACAACTTTAAGGGAAGTACTTCAGCGTTTGGCGCGTGATGGCTGGTTGACTATTCAGCATGGTAAGCCAACACGAGTAAATAACTTTTGGGAGACTTCAGGTCTTAACATTTTGGAAGCGTTAGCTCGCCTTGATGAAGATAAAGTACCTGAGCTTACAGACCAATTACTTTCAGCTAGAACGAACATTAGTGCGATTTATACGCGTGCTGCTATCAAGCTAAATGGCGCGAAAGTTGCTGAGATTTTGTCTCAATACAATGAGTTGCCAGATACCGCAGAAGCATTTGCTGATTACGATTATCAGGTACACCACCAATTGGCGATTGCTGGTGGCAATAAAATCTATGTTCTGATTTTAAATGGTTTTAGAGGCTTGTATTCAAAAATTGGTTGCCATTATTTCTCTGAGCCTAAAATCAGGAAAATTACGCGAGAGTTTTATCGTGATTTAACAGAGTTGGCGGAGCAAGGGGACCATGACAGAGCTATTTCTCTGATCCGTAAATACGGTCACCAGTCCGGCGAACTATGGCAGCATATTCGAACGGATATGCCAGACGGCATCATGGATTAACCATCGAATGAAAAAGCTCCAATTGGAGCTTTTTTTGTATCCAAAGTCGAATGCCATCGAATTTATAGATTGTGCCTATCGGATAATTCGATTGTTAATTTGGGTAAGAGCTGAATAAAATTAGGCAAATTTTTTCAAGGGGTTGTTTTTCGTAAACAGCGCCTCAATAATTAGAATCAAATTACAAAACGATTTGTATATTGGAACTAAACCTAACTATTTGGAGAAAACAATGGGTGTATTAGTTGGCCGTCAGGCTCCTGACTTTACAGCAGCAGCAGTACTAGGTAATGGTGAAATCGTAGATAGCTATAATCTACATGAGCGTATTAAAGGTAAAAAAGCAGTTGTATTCTTTTACCCACTAGACTTCACTTTTGTTTGTCCTTCAGAGCTAATCGCTTTTGACAAGCGCTACGAAGAATTCCAAAAGCGTGGTGTTGAAGTAATCGGTGTTTCAATCGACTCACAATTCTCACACAACGCATGGCGTAACACACCAGTGAACGAAGGTGGTATTGGTCCAGTTAAATATGACCTAGTAGCTGACGTAAAACACGAAATCTGTCAGGCATACGACGTTGAGCACCCAGAAGCAGGTGTTGCTTTCCGTGGTTCATTCCTAATCGACGCTGAAGGTAACGTACGTCACCAAGTAGTTAACGATCTTCCTCTAGGTCGTAACATTGATGAGATGCTTCGCATGGTTGACGCACTAGCTTTCCACGAAGAGCACGGTGAAGTTTGTCCTGCAGGTTGGACTGAAGGTAAATCAGGTATGGACGCAAGCCCAGAAGGTGTTGCTAAGTTCCTATCTGAAAACGAAGGCCAGCTATAAGCTATATTTGCCATCGTTTTAAAACCCGCTTTATGCGGGTTTTTTACTTTCAGCACCACACATTTCATCATACCCGACCTACAAACCATTTTTGACCAATCACTTTAACTGTCTCGATAGAGAAATACGCCAGCAGTAAACTGACAACAGGCATTGCTAACAAGCTAATTAAGGTTACTTCGCTAAACATATTACTTTTCCTTTTTGACTTCATTAGAGTCATTTGGAGTCGCTTCTGCGTCCACATTGATACGAACAAAGCTGTCCACTAGGGCTTTTTTAGTATTTATTTTTAATTCAACGATACTTGTTTGAATGTTTTCACTAACACGACTTTGGATTTCATCTAGTAAATCATTACTTACTGTATTTGCATTAGCAGTTACTGATACACCAGCTAAAAGGCTTACTGTCATTAATTTTGTGAATACGTTCATTGTCTTGCTTCCTTTGTTTGTTTAGTCGCAATAACTATTACAAAGGTTGTGCCAGTTCAAAAAAATATTTTAAATGTTTGAAAATTATGGATTTTTACTTTTTAAGACAAGCTGGTTAAAAACGCTGTTAGTGAATTTAACCAGTGGTGTTGAGGTTTTTAACTATTATTTAGTTAATTTTGTTCTAGCATTTGATAGATAAGCTGTTTGACGATATTTGGCTCAAATGGCTTATCACACATCGCATTTACACCCGATTGTGCAACATTTGCTAAGTGTGTTTCATTTGCCTCTGACGTGACCATAAGAACAGGCACGTGCGCATGTTCATCAGAGCGGCGGATAGCCTCTGTGAGCTCTTGCCCGTTGACTTCTGGCATATTGTAGTCTGTGACAATGAGGTCAAACATACTTTCTTGTAGAACGGCGAGGGCTTGCGCGCCATTTTCAGCTTCAGATATGCGTGTGGCGCCGAGGTTTCGCAACACCCGTTGAATATGGTTGCGTGCAAGCGTCGAATCATCGACGACCAAGATCCTTAAATCTTGAATATCATATAAATCTAGTTCTAGCTCTTGCGGAGACAATAAATCTAAAGTGGCATTGATCGCTTTACCCAAATGCTCTTTAGTAAAAGGTTTAGGAAGTATGGCGACCACACCTGATTGCTTGTATGCCTCAAGTTGTTGTCGGCGAGTTTCACTAGAGACCAACATAAACGGTAATTGATGGTCGCTGTAGTGTGCATGCACGTGATCCAGTAATGAAAGTGCATCACCATCTGGCAAGTAGAGTGTGCAAATAATGAGATCTGGAATATGCGAATCTAGTGATTCAATGGCTGTAGCGACTGATTCTGCAAAATCAATCTGTTGCACGCCTTCTTCCTTGAGTTCATTTGCGATGATTTTACGTTGGGTCACTGAAGGCTCGACGAGTAATATCGTCAGATCTGTGCTGAGTAAGTCGTTCATGTTTAACCTGAGGATAAAAACAGAATAAATGGTAATGTCAGCTTATTCTCATTGTGGTATCTGAGCAAAAAGATACCTATACAAGAGAATGAGATTAGCTGTGTATGATTCAAAGCTAATATAGCGTATTTGTAAACAATAGGCTAGTTTCGTGTGATGTAGGGAGTGGGGAAGTTAACTGATGTTAACTTCTACCTACGAAACTCCAAATTTTGAGGAAGGTCGACTAGGATTAAAATTGCGCCTTTTCCTCCATATTCTAGCGGTGCTTGATGCATTGCTAATATATCGGGATGCTGCACAAGGTAATGTGGCACTTTATGTTTCAAAATTCGTTCACCAATGCCATGTACGATACAGGCACAGCTTACGTGTTGCTTTTTACAAGCATGAATAAGTGCTGCGAGCTCATCTTTGGCGGTTTCTTTGTTCATGCCATGCATATCTAAAATGAGCTCTGGTGCATAATCACCGCGCCTCAATTGCTTTGCGAGATATTTATCTGCGCCGGGCCTAACGTAGTTAACGGTTCCATTTGTATCTATGTCTGGCACATACTCATCTGAAAAATAAAACTCAGCCTGATGCTGCTTCTTTTGTTCCGCGATCACCTCGCCTTTAAAGCGCGTTGCTTTACGCTCATGGACAACTGTATCTTGCTTAAGTTTTTGGGTGCCGGAAATTGCTTCTCGGAATAGGTCAAAGTCATCAGAGGCCATAGTTACTTCAGGATAATCTCTAGTCATTCGTGCATTTTAAATAAAAAAAGCATAAAAACCTAGCTTAAAAACCGCTACAATGCCGCTATATACAAAGTGTGAGAATAATCATGAGTGAATTAGCAATAACTAACGAAATCGCTGAAGAGGCTTATCGTGACCTGGTAAGCATGCAGGATTGGTTACGCTGGACTACCAGTCAATTTGTCGCCAATGGACTTTTTTATGGTCATGGCACAGATAACCCTTGGGATGAGGCGGTAAATTTACTCTTACCTACGCTTAATTTACCTGTAGATGCGCCTAAAGAATTAATGCAATCAAGGCTCACAGGCACAGAGAAAAAGCGCTTAGTTGAAGTGATAAAAATGCGCATCGAACAACGCATCCCTGTACCGTATTTAACTAATCAAGCTTGGTTTGCGGGTATGCCGTTTTATGTTGATGAGCGCGTGTTGGTGCCCCGTTCTCCATTTGCTGAGTTGATCACCAAGCAATTTGAGCCGTGGGTTGAGTCACCGGATGAAGTAACACGCATTCTTGATATGTGTACTGGATCCGCTTGTATTGCCATTGCTCTAGCAAAACATTTCGAAAACGCACAAGTAGATGCCGTGGATATTTCTTTTGACGCATTGGCTGTAGCAGAAATGAATATTCACGACCATATGATGGATGAGCGTGTATTTGCCATTCAATCAGACGTCTTTAGTGGTGTGCCAGGTCAAAAGTACGATTTAATCGTTGCTAACCCACCCTATGTGGATGCGGAAGATATGGCTGATCTGCCTGAGGAGTTTCACCATGAACCCGAGTTAGGTCTTGCCTCGGGAGATGATGGCCTTGATGTAACACGTGTTTTATTAAGGGATGCCGCTGAGCACTTAACCGACAAAGGTATTCTATTTGTCGAGGTGGGTAATTCTATGGTACATATGGATGCATTGTACCCAGGCGCGCCGTTCACTTGGCTAGAGTTTGAAAAAGGTGGCCTTGGTGTGTTTATGATAAGCAAAAAAGAGCTAGTTGCTTATTTTAACGATTAATTTTTGCTGTGCTTTGCCTGTGTGAGTTATCACTGTTGTTGGCTTGGTGCGGCAGAAGTAAGTAGGCTATGAGATGCCTATTTTAGTAAGTTAGGCACAAATGTGTCTACATTGACTTTATGAGTCAAAACCGTAACGAGGAATGAGGAAAGTTAATGGCAGGTAATAGCATAGGCCAAATATTTCGGGTCACGACCTTTGGTGAAAGCCACGGTACAGCGCTGGGTGGTGTTGTCGATGGTGTACCAGCTGGGCTAGAAATAACAGAGGCTGATCTACAGGTCGATTTAGACAGGCGAAAACCTGGGCAGAGTCGCTATACAACCCAGCGCCGTGAAGGTGATGAGATAAAGATCTTATCCGGGGTGTTTGAGGGTAAGACAACAGGTACAAGTATTGGCCTTTTAATCGAAAATACAGATCAACGCTCTAAAGATTACAGCAAAATTATGGATGTTTTTCGTCCTGGTCATGGTGATTATACGTATTGGCATAAGTATGGCCACAGAGATTACCGTGGTGGTGGTCGCTCTTCTGCGCGTGAAACAGCGATTCGTGTCGCCGCAGGTGGTATTGCGAAGAAGTATTTGAAGCAAGTACATGGCATTGAAATTCATGCTTGTTTATCGCAACTAGGTCCAATTAAAGCCGAGTTATTTGATTGGTCTGAAGTAGAAAACAATGCATTTTTCTTCCCTGATCAGAGCAAGCTCGAAGCGCTTGACGAATACATGCGTGATTTAAAAAAACTAGGTGATTCGGTAGGCGCTAAGGTTAAAGTAGTTGCTAAGAATGTTCCTGTTGGCTTAGGGGAGCCTGTATTTGATAGATTGGATGCTGAGATTGCGCATTCACTTATGAGTATCAATGCTGTAAAAGGTGTTGAAATTGGCGACGGTTTTGATGTAGTTGAGCAGAAGGGCTCTGAGCATCGAGATGAGCTGACTCCCGAGGGCTTTACGAGTAACCATGCAGGCGGTGTATTGGCTGGCATTTCTACTGGTCAAGATATCATCGCGTCAATCGCACTCAAACCAACATCAAGCATTACGGTGCCTGGACAAAGTATTAATACGTCAAATGAACCAGTTGAGATGATCACCAAAGGACGACATGACCCTTGTGTTGGGATCCGAGCTATTCCAATTGCAGAGGCGATGATGGCGATTACATTAATGGATCACTTACTGCGCCAGCGAGGGCAAAATCCACATGTAGATGTGCCTCATGGTCCAATCCCTGGGCAAGTTGGCTAGTAAAAAGGCACCTTAAGGGTGCCTTTTTTAGATCTCAGGTAACTGAATTCCTTAGTTACCTTGGTTCATTTGTGTCAGTTTGTCGCCAATTGGTTTTGAGAAGTTATAGCCGTCATATTTATCCCAATTAATCGACCAAGTCATTACACCACCAAATTTAGGATAGTTGAAGGCCGGCTTGATTGTACCGCAGCTTAATCCTTTAGTTAGGCAATCCAGTGCAGCGATAATATTGGCAGTGGGTGCTTGTCCTGAGTTTGCTGATTTAGGTCCTGAAGGAAGACCGATAGCAACTTGATCATCTCTAAGAGGCGCAAAGCGCGTGCCATTGGCTAGATCAAACCCTTCGACAAGCATTTTGGCATGGGCAACCATCATATTGACAGACCCTTCTGGCGCGCTACCCGGCTCATAAGGATTGGGTAAGCCGCCATTGTTGTAAAGTTGTACGTGAAGTAAATCTAGCGTATCACGCAGTGCATCTATAACAGGGATGTAGGCGCCCCAAATACCTGAATAAGCTATCATACCACCATGAACATAAGGGTGCTCCGGAGCCATAGTTAGGACCATGTTCCCTCCCATATTTTGTTCAATTTGCTTGATTGCACGAGGTAAACGGGCTTGGATTTGAGAGCCATGGAGCAAGTTTGAACCACTTTCTAGGTCAATATCTAACCCATCAAAACCCCATTCTTGGATAATATTGGTTAAGCTGGAGACAAAGTTTGCTTCATCAGCATCTGTATTCAAAGTAATAGTACCTTCCGCACCACCTAGACTCAGCACAAATACTTTGCCTTGAGCCTGAAGGGCTTTCATATCAGCTTTGAATTGCACAGGGTCGATAGGAGGGCAGTTAGAGCGGATGTCTTTTTCAAAAGGCTTGAAATGTACAGTTCCGTCCGAGTTTCGGTCATTCTCAGCAAACGCGATATCAATAATATCCCAAGCTGGAGAGATCTCTGCCAGTGGAATAGGACAACCTGCTGGGTTCACAAAATTATGCCAGTAACCTATGAGTTTGTGCGTCTTGCCAATTGGCTTATCGATTACATTCACTGTTGAACCTGCACTGGTTGCTTGATTGCCTGCGCTATCTTTGGCTACGGCAGTTAAGGTGTGTGAACCTATCGCAGCTGCAGTATATGACCAAGTGTATGGAGCGGTTGTATCACTTCCAAGCAGAGTACCATTCGCATAGAAGCTCACATTTGCAATTGAACCAGTGAGAGCTTGTGCATCAGCAGCCATGTTGATGGTGCTGCCAACGGTGAATTGAGTACCAGAAGTTGGTTGAACTAAATCAACGACGACAGGCTTATCTGTGACGTTGACAAAAATTTGTTCAGTGCTTTCGTTCCCTTCATTGTCAATTGCAATTGCCAAGAGGGTGACGGCTCCAAGCTTTGTCGGCTGCCAGTTGGTACTACCATTACCGTTGTTGAAACTTGCAAGTAGTGTCTGATCGGCGAGGATATCCAATTGCGTCACTGTCCCATCGGCATCACTCGCACTGACAGAAACATCAGTACTTTGGCCTAACAAGACAGTGCTATTTGCACTTGGCGAATTGAAAGTTATGACAGGCGCGATAGCGCAAATACCAAGGTCCGTCCATGCATCTTGCCAGTGTTGCCCAACGCCTGGTTCGTAAGCCCATTGAGCATTAGAGCTACACCAGCCACCGACATCACAGCGGTACTTATGATTGTTGTGACTAACCAGCTCACCATTTTGATAAGTTGTGCCAGCTTTATATGATTTCAAGCCTACGCATCCACCTTGGCTTGGTGCAGCGACCTTAATTTGCGAAACCACATTACTGCTGGCAGATTGATTGTCAGTAGCTGTGACCTTAACCTGTACTTGACCTGAAATATCACTTATCCAGTTGTAATCAACGGTACCATCTGTAAATGAGGCCACTTGTGTATCATTTATAAATACGGTTGCGCTAGTCACTGTACCATTGGCGTCTGTTGCTACAGCTCGAATATTGACCGTGTCGCCAAGAGTGAACTGGCTGTTATTGGTTGGCGAGACCAGATCTATCGCTGGCGGGGTATTGGTAGTACCGTCTTGCACACTGACTGTGACTTTGCTTTGTGTGCTCTGCGCCCCTTGGTTGTCAGTTGCGATTGCAGCAATAATATGAGGACCAGTTTGTGCTACCCAGTTTGCTTGATAGGGGGCTTGATTGTCGAAACCTACTGACACGTCATCAACAAAGAATTCAACTTGGGCTATTACACCATCTGAATCCGTTGCATTTGCAGATAGGACAACGCTGTCATTTGGGGTGAAAACACTTCCTTCGGTGGGAGTCAACAAAGTCACCACTGGGCTTTGATTTCCACCACACGCACCAAGGCTTTTCCATACTTTGTAGTTACCAGAATTTTGTTGAGGGTTTTCATTTTGGCTGTACCAACGTGCCTCAAAAGCGTTATTTTGGTGTTGGACTTGATCGCCTGCACGATATACTTGAGACTGCTGCCATGCCGTGAGGTTGGTGCAATCGGCGGCAAATAGATGCATGCTCGACATGAGTATGGCACTACCGCTCAGCAAATAACTCAATTTGCTCTTTTTCATTGTTTTTCTCCTTACATGTTGTATGTTTTGTGAACAAAACGTATCCAGCATAGAACTATGTGAAGGGTTAATCAATGGCTTTTTGCGGTATAAAGGGACAGCCTTGCCTGAGCAAGGCAATTAAGAATGGTATTATCTTGGCGTTCGTTGATCTGACTTTATAGTGACCACACGTTGCGGGAAAGGTATTTCAATCTGTGCATTTTTAATCCCTGCATAAATAGCCATATTAATATTGAGCTTATTCTCAATTAATTCTGTGGTAGGAGTCCAATAGCGGTAGCTAATCACAATGGCGCTGTCAGAAAAAGACTCAATGCCCACTTGAGGAAGGGGGTCGTTTGCCACGTATTCTTCGTTTTGCAAGATAGACCGAATTATTTCAATCGCTTTATCAGCGGGTGCGTCATACGCGATACCAATTTCGCCTTCAATGTGCGAAAAGTTAAATGAGTTATGCAGCACCTCTCCAATGATGTGCTTATTAGGCACCGTAATTTCAACTTTTTGCTCGTTAACTAAAATGGTGTAACCCAACTCTATTGACTTTACTTGACCACTAACATTCTTGACACTGATCGTATCCCCAACCACAAAGGGCCGAGTGGCAATAAGTGCAAGACCTGCGCCGTAGTTAGAGAGCATCCCTTGTACAGCCAAACCTGCGCCTAAAGAAGCTGCACCAATGGCTGCAACAAAGGGGGTGACACTAATTCCCACTTTGCCTAAAGCAATGATTATGAACATACCGACAACCAACACTTTAACAACGTTAGCAACGAAGTTTGTCAGGGTGACGTCTATGTTATGTTTAAGCATTAAGCGGCGTGTGGTGTCTGCAAGCTTTTTAGACAACCATAACCCTATGATGAGAATGACTACAGCGCCCAGTAATTGCATACTGTAGTTAAGTAAATAATCTCTAATGAGATCGTAATACTTTTCAAATTGGGCGATTTCTTGCTCGATCAAGTTTGACTCCTTGTAATGCTGTGAGTGTTTTCTTATCTGCTTAAGCTACTGAGTATAGTAAACAATATCGGCACCCAAAAAGCACTTATAATTGCGCTAATAATCATTGCTGCGGAAGCAAAAGCACCGGCTTGAGGGTGATATTCCATGGCGGTTGCTGTGCCAATTGCATGGCAGCTTACACCCAGTGCGATACCTTTTGCTTGAGGTTGCTTAATGTTGCATGCCTGCAACAAACCTAATCCAAAGACACTACCAAATATACCAATTAAAATAACCATCGCGGCGGCAATACTTGGAATTCCACCGATCATATCGGTGATCAGGAGCGTCACGGGCGTTGTGACCGAAAGAGCCATAAGTGATGCGGTTAGGCTGGGTCCAGCGCCAAGTAGTATGCAAAGTATATATGCAACACTAGTCGAAAGGGTGATACCAATAAACGCACAGACAATGAGTAGCCATAAAGTCGGGCGAATAGCGTTGTACTGCGTGTACAAAGGGTATGCAAGCGCGACGATTGCTGGTTCCAGCAATATGTTGATAGGCATACTGGCAAGGTAATAATCGTAGTAATTTACACCACCTACCAGCAGTAGGCCTGCGATGATTAAAATACTAAGTAACACAGGGTTGAATAGAGCAAATGGCCTTTTATTGTATAAGTTGCGAATAACTATAAACAGGCTGAGTGTTGCAAGGCATACAATAAGGCTAATCACGATATCGCCCTTTGCTGGCAAATTTACCGACCGCGAGGATGGCTGCGGTGGGTAGGCAAACTAAGAGTATCGCAATGAGTAAGACGTTTCCTGCGAGCAAATTGAGATAGTTAATCACACCGACTCCCACAGGAATAAAGAAAAATGCAAGGTAGGCTATGAGTAGTTGGCAGGCGGACTTGACCCAATCTACGTGAATAATCCGACCTTGTAAGAGTGTAAATAACAATAACATACCTAGTAATGGGGCTGGTATAGGGAGTGCACCTAACGCCACAATCATCCTTGCAGAACAAAGACATATGACTACCATTAAAACGCCAAAAATAAATTGGGTCAGGCGTGTTAAAACGACTTTTACTTTTAGAGTCACTCAATAAATTCCATTTAAATTACTTCCACTTTCCTCGTTGGCTGTAAGCACGAAACTCACTGCCTTTTACCCCGTTCTTCATCGCAATCCGCGTATTTTTTGAAACGAGTAATTTTATTTGATACCAAGTCTCTTTCCAAAGTAATGCTCTGGAAGGGGATTGGTATGTTTGGTTGTATAACAATTTGATGGCAGCCAGTGCGTCTGGTGAGTGCTGATTGAGTGAGGCGATATGCTTCGTTATATATTCTCTGGGATTGTCATCAATGGCTGTAATTAACCCCATCTCTTTGGCCGTAAGCGCATTGATACGCTGAGCTTCAAAGGCCAATTTAAGGCTATGATCTTGCCTCAAGTAGCTGGGTAAAATCACACTGGTTCCCATATCTGGGCAAAGCCCCCAGCGAGATTCCATAATAGCAAACTGGGTATCGGGTGTTGCGATTCTGAAGTCCGTACCTAACGCTATATGCAAACCACCGCCCAAGCAATTACCTTGTATTGCGGCGTAAACTGGTATAGGTAACGTACGCCAGCCCAGCACAACGCGTTGCACGAGGTTTTGGTTGCCGGGAAGTAGCTTGAATAGCAACTTTATGATTTGCATAGGGTGTTGCATAACACTTTGAACATCTAACCCAGCACAGAAATGTTGACCGTCTCCATGCAAAATTACAGCGCGTATCTGGCGGTTTTTTCTAATTTCCCTAATAATGTTATCCAGTGATTGGAACATATTGAGTGTTAAAGCATTTTGTTTGTTCGGGCGCGATAGCGTCACATTTGCAACGTCGTGGTGTACGTCAAAAGTTATCATAACCAATCCTGCAGTTTTTGTTATTTTGATTGCACTGGGTAGAGCTTTTACTCAATCTTGCTACATAGATAAATGGTATTCAAGCAGATATTCATTGTTATTATTTGTTTACCTTATGCTCAGATTAGCATTTTTTGGGCTCGAGATTGCACTTTGGCGTTAAAATTATTTAATACACCGGATCCTTGTGGAAAATGAAATTGTGGTTTTGATATGATTAATATATTAATAAATTTTTGGAGTTGAGTTTATGTCGGCGAGACTTAGCAGCATAGAAGACGTGACACATCAGGCATATGATATTTTTCTGGAGCTAGCACCTGAAAACTTATCTCAAGAAGACATTGACTTATTTAATGAGCATCGAGAAGAATACGGCTTTATTGAAGAAAGTGACATTGATGATAGCTGGGAGACTATCGTTGCTTTTGAACAAGAAGCCGAACGTGAGCATTTTGTACAAGTCATCATTGGTATTGAGTTTGAAGACAGTGATGAGGTTTTTGCAAAAGTGCTTATTAGCCGTGACTTAGACGCGCCATTTTGCCACGTTGTGTGGAAGTAAAAGTAATTATAAAGAGAAGTTCGTTTAGTGAAAAATGTGAAGTTGCTCTTGATAATGTTGTTTAGCGTACTGAGTACAAGAGCATATGCAGTAGACCCATTTGAAGACTTTCATGAGTATGGCGAATTGTCTGAAGAAGAAATCCATGAATTGCACAAAGGTGAATTCTTATATGGAGATATCGAATTTGGATATATAGCAAATAGTGGCAATACCAAAAACTCCTCTTTTAAGCTACAAAGTAATTTTTATCAGGATTTTGAATTCTGGCGCAATCAGTTCAAGCTAGATGGCTACTATGCAGATGAAGAAAATACTGAAACGGGCATTGATGATGAAACAGCTTCTCGATATTTTTTCTCTGCACAAACAAGTTATAAGTTTGGTGTGGATAATGAATCATTCTTTTTGTACGGAGACTATGAAGTTGACAAGTTTAATGGTCGTGAGTATACCTCCACGTTTGCGTTAGGTTACGGCAACCGATTGTTTGAAGGGCGAAAAAACACAGTAGACTTTACAATTGGTCCAGGTGTCTCTATGTACCGTGTGGAAGATGATACTGAGTTAAGTCCTGGGCAAAAACGTGTAGAGCGGGGCGAGCTTATGAGGTTGTCATTGCAATGGGAGCGCAATGTCTCTAAACGTACAAGATTCAACCAAGATTTCAGCTACGCGCAATCGGTCTCTGGGTTAGGTGGGCGGGGATTTGCAGAAACATCTTTGATCAGCCAAGTTATCGAAGGTTTGTCTCTTAAGGTTTCTTATACTTATCGGTATAATTCTCAACCTGAAGAAGATAAACGCAAAGTTGACACCGAATTAGGTGTGACATTCGTATACAGTTTTGATTGAGGCAATATGTATCAGAAGACACAACTCGCTTGGGCGATCTGGGGAATCTTAGCTTGGTTAAGCACATTTGTAGTAATGGGGGCTGTGCTACTTGGGCATAACCTCGGTGTATTGGCTTTTGGCATTATTTTGGTGCTGGTTGCTTTTTTCTTTTATGGTTTAACAATTGAAGTAGATCCTCAGGGTAAGCAATTGCGCTGGTGGTTTGGCCCTGGCATTGCCAAGAAAACATTGCGCTTTGGTGACATTGATGAAGTTAAAGCGGTAACTAATTCGTTTCGTCATGGGATTGGCATGCGTATTTCGCATGACGGCTGGGTGTATAGCGTATCTGGGTTCAAAGCAATAGAAGTTAGTATGTTAGATGGCACTAAATATAGATTAGGCACAGCAGATCAACAGGGGCTGTTAGAAGCTTTGAAAGAGAAAGTAAAAGAAGACAGTAAAGTAGCAGAAATTAAAGAAGAAAAAAGCGCCCTATAGGCGCTTTTTTTAGTGGTCGTGACCGCACCCATCCACACTATGCACATGGCCATGTGCTAGCTCTTCGTCAGTTGCTGTGCGCACCTCTAAGATCTCAACATCAAAGTGTAACGTGATGCCCGCAAGAGGATGGTTGCCATCTACGATGACTTCGTCTTCTTCCACACCGATTACGATAACAGCTTGTTCACCTTCATCCGTTGTGGCACGAAATTGCATACCCACTTCGACTTCGATACCTTCAAACATACTTTTTGGAACCGCTTGGGTAAGGTTGTCATTTCTTATACCGTAGCCTTGCTCTGGTTCGACAGTAACACTGACCTGATCGCCAGCTTGTTTATCGATAAGTGCATCCTCTAAGCCTTTAATAAGAAAGCCCGTTCCAATGATAAACTCAAGCGGTTCTTCATCGAACGTGTTATCAATGCTGTTTTGGTCGTCGTCCAGAACAGAGTAATGCATTTTGACCACAGTATTTTGGGCAATTTTCATAGTTTTTCCGTTAATTATCTTCTATAGAGTAAGGCAAAGCCTTTATATGTAGCGTTACAGAGGAGTTGTCTTTAGGCCTCAATACCGCTGATTGCTGTAAATCATTTGGCAATACCGCGAGTGCATAGTAAACGTGTGCCTGCGTATCATAAGATTGATGAATGACTTTGCCTGCTCTACGCCAATTGTCTTGTTCAAGCTGCATTTCAATATCTTGACATTGAATAGGCTCTTGAGACTCACCATGTACAATAAACATTGCGCGTTTGTTCTTACCCAGATAACGCATACGAGCCACGGTTTCTTGACCAGTATAGCAGCCCTTTTTAAAGCTTATGCCATTCAAGGCTTGTAAGTTGACCATCTGGGGCACAAACTCATCGATGACGTTGTCATTCAGTTGTGGCTCACCTGCGACAATGCCTGCAATTTCAAACTGAGATGGATCTGACTCTAACTCCAATGACTCAGGTAGGGTTTGATTTGCTTCCAAGATCAATATAAGGCGATTGCTATCTAGTTTAAGTGCTTTACCTGTGCCGAAATTGCATGCGTTTTCATCGTCATTGAATTGCAGTCCCAAAGTTGTACACAAGTCATCTAACTTATCACTCAGTATCCCAAAACATAGATGATCCGACATCGCGATATCGACATTGGCAAATACGCCATATTTGTTGAGTTCACGATGTGATGCCTCTGCTTCTTGTTGAGAACCCAACAAGAGATAATTTCCATTTAGCGAAAAAACTCGCATAGCGGACCAAAGTTTACCTTTTGGACTACAATGTCCAGTCCACAAGAAGTTGTTGTCTTTAACTAAATTTATATCTTGCGTGACCTGACCATGCAGGTAGCTGAGTTTGTCAGCTCCTGATATTGAGAGCAGTTTAAAAGGGAGTTGATATGCTTTGGCCATCTTACTGATCCTGAATATTTTGTTTTCGATATGTTACCTGATTAATGGGGAGTGAGGTAGGCAAAAGCAAGATCAAATGACAACTATTCTTAATACTGATGAAGTTGTACTCAACTGAGGTCTGTGTTCAGAGGGTGATCAAGGTCAAACATTATCAGATAGAATTTTAAAGCGTTTAAAGTATCGGTTATACTGGGTGCGATATTCGAGTAATTAAAACAAGAGGAATGCCGCTAATATGGCCCAATTGTATCCTAAATCACGTATTAAGTGGGCATGTCGCAGGGGCATGTTAGAGCTAGATGTATTGCTAGAGCCTTTTGTAGAAGAAGCTTATGATCAGCTCAGTGATGAAGACAAAATGGTTTTTCAGCGTTTATTGGAAGTGGAAGACCCCGACTTATTCGCGTGGTTTATGGGGCATGAAAAGTGTCCATACGCCGATTTAAGCCAAATGGTGCAATTTATTCTTGACCGGGTCCGCGTTTAGTATCGAATTTAAAAATAACATCCTAGACCACAAAATCGTTGTGGTCTTTTTTTTATGCCTTTGGTTTGCCTTGCTTTTGTTTTCCCCAAACATTTGGTGGCTAGGAATTATACTTTGCAGTCTGGGCTTTATGGATGCGAAAAAACGCATACACCGTGCAATGCCTGAGCACGGTATCATTCAAATTCAAGAAGGTACGACATGGTTGCTGATCAGTGGTGCGGCAGTAGAAGTACAAGGTGAGGTAGCATCTGCTCGGCGATACGCAAACATACTCGTGATTACTTTACAAACAGATAATGGCGCCGTTCGCATGGTTTTTATTGCCAGCGCGATGGATGAAGCAAGTTGGTCTCACTTCAATCGCATTTTGCTGGCAAGCCAATAAAAGACTACTTTTTAGGTTTCAGTATGGTGGGTTGCGGATCTTGTTTTTGTTCAGGAAAGTCAATTGTGTAATGCAGCCCTCGACTCTCCGGTCTGGCGAGTGCGCTTCTGATAATTAATTCAGCTACTTGCACTAAGTTTCGAAGCTCTAGTAAGTTATTACTTACTCTAAAGTTCGCATAGTACTCTTGGATTTCTTGTTGCAATAGTTCTACACGTCGTAAGGCACGCTCAAGGCGTTTAGTTGAGCGAACAATACCGACGTAATCCCACATAAACAGTCTAAGCTCATGCCAATTATGGGTAATGACGACTTCTTCATCAGAGTCACACACTTGGCTTTCATCCCAAGGCTTCAATTCCTGAAGATCAGAATGACCACCGATGTTGGCAAGAATATCCTGGGCAGCGGCATGCGCGAAAACAATACATTCGAGCAAGGAGTTACTGGCCATCCGGTTAGCGCCATGCAGCCCCGTATAAGCCACTTCGCCAACAGCATACAGATTACTGATGTCGGTTTTGCCATTAAAGTCAGTCATTACTCCACCGCAGGTATAATGCGCTGCTGGCACTACCGGAATAGGTTCTTTAGTAATATCAAGTCCCACACTTAAACACTTGGCGTAAATAGTAGGGAAGTGTTCAATAATGAAATCTTTGTTTTTATGTGAAATATCAAGGTAAACGCAGTTTGCGCCGAGGCGTTTCATTTCATAGTCGATTGCGCGAGCAACGACATCACGTGGTGCGAGCTCTTCGCGTTCATCAAAGTCGGGCATAAAGCGGCTGCCATCTGGGCGCTTTAAGTGAGCTCCTTCACCGCGCATTGCTTCGGTAATTAAAAAGTTTTGCAGTTCTGGATGGTACAAACTAGTTGGGTGAAATTGATTAAATTCCATATTTGCAACTCGACAGCCAGCGCGCCAAGCCATTGCAATACCATCACCACTGGAGACATCTGGGTTCGACGTATAAAGATAGACCTTACTCGCCCCACCAGTTGCAAGTGCCACAAACTTTGCCGCGATGGACTCTACTCGATTTTGCTTACGGTTGTATACATATAAGCCTTTTACGCGCTTAGGGTCGACACTCTTTTCTGTAATTAAATCTATGGCATTGTACTGCTCAAGAACTGTAATATTGGGGTTTTCAAGTACGCGTTCAACCAATGTTGTTTGCACAGCCTTTCCAGTTGCATCAGCGGCATGCAGAATACGCCTATGACTGTGTCCACCCTCTCGGGTGAGGTGATAGCGCTCTTTCCCCTTGCTGTCGAACTCCATATCAAATGGCACACCTTGTTCGATAAGCCATTTTAAGCACTTCTTTGCATTTGATGCTGTGTAGTGAACAGCTTCTCTGTCACATAACCCACCGCCTGCAGCCAATGTGTCCTCAACATGAGACTCAATGCTGTCATTTTTTTTGTCGAATACCGCAGCAATGCCACCTTGTGCATAAAGGGTTGAGCCTTCTTTAAGGTCACCTTTACTGATTACAGTCACTTGGCAGTGGTTGGCCAAAGAAAGCGCGAGGCTGAGTCCAGCGGCGCCGCTACCGACAATAATAACATCTGTCTGATGCTGCATTTTTTTCTTCATGTTAGTGGTTCTTAGCGTTTAAAGTTTCATAACAACTACTTTGTGAACTATCATCATATATCAATTAAGCAAGCTTTATTAGCGATAAAAATAGTAGTTGTGTATCGTCTAGGACGAAGTAATACGTACTATTTTAAAAAAAATATTAAAAAAACAGAACTTTTTATTCATGGTGCAGTCAGACTAGCTGTAAAATGATGGCAACAATGCGCAAAAACAAGTAATAACAAAGAGGAGTACCGGCTCGAATGAACGAGCAGGATTTGGATTTAGAATTAGTTAGAAAAGTTCAGCAAGGAGATAAGAACGCCTTCAACCTACTGGTTGCCAAGTATCAAAATAAGGTAGCGGCGTTGATATCTCGTTATGTATCTAACTCAGGTGATGTTGCCGATGTGGCACAAGAAGCATTCATTAAAGCATATAGAGCTTTACCCAACTTTAGAGGGGACAGTGCTTTTTATACTTGGTTATACAGGATAGCTGTAAACTGCTCTAAGAATTATTTGGTATCTCAGGGCCGTAAGGCGCCTGCAAGTGATATAGATGCTGAGGAAGCGGAAGTTTATGATGGCGCGGAGCAGTTAAGATCTAATGCTTCTCCAGAGAGTTTGCTCCTTAGTGACGAAATCAAAGCTGTGATTTTTCGAACGATAGAAGAATTACCCGATGACTTAAAAACAGCCATTACCTTAAGAGAAATCGAAGGTATGAGCTATGAAGAGATAGCCGTGATTATGGAGTGCCCAGTTGGCACGGTGAGATCTCGTATTTTTAGGGCTCGAGAAGCGATAGATAAAAATATTAACCCACTCATAGGTAAAAATTAAATGACGCAGTCAAAGTTTAATGTGAACAATGAAGAAGTGACGTCGGAGATTTTAGACGGAGAATGTGCATTAAATGGGAGCAACCAATCGCAGTTAGATGCGCAAAAGTTTGCTCGCTACGCATTGATTGGCGATGTAATGCGCCAAAAAGAGCAGTCGACACCATGTATTGATATCACTTCAAGTGTTGCAGCAGCACTTG
Source organism: Pseudoalteromonas luteoviolacea S2607 (assembly GCF_001625575.1). Taxonomy (GTDB): domain Bacteria; phylum Pseudomonadota; class Gammaproteobacteria; order Enterobacterales; family Alteromonadaceae; genus Pseudoalteromonas; species Pseudoalteromonas luteoviolacea_E. The sequence goes on from NZ_AUXV01000007.1 coordinate 201,468, forward strand.
CCGATGAGCCTGTTTACAACGCAACTGAGACCGAGACTGCAAAACAAGGTGACGATAAAAAAGTGGTTCAAATGTCATTTTGGCGCCGTCCAATATCGCAAGTCGCCATTGCGGCGAGTGTTGCCTTATGTACGGTGGTTGGGGTGAATAACTTTATGCCACAAAATGCGGTTGATACACAGTCTCCTGTGTTACAATCTACACCATTGACAGGCTCTGTAGCCCCTGTGAGTTTTTCGTCAGAGCAGCCAGCGCTGCAATCCGCTGAGCAAGGGCTTAGAGAGCTACAAAAACAACGCATCGGTGCGTTAGTACTTGAGCATCAGCGTCAGTCTAGAATGGCGCATGCGCTTTCGCAAAATACTGCTCAAGCAGAAAAGGAACAGCAAGAGGAAAAATAAACCTTGATGAAATGGCTCTCGGTAGTACTGAGCTTGTTTTTAACAACTCAGATTTATGCCAACGAAACGGTTAATGCACGCCAGTTACTCAAAGATATGTCACTAGCTGTGCAAGAACGTAACTTTGATGCCTCTTTTGTTGTCGTCAAAGGAAAAGGCATGGAACCTTATAGGTGGATCCATGGCCAAGTGGAGCAAACAGACCTAGAAATTTTAACGCTGTTGAACGGTGCTGGGCTTGAAGTAGTTAGGGTAGATGACGTTGTTACTTACTTTGAACCTCAAACCGATCCATATTCAGTTAATACAGATGCTATTGCAGGTCCTATCCCAGAAGTTTTACTTCGTGATATCGATGCACTAAACGAAAGCTATGAGTTTGTCCTTGGCGGAAAAGAGCGCATTGCGGGTCGCCCTGCACAATTAGTTCGTCTGGTCGCTAAAGACGAGAACAAATACAACTATTGGCTATGGGTTGATTTGCAGTCAGCGTTGTTATTAAAAGCCGCCTATGTGAATCAGCGCTCTGAAGTATTAGAGCAATTGCAATTAACACACATTAGCGTGACGGAGAAACCGGCAAGTCAACTTTTAGAATTACATGAGCGTGAATTCCCTCAACCTTCTTCAAGTACAGAGTTACAGGCGAAGGCTAAACAGCAGAATAACTGGCAGATAGCTTGGCTACCTAAAGGGTTTAAGTTATTAAAATCTGACAGACATAAGTTGGATTTAAATAATGAGCTAGCAGACTACTTTCTTTATTCAGATGGTTTAGTTGAGATATCAGTTTTTGTGCAAAGACCGCTTTCTGGACAAAGAGCCAGTGGAGCATTGACCTCTGGCGCAACGACTGTCTACGTTCACAATGCGGGTGCGTTTGATGTATCCGTTGTTGGTAAAGTGCCAGTTGACACCGCAAAGGCGATAGCTGAATCTGTTAAGCGTCCTCTATGATTGAGCAAACATTAACTGTCTCGGCGCTTAAAGACAAAACTGCATGGCTGGTTTCCGAGCAGAAACCAGCTTGCGAGGGTTGCAATGGCAAGTGTGGCTCTCAAGTATTTAGCAAACTATTCGGCACCCACAAAAAAGCATTTCCAATCCCTCTTACTGAACCTCTTCAAGTCGGTCAAAAAGTGAAACTGGCACTCGATGATAGTCAGGTGGTCCAACATGCACTTTGGGTGTATTTAATGCCCCTCATTATGGCATTCATAGGCATGTTTAGTGCCTTACTTTTGTTTTCTCTGTCTGAAGGTGGCCAAATAGCCAGTGCAACTGTTTTTGCATTTTTAGGCTTTCTGATAGCGAAAAAGAAGGGGCAAAGCCTAAAACACGACGTAAAAGTGATAAAAATTTATCCAATTAGCCTTCCAGTAACGCAAATAGATGGTGATTAACTCAAATAAATTGTAAAATCGGCGTTTAATCTCTATTTGTGAATAACAGAAGTTTAGAATCCAGTATATGAAGCATATCCGTAACTTTTCAATTATAGCCCATATAGATCATGGAAAATCGACACTTTCGGACCGCTTAATCCAGGTATGCGGTGGCTTGTCAGACCGCGAAATGCAGCAGCAAGTACTGGATTCAATGGAACTTGAGCGTGAGCGTGGTATTACTATCAAGGCGCAAAGTGTAACCCTGAACTATAAAGCGCAAGATGGCGAAACTTATCAGTTAAACTTTATCGACACACCAGGACACGTCGACTTCACTTATGAAGTATCCCGTTCTTTGGCTGCCTGTGAAGGTGCATTATTAGTTGTCGATGCCGGTCAAGGTGTAGAGGCACAAACACTTGCTAATTGTTACACAGCAATTGAAATGGACTTAGAAGTCGTTCCAATTCTGAATAAGATTGACTTACCACAGGCCGATCCTCTGCGTGTTGCAGAAGAAATCGAAGAAATTGTTGGTATTGATGCGCTAGAAGCGGTTCAGTGTAGTGCGAAGACCGGTATTGGTATTGATGCCGTTCTTGAAGAGATTGTAAAGGAGATCCCACCGCCAGAGGGGGATGTGAATAAACCTCTGCAAGCTTTGATCATCGATTCATGGTTTGACCCTTACCAAGGGGTTGTATCACTTGTGCGCATTAAGCACGGTCAACTACGTAAAGGTGAAAAAATCAAAATTATGTCTACGGATCAAGTTCATATCGTAGATAAAATTGGTATTTTCACGCCTAAGCAAACCGACACGGGTGTACTAACAAGTGGTGAAGTTGGCTTTATCATCGCCGGTATTAAAGACATCCATGGTGCACCAGTTGGTGATACGATAACCCTTGCAAAAACGCCTGCAGAAGAAACACTGCCGGGCTTCCAGAAAGTGAAGCCGCAAGTTTATGCAGGTATGTTCCCGATTTCTTCAGATGATTATGAAAACTTCCGTGATGCACTGAATAAACTGAGCTTGAACGACGCATCTTTGTTCTTCGAGCCTGAAAACTCGACGGCACTGGGCTTTGGTTTCCGTTGTGGCTTCTTAGGTATGCTGCACATGGAGATCATCCAAGAGCGTCTAGAGCGTGAATATGACATGGACCTTATCACCACTGCGCCAACCGTGGTCTATGAAGTAGAAACCAAAGATGGTGTTATTCAAATCGATAACCCGTCTGATTTACCACCAGTTAATGACATTATTGAAATTCGCGAGCCAATCGTTGAAGCAAATATTCTTGTACCTCAGGAGTATCTTGGTAATGTCATCACCTTGTGTGTTGAAAAACGCGGTATGCAGACGAAGATGAGTTACCATGGTAATCAGGTTGCAGTCACTTATGAATTACCTATGGCTGAAGTGGTAATGGATTTCTTTGATAAATTAAAATCGACTAGCCGTGGTTTTGCATCATTAGATTACAACTTCAAGCGTTTCCAAGTATCTGACATGGTACGCTGTGACATTCTGATTAACGGTGATAGAGTCGACGCTTTGGCGATCATCGTGCACCGCGATAACTCTCAGAGCCGTGGCCGTCAATTGGCAGAAGCGTTAAGAGAACTTATTCCAAGACAAATGTTCGATATTGCTATTCAAGCCGCAATTGGTAATCATGTAATCGCACGTACTACTGTTAAGCAGTTACGTAAAAACGTAATCGCCAAGTGTTATGGTGGTGACGTGAGTCGTAAGAAAAAGCTATTGCAGAAGCAAAAAGAAGGTAAGAAGCGTATGAAACAGTTAGGTAATGTTGAAGTACCTCAAGATGCGTTCCTTGCGATATTAAAAGTAGGTAAGTAACAGGAATTATTATTTATGGCAGGTTATTTTTCGGTCTTTCTCGTGCTGTTAACTTTGGGATCGGGCCTGATCTGGTTGATAGATCACTTAGTTTATGCACCAAAGCGTAAGGAGCGTATTGCGCTTGCCCAAGGAGCTTCAGAGCAACCACTTGATCAAGAAGTTATCGATCAAATTGCGCCAGTGCCTGCCATAACTGATAGTGCGAAGTCTATTTTTCCAATGATAGCGGCGATCACGGTATTTAGATCGTTTATCTTCGAGCCTTTTCAAATTCCGTCAGGCTCAATGATGCCAACATTGTTGGATGGAGACTTCATTCTCGTTCAAAAATATGCATACGGTATTAAAGACCCTGTTTGGCGTTCTCAACTTGTCGATGTTGAAGACCCTAAACGTGGTGATATTGCCGTATTCAAATTTCCTTTGGACGAGCGTATTGACTTTATCAAGCGTATTGTCGGTTTACCGGGAGACCGTATAGTCTACCGTAATCGCCAGCTTTTCATTAATCCAAAATGTGAAGAAGGTGAGCAAAACCGAGATGGGTTGGTGTGTGGTGAATTCAATAAGATTGACGTAGAAATTGTGAATCGAGATGAATTTAAGCAAGGCTCTATGCCACTAGTACGTTTGACAGAATCTTTACCAGATGTTGAGCACGACATTTTAATTAATCCGAAAGCTTTAGAATTGTCAGAGCGTTACTACCAGCAAGCTGGAACACGCCGAGACGAATGGGTCGTACCAGAAAACAGCTATTTCGCCATGGGCGATAACCGAAACAATAGCCAAGACAGCCGTATGTGGGGCTTTGTTCCTAAAGAGAACTTAGTAGGTAAAGCTGTATTCATCTGGATGAGTTTTGATTTTGAGAATGGCCCTGATAGCTTGTTACCAAGCTGGGTTCCAACAGGGGTTCGTTTTGAACGCCTAGGTAATATTCAGTAACAATGAAAAAGAACGTCACAGAGTTATATAAAAAAATCGGTTACGATTTTGCAGATCAAGGCTTGCTTGAGCAGGCCATGACTCATCGTAGCCACAAAGGTCAACATAACGAGCGCCTAGAATTTCTAGGCGATTCTATTTTAAGCTTTGTCATCGCAGATGCGTTGTATCATAAGTTTCCAAAAGCGCGAGAGGGTGATTTAAGCCGCATGCGTTCAACGCTTGTTCGAGGGCAGACACTTGCAGAATTTGGCGTTGAATTTGGCTTAGGTGATTATTTACGCCTAGGTCCAGGTGAGCTTAAAAGTGGTGGTTATCGCCGTGAATCTACATTGGCAGATGCTGTGGAAGCGATTATTGGCGCGGTGTTTTTAGATTCAGACATCGAGACCTGTAAGGCGCTTGTATTACAATGGTATCAAAGCCGTTTAGAAGCAATCTCTCCGGGTCATAACCAAAAGGATCCTAAAACGCTGTTACAGGAATACCTACAGGCCAGAAAGTTGCCTTTACCTGCTTATCAAGTGATTGATACAAAAGGGCAGGCACACAACCAGACATTCACGGTGGAGTGCTCTGTTAAAGGGATGGATAGCATTATCTCTGTCGGTAGCTCGCGTCGTAAGGCTGAGCAAAAAGCCGCTGAACAAGCATTGAAGATTTTAAAAGATGAATCCTAATACCCATTGCGGCATGGTGGCCATTGTTGGTCGACCAAATGTCGGTAAATCTACATTGTTGAACAAGATTGTTGAACAAAAAGTGAGTATCACGTCTCGTAAACCGCAAACGACGAGGCACCGTATTATGGGGATCCATACTGAAGATAACTATCAAGCTGTCTATGTGGATACACCAGGATTACACATTGAAGAAAAGCGGGCTATTAATCGGTTGATGAACCGTGCCGCGAGTAGCTCTATCGGTGATGTTGAGCTTATCATTTTTGTCGTTGAGGGAACGTTATGGAACCAAGACGATGAAATGGTACTTAACAAGGTGAAAGAAAGTGGCCGTCCAGTTTTGGTTGTGATGAATAAGAGCGATCAAGTTAAAGACAAAGAAGCCATCCTACACCATATGCAGTGGCTTAGTGAACAACACGAGTTCATTGGGATCGTGCCTGTGTCTGCCAAAATAGGTAAGAACATTGATATGGTCAAAGAGGAAGTTAAAAGCCGTTTACCCGAGTGCGAATTTTACTTCCCAGATGATTATGTTACCGACCGCTCTATGCGCTTTTTAGCGGCTGAGATTGTCCGCGAAAAACTAATGCGTTTTATGGGTGATGAGTTACCTTACTCTGTAACTGTAGAAATTGAGCAATTTAAGTGGCAAGACAATGGCGTTTGGCAAATTAATGCATTAATACTCGTCGAGAGACAGTCACAAAAACGCATGGTGATCGGCAATAAAGGCGAAAAGCTCAAAGTGATCGGCCGTGAAGCAAGAAAAGACTTAGAAGACATGCTTGATAACAAGGTATTCTTGGAGTTGTGGGTAAAAGTGAAATCTGGCTGGGCAGACGATGAGCGTGCACTTCGCAGCTTAGGGTACGGAGAAGATTGATTGGATAGCGACTTTCGGCAAGCATATTTGCTGCATCGGCGACCATATAGAGACTCGCAAGTGATGCTAAATATGCTGGTCGAAGGCATCGGGCAACTTTCCATGGTTGCCCGTATAAAAGGTAAGAGGGCGCTTAGGCAAAATGCGTCTTTGCAACCTTTCACATGCTTGCTGATAAGATTTGCTGGCAAGTATGATTTAAAATACCTGAACGATTTTGAACTTCACACTCCACCATTATTATTTAAAGGTATTCATCTCTATTGCGGCTTTTATTTAAATGAGCTATCGCATCGTATTATTCCAACAAATGAGCCTTTGGATCATGCATTCGAGTTATATCAAGCTCACTTAAAGCAGCTATATGCAGCTAATCAAACAGTGGTAAACTCAAACGAGCATGATAAAGCAACGGTGAATGAACAAATCGAGGGAATACTTCGTAACTATGAGTTTCAATTACTATGTGAATTAGGTTTTGGTGTCGAGTTTGATTATGATGCGTTTGGCGAACCAATTGATGCCTCAAGATATTATCAATTTGTGCGTGAGGTGGGGTTTTGCCCGAGCGAAGATGTTCAACGTAGCTTTTCTGGCAAGACGCTCCTTTCTATTGGCCAAGGTGAATATCAATCACAAATAGCCAGAAGACAGGCTAAAGCACTGAGCCGATATTTATTAAAACCACTGCTTGGAAGTAAGCCACTGAAGAGCAGAGAATTATTTCAACCAAGGTAGAATAATGAAAGATATTTTATTGGGTGTTAACGTAGACCATATTGCGACGCTAAGACAAGCGCGTGGGACTAGCTACCCAGATCCGGCACACGCTGCGGCTGTAGCCGAGCATGCAGGGGCTGATGGCATTACTATTCATTTACGTGAAGATCGTCGCCATATTCAGGATAGAGATGTTTATGTCATGGCAAAAACAATTCAAACACGCATGAACTTAGAGATTGCTGTAACGGATGAAATGTTGGATATTGCCTGTGAAGTAAAACCTGAGTATGTCTGCCTTGTGCCAGAAAAGCGTGAAGAACTTACTACTGAGGGTGGTTTAGACGTTGTCGGTAATCAACAAAAGGTGACTGATGCGGTAGAGAAACTCGCTGCGGCAGGTATTAAAGTGTCGCTATTCATAGATGCAGACAAAGCGCAGATTGATGCGGCAAAAGCGACCGGTGCGCCTTACATTGAAATTCATACTGGGGCTTATGCTGATGCGCATTCTGATAGCGAACAAAAAGCAGAATTAGAACGTATTCGCGAAGGTGTGCAATATGCACATGGTTTAGGCATTATTGTAAATGCAGGGCACGGCCTTCATTACCACAACATTAAGCCGATTGCTGAGATGCCTGAAATTTACGAGTTAAATATTGGTCATGCCATTATTGCTCGTGCAGCGATTGATGGTTTAGAAAAAGCGGTTAGAGATATGAAACGTTTGATGCTTGAAGCGCGTCAAGCATAGACTTACTGCTTTCCAAATAAAAACCCCAGCTAGATAGCTGGGGTTTTTATTTATGCTTGTTCTGCTAGGTAGTCGATAACGACTTGGTGATGCTCTTTAGTCTTAAACTTATTGAAGACGTGCTTAACTTTACCGTCTTTACCCACTAAGAAGCTGATGCGGTGAATACCATCGTACTCTTTACCCATGAACTTTTTTAAGCCCCATACGCCAAATGCATCTGCAATGGCATGGTCTTCATCTGAAAGGAGATCAAAGTTTAATTCTTTTTTTGTTTCGAAGTTTTTTAACTTTTTCACAGGGTCTGGGCTGATTCCTACAGCAACTGTATTGTATTGAGCAAGCTGCTCTTTATGGTCGCGTAGTTGCTCTGCTTGAACAGTACATCCAGGTGTTAGGGCTTTCGGGTAAAAGTAGACCAATACTTGGCTGTCGCCAAGCAGTGTGTTCAGTTCTACGGTTTCACCATTTTGATTTTCAAGTTTAAAACTAGGTGCGTTATCACCTGCTTGTAATGTGTTCATTTATGATCCTTAGCGAATGCGTCTGAAAACATAGTGTACGTTTGAAATACCAGAAAGTTCTTCAAACTTTTCTTTAAATTTATCAAAGTCTAACTCTGAAGGTGTATTAAACTCCAGAAGACAGCTCATGTGCATTTCACCTTGCTCTTCATAAGTATCCGATTTTAGGGAGCAAATACTCATGTTTTGCTCTGCAAAAAAACGCGTTACGCGGCTGAGTGTACCTTGAGTGTCTAAGCCTGAGTATTCTAATGTATACCCTGCGCCATATTCATTTTCTGTATGACTTGAGGTGCGCTTCATCATTGTCATTAGACCAAGCTCAACGCTTTTAACCGGAAGCGTATGTTCGACCCGACTAATTGCAGCCATGTCGCCAGATAGCAACATGATAAACGTAAACTCGTTACCCAATATCGCGATTCGACTATCTATGATATTGCAGTTACTTTCACTCACCAACTGGGTGAGTTCGCTTACTATACCGGATCTATCTTCCCCGATAGCAGTTAAAACAAGTTGGTGTGAAGTAAAAGTAGTCATTTCGACATCCTAGTGAGTCATTGCCAAATTGAGTGATGGAGGCTGGTTTTTAGTTATATGAAGGCGAATACTATCACAGTTTGATACTGAGTCCCACCGCTGAAGATGAGGGCAGTAGGGTGCCTAGTACAATTCAGGCTTACTATTCTTGTGTTTGCGGGGTTTGCCAAGTAACATAGTGCAAATTTTTGAAAAAATTATCTGTCACTCCAAAACAAAATTATTGAGTTTTGCAGTGAACCATTTCAGCAATCCTTAATCTTAAGTGAAAGAATAATTATATAATGGGTTTGCTAAGGAGTTTTATTAGTGCAGTATTGGGTCCCTAAAGCGCTAACACTAAGCGTTGTACTTGGTTTATCAGGTTGTAGTGTTTTTACCAACGACGCTCATCAAAAGAAAAACTATCGAGTTCACGAGGCTGTGCAAGTTCCAGCAGATCTTGAGCAACCTTATCAAGACCAAGAATTCAAAATGAGTGTTGCCACTTATGCTAATGATTCAGAAGCTAAAGGTTATCGTCCACCTCAGCAAGTACTGACGCTGGCTAAAGGCAGCTGGGCTGAAGACAAAGAAGATGTGGCGCGTATTTATTTTGATAAGAATGATGGTATTGAATCGTTAGACGGTTTTATTTGGCGTGCTGTTGAAAATGTGATCAGCAACCACGAGGCCAGAATAAGTGAAGATAACCGTAATCAAGGCACAATCGTGACAGATTGGTATTCTTTGATTAAGGCCGAAGAAGGTTGGTTTTGGGAAACTGAGACAGAAGTATCAAGGCAACGTTTTGAATTTGTACTGACTCAGAAAGAGCATCAGAGAACAGCGTCTTTGGAAGCTAAACTTGTCGAGTATCAAAGTGATGATGTTCCTCTCAATGAACTTTTACAGCAACAACTAGAAGTGCGGGCAATCAATGAAGTGGTTGCGGAGTTTGATTATCAATACCGCTTGTTACAAGTTGAAATGCGTAAGCAACAGGGTGTACTGTCATTAGATCTTGGGTTTGATAGCGAAGGTAATGCAGCACTTATTACACTGGCTGATCGCAACACGGTGATGGAAAGACTGTCTAACTTTCTAGAAAGGGTCAATTTCACTGTTATCAGAATCGATAGTGATAGCAATGAAGTACTGGTGAGATACGAAGCACCAGAAAACAGTGTCTGGGATTCTATCTGGGGCGAGGAAATGACAGCTCTTGCTATCCCTGATGGTGACTATACGATTAAAGTTGGTACAACAGATGATGAACAAACATCGCTAACATGGTTTGATGCAGAGCGTAATGTGCTGGATGCAGCTACTATGGGAACTCTTCAACAGGGGCTTGTTGAGGCGTTAAGAAACCGCGGACTAAGTATATAATTACAAACCGCTAAAGTCGTTCAGAAAAGAGCATTCGCTCTTTTCTTTTTTTTTGTGGGTAAAGAAATGATGTCAGATACAACGCATTCTTCACAAGTGAATTGGCGAACTTGGTTCGCTTTTTTGGTGCCGTCGCTGATAGGTGTTTTTCTGTTTATGACACCTGTTCCCGATGGCGAAGCAATGACCATTCCTATAGCAAAGCTTGCAAAAGCACTGCAGGAGTTTACGGGACCCATTATACATGCATTGATTGTTTCAATCGTTTGCATTACTGGTGTTTTAAGCGTTGTAGTAAAAGTATTTAAACCAAAGCCTTTGCTACAAATAGACCTAGTTAAACACTTGTTTGACGTTAGCTGGCTGTGGGTTGCAACGCGTTTATTTGGTATGACCTTTATTATCATGACATTCTTCCAAGTGGGTCCCGAATTAATCCATTCAAAATACACAGGGGCATTGGTATTAAATGATTTATTACCAGTTCTGTTTTCCGTATTTGTGTTGGCCGGCTTGCTATTACCATTATTGCTTAACTTTGGTTTACTAGAACTTGTTGGTACGTTATTGACCAAAATAATGCGGCCTGTATTTGGTGTTCCGGGTCGCAGTGCGGTTAATTGTGTTGCATCTTGGTTAGGTGACGGTAGTGTTGGTATTTTGATGACTTCTCGCCAATATGAAGACAAGCATTATACGCAAAGAGAAGCTGCTATCATCGGTACAACCTTTTCAGCCGTATCGATTACATTTTGTTTGGTCGTGATTGGGCAAGTAAAGCTTGAGCATTTATTTGCACCATTTTATTTGACTGTATGTGCTGCGGGGATTGTTGCCGCAATTATAGTACCTAGGTTACCACCACTGAGTTTCAAAAAAGACCTGTATGTGGATGGCTCAACTCACAACGAAGACTCAGAGCTTGTACCAGAAGGAAAGACATTATTTGGCCATGCGCTGGATGTAGCGCTGGATAAGGCACACAAAGCACCGGGCGTGAAGGGTACAGCGAAAGAAGGTGTTTATAACGCGTTGGATATGCTGTTTGCTGTACTGCCAGTAGTTATGGCTGTGGGTACGTTTGCGCTTATCATTGCAGAAGAAACGCCTATTTTCCAATTCTTGGGTCAGCCATTCATACCTTATTTAGAGTTACTACAAGTGCCTGAAGCCGCAAAGGCAGCGGAAACCATCGTTGTTGGCTTTGCCGACATGTTTATTCCGTCAATTTTAGCGGCTGGTAGTATCGAAAGTGACGTGACTCGCTTTATTGTGGCCGCGCTAAGTGTTACTCAATTAATCTATATGTCTGAAGTTGGGGCGTTACTTTTGGGCAGTAAAATACCAGTAAATATCTTTGAGTTATTTGCAGTATTTATTTTAAGAACCCTAGTGACTTTGCCTGTGATTGCCTTGATGGCTCACTGGTTGGTAGGGTAATAATCGCGACAGGGGATCTTAGCGATGATCCTCTGTCTTAATCTTTGTGATGATTAGCGTCTTGTTGGTCTTCCTGGTTTTTTTCTTCTTCACCTTTTATTTGTTTGTCGATTTTGCTTTTTACGTTGAATTTTGTAGCGTATTTCAAAAGCGTGATATTACCAATGATGTAGCCAAGTACCGCGACAATAATCAATATTATTTGCCAAGTTTCTAGCTTTTCTTCACCCATTTAGTCGCTCTCATGTCATATGTTGTTCAGGTTAAGTAAACTTCTGATAAATACTCTAGAAGTCACATGTGAGAGTCTACTAAAATCACTTTAATTGTTCGACCAATAATAATTGTAAATAGTGTGAGATATTCGCAGCATTTTAATTTTACAATTGGTATGATCGGCGGTAATGAAAGTGATGCAAATGATTGCAGGCTTTCAAAAGCATCTTCTTTTCTGATTAATAAATGGTTTGTGCATCCATGGAGCAAGTTTTAATTTGGCCTTCTCAGTTCCCATTGCTTTTAAAAGGGCTTGTTGAAGACAATGGCGCCTTTATTTTAGACGCCCTAGAGGCGTGGCCAGAGTGTGAAGCTATTAAGGATGAACAAGGTGTGGTATCTCAGGTATTGCCTCCGATTTTTTACGTAGCATGGCTTCAACCACTAGACCCCTTTGAGTCCTGTTTTTTTCAACATATTGATGAATATGGCGTGGAAGAGCATCAGTATGTGGCTGATTTACTTCAGCACATTGCGGCAGCTGGAATGAGTAAAGATGAGCTAACACGTAAGTTACTAAGTGGCTTAGCTCGATATTCGAGTATTAAGGCTCAGGCAAAGTTACAATCGAAAGTTTCATTTACGGATTTGCTGCTAAAAAATCAACAATATAAGACACTCGCTTGGTTACTTGAAGGGGACTTTAAACTGACCCCTACCCAAGCTTGTGAATTTTGGATATATGGCGCAACAAGCGCACGAGAGAGCTTGTCTGCTTGTTATCAGAATGCATTGCAAAACTTATCTCAAACTCAGTTGGAAGCTGTTAAAAGGCTTAATGAAGGTGAAGATTGTGATGGGCTTCTCAATCTTTTATGCAATGAAGAAGAGTTGCTGCATATATTAGACAATGCACTACTTGAGCAAGTGATGTCGGGCACGGCAAAGCAATCGAACATGATGTCTTTAATTGCCAAGGGTGCTAAGGGGCACGGTAAAGACAGTGCCGGTAAATCTGCGATGATGTGGATAGTTGAGAAAGGGTTTGTTAGCGCGGCAAAAGCGCTGAGTAGTTTTCACTGTGCGGTGTCACTTGACGATCTTGGCAGAAACCTGATGCATTATGCGGTGCTTTCAAATTCGAAGCCGATGCTAGAGATAGTTGAGGGAATGGGGGTGGATCCGAGATTGGCAGATATCTCGGGTTGTACACCATATCGTTTAGCGTCGGATAATCAATCGGTGAGTGCTAAGAAGTATCTAGAGAAACGCGGTATTATAGAGCTCAGCGATGAAGCGAAGTATCAGCGAATATTTAGAGTCTACTTGCTGAAAGCTTTGGTTGTAGTGTTGTTGCCTGTTCAAATGGCATTGTTTTTCGATGCAGGGCGGGAAAATAAGCTTTCCATGATCATACTGTTATCCAGTTGTACCTTGTTTATCTTTGCAATTGCACGATTGCTAAAGAGTAGGAAGTTATTTCCCACCACAAGGTTACCTTTTACATTAAGGTGTCTTGGTGCATTGAGCTGGTTGAGTTTAGCGATTCAAGCACTGTTTACAGTGACGATGTGTTTAGCGGTGATGAGCAGTTAACTGAGAGTTTAAATTATTGTCGGCAGGTGTTGACCTGCCGCATCAAAAAGATCACTGATCGAGTGGGGTATCGAAATCAGCTGGCTTTTCAAAATCGCCTGATATGCTTACGAGCTTATCGTTTTCAAAATAAACCGTTAAACTTTTTCGTACCTCAGAGTCACGGTCGATATTGAAGACATAATTATAGTGCCACTTGCTAGAATCAAAAGCGTCTTTGGCTACAGGAGTACCAAGCACGTACATTACTTGTTCTCTGCTCATTTGAACTCTGAGCTTGTCAATATCTGATTGCTCTAGAAAGTTACCCTGAGGAACATTGATCCTATAAACCCAGCTTGAACAACCGGACAAAAAAACACTCATTATGGCGGCGGTTAGCCAAGTTAAAAGGAGTTTATTGTACTGCATGTATATGTGTATCCTTATTTTTGGTTATTACGAATGATACAGATTGCATAAAGAAGGTAAAGTAGATTGTGCATTTCGACAGCTTAATTTACGAAAAGTTTCTAAAAGTGAGAAATATAATAGTGACTGTGGATAAACAAGCAGAGTCAAATTGGCTTTTATATATTGTAGAAAATGCTTTAGGCCATTGGTATACAGGCATCACGAATAATTTGGAACGAAGGCTTGCTCAACACAGTTGTGGTAAAGGAGCAAAAAGCTTAAGAGGAAAAGGGCCATTGAAGCTGATTATTGCTATATCGGGCCTTACTAAAAAGAACGCTGCTAGGTTGGAGTGGCGAGTCAAACAGTTGAACAGGCGTCAAAAGGTTCAGCTGGTGTCTGAGGCACTGAGTTTGGCCAGTGATTGCACTAAACCAGTAATCGATTGTGACACCTGTGAAAGCTTTTCCAGATTGATTTTATCTAATGAGTCATCCATAGAGTGATGGTGTTCATCGACACCTGAACCAAAGTAAATAAAAGGGATTTTGGCACGGTGAAATGGGTAGTGATCACTGGCGCGAAGCCAATCAATTTGTGGTGCGTTTAATTTCCTCGCCATTCTTTTTGAAGAAAAGTATAAGTTGAGCTTCACAGGTTGCGTGTTGAAGTGGCTTTCAATCTGCTCTTTCATTGGCTTTAAGTCGCGAGACGCAAGTGCATATAATGTATTTCGCTTTTGAATATTGAGCATATCTAAATTGATATTCATCAATACGCGGGTTTTACCAAGTTGAGAGACAAAGTGCTTTGCACCATGAAGCCCTTTTTCTTCTGCGTCGGTAGCAACGAACACCAGGTCTCTTTTAAACTCTAAATTGTCCAAGCGTCTTGCGATATCCATCATTACAGCGACACCTGTAGCGTTGTCATTTGCACCTGGGTAGTGCCGATATTCACCTCCCCCTAAATGATCATAGTGCGCGGTAAAAATAATAGCCGGTTCACACTGAGCAAAAGTGCAGGATTTTGTGGCAACTACGTTGTGCCCTGTACCAGTCTCGAAGAAGCCACGTTTAAACTCAAAGCTAGAAAACTTTACATCTAGTTTCAACTTCTCAAATTGCCTCATAATATAATAGGCACTGCGATGGGGGGATTGGGCACCAGAAGGGCGCCCTTCAAATTCTTTACTTGTTAATATTACCATATCTCTGTCGAGCGCAGAGGAGAGTGCATACAAAGGCTGTAAAAGTAAGAAAAGGATGCTAATTCTTAGCCACTGCATCTAGCCACTCCAACTTCCCTCGATACTGTAATTGATTGTGTTTGAACTGAGAAAGTGCAAGTGCACGCCGCAAATGTCGTTTAGTCAGCTCTAGCTTACCTAATGAATAGTAGGCTTTGGCGAGTGCAAAATGCCCTTCGTGCATTCTTTTATCCAATTTCAAAGCGTCCCGATAGTAATTAATTGCTTTGACTGCATTACCTTGTTCAAGTGCCTCGTTACCTAAAGTAATTACATAATAAGGATTACTTTTTCTAACCTGATAGAGTTCAGTTCTAATTTGCTCTGCTTGCTCACTTCTATCAGTCAAATCGTATAATACAGCTAAGTTACCTTTGGCTGTGTTGTTGTCGGCATTTAATGCCAATGCTTGATTATACATACCTTCAGCAATATCGAGATTGCCTGAAATTCGATACAAAATAGCTAAGTTAGCCCAAGCACTTGAGTACTGAGAGTCCATTTCAATGGCAGCTTGAAAGTAGCTAAACGCGAGGTCTTGTCTTCCTTCAACCATATGAATTGCACCTTTGTTGTTGTAAAACATCGCAGTAACACGGTCTTTCGTTATTTCAGAAGTTCTAAATGCTTGGCGCCTGCTATTGGGGTCAAAGTCGATTGTCAGAGTCCTTGGTTGAGTATGCAAAACGTTCTTGCCAATATGCTTTATTCTGTCTTCATAGATTTTGAGGTTTATGTGGCCACTTAAAAAGTTATACCCTCGACTACTAGCCCAATATTCGGGCACATGCACTTTTTGAAACTGACCTTTTAAGTTCAAATATTCAGACAAGCTATACGCCAATATAGACAATGAAAGGCAGTTAGCATTCAAATTGTGGTAAGCCTGTGATGCAGTGAGATTTGCATCACTCATATATGAGAGGGTGTTGTCGCCGTTATCTAACAAAAACTGCATGATGACTTGGGCGCTGCGTAACTCTGGTTGTTCATTGCGTTTGAAGGTTTGATTCAGTGTCTCAACAATGCTTTCGTCGAGTATGAAGATCTCTTCTTGAGTCTCAACAGGCAATGCCTTGAAAGGGGTATTATCGAGAAGGGTTAAATCGACGCGGGGAGGGTTTGTCGATTCACAGCCGGTAATAAAAACACTAGAAACACATAACAGAATGGTACTAAAAACGTTTTGATAACTTAACTTCATTTAAATTACTCCCAACTGCTTATCTATTACTAGCGTAGCGAATGTTGGGAGTAAATAAAGAAAAAATTGTTACAAAGCATTGCGGGCTTTGTATGTGGTGACGAGCTAGAAAGTCGCCACGAGTTTATCTAATGCTTTAGCAGAATCAGCAAGTTGCTGAATAGCTTGCTCAGTATTTAGCTGCTCATTCATTACTTCATCACTAATGACACTGATTTGTTCAATGCTGCGCCCGACGTCAACAACAACATTGCTTTGCTCTTCTGTAGCTGTGGCAATCAGTGTTGTCATATCGTTGATCTGATTGGCTGTTTCTGTAATGCGATCCATCAGCTCAACAGATGTTTGCATTTGGCTTACACTTTGCTCGGCTTGCTTTGAAGACAACGCAATTTGTTCAACGATAGAATCAGATGCAGAGGTAAGCTCTGTAATCGTTGCCTGAATCTCATCCGTTGATTGAGAGGTCCTGCTTGCCAATGCCCTTACTTCATCAGCGACAACCGCAAAGCCTCTGCCGTGCTCACCTGCTCGGGCCGATTCAATAGCAGCATTGAGGGCGAGTAGATTGGTCTGCTCTGAGATTGCACGGATAACATCAAGAATATTGGCGATTGACTGTGTTTTACTAGCGAGCGTCGCAACCTGTGTAGCCATATTTTGAATATCTGTTGCCAATTCCATTAATGTCTCTTGGCTGGTTTGTACACAATCGTGACTTTCTTCAGAGCTATCTTTACTAGCAAGCGTGAGTTTTGCCGTGTTGTTTGCACTACCGGCAATTTCTTGAACGGTTGCAGCCATTTCGTTAATTGCTGCAGCAACTGAAATGGTTTGGTTTTTTTGCTCGTCCAGGCATTGCGAGTTACGCTGTGATTGCGCGAAAACTTGCTCACTGGCAGCGCGTATATCACGGCTTTCACTTGCCACTTTAGTAATTGCTGACTCTATCTTACCAATAAATTGATTAAATCCATCTCCCAGCGCTGCTAGCTCAGGCTGTTCAGAGTTAGGGACTCGATAACTTAAGTTGGCATCGCCACTACCCAATTGCTTAAATACGTCTGCCATTTTTAGTAATGGTGCACTTAATGTGCGCGCCAAAAGCACACTGATAATACTCGCCACAAGGGCAATAACGAGTGCAAACGTTACGATTTGCCATTGCAGATTATTCACTTCAGAGAAAACTTCACTCTGAGGGACCTGTGCAATAACGTACAAATCTGTTTCTGGAATTTGGTTGGCGGCAACGAGCACAGGCTCACCCTGAGACTCAAGCTTTAAAATGTTTAGCTTTGAGCCATTGAGTAGCTGAGAGGCAGCCGATTTGTCGTAAAATTGATTTAAATTGGCTTTTGCAACCAGACTTGCGTCTGGGTGTAATTGAACAGAGCCTTGCTTATTAACGACAAAGACAAAGCCGCTTTTTTCGATACGCATGTTTGCGAGTTTTCTTTGCATTTCGTCAATGCTTTTAGCCAGACCAGCAAGGCCAATACCATTGGTTTGCTGATGGTTGACGAACATTTTGACATCGCCAGGCGCTTCTTGGAATATGCTAATTGAATATGACTGGTTACTGCTTTTGAAGGCAAAGAACCAGCCATCTTGTTGTTGGTTTAATACGCGTAAAAAACCGCTTTGATTCCAGTATTTATAATTCTCTCTATTTGCCCATGAGGCAGTCGCAAGCCCGTATTGGCGCTGTAGCCTATTCAATTCTTCAAGCAGCAATTTTTCGTCGAGTTGACCATTTTTAGCTGCATCAACAATAAATTGGTTGCTAGAAAGTTGCTTGGCAGCATTCTTCAAAACCACAATTTCTTGCTCTAGAGATTTGGTGATGCTTTCAACTTTACTGGGTAATTCAGAGCTAAGCATTCTAGTCTCTACCATTGTTTTTGATTGGTAAACTGAGATAAAGCCGATCAAACTTGCAACGAGTATTGCCGTTGCACTACCTAGAATGGTGATTTTCTGCGTGATTGTTAAACCTGTGTTACTCATTTAGCCTACTAGTACTTATTACCATGTGGCGATAATTTTAGCATGGTCAATAATTAACACATATACATTTATAGTAATTGTCTATAAACATAATGAAAAAGCATTAAAAATGTATTAAAAAAGCCCATAGTTTGCACTAATGGGCCTTGGTTCTAACAAGCGAACTTTACTTTAAACAATGCGTTTCATTGCGGACATGTAACCGCGTAGCTCTTTGCCAATGGTTTCAACTGGGTGACTGCGAATTGCATCATTTACTGCAATGAGTTTTTGATTATCCACGTAATTGTCTGCCGTGCTCAATCCTGCACCAATAACATCACTTTGAATGTTTTCCATAAATGGTTTCAACAGAGGTAGGCAAGCATGGTTATATAGATAGCAACCATATTCAGCCGTATCAGAAATGGTTCTATTCATTTCAAACAGCTTCTTACGAGCAATCGTGTTGGCAATCAAAGGCGTTTCGTGCAGCGACTCATAGTAAGCAGACTCATCAATAATGCCAGCAGCTGTCATGGTCTCAAATGCAAGTTCGACACCCGCTTTAACCATCGCCACCATTAAAATGCCTTTATCAAAAAATGTTTGCTCTGAGATATGTTGTTCAGTATTTGATTGTTTCTCGAAGGCCGTTTCTGCGGTCTCTGCGCGCCAAGTAAGCAGTTTTGCATCACCTTCAGCCCAGTCAGCCATCATACCTTTGGAAAACTCACCACTGATAATGTCATCCATATGTTTGTTATACAGCGGCGTCATGAGTGTTTTAAGCTCTTCGCTTAACTCAAAAGCTTTAATCTTGGCAGGGTTTGAAAGTCTGTCCATCATATTGGTTATACCACCATGCTTAAGCGCCTCAGTGATCACTTCCCAACCGTATTGGATAAGCTTAGACGCATAATCAGGTGCGATACCTTGCTCAACCATTTTATCAAAACACAGCAAAGAGCCTGTTTGTAACATGCCACATAAAATAGTTTGCTCACCCATAAGGTCTGACTTAACTTCTGCAATAAAAGATGAGTTAAGTACACCTGCACGATGCCCTCCGGTACCAGCAGCATAAGCTTTAGCCTGCGCTAATCCTTTGCCTTGTGGGTCATTTTCAGGGTGGACAGCAATAAGAGTTGGTACACCAAAACCTCTTTTGTACTCTTCCCTCACTTCTGTGCCTGGGCATTTAGGTGCGACCATAATGACGGTGATGTCTTCTCTAACCTGCATGCCTTCTTCAACGATATTGAAGCCATGTGAGTACGCAAGTGTTGCGCCTTGCTTCATTAAGGGCATAACGGCGGTGACAACTGCAGAGTGTTGCTTGTCAGGTGTTAAGTTTAGAACGAGGTCAGCGTCTGGGATTAACTCTTCATACGTGCCAACAACAAAGCCATTGTCGCTTGCATTTAAATATGACTGTCTCTTTTCGTCAATCGCTGACTGCCTCAGCGCGTAAGAGACGTTTAGCCCAGAGTCTCTCAAGTTTAGGCCTTGATTTAATCCTTGCGCACCACAGCCAACAATAACTAGCTTTTTACCTAGTAAAACCTCAACGCCCTCACTAAACTCTGAAGGGTTCATAAATTCGCATTGTGCTAATTGCGCTAGCTGCTCTCGCAATGATAAAGAATTAAAATAGTTCGCCATGTCAGATCCTGCTTATGTCTTAATGTTACTCTGTTTTTCAATATAAGATTAAGATAAGAGGATATTTAGGTTGCGTAAAATGATATATTTAAATTATTGTATTTCATAATTTGAAATGCGGCGATGATCAAATGGACCACAAACAGCTCAATTACTTCCTTGCCCTTGCAGATACCCTGCACTTTACACGCGCCAGTGAACGTTGTTACATCAGTCCTCCCACCCTGAGTCGGCAGATTAAACAGCTAGAAAACGAAGTCGGTTCGGCGTTATTTATTCGTGATAATCGGAGTGTATCTCTTACACCGCAAGGAAAAGCTTTTGTTCACTATGCACAAGCAACGTTATCAAGCTGGCGTCAATTTAAAAGCGAATGCCAAGATGATTCTCAGCCACTGTCTGGCGAGCTGAGCCTCTATTGCTCCGTGACCGCATCCTACAGTTTTATATACGATTTGTTTGCTCGATATAGAAAAGAATTTCCTCAGGTGGAGCTAAATCTAATAACGGGAGACCCCGCACATTCAATTACTCAGGTGCAAAGTGATTTAACGGATGTCGCGGTGGCCGTTAAGCCTGCAAGTTTAGCACAAGGCATTGAATATCAATCCATAGGCCGTTCACGACTGGTATTTATCGCACCGACCATGCAATGCCCATTAACTGATACCTTGAATAATTGCACCGAGGGTTCGCTGCCTTGGGCGCAATTGCCCTATATCGTGCCCGAGCAGGGGGTTTTGAAAGAACGGATTGATAGTTTTTTTAAACGTATGTCTATCCAGCCGCAAGTGTATGCGCATGTATCAGGACATGAGGCGATGGTTGCGCTGACAAGTTTAGGATTTGGTGTGGCCTACGTACCTGAAATTGTGCTTGCGCAAAGTCCATTTAAAAATCAAGTACAACAGCTGAATTTACAGTCTGAAGAGATTGATATTGGCCTTGTGACGAAGAAGAAACGTCTTCAAGATCCGGTAATTAATAAATTATTTAGCGTCGCTGAAGGAATATTTAATTCGTAAAGCTAGAGTTCAGTTAACCGCTGTAGACTCGCAAAAATATAAATCAAATGCGGGGTTTAGCAGTGCATACCGTTCTAATCGCAGAGAGTAAAGTTAATAGTTTGGCAGCGCCATTAGCTGCACTTCAAGGTCAAGGTTTTGATGTGCAGACGATGGTGCTAGAAAATTTGGATCATGTAAATCACAGAAATAATCAAGGAATTGTGAATAGCATTGTGATTGATCAAACGATTGCCACGAGTGCAAGGTTTGACACAATAAACACGCTTAAATCTCACTTTCAGGTGCCAGTACTTGTTTCTGTTGATGACAACAATGACGATATTCAAAGTTTATTGTTGGAGCTCGGCGCGGATGATGTCGTCTCAACTAACGCAAAACCGAGGTTATGGCGCGCGCGTCTCGATGCGCTGAGTCGCAAAGTACGTTGTTTAGAGGTCGCTTCTACTCGCACGTCGAGCAGCGAGCTCACGTTTGGCAACCTTACTATCAAAGGCGACGAGCGCACTGTACTACTCAATGATCAATTAGTAAGCTTGACAACCCACGAGTTTGATCTAATTTGGTTATTAGCCTCTCGTGCGCCAAAAGTAGTTAGCCGAGAAGAAATATATCAAAAGATCATTGGTCAGCACTATCAAGCTAATAGCCGTACCATTGATGTACGTGTTTCTTGCCTGAGAAAAAAGCTTGGCGACAACGCCAGCAGCCCGCAAAAAATCAAAACGGTGTGGCGACAAGGATACCTATTTGTAAAAGAGGCTTGGGAACAAAATTTATAGTTCGAATTTTTCGAACTATAAATCAACTCCTTTCTGTTAAAAAAAGGTTTGTTTTTTTTGTTTTATCTGTAGTAATAAACTCAATTTCTATTCAAAACAGTTAGTTACAAATTTATTTGTTATTAATGCTAGTGACTCTTATTTTCTCTTCTATATTTAATCTTATCTCTACCCCCTTATTTGTATACTTTTAACAACGCTAATAATATTGATTCCTATTTAGAGGGGTGTATACTTTTTGCCGTTAAGAAAATGCAAATACAAATAATTTTCATAGGAAACGTCCAATGGCACTTAGAAAGTCTCTGCTTGCAACTGCAGTTTTAGCTGCAACTATGGGTTTAACTGGTTGTGGTGGCTCTAGTAGCGACAACAATACTCCTGATCCTACTACACCGACTCCTACAAACGAAAAACCTACAATTACTCTAGGTACTGTTACAATAGAAGAAGATAAGCTGGGTGAAGTTGTAGCTGGTGTTACTTTTGCTGACGATACAGATGCATTAGATGAACTAACTTACACTGTGAGCGATGGACGCTTTGAAATTGTTAATGGACAGCTAAAGCTTAAAGCAGAAAATACACTTAATTTTGAGCAAGAAACTGATCATAAAGTAACGTTAACTGTTTCAGCAACTGATAAAGCTGACGCAAAAACTGAGCAAGAAGTTGTTATTACAATCACAGATGTACCAGCAACAGCAGGTGTTAACACCTATGAGTTTGGTCACAACGGTGTTTCGTCTGTGTCTTATTCTGGTCAGGTTTCTCGTCAAGCATCTATCTTAGAAGCTAAAAAGCTACTAGGTACGTTGAAAACGGGTGATGATGGTACTAATGATGTCGCTGAGCTAAGAAAAATCTTAGCAGATGTACGTGGCTTCTTATTCCCAACAGACGAATCTCGCCAAGATACAGCACTGACTTTCTTGTCAGGTATGACGACTAATCAAACTACGCTTGGTCAAATCTCTAGCCTTAAAAAAGTAGCTGGTGAAGGTGGTAAGATTGCGGGTCGTGATACGACTTACATGGACAAGAAGTGGGAAGAAAACGGTTCACTAGTTGGTTGGTCTGAGTTTGGCACTCACCCATCTACACCTGAAGGTCTAGTACTTTACTACCTAGATCTTATCGACGCGCAAATCACTAAGTTTGAAAACGGCGAGCTACATACTGCAACACATAACGGTGTAACAGTTGAGCTAAACAGCCTTTATATCACACCTGAAGGTCTTGATCTTGTTCAACTTATTCAAAAGCATTTAAATGGTGCTGTTGCATTATCTCAAGGTGCGGACGATTACCTAGACGAATTAACAATTGGTGATGACGCAGCTGACAACACTGTAATTGCAGATGGTAAGACTTATACTGAACTTGAGCACAAGTTTGACGAAGGTTATGGCTACTTCGGTGCTGCAACGCACTATCTAGAATTTAGCGATGCAGATATCTCAAGCTCTGCAGCTCAAGATACAGATTCAAGTGGTGCGATTAACCTGCTTACTGAATACAACTTCGGTAACTCAACCAATGCGTCTAAGCGTGATAAAGGCTCAGCAGGCAATACTAACCCGACTGACTTCTCTGGTGCGGCGCAAATTGCATTCATCAAAGGTCGTGCTCTGATAAACAAAAACCTTGGTAAAGATGTATCTGAGTGGACAGAAGAAGAGCAAGGAAACCTTAAGACGTATCGTGACCATGCGCTACTAAATTGGGAAAAATCAATTGCTGCGACAGTTATTCACTACATCAACTACACAATTGCTAAAGAAGACGGCAACTTAACTCAAATTAAGAACGCCGATTTTGACGCTGCTAAATTTGAGAAGTTGGCTAAGTACTGGGGTGAAATGAAGGGCTTTGCATTGAACTTCCAGTTCAACCCGCATTCACCAGTTACAGCAGGCGAGTTTGCTGAAATTCATACGTTGATGGGCGATGCGCCAGTGCTTGAAGCTGACAAAGTAGATGCATATATCGCAGACCTTGAAAAAGCGCGTGCAATTATTGCTAAAGCATATGAGTTCGATGCTGAAAATGTTGAAAAGTGGTAATCAACTCGCTTCGCATTAATGAAAAGGTTAGTCACTTTGGTGACTAACCTTTTGCTGTATTTATAGGTATCAAAAAAGAGAATCGCAATGAGAGTGTTAAAACCTTTGAGCGCAGTTGCTGTTGCAGTGTCATTGCTTTTGAGCGGCTGTGGAGAAAGTACTTCAAGTACGACAGGTTCAGAGTTTACTGACGGTGGTGATGCACAAAACCCGACGAACCCAACTAATCCAACAGACCCGACAACACCAACTGATCCAACAACGCCGATAGAGCCGACTACATTTGATGAAGCGGCGTTAGTTGCAAATTTAGTCAATAACGTACTGAGCCCAGCCTTAACTCAGTTCCATACTTTTGCGCAAGCACAGCAGACTCAAATTGGCGCGTTTTGTAGTGCAGCCAAAGCGCAGGCTGACGATGTAAATAGTCTCCACGAGCAAGCTAAAGATAGTTGGCGCGCGGCGATGACTAGCTGGCAGTATGTAGAATTGATGCAAGTGGGGCCCCTGCTCACAAATGGTAAAGAATTAAAAAGCAAAATATATTCTTGGCCGGCGGGTGGCGCACTGTGTAGCATTGACTTAGACATCGTATATCACGAAGCTGGTATCATTAATGGTAATGCGAGCCAGCCATACGATATCAAGACTCGTACATCAGATCGTAAAGGTTTAATAGCGATAGAGCACGCATTGTTCAATGCCAATTACGACCACAACTGTACTTTTGAAAATGATGCTTTGGCACCGTGGAATGGTCGAACTATCAATGAGAGAAAGGTTGCTCGGTGTGAATTTGCGCATACAGTTGCGGGTGATATCGTCGACAACAGCACTGAAATCTTATCGCGTTGGCAAGGCGACAATGGGTTTGCAAATCAGTTGCTGAATGCGGGTGAACCTGGTTCGTCATTCGATACGCCGCATCTCGCATTGAATGAAATTTCTAAAGCGCTTTTCTATATGACAGAAGAGCTAAAAGATAAGAAGCTTGGCACGCCGCTGGGCCTATTTGTAAACAGCTGTGGATTTGAAGCCTGTCCGCAAGATGTTGAGTCCGATATTTCGGAGCACTCTAAAGAAAACTTACTTGCTAACCTTCGTGCATTCAAACAGATTTTTACCGGAGAGGGCAGTAATACAGACAATACTGTAGGGTTTGACGACTTCCTTGATGCCGAAGCAGGCACAGAAGTCAAACAGCGTATGTTGACTGGCATTGAAGAGGCTGAAGCGGCCTTAATGACGATTGATGGTTCGCTTAAACAAGCCATTACTGACGATACGGCAAAAGTAACTGAGGTACATTCCAAAGTTAAAAATGTAACTGATGAGCTTAAGAACGATTTCATCAATAAGCTTGCACTGGAGCTTCCTCAAACATCGGCAGGTGACAATGACTAAGTATCCTCGAATGAATAAATCACTATTAGCAATGGCCGTGGCCGTTGCATTACCGAGCGCTTTTGCTCAAGACAATGATCAGGATGATATTGAACACATCCAGATCATTAGCCACTACGACAAATTAAGAACAGAAGCTGGCTCTGCAACACTTTTAACTGAAGAGCAATTAGGCGAATACGAATATGACGATATTCACCGAGTATTGTCTTCTGTGCCAGGGGTTAATATTCGCGAGGAAGATGGCTATGGCTTGAGGCCTAACATCGGTTTTCGTGGTGTAACACCTGAGCGTAGTAAGAAAATCACCATTATGGAAGATGGCGTACTGATTGGCCCGGCACCATATTCAGCGCCAGCTGCTTATTATTTTCCGCAAACTACGCGCATGACGGCGGTAGAGGTGTTTAAGGGCCCCGCGGCAATTAAGCATGGGCCGCAGACTATTGCAGGCGCACTTAACTTAGTCACACGCCAAGTTCCTGAGTTTACAGAAGGTGCCATAGATATTGCTGCTGGTGGAGATGGGTATACCAAAGCACATGGCTACTTTGGCTCAGTCGTAAACAATGTGGGCTTTTTACTGGAAGCGGTAAATGTTCAGGCAGACGGTTTTAAAGAGCTTGATGGCGGTGGCGACACGGGCTTTGATAAAAATGACATCTTAGCCAAGTTTAATTATCGCCTTAAGCAAGGTGATTTTGAGCACACATTTGGCTTAAAGTTAAGCTATGCAGATGAAGTTTCCGATGAGACTTACCTCGGCTTGACGGAGGCTGACTTTGCCGAAAACCCTTACCGCCGATACGCAGCAACAGCTCCGGCGAAAATGGACACTGAGCATCAGCAAGTAATGTTTACCCATAACATTTCAGGTGGCGACCTTAATTTAACAACACGTATCTATCGTAACGATTACGAGCGAGCGTGGCTGAAATTAAATAGCATTTCGGGTAAATCTCCACAAGAAGTGCTTTACAATCTTGAGTCAGGAAACAACCAGCGCTTGTATGAGATCTTTAAAGGCGAGCAAGACTCTATTGTTGCGGGTGCGACGGACTTTTTAACCATGGGTACCAATGACCGTGAATATTACTCGCAAGGGGTTCAGGTCGATGGTGACTTTAAATTTAATGTGCTCGACTTAGATCATGATATTTCATTCGGTGTTCGTCTTCATGAAGACGAGATTGAAAGAAAGCACTTTGAAGAAAGTTATGACATGAAGTCAGGTGTGTCTTCTTTGGTGGAGGGCAGCAAACGTTTCACTACGCTAAACACAGAAAACACTAAAGCTTGGTCAGTTTATATCGAAGATAAAGTGAAGTTTGATGCACTGACAATTGGGGTTGGTATTCGTGGTGAGTTGATGGATATGCATTACCAGGACAACAACAACCCGAACGTGTGGCAAGATAAGACTACGCGGATCTGGTTACCTGGCGTAAGTGGTTTCTACCAGCTAAGTGAAGATGCCGGCCTTTTATTTGGTGTGCATAGAGGCTTCTCTCCGGCATCACCTGCACAGCCTGCAGAGATTGAAATTGAAAAAAGTACAAACTACGAGTTTGGTGGCCGTTATAATGATGGTGTAACACAATTTGAGGTTGTGAGCTTTTTCAATGATTATAGCAACTTAAAAGAAAGCTGTGGTCAGTCAAACTGTGGTGATATTAAACAGCAAGACACTGAGTTTAATGGTGGTGCGGCTCATGTATACGGGCTTGAAGCGCAATTCAGCCAGCGTTATCCTCTTAATTTACAATTAGATATCCCTTATGGCTTTGTTTATACCTATACCAAGGGTGAATTCAAAAATGAGCGATACACTAAATTTGCTCAGTGGGGTCAAGTTCAAAGTGGCGATCCGCTACCCTACTTACCTGATCACCAAGTTAGCTTTAATATAGGCTTAAGCTCAGACAATTGGCGCACATCATTAGCCGTTAAATATGTGAGCTCAATGGAAGAAGCAGCTGGTAGAAGTTGGCAAGAAGGCACAGACGAATTTACTCTTTACCTTGAAGGTCAAGAGGTACCCGCTTCTACGACGGTTGATTTCTCGGCAAGTTATGATTTTGACAAGTATGGTCAAGTGTACCTAAAGGTTGATAACTTACTTGATGAAGATAAAATTGTAAGTCGCAGACCTTATGGCGCACGTCCGGGTAAGCCAAGGCAATTTACTGTTGGTTACAAATACCAGTTTTAAGCCCTGTGGCTCAACTTAAGATATTTAGTATAAGGCCACATTTGTGGCCTTTTTTGACACATTTGGAGTTTATACGCTAGATGTTAGACACTATTTGGCAAAGCATCAGTACATTGCCAGGTTACCTTATAGACGCAAATAAGCGTATTTTCTGGTTATATCTTGCTTCAGCGGCGGCTATGGCTGCATTTGTCTATTGCGTTACCAATCAGTCCCGTTCGTTGAAAGGGTTTTGGCAGTTTCTGTTTCCAAGCACCGTGTGGTTTCATGAGAGTGCAAAACAGGACTACTGCTTATTCATCATTAACCGAATTATAAAGGCGCTAACCTTTGCACCTATTGTGCTCACAATGGTGCCTGTGGCAATCGGTATTTCTGACTTGATGGAGACCGTGTTTGGTCCGTCGTTACACCTTAGCTGGCCACAGTATATGGTTGTTGGGTTGTTTACTTTAATGCTGTTCTTAGTCGACGACTTAACTCGGTATTTATTGCATCTTGCATTGCATAAAATCCCCTGTTTATGGGAAATACATAAAGTACATCACTCAGCGAAGGTTCTTACCCCTTTTACTATCTATCGTTCACACCCTATCGAAAGCTATTTCTATGCGTGCAGAATGGCGTTAACTCAAGGTATCGTCGTGGGGCTAGGGTATTTCTTTTTTGGCTCAGCACTCAGTATGTTTGATATATTGGGAGCTAATTTATTTGTGTTCATTTTTAACGTGTGTGGGTCTAACTTACGGCATTCTCATATTTGGTTTACGTGGGGAGATCGCTTAGAAGGGTGGTTTATCAGCCCTGCTCAACATCAAATTCATCACAGTGATAATCCAAAACACTTTGACACAAACATTGGTTCAGCGTTGGCGATATGGGACCGAATGGCTGGCAGCTTAATCAAGGCCTCTGAAACCAAAGGTATTTCAATAGGGGTTGGTAAGTATGATGCTGGGCATGACTCTATATGGGCAATTTACTATAAGCCGGTGATTGAATGTATCAAAGCGTGTATACCAAAGCGCGTGATGAATAGAAAGCGCCGAAGAGGGTAAAGAAGGTAGGCTGGCGACGGGCATTGCCAGCCTAGTAAGAGGAGAGTAGGCCCCTCTAAAAATCGTTATGGAATTAGTGCATCACACGTCTAGAAGTGCGGTAGAAGCCTAACTCATTGAGTTTGTTAATTAGGCTCGGGTCGTCAAGTCGCTCTGGCGTAGATTCGTTACGCAAGTAATGATCTTGAGGTACAGCATGTAGATCTAGCATTTTATGAAATAAAATATTACGAATGGCTAGCGCTGTCATTCCCGAGTCTTGAATATCATCCAAACGTTTTTGTATATCAGAAAACGGGGCTGCAGTGACATCGTCAACAGCTGCTGGAAAGTACGAATTTAACTTATTTTTGCTCATGCAAACCCTCATTAACAATCTTGATAGAATTTTCTCTTGTTCCCAAAAACAGATACTAAGTATAAGATTTAAGTACAAAAATTAGAGACACGTTCTCTAAATGACGTAGCCAGTGTACTCTTTTTCGTGGTCGAATTACTAACTTCGTTGTAAAGTTTTGTAAATCGCACTATTACAAAAAATGATGGAAAGTCGGGTGAGGTTTTAGACGTCTAGATGTAAGTGTATGACAGGAAAATAAAAATAGTTCTCAGTACCCTTTAAGGGACCTGAGAACTATAATGAGAAACCCTAAAATAATTTTTCTTTTACGTGTTCTGCAAAGCCACTACCTGCTTCTAAATAAAAGTTATAAGTAGAATGAACGCCCATATCTTCGAGCTCTTTTTGTTGATCTGGGTAGTTTGCAATCGCAGTTACTTGCCCTTGATAGCCAGACGCTTGGAGTTGCTCTAGCGCATAGATGTTTTGCATATGCTTCGGCATAGCGAGCATGACCATTTCGACACTAGAGTGGTTAACGCGCTGCCAGAAGTCAGGGTCGGTTGCATCGGCGATTAACACGCGTCTTCCTCGTCTGATATGTTTGTCAACGACTTCAGGCTTAATGTCGATACCGGCGACTGAGCCCGGATGAGAATTATGGATGGTTTCATATGCACCAGTACCGATACGTCCCATTCCAAATATCACGATGCGCGTATCCGTTAAATTGACAGGTAACTCTTCTTCTAAGCGTTTAGGGTTCTCAAAGCGCACTAAAATGTGCTCAAACTTCACATATAATTCGTTCGCGCGTTTGTTTAGTGGAGAAGCGAGAATAAAAGTCAAAGAAACAGCAATGGCGACGACGGCTAACCAGTCTGCAGCGATTAACCCACTGCTTGCAGCGACAGCGCACACAATCAGGCCAAATTCGCTGTAATTCGACAAAGTAAAAGCGCTCAGCAGCGAAGTACGCGCTCGCAACCTAAAGCGATTAGTAAGTACATAATAAAGCATGACTTTAACAGGCAGTACTAACACCAATAAGAGCCCGATGAGGAGGGCATTTGTCGAAATGCTGGCATTGAGACCAATATTGAGGAAAAAGCCAACTAGCAAAATATTTTTAAGATTTAATAAGGACTTGGAAAGCTCACTGGCTTTTTTATGAGGCGCGAAAAGCATACCGATTATCAAGGCGCCTAAGTCGCCTTTTAAGCCTGCAAATTCAAACGCATGGTAGCCAATTACGAGCGCAAAGAAAAACCCAAATAGCGGCAGTAGTTCACCATGCTTTGAGCGACTTAAAACCCAAAACATGAGCGAACGGAAAACAAAAAGTCCAGCGATAAGCGCGATGGCCCAAATGTTAGGAACTTTACCGGTACTAATGGCTAAGAAGACCACAGCGAAAATATCCTGCATAACCAGAATTCCGATCGCAATTTTGCCGTGCAAGCTGGCCATTTCACCACGTTCTTCAAGTACCTTGACCGCAAATACAGTGCTAGAAAAGCTAAACGCAAAGCCCACTAGTAACGCACTTTGCAAGTCTAATTGGTCAAACAACGGAAGCTGCATGACGCCGAGTACCAGAAGTAAAGATGCAAAGAAAATACTACTCAAGATGATATGTAGGGTGGCAGGAGCCCAAACCTGTGGTTTGACAAGGTTTTTAACTCTGAGTTTTAGGCCGATACTGAATAATAAAATAGTTACGCCTAAATCGGCTAGTTGAGAAAGGAGGGGGGTGGTTTGTTGCCCCATTAAGTTGAGGATAAAACCAGCCATTAAGAATCCAATCAACGGCGGTAGCTTGAGTTGATAGACCGAAAATCCACAAGCAAAAGCGATTGCAAAGTAAAGTAGTTCCATAAGTCATGCAGATTGTACTAGGTAGTCTGATTCTATCAAATCAATCTGTTTTATAAACAAATTCTGCACAAAACAGTATTAATCTATGTGCATCTTTTAGTCGTACGATATGTCATTTGCATAAAAACGTTAGATTTTCACTGACAAGCAACGACAAATGTGTTTAAGATGCCTTAACGGAACATCCTCGAGAGGAGTAATGATGTTTAAAAAACTCTTAGCATCTGTTGGAGTAGGTGCTGCAAAAGTCGATACAGTATTGGAAACTGAACACTTACACCCAGGTCAAAAGTTTCAAGCACAAATCATTGTTATGGGTGGTGACGTAGAGCAGGAGATCTCTGGGCTAGAATTGGCATTAATGACCAAGGTGAAGGTAGAAAATGACGATGGAGAGTACTTCACTAATCATGTAATAGAAAAGTGGCGTCTCCCAGCTGAGTTCACAATCGCACCAGGTGAACAACGAATCATACCTTTTGAAGCAAGACTGCATTCAGAGACACCAATTACTCAAATTAATGCGCCATATAACCACTGCCATGTTTGGATTGAGACTGGTCTTGATATTGATTTAGCTTTAGACCCTTCCGATAAAGACGCATTACATATTTATCCCAACGAAGCTGTTAAAGCCGTACTAACCGCGATGGACAAGTTAGGCTTTCAACTGGTTAAAGCCGATGTTGAGAAAGGTTACCTGCGCGCTTCGAGCTTTCAGTCGACGTCGGGCTGCTATCAAGAAATTGAATATCGTCCAAGTAGCCACTCTATGTTTGGTTTGCAGGAGATTGAGCTATCATTTGTGCCAGAAGCACATAAGACACATGTGTTAATTGAATTAGATCGTGCATTTAGAAGTGATGGTTATATTGATTTAACGATTGAACATGATCAGGTGAACTTATCGCGTATCTGTGACCAGCTAGAGAGACTTTTTGCTTAATTACTGGCTGAAGATGAGATAACGGATGTTAGAACCAGTTATAAAGACGTTTCACGAGTTAAGTCGTGATGAAATCTTCATGATGTTTAAAGCGCGTGTAGACGTATTTGTTGTTGAGCAAGCATGTGCTTACCCTGAAATTGATGATGTAGACCGCGCTTTAAATACACGGCACATACTTTTTCTTGAACAAGGAAGCCTCAAAGCCTACGCAAGGTGTTATTTAAAGAACGAAAGTATAGCGAGTATTGGCCGCGTATTGATTGCGCCTGATGGGCGGGGCTCTGGGCTAGGGTACACGTTAATGAATGCTGCACTTGCTTGCTGCGCGCAACAATTTCCCAGTGCGCAGGTGCAAATTGCAGCTCAGAGTTACCTACAGCCGTTTTATGGCAAGCTTGGTTTTACAGCTATCAGTGAAGTGTACCTTGAAGACGGTATTGAACACATAGATATGCAACTAGTGCAAACCATGTAGTGTTGAGCAGACAGTAAAAGAAAAAGGCGCTTCTCTCGAAGCGCTTTTTTTATAGTGAATTTATAAATACGAGGCCAATAGCTAACGGACAGACAAACTTGATGTACCAAGGCCAAATTTTCCAGAACAAAGTGTTGTCTACTGCTTCATTTCCTTCTTTAATTGCTGCGAGCAACTTACTTCTATGCCATATCCAGCCAGCAAAAATACAGCACAACATGCCAAGCAAAGGTTGTGCAAACTGCGTGGTTAACTGAACCACAAAGCCAAATAACGCAGAAAAATTAAAAATGATAGAAACGCTCACAACACTGACAATGAGCCCTATAAGCCAAGTAGCTTGTACGCGAGCCAGTGCGAACTTTTCAACAACGTAAGAAACAGGTGCCTCAAGCATAGAGATTGAGCTTGTTAAGGCTGCAATGCTCATTAGAGCGAAAAATGCGAAGCCAATGTAAATACCTATGCCACCCATACTTTCAAATAAGGCCGGTAATACTTGAAACACTAAGGTATCTTCAGACAATAATTCTCCCGAAGCCGAGAAAATTTCAACCCCTTGAGCTTGTGCTACATACATAGCAGGGATGATGAGCATACCCGCTACAAAAGCTATAAATACGTCAATTAATGTGACGTATGCACCTAGTGAAACAAGGTTTTCTTGTTTGCTTATATATGAGCCATAGATGATCATCACACTCGTGCCCAAGGACAGTGAAAAGAACGCTTGTCCCAGCGCACTAACGAGTAGACTCGGGTTTAAGATCGAGCTGAAATCCGGCACCAAATAAGCCTTCAAACCTGTCATAGCGCCCTCTTGCGTTAATACATAGCCAATGAGTGCGAAGAGAATAAATAACAGCGCTGGCATGAGTCGTTTTGACCATTTTTCAATGCCGTTTTCTACACCTTTACTGATGATGGAAACGGTTAAAATAATAAAAGCGGCTGTAAATATTAGGTCTCTCGATAGCGACTGTTCGCTTAGCCAAGAGGTTGCTTGATCTGTACCTGCAATGACAGAAATAGGTTCCAGAGTTGCGCTGAACATCCATCCTGCAACAATGGCATAAAAGCTGAGAATGAGTCCCGCACAAACAATGCCACCAAAGCCCACAAAAAATGCGAAGCGTTTTTGCATCTGGTTATTTGCTAGTTTTTGCAGTGATGCGACAGCATTGGCTTGTCCGTGTCGGCCAATAACAAGTTCAGCCATTAATGCGGGATAGGCAAGACAAAACGCGAGTACTAAATAAACCAGTACAAATGCAGCTCCACCATTGCTAGCGGTCTGTGTCGGAAACCCCCATATATTGCCTAAACCAACGGCAGAGCCTGCGGCGGCCATAATAAATCCAAACCGAGAACTAAACTCTCCTCGAATACTGCTCATGTTTTTATATTTCTCTTTTTTTAAAGACGGCCGCAACAATCTACTGTAAATGAAAGCAAATAAAAAGCCTTATCTGCACTGATCTAGCGCAAGAATGAGTGTTAAAAAAGGCCGTAGTTATAAATATCCATATTATAATTACGATTATTATTGTAACGTTATGATATTTTAAGTGTTTTGCGCAGTTTTCTTGAAAAGGTGTCAGCGGTTGTGTACGTTTTGTGAAACTGCTTTACAAGGTAAGGTTAGCGTGAATTTAGCTCCGCCAAGTAACTCTGAGCGACTCACTGAAGCTTTACCGTGGTGCCAATCAATTACTTTAGCAACGATGGCAAGTCCTAGGCCATAGCTTTTACCTGCTCTATTACGATGTCCTTGCTCTTGAAAGAACGGGTCAAAAACCTTGTTCCAATTCTCCTGCTCGATACCGGGACCATCATCCTCTATGTTTATTTCTATTTCATGATCATGTGGCTGGGCACTAACAAACAGCTGCATATTTGCAAAGTCACAAGCATTACTTAGTAAATTTGATATAGCGCGTGCTAGCCAATGAAGGTCTGCCTCAACGACTAACTCTGGATGGATTGAAATATTGGCAGTTAACCCTTTTTTGGACATCTTAGGGTGCATTTGAGCTACAACGTCTGAAACGTATCCATTGAGTTTGATAGGTTCAAATTTCAACAAGTGAGATTTTTGCTCAAGCGTTGCAAAAGACAAATAGCTTGATAGCATATCTTCCATTTGATCGAGGTCTTTTTCCATTCGCTCGAGTAGTAAGTGAACCTCTTGTATATCGTCCTCTTCCAACGCCGCATCGAAACCAAACCGTAAACACGCGACAGGCGTGCGAATATCATGTGACAGACTAGATGCCATTAATTTATTTTCAGCTAATAGCTTTTCGATTTGGTTCGCCATTCGATTGAAAGTTAGTTCTACATCTTTAATGTAGGTAAAATGATTTACTTCAATACGCGTATCTAGATTTCCACTGGCAAATTGTTTTGCTGCATGTGTCAAAACCGAAAGGCGTTTAGCCAAAGGTGCCAGTACAAACCACATCAGTGCACAAACACCTGAGTAAAATGCGAGCGTGAGCAAAACATCATAGCTGTTGCGCTCAGGAGGCTTTTCCAATTGAAGTTCGATGTAATCGGGTTTTAATCGTGGTGTCGATTTAAGCAGGTAAAAATAACCTTCATCAGAGTCTATTAATAGCCCTTGAGGTCTATACATCTGCTCGGTAACTTCGGAAGGTAGGGCTAAAGAGGCTCCGGAGTGGTAGGAAATAGTGAGGTCAAAATCTTTACCAGCTTTTTCAACAAAATTTAGTCGCTGGTCGAGTGGAGTTGAGCTAGCTTGGTTGGCAATTCCCACTAATAATTTGGCTTGCCAAAAAAAGCTGTCATCATCTGGAGAAGTTTGCTCATTAAGCGTGTCTATCAACCACCCAAGAACGATGATTGAAATAATTACACCAGTAAGCAAGGATAAATATAATTTTCTCACAAATTCACTCTACCTAGTACAACATGATAACTTCAAGCGTTGGGGGTTGAGTTGTGCAGTAAGGGGGCTGCACAACTCAGCAGGTACTACCAAGCCGTAGGTACTAGTAAGTAGCCTTTGCCCCAAATGGTTTTTATCTTTTCAGGGTTTTGTGGGTCGTCATCAAACTTTTTACGTAGCGCCGAAATTAATACGTCTACACTGCGGTCAAGGCCATCATACTCTCTTCCTTTTGTAGCCTTGAACACCGCATCTCTAGACACGACGTTACCAGCATTTGAGGCAAGAAAGTGAAGCAGTAAGTACTCGGCACTCGAAATCGAAACTTCTTGACCTGATACGACAACTTTTCGAGCCTGAGTATCAATTTTGAGGTTTCCGACATTTAGAATAGCGCTACTAGAGTCATTTTGAGCGCTATTATCTTGAGCCGCCCTCGCATTTGCTTTGATCCTAGCTAGCAGTGCTCTTGGGCGTACTGGCTTGATAACATAGTCACTGGCACCCACTTCTAAGCCGATTACTTCATCCATTTCTTCATCTTTGGCTGTTAGCATGATGATAGGCTTGCTATAAAACTGACGTAACTCTCTACAGACACTGATACCATCTTGGCCTGGTAGCATTATATCCAGCAATACTAAATCAGGGTTATGCTGTTTAACCATTGCGACGACTTCGTCACCACGATGACAGCAATGGGTTGTGTAACCTTGATTATTTAAATAGTCCGCTACCCATTGTGCGAGTGATTCATCATCCTCAACAAGTAATATCGTACCGTACTGCTCCATGAAAACTCTCCTTTAACATACCAACTAAGTATCATTATGGACGATGACACTGGTGCCTTTTAAAATCATACTAACCTTTTTATATCATCGTGCAATTATAATTGCGCTGTGGGATATTTTTGTAATTAAGTGTATGAGTTTGTTGCCTATTGAACATTTAGCTTATCAATTAAGTTGTGTGTCAGTGTTAACATCATTTTTGGTGTTAGTTCACTCACTTCAGTCTTTTCACATGCTCCAGCTACCTTTATAAGCGGAGTAATGTTTGGTTGGACGACGTATTGCGGGATAGTCACGGGCTCTTGGTACCTATCTTTACGGGCTTGTTCAGTGTTTTGCTCAGCAACAAAGGTGATAACTTCTTGCTCATTAATTACTTTTTCGGTCTCAGTAAATGAATATTGCAAAGGGATGCCCTGAAACCCTGCACTGTCTACTGATGATTTTGCAAACCAGACAACATCAGCAGAGTCGTTATGTGTTAAGCGCATGCTAAGAGAAGCGGTAATATTACTGCACTGTTTACTTGGATTGGTTTGAGATATTTTTGCAATATAGGGGTGGCTATTGCTTGGTTTATTGAGCACGTACACTTTATCTCGACCGTATGATAAATCCATTTGTTGAATAACGAGTCTATAATCGGTGTTTTCTTGGGAGTCGACCTGCAAGCCTTTCTCTTTGAGCATGTTAATCAGTGATGCGCGAAAGGCGTCTGTGAGTGTTACTTTACTCGAGTCGATGTAAACTGTGTCTTGTCTTTTTACAACATGCGCGGGTAGTTGCACTGATTTAATACGCGCAGATTCTAACTCTGCCGTATAACTAATTTGGTAGATAGATTTTTGTAAAAGTGGTTTAGAAGGAACACTAAGCTTAGGCGCCAGTGGTTGAGTCATTGTACACCCTGTTAAGCCGATGAGTGCCAAACAGCTAATGATTCCTCGCATTATAAGTACCTCAAATTACAATTTTCTATAATATCAAATGGATTTTAGAATAAATTTTACATGGTAGGCCATGCATAACGACAGTCTTAAATTGTTCAAGTTTGTAACGCATACAATGCGACAAACCATAAAGACTCCTGTTTATTTTACGTTTTCCGTGAGCTCGCGACTTATTTTCGTGATACCATAACACCGCGTGTTAATGTACAGAGTCATTATGAAGTCACTACTTATTTATTCAAAATGCCTACTATTGCTAACTCTTTCACTTGCAGTGAAGAGTGACGAACAAAAAAAAGCAAAAGCATGGGAGCATTTTGTAGGCGACTATTCTAAGCAAGTCCGACAGAAACTAAAAGAAAAATCGATACCCGGAGCTGCATTGAGCATTACTCATGTAAAGTTTGGTGATATAGCGAAAGGCTATGGCAGAACGAAAGCGAAGAAGGGGCTACCTGTTAACGGACAAACTCGGTTTCGTTTAGCATCTGTCTCAAAAACTTTTGCGGGATCACTCACGGCAAAGTTAGCAGCGGATGAAAAAGTCGATTTGGACCGCTACGTTGCTGATTATCTGCCTATTTTCAGAGATAGCCAATATGCGCCTCTGCGTGTATATCACCTTTTGAGCCACTCCAGTGGACTGGTACCCAATGCGTATGACAACTTGATTGAATCACGTATGGAGTATGACAATATCTATCCGAGGCTGTTAAAAGTTGATAGGTTGTGCCGTCCCGGCATATGTTATGGC
This sequence comes from Pseudoalteromonas luteoviolacea S2607, assembly GCF_001625575.1. GTDB lineage: Bacteria > Pseudomonadota > Gammaproteobacteria > Enterobacterales > Alteromonadaceae > Pseudoalteromonas > Pseudoalteromonas luteoviolacea_E. The sequence goes on from NZ_AUXV01000007.1 coordinate 238,912, forward strand.
TATCAAAATGTCATGTTCAGTTTGATTGGTAATGTAATAAACCAAGCAACAGGGTTAAGTTACGACACTTGGCTCAATGAGTTCATTTTTAAGCCTTTAAGTATGAAAGATGCGGGACTTGGGTTCGAACATATGACCAAAGACGATAACTTTGCTTTGCCTCATGTTAAAGGACGCAAATATTGGCATACAGCAAAGTTGAAGAAGCACTACTATAAAGTTGCGCCTGCTGCAGGGGTAAACGCAAGTGCTGAAGATATGGTCATTTGGTTAAAAGCTCAACTAGGCTTGTTCCCCAGTGTCTTGTCGCTTGATGCATTAACAATTCAGTCAAGGCCATTCACTTTGACTAAGCGTGAACTTCGCAGGCGTGTATGGAAAAAATATGTTGAGCAGGCGCATTATGGGTTGGGCTGGCGAATATACAGTTTTGAAGGCGAGACGGTCTATTATCACAGTGGTTGGGTGCAAGGCTATCGTACCGATGTGGCAGTTATTCCATCTTTGGGGATAGGGTTTAGTTTACTATTAAATGCTGAAAGTGGCTTAATTAATCAATTGACAACCGATTTCTTGCGTAAGGCAATTGATTTAGCACGCGAAGTTGAACCGCATTAGCGGTTCAACTACACAGTGTTTAGTTGCGAGGCAAGATAATTTTTTTGTCTTCACTTTGACGGTATAGCACGATAATGTGACCGATCACTTGTACTTTATGTGCTCCAGTTTCACGGACAATGGCATCAAAAATAAGTTGTTTGGTTTCACGATCGTTGGTCGGTACTTTAACTTTGATCAATTCGTGTATTTCTAAACATTGTTCAATTTCTAGCAATACACCTTCGGTTAGGCCGTTACCACCAAGTAAAACGACTGGTTTCAGGGCATGTGCTAACCCTTTCAGGTGCTGCTTTTGTTTATTTGATAATGTCATATTGGTACAATTTACTAAATTAAGGCTTGAATTCTCGACATTCTAACGCCATCTAAAGAAGATTACTAATGAGTTGCAGTGAATATGGCAAATAAAAAGCACTCAGCGAGCTCAAAGCGCTGGTTAAAAGAGCATGTAGACGATCCATTTGTACATGAAGCCCAAAAACGAGGCTACCGTTCTCGTGCAGTGTTTAAATTAGAGGAAATACAGCAGCGGGACAAACTGATCAGACCTGGTATGCACGTTGTAGATTTAGGTGCAGCTCCTGGCAGTTGGTCACAATATCTAGCTGAGCAAGTATCAGAGAAGGGCGAGGTAATTGCGTGTGATATTTTGCCAATGGACTCCTTACCGGGCGTTGCATTTTTACAAGGCGACTTCCGTGAAGAAAGCGTTTTAAACGCATTGTTAGACCGGATTGGTGGTAAGAATATCGACGTGGTATTCTCTGACATGGCACCTAATATGAGCGGCAACAATGTTATAGATCAGGCCGGTAGTATGTATTTAGTCGAATTAGCACTAGATATGTGTCACCAAGTACTAAAACCAAATGGTGCGTTTGCGGTTAAGGTGTTTCAGGGCGAAGGCTTTGATCAATTTGTACAAGAAGTACGTAATGCCTTTAAAGTTGTAAAGATACGTAAACCAAAAGCGTCTCGACCTAGATCTCGAGAAGTATATATAGTGGCGACAGGATACAAACTGTAGTACAGTTGAGGTGCATTTAAGATGATTTTAAATAAATTGGATACAAGAGGTTAACCCCTTGAGCGATATGGCGAAGAACTTAATTCTCTGGCTTGTCATAGCAGTCGTGCTAATGACAGTGTTTCAGAGTTTCAATGGTGGCGAGCAATCTGATCGTCAGACAAGTTACACTCAGTTTGTAAAAGAAGTCCGTAGTGGTGTGGTCAGAGAGGCAAATATTGACCGTGCTGCTGGTACTATTTCAGGGATTAAAAATAACGGTGAGCGCTTTCAAACGATCATGCCGTTATATGATGAAGATCTAATTAATGATTTGCTTAAAAACGATGTAAACGTCAAAGGTGTTGCACCGGAAGAGCAATCGTTTTTAGCGAACGTTTTCATCTCTTGGTTCCCAATGCTGTTGTTGATTGGTGTATGGATATTCTTCATGCGTCAGATGCAAGGTGGCGGCGGTAAAGGCGCAATGTCTTTCGGCAAGAGTAAAGCGCGTCTAATGAGCGAAGATCAAGTCAAAACAACTTTTGCAGATGTTGCAGGCTGTGATGAAGCAAAAGAAGACGTTACTGAATTAGTCGATTTTCTACGAGACCCGTCTAAATTCCAGAAGCTTGGCGGTAACATTCCTAAAGGGGTGTTGATGGTAGGTCCTCCTGGTACGGGTAAAACGTTACTTGCAAAAGCTGTTGCAGGTGAAGCAAAGGTACCGTTTTTTACAATTTCAGGTTCTGATTTTGTTGAAATGTTTGTCGGTGTTGGTGCATCCCGTGTAAGAGACATGTTTGAACAAGCTAAAAAAGCAGCGCCTTGTATTATCTTTATCGATGAAATTGACGCTGTTGGCCGTAAACGCGGTGCAGGCATGGGTGGGGGTCACGATGAACGTGAACAAACGCTAAACCAAATGCTGGTTGAAATGGACGGCTTTGAAGGCAATGAAGGTATCATTGTAATAGCTGCAACCAACCGCCCAGACGTTTTAGACCCTGCTTTATTGCGCCCTGGTCGTTTCGACCGACAGGTAGTTGTAGGTTTACCAGACGTGAGAGGCCGTGAACAGATCCTTAACGTGCATATGCGCAAAGTACCTTTGGACTCTAATGTTGAGGCATCTCTCATCGCGCGTGGTACACCAGGATTTTCTGGTGCAGATCTAGCGAACTTAGTTAATGAGGCTGCATTATTTGCTGCGCGTGGTAACAAGCGCAAAGTAAGTATGGCTGAGTTTGACGCAGCAAAAGATAAGATCATGATGGGCGCAGAGCGTAAATCAATGGTTATGTCTGAGAAAGAAAAAGAGATGACTGCTTATCATGAAGCTGGGCACGCAATTGTAGGGCGCTTAGTACCAGAACATGATCCTGTTTATAAAGTGTCTATTATCCCACGAGGTAGAGCGTTGGGTGTGACCATGTACTTACCGGAGCAAGACCGTGTAAGCCACTCGAAAGAACATTTAGAATCAATGTTATCTAGCCTCTATGGTGGCCGAATTGCAGAAGCCATAATTTATGGTGATGAAAAGGTGACTACAGGTGCAAGTAATGATATTGAGCGAGCAACTGACATTGCGCGTAAAATGGTAACTCAATGGGGTTTAAGCCCTGTACTTGGACCACAAATGTACATGGAAGAGCAAGGCGAAATGTACATGGGCGGTGGCGGCTCAAGAATGTCTGGGGTGTCGGGCGAAACAGCGAAATTAATTGACGAAGAAATTAAATTATTTGTCACTCGCAACTACGACCGGGCCGAGCAAATCTTAAAAGACAATATGGACATCCTTCATTCGATGAAAGATGCACTAATGAAATATGAAACGATAGATGCCGGACAGATTGACGACCTCATGGAACGCAAAGAAGTACGTCCTCCTAGAGACGCACATGACCGCAAATCTGACAAAGATGGTGGTTTGAATGGTGGTGCGACTGAGACGAAGAGTGAAGAAAATAACTCGGATGTCCCGCCTCCTAGCAATACAGAGGTTGATGACAAGCCTTAATAAAAGGTAAAATGTCACAGCAGGAATTAAGGCCTCGATGGTTAACCTTCGAGGCCTTTTTGTATCTTTTGTAATACTTTGTATCTATATGCGCCTAATACCAGACTCTATGTGAGTGATTTTGGTCAATAAACTGGTAGGGGTATTTAAAGTATGCTTAGATACAATTAATAGGAAGGCAATTTATGTTTCAACTCTCTTTACCTCGAGGTCGTACCCTTGATCTCCAAAGCCCGCAAATTATGGGCATAGTGAACGCAACTCCAGACTCTTTTTCTGATGGTGGTAAGTATTACAAAAATGATAACGCTGTCATTCAGGCGCTTGAGTTATTGGAGCAAGGAGCCAGCATACTCGACATTGGCGGCGAATCAACTCGTCCGGGTGCAGCTGATGTATCGTTAAATGAAGAACTGGACAGAGTTATTCCAGTTATTGAAGCGATTCGAGCGCAGTCTGACTGCATTATATCGATAGATACGAGTAAAGCAGAAGTAATGAAACAGGCTATTCATGCGGGTGCTGACATTATTAACGATGTGCGTGCTTTGCAAGAAGAAGGGTGTTTGGAAGTTGCAGCTGAATTTTCTGATGTACCTATATGTTTAATGCACATGCAAGGTCAACCAAGAACGATGCAAGCTGCGCCAAAATATGACCACCTAATTAACGAGATTATTTCATTCTTTGAGGCTAGAATTGCGGCTTGCGAAAAACTTGGCATTGCTCGCACTAGACTCATCTTAGATCCTGGTTTTGGATTCGGAAAATCTTTACAACATAACTTTGAGTTGCTTGGGAAATTTAATCAATTTTCAGAATTGAATTTGCCTTTATTGGCAGGTTTATCACGCAAATCTATGTTTGGAAACTTATTAAATAGGGATACGAATGAACGCTTAGCAGCAAGCTTAAGTGGTGCATTGTTATGTGCACAGCAAGGTGCGCATCTCATACGCGTTCATGATGTAAGAGAAACGAGTGATGTGTTGCAGGTATGGGCTGCAGCAAACCATGGAGTAACTAAATGACAACGAGAAAATATTTTGGCACCGATGGTGTAAGAGGGCTTGTAGGAGAGTTCCCCATTACACCTGAGTTTGCCCTTAAATTAGGTTGGGCTGCTGGTAAAGTCCTATCTAAATCAGGAACAAAAAAAGTAATAATAGGTAAGGACACGCGAATTTCTGGATATCTGCTCGAAACTTCGCTTGAAGCGGGCTTAATCGCTGCTGGAATCGATGTCGTTTTACTTGGTCCTATGCCGACCCCTGCGGTCGCTTATTTGACGCAAACCTTCAGAGCTGAAGCGGGAATTGTGATCAGTGCATCTCACAACCCTTATCATGATAATGGTATTAAATTCTTCTCTGGTAACGGGAAAAAACTAGCAGACGACGTCGAATTAGAAATCGAAGCAATGCTTGATGAACCGATGACGTGTGTGACTTCAGAATCCCTAGGTAAAGCTCGCCGGTTAGATAGCGCAAGTGGCCGCTATATTGAGTTTTGTAAAAGTCAGTTCCCCAAAGAGCTGTCATTAGAGGGCATCAAAATTGTACTAGATTGTGCGAATGGGGCTACGTACCATATTGCACCTTCTGTCATGCAGGAATTAGGTGCAGAGGTAATCGCAACGGCGTGTGAGCCAGATGGCGTGAATATTAATGCAGAGTGTGGTGCAACACACGTTGATGCGTTAAAACGTCAGGTGCTTGAGCACAAAGCTGATGTTGGTATTGCCTATGACGGTGACGGTGACCGCGTAATGATGGTTGACCACAATGGCCGTGTTTTTGACGGTGATGACATTGTTTATATTGCTGCCTTACAAGCCAAGTTCAACGGCACGCTTAAAGGTGGAGTTGTCGGCACTGTGATGTCAAATATGGGTCTTGAAAATGCACTTAAGGCACAAGATATTCCATTCCTGCGCAGTAAAGTTGGAGACCGCTATGTACTTGAACTACTTGCTCAAGAAGGGTGGAATATTGGTGGTGAAAGCTCTGGTCACGTACTTAACCTTGATCTGATTGCGACTGGTGACGGTATTATTTCTAGCTTGCAGGTGTTAGCAGCGATGGTTGCACAGAATAAAACACTCAAAGATCTTGGCGCCGGCTTTACCAAATACCCAATGAATATGATCAATGTTCGATATGCAAAAGGCACAGACCCTGTTGCTCATGACACTGTCAAACAAGTTGTAAAACAGGTTGAAGAAAAGCTGGACGGCAAAGGTCGAGTTCTATTACGGAAGTCAGGTACTGAGCCTGTAGTACGTGTTATGGTTGAAGCAGAACAAGAAAAGCAAGTAATGGACTTTTCTCAACAAATAGCCGAAGTTGTTGAATCTGTGAGCAATTAAACCAAAAAGTTAAAATTTTTCTTGTAACTTTGGACGAGTGACGTTAGTATCTCGTCCGCTTTCTTACGCGGAGTATCGAATGTTAAGTAGAAAGCCAATGGTCGCGGGCAATTGGAAAATGAATGGCTCTTTAGAGCTTGTCCAAAACATTGCTAGCGAAATTAAGAACATCAATAATAACGATGTTGAAGTAGTTGTTATTCCGCCAACTGCACTTCTAAGCAACGTAGTTGCTTCTGGTGTAAAAGCCGGTGTGCAGACAGTCTCAGAGCACCCACTTGGTGCATATACAGGTGAAGTTCAAGCGTCATTAGTGAAAGCATTAGGCGCAACTTATACGCTTGTAGGTCACTCTGAGCGTAGAAGTATTTACGGCGAGTCAAATGAAGATGTTGCCAATAAGTTTGAGCAAGCACAAACAGACAAGTTAATCCCTATACTGTGTGTAGGTGAAACGGAGTCAGAAAGAGAGCAAGGTCAAACTGAACATATCGTTGCAGAACAAATTAAAGCTGTAATCGATAAATTAGGTATAGCATCATTGAGTGACTCTGTGATAGCATACGAGCCTGTTTGGGCTATAGGAACTGGTAAAACAGCATCTCCTGAGCAAGCACAAGCAGTACACAAGTTTATAAGAGATTTAGTAGCGAGTTACGATACTGAAATCTCGAATTCACTGCAGATCCTATACGGTGGCAGTGTTAATGAAAGTAATAGTGAATTATTGTTCGCACAAGCAGATATCGATGGCGGTTTGATAGGTGGAGCAAGCCTTAAACCAGCAGCCTTTAGAACAATCTGTGAGAGTGCAAAAGGATAAGTAAATGTACGAGATTCTTTTGGTTGTCTATTTAGTTGTTGCATTAGCATTAATTGGAATGATTCTAATCCAACAAGGTAAAGGTGCCGATATGGGATCGTCTTTCGGAGCAGGTGCTTCTGCTACCGTATTCGGTTCTTCGGGTGCTGGCAACTTTATGACAAAAACTACAACAGTACTTGCAACGGTATTTTTCGTGCTAAGTATTGCATTAGGTAACCTAACAGCAGGTCAAATTAAGCAAACTGACCAGTGGGAAAACTTAGAAGCGCCAGCGGCGACTACAGTTCCAGCTGTATCGGATATACCTGCTTCAGAAGAGAATTCTGACGTACCAAACTAAAATATTTGCGAATGTGGTGGAATTGGTAGACACGCCATCTTGAGGGGGTGGTGAGCTATGCTCGTGGGGGTTCAAGTCCCCCCATTCGCACCAAATATAAAACCTGATGAATAAATTGTTCATCAGGTTTTTTTTTGCTTAAAAATAAACTAGGCAACCATGTATCTTCCAATCTTTATGAACCTGATTTGACCATAAGGTCTCAGTAATTCACCTCCTGCCAAAGCCGTCTACTTTTAGTTCATTATATAAACGACAATAAAATTTCAGCGCCAAAATTTTATGTCTTGTAATATTTATGTTTTTATAACGTATTTTCCCGGTAATAAATTTGCAAATGAAAATATTTATGAATTTTTTATTTCAATTGATGTGTTAAATACATATAATGGCCTTCCAGAGGAAATAGATGCGTGATGCGCATCTTTTTTTATGTCTATTTTTAGCTAGGCATAGCTTCAACCTTCCTCAGGTTGAATACACACACGGCGATTCCTTTGGAGAAAATATGAGAACAGTTTTACCACGCGTTGGTCTATCTGCATTAAGCGCTGCCATTTTGTCGGCAGTGAGCTTACCTTCCTTTGCTGCTGAAGAAGCGCAAGCAAAAAAGAATACTTTTGAAAAAATCGAAGTGACTGCTCGTAAACGTACTGAGAGTTTATTCGAAACACCAACTGCGATCACATCTATCGGCTCAGATGCCATTGAGAAAGGCAACATGAGCAACTTAGATGACATTGGTAAATTTGTTCCAAACTTAAATATCACAAGATATGGTGTTGGTAACGCGGCGCACGCTTCTGTCTTCATTCGAGGCATTGGTTTACAAGATCACATTATCACAACAGATCCAGGCGTTGGTGTTTACGTAGATGGTGTCTACCTTGGCCGACAAATGGGTTCCAACCTGTCTTTACCTAATATTGAGCGTGTTGAAGTATTGCGTGGTCCACAAGGCACACTATATGGTCGCAACACGTTGGGTGGTGCGGTAAACATCATTACTAAAAAGCCAGGGTCTGAAGATGTTGTACGTGTTGAATCAAAAGTGGGCTCTCGCGGCCGCTTAGGTGGTGATATATACACAAACCAAACTATTAACGACGAGTGGAGCTTTGCTGCAAACGCATCATACAAAGAGCGTGACGGTGTAGGGCGTGCCGTTAACCTTGCTGCGCCAGAAAAAGAAATTGGCGAAGAGCAAGAGATGAGCGGCCGATTTGCTGTTAAATGGCAGCCTAGCACAGACTTTAGCTTAAATGTAGCAGTGGATGCGGTCGAAAATGAGTCAGGTCAGTCTCCTTATACGATTGAGTTAACAGGTGGCTTGGATCCAAATGACCCAAATAATGGTGACTTTCCGTTACTAAACGCGAGCTTATTGCCAGAGAACCCTGATGACTTAGGTACGACTGTTGCTGGGATCGAAAGCACTGATTACTCTGGCTGGGGTGCATCAGTGATCGCTGATTGGCAAGTAAGTGACGAGTATGCGGTAAAATTCATCACCAGTAAGCGCGGCTCTGACTATACAGGTGGTTTGGATGATGATGCTTCACCACTGCACTTATCTGAATTTCCTGAAGAAGGTGGTGCAGATCAGTTCTCAATCGAATTTCAACTAAACGGTACGTTCGATTCTTGGGACTTTGTGTCTGGTCTTTATTACTTCAATGAAGATGGTTTTACAGAGTCTACACCTTATGTATTTAGTCCATTTAGCGTACCGGGTAACTACGGTCGTTTCCGTATTGATCAAGAAACAGACTCATATGCAGCCTATTTCAATGCGAGCTTTGACGTTACAGAAAAGCTGAGCTTAGGTGGTGGTTTGCGTTACTCAGAAGATGAGAAAGATGCATTTGCTGATTTCACGTACTTCAAAAAAGGTGCACAGGCTAAGTTTGACGAAGTAACTTGGGATGTGAACGCAGCATATCAATTGAATCGTGATATGAATGTTTACGCACAAATTCAAAAAGGTTACCAAAGTGGTGGCTTTCCTCCACGCCCATTTGGTGGTGCGGACGCATTTGTATCATTTGATGAGACTAAAGCATTAAACTACGAAGTTGGTTTTAAAGGTCAAGTGCATGATCAAGTTTCAATGATGCTAGCATTGTTTGTGACTGACTATACTGATTTAGCCTTGCCGTTTAACGATCCATCGAATGGCTTTAATACATATATTGAAAACGCTGGTGAGTCTCGTGCACAAGGTATCGAGCTAGAAACAACTATTGCCATCACAGATGACTTTACAATTCGCAGCTCGGTAGGTTATCTAGATTCCGAAATCACACATGTTGATGAAGGTGTTCAAGGTATTACAGTAGGCAATGCACCCGCTCTAACACCGCGTTGGACGGTAATGGTTGCTCCTTCATATTTCATTGATATGGAGTCTGGTGCGACGGTAGCAGTTAACGCAAGTTATTCATACCGTTCGGATATGCAGGGTCAATCTGTGAACAACCCTAACGAGTTCATTGAATCTCGTGAGCTATTCGGTTTCAACATCTCATACACTAACAGTGAAGGTGATACTGAAATAACGCTTTATGGCGAGAATGTGTTTAATGAGGTATACGACGTAGGTCGCTTACAGCAGTCTGGCTTTGTAGGGGTTATGCGCAGCAATGACAGAAGTGAGTTTGGTCTTAAATTCAGAAAAGACTTCTGGTTAGACTAATTCATTAAAAAGGCCGGTAATTACCGGCCTTTTTAATACAGAAACACAAGTGGTTATTTAGTTAATTGAGCGATCTAGATGGTTTAGGCATGACAGCCGCACAAGATTCCCCTAAACTCTTGGTAATATTAAGATTAGCCTGAAGATTGCATGCAGTTTATAGTCCACACGCTATCCAGAATTATGGATGGGATCACTTCTCTGACCGTTTCGAGTAAGGGGATCGTGATAGAAGATAAGCAAGGAAAAAAGCTATATACTTGGCAGTCGCAATTGCAACCTCCGCAAATCCTTGCGGGTAAAATCACACCTAAAATTCAAATCTTTATGCCGGATACACGCATTAAAGTACGCATCAAAGAGTGCGATCTTGACCATGCCCAGTTTGAGCTACAAAAGTTTTGGCTCACATCACACATGGTTAAATTGCGTCAAAGTATTGCAAAGATTGAAGCTTTGCTTGAACGACGATATTTGTCTCATGGTCTACTTAAAGCTGCAAAAGACATGGCACAAGAGCTTGCGAGTCACTGGCTCACATGGTCGATGGATCAAAGGCTAGAAGCTTACTTTGCTCAAACCCGCTATACCCTTGAGGAAGTACATACTTGGCAGCCACAAGATGTTGATGATTTCAGAGAAGCATTCATAGCTAAACAACTGGCTGACTATGAAGATTTTTTTGATAGTATTGCGGGGCACCCTTTAACGATTGCACAAAGGCGAGCGTGTGTTGTTATTGATGAACGACAATTACTATTGGCAGGTGCGGGTACTGGCAAAACGAGTGTCATGGTGGCTAAAGCGGGCTACCTAATTACAGCCGGAGTAGCAGATGCATCACAAATTCTGATGTTAGCTTATGGTAAAGAGGCGGCCAATGAAATGCAGTCTCGATTATCAGATGCACAGCTACCTGTTACGTGCCGTACCTTTCATAGTTTAGGCATTCGGATTCTCACAGAGGTAGAAGGAAAGGCACCACAGTTGTCTCAGTTGAGTAACGACGAGAATCAAAAACGCCAATTTCTTCTCGAGACGCTTCAATCTCTTTGCCAAGACCGAGATTTCGCAAATAATTTACTGGCTCTGCTAAAAGAGAGCTTTAATCTCGACGCGCATGAAGTCGAAATCGACTTCGCTGCTCCGTATTTGGACAAATTGGTTAAACAGTTCAGCGAGTTAATTGGTTTGTATAAGCAAAGTTGCAGCTTGGGCCCAGGACATATACAAAAAATTGAGTCTGAGTTTGAGCTTTATCTCGCCGTTTTCAGACCGGTGTTGACAGAATACCAGTTGTATCTCAACAATGAGCGTGCGATTGATTATGATGATATGATCAGTAGTGCAACTAAATACGTAAAGACTGGGCAGTTCAAAAGTGAATGGTCGCATGTATTAGTGGATGAATTTCAGGATATTTCGCCTGCCAGAGCGGAGCTTGTCAAAGCGCTATTGGTACAACGTCATCGTAGTTACTTATTTGCTGTAGGGGACGATTGGCAATCTATTTATCGTTTTAGTGGCGCTGATCTGTCGCTAACAACGCACTTTTCTCAACACTTTGGGCCATCAACGGTGATGCAGCTCGACAAAACATTCCGCTACCCTCAAGATCTTTTGGATTTGGCCAGTGACTTTGTTTGCCAAAACCCTCAGCAAATTGTTAAGCAAGTAAGAGCGCAGATCTTGTCGGATGGACCATCAGTGGTTATTGAGCACGATCAGCAAAACGATTTGGTTTATGCAAAATTATCTGAGCTATCTAAAATAGCGCCTCATTGCTCTGTCATGATACTGGCTCGTTACCACAAACAGTTACCTGATAATCAAACACTTCAAAAGCTAAATAATCAGTTCAACACCATCAATATAAAGTCAATGACCTTCCATGCCGCAAAAGGAAAAGAGGCAGATTACACGATCATCATAGGGCTCGATAAGCGTGTGCCAACGAAACAAACAACCGATAAAGTAATAGATGCGTTCTTGCCTGCACTGGAAGCCTTTCCTTATGCAGAAGAGCGGCGTCTGTTTTACGTAGCACTGACACGGGCAAAAAAGTGTGCGTTTATCATGTCGCCAAAAGAGCCCAGCCGTTTTATCTGCGAAATTGCAGAGCAGCTATAAGCTAACTATCGGTTTTATGAAAGCTCGCAAAGTTAGATTTTGACGACTAAAGTTGATTTAAAAGATCAACATAGCGAGCGAGAAATGGACAATGATCTGCTGGCGGACGCGTTAGTACGTTTGAGCACTATTGCTAAGCATCTTAATATTTCTAGTCATACACTTCAGGCGTTGAGCCAACCTTTATGTACCTTAACGAGCTATATCTCTATCAGAAAAGATAATGGCGAGTCGGCCTACTTTAAAGCATACCGCTGTCGATATAACAGTTTACTTGGACCAACCAAAGGTGGGATCCGCTTTCACCCAAGTGTTGATCAGAGTGAGGTTGAAGCTCTAGCCCTTTGGATGACTTTGAAATGTGCTGCCGTAAACGTACCGTTTGGTGGGGCAAAGGGGGGGATCTCTGTCAATGCAAAATCGTTGTCTGCACTCGAATTAGAACGACTCTCCCGCTCTTATGTAAGGGCTATGGCTGACTTCATTGGCCCCCAGACAGATATTCCAGCACCTGATATGTATACAAATGAACGTGTGATGGGTTGGATGATGGACGAGTATGAGACCATTAAACGCGTCAAAGCACCCGATGTCATAACAGGTAAGCCACTGGTATTTGGAGGCAGTGTTGGTCGCACTGGCGCAACGGGGACAGGTGCCTTTCTCTGCATAGAAGCACTGGCTAAAAAGAGAAATTGGCAAAAACACAAACAGACGGTAGCAGTTCAAGGGTTCGGCAATGGTGGAGCACAATGCGCATTGTTACTACAAAAGGCTGGATATAAGGTAGTCGCCGTCAGTGATTCAAAAGGTGCAATTTATTCACCCGAAGGTCTGGATATTCTAAGTATCCTGTATGAAAAGCAAAAGAGTAGGCAGCTTAAAGCCGTTTATTGTGAAAACTCCGTGTGTGAACTAGTCAGCCACAAGGTATTGACTAATGAAGAGTTGTTAGCATTAGATGTAGATATTTTAATCCCGGCAGCGGTCGCGGGTGTGATAACTGAGGCAAATGCCGGTTTGGTAAAAGCAGGCACGATTGTGGAAATAGCCAACGGGCCAGTTAGCGCTGCTGCTGACAGTATATTGCACGAGAAGGGGGTGTTTGTTATTCCCGATATACTCGCCAATGCTGGGGGGGTGATTGTCAGTTATTTTGAGTGGTGCCAAAATCGCCAAGGTGAGCTTTGGAGTGAAGAGCAAGTTACAACTAAACTTTCTGACTATATTCACAAAGCTTTTGAGCAAGGCTGGCAGCGCCATGTCAGTACCAATATCGACATGCGAGATGCGATTTATGCGCAGGCGTTGGAAAGGCTGACATTGGCAATCGAAGCACATGGCACACATGATTACTTTAATGCCAACTAGCACGGCATAGATTTTTATTTTTCATTATAAGGATGGCTAGAGTAGTTTAAATGTAGTCATTTTGTGGTTTTATATGAAGCTAATTATTTCTCAATAACATGATCGGAAAGTCAATCAAGCCTTCTTTAAGAAGGCTTGGGGTTAATATACTGCCTGACTAATTTTAACGGCAGCGATCAGTATATATCTGACATGGTTGTCCGGGGCCACGTTGTGTCCAGCAGACATCAACGGTATTGCAGACAATAACGCTCAAATGCTCTGCACCTCCAACTTGAGGTGTTGCTTCAAGTGGCAGGGTATTTTTATCAGTAGTTAGCTTTTTAATACTTTTTTTATTTAGTCTTAGATTCATAATAAATATCCTTCTTTTTATAAAATAGGCTAGCTTCATTAGCTTTAATGTCCCTATGAAGGCGATAGCCCTTCGCTTGTATAGACTACTAAGATCAATCGTTTACTCTTCTGGCTATGGAATAATATATTGATCCCAACAACCTTACTAATTTATTAATATCATGGAAATGAAAACAAGGGCAAGTATGTTTTTTATACAAATGTTAAGGGCTATTCACGTGGGGCAAGGAAGCTGAGATTAATACCATGATTTGCAACTTAGATATTATTTTATGTGTGAGAGGTTAATGAAAAAGGGACGCCAGCCCCTATTTTGTAGAGCTGGCGTAAGAGGGGTTTACTTAAAAGTTGAATGCGACCTTGCCATAAACAAAGCGGCCATCGGTGTTGTACGCCGAGAATGCTGAATACGGGAAGATTTGATTAAAGTTACTAAACCCAATGTTGCCAACCGTATCTTGTGGGTATTGATCAAACAAGTTGTTTGCACCAATAGCGAAGCGCCATTGCTCGTTATACTGGTATGCGACTTCAAGATCAGTTATCCACTTTGCATCAATGACTTCGTCTTTTTCCACAGTGCTGGATGAATCAATGGTTTCACCATATCTGGTGGCCTTTAAAATAGCTGTCCAATCTTGATATTGCCAAGTTGCAACCAAGTTAACTTTATTTTTTGGTGTGCCATCTTCAAAACGTGCAATCTCACGACGTGCAAAGTATTGGTATTCGTCACCTAGTGCAGCCAACTCAGCTGGGTTATCTTTTACATTCGTTACTTCTGTATCGTTGCGGTTTAATGCTGCGCTTAGAGCTAAGTTGCCATAGGCATCTAGATTAAAATTATAAGTTGCAACGATATCTACACCTTGCGTTCTAGAATCAATTGCATTGGTAAAGTATCGAACTCGTTGTACATTGTGCTCTCCTGCAGTCGCTAGAATTTGTTCTACTGCATCACCACTTAGGTTTTCAGACATCACAATGCGGTCATCAATGTCAATACGGTAAGCGTCGAATGTAAGACTAAAATCTCCTGCGCTGTATATGAAGCCAGCAGTGATATTTACTGACTCTTCAGCTTCCAGTGGACGCGCTCCAAGAGCTTGAGCAGCTGCTGTATCAACTGGGAACAAACCGACTTCATTAGGAACGCCATTCTCGAAAACGGTTGCAATAGATTTATATGAAGACTGTGCCAATGAGGGGGCTCTAAATCCTGTGCTCAGTGCACCACGAAAAGAGAGTTCATCGCTCAATGCGTAACGACTCGCAACTTTTCCGGTGAGTGTGGAACCAAAGTCACTATAATCTTCAAAACGCGCTGCTAACACGATATTCCAGTCTGCGTTTATATACGTGTCAAACTCGGTGAAGAGCGCGATGTTATTACGAGACTCGTTAACTGCGCTGGCAGGAGAAAAGCCAGCTAATACCTGCGCGCCACCAGCTGCAACTGGAGAGCCGTTAGCATCCAACACAGTTAAGTATGACGCTTCTTCCCCCGCTTTTATTTGGTATGACTCATGGCGGTATTCGGCACCGACAGTAATATAGACTTCTTCATATAAACCAAAATCGAAGCTATTTTTGGCATCAAAATTTAATGTGAGCTGATCATATACTAGCGCGCCATTATCAAACTCAGTAGGGCTATGGACACCTAGGGATGTATTTAAACTATTTGTTACACCAAAATTAAATTCATTGCGACCAAAGTTTGCGCTGTTATCAATGTCCCAGTTCGCAATTTGAGTCGTTATGCCCACTGCAAAAGCAAAGTCTTCTACTTCGGTAGTAATTTGCGGTAAGAAACCATCAGGGTACACTGCGATTAGGTTACGGCTATCTTTCGGTCGGCGGAAAAAGCCGCCAGAATTACCCTCACGCTCTGAATAACTACCAAAAGAATATAATGTAGTATTTCCGGTTAAGTCGTAGCCAGCATTGTAGAAAAAGGCAAAGTCTTCAATATCGGCTTTACCAAAGCGGTGATTATATCTCTGCGCATTAAACTCTCGCGGATCTAGGTTGCCATTGTCATCACGCGCGTATTGTTCTCGAGGGTCGAAACCTGAGCGATTTGAAGGCGCTTTATTTCGAGTTTCTGCCGAAAGATGAATGAAGCCCGCTTCGCCAAGAGGTAGGCCGATATTACCACTGATAGTGCTGGTATTGCCGTCACTTATCGTGCGGTCTTCCCCTAATTCAAAAGCAAGATCACCGCTGTCATTTTGAGATACGCCCGCAAGCTGTTTGGCGCCAGCCATTTGGGTATCGTATTTACCATAGGTAAAATTAAGTGACCCCCCTTCATCCGCATCTTTTAGTACGATGTTGATTACGCCGGCAATCGCATCAGAACCATACTGTGCCGCAGCGCCATCTCTAAGCACTTCAATGCGTTTAATAGCAGCTGTTGGGATCATGTTCAAGTCTACGGCTGAAGACCCACGTCCTACCGTGCCATTTAAGTTGAGTAAGGCGCTGGAGTGACGACGTTTTCCATTGATTAGAACCAAAGTATGATCTGGGGCTAAACCTCTTAATACAGCTGGACGGGCGTGGTCTGTTCCGTCGGCAAGTTGAGAATTTGGAAAGTTAAAACTGGGTACTAGCGTCGTGAGCACCTGGCTTAGCTCTAATTGTCCTGAACTATTGATCTCATCAAGATTAATTATGTCTACTGGCACAGTGCTCTCAGCAATACTTCGCAGGCTTCTTCTTGTACCTGTTACTTCAATAACCTCAGGCTTTATTTCTGGTTTAGAGCTAGCGGACTCTTGAGCTTGAAGTGTAAATACAGGTGCTGAGGCTAGTATCAGACTAACTGATGCTGCCACGAAGTTTGGTTTCAACATTATTTATCCTAGCGAGTTGATTTGAAAATGATGATTAGTTCAGTGGTTAGATTGAGACTAAATACTTATTGGGATGCGGATAGTAATGAGTAATTTATGCGTCGTTAAATTCAATTTCGTTATAGATTATAACTTCTAACGTTTGGCTATTTACTTGGAAAAGGTACGCTACCAAATGGTTTCAAATCATTAATAAATTTAAATATATTCGTGCTTGGCGGGGTTGATTTTAACATTCATTAAATTATGCCAATCTATGAATAAGATATTTTATTGTGATGATAAAGTTAAAGTTCATGCCTTCGGCGTCTCAAGCGCAAGCTTAAAATCATTTTTGTATCGTCGAGACAAATTTACTTCTACACCTGACTCTAGCGTGATAATGCCATCTCCACTGGAGGCATATCGAACCGATTTAATCTTGTGGTCATTGACTGCGAATCTGCGGTGTACGCGAGTCACATGCGCTGTGGCTAATCTATTACTAAGGCTGTTTAATGTTTCGCGTAGCGGGTAAATTCGACCTTTGCTATGCAAGTTGACGTAGTTTCCTGAAGCTTCGTACCATTCAATTTCTGAGACTTTAATTAGATGCTCTCCCCCATGTTTTTTAACCAGAAACTGAGTGGGGGGTTGATTTAAAGGTATCTTTTGTTGCTCATAGTCAGAGGAAGACTCAAGAACCCATTTGGCACTATGGAAAATGAAGAATATAAACAGGTACGAAAGCAAATCTTTTCGGTATTCGTACCAAAACTCTTGGTAATAGTCTCCAAAATCATAGTTTCCCTGCATCACCAAATATGCCAAGTGGCGCAGTCCCACCATGATCAGGACATGACATAAAGAAAATACCAATGATGAGGCTATATGTATGATCACTTGCATCAATGGTGGCGTTGATTTAATTGGATAGCGTTGAAATATTGCGATTAACATGGGAATGAGCGCAAGCAAAGCAAGTGCACTTGTGTACTCCCATACAAAGGGTTCCCATAACTGTGTCGTCGATATTCCATCGCGGTTATGTTCTGTCCAAACAGATAAAGCATTGACCGTATTATTGATAAATAAATAAAGCGTGGCAGCAATGTATCCACACAGTGCGGTATGTTGTTTTATTGTTTTTTCTAACCACATTACAGCTCATCCCTTATTCCCACCGCTCATCACTATATTCATGAATTTCAATAGCATGGGTGGTTAACTGAGTTTACTACTTAAACACAATAAAAAAATAACATGCTAGGAGGGACTATGACAAATTTGCAGTTAGCGCGCCAATGGGACTTAGATTGGCTGCGTGTTTTGGTGTTTGGTGTACTCATTTTGTATCACGTCGGTATGTACTACGTGGCTGATTGGGGGTGGCACATAAAAAGCGCACATACTTCCGAGTTACTGCAAAATTTTATGCTGCTTAGCAACCAATGGCGTATGTCACTACTCTTCTTCATTTCGGGGATTGTTTTAGCTTTTTGCCACCAAAGAATGGGCACTTGGCAGTTAATTAAAGCGAAAACTCTGCGCCTGTTTGTGCCACTACTTTTTGGTATGTATGTGGTAATAGCACCTCAAATGTATATTGAGATGCTAGATAAAGGGCTGATCACGATGTCTTTTCTTGATTTTTGGCTCGCTTATATCAACCCTAATACATCCCTGTTGGCGCAATATCAAACCGAAATAGGGCTGTTGACTTGGAATCACCTATGGTTTTTAGCTTATCTTTGGGTTTATTGCTTGGTACTGTTGGTTTTGACACAAATTGTGCCACTGAGACCTTTGTTAGCTGTACTAAAGACAAAGTTGTCTGCTGCGATGGCTTTGGGAGTGGCGATTGTTACCCTGTTTGTGGTTTGGTTTATGTTAAGACAAACATATCCTTCTACCCATGGACTTTTTGACGATTGGTATAATCACGGAAAGTATTTTTCAGTGTTCTTGATGGGGTATATATTTGCACTGTTGTCGCATTTAAAAGCGAGTGTTGTCAGAAATAGACATAGGTTGATGGCTGTTGCGCTCATTGGCTACATGCTAATTTTATTAGATAAACATGGGTTTTTATATTTCTTTTCACAACATTTTGAGACGAACATCTGGGTAAGAAGTATTTATGGTATGGTTGTGTGTATAAATCATTGGGCTTGGATGTTGGCATTGATTGGGTACAGTGCCGCTCATCTGACTTCACCGAATCCACAATTACGTTACGCAACGACGGCAGTTTTGCCTTGGTATATGTTGCATCAAACTCTCATTATTGTTTGTGCTTATTGGTTAAAGCCATTCGAGATTTCCCCCGGCATTGAGAGCGTTGTCATCATTGCGTTTACTGCGCTTGGGTGTTACTGGGGGTTTGAAGTGATTAAACGTAATAGGGCTTTGTGTGTTTTATTTGGCGTATCTCAGCAAGATAAAACCTGCACACCGAAAACAAAGTATCAGACAGTTTGATAAATAGTGGCGCCGGCGATAGTTGGCGCCACGTACTGAATCAAAGGCTCTTAATTTTTTTGTCTACCTGATAGCCTTCATCGGTAACAATCTTTTCCAAGACTGCAATTCTATCTTTGAGCTGATCAATTTCAGTTTTTAACTGTTCGCTTTCTTGTTTGTTCAATCCACTGAGCTTTTGTGCTTGTAAGTACTTACCATAAAGATCTCTTATCACGCCAAAACCAACGCTAACAAGTACGATTAAAAAAACCATCGTAGTGCCCGACATACATATATCTCCTTAAGCTTATCTACTCTAATCATAGTTGATAATTGTTGTGAGTATAGTGACAAGTGTCAGATAAGGTAATTTAACAAGGAGTCGGAAATGAGTTCTATGATGACCACAAATGGGTGAGGGTGATTGGGGTTTAACTAAGCGTGCCCAATGTATATTTCGAGCACGCTAAGTTGATTACTCGTAAGTAAGAGGATCTGTCGCTTGGTTTAAATCAAACGCTTCTAAACGTTCTTGGCATGCGCCACATTTACCACATGCTTTTTCACGGCCATTGTAGCAAGTCCATGTTTGGCTATAGTCCAATCCCATTTTCAGACCATCAGTAAGAATATCAATCTTAGTGTTATTTAAGTAAGGGCATACGATTTCAACTTCGTCATAGTTGGCGATACGACATACATCGTCCATCTTTTTCACAAATTCAGGTCGACAGTCCGGATAGATTGCATGGTCGCCAGAGTGTGCACCATAAAATACTTTGTTGGCTTTTAGTGATACAGCATAACCAACAGCAAGAGACAGCAAAATCATGTTGCGATTAGGCACAATTGTGCTTTTCATGCTTTCTTCTTCGTAATGACCTTCAGGCACTTCAATATCATCAGTCAAAGAAGAACCAGCAAGTAACTGGTTGATTGCTGAAATATCAACAATCTTGTGAGCCACATTCAAGTCGTCACATACTTTTTTAGCTACTTCTAGCTCTTTAACATGTCGTTGCCCATAATTAAAAGACAGCGCATAGACTTCGTGACCCTGTTTAAGGGCTTTATTTAGCACAGTATAAGAATCCATGCCACCGGAATAGATAACAACGACTTTTTCGCTCATAAGGGGTACCTCGGGTAAATGCCTCAGGTTTTGCCTCGATTTTAATAGAGGTTTGCTTCAGGGCGCGATATACTACACGGCCGCTGAAAAAATGACAATTTTAGCAGGTTATTTTCGCAAAATATATTGAGTAGTTTGGAGCTATTTTGTACAAAATCAATGAAGTTTTTGAAACCATTCAAGGTGAAGCAAGTTATACGGGGACACCGTCAATCTTTGTTCGCTTGCAGGGCTGTCCTGTGGGTTGTGCTTGGTGTGATACTAAGCAGACGTGGGATGTAAACCCTACATACTTGGTTAGCTTGGAAAAAACGGTCGAGAAAAAGTCAGACTCTGAATGGTGGGCAAATGCGACCGCAGAGGACATCATCGAACTATTTAACAAGCGAGGATATACCGCAAAGCATATCGTGATCACTGGCGGTGAGCCGTGCATGTATGACTTAACATCACTTTGTGAAACGTTGCACGAATCAGGATACTCTACTCAAGTAGAGACCAGTGGTACGTTCGAAATCATCGTGCCGGAAGAGACTTGGGTCACTGTGTCACCCAAAATCAATATGCGCGGCGGTTATGAAGTGCTTAAATCTGCCATGCAGCGTGCAGATGAGATAAAACACCCAGTGGCGATGCAAAAGCATATCGATGAATTAGAGGCACTATTTGAGCAAACAGGTGTGAGGCCTAAGCTTATTTATTTACAGCCAATTAGCCAAAAAGCCAAAGCAACTAAGCTCGCCATCGATACGTGTGTGAAGAAAAACTGGCGGTTATCAATCCAAGTACATAAATATATCGGTATTAACTAAAAAAGGCGGTCAATACCGCCTTGCAAATTTAGTAACACTCGGTACTGCCAATCTCAATAATTCGCTCAGTTTCTCCACTGTTGTTAAAAAGATAAAGGCCCTTATTGATGTCATTGAGTACAGAGCGCCATTTAGATTTCTTTTTACTCAACGCAAAGAATAAATTGTTGTAGCGTAATGCGGGCTCTACATCCTCAAGTCCGCGAAGTAATGTTACTTTTTCAGATTTAGATAGCTCAGAATAGCTGACGGTAAAGCGCAGCACTTTGGGATCACCTATTATCAGATCGACCCGTTTACCAACAAGTAATTTTACCAGCTGCAAGTCATCGACAGCCTCAACAATGATGAATTCACCGTTGTCCATCATCGCATCAAACTCAGGTGTATTCTGGTAACCTCTTACGACACCGATTGTAGTGCCTTTTAAATCATTGAGGTTGCCTTCAAACTTGTCTTCTTCACCACGGCGCTTTAAAAAGCCTATTTCTCCACCCGGGAATGCATTAGATAAGGCGAGTAGCTCTCTGCGCGTTTTTCCGGGAAAATTGTCAGAAGGCGAAGCGTCTTCAATAAAATACTCTGGGAAAAGAATGTCTGCTTTGCCTGATTCAGCGGCTTTGACTGCCCTTGCCCAAGGCAGGAATTCAACGTAGACAGGGTAGCCTTGATCTACGAGCAAAGATACTGTGAACTGAAATACCCAGCCTTTGTTACAGAGTTGATCGCCTATGTAGGGAGGCCAGTCGAGCGTTACTAAGTGTAGTTGCTCTTTTGTGGCATCTTTACTAAACAGATAACCATTCTTGTATTTGTCCCCCATGATCATTTGATACTGCCCGGACTTAAAAAAGCCAACCTGTAGGCTCGCGTGAGCATTTGTCGCAAACAGGGCTAAACAACCAAACATAAAATAAATCAGTGGTTTCATTTTATTTATCCTTATTCTAATAAGGTACTCAAATCAGCAGCCCATCTGCTCTAATTAATATTGTAATATCAAAGTGCCATAACTTGCTGCACTTCAAACAATGATGATTTAAACAAATTTTTATAGTGATACTGGTATGATTAGTTGCCTCGTAGGCCAACACGACGGCGGCTTCATTCTTGTCACGGTTGATGACGCAACAACACTATTTTGAGTGTTCGGATACCAATAATTAACCAAGTCTAACAATCTAAAACATGCCACAATTTGGGCTTAGATTATTTATTTTAGTCTAGTAAGAATACTAAAAAACGCGAGGGTTATTTGTGTAAATTGAAGAGTAAAAAGCCAGCAAATTGCTGGCTTTATAATACTGAAGGTTATTGAACCAGCTCTTGTTCACTGAACTCATCAGCGAACATTGGGCTAGAGAGATAACGCTCAGTAGCACTTGGTAAAATAACAACGATATTTTTGTCTGCGTTTTCTGGCTTTTCTGCAATGCGCTTAGCTGCTACCACTGCTGCACCAGAAGAAATACCCACTAGGATGCCTTCATCTTTCATTAGCTGATGGGCCATTGCAATTGCATCTTCGTTAGATACTTGCTCTGTACCATCAATAAGCTCTAAATCTAGGTTTCCAGGGATGAAGCCCGCACCGATACCTTGAATTTTATGAGGACCTGGCTTGACGTCTTCACCTGCAAGCGTTTGAGAAATGACTGGAGAGTCAGTAGGCTCTACAGCAATTGATTTTACATTCAGGCCTTTTTCTTGCTTTAAGAAGCGGCTCACACCCGTGATAGTACCACCAGTACCTACACCCGCAACGAAGTAGTCAATATTGCCTTCAAGTGCTTCAAAGATCTCTGGACCCGTTGTTTCGAAGTGGATCTTAGGGTTCGCTGGGTTTTCGAATTGTTGCAATAAAACGTACTTAGCAGGGTCGCTTTCAAGAATCTCATTTGCTTTTTCAATTGCACCTTTCATGCCCTTTGCACCTTCAGTAAGGACAAGGTTAGCACCCAGTGCCTTTAGAAGCTTGCGGCGTTCAAGGCTCATTGTGTTTGGCATTGTGAGTGTTAGCTTGTAGCCACGAGAAGCTGCAACGAACGCCAATGCGATACCTGTATTACCAGAAGTCGGCTCGATTAGCTCTTTGCCTTCTCCTAACAGACCTTGCTTTTCTGCTTCCCAGATCATTGAAGCACCAATACGGCACTTTACACTGAAGCTTGGGTTGCGAGATTCAACTTTTGCGTAAACGTTACCGCCTGTAACACGGTTTAATTTAACGATTGGCGTTTGGCCTATCGCTAGGCTGTTATCTGAAAATACTTTAGACATAGTGTTCCCTTGAATAAGCTTAGGACTATTATTAAGTAATAATGAATATAGTCACACTTTACTGGTCAGAAAACAAAACAAGAAGTAAAGAATGGCTATAAGATATATTAAAAAAGCTTATAGCCAGAATGAATATAAAATAAGCTGCTAATTACGAAGAGTAATTAGCAGCGTGCAATTGCTACAACAACCAAGCGTAGCTGAATTTGGCAAAAAAAGTTTTGTTGTCTTTGGTAATACGAGTTAGGTCATCGTCTTGGTAACCACTGTCGGAATAGCCAACAAATAACACAGTTTCAGGGTTGAGTTTGTATGAATAGAGTAGTTGAGTACTCAACTTTTTGTATTTACTATCAACGTCATCAATGTATTTTTGCTGATTTCGCTCAATATCCAGATTGATCACAGCGAGTCTGATGAAACTATTGATACCAAATTGATAGGTAAAGCGCACGTCAGAGAGATTAGCGGTGTAAACTTTGTCTCCTTGATGTTCAAATTGCTCGAAGGTGTGTCTCAATTTAACTTCAAAGTGTCTACCGAGATTAAAATTCAGAGTCGGTTTAATCAAATATCTTTGCCCTAGGCGATTGTTTGCCAAATCGACTCGGTTACCTGTGTTAAGGTTTAACGCTGCAAAAACACCTGCTTTTGGCTTCATTTCAAAATAGGCCCATTGGGTGTTTTCTGTGAATAGATCTGTATTTCCGTCAATAGAGAGTATCGATTCATCTAGTCTAAGCCCTGTACGCTTGCGATGGTCGACACCGAATTCGATAATGCTCTGGAGGGGTCCTTGCAACTTAAAGCTTGATTGCACTTCTTTTTCTAGCAATTCTCCATCTTCATTATGTGTAATGTCCCAATCAGTATACCAATTGGCGCGATTCCACCAGCTATTTTCTTCACCGTACCAGCGATACTCAAACCCAGTTACAAACTTATTAAAATCTACCTGAGATAAGAATCCCATGTCTGCACGAAAAGCTGACTCATAGTTACGATAAGAACCGAAAGCACGCCAGTGTTTACGGTTATGCTCGTAGCTGGCGTAGTAACCTAAACCTTGTTTATCATTTTGATTGAGTACACGCAGTACGCTTTCATCTATTTCGCAACTAGCAAGTGGGTCATCATCACAAAGCTCATTGACAAAATGTTGGTCATATTCAGTGTCTGTTGCGGTTGCTTGTAGCTTTAAAGTGTCATGCTTAGTTGGACGGTATTTGCTATCTATACTGAAGACCTGATTGCGGTAATCTTCACTTTGTCTCACCGTGCTGGTGGCGCCGATAGACAGGTCACTATCCACATCATATCTGTATCTAAATGCGGCATTTTCACTCTTTTGATCGAGTGAGACGATACTGGACCCCAAATTGCCTGGGATTAGTACGTTGGTCATTGCATCATTTGCTACGAATCCGGCAAAAGTGTGGCCCTGCTTGCTGCTAGTTACTTTGACTCCATAGTCGGGAGACGCGACATTGCGGGTGTGGACTAAATTCAAGTGTGATGAAAAGTAATCGTCGTTTTCAAGGAAAAAAGC
Organism: Pseudoalteromonas luteoviolacea S2607; assembly: GCF_001625575.1. Lineage (GTDB taxonomy): Bacteria > Pseudomonadota > Gammaproteobacteria > Enterobacterales > Alteromonadaceae > Pseudoalteromonas > Pseudoalteromonas luteoviolacea_E. The sequence goes on from NZ_AUXV01000007.1 coordinate 263,728, forward strand.
GCGCTTTTCAGGAAAGAACAGACTAAAGCTGTTATTGACACTTAACTGCCCTGTGTCGGCCTCAACCTGAGAAAAGTCAGGGTTTAGAGTGAGGTTTAATGTTGTGTCAGGTGTCACGGCCCACTTTACATCTAGGCCGGGTTCATAGTCGGTATCATCTTCAAAGTCAGGGACTTGATCACCATCAATATCGCGCGTTTGAGAGTTGGCAATTGCCAGTGCTGGGGTGATAGTGATATTACTGCTTTGCGTTGCTTGTTCAAAACCACTAAACAGGGGCATTTGACATATCCAGCAGCTGTTATTGTGGTCCAGTTGCATATTTGAGATGCGTAAGCGTTCATCTCTTGGCAAGAAACGTAAAAATTCCATCGCCATTGTTTTGGTCTTTATACTGTCGTCAAAGTTTAATACTCGCAGAGGAATTTCTACTTCAACTGTATAGCCATCCTCTGTGATTATGCCCTTACTTGTCCAGATACCATTCCAAGATGCATTTTCATTCTTGGTAAGTTCGTCCTCTATTGAGTCCAATTGCACGCCTAGAGGGTTTATAAAAAACTGGTATGCATTACGACTGGTATTCAATGAATCTATCTTGATACCAACTAGATCATCGTTCCAGATTTTATCTCTGTCTCGGTAATGAACCCTAATGTGATCTGGGTTTGGATCTTTGGCAATAAAAGCGACAAATAGTGAACTGCCATTTTCGTAGACGAGTGCTTCAGTTTTGACCGGACTGGCAATGTTATCATGAGGCCAATTGACATTGTTAATGGCAATCGTTTTGGCTTTTTGCCAAACCGGATCGTGAACATTACCATCAATTTTTGCTGACTCAGGTATGTAAGGGATGTCTATTGTTGCATTTTGAGCGAGCGCACTCATTGAAAGTAAAAGTGCACAGGTATAGCTAGTACTTCTTAACATGATAAAAGGTTAATTCTCAGTCGAATGAGGTGTTAATTAAATAATAATAGTATAAGCGTCTCAATTCTTTCTCGTTGGACTGCGTTAATTTCAGGTGAAATAAGGTAAATCAGATGCGGTTAAAGTATCGCATTTGTATACCTAAAGGGTAAAAACATGGTAAAAAGGAGCTCAAATTAATGTGATTCGGGCAAAATATGTCTCTAATAATAAAACTTATCGCCGGTATCTTAGGCGGTATTTTGGCAGGTCTATATCTGCCACTGGGTATAACAGAACTCCTTTACACAGCAAAAGTAATCATAGGTCAGCTAATTAGCTTTACAATTCCTCTCATTATTTTGTTTTTCATTGCATCAGGCATTGCTGGTTTACCAAAAACGTCAGGCCACCTACTGGGTAAGACCGTAGGGTTTGCCTATGGCTCAACCGTAATTGCGGGTACTTTGGCTGTGCTATTGGTGCTGGCTGCAACAGGCTTTTTTGAAGGCAGTGTTGCCTACGAGGCGGCAAAAGGCACCGAGCTAAAAGGATATATTCAACTTGAAATCCCACCGATTATGGGTGTAATGACGGCGCTAGCGGCAGCCTTCATCTTTGGTATTGGTATTAGTCAACTGAACCTTGTACAGCTAAAAGATGTTGTAGATCAAGGCCGTGATGTGATTGATGCGTTACTTGCGAAAGTCATCATTCCAGCGTTACCTTTTTATATTGCGGGTGTTTTTGCCGAAATGGCCGTGGCTGGCACAGTTGTTGATACACTGAGTACTTTCGGTGTGGTGTTGGTTGCCGCCGTGGCAATGCACTGGCTGTGGCTGACAACGCTTTTTGTCGTAACTGGTTTAATGTTAAAGCGCAGCCCAATTGAATTGGTTAAAAATATGCTGCCTGCTTATTTTACTGCGATTGGTACTATGTCCAGTGCAGCTACGATCCCAGTATCGCTAAGAGCGAGTAAATCGAATGGTGTATCGGAAGAAGTTGCAAACTTCTCAGTTCCTTTATGTGCTACAATCCATTTATCAGGTTCAACCATTACGATTGTTACTTGTGCAATGGCTGTTATGTTTTTGTCGCCAACTATGGCAGTACCCTCTTTAATCGAGATGTTGCCATTTATTTTCATGTTGGGTGTTGTAATGATCGCGGCGCCAGGTGCACCAGGCGGTGCGGTTATGTCGGCTCTGGGCCTATTAACTTCAATGCTGGGGTTTGACGAAAGTGCGATAGCTTTAATGATTGCACTGTACTTGGCACAAGACAGCTTCGGCACGGCATGTAATGTAACAGGCGATGGCGTGATTGCACTGTGGGTTAACCGATTTTCCGAAAAGGGATAGCAGTTTAATATCGAATTAAGAAAATATTCGTATATTTACTAAATGGAATGATGTAATTGATTATGCTTTGCGGAATTATGTGTTAATCTCGCAAAGCAAATCGACAAGATTTTATTTACCAAGGGCTAGCGTGAGGATGTTCCATTGATTAACGTACTTTTAGTTGATGATCATGAACTTGTAAGGACTGGGATCAAGCGCATTTTAGATGATGTGCGTGGTTTCAAGGTGGTCGGAGAGGCTAAAACTGGGGAAGAGGCGGTGACGTTTTGCCGTCAAAATGAACCTGATATCGTATTGATGGACATGAATATGCCAGGAATTGGTGGTTTGGAAGCAACGAAAAAGATTTGTCGTTACTGTCCAGACGTCAAAGTCATCGTGTTAACCGTACACTGTGAAGATCCATTTCCAAGTAAGGTGATGCAAATAGGTGCGCATGGTTATTTAACCAAAAGTGCGGGCCCTGATGAAATGATCAATGCAATTCGTTCGGTAAATTCCGGACAGCGTTATATTGCACCTGAAATTGCACAACAGATAGCATTGGCACAATTCAGCGGTAAAGTGGATGAAAATCCATTTCAATCTCTATCTGATAGAGAGCTGCAAATTATGTTGATGATCACCAAAGGTGAAAAAGCCCAAGACATTGCAGAACGACTAAACTTGAGCTCTAAAACCGTGAACAGTTATCGCTATAGAATGTTTGAAAAGTTGGATGTCAGCGGGGATGTTGAACTGACTCATTTAGCCATTCGTCATAAAATGATTGATATAGATAGCTCTCGTTAACCATTTTAATGGCTGTATTTGATCATAAACCGTTTTTAAAAACGTTGACCACTGAACCTGGTGTATATCGTATGTACGATAAAGAGCATCAGGTTATCTATGTTGGTAAGGCAAAAAATCTCAAAAAGCGCGTCAGCAGCTACTTTCGTAGCAATATCCCAGATAGTAAGACTCAGGTTTTAGTGAGTAATATTGCCAATATAGAAGTCACATTAACCAACACCGAAACCGAAGCACTTCTTTTAGAAAATAACCTGATCAAGAAGTATCAGCCTAGATACAATATTTTACTGCGCGATGATAAATCTTACCCCTATATTTTACTGACGGATCACCGTCACCCACGGCTCGCTTTTCACAGAGGATCACGCAAACAAAAGGGAGAGTACTTTGGACCATTCCCGAGTAGTGCGGCGGTTTCGGAGAGCCTACGCTTAATGCAAAAAATCTTCCCTGTACGTCAGTGTGAAGATGCTTATTATCGCGCAAGAAGCCGTCCATGTTTGCAACATCAACTCAAGCGTTGCTCTGCACCGTGTGTAGAGAAAGTCTCAGATGAAGAGTACAGCAATCAAGTTGAGCTTGTTAGACAGTTTTTAAGCGGTAAATCACACCTTGTAATCGAAGCATTGGTTGCCAAGATGGAGCAGGCCAGTATTGCATTAAACTTTGAAGATGCCGCTAAATACCGAGATCAAATTGCTTTACTAAGACAAATGCAAGAGCAGCAATCAGTAGCTGGTAATTTTGCAGAGATGGATGTCATAGGCTTTACGCAGCACAATGGATTGTGTGCGATCCATATGTTGATGATTAGAGATCACAAAATACTGGGCAGTAAAACTTATTTCCCCAAAGTGCCAAAAGACTCCAATGACGATGAGATTTTGACGTCTTTTATTGGGCAGTACTATATTTCCAATGGCTCAAATGCACGGATAGCAAATGACATTGTATTGCCTTTTGACGTATCTGAACGGACTGAGATGGCAGCAGGTCTAACGCAGTTAGCGAAAAGAAAAGTGCAATTGAGAGTTAATGTGCGGGCAGAGCGCGCGCAATATTTGGCTTTGGCAAATAAAAATGCGCACAACAGCATTATGGTTAAACAAAGTGCGCAGGATGCAATTAGTAAACGTTATGCGATGCTAAAAGAAGCAGTAGGGCTTACCGATATCAGTCGCATGGAGTGTTTTGATATTAGCCACACAATGGGTGAAAACACGGTCGCGTCTTGCGTTGTTTTTGACGGGCAGGGGCCCAACACGAGAGAGTATCGACGCTATAATGTGACGGGAATTACTCCTGGGGACGATTATGCGGCGATGGATTTCGCGTTAAAAAAGCGCTATGCCAAAATGACCGACGAGCAAAAAGTGCCTGAGATTATTTTTATCGATGGGGGTAAGGGTCAGCTTGCTAGAGCAGAAGCCTTTTTTGAAGATTGGCAGCTAGACAAATTGCCCATGCTGATTGGTGTTGCTAAAGGAACCAGCCGAAAGCCGGGGTTAGAGACATTGTTATTTGACGGCGGGCGTAAAACCATTAATCTAGATAGCGACTCGCCAGCATTGCATCTCATTCAGCATATTCGGGACGAGTCGCACCGATTTGCCATTGCTGGGCACCGAAATAAACGTCAAAAGCAACGCACTCAATCTGTGCTTGAAGAGATAGCTGGCGTTGGAAGTAAAAGGCGACAGGCGTTGCTTAAATATTTAGGGGGATTGCAAGGCGTTAAATCAGCGAATCTACAACAATTAGGGCAAGTGCCTGGGATCAGTCCTGAGTTGGCTGAAAAGATATTTAATCATTTGCATGACAAAGCTTAATGCTTCGTGCGAACATATAGAAAAAGAATTCTCTAAGTAGTTATGTGGAATATTCCAAACACGCTCACAACATTTAGGTTGTTTCTCATCCCCGTATTTGCCGTGGTGTTTTATTTGCCATATACATGGGCTTTTTTTGCTGCCGCCTTTATATTCTGGTTGGCCTCGATCACCGACATATTAGATGGGTATCTAGCGCGTAAGCTAAACCAGTCTACGCCATTTGGTGCGTTTTTAGATCCCGTCGCAGATAAAGTCATGGTCAGTGTCGCATTAGTGATGATTGCCGCGCACTATCAAAATGTTTTAGTAACCCTTGCCACTGTCATTATTATTAGCCGTGAAATCGTTATTTCAGCGTTAAGAGAATGGATGGCTGGGCTTGGCAAGCGAGCAAGTGTAGCTGTATCCAACTTAGGCAAATTTAAAACTGCTGCCCAGATGCTTGCCATAATTGGCCTTATTTGGCAGTTTGCTCCGTGGATGATTATGCTGAGTTACGCCTTGTTAGCCATAGCGACCGTACTGACGATTGTCTCAATGTTGCAATATTTGCTTGCAGCCAAAGGAGAATTGCTTAAATCTTAACTAATCTTGAGCAATTACAGAACGCTTTAGATAAAAAATAAGCAAACAGTTAAAAACATTCATTTTTTATATTGACGCATCCATTAAGTTCTGTAGAATGCGTCCGTGTTGAGAGACAACAGTCATCAAAACGAAATGTTATTAAGGCTCATATGAGAGTTTTAGTTACAATGCGAGTATAGCTCAGCTGGTAGAGCGCGACCTTGCCAAGGTCGAGGTCACGAGTTCGAACCTCGTTACTCGCTCCAACTCTTTTTGAAGAGTATGGCGGAATGGCAGAGTGGCCATGCAGCGGATTGCAAATCCGTCTACCTCGGTTCGACTCCGGGTTCCGCCTCCATTTTCTCAACAACATCCACATGCGAAAGCAAACCCGATGCCCGGGTGGTGGAATTGGTAGACACAAGGGATTTAAAATCCCTCGCTGGTAACAGCGTGCCGGTTCAAGTCCGGCCCCGGGCACCATTTATTGTGCGAGTATAGCTCAGCTGGTAGAGCGCGACCTTGCCAAGGTCGAGGTCACGAGTTCGAACCTCGTTACTCGCTCCAACTTTATTTTAAGGTTGGCTTTTGCGACCCGATGCCCGGGTGGTGGAATTGGTAGACACAAGGGATTTAAAATCCCTCGCTGGTAACAGCGTGCCGGTTCAAGTCCGGCCCCGGGCACCACTTGATTACAAGTGAAAATGCGAGTATAGCTCAGCTGGTAGAGCGCGACCTTGCCAAGGTCGAGGTCACGAGTTCGAACCTCGTTACTCGCTCCAACTCTTCTTGAAGAGTATGGCGGAATGGCAGAGTGGCCATGCAGCGGATTGCAAATCCGTCTACCTCGGTTCGACTCCGGGTTCCGCCTCCATTTACTTCCACGAAATCTATTCATATAGACATCCGTCGCCCGGGTGGTGGAATTGGTAGACACAAGGGATTTAAAATCCCTCGCTGGTAACAGCGTGCCGGTTCAAGTCCGGCCCCGGGCACCATTTATTAATCTCAATTCTTAATTTTCCATATCAACTTTGAAAAGCAATTTAGATTGCTCTGCTGTTCTCTTTCACACGATACATAATCTTGCTAAGCTCGTTAATATAACTTTGTCATGGTTAAAGGGATTATAATGAGTATTGAAGTGTGGTTGTCTTTTGTCGTTGCATCATTCGCTCTGTGTTTTACGCCCGGTCCAGCTGTCTTACTCGTGGTAAGCCAATCGTTGTTAAATGGGAAGAAAGCCGTATTACCGATGATTCTTGGTATAGCAAGTGGTGATCTTATCGCGTTGAGCTGTTCCTTGCTTGGCATAGGGGCCGTGCTATCAGCGTCAGCAACTGCATTTAATGTGCTGAAGTATGCAGGAGCAGTGTATCTGGTTTACCTTGGAGTGCGTGCATGGCGTCAAGCCAATAACAATACCTCAATTGAGTCTAATCAAGTCAAATATAGCGGTTTTAAGCTATTTAGAGATTCGGTATTGGTGACTGCCTTAAACCCCAAAGGGCTAATTTTCTTCATGGCTTTTCTTCCACTCTTTATCAACCCTGAAAAAAGTATTGCTGAGCAAATGCTGATATTGGGCTTTACATTTATCAACGTTTCATTAATAAGCTCATCTACTTATGCGATATGTGCGCATAAAGTTCGTGCCTCAGTTGCGTCACAACGTGGTCAACGGCTATTTAAAAGGTTGTCAGGGGGCATGTTGGTCGGAGCAGGAGGGATCACTGCAACACTAGAGCGATAAGTATGATTTACCTATTTTTCATGTGATTAAATAATTGCGGGCATAACTGCCCGCAACGAATAAGGTGCTCACAGCAATCAAGCGTTATTATTGTTCTTCGCCCGATAAAGCAAAAAACTCGAGCATTAGCTTGAAATGACCATTGCCAAAATGCTCGCTAGAAATAATTTTGCCTTGACCACTTACGCAGTCTCCTTCAAATGAATGCACTAACTCGCCTTCCATAACGACTTGGCGGCGGTTCTTGGCCCAGTAAATACGAATGCCTTGCTTGGTGCCTCTGAAAGTATCGAAATAGTCCTTAAACTCCCGTTCTTTGCCCTTAAGTGGGTTGAGTTCGAAATCAACATGCTTACTCAGCTCTTGCCCATAAGAGCTAAATACTGCGAGCTGGAAAGTGTCATTGATGATGGTGTCAAAGTCCCACCACGGTTTATCTGCACTGATTTGCTCGGCACTTGCAGCGAGAAGAGGTACCTCGAAACAAAGTGCATTGGATGCTACTTGTTCGGTTTTGTGCTGATTATAGATATGTTCGATAATCGCCATTTCTTGAGGTGTGAGCGCTTTGTCATCCTCATACTCAAATTCCGTAATTGATTTTGCAATGAGGTGATCTTCTAGCGACTCTAATACCTTGTCTGTGATCTTAACCTTATTCATACTGATATCGTCTCATTTATTGTATTGCTGTGAGTGAGAAAGTAAATGTCGAAATCTGCTTGTGGGTTACCACCTAACTCTAGGCTTAACCCAGACTCTTCAACGCGTTTTGCCAACTTAGTTACAAATCTAGATATATATGTGATTGCCGCATTTCCTTTAAAACCGTGATGTTCTCCAAGTTGTTTTTGAGTCAATGCATTTTGCCTAAACGACAAGGAGAAAAAGTCATAAAAGAGTGCTTGTTTTTGCTTATCTTCTTCTTGCGCAATCGTTTCTAATAGCAGGTTTATAAATAGCCGCGCATTTTTATCCATTTTAGTCACTTGATCTGGAGTAGGCTGTTCACTTGGCATCAGTTCATAAATGTTGCTTGCTTTTTCTTCACCTTGATTAGATTCATATAAATGTATTATCTGTACTGAACGGCCTTCATCAGGGGCTTTTGCTTGTTCAGACGCAGATTTTTTTCTATACGTTACATTGCTACCCATATCCAAGTAGACGCTTTCAAATGCACGATATGTATAAGCTTTTAAAACGTGATTAAAGTCGCACTGTGCATTGAGCCTTTGGGCATCTTGATGCGCTCCTTTGTCTTGCTCTGCTTCTTGCTTGGTTGCTTTAATCACTTTCAATAAAGTCTCTTGGATAAGTGCTTCGGTATCGATACGATGGTCCGTAATTGCCTTTTTTCTAAGTAAAAACTTAATAAATTTATACGCTTCTTGTACGGCTTGTTTGTTATCAAACCACATCAATACCCCCTTTGTCGTTGCTGTTGTATCCTTTTTCCCGCCTATTGTATGGCTTACTCTAATGTGAGTCACCTCATAGCTATTTGCGGTATAACAACTTTTGATAAAGTTTCAGCACAATGTTTTACGTCTTCAAACTAATGCTATCAAAGTTTGTTGCTTTTTTAGTTACACTTTAATAATTCAATATAATGTTCAAACTTATTTTTGGCTTTTTGCCATTTAATACTCGCATTTGCTTTTAAGTAATTTTCTGAAAGTGTTTTCCCTTGAGTAAAATAGTTACACGCACTCTCTGTCTCTCCTAATTCAGAAGCAACGTAACCAAGATTAAAGAGCTTTTTTCGATAACTTATTTGATATGCTTGATTAGTTGGGCGTTTTTGGGTTAACGCCAAAGCAATTGAGCGGGCCTCTTCGAGGTGAGACTGCGCGGCTTTTTTGTCACCTAAATCATATAGGTGAGAAGCAACTTTGGAATGAACACCTTGCAATAAACTGGCAAAGTCTAAGTTATCTGCGTCTTGTGCAGCCAAGCGCTCGGCCGCTTGCAGTGCTTTTTCATAGTAAAGTGTACTTTGCTCTGGTTGCGCAGATTCTTCGAAGTAATCGGCATAGGCCGTGTAGAGTTCAATACTATGCCCTTGCCAGTCTGTGTTATTTTCATTGAGTTGTCGTAACTTTCTAGCAATATCAAGGCCGATTAAGAAATGCTCTTGTGCCTCAATTAAGTAGCCTTGTGATAGCTTGTTTTTTCCTAAGCGACTTGCTAGCAAAAGCTGCGCAACTTGCACGTAAATGTTGTCAGGATCTTTAATTGAGTACATGCGTGCAAGGTCATCTGCTTGCTGATAGTACTGTAATGCCTGTGTTCTGCTGGTACTGTACTCAGCGAGGTTGATGTAGGTACGCAGTAGATTGTATTGTGACACCAGATGGTTGGGGTCATTGCTCAGTTGTTTCTCAAGTATCGTTTTTGCTTGCAATAGTAAGTCGCTCGACTTTTGTTGTGAAGACGAAGCCTTAGCCAGTTCTCTAAATACGTTTATTCTTAGTACATTGTAAGCTTGTTCGAGTTGTTGAGAAGGGACAATGCTATTTAATATTTGCAGTGTTTGATTGAGCTTTTCAGATGCAAAAGTGATGTTTCCTGCATCGAGCGCAATAGAGGCTATCTGCGATGTAGCCCTTGCTTTAGTAAGCGTCAGAGACTCATCCTCTTGCATGTTTTCAATGAGCGAAAGTGCCCGTTGAAAATAGGACCTTGCTTCATCAGCTCTGCCTTGCTTAAGCAGTAATGCGCCAAGTTCATACTTAAAAGCGACAATGAGCTGTTGCTCTTTTGAGCCCTTGTTTGCTATGGATGTTAGGCGGTTTTCCAAAGCGCTTAGAGTATCAATTACTTCGTCAATATGTGTCGAGTCATCTTGACGTAGTATTTTAATTTTAATGAGTAGTAGCCTGAGCTTATCTATTTCATCCAGCGGAATATCATCGACACTGTTTACTAACTTGGACAAGTGGGTATTTAAATATTTGCGTTGAAAAGTGGGTAGATACTGCTCGAGTATTGGCTCTATAGAGTCAATATTGATAAGCACATTATCTTTTAGGTGCATTAGAGCCTGTGCTGTTTTGGCTTGTTCATTTTCTATCTGTTGTTTTTGGAAATAGGAATATGTTGCTGTGCCCAACGCGCAAATAAACAATAAGCTGGTAGTAAACAATCTACGCTGCTGGGTTTTGTTTTGTAGTTCAAGAGAAGCTTGGTAATGACTTTGCGATGTGATTATATAGTTTTTTACCGACTCCAAAGCTACCGTGCCGGGTTGACTAAGGTACTTCGTTCCGTCTGTAAGTTCATGTTTAGTTAATGCAAAGTGATATTGCTCTTGAGGTTGTCCCGCAAAGTTTTTCCATTGCTTATACTTGGTTTCAACACCATGAAACCATTGCAGGTATTCTTTTCTTGCCGTGAGCCAAATATAAAATCTGGGCCATATTTGCTGATCCAGAGAGAGGTTATCAGCAATGGTGATCAGGCAGTCGTGCGTTAGCTTCACATAGGGAGGCAATTTTTGAGCCTGATGACGAATAATAAGTTGCTTTTCTATCAGTGCATTCACTAGCCCTAACAGCTCTGGGTTTTGTTGCTCCAGCGCAATAAAGTCGACATGGCGCGCGTAGCAAGTTCCATTGATATTTACACCAACAAACAGCTCAAAGAATTGCTCTGTCAGCGGCTCAAATTGTCCGAGTATATGTTCAGCCTGCTGATAAATAACACCAGTGAGTTTATTGAGCTGATTGTATTGTGCATAAGAGAGTATTTTGGGCTGCTCACTGGTAATCGCAAGCGCGTGCATTTGTGCCAGCAAATACTCTACAGCCGGCAGCGCATGAGATAGCTTCAACGCTTCAGTCTGAATTGTTTGCGCTAGGCCTTCTTCTAAAATAATACCTAAAGCAAGCGCTTGGTTGTTGATGATTTTCAACCAATCTTCGGCAGACAAACTGTGCGGAACGTAAAAGTCTCTGCCCACCATATCTGTTTGGTGTAAGTACTCACTTCTAATGCTGGTTATTACTTTTAATGGCGTGTGCTCTCCAAGTAATGCTAAACTCTGGAGCAGTCGATTGTGAGGTTCCAATTCGTAGATTTCTTCAAACTGATCTAAGAACCACACGTACGTTGTTTTGTGTGCGTTTAAGTGATGAGATAGCTCATCTAGGTAGGTTGTATTTAAATTTAATAACTCACCAACAAACAAGTCTATGTCGACTGCCATTGTTTGCAGTATGGTTGAAAAGCCAGCTTCATGGGAGTTAATAAAATGGGTTAATAGGGCGCGACTGTCCGTAAACTGTTTTGGTAACCCAATTTCCCATTTGAGATCACCGATTTGCTTAGTTAACTCTGGCAATAACCCAGCCTTAATGAGGCTGGATTTGCCACTTCCTGAAACACCATGAACCTTTATCAGAGTCGGGTTTTCATTAAATAAGTTAACCAATTTAGTGGTTAATTCTTCCCGTCCAAAAAAGTAATAAGCATCGTGAGGGTCAAAGCTGCATAAACCTTTAAAAGTCAGGGTACTATTGTGTTGCTCCCCGTCAAAATCCTCACCGAGTATATGAAAAAGTGCTTGGTTTATATGCTCAATAGCACAAAGTTTACCGCCAATCGCCACAACTCGTTCAATCAGTTCGGGGTCTATGTCCTGATGATTCGCCTGTGGGTAAAAAATGCTAAAAGCGCCGCTGTGACGATTTTCCATCGCATACAGGGCCCCTCTTATTTTATTGTTGATGTGCCCGATACTATGCACATTACCACTAGGAGATACTTCTCCTGTTGCAAATAAGGTCTCGGCTAAATGAATATGCTTATTTAGATGACTGCGGTAGGCTAGATAGCACCCAAGGGCATACCCAAGGCCAATACTTGTGCTATCTTGCTGTAAGTTAATGGTTTCTTTATTACTTGCTGTAAGCTTGAGCTCGATGAAAAACTGATTTTGCTGTCTGTCGAGAGGGTTTAAGGACATGAATGCAGCTTCTGCCGCCATAGTGAAGTAGTTATTCTGCTCCTTAAATTTATAGCCCAGTGCAAGCACCAAATCATTGGCAAATTTTACTTTGACCTTTTGTTGATCTTTTGGCTTTATAAATCTGAATTCTGGGCTATACGTATAGCGTTTGTCAGACAAAAGAATATGTATCATTTCTTGCTCTTATCAATTAATGCTGCACTTGGTATGTGCACCTATTCTACTCTTTGTGTTCAACCATCGAACCGCAGCATAGTGTTTTTACCGCTCACTCCTTATTACAACGTCAATTCGAGATAAAAAATAACATTTGCGATGAAAAAATTAAAATTAGCAAGCGTTATTGCTTCGTATGAATATTATTCAAGTTTGTGGGACTTTAATGTTTTCTTTAAGCACCTTTTTAGCAAAGTGCATGATAAGACTTGATTTTTAAATTCCCTACTATGAATTATTTTATAAATCTACCTTTTTTTAAATTTAATGTATTAAGTTGAGATTGATTTGTTATTTTTTAATCAATTTTTCGTTTGTTAGTATAAAGAACCTGCTTTTCTCTGCTGAGTTTTGAGCTGGACAGTACGGTTCGGTGAAATTGAAACGTGAGTAAGCAGATAGCGTTATCTGTCTTTAGTTCAAGTATGTGAAGAATTAGATTTCCGTTTATGGCGTATTATGCAATTATTAGGTGTGCCAATTGGAGTTACTTTTAAGTATTAAACAGTGTGATTGAGCTGTTAGGTTGGTGCGAGTAAAAGTAATGATTATGGCGGTAACAATAGCTCATAAGAATAAAAGTAAAAGCATAATAAACGCGTAAGTAACGTTAACAAGTGGCTTTAACAGATAAATAATCGCAGTGCTTATAAATAAGAAAATACAAAAAATTTAAAATAATAATCAGAAGTAGAAACATCGCTTTGTTAGGAGGGGATATGGTCTGTTCGAAGAAAAGTCTATTAATTGCAGGTATAGCAACAGGGCTGAGTATTTTGCCAGCTGCGCATGCTCAAGGGGGAGGCAATTCTTACTTGGTGGAATACGCTCAAGGGCAGTTATCACCCAATGTGCTCAGTTCTTTGAAAGTCATTGGACGTAACGGTAACAACTATATTGCGCAAGGTTATCTATCCGCTCAGCAGGTGGCTGGGCTGGAACACGTAAATGGCGTCATACTGGAACCTGACTATGGCCTGTCGTTGAGTAACAATTCACTCGACTATCTTCAAAATAGCTCACACAGTCTAGACACGCTTAACAACAGCGAACTTGAACCCTATTGGCTAAGAGCAACAGGTATTAATAGTTTACCCATAGCATTGAACGAAATTCCAGTGTGTATTATCGACTCTGGGGTTGACAGCGCACATCCAGATTTACCCAACAATATAAATGGTTATCACAGCGTATATGCTGGATTTTGGAATCAGGATGCATTGAGTCATGGCACGCATATGGCGGGGATCATTGCAGCTCAAGGCAATGGAATTGGCGTTAAAGGGGCGCTCAGTGAAGGGGTTGCCAAACTACAAGTACACAAGCTTATTAGAACCGCACATGGTAAAAACTCTTCAATTTCTGGTGGTAGTTTAATTGAAGCTATAGAAGTTTGTGCTAACTCTGGTGCTAAAGTTATCAATATGTCGTTAAGTGGGGATCAATTCTCGCCAATGACAATGGCTGTGATTGACCGCTTAACATACGATAGGGGCGTGATATTTGTCGCGGCTGCGGGTAACCATGGCTCACAGCTCAAAAAGTTAAGTGGATTACATAATGATTCACTGCACTATCCTGCGTCATATCACAACGTATTATCTATCGGTGCACTTGACACTAACGGTGTGGCGGCGTCCTTCTCTCCAGCTAATGGCGAAATTGATTTAGTCGCGCCAGGCAGTAAAATCATTTCTACAGCTAATCGCAGCCACTTTGCTGTGCAGCAAGTCGGTGTTCAGCAAGGCAGCGGAGCTGAAGAGTTGATTAACTATACGCAAATTGATGTGGGTGTTAACAGCCACTCTATGCAAGCAACCTTACCTGCGCAATGCATATACTCTTTGACTACAGAAGATGTTGAGCAGCAAATTGCTGAGCGCACGCTTTCTTACAATACCAGAGTTGCACTAAGTAATGCACAAAGTAGTTGTAAAGCGGCAAATGGTAAAGTTTTAGTGATTGATTATCCGCAAAATACTTCTGGCTCCGTTAAGGGGTTAGACTATTACACAGAGTTTCCGACGTTACTTGTTCATCAATGGCCTGTTGTAGGTGATACCTCAAATATCACGCTGAATATAAGCAGCTTCCATAGCAATTATGTTGTAGGTGCAGGGACTTCACAGGCGACAGCTATTATCTCCGGCGGTATAGCAAGATTGTGGTCTCAAAATCCACAATGGAGTAATACAGACATCATTAATGCGATTAAAGAGACGAGTTACGATTTAGGCTCTTCTGGACATGACAATGTTTATGGATATGGCTTGCCTAATTTCGCAAAGGCACTTTCGTATTTACATGCCGGGCGCACACCTGACTGCCCGCAAGAGTGGTATCAAAACAAGCCCTATTCTGGGGGCGAAAAAGTAACCTATAACGGCATAGTGTACACAGCTCATTACTGGAATAAGAATTTAAGTCCATCAGCGGCGCCATCGATGTGGGAAGCCCAAGGGGCATGTGATATGAACAACGCCTCGCAATCACAGCCTACGGATGGTGGGTATAGCACTTTAGACTTTTCAGGGTTAGAGGAAGAAGAAGTCAGCTACAGCTGTGAAGGGCTTAGTTTAATGTGTGGTGGCGGAAGGTAACCGCAATACAATTAGCTCAGTAGGGGCCGAAGTTGCCCTTACTGAGCAATCGAGTTGCGTTTAGCTACCCTCTAACAGCCAGACATAGACGTTAGGAAACCCATCTTTATAATTGATTTGGATATCAAGTAGGCTGCCATTTACAGTCTGTGCGATGGTATAATAGGTATTGTTTAAAAAGTAGCGGCCCTCATTTTGTACCAACGTAGTATCTGAAGAGATTTCTATACCTTTTATTTTTGCAAGCTCAACTAGGGCATCTCGGATAGCGAATTTGATGGCGCTACTTAAGAGGTTATCAGGCGCTATCGTGCCATCTTCACCAAAGTTCCCTAAAACAATACTTCTTCCTTCAAACTCTTGTCTTTCGCGCCAGTTAATAGGGGTTGAAAGAGGTACTTCTTGTTGTGTAGGGAGGCTGTAGTTAGCAAATAGCGTTGCGCCGTATGTACAGCTGTTAGTCATGAGTATCGGCTGCTCTATTTTCTGTGCGGAAACGTCGCCCTGACGAGATAGGTTTAAAGCGTATTTGGATTGAGATTGCGCATCAGATGCATAGCTTTCGCGTAATTGCTCTTTAACGTTTACTCTCGCTTGACTCAGATAGCCTGCAAGAATTTTGGCATTTTGCGCACTCATGGGAATTTGTTGGTGTGCAAATGCGGTGTAATAACTTACACCAATGACACTATTATGATTATTCTGGCATAACCATGATGGTTGGCACTGAGAAAAATCACACTCAACAGATTGGCATTGTTTATTGGTTGTGAGCGCTGACGTACTCGCATAGCTGTAGAGTGTATCTGCTGTTATATGAGGGTCCGAAAAATAGACTACCTGCCCATTTTCTAAGGAAATACTCTTTGAGTCATGCGTGACTTTACTCAATTCAATATCGATTTCAGAGATTGCATAGTGCTCTAGCAATCTCACTAAAGCGCGCTTGCGGCTCGCAATTAAAGAGCCATTTTGAGTTGCGCTGAATGGTGCGGCTGTACCAATGAATCCGACTTGGTTGGATTGCACGGGTGCTTGCAGCCAGCAAGGTGCTTCCACTGAGGAAGTTGGCTCTTTTTCAACAATAGATGTTATTTGGCAGCCTACAAGAGTAATAGGGTACAGACATGTAAATGCAAAGCGATATAAAGAGGTCATGGGCCATCCTATTGGGCACCTAAAGTCAGATGCAAATCCTTAATTGTATTTAGTGTCCTGTAAAGGGATATCAAATTCAACCATTAGCCCCCCTCGTTCTCTATTCTTTAGCTTTATGAGGCCTTGGTGTGCGCAAATTATTTCGTTGCATAGGCTCAAACCCAAACCAGTGCCATCCGATTTAGTAGAGTAGAAAGGTTGTAGGGCCTGATGATGATTTCCGTCGATGATCCCTGTGCCTCTGTCAACGACCGCAACTCTTAGACGAGTGTAATCTTTGACTACTTTAACTGCGATCTCTTGAGGCGGGCTGCCCGACTCATGGGCATTTTTTAGGATATTAATGAGCACCTGCTCCATTTGTGCTATGTCAAAGTATGCGCGTGCAACAGGCAATGAAGCCAGCATCTCAAAGGGGTACAGCTTGTTTACTTGGTCAAAAAGCGGCGCTAAATCATGGTATGCGAAATTGGGCTTGGGCAGCCTAGCAAAATGCGCATATTGCGCAATAAATTCGCTGAGGTGGGTAGTCCGTTGGTCTATGGTTTGCAAAATATCGGGTAATAATTCAAGGTGCTTGTTTTGTTCTACCATCGTTTTGGCAGAAGTGGTGAGCGAGCTAATAGGCGCAAGAGAATTATTTAACTCGTGACTGATTAAGCGGATTGCATTTTTCCACATATTAATCTCTTCCTGGCTGAGCTCATGGGAAACGTTTTTAAAGATTAATAGCTGGTGAGGCTTTTGATTTAACGTGACTTGCTTAAAACTTAAATAGTAACTTTGTTTTAGGTCATGTTGTTCAAAGCTAATTAGGCCAGTTTGTTGCTCAGTGATCGCAACCTGTAAATTAGGGTGTAACTTTTTGATACTTTGGTGCAGCGCCATCCCTTCTAGCTTCGGGCTTTTTAATAGTTGTGCAGCTTCATTGTTGGAATAGACAATGTGGTGGAAGGTGTCCAGTAAAATAATACCCATAGGTGATGCTTGAACGATACTGTCTAACAAAATTTCACGTTGATTGGAAGATTGCCGATGTTGTCTTAAACTGCTCGTTAACGTGTTATACATGCGCAGCAGATCTCTTAACTCATAGTTTCGGTGTTCGGCAATACGGATTGAAAAGTCTTCATCATTAATGCTTTTTAGCCCGTTCGTAAGCGTGTCTATGACGTGTTTATGTTGCCTAAACACGACTTCGCAATACAAAAATACGAGCGGGACTACCAGCAAAAGTGAACCAGCCGTAGCAACGTAAAATGGTGCGCCCAAAAAGAGTAATCCGGACTGAGTTGCGACCAAAATAAAAATAGCCACGATGCAAAAGGTTGCCATTTTTCCAGCTAGTGAGTACACCTTAAGTTTCATCAACGTGCGATCCCAAACTTGTCCATTCGCCTATACATTGCTTGGCGGCTGAGCCCTAAGCTCTTGGCCGCATGGGTTACATTACCATCGTTGGCTTGTAGGGCTGTACGAATATCTTGCGCTGACAACTCTGATGAAGTGGCAGAGCTAGATTGTTTGATCTGTAGCCCCAGATCTTGCGCTTCAATGACTTTACCTTGCGCAAGCAGTGTGGCTCGACCAATTACATTCTGTAATTCCCTGACATTACCTGGCCAGTGATAGCGTTTTAATGCATGCTGAGCACCAGCACTCAACTGCTTAGTATGGTCGATAAAGTGATGGGCCAAAGGCACAATATCCTCGGGTCGCTGCGCCAGAGGAGGAAGGTTAAGCTCAATCATATTAAGGCGATAGTACAGGTCCTCTCTAAAGTGGCCTTGCGCAATTGCTGCACCAAGATCTGCATTTGTGGCACTTAACACGCGCACTTTAACGCGTTTAGTTTGGCTACTGCCAACGGGCTCAAATTCCCCTGATTGTAATACCCGCAGTAGCTTTTGCTGACCAGAAAGAGGCAGGTTGCCTATTTCGTCTAAAAATAGTGTGCCGCCATTCGCCGCTTCAAATCGACCAATACGACTCTTAGTCGCGCCCGTATAAGCACCGCCGACTACGCCAAATAACTCCGCTTCTATCAAATCCGCAGGCAATGCTCCTGCGTTCACTTTGATAAATGGTGCGTCACGATAAGGGCTATTGGCGACAATGACCTCGGCAATCTTTTCTTTACCAGCACCGTTGGGGCCAGTAATTAAAACCGGCGCATCTGAATGCGCGACTTGGGTAGCGACTTCCAATAAACTGAGCATGGCGGGATCAGCACAAACGAGTCCTGCCAAATCAAACTTATCAGTCAACTTGGTTGCACGTGCAATGGCGTGTTGTTGTTGCTGAAACTGCGCTTTTTCTAAGCGGTACATTTCTAAAAGTTGGTTAACCGACGCCAGTAGTTTCTCTTCTCGCCACGGCTTTTCTAAGTAGTCAGCAGCCCCATCTTTGATAAGCTCTACGGCCATCTCTAGGTTTGCCCATGCGGTCAGGAGGATAATAGGTAAATCTGGGTTAAGTTGACGGATATCTTTGTAAAGCGTTTTTCCTTCCACCCCAGATGTTGTATCAGAGGTAAAGTTCATATCCTGAATGACGAGGTCATAAGTTGAATTTTGGAGCATGGCCAAGCCTTGAGCTGGCGAGGTTGCACCATCACAATCAATATCGTTAAGTAAAAAAAGCAGTTTGAGTGCTTTAATTACATCTTGGTTGTCATCGATAACAAGTATTCTATGTTGCATAACTTTAAAACTCAGATACCAGCACTCAAAAGTGCTGGTTTGTTATTTTTATTAATTAGTTTTCGTTACTTGAGCTGGGGCTATTCTAGCTGCTTTTCTAGCCGGTATATAGACTGCAAAGGCGCTCAGTAACCAAACCGCTATGGCGACAATAGCTGCTAACCAAGGGACTATTAGTCCTTGTATTCTAAGGTTTGTGACAAAATATTGATTGAGCCACAATGCGGCGAATAGACCGATAGCGATACCCGCAAAAGCCAGTAGGCTATTTTCAACGAGTAGGGATCTCATCACTCTGGATTGGCTGGCTCCCAAGGCTCTTAGTACGCCAATTTCTTTTGTTCGCACTGAAATCGAAAAAGAAACCAGTGCCACTATACCAACTCCCGTGACTAAAATTGCGATCCCGCTGATACCCATCATGATAAAAGCAAACGTACTGCGACCGTCCCACAGACGCTTTTTAGCACGAGCAGCATATTCAACTTGCTTCACAATCCGCCCTTGCTCGTTGAACAAAAGATTTTCAATGCGCTCTAGGGTTTGTTCTGTACTGCCTTTCTGTACTCTAAGAATATAATTAACTTGGCTATTTTGAGCGTAATGTGCCTCTGGTATCACGGCGGAGTGATACCAGCTATCGTTGTACACTGCGCTTTCGCCCAGCATCATATCTGTGTAAGTACCGATTATCTGATAGGGCAGTCGTTCATTGTGCAAGTAAATTGTTTGCCCTAGAGCACTCTGCTTTTCAAATAAAGTGGCAGCGAGTGCATCACTGATAAGGACCACACTGGCTCTTCTTTCCTGCTCTCCGTCAGAAAAAATGTATTCCGTGTCATAAAAATTACGCCCTTGCGTGATGTTTAAACCTAGTGCCTCGACACCTTGCTGAGACTGTGAAAATAGCGCGAGATGTGCGCCTTGCTGGTCTCTATCTAGTGTATTGTGGGCAAAATTACGACCATTTACGGTAGCAAGTACTAGCTCATTCGCAGCATAACTGGCAAATTCGACCTCAGGTAATGCGCGCAGGTTGTAAAGATCTCTTTCAATTAAAGCACTTTGATCCAGCTCTTTATCAAATACACGTGTGTAAACATTGATAATCTGTTCTTCAGCGATATGAGAGGGGATAAGCCAGTTTTGCAGTGTACGATAGCTAATAAAACTGGTGTTCCCCACGATGGTAACCGCGATGGCAATTTGTAATGTGATCAGAAGCGAAATACTTTTGTGCTTGAGTAGCAATTTTAAAATATGTTTAATAGCCATGGTGTTACCCCCTTAATTGTGATGCAGGTGCGATACGACTGGCTTTAATGATGGGGAATAAACCAGCTACGAGAATGGTTAAATAGATAGCGCCGGCTGCCTTAAGTGCAAAAAATAGGTCCATCGAGTAGAGCTTTTGAACTTGCTCGGCCACTCCGACATAGTCCATTTGGTAAAGTGCCAGCAAGTACATGACATACAATCCAAGTTGTGCGCCAACTACACCCAAAAGGATAGCGAGAGTCGCGCTTATCAGTAATTCGAGTACTTGAATTTTTATTATGTAGGCTCTATTTGCACCCAGTGCACGATAAAGTGAAACTAATTTTGCGCGATGTTGATTTTTAGCCAATAAAATACCAACGGTATTTACGAGGGTAATTGCGAATAACAAGTAAGCGAAATTAAGATAGACTCGCTCCCAATCCATAAAATCATAAATCGTGTCGTGAAGTAGCTTTAATGACTGTAAATAATAAGGCTCTGTATGTGTAAAACGGCCTTGGTCATTTTGTTGCTGTGTATAGTTTCTTAGCCATAGCGTTAAGTTACCTAACTGTTCCTCACTTTGCGTTGGAGACACTTCTGCCCAAGTATGAATGAAACCACATTCGGCTGTTTTTAGCCCGCTCATATTGTATTGACGATACCCAGTGCGAGACGACTCTTCTTTGGTCATACAGGGCATATATCCAACCCGCGGCAGATTGTGATTTGTCGCATATCCTAAGGGAACAAACGCGAGGTCATTTTCTCTATTACTAAAGCTAATATTCTGAAAGCGATAAGTATGATTTGATAAGTCAATTACCCCAACCACTGCTAATTGCTGGTTGTTGATAACAACTAAATTTCCCACTGAGTTTTGACCGGCAAAAAGGTGATCATTGGCTTTTTTATCCAACACGATCACCGCTGCATCATGCATGCTCTCATCCCAGACATTACCGTATATAAAAGGGGTTTGCATCATTGAGAAAAATGCGCGATCTACAGCTGAGCTGGTGGCATCCAAAGGACGCGCGCTTTTGTCTGCAACATCTAATACAAATGACGTGGTATAGCTAAAACTCAATCCTTCAAGGTCAATGTCCCCTTGTTTATATGCAAGTGTCAGCGCTTGTGCATCCCGATAAGTCATGGGAGGCGTTCTAAGTGCATGCCTTCTATCAAATTCTGCATCCATGAAATTTAAACTGACATGATGTAATTGCTCTAGTTTATGTGACAGTGCAGAGTGGCCACTTTGTGAAATGATTGTACTCATAGTCAGCAGTAAAGTGATACCTATCACAAGGTTTGCGACCATTAAAGTCGTCAGTTTTGATTTTTGCTTAAACCCCTGCCAAGCAAGGTGTATTAGGTCGTTCATAACACCCCCTTAAACCGCTAAATCTGTTAACTGGCTTTTTGCAATATCGCTGAGTTGACCATCTAATATTTGAATATTTCGATGGGCACGCTGTGCTAGCTCATTGTCATGGGTCACCATAATTAACGTGGTGCCCTGTCGATTGATTTCCTGTAGTAACTCCATGACTTGACGTGCCATCATCGTGTCTAAGTTACCGGTTGGTTCATCTGCAAGTAAAAACCGTGGCTTTCCAGCAAGGGCCCGTGCGATTGCAACGCGTTGCTGTTGTCCGCCGCTCAGTTGGGCTGGGTAATGTTGTGCTCGGCTGCCTAAGCCGACCAACTCCAAGCTTTCTTCGATACGCTGCTTGCGAGTCTGCTTGCTGAGCCCTCTAAATATGAGTGGTACTTCAATATTGTCATACAAGTTCAGATCAGAAATCAGGTTAAATCCCTGGAATATGAATCCGATTTTCTCGTTGCGAAGGCGAGACAAGTGCTTATCCTGCAACTGGCTAACATCTTCTCCATCCAGTATGTACTGGCCTTCTTCAAAGGTTTCCAATAACCCCGTAATATTTAAGAAGGTCGTTTTTCCAGATCCAGAAGGGCCTGTCACAGCGATAAACTCCCCTTCTTCTATCGTTAGGTTAACGCCACTAAGCGCGTGAGTTTCTACCAAGTCAGTACGATATATTTTGCTGATGTTGTTCATTTTTAGCATGATTGTTCCTTTTTATTTTATTCGCTTAAGATGACTTGTTGCGCTTGCCCAAACGGCGATAGGCTAGATATTACTATGGTATCGCCTACCTGTAAGCCATCTTTGACTTCAACTTCTTTAATACTTTTCACCCCCAATTGTATTGAGGTTCGATATGCGTTTCCGTTTGCTACACGGTAAGCTGTTCTGGCAGATCCCGTTTCTACAAAGGCACCACGCTCTACTTTCAGCACATCTTGCTTTTGTGAAATAATTATTTGGGCATTTACTCTCTGGTTTTGTCTGAGGTTTTCTGGCTGCTGCTCAAAACGAATACGGCCAGACACTCGTCCATTTTCTACTTCTGGAGAAATGGCCATCAGGGTCGCTGGGAAATATTGATTATTAATTTGGATTTTTGCTGCTAATCCTATTCCGAGGTCGTCAGCAAGGTTTTCGGGAATATACGCTTCGACTTCCAATTCTCGGAGGTCGACCAATGACATTAACTCCGCATCGCGCTGCACATGTTGCTTTTGCTGAACATTTATATTGCCAACAATACCATTGAGTGGTGAAGTGAGTTTGAGCGCGTCTACTTTACGTTGCAGATCAGAAACCAAGTGGCGCTGGCGGTCTAAATCAAGTTGGGTACTTTGCAGCTCAAAACTCAGTTGTTCCTGAGATAGCTTTAAGCTATCTATTGCGTGTCGCTCTTTTAACTCAGCACGTTTAAGTTCAACCATGGTTTGTTCCAACTCAAGCTTTGAAATGATTTGTTTTTCGATACTAGCTTGAGCACGAGCCATTTCACTTTGTGCGGCTTCCAGCTCAACTTTTGCAAGTTCCATTGCTTGTGTGTTGTCGAGTTGCTGCTGCTTTATTGTAATTTGTTGACGCTTCACATCCATTTCTAAGCGCTGCAATGTAGCCTCTTCTTGCAGTAGTTGATTGCGTAATTCTGGACTGTCTAGGCTCGCGAGTGTTTGCCCTGCACTAATTGCATCGCCAGCTTTTACATGCAAGGTCACGGTGCCGGGTGCGATGGCGTAAAGTGAAGGGCTAACCGCCGCAAGGGTACGGCCCTCAACGCGAATATCTTGCAGTATGTCACCACGCACGACCTTAGCGGTTTTTAATTGTTGGCTTGAAATCACTTGTTCAGCTGAAAGCAACTGTGAAAAGCTGTCTAGTGATAGGGCGACGGCACTTAACATGCCGACGCTCGTAATACCCGCGATTAGCCACTTTTTAGAGGTGGATCTGTGAGCAATTACCTTATCTTGACGAGATGTGTTTCGGATCATGGCATCTGATTCCTTGAGCATATTTATTATTACTTTTCTATATCAACTGTTGTGCCAACTTTTAACTATTTGATTTGTATGTTTATTTGTGGTTTTTGGTCGCTTTGGTAAGCGCAGTAGGACGGACACCGGACAGTACGCGGACAGTCAATGTGGGCGGACAACGGACAACTTCTTAAATAGCGATTGATGAAAAAATTTAGACAGTAAACTAAAAACTTTAAGCGACTTGTAAAGAAAAATTGGTGGAGTAATTCGTCGCTAAATTAACGAGGCCTAATCTACTCAAGAGGGACATTATTACATTCGTTTACAATAACTGCTTATAATTCATGAATATACTCATTCTTGAGCATCAATTATAAAAGTTAACATGATAAAATCGCGTGCTCGTTTCGATAGGAAATTAAAATGAAAAAAATAACTCTAACTCGCTCTCTGCTTAGCGCTGCGATAATTTTATCTCTGGGTGGCTGCGGTGGTTCTTCGTCAGATAAAAAGTCGGAAAATAACCCGTTAACGCCCACCGTAGAGAAAGTGGCAGAAAAAACGATTCAACTAAAGACTGCATACAGAGGTTGTGAAAAAGACGAAGTGCAGCCAAATATTGATATCGTTTTTCACAACGCCAATGGAGAGGTCGTTGCAACAGCGAAAACTGACGCCGAGGGCAAGTATACGGGTACAGTCCCAGAAGCTGCAAAGCACGTGTCCGCTATTGGCGCAGGTGCAGGAGCAGATACCAACAAAGTATTTACTTTTATGGAAATAGATGAAGGTGTCAACCTAGGCACAATATACTTTGCAAGGCCAGGTTCACACCCTACATGTCCAATTGAAAGTGATTACTCCTGTGACACCGTTGATGTAGATCTAAGTGAACTGGCGGCTGTGTACCCCGGTTACCAGTTGGTTGATGAGAATAGGGTTCTTGAACACGCATTGAGTAACAGCAGTCACACGATAGGCGTGCCTAAGTGTGAAAGTAATGGCACTCATCATTTTGCGCTCGTATCCCCGTCAGGTGATGAAGCCGTTGCTGCAAGAATACCAGTCAAAAACGTGAGCTTTGATAGTTTAAAAAGTGAAGCTTTTACCCATGAGGGAATAAAGGTTTCCACAAAATCATATATCAGCGATGGCTCTGCGAGAATTATGTCTTTGGAGCCAGAAGGCACCAATGGCGCCTATGACATGGGCTTTTTCGTACCAGAAGATTACATGCCATTTGTATTCCCAAGTTTAGAATCGACCTTTAATTATCGAATATCCCGACATGAAGACTTGTACACTGGGAGCAGTGATTTTAATACGAGTTCATATATAGTATCTCGGACAGTGATTGCAGATGATGGTACCGTTGATGTGGAGCTACCGGTCAATGTCAATCATGATTTCGGTTCCGTCTTTTTTGCAGGCAATGTCAATAACAACTTTAATTTTAGCTATGACTTTAGCCATGTAGATAAAAGGCTACACATGTTGAGGTTGAATTTTGATTTTACTACTACAAACGGGCTGTCAGTGGGGTGGGAAGTGCAAGGTAATGTTGCAGGAACGCTGCCAGATTTTCAGTTTGGTGACGCATTGGACTTCGAAGGTGCCGATTTTTCAGCCCTTAAAGAGTTCTCAATATTACTATGGGCGCACCCTCATGCACCTCAGGGGTTGAATGATTATCGGTCGTTTTTAGCGAGTAAAGAGGGTGTCTTTAGGTTTTCTTTACCAGAATACCAATCTTACACTTCCATTAGCTATCTATTCACACCGAATGAATAAGAACATCATACGCCCGGGTTGATAGGCCTGGGCTAATTTTCCATTTTACCAGTGGAAGCCAAATTGCTGCAGCCCATGTAGGGCTGCAAGTTGTATCAACCCCACCCACACAGTGATAATCCCACTCCAAGATTTCGACAAGCCCAGCGTCCGATTAAACACAAACATCATCCAAATAAAAACAAAGACCATGCTAACAAGTGATTCGATTGCTTGAAGAGAAAACAACATAGTGATGGTGGCGATTAATACGACGATAGTACAGCGAGCCATACTTCCATAGTCTGCATCAATAAATCGTACAGTGATTTTGGCTGGAATAAGCGTAATGATAAACAGCAATGATGCCAGCGCGAGTGTTGAATCCTTATGATAAATCAAATCCATTTATTCAGAGGTGCATGGTAGTTTCCAATATAGGTTCATTATTTCATAATTTGGGCCGAACTTTCTAGTCTAAGTCATTATTTCAAACGTTCGCCACACAACCTTTAACTAGTGGAATAGCAGTATTAACTTGCCCTTATTTTCATGCTTTTATATTTATTAATGGTATTTTTTCTGGTTGTTTTGTATTGGTTTTTTGAGGTTTCTCCATATTTTTTCCTTATTTCAGTTTCATGCTTCGATTTATTGTGTCTGCCAGTCTAATTATTTGATTTTAATTACATTATGTACCTATTTAGGGTTGTCGTTTAAATCTAATTGGGTGACAGGCGCCCGAGACTGGTGGGCCAATACACCACTTTTGGGAAGTGGGATAAATCGTTACGGAGGAAATACGATGTTTGGAAGTTACTATCGGCCCTTAATAAGGCGATTGATGTTGGCTGCTTTATTTGCCGTGCCGACTTATGTGTCTGCGGTCTCGACAATAGAATCGGTATCACCTAAGCAGCTGATTGCGAAAGTTCATTCAGCGACAGAGGTCGGTTTAAGTTGGCAGGCTCCAGTTAGTATTGACGATATTAAAGGATATCGGGTATTTCGTGATGGCAAACGAATAGGCCGGACAAAAGAGACGTTTTTTGTGGATACCAATGCAGTACCAGGTGCTGAGCACACTTACTACGTTATGGCGTTTACAAGAGGTAAAAATAGAGTTTCAAGTTTGCCCTCAAATTCAGATACCATTAAAACTTTAAGCTCTGATGAGAACGATGGCATGCGCAATGGTTCCGTCATTCGAGTGGGGATTGCGCGACTAGCAGATCATTGCGGTACAAACGATCTGAATGAGATCTCAGATGAAGCACTTGATAGCTGTATGGATAAGCTGATTGATCATTACACTCTGCAACAAGGGCTGGAAGATATGCAAGCCTATGTCGCCCGCTACCGTCGCCAAGAAGATGCTAACTTGATTGAGCTAGGCAAACGGCTGTATTTTAGCAAAGCCTTGAGTCAAAATTATGATACATCGTGTGCATCTTGCCATCACCCGGCACAAGGGTGTGGCAGTGATGGATTATCACTGTCTATTGGGGTAAATGCAGAAAATGCGGATTTGATGGGCTTGGGGCGTAGTGACGGTGCTGTGGTGCCGAGAGTGGGAAGAAACTCGCCACAAATTTGTAATTCTGCGTTGTGGGTCGATAGCATGTTTTGGGACCAGCGAGTTCGTTTGCGAGAGGCAAATCGTGATAGTGAGGTGGGTCGTGTTTCTACCGCTGATATTCAAACACCTGAGATTGAAGTCACTAGGTTAATGAATGCTGAAGTGGACAATACTGATCCACTTCGCTTGCTCATGGCACAGGCGCACTTTCCTATCACCGCACCTGCGGAAATGGGTGACCCAAGCGGCTTTGACTCACCTCAGGTATATCGTGAGTTTATTGCACAAAGGTTGAGTGAACAATGGCAGCCCCACTTTAACGCGGCCTTTGGTGATGACCAAATAAGTTTCATGCGTATTGCCAGAGCTATGTCTGCTTATCAGGCTTCGTTTTTGTTCATTGACAATCCATTTTTCAACTATATCGAGGGTCGACAAGATAAGTTGACCACAGATGAAAAGCGCGGTGCTGTGTTCTTTTACACTGGCGCAGGTTGTGCCAATTGTCATGACGGTGTGATGTTTACGCCGGAGAGAACAAGAGGGCCCTTGTATCCGCAAATAGGCGCGCATGGTGTGGCAGATGGTAACTTTAAAAATCAATTTAGAATGCCGAGCTTATTAAATGTCGGTATTACTGCGCCGTATGGCGACAAAGGGGTATTTGCGACTTTAGAGCGTGTTATTGAGCACTACTCCGATGTTACCGGTTCTCTGGAGCGCTTTTATGGCGAACATGAAACTTGTGAATTGCCACAATTTCAGCATTTGAGTGCAGCCCAATGCGACACTGTTGTTGGCGAAGCAGGTGACTATGTTTTAGCACTTAATGCACAAAATCGAGCTGCTTCAGATAGAGGGGATGATGCGATTATCCGGGGCTTTACACAACAACAAGTAAACTATTTGGCGGCTTTTTTACGAGCTTTGACTGACCCTAAAGCAATGGCTGGTAGTGATGAAATTAATGCCTTGATCCCAGCAAGAGATGGTGGGCCAGATGGACATCAGTTTGATGCTATCGACAAAGAGGGCAATACACTATAAATAGATAAATAGATAAATAGATAAATAGATAAATAGATAAATAAGGAGCCTTATGGCTCCCTATTTATCTATAACTGTATAGCAGTTATGAGTTTAACGCTGACTCTGAGCCCATAGCATGTAATTCTTGTTGCAATTGTTCCGCACGCTTTTCAAATTTTTTCGCGCTGTACCAGCACAGAGACGCAATAGTAAAGAACATAATATCAACAATTACGAGGTCTAAAAGCACGTGACTAGATAGTATATCAGCGTAATGCAGATAGTTGGGCATATTCAATAATGCAGCAAATGCATAGGCTAAACCTGAAAATTTGAGTAAGTAATTACAAAAGACATCTTGCTGCTTGATAAATAGCGATATTAAAGTACATACGAAGAAACTGACATACACGATGCTGTGTATAGTCGTCATGCGTCCTATCGCTTCGAGTGGTATGAGCTTTGACGCAATTGCACCGAGCGCGATGGCCAACATACAACCAATGAAGGCACCAGATGTTAACCGGGTTACAAACGCGAGGCTGCGTTTACTTTGCTTTTTCTGCTTTGCACGTTTGCTTATCCACATTAAGTTGCCTGTAATGATGATATAAGCTGTGGCTAAGCCAAGAATAAAGAAAGCAATTCGCATGCCGTAACCTGCAAAATCACCAAAGTGCAAACTTGCAATTGTGGCCAAGCCCCCACGTAAATTATTGTCGTAATTATCTTGCGTAATATAAACTTGCTGGTGGTCTTTTAAGGCGTATCGTACTTCTACATCATTTGAAAATTCATCATTACTTTTAGCCATAAATACCAGCACAGCGCTCTCGTCACCAAAGTGCTCTATCATCATGCGACGAAGCGTAACATTGCCTAACTCACTCATAGCCCTTGAATAGAGTTCATCAATACCTTGCATGGGCATACGAATGTCCACTTCTTCTATGTGAGGTTCATTGAACCCTGCTGCCTGTAGAACCTTGCCTTGATCGCCTTGATACAGTATTACTGCATACGAGATTTGATAAATAATGACAAGATTAAAAACCAAGCCAGTAAATGCATACATAATGTGAAAAGGTAAGCCCATGGTGCCAATTAAGTTATGTGCATCGAGCCATTTGTCCTTGTTTGCACCGAGACGGTATTGATAAAAGTTTTTAAACAATTTACGCCAGTGAATGACCACGCCACTGATCAGCGCCACAAAAAAGAACAAGGTTATGATGCCTACGAAATATAAGCCAATTCGCCCTGCACCCAAGTCATAATGCAAATGATAAACAAAGTTGGCAAATTGAAAGTTATTGGCATCGGCAATAATGTCGCCGCTGATAGGATCGAGTAACAGATACATATCTTGATGGTCTTCACCTGTCTGGGGGTGAGGTTCATCGAGTTCAGCAGCAAAATACACCTGCAAGAATGGATTTCTTTCTGTGGGCTGGTAGAGATAAAAGATGTGATGAGTATCTACTTCATACTTTTCATCTAACTTTGCAACTACGGTATCGTATGATACTTGACTTGCATGGGGTGAATGCTCACCTATCAGTGATACTTTTTCCCACGTTTCTATATTTTCTCTGAATAAGCTAATAGAACCCGCTATAAACACAATAAATAAGACAAAAGAAATAATCAGGCCTATCCATGCGTGTGCATTTGTAAGTGACTTAAGTGTTTGGCTTTTCATAGTGTTACACCATCAAAAAAACGTTGAGTAGAGCTGAGGGCAAGAGTACTAAAAGCATGTACTTGGAAGCTTTAAGCGTTGTTTCAAAGGCATAAACCCACACCATAATGCTGGCCCAAATAGGAAACCCCAAGATAAGGCCGATGAGTAATCGAGTATCCTCAGCAAAGGGTAAAATGAGATTCGTATTCAGTGCAATAGAGACTGAGATCAACAAGCCAAATATAAATCCCAGTATTGTTTTAGGCCACATGAATGATGCCTCCAACGGTTGAGCATATTGTGAGTAATAAAATGGAAGTTGTCATAAACAAGCGCTTTGATTTACCAGCCAATATGGTGACACCAACAAGCCCCATCATCAGTACAACAAAACTAGCAAGTAATGCGGATACCATAGGATAACTCTGTGCGAATAAAGCATTTGCAAAACCATATAAACACAGCGCTAAGAGGTAACTTAACCACTTAGGTGCTGGCTTGTTGATCAAGTATTGCTTTGGGCTGGCCAGATACAACAGCAGTGATGCAACCCATATAGGGATAATAGCGAGAAGGCTCATGAGAATAGGAATAATTGTTATTTTGTTCTTTATTGTTTCAATAAGTGAATCAAAATTCAACACCTGAGTTGTAATTGGCCCGTGCAAATTACATTTTTTTCAATCTTGTCATTTTTCAAGCTAGGCTAGCCCAGAAGCTCAAAGCCCTAACTCGGTAAGCGTAATGCTCATTGCAGCTCTGTTTTTCGATGAGGTGATACTTTTTGTGATATTTGGCTGTTCGTTATTTGGAGTGAACCATATTCTGTCGATGTAACATGACCGATTAATTGAAAAATACTCACCTTCTTTAATTTTTTATATTGCTCATGACTGAGGTTTTCTTACTGTTGCACGCCGGTAGTAGTAAGCAAGTTACTACACTAAATACGATTTTCTTAGTTTTTATTTTAATTATTGGTTAATTAAATGTAGTAAAAAGGTTTGTTTTAGTTGTTGTGTTCGGTAATCTATACATGAGTGTACGGAGTTAGAATTCACTCATGGAAATTTTAATTGTGTTATTTACAAGGATCTGACAATGAAATTTATACCGGGTATTTTAATATTTTCTGTTCTATTTTTCTCTAAATTAGGGCATGCCAATCTGGCAGTTATAGACAATGCGTGCTCAAGGTATGTGAATGGCGACCCCTCTACAGAAGTAGGCACTGCAGGTGTGTTTGAAGAATTAGGGGCTGCGCAAATTATTGAAGATGGCGTACGTTTTTTGGGGTTTGATATTGTTGATGTAGGTGGTGTGAGGAATTTAAGTGCGCGATTTGCATCTCAGGATCTGGATTGGGGTTATACAAGCGTTTCAACAGATAATCAGGCATTTTTATGTGGTCGTCACTTCGGTTTAGGTGAGAGCAAAAGGTCCTCTTGGGCAGTTCATATTCCAGTCGAAAAAGCCTTAGGCCTCATTGAACAGGGCAATGAGGTGGAAATAATATTGTTTGGTTTTCATCAAATAAACGGTGAAGAAAAGCGCTCTTATTCTAAGCTCAAATATCATCAACCAGCGCTGCTAAGGTTGCTAAAAAAAGATATATCAGTTGGTTTACCTTATAACTTGGAAATCGAACACCCAAGAAATATGGCCAAGAATATTTACGACAGACATATTGTGTACTGTTTGAATAGCAATTGGGACAGCTGTGATTATACAATTGAAGATCATCCCAGATACCATACCAATAAAAACGACCTTGGTGTTGCTATTCCATTTAAAGGCCATTTTATTGTTGACGGTTATATCACGCGTTTATTATTTAAAGAAGATATTGCGCAAGGCGCGGAGTTATCGCCTACCGAATTTGGGTTGTGGAATCGTTATGGAAAAGCTTTTGAACTCGGCGCGCTTCGAGGTAATGCAAAAGCATTTTTGTCGCAATTTTTTACATTGAGCTATATGAGTGATCCTGTGACTTCAAAGGTATTAACCAAAATTGCGTGGGATATACCAATGCAGCACGGCGAATTTTTAGATCATGACAGTTACGTCCGAGATTACGAAACTTACCTGATGATGAACTTTGCATTTGAAGTTAATATCTTGGGGAGTGTGTATGATGCTGCTGCCCAAGGCTATAGCAAAGCGGAGTACGCTAAGCAGATGCAACAGGGGATGGTTGCGATAACTGGGTTAACAGAAGCGCAAACAGGCGCATTTAAACAAGCACCGTTAACAGTAACTTACCCTTAATTCATACTTTAATGGCCATCATCTTAAATGATGGCCAGTTCGATGTTTTATAACTACTCTAGTTAACTTTACTTATTGCAATGTGACGCAGTATGCTGATTTAGAGTGTGTCTTTCAGTAATTCTAATACCTCTTTCACAGACAGCTTTTGGGTTGTATCACTGCCAGACAACACTTGTTGTGCAAGGTCTCGCTTTTGGTTGTGCATGGCGAGAATTTTTTCTTCGATGGTGTTTGAAGCAATCATGCGATAAATGGTCACGGGTCGAGATTGCCCAATACGGTGCGCGCGGTCTGAGGCCTGCGCCTCGACTGCTGGGTTCCACCATGGATCCATATGTATAACATAGTCAGCGGCAGTCAAGTTTAGGCCTGAGCCACCAGCTTTAAGGCTAATCAAAAAGACTTCGCCTTCACCTTTTGCAAAGGCATTAACACTGTGTTGTCTTTGTTTGGCTGGGGTTGAGCCATCGAGATATTGGTAAGAGAACCCAATCTTGTCTAAATGTTGTTTAAGCAATTGTAAATGGCCAACAAACTGACTAAATATCAGCGCTTTATGACCATTATTACGAAGTTCAATCAATAACTCGTTGAGTTTTGCAAGTTTTGTACTCGTAAGCGACAGCTCTGGGGCAACTAGGTTTGGGTTGCAACATGCTTGTCTGAGCTTGGTGAGTTCAGCCAGCATCGTAAGATGCTGGGAACCTGCGTTTTCTTGTTCATTGGCTGTTGCAATATTGGCTATCGCATTTTGTCGCAACGCTTCATACAGAGTTTGTTCTTCATCACTCAGTTCAATATTGATATTAATTTCTGTACGTGGAGGAAGCTCTGTCAAAACCTGATGTTTCATTCTTCGTAGAATGAATGGTTGTAAAAGTGTTTTAAGATTTTGCTGCGCATACCGAGCTGCTATTGGTTTCTCTTCTCTATTTTCAATAGGTTGAATAAAGCGTTCTGTAAATCGTTTTAAATTACCAAGCAATCCAGGGTTTACAAAGCGAAACAAAGACCACAGCTCTGTCAAATTGTTTTCAATAGGCGTACCTGTGGTGATCATTTTAAATCTTCCTTTCAAAGCACACGCAGCCTGTGCCCGCTTGGACAATGGGTTTTTAATTGCCTGTGCTTCGTCAGCAATGATAGTTTGCCAGTCAATGGGTTTTAAGATTTTGAGGTCTTGAACTAATAAGCCATAACTTACGACCAACACATCATTCGCACCCAGTTCGTTTAGTAAGGCTTCTCTGGGTTCACCCGCTTTAAAGTGCGCTAAGGTGTGCAGCCGTAAGGTGGGGGCAAACTTAGTGGCCTCTTGCTGCCAGTTAAAGCAAACGGAGGTTGGGGCAATAATCAAACTCGGGCCTCTAGTTGCTTTTGCTAATAACACAGCCAAAGATTGTAAGGTTTTGCCCAACCCCATATCATCAGCAAGACATGCTCCAGCTCCCCAATGTGCCAAGCGCATCGCCCAATCATAGCCAGCTTGTTGGTATTCTCGTAATGTGGCTTGGAGGTCTTGCGGCAAGTCGATTTGCAATGTATTTGCTTCTTGCATTAACTGAGATTGCTGCTCCCAAGCATGTAATGTTTTCATTCTCATCCCGGTTGCGGCCTCCTTTACAAGTGGGCTCGCCAAAGGATGAAACTTGCCTTGCTCAGTACCTTGGTTTAACTTGATGAGCTTATCATGTAGTGATTGGGACAGGGCAACAACCTGCTGTGAGTCCAGCTCAATAAAGCGACCATGACTCTGCTCAACAAGCTTTAGCAGCTCTTTTAACTCGATAACTTGTTTATCGTTTATCTTCAGTTCGCCATTAATATCGAACCATTGGTTTTTCTTAGCGATAGCAAGCTGTAAGTGGTGCGCTTGCAAAGATTGCGTTAATTGTATTTTCTGACCTTTGGGCCAGCGTAGTTTAAAGGCCAATGGTGGCTCAGCTTTGATAGCTT
The DNA here is from genome assembly GCF_001625575.1 of Pseudoalteromonas luteoviolacea S2607. GTDB lineage: Bacteria > Pseudomonadota > Gammaproteobacteria > Enterobacterales > Alteromonadaceae > Pseudoalteromonas > Pseudoalteromonas luteoviolacea_E. The sequence continues at coordinate 297,517 of NZ_AUXV01000007.1, forward strand.
GCTCCAGTTGCTCTAAAGCATTCAACGCGTCTTGTAAATCAGCGATACTCAATTGATTATCGGCCATTGCCAAAAAGGCGGGGCACTGCTCATCCAGTTTGTCGAGTAGCTCTTGCTCTGCCGCTAAGTCTCGTTTAGTGGCAATTCGTTTACCGTCAATTTCTGCGCTGATGCTGGCATTACCCACTGCTGGATGAAAAGCAGGACCCTTATCTCCAAATGGCATGCTCAAGCAGTGAAAAGACAAGCCTTGCTGGTAGGGGCTAACATTGATCACAAGTTGCGCCTGTGCCTCTACACTTTCTAAACCAATTTCAATATCACTTACCTCTGACTGAATGTTCATTAATGGTGCAATTGCTTGAATGCTGGCCATTAACTTTGCTTTTGCACTTGCAGGGATGAGCAGTCCATTTTCTGAGATGATATTGGCAATTTTTAGGTGTGACTTATTAAAGTGTGTAAATACACACTTACTACTTGATTCAAACCTAAAGCTATATACAGCCTGACGGCTTTTAAAATCATCAGGTAAATCTAGAAGTGTCAAATACAGTTGCGCACCGCGTTCAGATATGGCTAATTGTGCGGGAAGCTCAATCACTTCAAGTGGCTCTTGCATATCGTAAGCGTGATACACATTGGGGGCTTGCATCGCTGCATTAAGTGCTTGTACACCTTCTAATTTGTAATCTGTGCCTTCCCAATGCCTATGAGGCTCTATCGCGTCTATGATTGCTAAATCAGTATTGGTTAGATAGCCCAACTTCGCGTGGTCTGTATGAAGCTCTTCAAGGGTTATTGTCTTCCCTTTGCTCCATCCTGAGGGCATGCGTTTTTGCACTTTCGCACTAAATAGGGCACGCCCTTGGTGTTCTTCTAAAATCCAGATGAGTTGATGAGTGCTGGATTGTTCGTGCTCATTGCTATCAACCGGCTTTGTCGGAGCCAAGGCAAGTAACTTGTCTAATGCCAAGTCCCACTCAGACTGCTGCTGGATCAGTCTGGAAAAGTCGACCTTTAAGCTTTGCTCAAGTTGAAATGACCGCGCATGTGCGAGCAGCTGTAAAGCGATGTTTTCTAACAAATACAGCTTTGATGCTCGATAGAAGGTCGTACATCGCTCTAATATAGATAATTGCTCATCAGTAAGTGTGTGCTTACACCAGTGCAGTGAGAGTACGGTGAGCAGTTGGCTGCTGTAGTAGTCAAAAGGCCTATTTTGCAAGTCTTTCTCGTGCTCTTTCAGCTGGGGAATAAACGGGGCACTATTGGACAATGATTCGGCAAGGCACTCAAAAATTTGGCCGATATGGTAATTGGTCTTAGTCCCTTTTTTGTCAGATAGTTGATTACTCGCGAGCTGCATTACTTGGTCACAATGGTCATTTTGAACATTCGCGGTCGCAAGCAGGGAAATCATATGTAGCCACCCAAATAGCCCATTTAAGTATGGGTGTTTCTTTTTGGAGTACTTTTGTTGTGCTTGAAGTGCCGCATTGAACTGAGTATTTGCTGCCGCTAACTGTGCATCAAACAACAACGCTGTTGCTTTTAGTTGCAGCGCATAACTGGATATATCGCTTGGTTTTACACTGTCTTTGGCGTGCTCCAGCTGGCCTTGTAATAATAGGTGTTCAGCGAGCAAGAGTCTAAGGTTTTGGTTTTTAGGCTTTTCATTGCTTGCAAGATACAGAAGGTTAGTAACGACGCTGAGATCTGCACCGAGTTGTACTTGGGTTGCCGTTAATGTTGCAAAAGCCTGATATTGCATATCATCAGGCAGCTCTACAAAGGTGTCTAACTGAAATGGGAAAAAAGCAAATTGAACCAAAGCATCGTTGTTTTGCAAATCGAGTATCTGCGGGTTTTTGTTAAATCCCATTCTTGCTTTCGCTTTTGGAAACTGCCCTAACCACAAAAAATCCCGTGTAAGACGGTTTTCGTCTTCGGGATCTCTTTCCCATTCATAGGCGTTAAGAACTGGAATATACTCTTCAGCACATTTTAAAATAGGCAATAAACGTCCGAGCTTTTGCGCATGCTGTGTAACAAGGTTTGCGACCAATGGGTTGATCTGGATATTCAGTTGGTCACAATACGCCAAGTGGTTTTGTTCTAGTGTGACCGCGAGCTCAGAGCTCAAAGCTGACATCGGTCGACCGGGCTCTATTACCCCTTGCTCAGTGAGCTTTTTTAATATTTGTTTTATTTTAATTGTAGAGGTGGACTTGAATATTACCGCCAGTACTTGCACTAAAGCTTGGTAATCTGAGTCTAGGGTCAAATAATCAGCATAGAGCCTTTCTATGTTACTGTGGGTGTGCGATGTGAGCGTAAGAGGGCGATTAATAGAGTGCAAGATTATTCCTAGGTCTGCAATTTGACGCTGGCAAATTACCAAATGCATTGGCTCGTCACAAGTATTGTATGCGTTTTAAAGGTTGAGCGTGTAAAAAGTATTTTGTTGGGGGCCATTACTCACTAGCTGGAAATTGCACTTTTCTAACGTGCGAACGGACCCTAAATTATTCGGGTCAACCCCAGCATATACGGTCTTTACTAATGAGTGGGTGCGAAGATATGTCAAACACCCGCAGAGTAGCTCTGTGCCATACCCTTGATGCCAATATTGCGCATTGATTAAATAGCCAATATGGGCGATTGATTGCTCTAAGTGAACGATAAATAATCCGAGTGGTACATTTTGCAATTCGAGCGACTCATGTTCCATCGCCCCTGTTGGCAGAGCCAAATATATCTCGCAATCAATAAGTTTGTTACTAAGCCAATCAAAAGCGTGCTTTGCAGCAGGGCAAATTTGCCAGTCTGCAGGTAAAAAGGCTGCGGTATCTGGGGTTAAAATCCCAGTAATGACAGCGGCGTTATGTGGGTTGGTCATAAGTGACTGACAGCTATACAAATCTAAGCGCGCTGTCTGAAGGAGTGGTTTCATTGTTTATTACTCGTTCGGGCGACCTATCTGGGCGCCCTCAATTAGGTGAACTGCTATTAACCTTAGCTACTTTTTTCCATCTGAGCTTGTTTAAATGCCATTACTTTTTGATGTCCAGTTAGGGCGGGCCCTGAAATAGCTTTAAGTAACAAACTCCCAAATAAAATGAGCAAAGCACCAACTAGCGCATCTAAAAACCACGCTAGTGGTAAGGCTACAGGGCCCAAATAGGCTGGCATCATCTCGGCTGAGAGGAGTGTATATTGCCCGGTGAGTAGATGAAGTATCAATGCCACCCAAAACCCAAAGCAGTATGGACAATGCCAAGCATCATACAAGTAGGCGAAGGGCTTGGGCAGGTGTGCAATTAAGGTATTAAACCAAGTTCCCCAGTCAGGCAACTTATCCCAAATTAAGACGTGCAGTGATAGTCCCATTAGAACAATGGAAAAGTTAATATTCAGCGCTGTATCTACCATCGCTTTATCCTCAAATCTGCTTTTTTTAATGTAGGCTTATTCTATGTTAATATTTATGCGCTAATAACTGGCGTTTTTTATTTAAAATCGGCTTATTTTAAGGTTGTGAGAAGTGTATGCATACTTTAGCGGTTGGAGAGGAGTATATAAGTGTCCTTACGGAGCAAAAGCATGGTACCCATAGTGAATGTGTCCTGACTTTTTTGGTTTCGGGCTCGTTGGATATTGCGCATCGGCGGGATTTTAAAGTGTCAGAAGGCATGTTTAGTGTAGTGCCACCAGGTGTTCCACACTCATTAATTAAAGGGCTGGATCTACATGTATTGTGGTTAAGTTTCTGCCCTGATTGCTTAGATCTGACAAACAGCGAGTTAATGGCTCCCTTTGAAAATGTCAAACAGGGGGCGTTGCCAGCTTTCAATACAGAGCTAAGTAGACGCGAATTTATTAAAGTCTTATTTTACGAGTTAATGGCAGGGAATAAGCAGGGCTTTAGCTTGGATGTGCAGCGAAGCTTTGTTGTACTTTTGCTTAATGAATTGAACAGAGCCGGTCAAAGCGACCTTCATCACACGCGCTATAACGAGAAAGTCATCAAAGCGATGACCTATATACAGGCTAATTATTTACAACCTATTGGGCTTAAACAAGTGAGTGATGCCGTACATGTCAGTGCGCCTTATTTAGCGGCTCTATTTAAAAAAGAAACGGAGTTTACCGTGGGACAGTGGATTACGCAGAAACGGTTATCTCAAGCATGTTCGCAATTACTGCATACGTCCTTGCCAATAAGTCAATTAGCTGAGCAGTTAGGGTGGAGTGATACAACCCACTTCATACGTCAATTTAAAAAACATCTCGGCCAGACGCCAGCGGCTTGGCGTCGAAGCTGTGAATCAGAAGACAAATAACTGAGGCGCCGCTTTTGCTACTGGCAAATGAAGTTAAAGTGCTTTTAAACACCGGTTGACGAGTTGATCTGCTTGTCTGGTAGTTTCTGGCAAGCGATATTTGGGTGTGAGTTTGTTTACCCAATCTACAGCGGTTGTAAGACTGATCTTATGACCAATAGAAACAAATACGGGTTTAATCCCGTTTTGAGTTCTCAGTACCTTTCCTATGCACTGCTGATTATCAATTAAATCATTGCTGGCGCCTTTGAACTCCGGTGGTGGCATATATTCGCCAAGCAGTTTTGTTTTTCCGCAGCCAATGGTCGGTATATCTAGAAGTACGCCCAAATGAGAAGCCATGCCACATCTTTTCGGGTGAGCAATGCCTTGGCCATCACATACAATGAGATCTGGTAAGGTGGTGAGCTTTTCTATGGCGCTAAGTAATGGCGGTACTTCACGAAAAGAAAAGAGCCCAGGAACATATGGGAAACTAATCGGCTCTATAGCTGTTTGTGATTCCACGACTTCAAATGTTGCGGCATCTAGTACCACGACAGCAGCAACAACTTTATTTTTTGCTTCATCGTAGGCGACATCGACACCAGCGATGTAGTTTACTGTTTCAAAGTCATCGGTTGTTATGACTTGCTCTGCTAGCCGTTGTTGCAAGTGATGGGCTTGCTCTGGAGTTTGAGGGTGAATATATTCCATTTTGTTTAGACAACTCAAAGTACTTACATGAGTGATCTATTTGGGAACAGAACTTATATTTCAAGTGCGATGATAAAAAGAAAAGTTATGCTGATAGAGGTTACAGGCTGATACTTAAAATAGGTGCTTGGTCGAAGCTTGCTGTTGCTAACTTCGCCAAGGCACCACGCACGTCTAATATTTTATAGATGTTCTAAAATCGTACCTAAAGCCAACAGACAGCGAATCGAAATCCTGATCATTGGCGTAAGACTTAGTTAAATATTCAAAATGCACACGCAGCGGTGGGGCTGGTAGCCACTCAAAAGTGATATTAAAACCATCAAAGCTCTGATTGTTCGGGTCACTGTCGTCAAATCCATCATCAAAATCAAAGTAACCTGTTTTTAGTTTGTAGTGCTTCCCGAGCTTATATGCAAACGATAAATCAAACGTGGAGCCGTCTCTATCTGCAATATTGTGACGCTCATAGGTTTTATCTTGGTACGCTACTGCCGCATATAACTTGTCGGTGAAGTCATAGGCAAAAGCGGCTGCCCATATCGCGTTTTCTCCTAAATGAGTTTGTTGGTCGTACACTTCATTCATTTGGTATGTAACCGCAGCGTGTAAGCCGTCTTTATCGTAGCTCAGGCCCATGTTAAACAAGTCGTTATTGTTATCATTGTTAGCACCGTCAAATTGCCCCACTGCGACAAACGTGAGTGGACCGCTATCAATACGATAGCTAATTAAGTTATCGACAAAAAAGATACTTTCAGGGTCATAAGCATAAGGGCTATTTGCATGATTAAAAATATCAACATATTCGGCGATAAATAAATATTGCGCAGGGCGTTGTTTCCCTATCCCAAAGCGACCGATTGGTGTCACTAGTGCGGTATAAGCGCGTCTAGAACGACCAAATTCACCGGTGTTCTGCACGTCTATACTCCATTCACCATGTAGTTCAGCGGCCCAATCGTCATTGAATCTATGAGTTGCCTTTACGCCAGCATGGGACAGCGCATCTCGCACGTCATATTGGTCCTCGCCTCTGTCCTCGATCCGGCCGAAAGTGGGGCGCATTGTCGCATACACATCAACTGTGTGCGTGTGCGCCTCTGAACTTGTCATTTTTTTGTCTTTCTTTTGGGCCTTTGGTTTCTCTTTTGGAGGTGGTTGCTGTAAAAATCGTCGCTTAAGATCTGCAAGCTGCGCTTCTAGCGCCTTGATATCTTCCATGGTGACGGGACTATTTTCTGAGGCAGCAATGCAGGGGGATACCAAAGAAGATGAGAGCAAAACAACAAGGAGAGAGCGAGTCGCTGTTTTCATAGTCTTTAAACCAATTAGTTGCGATAAAGCGAATTATAGACAACACTTTGCGGTGTTGACTGATTTTTTTTCTGGCGAATAACTATGAAGATTAGAACCAAGTTTTCAGTCGCTTCTGCGCTGGTGGTATTTCTCATTATCCTAGTGATCAGTGGCACTACCTATTGGTTTATCAACGACTCCATGAAACAAAAAACAGCTGCATATGTAGCTGATACAACTAAGCTTTTAGCAATTGGTATTGATAATTGGCTATCAAAAAAAGCGTCGCAAGTTCATGTGGTCAAAACGCAATTGGATGCAGACTTTAGTACAGAAAAATTTCAAACGGCATTGAACACACCGTTTTTCAAAGAGTCGTTTTTATTGGCCTTTGGTACTGTAGAAGATGAAACTGGATTGAGGTCAAACAATCCCAATCGACAAAACCCGCCTGGTGTGGACTTTCGCCAGAGACCTTGGTATTCGCTAGCCCGTCAGCAAGGTAAAACCGTTTTTACCAGCCCCTATATTGATGCCGCAACAGGAGAGCTTTTGCTTTCAGTGGTTTCTCCAATTAACTACAAAGGCACATTTAGAGGGGTGATAGGGGGTGATCTAAGCTTGGACACTATTGCGAGCAGCATTAATGCGGTTGATTTTGACCACACGGGATTTGCTTTTTTGGTAGATAGAGAAGGTAAAATTATTTCTCATCAGCAGACCGAACTCAATGGCAAAACTCTCAAAGACATCGCACCAAACCTGTCGTTATCCCAAACTAAAACGATCCTAGAGGTGGAGGTGGGTGGCGATGATAAAATCATGTATTACTACCCTTTGGATGATCAATACGGAAACGCATGGTACTTAGCCGTGATGCTCGATAAAACCAAAGTATATGAAGCACTCAATAGCTTGACCCTAAATACATTTATCATTGCTATCATGGCGATTGTATTAGGCTCTTTGAGTATTCGAGCATTGGCAATTCATCTTTTGAAACCACTTAAAGAGCTGGAGGCAGCGATAACAAATATCGCCTCGGGAAGCGGTGACTTAACGCAAAGGCTAACAATCAAAAATGACGACGAATGCGGTAAAGTTGCGAGGCAATTCAACGTATTTTTAGCGTCTTTACACCAGTTAGTCACCCAAGTTAAACAAGGTACAGATATTGTTGTTTCAAGCAGTGAAGCGGCAAGAGAGCTGTCGACCCAATCAAGCTCTAGATTGCAAGAGCAAGTAGGGCTGGTTGAAAGCCTAGCGACAGCGATGCATGAAATGAGCACCACCTCTAGCGAAATTGCGGGCAGTGCACAAAATGCGGCAAGTTCTATAACTACCGTAAACGATAAAACAAGAGACGGACAACAAGTATTTTTGGAGACTAAAAACGAAATTTCGGCTTTATCTGAAGAAATCAATGAATCACATGCAATGAGCACACAGCTCGCTGAATATAGCCATAGCATCGAAAATATTTTGTCTGTGATTAATGGTATTGCAGAGCAAACAAACCTTTTGGCTTTGAACGCGGCTATTGAAGCCGCAAGGGCTGGGGAGCAAGGTCGTGGGTTTGCAGTAGTCGCCGATGAAGTTAGGTCTTTGGCAACCAAAACCCAAGAGTCGACCACTGAGATTAAAAGCATGATTGAACAAATTCAGGTTTCTTCAAATCAAGTGCAAAATGCGATGGGAGCCAGTCGGGAAAAAACGTTACTTTGTGTTGAGCAAACAGAACAGGCAACGCAAATGCTCAATGAAATATCAGAATCTGTAAAAGACATCATGGATCGCAATATCCAGATAGCGACCGCGATTGAAGAGCAAAGTGTGGTCATTGAAGAGATCAATAAGAATACTGCGAATATAAATGACATCAGTGTTGAAGTAGACAACTTCTCTAGTCAGCAATATCAGGCGAGTCAAGAGCTGGCTGAGCAATCACACCAACAAGAAACATTGTTATCTAAATTCACTTTATGATGTATTGCTCTGCTATATGCAGATGAGATAAATGTGCGTATTATGCCCGTAGTCAACTGCCCCAGCGATTAAGAGGAGAGAGGAATGGCTATTTGGGTTGATGCTGATGCGTGCCCTGTTGTGATCAGAGAGATTTTGTTTCGTGCTGCGGTAAGAACGCAAGTGACCGTGACCCTTGTTGCTAATCAATACTTAAAAACTCCTGCATCCCCCTATATCTGTAAATTACAAGTAAGCGCTGGCTTTGATGTCGCTGACAATGAAATTGTTAAACGTGTGAATGCAGGTGATTTAGTCATCACAAGTGATATTCCACTCGCTGCTGAAGTGATAGAGAAAGGTGGTTTAGCTCTTAGCAGTCGCGGAGAAATGTACACAACTGAAAATATACGCGCGCGCCTAAACATGCGGGATTTTATGGATACATTGAGAAGTAGTGGTGTACAAACTGGGGGGCCTCCTCCACTCAGCCAAAGTGAGAAACAGCAATTTGCTAACTGCCTTGATAGGTGGTTGCAACAACACAAAGCCAAATAAAACCATCAGGTCTCGACCAACCTGTATAGCGGTACAGGTTGGTTGTCGTCATTTTCGTTCTTTTATCGTCTCAAACTTGCTATTTCATTGATCTTATGCACATTATCTCTATCACAAAAGTTTTGGTTACATCACCAATGAATGTCTTTGATATGGAGTAAATCGATATGATCAGAGCGATGACTAGGCAAGATTTTGTTGCTTTTTGGCCCGTGTTTAAAGAGGTAATTGTACAACAAGAGACATATGCATTTGATCCGCAAATGGATGAAGAAAGTGCCTATCAACTTTGGTGTGAGCAGCCGCTAAAGAGCTTTGTGTACGTAGAAGATGATAAAGTGCTTGGTAGCTATTATCTTAAAGCGAACGCAATGGGACCAAGTGATCATATAAGCAATTGCGGATATATGATATCTCCTCAAGCGAGAGGTAAGGGGTTGGCGAGAAAGTTATGTGAACATTCTCAAAAGCAAGCATTGGAACTTGGCTTTCGTGCAATGCAATTCAATTCAGTGGTATCGAGTAATGAAGTCGCTGTGTCTCTATGGAAAAAACTGGGGTTCGATATTATCGGCACAATCCCAAAAGCATACCGGCACCCAAAGCTTGGTTTAGTAGATAGCTATATTATGTATAAATGGTTGGAGTAACCAACTTAGGAAACAGTTAAATGAACAAGGATTTGGCATTTTATTATCTAGCAGACAAACCTCAATATCTCACGACAATTGCCTCTTGGTATTTCAAGCAGTGGTGCGAACACAGTGGCCGCTACTCGTTGCAAGAAGTGAAGCAAAAGCTTGAAAAAGCACTAAATCAACACTGTTTACCAATGAGTGTTATTGCTTTGAGAGGCGATGAGTTAGTGGGTGTTGCAGAGCTAAAGTTTCATGAAATGGACGCATATTTGGAATTTGAGCACTGGCTTGGAGGTGTTTTTGTGTCGCCTTCAGCCAGAGGTGAGAACATTGCTAAACATTTAGTTATACACCTTATTGATCAAGCTAAGCGCTTAGACATTAAAGCTCTTTACTTGCAAACGGAATCTTTAGGTGGTGGTTTATATCGCAAACTAGGGTTTGAACCACTTTTTATAACTGACTCGAAAGGTGTTCGAGTACTTGTTATGAAAAAAGAGCTGTGAGTGGAGATAAATGATCACAGGCCTCAACCATATCACACTTTCGGTAACGGACTTATTACGTTCCATTGAGTTTTATCAATGCTTGGGCGCAACATTGCATGTGAGTTGGCAGCAAGGTGCTTACTTATCATTTGGAGAGCTATGGTTATGTCTCCACCTACATCGAAATCCAAATAGTTGTTTCAATACGCACAGTGATTATACTCATTTTGCTTTGAACATCGAAGCGAAGGACTTTTCGGAGTATCTAGCTAAAGTAGAGAAGCTAAACATCCAATATTGGCAGCAAAACACCAGCGAAGGAGACTCGATGTATATTCTTGATCCAGATCGGCACAAGCTAGAAGTACATGTTGGGTCACTGCAAAGCCGACTTGAAAGTTTAAAAGCGAACCCCTACAAAGGGTTAACTTGGCACCTTGGTAAATAGCGAGTTAAAAAGCTCAGTTTATTTATTGTTATTTTTGCAGTATATTTAGGTAATATTATTTTATAACAAAGGTTTACAGTGTTTTTATCTCTCTTTAAATTGACTTTTCTTGCAGTGCTGTTTATATTATCGACGCTTCATTTATAGTACTAAGGTGTTAGGTTGATATTCAGGATAGTAGTTTACGTGATACTTATGATGGTGATTGCATTGCAGTCAGTGTCTTCGGTTGCGTCGCTTTTTGAGTTACACCAAGTTGATGCAATGCATCTGCAATCCAATCACGCACATCAACACGACGAACAAGTCACAACAACCGTGAAATTGGATGAGCATGGCCATGCTATACAAGATTGCCACCACTGTGGGCACTGCACTGGCAGCCACACTTCGTGGGTCAATACAGATGGTGTGAACAATACCACTTTTAACACTTCGAATCCGATCTTTTGTGTGCCAGACAGGCAGGTACGCAAGCGCATAGAATCAACATTTAGACCTCCAATTTACTCTTAATTTCCACGAATTTGGTTACTCACTGTTGGCGATTTATTCTGATCGGCCTTTTTAGAGTAACTGCATAGATTGATTTAGTTGGGGTTAAATCCAGATCTAAACTGGTTACGCATACCGACTAAATTGGGTATAGCGCGGCTGGATGGCCGTGCCAATTTGTCATGTTTCTAAACCGCTCATCAAACGAAGTGCACACGTTAATGAGGCATGACTAATCCCGCAAGAGCGCAACCATAATTTTATGTAAATGTGTTTTTGCGGGAAAGTGGAGTTATAAATGATGAATGTCAAATTTAAACGTACGCTCGCATTCTTTATCTTTGTTATTAATTTACACAGTACAAATACGATGGCTGTTAGTGATGATCACACCCATGAAATCAAGTCATCAGATAAGCCTCATTCAGAAAGTGAAGTGCATAGCCATGCACATGATGAACCGCAAACAATTGAGTTAAGCCAAGTGCAGCGCGCCATGGTCGGCATTGAAGTCGAGCAGGTGATGCCGAGACACTATGAGCAAGTTTACTACGCGCCTGCGGAGGTCAAAGCAAATGGTTACACCAGTTACATAGTCGCCCCTAGGACTGAGTCTGTTGTAATGAGCCGCCATGCGGTATTGGGAGAAAAGGTGAGTCAGGGTCGCAAGCTGGTCACTTTGTTCAGTCATGAAATGGCGCAAGCACAGGCTGACTACTTGTTAGCTAAAAGTGACTGGGAAAGAACAGAATTGTTAGCTCGAGAGGCTGTGAGCGATAGCCAACGAGTTGCAGCTAAAACGAAGTTTGATGCAGCTTATGGACAGCTCGTGGCGCTGGGTTTGAATAGTTTGGCAATTCAAAAGTTGCACTCATTTACACGGGAAACTCTAGGTCAATATACATTAGTCGCGGAGCAAGCAGGTGTTGTATTAAAAGATGAGTTCTCTCAAGGGCAGCGCATTTCAGCGGGAAGCGAGTTAATGTTATTAGCGGATGAGCGCACCCTTTGGGTTGAGGCCAAGTTACCGGCGAGCGCAGATCTTGAACCTGATCAAATTGTCAAAGCTGTTGTTTCAATTAACAATCGAGAATATGTTGCCCAAGTTATTCAGCAAACACACACCATTGATAAACAAACTCGGACCAAGGTAATGCGACTCTCTGTAGAGAATCCAGAGGACTCTTTGCATGCTGGAATGTTTGTGGAAGTGAGTTTTTACGTAATATCAGGACGCAAAGAAATGATTGTGCCAGAGTCTGCGGTGATGCGAGACCCAGATCAAAACTGGGTTGTTTTTGCGGAGCAGTCAAATAAAACATTTTTACCTTTACCGATAAAATTAGGGAAGCAGTTAGGAGACAAGCGCATTGTCTATGGACTTCCTGTTGGAAGTCGTGTTGCGGTTAAAGGTGCATTCTTTATTGCTTCAGAGTCTGCTAAAAGTGGCTTTGATCCACATAATCACTAGGAGTAGAACAATGTTAAATAACGTGATTTTGTGGGCTGTTCACAATAGGCTCTTGGTTCTGATAATGACTGTACTGATGATGATTGCCAGTGCAACCGCTATTCAAAAACTGAATTTGGACGCTTTTCCTGATGTTACAAATGTTCAAGTGGCCGTCAATACAGAAGCCCCGGGCCTCGCGGCGGAAGAAGTCGAACAACTGATCACATACCCGATCGAAGCAGCCATGTATGCTTTGCCTGACGTTGAACAAGTCAGATCGATATCAAAAACAGGGCTCTCTGGGGTGATAGTGGCGTTTAAAGATGGTATCGACATTTACTTTGCCAGACAGTTAGTTTTTGAGCGTTTACAAGAGGCTAAAGCACAGATCCCATCAGGGGTGGGCTCCCCAACGATGGGGCCAAACACGTCGGGGCTTGGGCAGGTTTTCCAATACTTATTGGTTTCTGAATCTGAGTCTGGATATGACCAAATGGCTTTGAGAAGCTTAAATGACTGGTTAGTGAAGCTGTTATTGATGCCAATTGATGGTGTAACTGATGTTTTGTCCTTTGGTGGTGAAGTACGACAGTACCAAGTGAACTTAAATCCAAGAAAATTATTAGCTTATGGCTTGCACCAAACAGATATTCACACGGCATTGGCAAACAACAACATCAATGCTGGTGGATGGTACCTAGATAGAGGGCAAGAGCAACTGATAATTAGAGGAGCAGGTTGGTATGCCAGTGGCAGCCAAGGATTGGAGCAGATTGCGCAGGTACCAGTTAAAGTAGTAAATGGTACCGTTATTAAAATTTCTGATGTTGCTGATGTTCAGTTTGGCGCAGAGGTTCGCCAAGGCGCAGTTACGATGACAACACGTGGTGAGAACGAAGAAGTCCATTCAATGGGTGAAGTCGTATCGGGCATCGTTTTAAAGAGATTAGGGGCAAATACGAAGGAAACCATTGATGAAATTCAAAAACGGCTGCAATACATAGAGCAAGCTTTACCGGCTGGAGTGACATTGGTGCCGTTTTATAATCAAGCAGAGTTGGTTAATCAAGCTGTAAATACGGTTGTCAAAGCCTTGGGAATGGCGTTTATTTTTATAACGGTGGTGCTGACCTTGTTTTTACTGAACATTAGAGCAACAATACTGGTACTTATTTCTATTCCCCTATCAATCGGGCTGGCCATGATGACAATGGTTTGGCTGGGTATTTCTGCAAACCTAATGTCCCTAGGCGGCGTTGCCATTGCGATAGGTATGCTGGTAGATAGTTCGGTTGTAATGACCGAGAACATTGTCAAAAAACTTGGCCAACGCGCTTATAAGGTGCAAACGAAGGAAACGCCACTGGCTAAGGTAATTATTGAAGCTGCACAAGAAGTGGCGAGATCGATATTGTTTGCATCACTGATCATTTTAATCGTCTTTATGCCACTGTTTAGTTTTGAAGGTGTAGAAGCCAAAATGTTTGAGCCAATGGCTATGAGCATTATGTTGGCTATCATATTTGCGTTAATGGTTGCTGTGGTTGTGGTGCCTGCGTTAGCGGGCATATTGTATCAAAAAGGCCTCCACCCTAAAGAAAACAAAGCCTTAAATCGCCTAGAGACACTATATCGGGCTGCCCTATCACGAGTAATTAACCACAAAGCAAGATTACTTTTTGGCTTAAGTGCACTTGTTATATTCAGTAGTTATCTCGCGTCTAAAGTTGGCACTGAATTTATTCCAGAGCTTGAAGAAGGCACTATCAATTTGCGAGTGACGCTAGCATCATCTGCCAGTTTAAACACCGCTTTAGAAGTAGCCCCGAAGTTGGAAGAAAAGCTCCTTGAATTTCCTGAAGTTACCTATGCGCTAAGCAGAATAGGGCGTGCGGAAATTGGAGGTGACCCGGAACCCGTGAATAATATTGAGATCTATATTGGCTTAAAGCCTATAGAGCAATGGCAAACAGCACAGAGCCGCAAAGAATTGCAAATGTTGATGAAAGAGCGGCTTGGTATGTTTCCAGGTATTCTGCTCAATTTTTCACAGCCAATAGCAACACGCGTAGATGAATTATTGTCGGGTGTAAAAGCGCAATTGGCTATCAAATTATTTGGTCCCAACCTCGATGTACTGGCAACAAAGGGAGCGGAGATTGAACAAGTTATTCGAGCGATACCAGGTACTTCCGATGTGGCAATGGAGCAAATAGCAGGAGAAGCGCAGCTACTTGTTACTCCTGATAGGCAAGCGTTATCGAGATATGGACTCTCAGTTGCAGACGTGATGTCTTTAGTTGCTGATGGGATAGGTGGACAAAACAGTGGGCAAGTCGTGAATGGCAACGAACGTTATGATATCAATATTCGTATTGAACCGAGGTTTCGTAGCAGTCCTGCTGTTATTGAAGCGTTAACCATACTTTCTCCCAGTGGTGAATGGGTCCGGTTAGGTGATGTGGCAAATATTACATTAAGTACAGGAGCACCACAGATCAGAAGAGATGATGTACAAAGGCGAGTTGTCATTCAAGCAAATGTTGTTGGCAAAGATATGGGTAGCGTAGTTACCAGGATACAAGAGCAAGTAAACTCTGAAGTTGACTTGCCTGCAGGATACACGTTTGTTGTAGGTGGTCAGTATGAAAGTCAGCAGCGAGCACAACAACGCCTCGCAATCATCGTTCCTTTGTCTATTTTACTTATCGGGTTATTACTTTTTTTGGCTTTTAAGTCTGTTAGGCAGTCTATTTTGATATTAATAAATATTCCGCTTGCAGTCGTGGGTGGTGTAATTGGCCTGTATTTGTCAGGTCTGTACTTATCGGTTGCGAGTGCGGTTGGGTTTATAACATTGTTTGGTGTCGCCATATTAAATGGTGTAGTAATGATTGAGAGTATTAACGCTCGTAATGCTTTAAATAGCATCCATGACGCGGTACTAGACGGGGCTGCCTCTCGATTAAGGCCCGTATTAATGACGGCGTTGACATCCACATTAGGTCTATTACCCATGTTGTTGTCTGAAGGTGTCGGATCTGAGTTACAAAAGCCCATTGCAATTGTCGTTGCCTGCGGCTTAATAAGTTCTACAGTACTTACTTTATTTGTACTGCCAAGCTTTTATCCATTTTTTACGAAAAATGCGGTTCGTGGCAACGCCTAAATATTCTAGACTGTATGTAAAGCTCAATATTGGGCTTTACATTTACTTCGATAGGCAACGGTTATGAAGCAAGAGTTTAATAATTTTGCAGAGTTTTATCAGTTTTACCTTGAAGAACACAGTAATAGGTACTGTCGGAGAATGCATTTTATTGGGTCTACATTGGTGGTAGCAGTGTTACTTTTGAGTTTAATTACTCAACACTGGTGGCTTTTAATTTTATTACCGATACTTGGCTATGGATTTGCGTGGCTGGGACACTTTATTTACGAGGGAAATAAACCCGCCACCTTTACTTACCCATTGTATAGTTTGATTGCGGATTGGGTGATGTTTAAGGATATCATCACCCGAAAGGTCTCTATATAGCCCCTTATTCAGATTTAGGTTTTGCTGGTTGATTGAGTAAGTACACTGCGCACAAAGCAAATGCACCTCCTAAAGAAACGACTAAGCTGAGTTGTTCCCCAAAATACCAAACAGATAGACCCATTGCTGTTACAGGCACAATGAAAATAAACGAGCTAGAGCGGTTTGCCCCTAATTTTTGTGTGGCAAGGAAGAAAATACTTGTTGCAATACTGACCACGACAGTAGATAGGTAAAGCATGTGATACCAGTATGTACTTGAATAGCTGGTAATATTAGCCAGAGGGTCAAAGTCATACGCAAAAACATAGCTGATGATAGTCGCCCATAAATACATCAGCGTGCTAAACGTAAGGAAGTCTGAGAATTTAGTTCCTTGCTTGCTTATTAAAGTTAACGCTGCCCAAGTAATCGATGCGAGTAAGAAAAATGCATTTCCAGATGCAAAAATCTCAGTGTAGTCGAATCGCCACACTTCAATCATCAACAGCCCACCTACTAAACCAAATACTAGACCTAGGATTTGTTTAGAAGATAAGGTCATACGAAACAAAATAAAACTCAGTATGAAGGTAAACACAGGGTTTGTTGTTGTAACTAGCATCCCGCCTTTACCGGGTAGCCCGTCTAGTAATCCCATAAAAAAGAATTGGTTATACATTGCCATCAAAGCACCGGCGGGCAGGGACCAAATTATGGCTTGATAAGTACATCGTAGCGAGATTAGCCTAAATTTATGCATTAGATACAAAGTGGGCAGCATACTAACTACTGCAAGGGCAATACGATAAAATACCGTTACCTGTGAGGGGGCCATATCGGCAATAATTTTACCTGATATCCAACTCGATCCCCAAACTAGCATTGCGCTAATCAATGCAATAATGATGGATGTTTCCCTTGATGAGGCTGCTACGGTGGTCGTTGTCATTTTTTCCCTTTATTAGAATGTAGTTATTTGAAAGGTTAGATATGAAGGCTCTTTAATAGCTGCTTTCGCATTATATTGACTGTGTATGATAGGCCCGTGTCGATTGTACAAACTTTGTCACTTTGGTTGAAGTTAATTTTATGTCACTTCAGTAAGTTTATTTTGAATTAAGCCAATCAATGAAAGTTCGCGTAATTTGATTATGGATTATTACACAACTTACTGTAATGCCCCGTAATTGCTTTTAATCTGAATATCCCTATAGTTTGCACATAGATTATTCAGAACGAGGGAATCGCAATGTCTGCAAAAGTTACGGTGACATTTATCAATAAAACGGATAAGCCAATGTTCGCTTTTTTATTGCATGAAAAGCAGATTGTTGCACTTACTTTAACTCAAATATTTCCTGGTTCAGCTTACCGCTTGAATGAAGAGGTAATGAACTTGGAAAATCTATCTGTTGGGTTTGGTCAAACTTGGTCTCGCGCTGACTTGGAGATGCAATTGGAGATTAAACGTGGGATCACTGACTTTAATGTTGCTTTGGATAGCAGTGGTGCGATGGAAATTATTACCAATGGTGAGACTAAATTGAAAAGAAAGCACTACTTCTATGGTGAGTCATTTTGCTGAGCTGGTGGTGCTTTTGTACGGCAGCTCGCATTCAAATGGCATATTTATGGAGAGGGGCTATCTAATAAGTCTTGGTGACATATTTGCATTGTCCAATACAAGTTGTAATTACGTATCCTGAAACCGCCTTTTATCTCACTTAGCACAAGCATAAGACTGTCCAACAGTTATTTTCTAAACACTAATTAATAAATAGTTGAAAAAACACTTGACCCTATTTTAGAACTCCCTATAATGCGCACCCAC
>NZ_AUXV01000008.1 GCF_001625575.1 Pseudoalteromonas luteoviolacea S2607
TTCCTAGTTATCGTTACTTTTGACCTGTATCATGCTCTAACAAATTAAACATTAAATCAACATTTGTGGCTCTTTTAAGTAAATTTATTAATTTTTTTTATGGAGGCTTTTAAGCAAATATGTACTTGAAATCAGGGAGAGTTCGATTAACTGCTATAAAAGTAATGGCTTCGATAAAGATAATAGCCTTCCTGAAAAGTAGTAAAGAAGGTTTATTTATGGGGAACCTTGATTTAAACAGAAGTTAAACTGAATAACGATTATCTATGATTGAAGAGGAGGGGGAATGTAACAAAGTTGATAAATAGGTATATTGTTTTGTTCATAATTAGCTATGAAAGAAAGTGCAGTACATAAAAGTATTACTGCACTTATACCAAACAGGTTAAGATGCTGTTTTTTGGCGGCTCACTAAGCAATATGAACCATCTTTGGTGCTTGTCATATAACCAATGAACTTGTCATCTCTTTTGTGTGAGAAAACGTGAGTTTGGTCATTTAACTTACCTTTGAACAGCCATTTTTTAAATACTTCCTCACGTACTACGATACATGGGTTTTTAACAGCAAAGCTCTCTTTATATGCAACATCACAGTGTCCACCACTGTGAGACATTGAAAAAACGATGTGACTTTGTCTATCTTTGTATTCTAGAACACCAGATACGAGCAAGCTTTCAAAATCTCCTTTGCTTGTTTGGTTAGAAACAAGTAATCGGTGTTTTTTCTCGCCAATAATATCTTTTGCTAATGCACTGAGTTCCGATTGACAGTGCGCGATATTATATTTTTCGATAATGGTGTCAATTGAGTTTTGAGCAAAAGCTTGAGTACTCAATACTAGGGAAGTGGCAATAGCCAGCTTTAGGGTCATAACATTAGCTCCTTGATTTGAGCTGCTAGCTCATTAGGAGTGGTAGTATGACTCATTGCGGTAATTAGATTACCTTGTTTATCTATGATGTAAAATCTTGAAGCATGTGCGACGGAGTATTCCATGAAAGACTCCTCAAGATTATTGTCATCATAATATACGCCATATTGTGCGCTAACTACTTTAGTCTGCTCAATACTGCCAGTTAAGCCAGTGATACGCTCGTGGAAGTAGTCGGTATATTCCTTCATGTCTTCTACTGTATCACGCGCAGGGTCTACTGATACTAGTAAGCCCTGCACCTGATCATGTCCTTGCTTCTCTAATCGCATAAATGCATTAGTCATTACGGCGAGAGAGTTTGGACATACCTCTGCACAAGACAAGTAACCGAAGTACATGACAACGATTTTGCCTTTGTAATCAGAGAGCGAAACAGGCCCGGCATAGCTTTGCAGAGTAAAATCTCCACCCAATTCATCGAAGGATTTTCTCGTTTCGTTGAAGTCTTTAGTCGTTGTGGCTAAATAAAACCAAACTAAGGCGATAATACCAACTAAAGAAAAAATCCAATGTAAATGAGCGGACTTAAACTGCTTCATAACTCTACCTTGCTGTTACATATGCGGTTGGATCAATATGAGCAAAATCTACCGACATCAGCACACTCATAGATGTGATGGCAACAAGCGATAAAATGAATACGCGTTTTGCCCATGTATGATTATCCATGCGATGAAAGTCAAAAATTGTGCTCAGTAACCAGACCAAACCAATTACCAGCGTAAGAGAAGCAAATAGGGTACCGACATAGTTCAAAGTGAACAACGACAGCGCAAGAACAGTAAAGGCTAAGATAAAGCCAATCATGTGTTTTCTAGCTACTTCAACACCACTAACGATTGGTAATACTGGGATATTTGCATCTTTGTAATCTTTGAATCGGTAAATCGCAATCGCATAAGAATGTGGAATTTGCCAAATACAAAAGATTGCTAAAATTACAACAGCGCCAATATCAAATTGACCATTTACAGCACAGTACCCCATTACAGGAGGACATGCGCCTGAAATACTGCCTACAAAAGTACCGTAGATAGACTTTCTTTTATAATAAAGCGTGTATAAGCCTACATAAACTACAAAGCCTAATACGCCAAAATAAAAGCTCATCATGGATGCATACAGTGCCAATGAGGCAAAGCCTATACAACCCAAAAGGGTTGCATAGACCAAAGCTTTAGTAACCGAAATCGACTCTAAGAGCGACTTACGGTACTTTGTACGTGACATCAACTGGTCGATGTCACGGTCAATCACATTATTAAAAACACAACCAGAGGCGATGATACAAACTGTACCCACTATCATTGCTGTAAATGTAACTAAATCAATATCACCTTTGGCTGCGAGCACATAGCCCGCAACCGCAGTGATTAAGTTACCAAAGATAATGCCTGGTTTTGTAATTAACAGGTAACTTCTTAACATTTTAATGTCCCATGAGCATGTTGTGATTCAGGTGCTCCATAATCCAAATGGAGCCAATCACAACTATGGCCACTGTCAACACAATAAACGCGGCTGAAGTAGTGTTCCATATTTGCTCAGAAGAAGAGTTCATGTGTAAGAAAAATACAAGCTGTACAAATAGCTGCGCAATAGCTGTAACGAGAATGATCCCAAGCGTAATCGCCGGAGAAGCCATATCATACATTACAACTAAAAACGGAATAGCAGTCAGTACTAGTGATAGAAGTAAACCTATCGTGTACTCTTTAACGCTACCGTGAGCTGCGCCGCCGCTACCATGTTCGTTAGAATGGCCCATTACATCACTCCTACTAAGTACACAACGCTAAATACACAGATCCAGATGATGTCTAGGAAGTGCCAGAATAAGCTTAGGCAAGATAGTCTTACTAAGTTATCTTCACTAAATCCGTCACGTTTGAAGTGAACGAATAAAACAAGCATCCAAATAATACCACCAAATACGTGTAGACCGTGTGTTGCTACTAGCGCATAGAATGCTGACCAGTAACCACTTGTCTGAGGCGTAGCGCCCAACGTACTAAAGTGCCAGAACTCGTACATTTCTAGGCCAAGGAAGCCCGCACCTAGTAGTAGTGTAATGACCAACCAAGTGATCATGCCTTTCATCTTGCGCTGGTTGGCTTGAAGCATTGCCATACCAAACGTGAAACTACTGAATAGTAGGAATGCAGTACCAACTGCAACTAGATTAAGGTCAAATAACTCTTTTGGTGTTGGGCCGCCAGCGAAGCCGCCACTTAGTACTGCATATGTTGCAAACAGAGTTGCGAACAAAATACAGTCACTCATGATATATATCCAGAATCCGAATATAGTATCACCACCGGTATCATGATGCTCATGATCATCGTGATGATCGTGAGCGTCGTTTGCGATTACGTGATCGTTTGACATAGTTTAAAACTTTCCTCTACTTGCCATTTTTAGCTGCGTGTTCTGCAACAGCTGCCAAGTGCTTTGACTCGATTTCTTCAACTTGGTCTACTTGTACGTAGTAATCTTTATTGCGATCAAAAGAGTACGCAATCCAAGAAGCCACGATACCAATGAAGCTAGCGATAACCATCCACCAGATGTGCCATACGAAGCCGAAACCTAAAGATAGTGAGAACGCACTGATCACAAAGCCAGCCCATGTGTTAGATGGCATGTGGATCTTTGAGTATTTCTCAGGCTTCTGATAAGCAAGGCCATGTTCTTTCTTGTAATGATGCTCATCACGGTCATGGATCTTAGGTAACTTAGCGAAGTTGTAGAACGGAGGAGGCGACGAAGTAGCCCACTCAAGCGTACGGCCATTCCAAGGATCACCTGTAACGTCCATATTTTGCTTACGGTTCTTGAAGCTAATGAAGCCCATATAGAACTGAACTGCGATACCAGCTGCAACGATAAATGCACCAATCATTGCGATAATTAGCAATGGAGTCCACTCTGGGTTGTCGTAGTAGTTAAGGCGACGTGTCATACCGTTGAAACCAAGGATGTATAGCGGCATGAACGCAACGAAGAAACCGATTGTCCATAGTGCACAAGAAAGCTTGTTAAGTTTCTCGTCAAGCATCCAACCAGTTGCTTTTGGCCACCAGTAAGTAAGGCCTGCGAAGTAACCGAATACTGCACCACCAATAATTACGTTATGGAAGTGAGCAATTAGGAACAAGCTGTTGTGTAGTACGAAGTCAGCCGCTGGAACTGCTAGCATTACACCAGTCATACCACCGATCGTGAACGTGAATAGGAAGCTACATGTCCACCACATAGATGCTGTGAACTCAACTCGGCCTTTGTACATAGTGAATAGCCAGTTGAATATCTTAACACCCGTTGGGACGGCTATGATCATGGTGGCAATACCAAAGAACGCGTTCACACTTGAGCCTGCACCCATGGTGAAGAAGTGGTGTAGCCATACAACCATTGCTAGAACCATGATAACCGCTGTTGCCCATACAAGTGATGTATAACCGAATAGGCGCTTGCGAGAGAACGTAGCTGCAATTTCAGAGAAAATACCAAATGCAGGTAGAATTAGAATGTAAACTTCTGGGTGACCCCACGCCCAAATGAGGTTTACATACATCATTTGGTTACCGCCTAGATCATTTGTGAAGAAGTTTGTACCTAAGTATCTGTCAAGCGTTAGAAGCGTGATTGTAACTGTTAGAATTGGGAACGAAAGAATGATAAGAACGTTCGCACACAGTGAAGTCCATGTGAATACAGGCATTTGCATAAGTTTCATGCCAGGCGCACGCATTCTGATGATAGTAACGAAGAAGTTAACACCAGTTAGTAGTGTACCAATACCTGAGATCTGTAATGCCCAGAGCCAATAATCGACCCCGACCCAGGGACTGTATTCAATACCTGAAAGCGGTGGATATGCTAGCCAACCAGTCGCTGCGAATTCACCAACGAATAGTGAGATGTTAACTAGTAACGCACCAACTACGAACAACCAGAAGCTCAAAGAGTTCAGGAACGGGAAGGCAACGTCACGTGCACCAATTTGCAGAGGTACAACAATGTTCATCAAGCCAACAACCAAAGGCATGGCTACGAAGAAAATCATGATTACACCGTGAGCAGTAAAGATCTGGTCATAGTGTTCAGGAGGGAGATAACCCGCGCCCACACTGTCAGCGGTTGCTAACGCTTGGTGAGTACGCATCATTATTGCATCCGCAAAACCACGGACTAACATCACAATCGCTGCGATGACATACATGATACCAATTTTTTTATGGTCTACAGATGTGAACCATTCTTCCCAAAGGTATCTCCACTTACCCATTTTTGTGATAAGTGCGAATAGGAATAAACCGCCAAGTATTGCACAGATCATTACTGGCAGAATTACAGGGTCATGAACAGGAATAGAATCCCAGGTCAGTTTACCCGTGAGCGGATCCGGATCTGTGATTATGGTAGCTTTACTTGCCATTTTGAACCCCAGTGTATTTCTCTATGGTTTTCTTAAAGTGCAGAGGGTCAACATCCGAGTAGTATACTACTGGGTTGTCTTTTGATTTCTCGCTAAGCGCTTTGTAAGTAGGTTCGTCTAGCACATGCTCTGATGCTTTAACTTTGTTAACCCAAGCATCGAAGCCTGCTTGATCTACAGAGTGTGTCTTGAACTTCATACCTGAGAAACCAAAACCACTGTAGTTTGCAGACATGCCTCTGAAGGTACCTTCTTCAGACGCCATTAGGTTAAGTCTATTTTCCATGCCAGCCATCGCGTAAATCTGACTTCCCAATCTTGGAATAAAGAATGAGTTCATCACAGTGTCTGACGTGATTAAAAACTCAACCGGTGTATTCACTGGGATTGAAATTTCATTGACGGTTGCGATCTGCTGCTCTGGATAGATAAATAGCCATTTCCAATCCATTGCTACAACTTGAATAGTCAATGTGTCTTCATCTTTACCCAAAGGTTTACGCGGGTCTAGAGTGTGTGACGTGACATATGTGAAGTACGCTAAAGCAGCAATGATCAAACAAGGCACAATCCAAACAACAAGTTCGATTTTTGTTGAGTGTTCCCACGACGGCTTGTACTCAGCTTTTTTATTGCTAGTACGATACTTGTACGGGAAGTAAATAGACATAAATAATACAGGGATTATTACAATTAGTAATAAAGCCACAGAGATTATAATCAGGTTTTTCGCCTGTTCACCAATTGGCCCCGCAGGGTCAAAAAGAGCAAGCTCACAACCTGTTAGAAGAAACGCCATCGTAAAAACCATTACGAGTGACAAGGACTTTTTCAGCATATTCAACCTACTTGATATCGCGGGTAATTACCCCATTACCTGCCTGAATAAATTTACGAGATTAATGCAATTGAGAACTGTTTCCATTTACACCCCTCTCGCAGGGGAATGTTATAGGTAAAGTGTCAAAAATTCAAGATTCTATTGACGAGGATCAATACGTTTGAATTTCATTTTTAGATGTTTTTTGAGCAATCTGTGTCTAGACTGAAATTAGTGTTGTCAAAAACATAATTACAGAGGGCTGATATGAAGAGACTATTTTATTCTACAGATAGTTTGGACGATGCTGAAAAAATTTCTGATGAAGTTCACGAACTTGGTATCGATGATCACCATTTTTACGTGTTATCTAGAGATGAAAACGGCATTAAAACTCACCACTTACATGGATCAACACAAATAGAAAAAACGCAAATTTTATCTGCAAGAAAAAGGGCAATATTACTAGCTGGGGGAGCTGCGCTACTACTTTTTTCTGTCCTGTTTTTTTTCACCGAAGCGGTGGATAAATTTTTGTTACAGGCAATAGGTGCTAGTATCGTTGTTGGATTTATTGTCATGGTGGTCGTCAGGCTTGCTGGGAAATCTTTCGATGAATATTTTCAAATACTGGTTGATGAGCACTTAGATGCCGGAGATGTCATTATCATTATTGACGTTGCAAAATCACAAACTCATGTGATTGAGTCAAAATTAGAGGATCACCCAAAAGCACAATTCTTGGCTGACAGCTCAAATTTAGCATCGCCGATTCCTGAATAGTTGAAAAAGTGGTGATATCATTTCTTTGGAGAAAGGTAGGCGATATCACCACTCGTAGCATCAACTTTTGGTTGAAATTAAGCCGCTGAGACAACTTCCTTGTCTGACTGTTCCTCCTTGACCGGCTTGAGCTTGGGCAGTGGGTTTCTTGAGCCTACGGCTTCTTCTATTGAATTAAATCCATCTTCCTTCAGTAACTTAACTAGACCGCGATTGATTTCGCTAATGCTCTGAGGCCCATCGAATATGAGTGTTGAAATCATATGTAAGATGCTTGCGCCTGATGTGATCTTTTCATATGCGTCTTTTGCAGTGAATACACCTCCAACGCCAATGATAGTCAGTTTACCTCTGGTTCTTCTGTACACATGCCTTATAACATTTGTTGAAATACGTTGCAGTGGAAGCCCACTCATAGCGCCTTTGTGGAAAGGCAGCTCGGACTTAACATATTCTTGGTTAAATTTGGGTTTAGCCAAGTTTGTAAGTACTACGCCATCCATTTTGTGTTCAACACAGGCATCCACAATAATGTTGATTTCGTCAAGTGTCATATCAGCTGCGAGCTTCACGTAAATAGGTCTGCCTTCAACTTTATGTTCATTGACGGCAGTAAGAAGTGCATCTAAGTTACTCTTATCAACGAACGGTTCTCCATCTTGAGTATTTGGGCAGCTGATATTAATCGTGTAGTAATCACCAATATCTTTAAATAGCTTCATTGTTTTGGTGTAGTCATCGATAGAATCTTGTAAATCGAACTCAGGGGTAATGTTCGATTTTGCTGCATTAATACCGACTTTTAGCTTGCCAAAATTAGCTCCTTTTAGCCTTGATGAAATTTTTTCAGCACCTTGGTTGTTAAGCCCATACCAGACAAGGATTGACTTAGACTTAACCATTCTGAAAAGCCGTTTACCTGGGTTGCCTGGGCAGACTTCTCCTGTAAAAGAGCCTAACTCTGCCAATCCAAAGCCAATCGAAGGGTATATTTTGGTCAGTTCGCCATCTTTGTCAAAGCCAGCGGACAGTCCAAGTGGATTTCTATACTTAATTCCATCCACCTCAATGTTTAAGCTGCGATGTCCATAATTAAAAAACAGCGAAGTAATCCATCGAGTTAGGAAATTAGAGCCTAGGAAAACACCAACGCGTTTAAACATGTAGTGTGCATCCTCTGGGTCCATTAAGAATATTAACGGACGAGCCGCTCTGTAGAATAGTCGCAAGACAAAGTTACGTATGCCGATGATAAGGCGCATTTTCAACCTCCAAATTTGTCATCGATTGTTGTTGTTAGGTGCTTGGATTAAGCACATCAAGTAACTCATGTTTTTTAGCTTATGATCATTAAATGATAATAGCAATAAGAATTGTTATCATTTATAGTGTTTATTATTCAATCTAGGAGGTGCTGATGAAAAAGCTGATGTTAAAGTTGTTAGGCACGCATGTTACAAAGCCTAAAGCTAGTTCTGTTATGAGGCCAATTTGGCAAAGTACAGGTGAAGTATTTTATCTATTAAATACGTTGCAGTTACGTTATAAGTCTCGATATGGAAGCGTTTGCGTGGACGCTTTTGATATTAGCGTTTTTGAAACAGGCGCTGAAGACCTTCACAAGACACTGGCGAATGAGTTTGGCAAAGAGTTTACAATTTCCGTTTGCGCAGTGGGTTGGGAGAGGTTTGGTAACCAGACACGCGTAAAGGCCATAGATAATGCCGCGATTTTTAGATTTAACCAATCTCTTGAAACACCGTCTCAAGCTGTATTTCAACATCAATTTAACACGCTAGACGAAATGAATAGTAGTGAGGTAGATATTGCGCGCAGATTAGATGTCTTTAAATATTATAATATTCAAATCAAAGATTTTATAAATCAGCTAAATGAGGCGAACAAACGTATTCACCAAGACAGAGTTAAACGACATGGTATAACTGGGGAGAATTTTCACAAAGATGTATTTGAAAAGGTTATTATGGCTTAGGGGTGCGAAGAGTAGGCTAATGACAGCGCTACTCTATAGCTAAGTTTAATTATTGATCGTCGTATGTGGCAACTTCTTGTTCAAGTACAACGAGCTCAACATTGGCCATCTCGAACATATCTCTTGTTTCTTGTGCCGCATGATATCGCTTTTTGGCGACTACTTTTGCAATTCCGCAGCTAATAATAAGCATTGCACATACACGGCAAGGTTCCATGGTGCAGTATAAAGTACTTCCTTCCAATGCCACACCATAGCGCGCAGCTTGGCAAATTGCATTTTGTTCTGCATGTATGGTTCGAACACAGTGTTGTCTAGTTGTGCCATCTACATCTATCACTTGCTTCATTAAATGGCCAACATCATCACAGTGTGGTAACCCTGAGGGGGAACCAACATAACCTGTTGATATTATTCTTTTATCTTTAACTATGATACAACCCGATTTGCCTCGGTCACAGGTGGCTCTTTGTCCAACACTGTCCACTAAATCGATAAAGTACTCATCCCAATCTGGTCTCATTTTTCGTGCCCAAAATACTACTAAGTGTGTCTATTATACGCAGTATTGGCGACATTACTAACACTGATGATACGTTATGTATGCAATTAGATTGGGGGAATTTACCTCTTGCAGATTAAGAATGTTATCTCAGAAAATATATAATTAAGTTAATTGCAGCATCAACAATTATATTTGCTTCCCCACATATAAAAATACTCGCAATATAAGTATTATAATCTGGAGTTTTCTATGATTATGCTGATTCATGTAGGAGGAATAATGAAAAGCAAATACTTATTGTTTGGTGCCATATGTTGCTTTATTGCGGCGTTATTGCACTTAGGGTGTATTGTGTTTGGTGCCCAGTGGTATCGCTTTTTTGGGGCTGGAGAGCATATGGCCAAAATGGCTGAGGATGGACTGTTGGAGCCAACCATTGTCACTTCAATGATTGTACTTATTTTATCTGTTTGGGGGGTCTACGGTTTATCTGGTTATGGTGTTATACCACGTCTACCGTTTCAAAAGCTTGTACTTGGGTTGATTGCTTGTGCACTAATGCTTCGAGGTATTGGCTTTCCATTGATCATGTCTAGTTTTCCTGAAAACACGCTCACGTTTTGGCTTATAAGCTCATCTATTTGCTTGATTATGGGAACATGTTTTGCAATTGGTACTTTGTCGCTAGTTAAAGGCACGTCAAAATCTGAATAGTGCCTTATCCTTATAGTGTCAACAGGCAATCAGTTCATTTTAAAAGCTATTACTCACTTGCATACCAAATGCTTCCATAATTTCTGACTATAGTAATAGCTGGCACCATACTTGATAAGTTAGCAAACAGGCTCGTGTCTAATTTTCGCCTGCACTATCTATGTAGCGCAAACAGTCGAGTAGATGGGGCTGTCAGGCTTTAAGCATAAACATAATAAGTATTGATATGGTGCAGGCTGCACCAAAAGGGGGCAAGAATGAATTATTACGAAGTGAATTTCGATGGACTTGTAGGACCAACACATAATTATGCTGGTCTGTCATACGGAAATGTAGCTTCTAAAGCAAATGCAAGTAGGTTTTCAAATCCTAAACAAGCGGCACTGCAAGGCCTTGATAAAATGAAAGCCTTATCTCAACTAGGTTTGCATCAAGGTGTTTTAGCCCCCAATGCTCGGCCAGATATAAAGACCTTGAGAGCGCTTGGGTTTGCTGGGAGTGATGAACAGGTCATTGCGAAAGCGGCAAAGGTTGAACCGCAATTATTAAAAGCGTGTTATTCAGCTTCTTCAATGTGGACGGCAAACGCGGCTACTGTATCACCGAGCAGTGATACACAAGACAACAAAGTTCATTTCACACCTGCTAACTTGAACAACAAACTACACCGAGCAATTGAAGCAGATACTACTGGGCGTATTTTACAGGCAGTTTTTGATAATGATGAGTATTTTTCGCACCACGCTCCTCTGCCTCAACACAGTCTATTTGGTGATGAAGGAGCCGCCAACCATACAAGACTGACAGACGCTTACGGACATACTGGGCTGGCAATATTTGTCTATGGGGAAGACATCAATAGCCCCATCAGACCAAAGAAATTTCCAGCAAGGCAAACATTGCAAGCGAGTCAAGCGATTGCTCGAGGGCATCAATTGAGCTCAGATAGGTGTCTGTTTATTCAGCAGAACCCAAATGTCATAGATCAAGGCGTGTTCCACAATGATGTAATTGCTATCGGAAATGAAAATGTATTTTTGTTCCATGAACAGGCATTTCATGAGCAAGCAAAAGCTGTACATGCAATTCGTCAATCATACACAGGTAGCCGGCCGCTGCATTTAATTGAAGTATCAAATGCAGATGTAAGTGTAGAAGACGCTGTGAAGAGTTACATATTCAACAGTCAATTAGTAAGCTTACCGAGTGGAGGAATGGCTCTGGTCGCCCCAAGTGAATGTCAGCAGGTAAATAGTGTGGAAACATACTTAGGCGCACTAAAAAGTGCCAGCAATCCGGTTAACGAAATTATTTATCTTGATGTAAAGCAAAGTATGCAAAATGGTGGCGGGCCGGCATGCCTGAGGCTCAGAGTCACACTATCCGAACAGGAGCTTGCTGCTTCTAATCAAGCTTGCTTATTAACAGATGAGCTGCACAAAAAGCTTACTAACTGGATTGAAAAGCATTATCGCGATAAGTTGTGTGAGCAAGATTTAGCAGATCCTCAATTGCTCAATGAAAGCTATGCAGCATTAGATGAGCTTACGACTATTCTGTGTCTTGGCTCGGTTTACGATTTTCAATTATCTTAATATATATAAACTGTGCGCAGAGCATTGCGCACCTAGCTTTTCCGTGCATTTTACATGTTTTTACGTTAATTCGAGACTCATGCAATCAATCAATGTAGAATTATTGCTCAGATGGGAATAATTAAGCTGATATGCATTTACTGTGTTGTACAGCTCGTAATTACGTAAAAACTATAATATCAATATGTACGATTCTTTAATAACAACGATACAAAGCCTCAGCTTTGTTGGCCTACTGCTGATCATCATGTGTATTGCAAAATGGCTGTATAATTTCACCACGCCTTACGATACTTTCAACGAAATACTGATAAAGAAAAATGCTGCGTTAGCCACGTCTGTTGCTGGGTATGTAGTGTCCGTTGCGATCATTTTCTGTGCAGTATTGATGGGGCCAAGCAGTGGTCTGGTAAATGATCTAATTACACTAGCCCTATACAGCCTAGTTGGTATGGTAATGTTACTCATCTCTAGAGTGATAAATGACAAATTAATTTTGCATGCGTTTTGTAATAAGGCTCAACTTATAGAAAAGCAAAATACTTCGACTGGTGTTGTACAAGCGGCAAGTTACATTGCAAGCGCATTGTTAATTGGCGCAGCTCTACATGGTGAGGGGGGCTGGGCATCCGCCATAGTGTTTTATGGGTTGGGTCAGATCACATTCGTACTTTTCGCGCGAATTTATGATTTATTGACCAGCTACAATTTGATGGCTGAATTGGAGTCTGGTAATAGTGCTGTTGCGGCAACATTCTCAGCGACTCTGATTGCGCTAGGGATGGTATTGTTACACGCGCTTATTGGAGAGTTTGAAAGCTGGCATTCCAGTATCACCTTATTTATAGAAGACGCAGTCATAGGGTTTGTCATTCTACCGTTAGCGCGTTTATTTATCGACAAGGTAATGTTCCCAAGCGTTTGTATTGATAAAGCGGTCTCAGAAGAGCACAACATGTCAGTTGCACTCGTTGAAGGCGGGGTCGCCCTATCTGTTGCGAGTGTGATAGTGGTTGTATTGTAACGGTCAATTGACAGAGGAGGGGGCAAAAACACAGGCTTTTATTGAGTTTAGATTGGCATAGAAAATTGTGTATGAAAGGCCCTCTTAGCAATATAAAGCACGCCCTCCATAGTATGAAATACAGCCAAATTACGCCTAACCAATTCGCTGCTTTGTTGCTGTTATCGTAGATGGCGTTGTGAGCCAATTAAATCGAGTGTAATTGTATCCAAATCTGGCAGACAGTCGACAAGAAGGGTAGGCCAGCAGAACCCCTATTTAGCATTCAATCGCGAGTGCGCAATTGTGTTTCTAATCTTAATAATCATAGTTAGTTTATAATTATTAATATGTTACGAAGTTCATTGGCGTGAGTATGCTCCGGTGGACGAAATGTACCTAAAATCAGAAGTGAATTATTGAACTTGTTGATTATACTTTGATCATCCTATCTAGGCATGTTGTACGTGTTCTAGTCGATTGGCAATTCTCCGATTCGATTATTCGGTTTTGCTTGAGGTAGATAGTGATTTTCATACGATAACCAATGAGTGGGTGATTAGCTATGTCACTAGTACTTCGATGCGCACGTCTATTTGTGGCTTTGATTGCAAGTTGTGCGAGTTTTCTATGTTCAGCTCAGGGAAACTCCTCGACACCAAATGAAGCTTTTGAAAAAACCATATCTGAAATTCACACAGCTTTAGTAAATAAGAACTACCAGTCGGCTTATGCAAAAGCCGAGCAAGGTATCGATGAGTTTGCTGGGGAACCTAATTTTGACTTCCTGTATGCTCAGGCTGCGCTCGAAGCGGCTAAGTATGATGAAGCTATTTTTGCACTTGAAAGGGTACTGGTTAGTTGGCCGGACCATGTGCCAAGCCATTATTTACTAGGGTTAACATATGCTAAGCAAAAGAACTATGGGCAAGCCAAGCAGATTCTTCAAGGGTTGCTTTCAGCTCAGTTGACGCCTGCCATGCGGGGAAACGTTACACGTGCTTTAGAGTCTATAGATACGCGTTCCAGCGACCTAGAAGAGTCTTATGACCATGCAATTTCGTTAGCGCTTGGGCATGACTCAAACGTAAACAGTGGTGCACTGGATGACAGGGTGGTCATTGGCGGAATTCCTTTCTTACTCGATGAAACCAGTCAAAAAACAGCCGATAACTTTATGCGATTTCGATACAGCTTTAAAGCAAAGTGGCAACAGACCCAATATCAGGCTTGGAAGTTAGATGTCGATTACTCGGATCAACGTCACCAAGATGCGAATGATTACGATCGCTATCAAGGTACTGTTAGAGTGGGCTACGAGCATAAAAAAGACAATGCCGCCTTTTCTGTTGGTGGCCAGTTTGGTGTATTGACTTTAGATGACGATACCTATCAGCAAGATGTTGGTCTATATGGCAGTGTCCAATATTACTTTTCAGGAAATTGGTTTACCGCGATAAGTGGTTTTGCGTTTTTACAAAATAACGTACAAGACAGAAATTTAGATAGTCGTATATTTACAATACAAGGCGGCGTTGGTCATTCTTCTGACTTATGGTTGGTGCGTGTTGATGCCGGCTATACATGGCAGCCCGCTCGGTATGATGAAGGTGAGCACTACGGTCGAGACTATGATTTTATTTCGGGGTCGGTATCCCATCGCACATCGCAAAATAGCTTATTGTCTTTTAAAGCACAGTATAGGGACATAGAGCATCGTGCAGTCCATCCTTTTTTTCTCGAAACCAGAAATGAAGAGCTTGTCATATTAAACCTCAATTGGCGATATCAATGGGATCAGGCATGGAGTATTGACGTCTCAGCATCCTATTACGACAAACACAGTTCCATTACTTTATACAGCTACGATCGTACTGAGTGGTTCACAGGAGTCCGTTATGAATTCTAACCTTATACTGTTTAATCAAAAGCAGCTTTGCACAGGTGCCATGGTACTCAGTTTGTTGTTACCACTTTCAGTATCTGCTGCGCAGGCTGGCAAAACCATCATGTCTAGAGGAGAGGTGGTTGCAACTGACACCGCAACTGAGGCATTAAGGAATTTAAAAAGGCGCAGCCCTATATATGATGTAGATATTGTTAATACCGGCGCAGCGGGACAAGCTCAGTTACGTATGCAAGATGGTGCTTTAATCGCTTTAAAGGCTCAAACGCAGCTTAAAATCGATGAATATCAAATCGGCAGCGCGGATGGCGGCTCTGTTGTTATGGAACTTATTTCTGGCGGATTGCGCACGATTACTGGTGAGATAAAGGGAGACAAGGGTAATTACAAATTGAAAACGCCAGTGGGCAGTATCGGTATCCGTGGCACGCACTATGAAGTTGAGTGGAAAGATAATGAGTTATTCCTCGCCGTATGGGATGGCACAATTGAGCTAGATATGAGCAACGCGACAGGAGGTGGTGAGGGTCCGGTTTTACTCGGTAAAGGTGGAGATTTCTCTTTTGCAAAAGTAAGTCAAAGCGGTGCTGTCACATCATTACTCAAGCCTCCTTCACAGTTATCTTCAATTTCTTCTACCGTGAGCCAGTCGGCTCAAAGTACAGAAACGGATGAGGAAACTGTTGCAATCTCAAATACAGACGTAAACACGACCACACAAACGACGTTGCCCTTTTTAGCCGGTAACGTTTCGCAAATTGTACGAGATGTTTCTCAAAACGAATTTATCAATGAACAGGAACTGGATAGCTTAGGTGTGAAACCTTTGTCGGAATTGATTGCGGAGCGCTCAGGTAGCAGTGCGTATTCTGTGTTGGACAGAATAGACGCAACTTCTAGTTTGGGGGCCGTCAGTGCGATTGACATGCAAATGACAGTGAACTTCGACAGAGGCACGGTTGAACAAGGTGCTTTGACATTTCAAGACTCCGGCGGCGAGTGGTTTGCAGCATTTAACGGCTTGATTAACCAAGAGGGAATGACTTTGGGGGTAAATTTTGCTTCTCACGGGCAAAATTTGGCTACGGGCACTATCCAAAGTCAGTTTACAAATGGATTAGACCGTTTAACAGGCTCTTTTAACTTACAAGAAGTAGAGAACCCGAGTGTAGTTGCTCAAGGGGCTTTCATTTTGAGTCAGCCTTAGGAGATGGAAAATGCGTATTCAGTCAATTTATCAAACGCTTACTGCTGCAATTATTACTGGACTCTTACTAACAGCTTGCGGTGGCGGTGGTGAAAATAAACCATTACAGCAAACGAGCAGCTCTGGCGACAACACTTCTCCAACACAGCAGGAACCGCAACAACCGAGCTTGGTATCGAACACGCCAAATGTAGTCGACTTTTCATATCAGCCTCGGTTTCGTTTTGCTCGATTATCCGAGAACCAAATTGTCGACGAGGTGATGATCAATGGAACTGGAGATCTTATACATCCGCTTGATACAGTTACTGAACGGGGTAATCTAACCGTTTCTGTCGATAACATCGAAGACCCAGATGGCATAGGTCGCGTCTTGCTCGGATTTAATAACACAGAGCAAGCGATCGTTTTATGCGATAGTAATTGTTCTTCGCCATTTAAATTTACTCAAACTGGTATTAACCCTTTCAATTTTGGCCAACAGAGTGGTTCAATCAACATCCAAGTCTGGGTTGAAGACCTTGAAGGCAATGCAACAGTTGTGGCAACAAAGCAGGTTAATTGGATCCCGAGGAGTGTGGTTGTTGAACCAGCTCAAAGAGGTGAAGATGGCACGCTCACTGTAAGCTGGCAAGCGTTGGAAGAAGCGCTGCGATACAACGTATACCTCGCACAATCCCCCATTGATGATCTGGCCAATGTTACTTCTTTGCCTGATGGCAGACGTGTTATAGCGCTGAGTGAAACAAGCCAAAGCTTTACAGGCTTAGATCCACAAAAGCATTATTACTTGAGGGTAACTGGAATTGATGGCAGCGGTGAGAGTGCTTTCAGTGACTCTATTATGCTACCTGCAACAGACTTAATTTTACCCATTGCGAACAACGATTCATTTATAGGGGAGCAGTTTCAATCAATAAGTGCAAATGTACTGAGTAACGATCAGGATTTAGGGTTTGGGCCTTTAGAGGTTGTAGTGCCTGCTATAGTGGCGCCACAAAATGGTACGCTTGACCTACAAACAAATGGTAATTTTACTTACACGCCCAATGAGAGCTTTTTTGGCTCTGATAGTTTCGTTTATCAAGTAGTTAACACGCAAGGCGCGACAGCACAGGCTACCGTTAGTATAACCATAGAGAGAACGAATCAAAATCCCATCGCCATTCCTAACAGCTATGCTTTAGAAAAAAATAGCGAATTGACAGTTTCTGGCGGGGGGCTGCTAGTTAACGATATTGATTTTGATGGTGATTCGGTTTCAGTGAACCCGACGCCAGTAGTTAATGTGCAAAATGGTACGTTGACGCTTAACACAGATGGCACTTTTACTTACCTACCAGCTGCGGACTTTGTTGGCGCTGATTTCTTTC
Source organism: Pseudoalteromonas luteoviolacea S2607 (assembly GCF_001625575.1). GTDB lineage: Bacteria > Pseudomonadota > Gammaproteobacteria > Enterobacterales > Alteromonadaceae > Pseudoalteromonas > Pseudoalteromonas luteoviolacea_E. The sequence continues at coordinate 17,278 of NZ_AUXV01000008.1, forward strand.
AATACCGAATTGAAGATGGTAATGGGGGCTTTGCGACAGCTGATGTTTCATTAAGTATTGAGGAAGAGTTAAGTAATACCCCTCCTGTAGCAGTGAATGATAATTATGAAACAAGCGAAGACATTCAGCTGCTAATACCAGCACCGGGTATTCTGGAAAACGACAGTGATGACCAATTAGACAGTGGCAGCACAAGCACAATTGGTTTGCAAATAGACATTTCAGAAGCGACCAAAAGTGGTACTTTGGAACTAACCAGCGAAGGTGGATTTAGGTATACTCCAGGAGAAAACTTTTCTGGACAGGACTTTTTTGTCTACCAAATCACTGACCAACAAGGTGCAACAGCAGCAGCATTCGCAGTTATCAATATTATTCCGGTTAATGATCCACCTATGGCAATGGATGACTCTGTGGAAGTAACCGCGGGCGCACTAATTGAAATTGATGTAGCAAATAACGACTTAGATATTGATGGTGTATTAGATCTTTCTACATTGACGGCAGTTATGCAGCCAATGCACGGCAGTTTGTCTCTCAACAGTAACAATAAATTTGTCTATCAGAGCGAATCAGGGTTCGATGGAACAGATTATTTCACTTACACGGTAAAAGATAATGAAGGGGCTGTATCCAATGAAGCATTCGTTTATATCTTTGTAACTACAGAGAATATATCGCCTGTTGCGGTAAATGACGCTGCTTCAACATCACAAGATGTGTCGATTAATATTAATGTACTCGCAAATGACAGTGACACGGATGGGAGTTTAAATGGTGCAACATTAGAAATTGTTACAGCTCCTGAAAACGGCAGTGCTAGCATTGAATCAGCAGAACATACTATTGTGTATATTCCAGCTTCTGGTTTTGTCGGAGTCGATACTTTCGAATATCGGGTTCAAGATAATAGAGGTGATTTCTCAAATACAGCTACAGTTACAGTGACAGTTTCTGCGGCTAATCAGCCACCAATCGCAAATAATGACAGTGCAGAAGTAGAGATTGGCAAATCGGTATTTATCGCAGTATTGGAAAATGATTCAGATCCTGATGGATTGATTGATTTCAGTACGCTCGAGGTCGTCAGTTCGCCGACAAAAGGAACGGTGACTGTAGAGTCTACAGGGGCATTTTCTTATGCTCATACTGGCACAGCCGTTGGTACTGATAATTTCTCATATAGAGTAAAAGACAATGCCGGGGCGTTCTCAAACAACGCACTTGTTTCTATTACAATCGTTGAGCCAGATACAACGCCTGTGGCGAACCCTGATAGCGCTACGCTTGATAAAAATACTTCAGTCATGATTGATGTATTAGCTAATGACGATGCAAAAGGCCTTAGCTTGGTGCCATCGACTATCGAAATTGTTACGCCGGTTGCACATGGTTCCACTTTTATCGATACGTCAACAGGTTCCATTAGTTACATACCGATGAATAATTTTGTTGGTAATGATTCATTTACCTATCAGGTAAATAATAACAATGGCCAAACTTCTAATGTCGCGACGGTCTCGATTGTCGTAAATGATCGAAACTACGCACCAAGTGTCACAGGGGGGTCTGCAAATATTCAAACCAATGTGTCCGATGGTGATTTCGTGCTTCAAGTCAGCGCTTCAGATCCTGATGGCGATGATATCAGCTTGAGTTTAATTGGTGACGATGGTGGGCTATTTGCAATTGCTCAGGATGGCAGAATTACCGTGGCTAATTCGTCACTCATCGCGTCTAACGGAGCTGTGACTTACAACCTGACGGTTCAAGTGTGTGACAGTGTGTCGCCCCCATTATGTGCAACAGACTCCATTACGATTAATGTAACAGTTGCGCAAACAATTTTTGTTGCTAATAAACTAACTACCTTTGGATCGGATGGGGAAAAGGTCGTACGTTTGAGAGCATCGTTGGAATATCATGAGGTCGGTCAATCACTTGTGCTTTCTGATGGTAAAGTGTTGGTCGTAGGGGGCGTTGGTACTTGGGTTGAAAGTATTAGTAGAAACATCCATAGAGCTATCGTTACGAAGAGATTAGCGAACGGGTATCCAGACACGAGTTTTGCGAGTCAAGGCGTATTCTCTAGCCACTTTGGAATTGAAGTCTCAGACCAACCTCAAAACATAGTCGCTAAAGCGGTTGCTGTTGACAATGAAAACCGCATCTATGTCGCGGGCTATGCTGATTTTGGTGCCACAGAGGCACAAGAATTGCTACTGTTTAGGCTAACCCCCAGTGGTGCGCACGATACCACTTATGGTGCGGGTTCTGGTTATACAAGGCTACCTTTGACAACTGGCTCGCGTATTACTCCAGTCGCTATTATGGTGGATGACTCTCAAACAGTGACGGTATTGAGTGATGTTAAAGTTGGTAACAACACCACCATAGCATTGACTCGAGTCGATGCATCGGGGGACATAATTGGTTCACTGGACTTAGCGCCTAGCTCTTCTCAATATGCAGACGGCGTTATTGACCTAGGTACTCATCTGCTTGTTTATGGCGAAGTTATGTCAGAAGCGGGGAATAAGGACCTTTTATTTGCACGGGTTAACAAATCCACATTGTTGCTGGACACGGATTTCCAATCATCGGGTTTCTTGCAAATAGATATTTACAGCGCTTCGTTTGACAATCAGGTTCATGATGCCATTGAACTTAGTGATGGAAAAATATTACTGACTGGTGATTCATACTTGACGGGTGGTAGTGACAAGTCAGCATTTATCATGAGGTTGGATAGCAACGGTAATATGGACACCACTTTTAATTCAAGTGGTTATATTCTCTATGAGCTAAATCAACTCCCCGCTTCAGGAATTGAAGGACAAGATTTCTCAGCTTGGAATGCGTATGGATTTGGTATTTATGCTGATGATAATCACTATTATGTTGGCATAGGGCGTGGTCAATTTAGTTCTTCATCTAATGCGGCTCAAATAATCAGAACCGATCACAGTGGCACAATAGATTCAGCTTGGTTGCCTGACAGCGGTGGGCCTACGGCATATCGACAATTTTTATTGGCACCGGTTAACATGCATCGTACTTCTGGCGGGTTCTTAATGCATGGTTATCAATATCGCTCTGTTGGTAACAGTTTCTTTTATTCACTGTGGTTGGGAGAAATTACAACCAGTGCACAGTTTAACGGTAACTTTGCTTCTAATGGACAACTCGACTTAGATACAGGCGATGGAAACGAAGTCTTCAGTGCAGGACAAAGTGTAATGGCCGCCTCGAATCAAGCATTGATTGCTGGGCACTCGACAAGTTGGCAAGATGGTGAAGTACCCTACATTTATAAATTGGACGATACCGGTAACGGCGTCGCTAGTTTTGGCAATATAGGTAAATCTCAGTTTGCATTGAGTGCCTCGGGCACGACGAGCGCCATGGTAGAAACAGGTGCTGGTAATCTGTTATTGGCAGGAAATCAAAATACTAGCCAAGCTTTCATTGTGAACATGAGTAGTACGGGGGCACAAGACTTTGATTTCAAACCAGATGGAAGCGGCAGTGCCATCAGTATTAATGCTGGTGATTATGGCGGCACCGGCAGCACTGTTGTTGTAACCAAATTATATAGTTTAATCACTGGTGATTTCTTAGCTTTTGCGAAAATTAATGATGGGTGTATTGATCAAAGTCACGCATTTATTTACACCAGTGTTGGACTCATGTCTGGGCATTTCCAGTACCCCGTTCCGAGCGGAGTATCCTGTGGTACCACCGCGCGCGGGATTGATTTTATTCACCCAGTTTCGACCTTTTTAGTCGGAATAGGAACTGATGAACAAGAATTTACAGAACCTAGAGTGATTTTAGCCAAAGCCACAGTAACAGGTGTGTTAGATCCTACTTTTGGAACAGCGGGGGTTGCTGCGCTAGATATAGGACTTGTGACCGGTGAAACTCTGACACTCAAAGGATCATTTGTCGATGGCGAGGGACGGTTTGTTGTCTTTGGGACCGGCGGGACGAAGAACTTTGTGGTAAGAGCTAATGCTGACGGTTCTCTAGACAGTACCTTTGGTACCAACGGTGTCTTTATCTTCGAACAGCTAGGCACTACCGCTGTGGCGGTCAAGCAAGGGTGGGTTCAAAGTACAGGTGAGTTGGTAATGTTTTTACAATCAACCTCAGGCCTTGAAGTCTATGTCGCTCGCGTGAAGTTAACAGATGATGCTGGGACATTAGACTTGTCATTTAACTCAGTCGGTCATCAGCAGTTCAGCGTAAGCATGACAGGGCAGTTAGAGTCTGCTATTAGTTTAAATAACGGCGATAGCTTTGTCTTAGTATTACAGCAAGATGAACCTAAGGTGGTTGTCTTGCAAGCTGGCAAGATTGAAATATCTGATTAGCCGACAGTGAGGTTTGTACACAATGAAGTTAAAATTCTACGGCGTACGGGGGTCTATCCCGACGCCGGGACCTGACACGGTAAAATATGGGGGAAACACCGTGTGTGTTTCCTTACAGAGTAACTCTGGCGCTCATATTATTTTAGACTCTGGAACGGGCATCAGAATACTCGGGGACGAGTTACTCAGTGACAAGCGACCGATATGTATTTTACTGAGTCATAACCACTGGGATCACATTCAAGGATTTCCTTTTTTTGTACCAGCTTATATGCCTAACAGAGATATTACGATTGTGCCTGGGATCACAGAAGAGTTGGCTCCTGACGCAATATTAAAGCAAATGCAAGGGAGCTACTTTCCTGTTCAGTCAAAAGATTTACCTGCAAGTGTTAAATTACAGGTTCAAAAAAATGATGCTTGGCTTTATCAAGATATCAATATAGAGCGAAAGGCGATGAACCACCCAGGAGGGGGGAGTGCTTATCGACTCATCGTGGATGGAATTACAATCGTATATGCGATTGACAATGAACTCTATCCACCCAATGAGCCTGTGACGAGCTTTGATGACTGGGCTGAGTTTGTTAATGAAGCAGATTACTTGATCCATGACGGACAGTTCATGCCAAGTGACTACCCATTAAAAATGGGTTGGGGCCACTCCCAAATTAAGGATGCTTTGGCACTCGCTGAGTTGGGAAAGGTTAAAAATTTAGTCATTATTAGCCATGACCCAGCACGCACCGACGCTGATTTGGATCAGATAAACGACAATATCCAAAATAGTAATTATCCATTCCATACAATTTTAGCCTTTGAGGGGCTAGAAATAACATGAAGCTAAAGAAGTGGTTCAAGCTTTATCGCCTTCAATGGATCACAGGCGCAGTCATCACTCTTCTATTCATGTTACTTCACCTACTTGCTTTGTCACCTGCGTCACCTTATGGACAAGTTATCAAGCGCTTTGAGGGTCTTGCCTATGATGTTCGATTAAAAGAGTCCTTAGTATTTCAACAGCGCTCTTTTTTGCCGATTATCATCGTTGATATTGATGAACAAAGCCTTATCGAAGTGGGAAGGTTTCCCTGGAGCCGACATGTCATGGGTCAGCTTCAAAGCCAGTTAGCAAAAGCCGGTGTGGCAGTGGTCGCGTACGATGTACTGTTTTCGGAGCCTGAACTAAACCCAGCCATGCAAGTTGTTAGTCACCTTGGCGGTAGCAAGGAAGATGTCATTAGTACGTTAGAGACACTTGCGCCAGACATTGACGCTGATATCGCGTTTTCAAAAACACTTGATGCAACCGATACAGTATTGGGGATGTTATTTGAACACCAAGAAGACATTTTGGTCGGTAATTTACCTGTTCCCATTTTTGCAAGCGAAATTAAGCCCAAGGAGTTGCCCATCCCAGACTTTGCTGGGCATGTTGCCAATGTGAAAGTTTTGCAGCTCAACAGCCCTGGGACAGGTTTCATCAACAGTGCACCGGATGGTGACGGATTTGTCCGATACTCGATGTTAATGATTAAACATAACGAAGAGGCATATCCCGCGCTTGCCTTAGAGGCGGCAAGGCTTTATACGCTTGCTGATGAGGTAAAAATAGTCGCAAAGCCTTTCGGAGATGGGCACAGCGTTCAGGGGATCAAGCTCGGGACGACATTAATTCCAACAGATGATTATGGCAGAGTGGCAATCCCTTTTAGAGGCCCAGCATTTAGCTTTCCATATGTATCTGCGATTGATGTATTAAAAGGAGAAATTGACGCGAAGCTATTTGATCAAGCAATTGTATTTGTTGGCACGTCCGCCGTTGGCCATGCCGATTTACGTACAACGCCAGTAGGTGTGCAGTATCCAGGCGTTGAGGTGCACGCAAATGTTTTAGAAGGGCTAGTCTTTCCTGAGTTACTGCCGTCAAGGCCTGATTGGATTGATGGCGCAGTCGTTTTGTTATTACTCCTGATCGGCATTGTAACCTCGATTGTTTTGCCTATTTTGGGTGTATTTGGCATGACTCTAGTTGCACTTTTTATTACCGGCGCTTTTATATTTTTCAGTTTTTACGCGTGGGTAGTATGGCGGCTCGATTTTCCGCAAGTGGCCGTACTGGGGCTAACGATTACTCAAACTACAGTTTTAGGCAGTCTTGGCTTTGTGAAAGAGCACAAAGAGCGTGTACAAATAAAATCAATCTTTGATCAATATGTGCCACCCGCCCATATCGCTTCGATGCTTGAACAACCTGATCAGGCTTCAATGGAGGGGGAAAAGCGCGTAATGACAGTATTGTTTGCAGACATTAGAGAGTTTACAAGTATTTCTGAATCATTGGATGCAGGCAGATTAAAAGCCTATCTCAACCAGTATTTTTCTCCCATCACACGAATTATTTTCGAATACCAGGGCACAATAGATAAATATGTTGGTGATATGGTTATGGCGTTTTGGAATGCGCCCTTGTTAGTAGATGATCACCCAGAGCTTGCCGTGAAATGTGCGATGCAAATGCAGGTACAAGTGGATGCGTTACAAGCGCAAATGAAAGATCAAGGGTTCCCACCATTTGCCATTGGGATTGGGCTAAATACGGGGGATATGAACGTAGGCGATATGGGCTCAGAATATCGTAGGGCATATACGGTACTCGGGGATGCAGTAAACCTTGGTTCACGATTAGAGGGGCTCACCAAATTTTATGGTGTTGGTATTTTGATTAGTGAAATGACCTTTGAACATTGCCCAAATATAATCTTTAGGCCGATAGACAAAGTAAAAGTGAAGGGGAAAAATGAAGCTGTCACTATTTATGAGCCTATCGCATATAAAAATGATATTACGAATGAGCAACTGGAGGAGCTTGAAGCACATAATTCAGCTTGGCAGTTGTATTTATCGCAATGTTGGCAGGAAGCTTTGCCAGCTTTTACTAAACTTATAGAGTTGCAACCACAAAGAAAGGTCTACAGCTTGCTTTGTGAAAGAGTGCGTGAGATGCAGTTACATCCGCCTGGTGAAAACTGGGATGGTAGTTACACGCACAAATCTAAATAGAAAAGGCATGATGGGTCATGGATTTGTCTATTCCTAAAACTGTCACTGAAGAGGTGCTTATTGAGAGCAATGTCGCTCTTAAACACTTACTCAAGTTGGCAACAGAGTTGTCTGCAGAACATGATACAGACAGATTGTTAGAGCATATTTTAGAGTCGGCTATTGCGCTAAGTAATGCTGAAGGGGGCACGATATATTCAGTTTCCGAGAGCAATCAGCTTAGCTTCGCTACACTCATAAACGAACCGCTTGGTATGCATATGGGAGGAACCTCCGGGACGGATATTCCATTTCCTGCTATTCCAATATACTTACAAAATGGGCAGCCCAATGAGAGTGCTTTGGTCGCATTAGCGGCGGCGAAGAAGGAGCTGATCCGTATAGACGACGTCTATGATTGTACGGCATATGATCTCTCTGCCGCGCGTGCGATGGATAAGAAGACTGGCTATCATACTCAATCGGTCCTGACTGTACCGATGGCAAATCATGAAAGTGACTTAAATGGTGTTTTACAACTGATAAACCCACGAAGTAATGGCAAAGTAGTTCCGTTTTCGAAAGGTCTTGTTGAGCTTATTTGCTCCATTACATCATTAGCTGCGGTAGCAATTACCAATCGACAGTTAATTGATGATATGGAAACTCTGTTTCAGGCATTTACACGCTTAATTGCGAAAGCAATCGATGAAAAGTCGCCGTATACAGGTGGGCACTGTCGGCGGGTCCCCGAGCTGACTATGATGATTGCCGAAGCTGTCCACAATGCGAGCGAAGGTCCGATGGCTGACTTCAAGATGGACCAAGCGGACAGACACGAATTGTCATTAGCTGGCTGGTTGCATGACTGCGGCAAGATAGCAATTCCTGAGTACGTAATGGATAAAGCAACCAAGTTGCATTCTGTATACGATAAAATTGATTTTGTGGTCGCAAAAATTGAAATTGCGAAGCGAGATATAGAGCTAGAATATATAAAAGAGATTACGCGTGCAGAAGTGCTAGACCAGCAGGAAAAAGTTACGTGTTTGAGAAATGAATTGAACCAAAAGCTTGCAGAATTGGAACAAGAAAGCGCATTTTTGCAAAAAGCCAATATTGGTGGTGAGTTTATGAAGGACGAAGACCAGCAGCGGGTTCAAGCTTTGGCTGATAATTACCAAGTTGAAATAGCATCCATTAAACAACCTTTACTGAGTGATGAAGAGGTGTATAACTTAAGCATTGCTAGAGGGACACTCACCAAAGAAGAGAGATTAGTGATTAATAAACATATGGATATTACGCTAGAGATGCTCGAAGCTTTACCATTTCCTAAGCACCTACGCAGAGTGCCAGAGTTTGCGGGTGGACACCATGAAAAAATGGATGGGACCGGTTATCCAAAAGGGCTGACCAGAGAGCAAATGTCGGTACCTGCCAGAATAATGGCAATTGCAGATATTTTTGAAGCACTCACGGCGGCCGATAGGCCATACAAAGATGCAAAGCCGCTGAGTGAGTGCCTTTTCATCATGGGTAAGATGAAACTGGGTGATCACATCGATCCAGACTTGTTTGATGTGTTTGTCAGCTCAGGTGTGTATCTCGATTACGCCCAGCAATACTTAAAGCCCGAGCAAATTGATCAAGTTGATGTGACCAAAATCCCGGGCTTTGAGCCCAATTAAAGTCGCGTACATCAATTGACCCGCCATGGTGGGTTCAATCTGTTTTCGCCTGCCCAATAGAGTTTTATTTGATTACCTGAGGGATCAAATAGTACAGCTTCTTTCCATAGGTATCGCTCCATAGTTGGCATTTGAGTAAAGGTGAGACCTTTGCTCTTTAATGCTGCAACCCAAGCATCTAAGTCTTCATGCTCGAAATAAATTGTAGCGCCGTTATTAAATGCTTCAGTTTCGAGTGACAAAGAAAATGAGCTGTCGCCTTCAGGGCATTCAAATCTAGCATAATGAGGTGTATCAACAATTAATGTGAACCCAAGTAATTGATAAAAATCAACCGCTTCTTTCATGTTCGTTACGGGCAGAGTGACTTGGTTTAGGTTCATTGCTATTGGCTCCTTGCAGTGATGTTATTGTTTTTTGTGTGGCTTCAGGTAATTCGATTATTAAGGGAACTAGATAGAGTTTCAAGGGCAGTGTATTTAACGTGCTCCATTAACTCTGGAAAAAAGCTTAAAAATAATTGCTCTAACTCGTTGAAGTTGTCTTCAATCTCTTCGCCAATTCCCATAAATTGATTGTTAAATCGTATCCGTTTTGAAATGTTGTCCAGCGCCTGAGTCGTTCCATGTAGAGATTGGTAATGAGCAAACCAATCGTGATTAATTATATTGCCTACGACATGTTGCATCCCTAAAGGCATATTATTTAGGTTTTGTTGAAGTAATTGATAGCTATGCTGTTTAAAAAGCTCAAATTGTACAGGTGTAAAAAGATGCCAGTTTTTAATTAGTAGGTGGTCATACAAAACGTCGAGTGCTACGCCAGAAAAGCGCTTTCTTTTTGGGCTGAATAGTGATCTTGAGTGTCTCACAGCGTCATGCTGGTCAGTAAATTTGTCCACTAAAATGTGGTTTGCCAACCCGCTCTTGACGTGGCAATTGAGCAAACTCGTATCAAGGCCTTTTTGAAAATCACCAAGTAAATTACCAAAATATGAATCTGCATTATCCTGCGCTAAAAACAAATGGGCTAAGTAGTTCAAATGAGTACCTTTGTGCTATTCGAGATTACTGCGTTCATACAAATACTGAACCTCCTTAATTCTATATGGGTTAAAGATTAAATAATCAATCCAAGCACTCAAATTACCCATGAGTTAGTTGCAATACGAACACAGTCAAAAATGCATTTATGTCGTAAAAATGAACAGCGCATGTGTGTTATTTTTTAATTACATGGACGTCAAACTTTGATTTGTTCTGCTAATCTTAAAGTACGATTAATAGCAAAGAAGATCTTTAATGTTAAATCTACTGCACTCTGAAGATGAGGTACAGTGATGATTGCATATGGATTTTTGCCTTTCTCAGCATATGTCATTTCAGACTTTATATTTTTTCATCGTAACCGTTCCATAAGCTTTGATGTATTGGTGAGGCAGGTCAGGTTTACGGGGGTTGAAGCACTGGGGCTTGTTGTGTTGATTGCGATGTTGATTGGCGCATTAATAATTGTTCAGGGGTACCCACTCTTAGCGGCAATAGGTCAAGGTAATTGGATATATGACATTTTAATATCAACCATAGTGCGTGATCTTGGGCCGTTTATAGTTTGCTTTATTGTTTTAGCGAGATCGGGAACCGCAATAACAACCGAGCTCGGTAACATGGTGGTAAGCAAAGAAATTGATGCATTGATCTCAATGGGCGTATCACCAATATCATATTTAGTGGCACCGCGGGTGCTGGGGATGGTCATCTCTCTAGTTTTATTAATGAGCTACTTCGTAGCATGCGGTATTTTTGGTGGTTACTTAGTGAGTAATGCCTTTCAATCGATACCCGTGAGCACTTTCTTTGCTCGTTTAATCGGGGAGTTACACTGGCTTGATATTGTAATCATGTTGGTAAAAGTGGCGCTGTCGGGTTTGTTTATCAGCCTTATTTCGAGCTACCACGGATTAACGGTGAATCGTGCAATTACTGAAGTACCCCAGCGCAATATTAAAGCGGTTGGACGAGGGTTAATTTCGTTGTGTTTGATTCATGTGGGGCTAACTTTGCTGTACATCGTTTTGGTGGGCAATTAGTTATGCACATTGAGTTTAAAGAGATCTCTCATACGATAAAGAATCGGCAGGTGTTTTCGGACTTGAATGCTGAGGTTAGTAGTGGTCAGTGTTTAGTGATTTCAGGGCGCTCTGGATGTGGTAAAACGCTGTTTTTTAGTATCGCCAGTGACATCATTCGACCAGATGAAGGTGAGATGCTAATTGATGGCGTGGCGGTCAAGAACATGAATGCTCAGAAATACTCGGAATTTAGACGAAATCTTGGCGTTGTATTTCAGTTATCTGGGCTGATTTCCAATCTAACATTGGAAGAAAACTTAATGCTACCTTTGAATCGTCACCATAAAGATGTTTGTAAGCTGGAAAAACAAGCAAGAGTAAAGACGATAGCGCGTGAGTTTGCTCTAGAGCAATACTTGTCGCAGCGCACTGAACAGCTATCATCTGGCCAAGCTTCCTTGGCGGGATTGGCAAGAGCACTATTACTCAAACCCAAAGCTGTGGTTTGGGACGCACCGATGGCAGAAATCGACGACCAGTGGAGCCAGTACGTTTTGGACTTATTGCTTTGTTTAAAACAGCAAGGTACTACGCTGATACTGTGTTCTAACCGCAAAGAGGTCATAGACAAACTAGCAGACACACAGTTGGAGTTAAACAGTAAAGTGTGTTTTTCGGAGCATTAGTCTATGCAGCATAGCCCCAAAAAAACCAACAACATTGTGCTGGCTTTTGGTATTGCGGGTATTGTCTTACTTGTTGTATTTACCGCGATGATTTTAGTGAATAACCATACCTTCTCGGACAAAACATACTATAAAACTGTTTTGAACGATGCCAGTGGTTTGAGTTCGCTGCCTGCCGTATATTTCAAGGGGCTGAAAATCGGTCGAATCGACGGGTTTAGATTAAACCATAAGACAAATCAAATTGAAGTTGATTTGTGGGTATTTAGCGAATACCAATCTAAGGTGGTCGAATATGCAGTGCTCGCTGGTGAGCAACACCCCATATTTGATGATGTTACTACGTTCGAACTTATTCTACCTGACTTAGTGGTCGTGCAAAACTATCAGGCTTTGGCACCAGATAGTTTAATCCCACATATAAACAGCGAGCTTGGTAAGAGATACAGTGCCGAGGGCTTCATTCAGCAAAAAGGGGATGACATAGAATCTATTCTCTCAAGCATCAACCAGCTTCTACAAAACTTTCAAAAAGAAGATAACCCAGAGGCTGGGGCAATATTTAAAGTGTTAGACCGTGTGGCCAAGATCAGTGATAACCTGATGACGGTCAGTGAAAAAGTCAAAGAAAGTGATTTACTCCCCGATGCTGAGAGAACATTACTCCAAAGCCAACAGGTGCTGGAACAAATGCCTAAAGTTATTGGTCAACTTAATCAAACACTGTTAACGACAGAGCGACTAATGAATCAAGCTGAGTCGACACTAGACAACTATAATGAGCCCGCAGCAATCATAGGAGAAGTAACCGATAGGCAGTTACCCATTGTATTAAACAACCTCAACGAAAGCTTAACCGTGATGCAGCTGATGCTCAAAGAAGTACATAGTGAGCGAGAGCAGTTTGCGATTGCAATCCATAGCATGCAACAGGTTTTGGATAAAATGGATAAAACCCTACAGGCGTTAAATAATCATCCAATTTTGAAAGATGGTATCGAAAAGCCACCTCAAAGCACAGGAATTGAAATGCATGATTAAGTTTTTATTGGGTATATGTATTTTATGTTTTGGGCTTTTACAAATGGGCTGTTCCAGTGCCCCAGAGAAAAACTACAGTATCACTAGATACAAAGACCTATCAATGACTTGGATGGCTAGGGGAGATAGAAAACGGCAAGAGCAGCGATTGGAGCAGGCTGTTTTAAATTATGAAACGGCATATAAGTATGCGAACCTTCGCAACGACATCGAACTAATGGGGTTGTCTCTACTGAAATTGGCTTCGGTTTACTTAGACAAAAAAGAGTTTATAGCAGCTGATGAGTACATTAGACGTGTAAATACGATGCAACGTTTCGAGAATATTAATTTTAACTTGTCTATCAAAGCCGTATTAGCTAAAAAAGCATATGTTGCAGGCGACAGTTTAAAAGCGGCGGCATATGCAAATGAATTAGTAATCAACCACAGTGAAAACCTAGAAAAATCGATTTATTATCAATGGCTTGCTGCTAAATACTCGACTGGTCCTGTTGATTTTGCTATTTTAGACAAAGATGTTGAGTTTCTATTAACCCTAAAGCACAGCGCAAAACTCGAAAATATAGAGGTGCTTTCTTTTATTTTGTACCAGAATGCACTTTGGCGTGTTGATAAGCTCGAACCGTCTGCGATTGATGCGACCAAAAATGCCATAGCACATTTCTCGGAATTAGAACTTACAAACAGAATCAGAGATTGCTATGTACTTTTAGCAAAATACTATACATCAATTGGTGATATCCCTAGTGCGCAATACTTCGAGCAACGGATAGACTCTCTTACCCAGCTACCTTGAAGTATCGTGTTTAATACCTGTTCATAATGTTCTTAAAATGGGTATAATTGATTGTAGTTTAATAAGATAAAAGAGAATGTTGTGTCTTCAGTTCAGGTTGCGAGATGTATCATTAGTTTCACTTGGCTTTACCACGGTATATTCCCAAAGATTGTACACATTGCGCCGCTTGAAGCGCTGATAATATCTAGCTTTGGTTTTTCCAGTGATATATCTACTTTTATTACAAAAGCAGCTGGTATTGGAGAGATTGTATTTGGTGTTTTCTTTTTTATCTTTTACAAAACCTATATTACTAATGCTCTTAATATAATTGGGCTTACAGGACTATTAGCATCTGTAGCTGTATTGCAGCCGCAGTTGTTAATTGAGGCTTTTAATCCTGTTACAACCAATATTCCTCTAATCGCATTTAGTGTGATTTTGCTTAGCCATATACGAAAAGTGGATTTCAAAAACCGTTAAAAGTTTCCGAACGGTGCGATTTTTATTTACCACCATCAGGTTTTATCAAGCGGTCATTTTAGTAGAAATCGACTTAACAAGTTGAAAGACTATATTGGTTAATATGTTGAAGGTCTCATGGCTTGTCCACATTACAAGCTAAGCAATGTCGTATCTGCTGGGGGACTGCACCTCAATCGATGCAAGTTTCTTTATACCTGCACTCACAATACCTATTAAGGCTGTTCTGCTTTAGGTTAAAAAATCGCAAAAGCGGTGCGTACCAGCTAGCGTCAACGAAGTGTGTTGACAATATTGGATAAATCAAACAAACGGATTTAATTTCTGAGTAGGTGTTTGTAATTATTACTGAAAATCTAAAATTGTTAAAAGCCACCACTGTTTATGTGGAAACTCAAAGGAGCGTATGTTGATGAAACAGAGAATCTGCGTCGGAGCACTCGTAATTAATAATGACAAATTATTGTTGGTGAATCATAAAAGAGAAGGGCGCTATGACTTTTGGGTCGCACCCGGAGGAGGTGTCAAGGGAACCGAATCATTAGAAGAAGCGACTGTACGTGAAGTGAAAGAGGAAACTGGACTAAATGTTTCTGTCGTTAAGCTTATGTATGTAGAAGAAATGTATACCCCTGAAGAACGCTCAATTAAGTTTTGGTATCATTGTGAACTTATTGACGGTGAACTGAATTGCTCGGCTGAAGAAGCCGTTGCCGAATATATTGTGGGGGCCGGATTCATGGATAAAGCATTTTTGAATACAAATGAGGTGTTTCCACCCATGTTGAAAAGTAGCTTTTGGGATAAAATTGAGCAAGGGTGGAAGCAGCCTGAATTCATTTCGCTTCGAAAATTAGCATTTTATTGATGCACAATTCATGCACTTAATTTCCGCTGAAACTCGTATAACCGAATCTGTGCTTTAATTCGTAACAAGCTTGGTCAAAAGGTTATTTTTGATAGGGTAGATTGAAGCTATACTTCTTCATTGCTGTATAACTCGCTACGATTACGACCATTCTTTTTCGCGACATAAAGTGCGCGATCAGCCAGCGCCTGCGTCGATTCGATGTGTTTTCTCGACACCGTATCACTAAACGCTAAGCCTGCGCTTAAAGTGATCGGGTTAGTGATGAATTGAGGAGATAAATTAAGAACATTTTTCGAAAAAGTGTCTCTGATTTTTTCTGACAGCTGAAGTGTATGAGTTGGTGTGATGTCGAACAATAAAATACAAAACTCTTCGCCGCCCCAGCGAACGACAAGATCAGAGCTGCGTACTTGTGTTTTTAGTGTGGCTCCCAATTCGGCCAAAATTGCGTCGCCCATAGTGTGCCCATACGTATCGTTTACATGTTTAAAATGATCAACGTCAAGCATGATCACTGCGAGTGAGTCACATTTTCTTTTAGATAATGGCATTATGTTTTCTAAGCACTTGCTTAAACCATGGCGATTAAGGATATCGGTCAACTCATCGTGATGGGCTGCATATTCGAGCTTTCTTACAAACCGACCTGCACTGAGTAGCATCAAAAGTGGTGTGCCAGCAACGATTCCGATCAGAGCGACTAACCATGTGTAGCCACCAACCCAACTGAAGGTTGAACCAATATTAGGTAGAGAGCCAAATGTACCGTACAGTGTGTAAAGCGCGCTCAAAGCTATCTCAAGTAAAACGACAACCACGGTAATTTGAGTTGCTAAATATTCATTTTTATCATGTTTTGCGTGCTGCCACAGTACCCAACCATAGTGGCCTCGAACACATATAAGCCATACACCGATGACAGCTAATCGGCATTCTCTGTCGGGCCAAATCACTGTAAATATCAGCGCAAGAATAAACACTGGCACAATAAGGATAGCAATACGGGTTAGAGATGGTTTGACATAAACAAAATGCCATGCGCCAATGAGCCAAAGAGAGTGGCCGAGTATTAGGCAGGTATTAAATGTTGTTACGAGGAGAGTACGTGGCGCATTCTGCATAGATATTTGCGACAGGTAGGCCAGAGACAAAACGCCAAGTGCAGCGGCCCAATATCTAGCGCCTTCTACTTTCTGGCTCATTCTGGCCATTGACATCAAGACTATAGAGCCTGTCAAAGATGCAATAAATAACGAGAGCATTAATGTTAAATCATGAACTTGCACTTATTGCTCAACCCCATTGCTTTGTTATTAAGGGACAGTAATAAAAACTTTTATAAACCAATCATATGGTTCCATATTGGCATGTCTAACCTACAGCTTAGCAAACGTCAGTTATTTTGCAGTGTAGTTATTTTGTTCTCTATAGCTTTACGGTTGAGCGGAATCATGTAATAAAGCGTTTAAGAATAGGTTTAGTATGAATCAATATTTTGGAGAAGAATCAATGACTGATAACAGCATCAGGTTATTTGTATACGGCACTTTAGCGCCAAACCGGGTTAATTCGCATATTCTCGAAGGTATTGGTGGATCTTTTGAAAAGGCCTCTGTTAGGGGGAACTTGTACCAAGAGGGGTGGGGCGCAGCTCAAGGTTACCCAGGTATAAAACTTGATAGTGAAGGTAGCGTTGTCGAAGGGTTTGTATTTAAGTCACCAAATCTAGAGCGTCATTGGCAGACGCTTGACGATTTTGAAGGCGCAGGGTACGAAAGAGTAATCTGTCAGGTTGTTACCGAAAGTGGCAAAGTCTATGAAGCCTATATTTATGCACTTTCGAAATAGCTCAAAAAGTTCATCGAGTACATGATAAACCATTAATACAAGGAGTAAGGTGTATGGAGCACCCAATACAGCAGTTTCTAATTTGGTGGGAGCGAGCCATAAAGGACTCGCCTTTAAAGCAAAAAAGTGCAGTTTGCGTGTCGACGATTGATAGTGAAGGGTTTCCTGCTGCAAGGTTTGTTGATTTAAAGTCAGTGTCAAACGATGGCATCGTGTTTTGTACATATTTAGATTCTGCTAAAGGAAAAGAAATTAGTGTTTGTAACAAAGTTGCATTGACAGCTTGGTGGGACCATATCGGTTACCAAATTAGAGTAACAGGGCGAGCTGCGCCATTACCAGATGAAGAAGCGGACAGGTATTGGAAAACTCGCACAACCGATGCCCAGATCACGACGCATGTGTGTGAGCAAAGTCAGTCATTGGCCAATCCAAATGAATTGGCCGATAAAGTTGCAGCAATTAATCGAGATAATTCGCTTAATCCCTCGATAAGGCCTGTTAACTGGGGAGGTTACAGAGTTGTCGCTCACAGCATTGAATTTTTAACATTTAAAGAGGATAGGCTGCATTTACGTGAGTTATTTACATTAAACGACGGAGTGTGGACAAAGTCATTTTTACAGCCTTAGCATTTTGAAAGAGATTGTTAGAGCAACAGGTTTCTTTTTAGTATCTATAATTTAATGATTCAATCATTGATCTTAAGAAAAATATGAACAAGCGACTTATTGCGTTTACCATGTTGGCCGGAAGCCACTTTTCGGCCTTATCGGAACCTGTCAGGGTGGTGGTAAATGATTGGTCGAGTCAACGAATTCTTGCGAATATAGCGAGTCAAATATTTATCCGACTGGGGTATGAAGTAGAATTAATAAATATAACTGTTGATGTTCAATGGTACCTACTTAAAACCAATCGCGTTGACTTGCAGCTTGAAGTGTGGGAAGGCACCATGGAAGATAAATATTCACAATTGCATAAAGCCGGCGAAATCATAGATTTAGGTAATTACTCCGTCACCACCAGAGAAGATTGGTGGTACCCACTATACGTGAAAAGTTTGTGTCCAGGTTTACCGGATTGGAAAGCGCTAAAACAGTGCGAGGGCGTATTTGCTAATCCAAGCTCAAGAGGTAAGGGCGTTTATATTGCCGGGCCGTGGGAAAAGCCTGATCGTGCCAGAATCAAGGCGCTGGAACTCAATTTTATTGTAGAGCAAGTAGACGATGACAACGCGTTATGGGTACGACTTAATCACGCAGTAGAACAAAGGCGACCAATTCTTATTTTTAACTGGACGCCCAATTGGGTAGGGGCAGTATACCCCGGTGAGTTTGTTGAGTTTCCTGAACACTCTTTAGCGTGTGAGACTGATCCTACTTGGGGCGTTAACTCAAGGTTAGAGTACGATTGTGGAAACCCTAAATCAGGCTGGCTTAAAAAAGTATCGAGTCGCCGCTTTGTTAAGCTCTTTCCGTGCTTAGCGAAAAGCATTTCAAGCTTCGATTTAACGAATGAGGAAATAGAGCAGCTATCTGCTCAAGTAAATAGAGAGCGCCTTAGCCCAAAACAAGTTGCCCAACGCTGGGTAAAAGACCATCGCGTGCGTTGGGAGCAATTATTCTCAGAATGTAAAGTGACATTACCAACTTCCACTCGTTAAGAAGTTGACTGACGGCGAATTAATTTTGGAGGCAATAAAGTGTCGGTAATTTGCTCACCCTTTATTAGGGCCAACAAGTTTTGCACAAGCATTTGACCAGCGAGAGTAGTATTTTGTTGAACAGTCGTAAGAGAGGGGGTGATGTAGTTTGCCGCGGCAATATTATCAAACCCTATGACATTAACGTCTTCAGGTACACTCAGTCCTGCCTCTTTCAGTGCTTTTATTGCACCTATAGCTATTAAATCACTTGCCGCAAATAACGCATCAAACGAGACGTTATTGGCGAGTAGTGAGTGGGTCGCGTGATAACCGGATTCTTCAGTTGATATTGCATTGGCAACACATCGTTCGCCAAGGGTAATATTGTGTTGTTCTAATTTGTCTTTAAAGCCTTTAAAACGAGTGAGGAATTCGGGGCTATGCTCTGAAGCATCGCCGATAAATACACAGTTGGTTCGATTGGCGGAAATAAAATTTTGTGCAGCAAGTTGCCCTCCGCCATAATTATCACAGCTCACTGTTAAGTCCGGCCGTCCTTCGACTTTCGCTCCCCAACAGACAAACTTTGTATCTTGAGCAAGTAGGTTTTGCAGCCTAGACTGGTAGTCCATGTAGTCGCCATAACCAAGCAAGATAATACCATCGGCCCTGTGGCTGTCTTCATACTCAGCGCGCCAATCTTGACTGATAGATTGGAATGAAACCAAAAGGTCGTAGCCTTCTTTCGCACAAGCTCGAGTTATACTCCCCAACATATTTAAAAAGAAAGGGTTAATTTGGGATTCATCGCCAGTAGGGTCTTCAAATAGCAAAATTGCCAGAGTCGCGCTTTGTTGGGTGCGCAAATTACTGGCGTTTTTGTCGACTTTATAATTTAGTTTCTTGGCAATCTCCCACACTTTCTTGCGCGTTTCTTCATTCACAAGCGGACTGTTTCGAAGTGCTCTAGAAACAGTCGATTGAGAAACACCTGCGTAGTGCGCGATGTCAAAAGACGTTGCTTTTCCTTTTGTTTTCATTTTCTATGTAGTTTTAATGATGTCTTGGACATTGTCTGTGATTCTATTTTTTTTGCAACCAATTTCATAAAAGGTGCAAATTTTTATTGATGATATTTGACACCGGTGTCATAATGTCACTGTTTTATCATTTTGTTGTCAAAACATATTTGGCTGCCCTAATTTCAGGGCAGCATTTTTTCAGCCAGCGTGCAAAGTTTCGGCTGAGTATTAATTTGGATAATTAGCAGGGGTAACCCTGAAAAGGTGGTTGGAACACCACTACAACAGAGAAAAAACAACATGAGCCAGACAACACTTAAAAGTTTAAATGGTCATGACCGTGCGTTCGAACCAATCATCGTTGCTGATATTGGTGGGACTAATGCGCGATTTGCTGTCGTGACAGAATTTAATTTAGACACAAACCAGTTCGCTATAGACCATCAATTCACTTTCCCTAGTGCGGAATTTCAGTCCTTTGAATCTGCCCTTGCTGCATTTCTTGCAACTTTAACTATTAAAAAGCCTTCCAGAGCATGTTTTGCTGTTGCAGGACCGATAAAGGGTCAACACGTTTACTTGACCAATTTAGGCTGGAATTTTAATACGCAAGATATCAAAAAACATTTCGATTTCAATGAATTATCCGTAATCAATGATTTCGCCGCATTTGCTTATGCAGCGCCGCATCTAAGTAAAGATGACAATATTCAAATTAAAACCGGTCAAGCAGATCCGAATGCCAATATTGCTGTGTTGGGACCTGGCACAGGTTTTGGCGCGGCATGTCATGTCAAAGATATTCATGGCAGTGCGGTAATGAGTTGCGAAGCCGGGCACATTAGCCTTGCAGCGGTCACTGAACTAGATAGACAACTATTGCAAGTACTTAAAGAGAGTACACAGCATGTTTCAGTTGAAACGGTATTCTCAGGACCTGGTCTGGCGAGACTTTATAAGGCAATGGCACAAGTAAAAGGAGTGCCTGCCGAAGATTTAAATGCAGCACAAATCAGCGCAAAAGCGCATGAATGTGATGTATGCGACGCAACACTTAATCAGTTTTGTGACTGGATAGGCAGTGTTGCAGGAGATATCGCGTTAACCTTTGGGGCGTTGGGTGGCGTATTTATTGGCGGAGGGATCTTGCCTCGCATGACTGAACGACTTATTTCTAGTCGATTTGTTGAAAGGTTTACGGAAAAGGGGATAATGTCTCAGTACGCTGGGCAAATTCCAGTGACGTTGGTCGTGCAGGACAATATTCCTCTGATTGGTGCTGCGGCGTGTTTACATGACCGAGACCAGTTTTCGTAAATTGGAATAAATATGAAGAAAGTTACCATAAACAGTGTTGCTGAGTATGCGGGAGTGTCTAAAAAGACCGTATCTCGCGTGCTAAATAATGAACCTAATGTCAGTCCCGCAACGCGTGAAAAGGTGCTCAAAGTATTCAAAGAGCTAGATTACAAACCTAATCCAATTGCAAGGGGACTTGCCCGTAATAAGAGCTTTATCATTGGCTGCCTATATGACAACCCGAGTAAAAGCTACATAACACGTGTACAAAGCGGCGCTTTGGAGGCGTGTCATAAGTTCAATTATAATTTGCTGATCCACCCTTGTGAGCTAAGGGGAACTGAATTGATAGAGAATGTTGGGCAATTACTGACAACCTCTAGACTCGATGGATTAGTATTAACGCCTCCGTTTTCAGACTCTCAAGAACTCATTGATTACTTGAAAACGCAAGACATTCCTTACGCGCGGGTTGCTTCTGCTATTCAAGATGACTCTTCCATTTCTGTCAGAAGTAATGATGAGCAAGGGGCGTTTGAGCTAACTGAGCATTTGATTTCACTAGGGCACAAAGAAATTGCTTTTATTAAAGGGCACCCTGATCACAGTGCGACGGAAAAGCGATTCAGTGGCTATCGAAATGCACTCTCAAAACATGGTATCGATTTCAATTCTCATTTAGTGGCAGAAGGTAATTTCAGTTACCATTCTGGTGCTGACAGCGCTAAAGAGATCCTAGATTTGGATCCAATGCCAACAGCCGTTTTTGCGTCTAATGACTACATGGCTGCGGCGGTGTTAAAACTTGCCACGCAAAGGCAGCTCAAAGTGCCGGAAGATATTTCAATTGCCGGGTTTGATAATGCGCCAATTGCCCGTCATATATGGCCAGGGTTGACTACAATTGCGCAACCTGTGGAAGAAATGACACGACAGGCTGTAGAGCAATTGATAATGCAAATATCTGATCCTTCAACAGAAGTTTATCAAAAAGTACTAGAAGCAAAACTTATTACACGCGAGTCTACAGCGTCGCGTTAATTACGTTATTTTTACATTTACTTGCCCAAAGCCCAATCCTAGCGATTGGGCTTTTTTTGTCCATAATTTAGATATACGCGTTATTTAATTTAATTTTCATATTCAACTGTTGACACCGGTGTCAGGAATGTGAGTTAATACAGTGACACCGGTGTCAGGTTGAGGTGAGAGACAACCTGATAGCGTACCTTTGAACGGGTAAATCAAAGCAGCTCAGTACATATAGGTGTGCTGAGCCTTTTTCCTCTAAACATGCAGAGAGGCAGATTATGTTGCATCCTCGAATTCAAGAAGTTACTGAAAGAGTTGTGAAACGCAGCCAACAGACTCGAAGTGCCTACCTAAAGCGTATTCAAGAAGCAAAAAAACAAACGCGCGTTAGAGCTGGGTTAGGTTGTGGTAACTTAGCACACGTAATGGCTGCGTGTTCAAGCAGTGACAAAGCAAGGCTAAAGGCGGATGATCAACCAAACCTTGCGATCATTAACTCATATAATGACATGCTCTCTGCTCATGTTCCGTATATCGAATACCCAGACTTAATTAAAAAGATAGCTACCCAGTACGATGCGACAGCTCAGGTTGCAGGTGGCGTGCCGGCAATGTGTGATGGCGTTACACAGGGCCGTGACGGTATGGAGCTATCTTTGTTTTCTCGCGATGTGATCGCGATGTCGACTGCTGTTGCATTATCTCATGATGTTTTTGACGGTGTGTTTTGCTTGGGCGTGTGCGACAAAATTGTACCGGGATTACTGATTGGCTCACTGTCTTTTGGTCATTTACCAATTTTCTTCTTACCAGCTGGTCCAATGGAGTCTGGTATTCCTAACAAAGAGAAAGCGCGTGTTAGACAAAGCTTTGCACAAGGTCTAGTCAGTCGCGAAGAGCTTTTAGAAGCTGAGAGTGCCTCATACCATAGTGCAGGTACATGTACTTTTTATGGTACAGCGAATTCAAATCAAATGTTGATGGAAATTATGGGATTACACCTTCCGGGTAGCTCGTTCATCAATCCATATACTGAGTTGCGAGACGGACTAACGGCAAGTGCCGTTAAAATGATGCTTGAGCAACTTATCAATACTAAGACAGCAAACCCAATTGGTGAAGTGGTCAGCGAAAAAACGGTAATTAACGGCTTAGTTGGCTTACTAGCAACCGGTGGTTCTACAAACCATGCAATTCATTTAGTCGCGATGGCCAAGGCCGCGGGCGTTCAAATTACTTGGAAAGACATGGCGGAACTATCAGAGGTTGTTCCATTGTTAACACGCATCTATCCAAATGGTTCGGCTGATGTAAATCACTTCCAAGCAGCTGGTGGTATGGGCTTCTTAATGCGTGAGCTGCGTGATGCTGGCTTCCTACACAATGATGTCAAAACGATTGTGGGTGAAGGGCTAGACGATTACACAATGGAACCAGTGCTGGATGTTGATACTAATGTGATCATGACAAACAGTGAAGGGCCGAGCAAAGTGAAATGGGTACCTTGTCCTGAAAACTCTTTAGATGAGGAAGTATTGAGGCCTGTTTCGAATCCGTTCAGCAAGCAGGGTGGACTGCAGCTATTAACCGGTAATCTAGGAAAAGCTGTTATTAAAGTATCGGCGGTTGATGAAAAGCATCAATTTGTGTCTGCACCTGCAAAAGTATTTAGTTCGCAAGCTGCGCTTCAGGATGCTTTTGCCAATGGCGAATTAAATCAAGATTTTATAGCCGTAATCAAAGAGCAAGGGCCCAAAGCTAAAGGCATGCCTGAGCTTCATAAACTGACGCCGGTTATGGCGACGCTACAAGATCAAGGCTACAAGGTAGCGATTGTAACCGACGGTCGTATGTCTGGTGCATCAGGTAAAGTTCCAGCTGCGATTCATCTTGCGCCTGAGGCAGTTGAGGGTGGAGTCATTGCTAAAATTCGTGAAGGTGACTTAGTAACACTTGACGCGCCAAACGGAGACCTAGTTCTGCACGTTTCTGACGAAGAGCTAGCAACGCGCGAGTTAGAGCTGACTCAGCCTGAATTTACATTTGGCACAGGTCGTGAGCTATTTACAGGTTTTAGAAACATGGTAAGCAGCGCAGATATGGGCGCAAGCGCCTTTGGTATCGACGATTAACATCATTGGGAATGGGGTAATTATGAGAATACAGGAAATTTTATCGGCAGCACCAGTGGTACCTGTCATTGTTATCGAAGAGCTTGAAGATGCAATTCCACTAGCAAAAGCTCTGTATAACGGCGGACTTCGCGCACTTGAAGTGACACTTAGAACGCCTGTAGCAGCAGAAGCAGTAAAACAAATCAAAGAAGCACTGCCAGAAGCTTATGTGGGTACTGGCACAGTAGTCGATAAAGCATCTTTTGAAGCGTCGGTTAACGCTGGTGCTGATTTTATGGTAAGTCCGGGTGTGAGCTCTGAGCTTTTAGAACTTGCTAAAAGCACAGATATTCCGTTTCTGCCAGGTGCCGCAACGCCTAGCGAAGCGATGGAACTCGCGGCTCATGGGTTCAAGTTTTTGAAGTTTTTCCCTGCAGAAGCTGCAGGTGGTGCGCCAATGTTGAAGTCTATTGGCGGACCTCTTCCACAAGTGACATTTTGTCCGACTGGTGGGATCTCACTAGAAAGTGCGCCTAAGTATTTGGCGCTAAAAAATGTAATTTGCGTTGGTGGTACTTGGATGCTGGATAAAGCGCTAATTGCAAACAAAGATTGGCAAGCCATCGAAGCGCTTGCGAAACAAGCAAGTGAAGTTAAATAATTAGGGGAATGTAATCATGATTAACATCGCAATTAATGGCTATGGCCGCATCGGTCGCAACGTATTACGCGCACTTTACGAATCAGGTCAAAATGAACAAATTAAAATTGTTGCAATTAACGACTTGGCTCCAGCTGAAACTAATGCTCACTTAACGCAGTTTGACTCTGTTCACGGTCGTTTTAATGAAAAGCTTACTTTGGCTGGCAATACACTGGTTATTGGCAACGATGAGATTACATTAACGCAAGAGCGTGATCCGGCAAACCTTCCTTGGAAAGCGCTGAATGTAGATATCGTACTAGAGTGTACAGGTATTTTTACTTCACGCGACGCAGCAGCTAAGCATATTGAAGCAGGTGCAAAGAAAGTTATCGTTTCAGCACCAGGCACTGACTTAGATGCAACCGTGGTTCACGGTGTTAATAGCGAAGTGTTGAATGCTGACAGCAACATCATTTCTAACGCTTCATGCACAACGAACTGTTTAGCACCAGTTGCTAAAGCGCTGAATGACGTGGTGGGTATTGAACAGGGTAGTATGACGACCATTCATGCGTTTACTAACGACCAAAACCTATGTGATGTTTATCACAAAGACCTGTATCGTGCACGTAGCGCGACTCAGTCAATGATCCCGACTAAAACAGGTGCTGCAAAAGCTGTTGGTTTAGTGCTACCTGAGCTTGCTGGTAAACTTGATGGTATGGCTGTACGCGTGCCTACTGTAAACGTTTCTCTTGTTGATTTAACCTTTGTTGCTAAGCGTGAAACTACTGCTGAAGAAGTGAACGAAATTGTAAAAGCAGCAGCCGAAGGTGCGATGGCAGGTGTATTGGAATACAACACGCTGCCGCTGGTGTCTATTGATTTTAACCATAACCCTGCATCTTCTGTGTTTGATGCAACACAGACAAAGGTTGAAGGAAAGCTGGTTAAAGTGATGGCTTGGTATGACAATGAGTGGGGTTTCTCAAACAGAATGTTAGACCAAGTTAAAGCACTGGGTGCATTCTTATAATTGAATGAATTTTGTGATAAAGCCCCGCGTTAGCGGGGTTTTTTGTTTTTACACTGTTGTAATATACGAATTTGTAGTGGATGCTTTTTTGGCTCTGAGCACTCAGTTTGATTCTTGAGCAAAGACTTTGCAGTCACCTTAGAAAAGGTACAACTTGGTCGAAAACCTATCATCAATTGGTATAAGTCACTTGAGAATCCATGCACAATATGAAAAAATTCCAAACAAATAAAATACAGTAAACTCCGAATCGAGGAACATAATATGCGCATTATCCTTTTAGGCGCGCCTGGTGCTGGTAAAGGCACTCAAGCTCAATTTCTAATGGAAAAATTTGGTATCCCACAAATCTCAACTGGTGACATGCTACGCGCAGCGATCAGTGAAGGTACGCCGCTAGGTCTAGAGGCAAAGAAAGTAATGGATGCAGGCCAGTTAGTTTCTGATGAAATTATCATTGGTTTAGTAAAAGAGCGCATTGCAAAGCCTGATTGTGAGAAAGGTTTCCTTTTAGATGGTTTCCCACGTACTATTCCTCAAGCAGACGCGATGAAAGAAAATGCCATCAATATCGATCATGTAATCGAGTTTGATGTTGCTGACGAAATCATTGTTGAGCGTATGGGTGGACGTCGTGTACACCCTGGTTCTGGACGTGTATACCACGTTGTTTACAACCCGCCTAAAGTTGAAGGTAAAGATGACGAGACGGGTGAAGACTTAATTATTCGTGCGGATGACACTGAAGAAACAGTTCGTAAGCGTCTAAGTATTTACCACGACCAGACTAGGCCGCTTGTTGATTACTACCAAAAAGAAGCACAAGAAGGTAATACGCAGTACCATAAATTAGACGGTACGCAAGCAGTTGAAAGTGTGAGCCAAAAACTTGGTGAACTACTAGGTTAATTGCTGAAAATGCATTTTAACAATAAAGCCCAGCTTCATGCTGGGTTTTTTAATGCGAAAAAATGCGCCTAAATAAGGCGCCAAGTAATCAGGGGTAATTCAAATGCCAAACTAATTAATTTGGACGGTGCTATTAAATACTATTATTGTGACCAAATTATGACAATGTGGCTGTGCCAATTTCGGGTTTTGCGTTTGCTTTGACCAATTCTTCAGCGGGACAGGGTTTGCTGAACCAATAACCCTGAAACTCTTTAATTCCTAACTCATTTAACATTTTGAAGTCACTATAAGTTTCGACACCTTCTGCCAGTAATGCGATTTGCATGTTGTCGCAAATCGTAATTAAGCCCAGCAGTAACGCTTGTTGTTTCTTTGCATCAGTGATATCTGTCAGTAAGCTTCTGTCTAGCTTGAGTCTTTTTATAGGGCACTCTAATACACGGGCGATGTTAGAATATCCGGTTCCAAAGTCATCAATACTTAAAACAAACCCAAGTGCCTCGAGCTTTTCCATCGTCTGATTGTGGTCATCTGCAAAGCTATATTCCGTGAGTTCAAGCTCTATTGATTCGGGAGAAATACCATATGACTGAGTAATTCTCTGAATGTCACTAACAAACTCAGGGTCTGCGATATCTCGAGAGCTAATATTGATGGCGATAGGGACATCAATGTAGGTGTTCTTTGTTAAAAACTCGCATACCATGGTGAGCATACTGCGAGTAACGTTACTCACTAGTCCAAATTCCTCGGCAATAGGAATGAATTGTGACGGAGGCACCCAGCCTAAGAGGTTACTGCGCCATCTAGCCAAAGACTCGTAACCAATGATGTTCTTGTTCACATCATGCTTACTTTGCAAATAAAGCTTAAGTTCACCCAGCTCTATGGATTTCTCTAAAAGCAATGCCATTTCATGCCGTGCGAGTGTTTGTCTGCGAGTGAGTTGATCAAATATGGTGACCATTTGCTCTGGTGCTCTTAGCTCACAAGCTTGAAGTGCATTCTTCAGAAGCCTTTCCGCTACGTATCCATGCTCAGGGTAGGTGGCTATGCCAATTGCATACTTAGAGTGAAACTGGTGCTGGCCGAGTTTAAGCCAGAAATCTAAATTTTTATGCCACCTGTTGGCCGTCTCACTCAGTGAACTTTGAGTCTCAACGAGTATTGCTATGCGACCAGCACCGATATAAGCAATTTGATCCAGTAGATCAGCCTCTTGTTCGACAAGTTGATTAATTCGCGCATAGAGGGTGCGGTGTTGCTCGCCATCAATCATATAATCTAGGACGTGCTTATTGAGATTGTCAGCGATAAGTAGTGCGAAAGGAATACCTCTGTCTATATGCACTTGTAACTGTTCTAGTAGCCAAGTTTTATTTGGCAAATTAGTGGTTTTGTCGAAGTACTTAGCTTGTTGGTGTGCGACATCTAAAGCGAGTAAATCGTGTTGCATTTGCTGTTGATCTGACACATCTTCCAAGTACCAAGCTTTAATCCTGTCTGAATGCTGTTCTTGTGCAGCGACTTCAATGCATCGCTCATTCACCGAAAAGGTCTTAGCAACATCCATCAATAAGTCGCTATCGGATGTAAGGTAGGTTATCTCATCATCGGTTATGCGGCTTAAGTTGAGTGGTAAGGAAGCCGTTTGAATGCCTAGTAACCTTTTTGCTTTGTCGTTTGCTTCAACAATATTAAAAGTAGGATCAACAAGAATGATGGCATTGTATGACTTTTGGAAAAACCGCTGATAAATCTGTTTTTGCGATCTCAGCAAAGTATTATTTTCGAGCATATGTTGGTTCAAGCGGTTTGCTGCGAGACTGGTTCTCCAAACCGCCAAAGGGATACAACAATTCAAAAAGAAAAACAGCAGAAGTTGAATATGCAGTGGGGCGTCCACCAACATCCGTTGGCCTTTGGGGATGAGGGAAATATCGACATTGTTTATAATGACTAAGAAAGGCAGGATATTAATGACAGCGTATAGGGTGGCTGTTTTTTTACCAATTAATATGAGAGCAATAATCGGCGTGATATACATAAATATGGAGCCAAGGTGAGAAAGCTCTACATTTGGTATATATAGGTTAATAAAAATACCAGCCAGAACGATGCTCAGTAACAGCAAATGTGCGGTAAGAAAAAATGCGCGTCTACTTAGGAAAAGTAAACCACCTAAGCTAATGGTGTAACCTGCGGTCAATGCAATCACATAGTTTAAATCATAGTCGATGGCTGCAGGTAAACTGTTAAGAAAAATGCCAAAGCATAATATTAACCCAGTGGTTAAGATAATTCTTAACGCACTTAGTCTCCAGGCTGGGACTTTAACCGTGGGTCTTTGTTCTTCTTCAAGCAAGAAAAATCGACTAAAAGTACTCAAAACTAAATATTTCGTATTATTATTTTGAACAATACTAAGGTCTATCCGTACACAATTCAATGACAAATAGCCAAAATAAAGACCTAAATCAAACTGATTGCGTTGTCATAAGATATTGCAAATAGAGGAAAAAGGCATTTGGCATCACAGTTGGTGGCTTTCTGTTCAACTGGCATAGTGATAACGTCGCTATAATGAATGAATTGCACGATTAATATCCAAAGGCGCCTTGCAGTACTGATAAATTACACAAAAGGCGTTAAGATACGGGCATATCATGCATTAGAAGAAGGCTTGAATGTAAAATGAGCAAAGGGTTCATGTTGGTTTGTGATGGTAGCAATGGAGCAGGTAAAACCACCGTAATTAAGGGCATTGAAGCCCACTTGTTATCAAAGGGGTACGAAGTTGTTTTGACACGTGAACCAGGGGGCACAGAAATTGGTGAAAAAATCAGAGAAGTAATTTTAGATCCTTCAACGCCCCAGATGTCTGATACTACTGAGTTAATGCTTTTTGGCGCGGCACGAGCGCAGCATGTTATAGAAAAAATTAAACCTGCTCTGGCGGCTGGTAAAGTTGTGATTTCAGATAGATTTGACGCCGCTACGTTTAGCTTTCAACATTATGCGCGAGGAATCGACTTAGAGACCATTAAAACTATTAACGATCTTGCATTGGGTGGCTTTAAGCCTGATTTGAACATCATCCTAGATCTAGATCCTCAAGTAGGTTTAGAAAGAGTCCAGCAGCGTGGTGAAGGGATGGATCGGTTAGAAGTAGAAAAGCTTGATTTTCTTAGCCGGGCGAGAGATGGATATTTGGCACAAGCTGCTGCAGAGCCAGAGATTTTTGCTGTGATTGATGCAAGCTTCTCCAAAGAAGAAGTATTAAAGCGCTGTATCGAGAGCGTAGATAACTTATTAGAAAAAGTATGACTTTCCGTTTTTTAGATAGGGCCGTTTAGTATTATGTATCCTTGGTTGCAGGTCTTTCAAAGTCAATTGAATGTGAGTTTTGCCCAGCAACGTTTTCATCATGCTCAGTTATTTCATGGGTTAGAAGGCGTTGGAAAGGGCGCATTGGCAACAAACTTGGCCAACGCACTTTTATGTGCGAATACGCAAGATACACTTACGCAGTGTGGCAACTGTAAAAGCTGCAATTTGTTTAATGCTCAGAATCATCCAGATTTATTCATACTATCTGCTGAGCAAAGTAGTATTGGTGTCGATGAGGTCAGAGCGTTAAATGAGTTTATATTCCATTCCGCTCAGCAAGGTGGTAACAAAGTCGTTGTTATTGAGCAAATTGAGAAAATGACTGAATCAGCGACCAATGCACTGCTTAAGACACTCGAAGAGCCTGCGCTGAAACGCTATATTTTAATGACATGTGATGACTTATCTAAAATTAAAGCGACTATTTTAAGCCGCTGTAATAAAGTAAAAGTAAATATTGATGATAATCATCAAATCCAAATGTGGTTAGAACAGCAGGGTATCAATACGTCATTGTATCCATGGATAGAGGGTTTTTGTGACCAGCCACTGCTTTTACAACGCTGGTTGACTCTCGGCATTTTGGATAGCGTAGATAGTTTATGGAAAGTAGCGCATGATATTGTTAGGATCTCAGATATCGCCGCACTTGACGGTGAGTTAAACAAAGATCCAAGTCTTTTGAATGTTTTTAGTCGCTTTTTGATGAATGCCACTAAACAACAGTTGATGACTGGTCAACTAAACTATGTAGAATACCAGCACTGTGCAGCAAGTATCGAAAAGTTTTTGTCTGACCATCGCAGTGTATTGGGGTTGAACAGGAATTTAAGCCTATCAAACTTAGTTTTTGGGCTTCAAAGTGCAATGAAACAGGATTAAATATAGTGCAAGAACTATTAGTTGATATTGAAGATCAAGATGAACTGTACCGAAGTTATATGCCGTTTTTAAAAAATGGTGGTATTTTCATTAAAACAAATACACGTTTTGATATGGGTGTCGCCGTTTCGCTGCGCGTAATGTTGCCCGATGCATTAGAAGAAGAGGAAGTTACTGGCAAGGTGGTTTGGATAACCCCTCAAGGTGCTCAGAACTCAAACCCTCCCGGAATTGGTGTTAGTTTTGATCCCGAGTTCGAATTATTAAATGATAAAATCGCTAAGCTTTTAGGCACAGCGCTCAACCACGATAAACCAACCTATACAATGTAAGAAGTAGTAATGATTGTAGATTCACACTGCCATTTAGACCGTTTAGATTTTGCAAAGCTAAAAAGCGAGTTGCCAGAAATATTACAAGCTGCTCGCGACAAACAAGTGGAGCACTTTTTATGCGTAAGTGTCACGCTTGAACAATTTCCAGATATGCTCAAAGCCATCGAAGGGTTTCGCGATGTATCGGCATCGTGCGGTGTTCATCCATTAAATCAAGAAGACGCGCTCGATAGAGCAAAGTTGCTAGAGCTTGGACAACATGAACGTGTGGTAGCTATCGGTGAGACAGGGCTTGATTATTACTACTCTAAGGACACGCATAAAGTACAACAAGACAGTTTTGCTGGGCACATAGATGTAGCGAATGAACTCAAAAAACCTTTAATCATCCATACTCGAGATGCGCGAAAAGACACGCTTGATATTATGAAAGCGCATGGTGCTGAGCAATGTGGCGGTGTTTTGCATTGTTTTACGGAAAATTGGGAGATGGCAAAAAAAGCCATAGATATGGGCTTTTATATTTCCATTTCTGGCATAGTTACATTTAAAAATGCAGTAGACCTTCAAGAGGTGGTAAAAAAACTGCCTTTGGACAGATTACTGATCGAAACCGATTCACCTTATCTTGCGCCGGTACCCCACAGGGGTAAAACAAATCAGCCTGCATATGTTCAAGATGTCGCGTATTTTATAGCAGATCTGAAAGGCTTGTCTTATAAAGAGCTTGCGCAAGCAACAACAAACAACTTTTATCAGCTATTTAGCTTAGCTAACAGAACCAATGGCATTACCTCAGGTTAGTCTACCAAATATATTAAGCGGGCCTATGGTCCGCAGAGCAGAGCCCAACAGTATTTGTTTGCAATTTATCCTGACTACGCCATCTCAGTTGACGGGGTCTATTGATGGAATAAGCACGGACAGCAAGCAAACTACGATTGGTCTTGGTGAGCGTTTGTACTTAATTTTTTTGAGCATAACGCCAAAACAAGGCGGCTTTCCACTCGACAAGGCTTTGTCATATCAAGTGTCGGTAGATGGTTCTACTCAAAAACATGATCATTTGAGTTATGGCACTACACCCACTTTGATTGTGCCTAAAAACCTATCAGGTGTATTACACGGCTCATGTAGAAACCCTCATCACCCCAGTAAAGATAGCTTGGTAGCTGCAGATGAATACTTACGCCAAGGCGCTATGGCGAGTGAACAACGTGCGAGCTTACTGTTAATGTCCGGCGACCAAGTTTATGCGGATGATGTGGCGGGGCCTATGTTAAAAGCAATACATCAATTGATCCCCATACTTGGAATTTACGAAGAGCAGCCATTAAATTTGCCATTGCCTGATACCCTAGAAGCACAGCTCTACAAAAGAGATAAGTTTCTGCCAAAGGAATCTTGGGAAAAGCGCAGTAAATTTTCGCTGGGATACTGGACTAGAAAAGATGAGCCGCACTTTTCTAGTGTCAAAGCTGGTAATCATCTAATAAGTTTTGAAGAGTTTGTCGCATTTTATGTTTTAAATTTTAGCGCAACAGCATGGACGCTTGTCAGCCCATTTGAATTCGAACAGGCGCAATTAAGTAAACCTCATGCACTACAATTTGAGGCTGAAGAGCGTGCGCTCAGGGATTTTATTGATACTTTGCCCAGTGTCGAGAGGTTGATGGCGAATATCTCAACTCTGATGATGTTCGATGATCATGATATCACTGATGATTGGAATCTCACTCCAAAGTGGGAGCAAAATATAGCTAACTCTAATGAGAGTAAGCGAATTGTAAACAATGGATTGATAGCGTATTGGTTGTTTCAAGGGCTCGGAAATGATGCGTTAGCTCAGTCCGGAACACTGCTAGGCGAGTTTAAGCAGTCATTAAAAGATGAAAAGTGGTGCTTCTCTATATTCGACAAAACGATCAACCGCTTTGGTCAATGGCACTATTGTCTAGATACTTACCCAAAGGTGGTCGTGCTGGATACTAGGACGCATCGATGGCGCAGTGAACAAGACTTTAATGAGCCCAGCGGTTTAATGGACTGGGAAAGTTTAATGGAACTGCAAGATGTTCTTATCAACCATGAGAGTGTATTGCTTGTCAGTCCCGCCCCAGTTTTTGGTGTGAAAGTCATTGAGACGATTCAAGCGGTTTTTAATAGTTGTGGGCAACCCCTTGTCGTCGATGTTGAGAATTGGATGGCACATGAGGGGGCAGCCAAAAAACTCATAGATATCTTTAAACGTGAAGACACACCCAAAGAGACAATTATATTGTCTGGGGATGTGCATTATTCTTTTTGTTTCTCTGTCCAAGCTCGCTTTGGCCGTCATCACAATCGAATATGGCAATTGACGGCATCAGGTATTAAAAATGAATTTCCTAAAGGTTTGTTGAACATATTAGAGAAGCTCGATACATGGCTATTTGCGACGTGGAGCCCATTTAATTTATTTACAAAACGCTGGCAATTGGCGGTATCCAAACATAGATCAGACTATGGTAAGGGGCGATATCTCGTGTCGGACTCTGCGATTAGCTTAGTTGAATTGGAAGAGGGAAAGCTAAAGCATTACGCGCTGCTTCATGGCACTGGGGAAGTCAGCAGCTTCGATTTGAATTAAAACTCATCGCTTTACAGCGTCAAACGTAGCTTTTGCTATAGTTATTGGTAAGTTTCGATACTAAGTGGCATTTTATGCTGTTTAAGTTGCACTTACTGATAATGATAAAATCACTTGCTAATAGAGTTACATATAGGCTGGTGTTGTTGGCTTTCTTGCTGACAGTGCTATCTGGCGCTTCTATTGCGGGTCCTCTTTTTACTGATACTTCTCAAGTAATGCGTAGGTTTGACTACGAGTCTGGACTAAGCCAAGTCACTATTATGGCACTCGCTGAAGATCAACTCGGCTACATCTGGATTGGAACGCAAGCCGGGCTAAACCGCTTTGATGGTCATGAATTCAAACAGTTTACCAGCAAACAACAAGATCCGAATGAGCTAGCAGGAGCGTTTATAACAGGCCTTTGCCACAGTGGAGAAACCGTATGGATCGGTACAAGCACGGGGTTAAGCGCCTATCACACCGTAACAGGCCGATTCCAGAGCTTTTTAAAAGAGCACTATGATGTTATCACTTCTGATCGAGTCAAAACCCTGAGTTGCAGTGGTAGCCACATTGCTGTGTCTACAGAGAATAATAAGTTTTATTTGATTGATAAAGTGACGCTTGCCCCCAGCTCCCTTGAGCTCAGTGGACGATTTATTAGTCATGTTGTCACGAACAAGAATCTTATCTATTACTTGTCAGAAGAAGGTTTGATGGCCTTTAATACTCAGTCAGGCCAAGGCAGCCAGCTCTTAAACGGTGATTATAAACATATGCGCCTAAATGGCGAAAGAGTATTCTTACTGTCCAAAAGTAACGAACTCGTCAGTTATGATACCCTCTATGAGCGTATTCTTTGGCGCAGCAAAGTGAGTGAGCGCAGAGGTCTCGAACTCAACAATATTCATATTTCATCTAATAGTTTATTTTTAGGCACCAACTATGGAGTCTATCTATATGACCTCAAAGGAAACCTAAAGAAGCATTGGTTTAAGCACGAAGGGCAGGGGTTGGGGCTGCAAGATAATAGTATTATGTCGGTATTAAAAGACAGCAATAGTGATTTATGGTTTGGCACGGAAACGGGAGGCCTTCATTTTATCAGTCGATTGAGTGAAAATTTTGGACATGTGAGTGAATACAACTTTCCAGATAGCCCCATGCAAGAGCCCGACATTCGCAACTTTGCGCTTGATAGACAAGACAGGCTTTGGCTCGCAACATCATCAGGGTTGTACTTTTTTGATGGCTCTGGGTTTAAAGCCGCTTACAGAGAATACAAGCAGCTTTCACTACTTTCGAATGCGTTCATTACCAAACTACATATTGAAAATGATCACATGTGGTTGGCAACAAGAGGGCTAGGTGTATTCAGATTGGACTTTGAAAGTGGCGAGTTATTGAATTTAGCTCCTGATGTAGGTAAAGGGCCTGAGCTAAGCTTCAATGATATCGTATCTTATAAAGGCAAAATTTTGGTCAGTTCTCGGACTATGGGGTTGTTGTATTTTAATGAAACCTCAAAACAGCTTGAATCATTTATCAAATTAGACAATGCTCCGAACCATGTGTCCTCTATTTTACCTTTTGGTGATGGGCTTATTTTCGGCAGCATTGGGGATGGATTGTTCAAGTACGAAGAAGGCGTATTGGAGCAGTTAACGATTGCTGAGTCGCTTGTGTCTGATATCGTATTTATGCTCCAAGAGGACAGCTATGGTCGTATTTGGGCTGGCAGTGAATCAGGCGTGTCCATTGTAAATAGCAACTTTACAGTCACAAAAGTAATAAAAAAATCGGATGGACTGACAAACGGTGCTGTTTGGGCGCTCATATATGATGAGCAGGATCATGTGTGGCTTGGCACCAGTGGAGGGTTATCGAGAGTTAATATTCATGATTTTAAAATCGATAACTTTCTCCCTGTGGATGGCGTACAAGGAAACGAGTTTAATTACAATGCCAGTTGGCTGTCTCCTGATGGCCGAGTTTTTATTGGGGGATCTAAAGGGTTTAACCAGTTTTATCCGAAACAAATTAGGATTGCCCCAACTAGCAGGCCGTTGTTAGTGTCGAGCATTGAGTTGTTGGGAAATGAATTGCATCCCTCTACTGATGATGAGTTAAAGCTCGCACCAGAGCTAACGACAAGGATTGACCTCAATCACAATCAAGATATTTTATCGCTTCACTATTCTAGTTTGGATTATGGTTCGGAAGGACTGCGCTTTTACTACCGCATTATTGGGCTGAGTGAAAAATGGTTGAAGTTAGCCGACGGCGTCAGACAAATTAACCTACTAAAACTGAATCCCGGTAAATACCAAGTTCAAACTTATACCATAAATCGATTCAATCAAGTCTCGCCAACCCATTTGTTTGATATAGAAATACAAGCGCCTTGGTGGTGGAATAATTATACAAAAGCGGCGTATATTCTAACGTTAACTTTGGCTTTCTATTTATGGGTAAGGCAAAGGCAGAAACGTTTCCAGCAAGTCGTTAGTGACAACCAAACAATGAACGAATTGCAGGAGCGATTGGAACTGTCGCTATGGGCGAGTCAAGATGAATTATGGGATTGGCACATTGAAACAGGAAAGATCTATCGTCATAGCGTTAAACCTAGGATTGACTACGGTGACTGCAGATCTTGGATGGCAGTGAGCGATGCTGTTCACTTTATTCATCCTAAAGACTGCGTTGCGTGGGAGGAAAAGCTAGAAGCTTGCTTAGAAGGGGATGAAGATACTTATGAAATCGCGATTCGAGTAAAAACGGTTGACGGTGATTGGACTTGGGTACTTGAGCGAGGAAAAGTGGTAAGCCGTGACAGTCACGGAAAGGTGATGCGTGTAGCTGGCGCACTCAAGGACATTGCTGAATTAAAAGCCCACCAAAATGCCTTGCAGTCGTTAAATGAAGAACTCGAGATAAAAGTGGCAGTGCGTACGGATGAGCTGTATCGCAAAAATCAAAAACTTGAGCAAGCGATGATTGAGCTCAAACGCACGCAGCAAGAACTGATCGAAAGTGAAAAAATGGCCTCACTAGGCAATGTTGTTGCGGGTATCGCACATGAAATCAATACGCCTTTAGGTATTTCAATCACAGCGATTTCATACAATGAAGAAAGCCTTAAACAAATTTCGATGAAATTAGAAAATCAAACACTTAAGCAATCAGAGCTTGAGCAGTCAATCAAAGAGCAAAGGGAAGGGTACCAATTGATGAATCGCAACCTGGACAGGGCAAGGGAACTGATTAGCAACTTTAAGCAAGTCGCTGTTGATCATTCAAGTGAAGTCCAGCGCGATATAAATGTAAAAGAATACGTAGAGGATGTTTTTAGTTCACTTGCGCCTCTGGCAAAAGGTAAAAACGTTGTCTTAAAAATTGATGGGGAAGAGCGAATCGATGTAAATACCTATCCTGGAGCCATCTATCAAATATTAACCAACCTTTACAACAACTCGATGATCCATGGGTTTGAGCATCAAGACGAAGGTTGTGTTCAAGTTAACGTGCAGCTACTTGAGGGCGCTTGGTCGCTGACGTACAAGGATAATGGAATCGGCATGAGTGATAGCAGTCTAACTACTTTATTCGACCCATTTGTCACCACAAAGCGCAGTCAGGGGGGATGTGGACTGGGTATGCATATTGTTTATAATTTGGTAACTCAACTGCTAAAAGGCGAAATATCAGCTTGGTCAAAACCTGAAAAAGGTCTTGAGGTAAGGATTAAGGTTCCCTACGTAAAAGTAACAAGCCCGATTGACGTGAAAGAGGCCTAGTCAGGTTCTCCAATTAAAAAAGCCACCGAGAAGGTGGCTTTTTGCAGATGGAAGTAAATTACATTACTCGCATTCCTGGTTCAGACCCTTCATCAGGGCTCAAAATATAGATCTCTTTTCCACCAGGACCTGCTGCCAGTACCATCCCTTCAGACATACCAAAACGCATTTTACGTGGCTTAAGGTTTGCAACCATAACGGTTAACTTACCTTCGATGTCCTCTGGCGCGTATGCCGACTTAATACCTGCAAACACTTGACGAGTTTCTCCGCCTAGATCAAGTGTAAGTTTTAAAAGCTTTTCAGCTCCTTCTACGTGCTCTGCTTTAGCAATCTTTGCTACGCGTAGGTCTACTTTAGCGAAATCGTTGAACTCAATTTCATCTGCAATAGGCTCTTTTGCCAGCGGGCTGTTTGGATCTATAGCTGGCTTTGCTGCTTCTAAGCTTTCTTTGGATGCTTCCACCATAGCGTTTACCTTATCTAAATCTACACGTTGCATGAGTGCTTTAAACTTATTGATCTCATGACCTTTCAAAGGTTCAGCGACTGTGTCCCAATGTAATTCAGTCGCCAAGAACTGTTCAACATTCGCACTCATACCTGGTAGGACAGGTTTTAAGTACGTGAGGATAACCTTGAACATATTCAGGCCAAGTGAGCACACTTGGTGCGCGCGCTCTTGTGTTGCTTCATCTTTAATTAGTACCCATGGAGCTTCAGCATCAATAAACTGGTTTGCTTTATCTGCAAGCGTCATAATTTCACGAATAGCTCGGCTATATTCGCGGTTTTCATAATGGGTGGCAATTGTTTCTGAAGCAGCCGTGAACTCTGCTAAAAGCGCTTCATCCATAATTACGTCACTAAGCTTGCCAGAGAACTTTTTAGTGATAAAGCCTGCACATCGGCTGGCAATATTAACCACTTTACCTACTAGGTCAGAGTTTACACGCTGCGCAAAATCTTCTAGGTTTAGGTCTAAATCGGTAATGCCACTATTTAGCTTAGCAGCGTAATAATAGCGCAAGTACTCTGGGTCTAGGTGTTCTAAGTAGGTTCTCGCTTTGATGAACGTACCTTTTGACTTAGACATTTTAGCGCCATTTACTGTAACAAAGCCGTGTGCGAAAACATTGGTCGGCTTTCTAAACTCTGCACCTTCAAGCATTGCAGGCCAGAATAAACTGTGGAAGTAAATAATGTCTTTACCAATGAAGTGATATAGTTCTGCGTCAGAATCTTTACCCCAAAAGCTGTCAAAGTCTATGCCACTCTTGTCGCATAGGTTTTTAAAGCTAGCCATATAACCAATAGGTGCATCAAGCCAGACATAAAAGTACTTACCTGGGGCGCCTGGGATCTCGAAACCAAAATAAGGTGCATCTCGGCTGATATCCCATTGCTGTAGGCCTTCTGCAAACCACTCTTCAAGTTTATTGGCCATTTCTGCCTGTAGGCTACCTGAATGCAACCATTCTTTTAACATGCCTTCGAAAGCAGGCAAGTCAAAGAAGAAGTGTTCAGAGTCTTTCAGGATAGG
The DNA here is from genome assembly GCF_001625575.1 of Pseudoalteromonas luteoviolacea S2607. Classification (GTDB taxonomy): domain Bacteria; phylum Pseudomonadota; class Gammaproteobacteria; order Enterobacterales; family Alteromonadaceae; genus Pseudoalteromonas; species Pseudoalteromonas luteoviolacea_E. The sequence goes on from NZ_AUXV01000008.1 coordinate 56,441, forward strand.
CGTAGCACCAGACATCGCAGACTTTGGATTTTTGAGCTCTGTTGGGCTATATGTTGCGCCACACGCATCACAGCTATCACCATTTTGGTCATCTGCGTTACAGGTTGGGCAAGTGCCAGTAACAAAACGATCGGGTAAGAAGATACTTTTTTCAGGGTCGAACAGTTGCGATATAGTACGTTTTTTGATGTGACCTTTATCGTTTAGGCGAGTATAGATAAGCTCACTAAGCGCCTTATTCTCTTCACTATGTGTACTGTGGTAGTTGTCAAACACAATATTGAAGTCAGCAAAATCTCGCTGTCTTTCAATACTGACGTTTTTCACCATTTCTTCAGGTGTAATGCCCTGCTTCTGGGCATTAAGCATGATCGGAGTACCATGAGCATCATCTGCACATACATAATATGCTTCGTGGCCACGCATTTTTTGGAAACGAGACCAAACATCGGTTTGAATATATTCTAATAAGTGCCCTAAATGAGTTGGGCCATTTGCATACGGTAATGCACTGGTAATGAGAATTTTTCTCTTTGTCATAGTTTTCCCATGGATTTTTAGCCGCATTGACTAATACCAATTGAAGTACTGTGCTAATTTTAACGATTGAATTTAGTACAGATTTAACCTTTAACTGGAATATGCCCTCTTAACGCGATTTTGACTGGTCTTAATGAACTGAATGTTACATAATTCCAGCGTTATTTTCACCACCTGATGGCGTTTTATTTGTATGTTTGGTATCAAGAGTTTGTTCAGTAAAGAAGATCCTGTTGAAAAGAAAATCATTGAGCTTTTAAATAATTATCGAAGTGCGATTTTTCCGATGGGGATCCAGTCAGAGTGGATAGATCAAATTAAAAAAGAAAATAACGAGTGGCGAGTTCGTATTGATTTGCCATTTGCGGCTAAATCACAACAATCCATTTTGAAAGCACACTTGCAAGACAGCTTAAATCACGAGATCACAGTCTCTATCAATGCTCAGCTGGCTCCTCACTATAAGTTTAAAAAGATTAGGCATATTATTTTGGTCGCATCTGGTAAAGGCGGCGTAGGAAAGTCTACTACTGCGGTAAATTTGGCCTTGGCGCTAAAATCAGAAGGAGCGAGAGTTGGTGTGTTAGACGCGGATATTTATGGGCCATCAATCCCTTCGTTGCTCGGTCTTGTGGGCGAACAACCTACTGCTAAAGATGAAAAAGTCCTGAACCCTATGGAAAAATATGGGCTAAAGACGATGTCCATTGGTTATCTGGTACCAGCGGAGAATGCCACGGTATGGCGAGGTCCAATGGCATCGCAAGCGTTGAGCCAGTTACTCAATGAAACGGATTGGGGGGAGTTAGACTATTTGATCGTAGATATGCCTCCAGGTACTGGGGATATTCAGCTTACTATGACGCAGAAAATCCCTGCAAGTGGCGCAGTCATAGTAACAACGCCGCAAGATTTGGCCTTGGCAGATGCTCAAAAGGGTATCGCAATGTTTTCGCAGGTCAATTTGCCAATTATCGGCTTGATTGAAAACATGAGCTTTTTCAATTGCTCGCACTGTGGTGGAAAAAACCACCTTTTTGGCAAGGATGGCGGAAACCAATTGGCTGCCCGCCATGGAGTACCATTGTTGGCAGAAATTCCCTTGGATATTCAAATTCGGGAAGAGTCAGAGCAGGGGGCTAACCTAATTGACAAAGAGCTGCCTATTAGCGAACACTATGTATACAGTGCGCAATTGATTAGCAGTATGCTGCACCTACAATCTCATGACAGTAATGGTGTCGAGATCGTTATCACAGATGATTAGTCATTTTTACTGCCTCAAAACGCATTATTTTTCCTAATAGCTGGTAATTATCACCACAGCTTCCATAATTGAGTTAAGCGGTTTGGGTTAATACAGTAAGTACCTATTTCTAGGTGTAAATTCTGGCGTCATATAGTATGAACGTGGAGTTTGTCTACGAGGCGTTGACCAAAACAGTTTGATCCTAATTTAATCACTTACTCAAGGAGGTGGGTATGTGGTTTATAACAGTGAAGCTCTTTATCATTTTATTGTTGGCGGGTTGTTTAAAAGTTGAGGCTGCTCAGGGAAGTTATACTATTGAGCGCTTTGCTGATACATCCAATCAGCTCTCAATTGATGCTGTTATTGATCGTAAAAGCCACTTTAGTTCTATCGATACAAAAACGAAATTCAATAAAGGGGAAACCGTTTGGGTTAAGGTTAGTAGCGATGATAAAAATCGGCAGATAGTTGCCATTACAAGCCCGATAGAGGGGCATGTTAAACTGTATCGAGTAGTCGCGGGCTCTGTCGTTGACTATGTGCTGGCGTCACCCATGATTGGCTATACATCGGCAGAGCAAAGTATATTGCCTCATCAAGCCTTAATTGATGATGGACAACCTGCACAAGTGTATATTCAAGTACATGCCAAATATAGCGGCATGTTATCGCTGTCAGTAATGTCTTCGGGTGAATATCGCCAAGTATTGAGCAAACGGCTTTTCATTCTAGGGGCCAGTAGCGGTGTTCACTATTTTATTGCGTTTTTTGTATTACTAATGGCCTTAGGCCAATCTCGCAAAGGACTCGGGTCTTTGGCGGCTTACTTTGTGTGTATAAGCGTTCAAAGCGGAGTTTATAATGGTGCTAATACGCTTTTATTTCCAAACGATATGGTAGGGTATTTCGCCACCTTTCACAGTCAAATCTTTTTACTTTCGCTCATTTTCGCAATTTTGTTTTTATATCATTTTATGGTTGAGAAAAGGGCTGATGGGCAATATACCAAATTAGTCACAGCATCTATTTGGTTTATAGCGGCATTGGCTGTACTCATTGCGCCCCTCAATGCACAGAACTCGCTTGTTTTTCATGTCATTGCAAGCTTAATTTGCTGCATTTTATATGCGGTTGTTTTAAAAAGTCAGTATGGTGAGCATAAAGATGAAGTACTGGTTTTGGTGCTAACTTGGTTGCCTATTTTTGCTTTAAAAGCGTCAATCTTTGTGAATCAATTTGGGATCTTCATTCCCGTCGATGAATCTCTCTTGAGCCACCTATTGATAACGCTTCATGTCGTGATGTTGGCCTGTTATTTGTACTGGCATGATAAAAACAAGAAAAGAAAGTTGATGTTCTATGCCACCCATGACAAAGACACTGGTGCGCCAAACCGATATATGTTGCAGCAAAGTCTAGAGGCCTTGGACAAAGAAAGTAAACCTCATACATTATTACTGTTTCGTCCATTTGTGTTACAAACAATACGTTTAAATATGGGATGGAACTACGCCAATGCGCATTTGAAAAAGTTGCTCATAAAAGTCGGGGAGCAGCTAGACACTTATGGAAACGTTGTTATAGCGGAAGATTTGAAAAGTCATTCCTCTATTTACAGGCTTGATGATTCTTTGTTTGCGGTGGTGTTAATCGGTAAGTTTGAGCTTAGTCAAGTAGAGCAGTTTGTTTGTATTTTATCAGCCAGCTTTGAAGAGGGCATTGATTTTGGAGGTGATTTACTCGTAGATCAACTGGAAATTGGTGTGGCAAGTAACCCGATCCATGCAGCCAGTGCTGATTCTCTCATCCAATGTGCAATGCAAGCAATGGCCGCTAAACCTGTAGGCACTAATAAATGGCAGTTATTTGATTTTGGAAATTCGATTGTATCTCAGCGGCGTATAAAAATTGCTTCTGCATTAAAAGTTGCCATTGAACGAAAGCAGCTAAGTTTATATCTACAGCCTCAGCTGCACTTGAAATCAGGACGTGTGTATGGTGCAGAGGCATTACTGCGGTGGCATCATCCCGAATTGGGGGTGATCCCCCCCAGTGAATTTATTCCAATTGCCGAGTCGTCAGGTATTATTTATGAATTGACTGAGTGGGTTATTGAGTCTGGGCTAAAGCAGCAAGCAGAGCTAGTTCAACTGTTGCCTTCGCATACATTGTCTTTGAATATATCTGGGCGAGATGTAGGAAGAAAAGAGTTGACAGTGCAATTGATTGAATTAATTAATCATTATGAACTGATTCCATCTCAAATTGTGCTTGAAGTAACAGAGTCTGCCACCGTAGAGAATGAAACCATGTTGTTTGATAGTTTAACTGACTATCGAAGTGTTGGTATCAAAGTTGCCATTGACGATTTTGGCACTGGCTATTCGTCCTTGGCTTATCTAAGTCAACTTGGGTTTGATAAATTAAAAGTAGACAAACGTTTTGTCATGGATTTGGAGAGTTCTAAAACAAACCAAACTATTTGCAAGGCAACTTGTGACATGGCGCACAGCTTGGGCTCAATCGTAGTTGCTGAGGGCGTTGAAAGCGAAGGTAGTTATAGGCAACTACAAAGCTTTGAATGTGATATAGGGCAAGGATATTTTATTTCTCGTCCTTTGCCATTTGAAGACTATAAAGTGTGGCTAAAAAGAATGACTGGTGTAGAGGACGTTATTCATTATTTAACGTCCTAGCGAACACCACAATAAACAATACGTGACCGAGTTCTAAACTTTGTTGTGTTCACGGAGGTTTTCTAGGCAGTTTGATAGCGTCTCAGCGAGCGGCATTAAACCAATTGGTTTTGAAAGCACGTCATTCATGCCTGCAAGTTCGCAAGCTGCTCTATCTTCTTCAGAGGTATTACCGGTCAACGCGACAATGTGGGCATGGCTGGGTAAAAGTTTTTGCTGTAGTAGGTTCTTGGTGGTTGTCAGCCCGTCCATGACGGGCATGATGCTGTCCATAAAAACCAAGTCGTATGCTTTAGCTGAGCACTTTTCAAGAGCAATCTCGCCATTACTGGCAAAGTCTGAAGTAACGTTAAACTTTAGTAAGTAAGCTTCCATCACTTTTTGGTTAATTTCATTGTCTTCAACAACAAGTACATTAAGTTTCGATGCGTCAAAAGCGCTATCTTGGCGAGACGCTTCTGCTATTTGTACCGAGGTTGTATCAAAAGGGATTGAAACCTTAAACTGACTCCCTTTACCAAGTGTACTTTTAACTTCAATACGGCCATTCATGATCTCTACGAGCTCTTTAACGATGGACATACCAAGCCCAGTCCCACCGTATTGGCTGCCGACTTCTTTTTCACCTTGTTTAAATGGTTGAAATAAAGTGTTTAGGCTATTTTGAGACATGCCAATTCCAGTGTCGGAGACTAATATATGGAGCATAATTCCGGAGTGAGTATCGACAGACTCAACGGACAACTGGATGGCCCCTTGCGTGGTAAACTTTAGCGCATTGCTCAATAAATTAGTGAGTATTTGATTCAACCTAACTGAATCGCACAGTACCATGCAGTTTGAGCTAAGTTTTATATTGGTCTCAAACTTTACTTTGGGGTTTTTAATGAGCTGTTTGTACAGCTCAACCACATCAGACACTGCTATGGAAATATCTGTGGGCTGGGGGGTTAAGGTCAGTCCTTCTTGGGAGATTTTCGAAAAGTCTAGCACTTCATTCACAAGGCCTAATAGTATATCGGCACTGCGCAGAGCCAATTGCAAGTTCTCCATTCTGATCTCGGGATTTATTTCGTCCAGAGAATTGATAAGTAGTCCTGATATACCGTTGAGCGGGGTTCTCATTTCATGGCTTATCTTAGATAAAAAGTAACTTCTTTCATCCAGTAGCATCTCGGCTTCACGGCGCTGCTCTTTGAGCGTTTCTCGAAGTTCTACAGACTGTGTAATATCCTGAATTGAGCCGAACAAACAGGTGCACTTTCCATCGGCATATTGAGTCTCGCCATGCCAAGACACCCATATGCACTTGCCCGTTACTGTCTTTACTTTTAGCTCTATTTCCCAAGGCTTAGCTGTTAACTCAGCATCAGACAGTGAGCGCAAAAATTGCTGTTTGTAATCGTCGCATTCAAAGAGTGAGAGCCATAAATCCAATGTCGGTGTATCGTGATCTGGAAAATCATGAATTCGTTTTGCTTGGTCACTCCAAAATAAATGCTGAGTCTCTAAATCTAATCTCCAACTTCCTATGGAAGCTACCTTTTCCATTTTCTCTAATGTTTTATAATTGTCATGCAACACCGCCTCTGCTTTGCGCCGAGCAAACTCAGAGCCTAACCACTGAGCGAACAGCTCTACATAGTCAATATGCTCTAAAGTAAATGGCTCGCTGATCTTTGGAGAAGAAAAATTGACGGTACCTAGCGTTTCATTTCCAACTCTAATCGGTGCTCCAATGTATGATTCTAGTTGAAAGTTTGAATAGCAGGGATGAGTAGAAATTACACTGTCACCAGCATGGTGAAAACATAGTGCCTTGTCAGCTTTGAGCGTATGAGTACAGTATGTGTTGCCCAAATCAAAGCGACATTTTGGTGTGAGGTCCGGATTGTCTGACTCCACGTACAATATAACGTAGCTTGAGTCCACAACCTTACTCACAATAGCAATTTCCAATGAAAACACTTCTAAACCAAACACAAGTAAAGATTGTATTTTCTGGTCTGTAGAAAGTGTCTGATCTGACACGATAGAGTGAAATTGCCTTAAAAAACTCACCTTATGGTCCTTCTTCTTGTGCCAGTGCAAAGACTGCTAATGATAGCTCATAATCTGGCGTGTGCATGGAGTACGCTGATACGCTATGTATATATTATATGAAAAGATTTACGTTTCAATGAGGTAATTTATTATCGACTCTATGTTTGTCGATTATGTAGACACCCAAAGCTCGGTTTAATTTTGTGAGAGGAGCTGAGTATGCAAAATGTCTCCGAGAGTTTTAAAGTAATCAAGGAGTATTTTAGAGAGTACATCACGCTCATGTGATAATAAAAACCCGCCCGACATCTCCAGCTTTGATTTTCTAACGTCCGAAACGAGGAACTCATTTTCAATTGTGCCTTGATAGGCTATTGTGCATTCAAAGGCTCGCGCGGTTAACTCTTCTGGCAAGCTATAGTATATACGGCCAAACTGCTTATCTAACTTGACTGAACGACTGAAATACGAACTTGGTTGTTTCGCATCCTCACTCAGTAAAACTGACTTATATATATTGCTGAGCTTGTGATTGAGAGGGTGAATGAGGTTAGGGGGGTCTCTTAACCAAACGGAGGATGCAAAATCAGACGCGTTACAGGTTTCGAACAAATGCTTGCATATATAATGGTCAAATGCGTGCCACCATTCGTGTGCTAGTGCACCACCACCAGCGTTTTTTGCTAATGCCAAAGTTCGTCGGCCTGGTTCATAATGCGCTTGCACGCCTTTTTGTCCGCCACTGCCAAATGCTAAATTTAAAGTCTGCCTTAAACCTATTGCTTGAGGAGGTAAGGATAAAATTTGTGCAAGGTCTGCGAGCGCATCATATATTAAATTTGCAGCAACGTGTTGTTCTTGTTTAGTTACCCAGTTACCTAATATGATGGTCTTAAAGCCAAATGTGGCTTTTATTTCATCAAAGCAAACCTGATCTCCAAACCGGTAGTCAGGTCCACTGCGCTTAAATTGCCGATTAAGCCGAGTCGTCATTATCTAAATACCGTTCTCTTACATGTGGCGGCATAAATTTGGTTTGTTCAGTGATCATACCTTGCAGTAATTTGTAGAGTGGTTTTGGGTCTATGCCGTCATAAACAGTTAAGAAGTAAGCGCACGCCTCTAAAGTAGACAAACTATACTTCTGTTCTGCTTTTCTGATCTTATATTGATTTTTAGGCGCACTATTGAATGAGATTTGTGGGAGCTCATTGAGCCATGGGTTTAACATTGCCAACTTGTGTGTTTTTTTCCACGTCCCGTCTAGCACAAACAAATAATCAATTCTTGTTTCTTCGGAGGTAGTATTTTCTATGGAGGCGGCATTTTCTCCTGGGTATAAAAGTGCACAATGATTATGTTTCGCAATGGCTTGTGCGTCGACGAAATCGCTTGGAGTCTCTCCAACAAAGACATGAATGTTTTTTAGTTGCAAACTAAGCAACCTCACCGTGTTTTTTGCCGCGGTAACCTCAGAGGGGTGCTGTAATACAACTAGGTGTGTTTTGTTCGCGAGCACATTCGATATGTGGTCGCATACACAAGTTTTTACAGAAAAGTGGCAATTTTTGCAGGTACTTCTTTTCATAAAAGGCCAGTGCGAGTTAAAGTGTTGGGTATATTAACATATTTTTGTGGTTATCTTTGCCCTTGTGACGACTCTTAGCTAGCATATAGTAAAGAAAGGGTGTGTAAGGGTTCCACTACTGTAAAGGATTTTTATGAGCACGATAATTGACGAAACCTGCCTGGAAAACATGCAGTCTCTTTTGGGAGATCAATTTAGCGACACATTAGAGTTCTGTTTAACTGAGTTTGAGCGGTTAGAAAACGAAGTTAAAATGACCATAAATTCGGATTTAGAAGCCGCTACAAGGAATGCACATAGCTTGAAGTCTAATGCAGCACAGTTTGGTGCAATGAGCCTATCTGATGTGGCAAGAAAAATAGAAATGGCATTACTCGCAAATGAAGTCGAAACAGCAAAAGCCGAAATTGATAATTTGAGCGAGCAAGTTGTTGCTTCAAAATCAAAGTTACAGCATTGGATTACATCCAGCGTTTAACTCTCGACACTCAAACTATTATTTTATGCTGTAAATCAATTTTGCATGGCCAAAGTCTACGTTGGGTTTGGCCCTTGTCTTGTTAATCATAAAAATCTCTATATTTCCTGTAATTAACACTTCTTAGACGCTTTTCAAATCTTTGCGTTATGGGTATGCTAGCCAAGGAATGGGGAGATATTTGATGAACAAAATAAATAAAAGTAATAAATTAACGGGAGTGTGTTACGACATACGAGGGCCTGTATTGAGTCAGGCTCAGAAAATGGAAGATGAAGGGGTAAAGGTACTCAAACTAAACATCGGAAACCCTGCCGCATTTGGTTTTGATATGCCAGAAGATATGCATCGAGATATCATTCGTAACCTCCGTCAAGGACAAGGGTATTGTGACTCGAAAGGGTTATATTCTGCGAGAGTTGCAGTCTACCAATATTACCAACAGAAAGACTTTCCGAATTTAAGCGTAGATAATATTTTTATTGGTAATGGCGTCAGTGAATTAATTCAAATGGTGACGCAAGCACTATTAAACGATGGTGATGAAGTTTTAATACCAGCTCCGGACTATCCGTTGTGGACTGCATCGGTTAGGTTGTCGGGTGGCGTGCCTGTACATTACATGTGTGACGAATGTGCAGATTGGTTTCCTGATTTGGCAGATATTCGTGAAAAAGTCACGAGTAAAACAAAGGCTCTGGTGCTCATCAACCCAAATAATCCAACAGGCTCGGTATATAGTAAAGAATTACTTGAAGGCTTAATTGATATAGCCAGAGAGCATAATTTGCTTGTTTTGAGCGATGAGATTTACGAGAAGATTTTATTTGATGGGGCAGAGCATTTTTCAATTGGCTCTTTGTGTGACGATTTACCAGTTATTACTTTTAATGGGCTAGCTAAAACGTATCGTGCGGCTGGACTTCGCATGGGCTGGATGGTTGCGAGCGGCAAGGTATCGGCTATGCGTGACTTACTCGAAGGTCTAAATATGTTGGCCTCTATGCGGTTGTGTGCCAATGTGCCCGCACAATTTGCAATCCAACAAGCCCTAGGTGGGGTTCAATCTATTGATGATCTATTACTACCTGGTGGACGGTTATACGAACAAAGAAATATAGCATGGCAAGGGTTGAATGATATTCAAGGGCTTTCCTGCGTAAAGCCAAAAGGTGCACTTTATGCTTTTGCTAAATTTGATACTAAACACTTCAATGTAAAAAATGATGAATTAATGATGCTTGACCTATTACGAGAAGAGAAAATTCTGCTTGTGCATGGTCGAGCATTTAATTGGCCATCTCCTGATCATTTCCGCCTTGTATTTTTGCCGCATAAAGATGAACTAGAGCCTGCACTGCAGTCGATGAAACGTTTCTTTGACAGTTATAGGCAGTAGCTACTTAAAATATGCCCCAAATTAAAATGGGGCATATTTTATTTTACAGTGCTACTAGCAACGTTTATTACATAGCGCTCATAGAGCTCACCCATGTTGTTAATAATGCTCTCTTTACCTAGGACATCGTACTGTGAAATTGCTTCACTTATTGCAGCAGCATCGATACTCACCGACATTTCGTTTGCGAGCTTAGCGTGACTAATATGCCAAGGTTCACAGGCGACGCCACCTCGATAAACATCATAAGGTTTATAAAAACCGAATTCGCCCATCGTCTGATCGAGCCATGCTGAAAACTCATAAAATGGACCGCTTTGTTCATATTCCCAAGGCTCAAGCTGTAAAGATTGCCCGTTGGTTAAGCAATTTGTAGCGTAAACATCCAAATCAGTCCCAAAATGATGCCGACTAGCACCGGGCAACGCTGAGAATAGCATGATGGCTTCAATCATGGCTTTACTACTAAAACCGCTGGTATCAACGGCTTTATTATCAAGATCCAAGATAGGTCTGAGGCCACTGTACTTGGCGTTCCATATTGCTTTTTGGCGATGGAAGTCACGGTGGGCAGAGGCGATTGCAAAATCAAAACCCGATGATTTTGCAGCTTGCATTAAACCATCCAAATCTGATTTAAGGCGGCGATGTATTTGGTTGCCACTAAAATCGATTAAATGCGAACACTGTAGGCCTAAAGCTTGAAGTTGCAAATCGTTCATTACTTAGTGGCCAATAACTTTTCTAGAATGCGCTCATATATCAAAGCTAAGTCGTCAAGCGACTTAGCGCATACTTGTTCATCGACTTGGTGAATTGTTTTGTTTAAAGGCCCGAGCTCAATGACTTTACACCCTGTTTGAGCGATAAAGCGACCATCTGAAGTTCCGCCTGTAGTTTCAGGTGTTGCATTAACGCCAGTGATTTCTTTAATAGACTCAAGCGTTACATTCAAAAGATCTCCGGGTTCAGTCAAAAATGGTAAGCCATTCACCGTCCAGTTTAAGCTAAAGTCTAAGTTATGGGCATTTAAGATGTCCAAAACACCTTGTTGAAGTACTTCAACCGTTGACTCCGTGCTAAATCGAAAATTGAACTGAATATCCACCGAGCCAGGGATCACATTGCCAACCCCAGTTCCGCCATGAATATTCGATATTTGAAAGCTGGTGGCCGGAAAATACGCGTTTCCTGTATCCCATTGTTTTGAACTCAACTCTGCAAGTGCAGGGGCAACTTCATGAATAGGGTTTCTAGCAAGGTGGGGGTAGGCTACGTGGCCTTGGATGCCTTTAACCTTTAAATGTCCCGTTAATGAGCCTCTTCGACCATTCTTTACCACATCGCCTAGCGTATCTCTTGAAGAAGGTTCACCAACTAGGCACATATCGATCTTTTCGTTTCGAGCTTCTAGCAGGTCAACTACTTTCGTGGTCCCGTTAATGAAGGGGCCTTCTTCATCTGAGGTAATTAAAAAGCTGATCGACCCTTCATGGTCTGGGTGCTTATTAACAAATCGCTCGGTTGCGACGACCATTGCAGCAAGAGAGCCTTTCATGTCGGCTGCTCCACGCCCATGTAAGATCCCGTCTTCGACTAGGCCTGCAAACGGTGGGTGACGCCAATCTTTTTCGTTACCAACTGGCACAACATCAGTGTGTCCAGCAAAACAAAAATGTGGCCCTTCAGTGCCTTTTCTAGCCCAAGTGTTTAGGGTATCGATAAAGAAATGCTCTTCAATATTAAACCCAAGCTTTTCTAAACGCGCGTTGATTAAATGTTGGCAGCCCGCATCTTCTGGGGTGATAGAAGGGCGCTGAATCAACGCCGATGCGAGCTCAATCACGTCACTTAAAGGGGCTGACTGGCTCATTTAAATATCTCTTGATATTGATCCGCTTTAAAGCCAACGTGTAGCGTAGAATCAACGTCGAGTATTGGACGTTTTATCATAGCGGGAGACTCAAGCATATGCTGCTTGGCAGTGGTCTCATTGAGGTTTTGCTTTTGCTCATCGCTTAGTGCGCGAAAAGTTGTGCCGCGCTTATTTAACACCGCTTCCCAGCCCAGCTGTTCAACGAATGCATCCAACATTTGCGGTGTTAATCCATCTTTACGGTAGTCGTGAAACGCAAACTCAATTTCGTTTTGTTGAAGAAATTTCTTTGCTTTTTTTATCGTGTCACAGTTTGGAATACCGTATAAAACTATACTCATAATTTACATGCTCTTGCTAATGTTATAAGCGGATCTTTGCCCGCGTTGACTTGATTGAGAGGATAATAACACGGCCCCAATTTGTCCGCATTGAGAATTATCAGTGAGCCAAGAATTGGCGTGTCTTGTGGGACATCGTAGTAGCATAGGACGTCGCCTGAACACACTGATTTCTTGCCAACGCTATGCTGTAATAGGTTTTCCATTTTTTTATATTCAGATGGGATATGTAAATGGATAAGAAGCTGAAGCCCAGACTCCGCGCGAATAACAAATTCGCAGCCTTGTTGAGTTGTCCTAATGATTTTACCTTTGCACGGTGCCAGCATTAGGGCTTGATTGGTTGTTACCATGACACCAATACCCAAAACTCCAGTTGAAAATAACTGCACAGGATGGTGATTTAAAGGCATTACCTTGCCTGAAAAAGGGCTGGCAATGTGTAGTAATGGATTCGCAATTTGCGTTATCGGTGCGTATTTGATTGGTGTTGAAAATATCATTAAACGAAAAGGTAACCGTCTTTTTTGAGTGCTTGAATAGCGTTATTCAATTGCTGCTCTTTTACCAGTATGTAGTCAGTATCGTAGGTTGAAATTGAAAATATAGACACGTTTGCTGCCGCTAAAACACCAGAGATATTTGACATAATTCCTGTGAGTGAAAAGCCAAGAGGCCCGATAATTTCGATAGCGCGCCAATAGGGCTCAGCGGCAAAGCTTTGTACTGAAACATGCGATGGGCATACAATTGATAATTCTTCGGCTGTTTTTGCGATAAAGAAGATGTCTGAGTTTAGCACGCAAGCAGGAATACCCGCATCGCTATCTAAACTATGGATAGTAAAGTCTTGTTGTAGTATTTGTAGCGTTTGTTTTGACATACTTGCGCTCTAACAGCATCGACTTATTCATAGTATAGGCAAGCATGATGAAAAGAAACCCTTTTGTGAAGAGAGAAGATAATTCTCCTCTCTTCAGCAAGTTAGGACTCGAGATTAATGGCGCTGGGCCGCTTGAATAGCTGTAAGCGCAATGGTGTACACGATATCGTCGACTAAAGCGCCCCGGCTAAGGTCATTCACCGGTTTACGCATACCTTGTAGCATAGGTCCGATACTGATGAGTTCAGCACTTCGCTGTACTGCTTTGTAAGTTGTATTACCTGTATTTAAATCAGGGAAAACAAAGACAGTTGCTTTACCTGCAACCTTGCTGTTTGGCGCTTTTTTCCGCGCGACATTTTCCATGATAGCTGCATCGTATTGTAAAGGCCCATCGATATCTAAGTCAGGACGCTTTTGCTGAGCGAGCTTTGTTGCTTCTCGAACCTTATCGACGTCCGCGCCTTGACCAGATGTGCCCGTGCTATAACTGATCATGGCAACTTTAGGTTCAATACCAAATGCTGCGGCTGAGTCAGCCGATTGAATTGCGATATCAGCAAGTTGCTCAGCAGATGGATCAGGGTTTATTGCGCAGTCCCCGTAAACAAGCACTTGATCAGGTAAAAGCATGAAGAAAACAGAACTCACTAACGATGAATCAGGAGCGGTTTTAATCAGCTGTAGAGGAGGTCGAATGGTGTTGGCTGTCGTATTTACGGCGCCAGAAACCAGTCCATCGACTTCACTTTCAGCGAGCATCATAGTACCTAATACAACATTGTCTTGAAGTTGTTCAGCAGCAACAACCTCTGTTAGGCCTTTATTTTTACGCAGCTCTACCATTGGTGCGATATACCGATCGATCGCTTGACTAGGGTCCAGTATTGTTACATTTTCATTGAGAACAACACCTTGCTGGGCCGCAATTCGTTGAATCTCCTCGTGTTCACCCAAGAGTACAGTTTTAGCAATGCCTCGTTCACCACAAATGGCTGCTGCTTTAATTGTTCGCGGCTCATTACCCTCAGGCAAAACGATGGTTTTATCAGCGCGTCTAGCCAAGTCAGTCAACATGTACCTAAAGGCTGGTGGAGATAGCTTTCTGGTACGAGCAACCCCTTGAGATAGGCTATCTAACCAATCTGGGTCAATATGGTCTGCATTGTGTTGCTTTACTTTGTCGATACGTTGTTCATCATCTGCCGGAACTTCCATATTAAAGTTATGAAGCAGTAATGAGGTTCTCCACGTATCAGCCTCAGTGGCAAGGATTGGCAATCCCGTATTCATGGCTTGTTCGCACAACTCCATGATACGAGGCTCTGGCTTGAACCCGCCGGTTAGTAAAATAGCGCCTAACTTAGTGCCATTCATTGCTGACAAACAAGCCGCGACGAGAATATCTGAGCGGTCGCCAGGGGTGACCAATAAAGCGCCTGGCGTAAAATGATTTAGGATATTAGATACGGTTCTTGCACAAAACGTGACTCGTCGTAAGCGACGGTGCGCCATATCACCTTCGTTTATCACTTCAGCCTGCATATATTCGCTGAGATCTCGAACGCGTGGGGCGACGAGATCAAAATCCCAAGGTATTGTACCCAATAGCATAAAAGGGTGTTTACGGAAGATCGGCAATGACGCTAGGCGATTCATTTCGTTTTCTAATTGCTCAGGCTCGTGTTGGTCAACTAGATCTGCTCTGGCTCGGCCATCTTCATCTAAAGGTGCGTTGACTTTATTGAAAATACAACCAAGCACTCTTGCATGGTCAATGCCACCATAATTTCCAGAGGCAATTTCAAGGCGATCTTCAAGTTGATCATTGCTATCGTTACCTGGGGTCAACACAAACACTATGTCTGCTCCCAAAGTTTGAGCAATTTCCCTATTAACCCTACCTGCATAAGGTTGTTTTCTGGTTGGTACCATACCTTCTATGATTGCGACTTCATCGTCTTGAACAGAGCCTTCAAAGCGCTCAACAATTTCTTCTAAAAGATCATCGCCTTTACCATCCCCAATCATTTGCTCTGCATAGTGCAATTCAAAAGGTGTTGGCGGTTCAATGGAAGAGCCCTGTTTGATGATAAGCGATGATTTTTCTGGCCCCACATCGGCATTGCGTGGCTGTGCGATAGGTTTGAAAAAGTTAACCTTCACGCCTTTTTGTTCCAGCGCACGGACAAGCCCGACAGAAACGGATGTTAGACCAACCCCGGTAGAAATAGGGATAAGCATTATTCTGCGGCTCATAGTTATTGCTCCTGTGCGAGCTTTGCAGCGTCTTGGGCAATAACTAGCTCTTCATTGGTAGGAATAACCATTGCTTTTGGAGAAGCGCTTAGTTCAGTGATTACGCCTTCGTTGCCAAAACGTGCGGCTAAATTCTGTTCGTCGCTGAGAGTAAAACCAAGGAATTCCAGTTGTTTTACGACATTTGCGCGAATAACATCAGAGTTTTCACCAATACCGCCAGTGAAGACTAACGCATCTATTCCGCCCAATGGTACGGCAAAACTGGCGATTTGCTTCGCTAACCTATAGCAGAAAATGTCTAGTGCGAGTTGGGCCTGAGCATGTCCGTCAGCGGCACTTTCTTCTATCGTGCGGCAATCATTCGAAAGCTCGCTAATCCCTAACAGCCCGCTTTCTTTGTTTAATAGTGTGTCTATTTGAGAGGCGGTGTAGTCCAATTGGTTAACTAAATAGGCAAATAGACCGGGATCGATGTCACCACTTCGAGTGCCCATCACAAGGCCTTCAAGTGGCGTTAAGCCCATGCTGGTGTCAACCGATTTACCGTCTTTCACCGCGCAAACTGAACAACCATTACCAAGGTGTGCAGTTACTATTTTTGAAGGGTTTCCATCAAGCTCTAAAAGATCGATTGCTCGTGCCGATACGTAGTAGTGGCTAGTACCATGAAAGCCATAGCGACGAATACTGTGCTTTTTATACAACTCATACGGCAGGGCATATAGGAACGCTGTAGGGTCCATTGTTTGGTGGAATGCGGTGTCAAAAACGGCAACTTGAGGAAGCGTCGCGAAGGCTTCACTCGCTGCTTCAATACCTAGCAAATTTGCAGGGTTGTGAAGAGGTGCAAGTGTTGCTGTTTGTTTTATCGCTTCTAAAACAGAGTCAGTTATAAGTGCTGAGTGTGTAAAATGCTCGCCACCGTGTACTACACGGTGTCCAACAGCGACGAGCTGCTGGTCCAGTTTTAATGTTTTTACTAACTCAACGAGTTTGTTAATGGCGATTTCATGTGCGTCACCACTGGCTAAGGCGACCACGTGCTTTTCACCGTTAAATTTGTATTTAATTTGAGGTGAAGATTCACCTAAGCGCTCGGCTAACCCTGATAAATGCTCTTGTGCAGAGCTTGAGTCAATGATTGCGAATTTGAGGCTAGAGCTGCCACAATTGAGGACCAAAACATGCGACGATGACATAATGACTTTCCGTTTTGACAATAAGAGTAGTTGCGTATTAAGCTAAATGAGAAGTTAAATCGGCATTATGCTTAATACTAAGGTATAATTGACTTGTATGACTGCGATTTTACCTTATTTTTTAGATAAAAGTTAGCACCTAGGAGTTATGATGCAGAAAAGTCTTATTTCACAAGTGCAACTGGGTCGTCAATACGCCAAAGAGTGGCCAATGCGTAAAGAATTAGCGCCTTTGTTTCCAGAGTTTCGGGTCATTAAGGCAACAGAGTTGGCGCTTCAAACGATGCCAATTTTGGCGTTATTTACCGTGTTTTTGCAAACCAGTCAGCTAGGGATGGACTATTTACCTCAATCAATTGCCGTAGCGCTTTTTTTCTTAACCTTACCTGTTCAGGGGCTGCTTTGGTTAGGTAAGCGCTGTGAAACGTCTTTAAATCCAGCTTTATCAAGTTGGTACCGCGATCTATATCAAAAAATGGTTGCGCAAGGCTACGAGGGGCCTGTGTGCGCAGGAAAGCCAACTTATCGCGAACTTGCTAAGTTATTAAGAGACATGTTCGAGAAAATGGACAAAGCATTTACGAAAGAAAATTTGTAAGCATTGTACGGTAATTTTTTGGCGCGTCATGGAGTCTTAAAGATGACGCGCAAAAAAGTATAGCGCTACCTTAGTTTCCTACGCGTTCGTAAGACTGCCATCAACATGAAAGATATCCAAAATAGAGAGCCTCCAGAGCTATCTTCACCTTGATTGGGAGGAGTGGGATCTGGTTCTGTAGCCCCTAATACGTTAACAGTAATGCTCTGTTCAGATACGGGGCGCTCCTTAAAATATGCTGTAAGCGCAATTTTATTTTCTCCGCTGTTCTCAAATACGACTTCAGAGCTGCTTCCATTTACAACTTTATCATTAGGTAAAGTCCATTTGTAATCTAAATTGAGATTATAATCCGATTCTAATTTTACAGAAAGCAGTGCGCTTTTGCCTTGCTCAATACGTTCAGGAAGATTGAGTGATAGTGACTTTATTGCAGGTGTCACAGCATCTACCTCATATTGCTTGCTGTAACTTAGGTTTTGATCTGCAAAGGCTTTTAGCGTGACCGTATAAAAGTCAGGGGTTGTATATTGGTGATTTGGGTTTTCTTCTGTACTGATATTACCATCGCCAAATTCCCATTGGTAGGTCAACTCGTTAGCAGTGGCATTGGGTGTGTTTATCAATGTAGACAAAAACATAAATCCAATACAAAAGTTCCGTTTTAGAATCATTTTTTATTCCTTAATTCCTTCTTTAGTGTGCATATTATCCGTAATAAGTGCGCGAGTCGACAACTTTTACACGCAATGTTTACAACAGTATTTCACTGAAGCTAAACAAAAATTAAGTTTATATTATTTTAATTGTGTAAATCAAAAGTGAAAAAAAGTGGATAAAAAGGTTGATCTGAGGGCAAAAGTAATGTTTATAATTTGTTAGGCAATTTACTCAAAAAATAACATATTAAATTTTTAATTCTCATAAATGATGTCTGGGATGATTCAAGGAGTGAGCGGTGAAAGTTAAATCATATGTGGTATCTGTTGTAGTAGTAGCGTCTGTAATCACAGCATGGATTGGCTATGAAAATTATTATTCAGCCAGTAATAACAACTCAAAAAATGAGATTTCTGGGCTAAATGATAAACCATCTTTAGAAACTTCAAATGCAAAAACTGAAACGAATAGTAAGCCAGAGGAGCCAGTCAAAACTGAGCAACTTTCGCTATCTGATGAGTCTGGTTTGGCTTCTTTGGATAAAGAGGCTTCCGTTTTTGATTTTCCACTACGTCCTTTGGAAGAGTTACACGACCTCCGAGAGTTAGAGAGGGAGTATGACTTAATTCGAGAGCAGCTCGAAAAAAACCAAGCAGTTGAAATGATCAATCAAAGTAACTTAAGCGAACAAGATATTGCGTCGCTTAAGCGTACTTATACCCACCTTAACAAAGTAATTAAGCGTATTGGTGAACTAGATCTGAAAAGGATTGAAGCTGAGTTTGATGAAAAGTATGGCGAAAACGCCTACGAAGAAGACTTAAACTTTGTTCGCAGTACCGTCGCTGAAACATTAGAAAAGAGAAGAGAATCAAGGAAGGAATGGCAACGAGAAATCGATGCGATGACAAATGCAGTAAAAAATGAACATGAAGTTCAATAAATCACTACATTGGGTCCAAGGACTCGCTTAATACTAATATAAGGATGAATACAGTGAAAAAATCTATTTTAGCACTGGCGGTTCTATCAATTCCTGCAACTTCAATGGCACTACCTAGCCTACGTGAAGATTGCTCGTTTGGTAGCACAGTGAATACAGGTGGTGCAGATGTAATGTTTAGCCAAAATTGTAAAACGGCTTACGTTGCGCCGCCTGATTTGGGGACAGCATCTCTTGGCGGATATGTGGAAACACAGGGCATTTCGTTTTGTAGTAACCTTGATTACGCTAAATCAGAGTTTGACTCTTCACAGACTCGCTCTAAAGTTTGGCGTGAAAAAGCATTTCAACTTCAGCTAGATGGCGAACCTTTAGTTGATGCGAAAATTCAATCAAATGTTGAGCTTACAGCACTAAAAGCTCAGATTGATTACTGGCAATACGGTGTGTTCAAGCAGTCATACGAAATGGCTTTACTTGAATACACGAACCGTTTCAGTGCATATAGCGGCTGTCTAAGAAGCGGCGCAATGTCAGCGCAAGAATGTCTTGATGCACGTTATGCAACTGAAGACGCGTATTATGAAGCAAAACGTATCTATGACGACTATCGTTCAGCAAACAATATCTCTTTATACAAAATAGATCGTTTAGTTGCTGAGATTGACGGTCTTGAAGAGCAGATTTTTGAGATCGATGAGCGTGTTATGCGCTATGAGACTTATGCAGATAATATTGAGCAACGCGCTAAAGAAAACTACATTGAATTAGCGACGATGTATGGTGCGAACACCAAAATCATCTATCAGCTTGATTATGACGCACATGTTGAAAGTATTCGTCGTTTAAACACGAATATTCCACAGCTTACGTCTTGGAGACCAATGCCATTGGTTGCGGCTGAATTCGTTCTTAACATGAGCCCAGCGTATGCTAGCACTGGTGATTCAGCATTGAACAACATCACGCCAATTCACAGCGTGACGCTTCCTAGACAGCTGATCAGCTATAAGCCAAAAGGGTTTGATAACTTGTACGAAAACTACAACGGTGAAGAGAAATCTACCGAAGAAGGCGCGTACATGAACAACATCAATCCAAACGACGTTGATGCACTCGTTTACGGTAGTTTCGGTTCTTCAAGTGCTAGTATTGCAACAAACCTTCACGGCGCTTGTAAGCTTAAAAATGATGGCGTAACTGAAAGTGAACTTGCTGCTAAAATGGATACATACATTCAGCCTTCACTACGTCTACAATGGTTGATCGAAGTACCGTTTGGCTATGAAGCTAAGTACAAAGCGCATAGTATCATCAGCCGTATGACTTCTAACAAGTCAAGTGGTTTCCTATTCTGGAAGAAGCGTAAGAGCAGCTTCCATGAGTGGACTAAAAACACGCAAGACTTTGAAGTTAACTTCATCAACCCTCCTTTCAGCGAGTACTGGGATGAGGACATGAAAGCGACTGTTAAAGAAGCAATCATGCGTAGAATTGCATTCGGTGTAATGGACAGTGTTTATCCACGTATCACTGCTGCACCTCTAAATGATGCTGAACACCAAGCATGGTCAGACGCTGCAAAACAAGTTGGTTGTAGCTTCGGTCCTTGGGGTTGTGCGATTGGTTGGGTAGTTGGTACTCTGGACAATCGTCGTAACTACAGCAGATTTTATAGTGATAAGAGCCGTTTCTACACTGAGCGCTCTAACGAAATCACTTATATCCCGAAAGACAAGTACCTAACTTTCAAGGCTAACTAAGTCAAGTCCCACCAAAATAGCAGAAGCTGTAACACAGCTTCTGCTTATATTTCAGGTTTTAATAAGGAAAGTTCTATGTGTATGAAGCATTTATGGCTTCCGCTTGTGCTTGCGTTGGGTTTTCAAACTCAAGCATTAGAAGTCCATGGGCCTAAATATATCCAGCCTGGTGAAGCAGTAATGTTCAACGTGGTTGACAGTGAAAAGTACCAGCAGATTGAATGGCAACAGTCGTTTTTCAACGGCGAAATATATACGACAGGAGATAAGCAACAAACACTACAACTTGCTTTAAGTCCTGCTAGCGCAGATTCGTATATTTTTATACGTGCTTTTGGTGTTGACGGATGGAACTATGATATTGCTGATCTAGAAATTGAGGTCAAGCAGAATAAACCTCAACCAGTAGACGTAACGATACAAGGGCCAGCAAAACTAAGTAAAGGTCAATCAGCCGACTATACAATAACGGGGTTACCAGCTGGCACACGTGTAGACTGGGTAATCGCTGATGAATTTGGCAATGACAGGGGCCTAAAGGTAACACCAAATGGCGATATAGTAACCTTGAAGGTAACTAAGCGTTACTCTGGTTCAGATGCATTACTGGTTAATGCGGTTTACGTACAAAATGGATGGCAGTATGTGCAAACGAAAAATGTATCCCTGGGTACAGCCTTACCTCAACCGGAGCTATCGCTAGAGTTTGATACCGCTTATACGGCACTCATCAGTGGTGGTATTCAAGCTAACGTCAGCAACCTTCCTGTTGACGCACAGATTAATTATACGTGGCGCGTTGTCACGCCACCAATTGCTAGTTCAATTACATTACAGAATGAAACAACAAATAATGTAGCTCTATTGGCGCAAAACGTAGATGTGGCGTCAAAGGCAACGCTTGCTGTCAAAGCAGAAATAACAACAAACGATCAACAAGCCATATTAGAAAAAGAGTTTGATATTACTATTGAGCCTAATCTGCCCCCGCAACTGTCACATCAACTCTCGACAGCTACATTGTGGAATACAGAAAAGACCAAATTGATTGTTAATGTGTCTGAGCCTGAGCAAGAAATGTTTGATTTCAGATTAGACAACTTGACTCCGGCGCTAGTGCAAGTCCAAAAAACAGCTGAAGGGGAATATGAACTTACAGCGAATTCTGACACAAACGATACTGCGAGTTTGAAACTAATCGCAACAGACGTACACGGCAATTTAAATGAGCAAGTCGTAGATGTAGGTATTAAAAAATTGCCTGTTATTACCTTTGAACATGCAATGAAACGTTATGCAAAAAGCAAGGTGTCTCTGACTGCGAATGTGGATGTTCCGCTGTCTTTTATTCGCAATATAACTTGGCATCAACGCCTTGGAAGTAATGTCACATTAGATGACAGCACTACGCTTGCGCCAAGCTTTATCGCGAATGCGTTGCCTCAGGAGTATCGCTTTGAATTAGAAGTCGACTTGGGTAACGGTGTAAGTGTTTCGCACGAAACCCAAGTGAATACTTTCCAAGTCAAAGTGCTAAACGATACCGGTGACAAGAGGCTGATTGATGATAGTGATAATTGGCACAGCCAATCCTCTAACGGTGTACTACAAGGTCTTGATGCGCAACATGGCAGAGACTCTGTACCGAATTTAATCAAACTAGGTAGCGGACCAGATGGCTTCGATTTCATATTTTTAAATGAACAAGGTCATTTTGTAGAGAATTTTGCTGCCGATGCACATTGCTTGCAAGACAATGTTTCGGGACTGACGTGGCTTCTGAAGTCTGCCAACTCATATCCATTAGATCAAAAGCTCCCTTTGAGTGACGCGAATTGTATGGGCTCAAATTGTTCGATTAATGCAGTGATTCAAGACTTAAATACGAAAAACCTTTGCGGTAAACAAGATTGGAAGTTACCTAGCATTAATCAAGCTTTATCAGTGTTAAGTGTTAACCAGCAAAATTCTACACTTGCTTGGTTAAGTAACGATGAGTTAACAAGCACGCCTAGTGTATTGAACTTGAGAACGTCAACGACAAAAGAGCAGAAATACTACGTGTTTTTAGTATATGGCGAAGAACTCAATGGTACTTGGAAAAGCGCAGAAGAAAATGCGCAATTTTTACTGGTAGCGGAGCAATAAACATGGATAAGTTGATTTTCGTTTTAAGTGTATTAGTGAGCGGACAGGCAATCGCAAACGCCAGCTGTCCCAACGACGCGCCGATAAGATTTGATAAAGCAGATAATCAAATTTTACTGGATAACAAGCACCGTTTGATGTGGATGGACTGCGTCATAGACCCAACGACAAAAACCTGTCTTAGCGACAATCAAAGTGGCTTTTCAGTGACGGGCAAGCAGGCATTGGAAGTTGCGACTAGCGCCACAATTGAAGGGCACAGTGATTGGCGGTTACCCAATGTAAAAGAGTTAGTTAGTTTATTTGCGCATGAATGCGAAGCAGAAAATGCCAAGCTTATTATGCAGCTGCCAGATCGACTCAACTATGTGTGGACTTCAACAACCGCATCTAGTGGAAGTTCGGCTGGTTTATTAGCACTTAGTACCTCGAGTACACAGCTAGTACCATGGGCGATTAGCCGCAGTGGTCCTGCTGTGTTGTTAGTCCGTAATATTGACCAAACTGTGGAGTAAATAATTATGTCGATAGTTATGTTAACACTCGCCACAGTAGCAATGGATCCGGGTCTTCCGAGGAGTTTGGAGCAACTGCCATTTGAAATAAGCCAAACGCCATATGTGTATACCCGAGACGTTAGATTAGTTAGTAATTATGTTAGTGCTCTGACTATTCAGGGGGTGATTGAGGGTACGGATGGCAATGATACTCTCATTGGTACTAATGGGACAGACGAAATCATTGGGTATGCAGGTAATGACAAACTAGATGGTGGTCAAGGTAACGATATATTGATCGCCGGTGAAGGTGATGATGAGCTCATAGGTGGTAGTGGCGAGGACACTATGGTTGGTGAGAGCGGCGCGGATACTTTATATGGTGGTCAAGACAATGACAATATGCGTGGCGGTCAAGGAGACGATGTTGTTCATGGTGATGAGGGAGATGACAAACTATATGGAGACAGCGCGAACGACCAGCTCTTTGGTGGCCAAGGAAAAGATCTACTTTCAGGGGGAGAGGGAACAGACATTCTGAAAGGGGGCTCTGGCAATGATGAACTCAAAGGGGGTGATGGGAATGACACGCTCTTTGGTGAAAGTGGAGATGACATTTTAAGAGGCGATGAAAGTCCGGCTTTTATAGGAGATGACTATTTAGACGGTGGCATAGGTGCCGACTTACTCTATGGCGGCGCTGGTGAAGACGAGCTTCTTGGTAGTGATGGAAAAGATAAGTTGTGGGGAGGAGATGGCAAGGACCTCCTTTACGGCGGTAACCATGATGATGAGCTATTTGGCGATCATGGGGACGACAAACTGTATGGTGAGTCTGGAAATGACACGTTAGAAGGTGGTGAGGGTGCCGATAACCTTTATGGTGGTGCAAACGATGATCACCTTTTTGGAGATGACGGCAATGATACGCTTGATGGCGGCAGTGGCGTTGACTATGTATACGGCAATTTTGGCGACGACAAGCTCTATGGCGGTGATGGGAACGATGTCATTTCTGGTGGTGATGGTGATGATCACTTGTATGGTCAAAACGGCGACGACCTAATTGATGGTGATTGGGGAAACGACACTTTTTACAATTCATCAGGCATAGACTTAATGGATGGTCGATATGGAGATGACACATTTTTGATGGATGATGCAGGGTTTAATCGACATCAAATATATGGTGGTCCAGGTACAGACACAATCCAAGTGAGTGGTGGGTTAAATCTTATCGCACTGACGACACAGATTGAAGGTGTCGAAGTCTTAGCGGGCAATGACCAAAATAATCAACTTATTCCAGCATTTGGCATCTCTCGAATTGAAGGCCGAAAGGGGGATGATCACCTCTACGATTCGCACGGTAACGAGATGCTGTTTGGCGGAGAGGGCAACGATACGCTCAAGAGTATAGAAGGGCAAGATAAGCTCTTTGGTGAAGATGGGGATGACGTTTTGATTGCGCACTCGGGATCGGGAGAGTACCACGGAGGCAGTGGTAATGACACGTTCAAACTCAAGTTACCCGTGGGGCTGATTGATGGAGGTACAGGTAACGATGCGATTCATTTTGAGAACGATGCATCGACATTGATGCGAATTTCGGAGCTTCGTAATGTGCAATCGGTGGTAGGCAACTCCAAACCTAATGTACTAGAAATTCAAGCCGTGACGCCAGGAAGTGCAATAAATGTGGACCTTGCTCAAGGTGTCGACCGATTTGTTGCTGGGATAATAGCCGACGATCGTTCTGGTGATACTTTTCAAGTCCACTATGGGGCTACTTTTGACAACGGTGTCACATTGCAAACGAGCAACGCCACGTATCACTTAAAAAATGTCGAATTTATTTTATATGAGCGAATTAGGCAGGGATATTTTGCCCAGTTCTTACTTAACTTAACAACAAAACAACTCACGGTTATATCAGAACAACCGCTTTAAAATATTCTACAAGGAGAATAGTGTGAAACACCTAACTTGTGCTGCGAGCTTGGCGATAGCCGCTCTGCCTGCACTAGCTACTCAATACCAAGCTGTACCTGCATTTACAGGTAACGCGACCATGGGCATCAATTGTGTTCATGCGCCGGGTACTGATTTGGTAACCAATAAAGCTGATAAATGCAGCCAATTTGTGCCGCCAACTAATCCAAGAATTGATGCACAATTCCCAACACCGCCTACGACCAATAATATTGTCTATCGTAACGCTCAGTCGAAGTCATTCACAGCGTTCGAGGGATATCCAATGGTGGTGGAAGTCGATCAAGGTAAATGTTATTTACGCAACGAATTAGTAAATACCATCATTGCGGAGCGAAATGTTGCGCCGGAAGATTTCACTACATATTCATATGACTGTCCAAATGGTAATGAAGAGAGCTATGACGACAGTAATATGCTTTATAAATACATTGTCAGTGGGGCTTTTCAACCGCAAAACGATGCTCACTTATACGCTGGCGTAACAATGCAGATGGCAGTGGACTATTTGTCTGAATTATATCCAGAACAAACGTCTTTATGTCCTGCTTGGGATGCGAAATACTGCATTAACCAAATGCAGCTCCGTGTTAACTATTCTGTCGATGGTCAAACTTATAGCAGTAGTTGGGATGGAACTTATGTAAATTTAGCTGCCGGTGGTAATGCTTTTGGCCAGTTTGCTCATGGTAGCTCATTCGATATCGTATCCCATGAAATCGGCCATGCATTATTAACATGGAATAGTGATTTACAATACAGTGGTGGTGAGCAGTCGGCTGTACATGAAGCATTTTCGGATATGACGACAATTGCAGCGCGCGATTATTTTTTCAAGCACTTGCAGCCCACTGCTGATGCTTTCCAAGACACGCCGTTTGGACTGTCATGGCAAAATGACCAAGCAAAAAAATGGTGGTTTGCAGCCGATCGTAACTTTAATGGCACGCCTTCACGTTACATCAACTTTCCTAGATTTGATCTAATCAGTGTTGATGATTACCGAGATATCGAGGAAGCATCTGGTCCGCACCAGAAGTCAGGTGTACTTAGTAAATTTTTCTATCTTCTGAGTAATCAGAATGGTTGGGATATTGAAAAAGCATACAAACTAGTACTTAGCGCAGCAAAGCAGTGTTTCAATTCAAATAGCGACATCGACCATGCTGGTTACTGTTTAGTGAGACAAGCGAATGATCCTGTTTTAGTTAGCACATTACTACAGCAAGTTGGTGTGACGCCAAGCAACTCAGGGGTTAATAACTTGCAGTTTGATGTCACGAGACTATTAGACGAAGCAAAATACGAGATTACAGATCGTAGCTTTAGCAATAGCCAGGTTGACACTTTAAAAGTGCTAGTTAATGGCGTTGCACAAGTAGACTGGACCAAAAATACCGGTCAAGGAAGCTACTCATCAGTGAAAAGCAGCAACGTGATGTTAGACAACGGTGAAAGTGTCATTGAGCTAAAGGTAAGATTGACGAACGGGCAAGAAAAGAATGCCTATCGCATTGTTTACGGTGCTGACTCGCCAAGGTGTGTACCTGAGACAGCTGACCTTGCACTTTCCAGTTTAACCGTGAACGGTCAAAATGTGATTGCAAACTCAGGCTATACATTTGCTTCATTGCAGCAGCCAGTTTATTCGTTAAACCAGTTTATGGCTCAATTTGATGCACAATTAAATAATCGTCATGTAAATGTGTATGCTGACTTTAACCGCAATCGCGTTTTTGAAGAGAAGACTGATCTACTTAGTAACGAACTTCTGCTGTCACAGAGCAATGTAACTACTGATGTTAATTTTGACTTCAGCAACTTCCAGCATATAGCTGCGGGTCCAATGTTGCTTCGTATCCGAATTGACGATGCAAAACAAAGCGGTTGTGCGAAAACTGCGACAGGGCAAGTGGTTGATCTGCTTGTTGACTTTGTTCAAGGCAGCGATATTAAGACTGTAGAGTTCACACATCAGCAAGTGAATGACTCAATTACGTTGACGGCATCGAGCACTGGTGTAGAAAACCCAACGTATAACTGGTACTTCAATGGTCAACAAGTTGCACAAGATAAGGCTGCAATCACGCGCCAGATGACGGAAACAACCGCGGTACGTGTTGATCTGCTATCAAACGGTCAAGTGGTTCAAACTACCGAGCAAGATGTAACACCTGTAGCATCACCACGATTAAGCTTCAGCTGTACCGTCCAACAGACTCAATGCCAATTCTCTGTACAACATGATGTTCTGACAGCTTCACCACGTTACTTGTGGAGTTTCGGAGACAGCTCTAATACTCAAACGACACGTTATACAAACGAAACATTCGCGTTTGATTATAAAGAATACGGTCAATTTGATGTCACCTTAGATTTGTATTTGGATAGCGCAAATGCACGATTTACAGCGGCTAACCGTGTTTATGTGGAATCATTACCTGATGGCGTTTCTTTTGACGTAAACGTATCTCAAGATGACCCTCTAAAAGTTACGCTTACACCTCAGTTGGGTACGCTAAATATCACGGATTTACGTTGGAATGTTGAGCGTGTTTGGCATCAGCCACAGGATATGTCTGGGCCTTGGGATTATACATTCGCCCAATTTGGCACACATGATATTTATATGGCTTTAACCTTGCCCAATGGCGCGATTCATACCATTAAACAGACAATTGTACTTGAAGACGTGACGCCACCTGATGTCGTTACCATTAACAGCCTTGATGTAACTATGAAATACGGCTGGTGGAATAGTTGCTGGACTACGAAAACGATACGAGGAATACGTGATAATCACATTATTAATCACGCATATGACTACAGCAGAGGATGTGTTAATAAGATTGAAGTCGATGCGACAAGTAGCGCCAATTCGTCTATCAGAATGGAATTCTGGGTAGATGAAAATAAAAATGGTGTATATGAAGCGCATGAAAGAAATAAGTATGGCTCAAAATTGAGTTTATCAAGTAAGTCAGTAAACGTTTGTGTTGTTGCATACACGGACGAACAAGGTAGTTCAGCAGTACCATGCGTTCCGCAAGAAGGTGCGGACAGCATGCAATTTAAAATAGTGAAGTAATATATAAATTAAGGAGAATAAAATGAAACTTAGCTTTTTAGCGCTTACTGTTAGTTCGGCATTGGCATTTGGATCTGTCGCTGCATTCGAACAACCAATAACTAAAAAAGTAAGCACGCCTATCGTTCAAGGTCTTAATGTACAAGATGGTGTTCAGTATGTAGACCCAGATAGTAAAGAAGCAATTGCTGAGATGGAGAAAATTTTCAAAGAAGCTGGTTGGAATGATAAAAACAGTCCACAGCTTTTCAAAGAGCTTCATACTCCTCAAGCAAAAATTGATGTGCAAGATGCGCGTTTTGTAAGAAGTTATAATAGTAGTGATACAACGGAAGCTGAACTAGAGTCTTACTTTAGCCACCTAGGTTTCAACATCGTTGGTGAAGGTGCTTCAAAACTGTTCAAAATTCGTTTGTTAAATGCTGAACCAAAAGCAACGAACCTTACGGTACTATCTATCAAATTGGTTAATGAGAAAGGTGAGCAAATCACAACTCAACAAACTGCACGTTTCTTTGGTGATGGTGGAGCGAACTTGAACCGTAAAGTATTAGGCGGTGAAGCGACAGTTGAAAGCGCATACGAGCATGTTAAGCGCGCTAAAGAGGTTTATGGTAAAGGTACTGCTTACGTTATGTTCGCAGATGGAACTAAGGTTCTGAAAAAGATTGATGTTAAGTATGACAAACATGCAATCCTAGGCATGCTAGCAAAAGAACTCGGTTTGCCAATTAACAATCGCCCTGCGAATGCTCCAATGGTTATGGCTAAAGCTGATTTCGCTGAAGCTGCAGCTGGTGTTGGTATTGCGCAAGTTGACGCATTCCAACATGTTGTGGAACATCCAAAAGATTTCCGTAAAGCAGATGCAAACAAAAAGAATGTTGCGGGTCAAGACGGCGTTATCATGGTTTGTTTAAACCGTGACTACGGAGATTGTGACTATCCTATGGTCCAAGCGGGTGGCGATTACAACAATATTCCACACGTGACAATTCCATTTAAAGGCAGCATCACATTACCGACGTACATTTCTCGAGTTTTATTTGAAGAAGATGAAGTACTAGGCGCACAAAATGTGCCACCTACAGATGTGATGATCCAATCAAAAGAAGCTTTCCACGATAAGTTATCGCTGCACAATGCAAACATGAAAGCGAAGTTTGAGCAGTATTTCACAATTGACTATCGTTTTGACCAAGCGACTTGGTCGCCAGTAACTACATTGAGCTGGGATATTCCTCGTGAAGCTGCATTATTCGCACGTCCAGGTATTTTCCAACGTCGCGCTGATGCATATTGGATCATGAACATTGCACTTGAAGTTAACTGGATGGGTAACTTACAAGACGCAATGACTTACTTCGGTGCGACGCAGGAAGAGTATGACTATATTACTGGTTATACTTCTTACATCATTGCATCGGAAGAAGCGCCTGAACTACCAAAAGACATGGCTCGTTATGACCAAGCGCCACTTCAGTTCTCTTTCAGTTGTTTAGCAAAAGGTACGCAAATCTTGATGCCGAATAAGCAGTCTAAAGCGGTCGAGACATTCAATGTCGGTGATCTTGTACTTGGTGCAAGTGAGTTTGAACCAGACAATACTGAAGTGCTTAAAGTTGTTGATGTATCGGTGGGTGTAGAGCACTTACCTATGGTTAAACTAACAACTGAGCATGGCCAAACACTTACTCTAACTGAGTCTCACCCTCTAGTGCGTGAAGGCGGTAAGGCTGTATGGGCATTAAATGTCGCTGAAGGTGATGTAATTCAAACAGCGAAAGGTCCTGCTAAAATCACTAAGTTTGAGAAGGTTGATTACAAAGACAATGTATATAACCTTAAACTTGCACGTGTAAATGGTAAGCAAGACGCAGGCGAAACTTTTGTCATGTTTGCAAACGGTGTTTCTGTTGGTGACCTTGCAATGCAGACAGAAAACGAGTTAGAAACTCACAAGGAAACGGTAGAAGAAGCATTAGAGCGTATTCCTCAAGAGTGGCACGCTGACTACCTGAATAGTTTAGAAACTAAGTAATCAGTAACCCCTTAAAAAAGCTGGCTTTATGCCAGCTTTTTTTATACCAATGAATATATTATGGATATATAAACTAATTTACTTGAACTATATTGTGCGAAAAATCGGGTTAATTTGTTTGCCTAGTATTCGATTTCAAATAGTGGGATAGATAAAAAGTATTTTTTTAAATGAGTGGATGTAGAACATAATAATTAGTTGTGTAAAATAGAGGTTAACTTAAAGAAATAAGGACTAGGCAGTGCGCATACTAGGAAGTGTCGTTGCACTATTTGCTTGCTTCTCGGCAGCGAGTAGTCAATCATCAAATCAATTTCAAAATGAAATCAATCACATACTCCCGGCTGGTGTTTCAAATTCGGGAGCTCTTAATAACTCATCTGTGTTTAATTATAAACAAACTAAATCGGTGCAAATTTCCGAAGGCGAGCGGCTTGAGCATTACGCTCTCTACTGGCGAGGTATTAAAGTACAAGATAGTGATTTAGTGATACGTGTTGATCATCTTGGTCGAAAACTTATATCAGGTAGTGTGCTTGGTGATAACGATTTGCGACCTAGTCTGTTGAACCATAAATCAATCTCAAAAGCATATCCTCATGATTTTGATAATCTGTCTGCGGAGATTGTAAAGAGCTATGCACTTGAAAATGCGAAAATTAGAAATATTAAACAGTATATTTCCAAAAATAAACTTGGCAATTTAACGCCTATTTATAAGTTAGAACTGATTGATAATAAAAAACAGAGAAGGCTTATAACTTTAGATGCAGCTTCACTTAAAGTTATTGAAGATATTAATGCAACCGCATCGTTTCTAAGTCCACATACTGAGAGCTATTATGCGGTAGCAACGACCACAGGTAATTATAAAGTCGGCTTTAATTGTCATCAGTCTCCTAATATGGCAAGCGAGAAATGTCAAAATACGACTCTGCCAAATGAGCACCCACTTGCACAATTATATTACCCAATAGCACCTACTATCAGTAATCTCTATTTTAGAACTGAGCAGGAAGGGGCTTTTTCTGAATTTGCGGGCTATCCAATGGTCATTAAATTAGACAATGGGCAATGTGTATACAGCAATCATCTAGTAGAGACCTATTATGGAAGCAGCGCAACACCTCATTCTTACGACTGCTCTACCGGCGTAACTGAAAGCCATGGTATTGAGGGAGATCCATACATTTACTACTTGGCTAAAGGCGCTTTTAAGGCTGTTAATGACGCGCATTTCTATGCGGGCGTAACAGCTCAGGTCTTATACGGTCACTTTTCTGAACTTTATCCAGAACAAAGCGAGCGATGCCCCACTGAGGGAAGTTATTGTCTGAACGTAATTAAGCAAAGAGCAGATTCAGGGCATATTAGTCAAAGTAGTTGGGATGGGGAGTTTACTAATTACGCGAGTGGTTTTAGAGGGGCGCCATTCCCCCACGGAAGCTCTATTGACATTGTGGCACACGAGATTGGGCATGCAATTTTAGAGTGGAACACAGGCAATATTATTTCAGATGTAGACAATATCGGCGACCAAGATGGCACTAGAGCACAAAGAAGTGCTTTACATGAAAGTTTTGCGGATATTACGGCAATTGCCGTTAAAGACCACTATTACAGACACTTACAACCAGAGCCGTCAGATTCAAATTGGCTGCAAACCCCCATTTTTGCGAAGCTATCTGAAGAAGGTGAATATTTTTGGGCAATCGGTTGGGATGCGCGTCTTAGAAATGCGTATTCTAGATTTCTCAAGCAACCTCGTAGAGACGGCGTCAGCATTGATGACTATCGAGACTTTGAAAGTGTGACAGGCTCGCATCAAAGGGCGGGTGCATTTAACAAGCTGTTCTATTTAATTGCGACCAGCGACGGATGGAGTGTTGAAAGAGCCTATGGTCTAGTTATCAAGGCGATGACTGCCTGTTTTAATGAAACAACAGGTATGTTAGAGGCTTCTCAATGTCTTATCGAAGTGGCTAATGTTGAAGACAAGCAGCAGATATCAGCACTGGCTAAGAGAGTTGGACTGATTCCACAAGATAGTAGGGCGACTACTTTAGAGGTTTCTATAGAGCGTCTATTTGAGCAAGTTTCTTATGACATATCAGATGCACGTTTGACAGGTGATACAGTTGATAAACTGGTTTTACGCCAAGGTGAAGAGACCTTATTTGAGTGGACACCCAACGCCCAAGGTACTTGGTCGGATGCGTCAAAAGGAGAAATCACATTAAGTGAAGGGGACCACGAGTTGCATTGGCAAGCAGAGTTAAATGACGGCTCAACCTTAGAGAGCTATCGGATAGCCTCACTAATTGAGCAAGCCGTTTGCAAGCCTGAAAACGCAGCTGGGTCGCATATTAATACTCTCACTGTAAATGGTGAAGTAGTGCAAGTAACTGATGGCTACGGAAATGTTGAGCTGGTCGACGCAGTATACTCACAATCACCTTTGAAAATTCAGTTGCCTCTAGACATTAGCCAGTTGCAAATTAAGGCTTATATTGATTTGGACCGTAATGGGTATTTCGATGCAGAAGAGATAACTTTACCAGCAGACATAACAAATGAAATAGTATTGCCAAAAGCGCCTTTTGGTGAATTAAAGCAAGGGCCGGCAATAATTCGGTTAGTTGTCGCAGAACAAAGTAGTTCTTCAGCCTGTTCAAACGAGATAGGAACGCAGACGGTTGATGTAAAGTTTGCCTACTTAGATGGTGAATATGTGGCCCCAGCCTTGAGTTTTACCTATGAGCAATATAACCGCTCGATTAACTTTGAAATTCCTCATCAGTACAGTAATGCTCATTCATTTCGATGGTTGATTGATGGACAACAGTTTGACACGGATAATTATAATTACACGCAGCAGATGCTTGAAAGCACTGAAGTGAGCTTAGTATTGCTAAGAGACGGTGAAGAAGTAAATCGCTTTAACAAGCAAGTAACGGTAATGGATGAACCTAATTTTGGTATTCAGTGCGTGCAAAATGGTACCACGTGTCAACTGAGTCTAAGTTATGACAATCAAGTGGCTGGCGCGACTTACACTTGGGAAATCAACGGAGATACATTTGAGCGCAGTGATTTATCTGCTTTTGAGTACGACTTTGAAGGGTATGGACAGCATACGATAACAGTATTGATGTCAGCAAATAATGGAGCGGCTCAGTTCACTTATGAACAAAATATAGCGCTACACGAAGCTCCGGAGTTAGACATAAAAGTAACACAACAGAATATGAACTTTACGTTTAATATCGCGCAAGACATTCCTGACGGGTATGACGTCGTGTTGATAATTGACGGTGTCGAATATCAATATGAAGCACTCGGAACGATGATTAATTTGCCTGAAAAACCATCCCAAGTGAGCTTCGTTGTTAAGAGAAATGGCGTTGTGATTAAGCAAGCCCCTTTGCTGTTGGACTATATTGAAAACCCACAGCTGGCTTTATCTTGCTCGATTGAAGGGAATACTTGCCTATTTACCGCAGAACATGAAGATGTGGGACAAAACTTAAAGTATAATTGGGTATTTGGCGACGGGGCGACTGCTTCAACTGAGACGCCAACTGTTTCGCATACGTACGATAGCTCAGGCACCTATATTGCAAGTTTAACGCTAATAGTGAATGAAAGTGCAGAGTTTACGGTGAGCAAGGAGCTGATAATAAATAATCCAACTTCTAATATTGAAGTAAGCTCGAGCCAACACAATCGGACGATACAATTGCAAGCTACAGGCGAAATCGCATCAGATATAAGCTTCGTTTGGTCTATTGGCTCTGAAAGGCTAGCGGGGAAAGTCGTAAATTATGATATTGCGGAACTAGGGGGGGAGTACAATGTCCAGCTGCAAATCATGAAAAACGGCAGTATCGTGAGAGAGATAAATCAAGTGATAATAGGGTACCCAGACATAGGTTTAGACTTTGTTTGGAAGTTACAAAAACCAAATACGTTGAATTTCGAATTTTCTGTGTCTAAGTGAAACGTAACTCGATTTTAACGCAATAAAATGCCCGATATAGCGAATAACGCTAATCGGGCATGAATTGTTTAACACTCAAAGCTGTTTTAATCTAGTTTCTAGCGTAACTTTATTAAGAATGTGCTTTGTTGAATTGGGTGACCAAGAATGACAGAGTGATTTCGTGATGGGTTTTGCTTGATAATGCTTCAAAGTGAGACTCCTTAAACTTCCAAGCAAAAGGCGTCATTTTAATCAAATTAAATATGACATCAGTCGAAACTGAATGCACTTCTTGGAACAATGTCTGTTCCGTTTCAATAAATCCTTCTGGACAATCTGGTGATTCGTGTAAACGCACATCATCATATATATGTTGTTTTAGTTCATATAGGTGATGAGGGCCTGGACTTACTATTATCAATGTCCCTGCTGGTGACAAAAGCCT
This sequence comes from Pseudoalteromonas luteoviolacea S2607, assembly GCF_001625575.1. Classification (GTDB taxonomy): domain Bacteria; phylum Pseudomonadota; class Gammaproteobacteria; order Enterobacterales; family Alteromonadaceae; genus Pseudoalteromonas; species Pseudoalteromonas luteoviolacea_E. The sequence goes on from NZ_AUXV01000008.1 coordinate 91,155, forward strand.
TGCAGATTCTTTGTCAAAAACAGGGGCAAAGATGCTCAACACAACATCGGCCAAAGCGTCTTTAAACGGCGCATCTTTACTGGAAGCAACACTAAAGTTAGGGTTATCATAGCGTTTGGCAGCGTATTTTATCGCTGGTTTGCTGATGTCTAATCCATAAATTGATGCTTTTCCATTGAGCTCATTAGCGATTGCTTGCGTATAAAACCCTTCTCCACATCCCAAATCAATGACTGTTTTTGGCTGTTTACTTGCGACGAGTTTAGCTAATGACTGTTGTAAAAACTGATAGTGAGGAGTGGCAAAGAAAGCACGCCTTGCTTGCACCATGTCTAAGTTGTCTCCGGGCTGCTTTGAGCGCTTAAATTGCACCGGAAGTAGGTTTATATAACCTTCTTTTGCAAAGTCGAACTGATGACGGTTAGTACACCCTAAACTGTTGCCTGTTGGGACAAGTGGCTCAGAGCATATTGGACAACGGTATTCTACAGTCATCTATCTAGGTATTCCTTATCGTAAAAGGTTCGCACCCATTGGGGGCGATAAGTGATCAAGAGTGTCACAGCCATACCATTTAGCATAGCCTCTGGAAACCACATGATCACGGCATAAAACATATAATTGCTCGTCAATACGTACCAGTCGTACAGGCCAATAGACCAGTAATATGCTGCTGATAGAATAATTTTAATTGCAGCAACTAAGCCTGCTGAAATAAACGCACAAACAAAAATATAAATAAAAAAATGTCGAGGTAAATAGTGATAGCACAATACAAACAATGCATAGCTTAGATAAACGGGTAGGATCCCGTTTAGTAACCAAAAGGAAAAAAAGCTTACCTCAAAGGATGCAAAAAAATAGCAAAGTATTGCGGCCAGCAATGTACTCAATAAGGACAACCGCCAGCCAAGCACTAAAGTTACCGTCGTTACGGCCAATATATGGATGTTCAAATTAGGTAAAATGCCAGCTTTTATCTGCCATAATAACGCCATCACAAGAGCGCAACTGAGAACACCAATTTGTCTTTGTGGGGTCTTTATTAGCGTTTCGTACTGTTGTTTGTCCAAACTGAGTACGAATGCAAGTAAAGCAAACACAAATGTTGTCATGCGTTAACATCCAAATGTATGTGAAGTAATAATTAACCGTTAGATTTCAAAAGTCGCCCAGATTGGAGCATGATCAGAAGGCTTTTCGATTCCTCTCAACTCGTAATCGATATCGCTTTCTTGACATGTTTTCATGAGATTTTCAGTGGCTAAAACGACGTCAATTCTCAAGCCTCGATTGTCATTAAAGCCTTTTGAGCGATAGTCAAACCACGAAAACTTATCTTCTACTTCTGGCGTAAGCTCTCTAAACGTATCTTTGAAACCCCAGTCCATCAGGGTTTTTAGCCACTCTCTTTCCTCTGGCTGGAAAGAACATTTACCTGTCTTTAACCAGCGTTTGCGATTTGCTTCACCGATACCAATATCGCTATCAGTTGGTGAAATATTGATATCCCCCATCACAATAAGGTTACTATCTGGTTTTTCATAAGTATTGAGGTGGGTCATTAAATCTTTATAAAACTGACGCTTGTACGGGAATTTGGTTTCATGACTAATATTGTCTCCCTGTGGGAAGTAGCCATTCATTACCGTAACGTCATTACCATTTGGGCTCTCAAACGTTCCCGTGATCATACGTCTCTGGGCTTCATCTGTATCAGTTGTAAAACCTTTTTGAATGGATTTAGCAGGCGCCTTTGATAACAAAGCAACACCGTAATGTGCCTTTTGCCCATGAAAATAAACGTGATAGCCCATTGCTTCTACGTCCTCTACGGGAAACGCTTCGTCATGTACCTTAATTTCTTGTAGGCCAATCACATCTGGCTGATGTTTATCTATGATGGCTTGTAATTGGTGTAGGCGGGCGCGAAGGCCGTTGATATTGAATGAGATAACTTTCATATTTTAATTTTAGAGAGTGAATAATGTGGGAGTGTATCATTATGTCCGTCTTATAGGGGAAAAAAGTATGTTTCCTGATACGAAGATTTGTTAATTAAGGAGAAAAATTTAGCAGGTTTGAAGCATGAGTTTATAGGTATGTAAATAGCTCATTAAATGTTCAAAAAAGTTTATATTTGCCATTTACAAGGATTAAGTTGGCTATATAATGCGCACCAATTCGTTCTTTCGAGGTAAATTATGTTTAAGTCTCTCTCAATTGCTACTCTTATTACTATCGCTTCAACTTCTGCATTTGCTGGCGGTAGCCAGAACTTTGTAGCAAGCGACGCGTCTACAATTTCCAAGGTATGTGAGATTGCTGCAAACCAAGGTCTAAGCGCAGCGCGCAAGTTTGGTGCGCAACAAGGTGTGTTCGTTTCTCGCTTTTCTCCATCAGTAGAGTGCAATGGTGAAGATATTCGTACATTCGCGAAAGCTCATCAACGTGTGCAAAATAGTCAACAATCAGTTAAAGCTAAGTTGGTTGCTGAAAACACATCTAGAGCAACTGAGCTATGCATGAAGGCAGCTAAAGAAGGTGTTGCGAGTTTGCACAAATACCGCAGCCAAGCTAGAAACTTAAAGTGTAATAATTTACCAGTAAAACAATTTGTTAAAGAAGTTAAAAATACTGCTATCTAACAAGTTTACAAATGAAAAAAGCCCAGCTATTTAGCTGGGTTTTTTTTGCTCAAATTCCGTAAAAGCCGCTATTCCTATGTCCTCCAGACCAAAGTTGTTGAAAATACAAACGCAGTAATTGATTAAATGTAAATTCTTTAAGGGTTTTTGTTGTTTTTATTGTTTTTTTAGTGTGTTATAAAAGTTAAAAAGATGTTTTATACACTACGGAGAATAAAGATAATGAAAAAGGGGATTACGCTAATAGCATCTTCAGTGGGTTTTGCATTGCTTGGGGGAGCAAGTGTAGCAAATGCGAATGAATCTGAGGTTGAACGTATTGAAGTGACTGGGTCACATATCAAGCGATCAGATTTAGAAGGACCATCACCTATACAGACTATTTCGGCAGGTGATCTTGCCGCTACGGGTTCTACAGATCTAATTGGTGCGCTGCAAAAACTACCAGTAGCAGGTGCTGGGACGTTTAGTACACAGGGTAACTCAAGTGACGATACCGCTAATGGTGGTTCAAGTGTTGCGCTACGCGGCTTAGGAGCTTCTTCCACTCTGGTTTTGATAAATGGTCGTCGTGTCGCAGTAAGTCCATTTGCAAAAGATATTGAAACCTCGTTCGTTGACTTAAACACAATTCCTGTTTCTTCAGTAAAGAGAATCGATGTTTTAAAAGATGGTGCGTCAGCGACTTATGGTTCGGACGCGGTTGCAGGTGTAATTAATATTATCCTGCGCGATGACATCGATGGCTTTGAAGTTGCGGGTAAAATTTCCGACACTGCGGATGGTGGCGCTGAAGAAGAAAACTTCACGTTACTTTGGGGAAGCTCAACAGATAAAGGGCATCACAATTTTTCAATAGATTATTTCAAGCGTGGAGATGTATTTTATGCGGACCGCGACTACGCCTCTACAGCCGACCAAAGGTTCAGAGGTGGTAATAACGCGCTAAGTTCTTCTGGATTTCCTGGCAGTATTGAAGTGGTAAGAAGCCAACTTACAGATGCACAATGGGAAGCCTTACCGGTGACGCGTGTTGAAGATGATGGTACTAAAGTTAGACAAACCATTTTTGCAGACGTTTGGGGCAACGATAAATGCCCGGAAAATATGATCATCGGTGATATTTGTCGATACGATTATGCACCCCATATGACTCTCATTCCTTCCACTGAGCGTATTAGCTTTAACTACAATGGCGTTCAAGAAATTATGGATGGAGTAGAGGGGTTCGCGGAGTTTTCTGCGCAACATACTTCTACTTTCATTCAGGGGGCGGCTAGCCCAAGCTTTACAGAGCTAACCATGGCTGGCGATAATCCTAATCATCCACTTGCTGCATTGCCCGACCATTTCTTACATGGCGTAGATATTTCAATGCGTCGTCGTACGGTTGATATTGGTAATCGTAAAAAGGATGTGGACTCAGAATACTACCGAGCGGTTATGGGTATGCGCGGCGAGTTCAAGGAGTGGGATTGGGAGTTTGCCTATTCAGCGATTCGTTCAAGTGCAGTTGAAAAAGGCTTCGATGGCTTCCCAAATAAATTAAGAGCTCAAGCGGCAATTGACAGTGGAGAGTGGAACCCATTTGAACCTAGTCAAAACAGTCAAGCAGCACTCGATAAAATAGAGACAACCACCACGCGTTACGGCGCGTCTACCATGCAGTCATTCGATGCGACAATTTCGGGCGAGCTATTTGAATTCGGTGATGGTTATGTTGCTGCTGCATTTGGTTTAGAACACCGCTATGAAAAAATTGAAGACAATCCTGATAGCCAGTATTTAAACAACGAAATTTTTGGAACAGAAGCGACGCAAGCAAATGGTGATAGAGATAATACAGCACTATTTGCTGAATTTATTGTGCCAGCTACTGAAGACTTGGAACTACAGCTAGCGTTAAGGTATGAGGATTACAGCGACTTTGGTAATACGACTGATCCAAAAGTTGCTTTCCGCTGGACGCCGCTCGAAGAAATTGTTGTGCGAGGTTCATGGGGCACGGCATTCAGAGCCCCTTCTCTCGTTCAACTCCACCTTGGTAGAACTGATGAATCGCCAAGCGTAATCGATAGAGATCGTTGTGTCATTACTAAAGACCCACTGGACTGTGAGCCTTTCGAATATACGGCACAAGTGGCTGGTAACAAAAATCTGCAACCGGAAGAGTCAACAAACTATAACCTTGGGGTTATTTGGCAGGCTACGGACGACTTTAGTGTAGGCGTTGATTACTGGAACTATGATCAAGACAACCTAATTAAGAAAATTGGCGCACAAGATATCGTAGATTGTTGTGGTGATGATCCAAACTTGGTAATAAGAGAAGCGAGTACTGGAAGCACACCAGGGCGAATTCGCCAAATCAACGACACATTCGTCAACATTGGTGGCCGCAAAACGGATGGTATTGACCTTGATCTGGAGTACAGGCTCGAAACGCAAGGTTTGGGTGAGTTCAAGTTTGGTTATAACGTAACCTATGTCTTGAACTTTGATGAAGAGCTAATTCGAACAGATGAAAGTGGCAATTCTGTATCAGTTATCATAGATGAGAACGGTGAGTATCAGCACCCTGATCTACGATGGAATGCGCGTGTAGATTGGGCGCTTGATGATTGGATTGCCAACTTCAGCGTGAATTACATTAATTCATACAACGATTTGGCTGACAGCTCAGGAAACAAGTTTGAAATAGACTCCTGGACTACAATCGATACTAGCGTGACATATGTTGGTTTTGACAAACTGACAGCAACGCTGGGTGCTTCTAATCTGACAAACGAAGAAGCGCCATTTGCGCCTTCAGAGTCTATGGGTGTAGATAACAAGACGCATAGTATATTAGGTCGTCAAGTTTACGTTAAGTTTGCTTATAAATTTTAAATAAACGCAGCTTTTCGAGCAGTTTTAAATCTAAAGGGCCCCATAGGGGCCTTTTTACATGCAGCTCTGCAAATCTCGAGGTTTGCTCTTTCGGTCATATCAATTGTTCCTTTTTCAAAACCTTCAAATCCAGTAATTTGGGAACTAAGCTTGTTATTTGAGTTATCAACGAGTTCAGCTAAATGAAAAGTTCAAGATTCATTGTGACAGGCGTAGTACAAGGCGTTGGCTTTCGTTATCACACTCGGCAACAAGCAACGAGATTAGGACTGTATGGATTTGCTAAAAACTTACCAGACAAAAGTGTCGAAGTTGTCGTGTATGGTGAGCAAGGTGACATTGACAAACTTGCCAGTTGGTTGCAGCAGGGTCCAGTGTTGGCAAGCGTTGAGCATGTAAAAGAGGTAAATATTGGCCAAGAAATCTACTCTAGCTTTGAGATTTACTAAATTTGGGAAAAATATTTCTACGGCTATCAATGTAAAGAAATGCGTACAAATTAACTTGGTGACTAAAAAAAAGCCGAAAAAAAAGGGCTCTTGAGCCCTTTTTTTGCCAAAGCGATGATTAACGTTCGCCTTGATCCTCATAGTCACGTGCTGTGTAGCCTGTGTATAGCTGACGTGGGCGACCAATTTTATGGCCTGCTTGAGACAGCATTTCGTTCCAGTGTGAAATCCAGCCAACTGTACGCGACATAGCAAAGATAACTGTGAACATACTTGTAGGAATACCGATAGCTTTCAAGATGATACCTGAGTAGAAATCTACGTTAGGGTATAGTTTCTTTTCTACGAAGTAAGGGTCTTCTAGTGCAATTTGCTCTAGCTTCATTGCGACGTCTAGAAGTGGGTCTTGAATGTTCAGCTCTTCTAAAACTTCATGACAAGTCTGGCGCATTACTGTCGCACGTGGATCGAAGTTTTTGTATACACGGTGACCAAAGCCCATTAGACGGAACGGGTCGTTCTTGTCTTTTGCTTTAGCTACGAATTCGTCGATACGGTCAACCGAACCAATCTCTTCAAGCATGTTTAAACATGCTTCGTTTGCACCACCGTGCGCAGGGCCCCAAAGTGACGCAATACCAGCTGCGATACATGCATAAGGGTTTGCGCCAGAAGAGCCCGCTAAACGAACTGTAGACGTCGATGCGTTTTGCTCATGGTCAGCGTGAAGCATGAAAATACGATCCATTGCTTTTGCTAAAACAGGGCTTACTTTGTACTCTTCAGCTGGTACAGAGAACATCATATGTAGGAAGTTTTCTGCGTAGCTAAGGTCGTTGCGAGGATATACAAATGGTTGACCTACGTTATATTTGTAAGCCATTGCTGCGATAGTTGGTAGCTTAGCAACTAGTTTAGTTGCGCAACGCATACGTTGTTCTGCATCTGAGATGTCTAAGTCATCGTGATAGAAAGATGATAGAGCACCAACTACACCACAAAGCATTGCCATTGGGTGAGAATCAACGCGGAAACCTTGGAAGAATGCAGCGATTTTCTCGTGCATCATCGTGTTGCGTGTGATTTCTTCAGAGAAGCTTGCAAGCTGCTCTTTGTTTGGTAGTTCACCGTTTAATAGTAGGTAGCAAAGTTCAATATAATTTGAGTTTTCAGCCAATTGTTCGATTGGATAGCCACGGTGTAGAAGTACACCCTTGGCGCCATCAATGTAAGTAATAGATGATTCACAAGAGCCAGTCGACATGAAACCAGGGTCGTATGTGAAGAAGCCGTGAGCACCTAACGTACGAACGTCGATAACGTCTTGGCCAGCTGTGCCAGAGTGGATCGGTAGTTCGATTGGATCGTGCCCATCAATATGGACTGTGGCTTTCTTATCTGCCATCTATCTTATCTCCTATGAAATAACAACATTCTGATTGTTATGTTGTGATACTAATGTTAAGCAAATTCAGATCATTGTAACTTATAATTGGGGTGAAAAGTCAATTTTTCTCAGAATTATGCAAAAATGTATAATAAATATTCTAAGCAGATTAAATATTATACCATTGGCTAATTCGCAAGCGTACGAAACTAAACAAGAATTGTAAAAACACGGATAGCCTTATATACTGTCAACGGTTTTATACCGTGTCGTCTGTGGGTAAACCTATTTTTACATCGAAGTTTTACAGGCAAGTGATCTTTTAAGTGTTTAAACAGGTTTATCTAGAGTGTGCCATTTGTGCATGTCGTGCAAGTGGGTTGATAAAAACAAGTAGATGAAGCTCTAATCGAGCAAAGATGGGCAAGTAACTGTGAAAAAGCAAAGACCTGTAAATCTAGATCTTACGACTATATCTATGCCGCCAACGGCAAAGGCGTCGATATTACATCGTGTCACTGGTGTCGCGTTGTTCTTCGCGCTGACATTTGTCATTTGGGCGTGGTCTGAATCTCTCTCTTCTCCTGAAGGTTTTAACTTTGTAAAAGAGCTTATGACAAGCTTTGTTGCGAAGTTTATTGCGTGGGGCACCTTCGCTGTATTGTCTTACCACATCATTGGCGGTATCCGTCACATGATCCAAGACATGGGGCACTGGGAAGAATTAGAGTCTGGCAATGCAAGTGCTAACATTGCAATCGCTCTATGGGTAATCGTGGCTATCCTTGGTGGAGTGTGGATATGGTCTTAAATCAAGCAACTCTTAAACGTGATGGTGTACAAGATTATGTATCACTTCGCGCTACAGCATTAATTATTGCAGCTTACGCTGTATTTATTGTTGGCTACCTAGCATTAACTCCTGAATTAACGTATGAAGCTTGGTCTGGGCTATTTGATAACCTAGCAATGAAAGCGGCAACTATTATTACTTTAATTTGTATAATGGTTCATACTCGTATTGGCCTATGGCAAGTACTGACTGACTACGTTAAGTGCTCAACAATGCGTACAGTTTTAGGCTTTGTATTGAATCTAATGGCACTTGCATATGTTGCTGTTGGTTTGTTTGTTCTGTGGGGTGTTTAAGTGAAATATAATGTCCGTGAATTTGATGCTGTAGTTGTTGGCGCCGGTGGTGCAGGCATGCGTGCAGCACTAGCGATTTCTGAGTCTGGTAAGACATGTGCGCTTATTTCAAAAGTATTCCCAACTCGTTCTCATACCGTATCTGCGCAGGGTGGTATTACTGTTGCGCTAGGTAATTCTCACGAAGATAACTGGGAATGGCACATGTACGATACTGTTAAGGGTTCTGATTACATCGGGGACCAAGACGCTATCGAGTACATGACTAAAACAGGTCCTGAAGCTATTACTGAATTAGAAAACATGGGTCTACCATTTTCTCGTTTTGAAAATGGCCGTGTTTATCAGCGTCCTTTCGGTGGTCAGTCTAAGCACTTTGGCGGCGAGCAGGCTGCACGTACAGCTGCTGCTGCTGACCGTACAGGTCACGCACTTCTTCACTGTCTATACCAACAGAACGTTAAAAACAAAACTAACGTATTCTCTGAATGGTACGCACTAGATTTAGTTAAAAACGACAAGGGCGATGTTGTAGGTGTTACTGCAATCGAAATCGAGACTGGCGAAGTTGTTTACTTCAAGTCTAAAGCCGTAGTACTTGCAACTGGTGGTGCTGGTCGTATCTATGCATCTACAACAAATGCTCACATCAATACTGGTGACGGTGTTGGTATGGCTGTGCGCGCTGGCATCGGCATGCAAGACATGGAAATGTGGCAGTTCCACCCGACGGGTATCGCAGGTGCTGGTACGCTAGTAACTGAAGGTTGTCGTGGTGAAGGTGGTTACCTTTTAAACAAAGATGGCGAGCGTTTCATGGAACGTTATGCGCCTAACGCGAAAGACCTTGCGGGTCGTGACGTTGTTGCACGTGCAATGATGACCGAAATTCGTGAAGGCCGCGGTTGTGAGGGCCCTTGGGGTATTCACATTAAACTTAAGCTTGATCACCTTGGTGAGGAAATGCTTAACCTTCGTCTTCCAGGTGTTTGTGACCTGTCAAAGACTTTTGCACACGTAGATCCAGCTAAAGAGCCAATTCCGGTAATTCCAACTTGTCACTACATGATGGGTGGTGTACCAACAAACGTTAACGGTCAGGTACTAGACGTTGATGTGAACGGCAAAGAGCGTATCGTAGAAGGTTTATTCGCGGTAGGTGAAATCGCATGTGTATCTGTACATGGTGCAAACCGTCTAGGTGGTAACTCACTGTTAGACTTAGTTGTATTCGGCCGTGCTGCGGGTAACTTCTTAGGTTCTTACCTGAAAGACTTCGAATCGACTGGTGAAGCTTCTAAAGACGACGTTGATGCGGCATTTGCACGCTACAACCGTTGGGAAACGTCAGAAGTTGGTAAAGGCGAAGATCCGGTACAAATTAAGAAAGACTTACAAGAGTGTATGCAACTTAACTTCTCGGTTTTCCGTGAAGGTGATTCAATGGCGGATGGCTTGAAAGAGCTTAAAGAAATCCGTGAGCGTCTTCAGTATGCACGCCTTGACGACAAGTCAACTGAATTCAATACACAACGTATCGAGTGTCTTGAATTAGACAACTTAATGGAAACTGCATACTCAACAGCGGTTGCTGCAAACTTCCGTACTGAGAGCCGTGGTGCGCACTCGAGATTTGACTTCCCAGATCGTGATGACGAAAACTGGCTATGTCACTCAATGTACCACCCTGAGAGCGAGTCAATGACCAAGCGTGATGTAAACTTTGCGCCGACAACTCGTGAAGCATTCCCACCTAAAGCTCGTACGTACTAGGAGTTCAACGATGGCAACAGCAACTTTAGAATTCTCTGTTTATCGTTACAACCCAGATGTAGATACTGCACCTCGTATGCAGGAATACAAATTAGAGGTTGAAGAAGGGCGTGACATGATGGTGCTTGATGCACTGTTAATGCTGAAAGAGCAAGACTCTACTCTTTCATTCCGTCGTTCGTGTCGTGAAGGTGTATGTGGTTCTGATGGCGTAAACATGAACGGCAAAAATGGCCTAGCATGTATTACTCCGTTGTCAGCATTACAAAAGAATGGCAAAGGTAAAATTATCATCCGTCCATTACCAGGTCTTCCTGTTATTCGTGACTTGGTAATTGACATGAGTCAGTTCTACACTCAATACGAGAAAGTAAAACCTTACTTGATCAATGATAAGCCAACAGGTGGCGAAGAGCGTCTTCAGTCAGTTGAAGATCGTGAAAAGCTAGATGGCCTATATGAGTGTATTTTATGTGCATGTTGTTCTACTTCATGCCCATCTTTCTGGTGGAATCCAGATAAATTTATCGGTCCTGCTGGACTTCTTCATGCATATCGTTTCTTGGCAGACAGCCGCGATACAGCAACTGAAGAGCGTTTAGCTGGTCTTGATGACGCGTTCAGCGTATTCCGTTGTCACAGTATCATGAACTGTGTTAGCGTTTGTCCAAAAGGTTTGAATCCAACCAAAGCAATTGGACACATTAAATCTATGCTATTAAACCGTTCGGTTTAAAGCATAATTATCTTAAGATGGCATGCTGGGCATGCCATCTTGTTTTCGTTTAAGTTAAAGTTTCTGCGCTAGAGAAAAGGGCTAATAAATGCACGAAGGTGTGATGAAGGCATGGCTAGAATCTTCTCACTTATACGGCGGCAACGTTGCGTATGTAGAAGATTTATATGAAGCGTATCTTGACGATGCGGCTTCAGTGCCAGAAGAATGGCGAGAAGTGTTTGATCAACTACCTAAAGTTGAAGGTGTTGATGTTGATATTAAACATTCGGATGTAAGAGCACAATTTGCTGAGCTTGCTAAGAACAAACACAGAGAAGTAGTAGTTTCTGCAGAAGGTGCGGCAGATGCAAAACAAGTGCGTGTGTTGCAGCTTATTAATGCATTTAGATTTAGGGGCCACCAAAATGCCAACCTAGACCCATTGGGTTTATGGCAGCGAGAGCGAGTGAGAGAGCTCGACTTGGCTTACCACAATCTAGATGATGTAGATCTCGATAAAGAATTCAATGTTGGCTCTTTTGCCTGTGGCAAAGAGACAATGAAACTAAAAGATTTGTACGCAGCGCTTAAGTCAACATATTGTGGCTCTGTTGGCGCTGAGTATATGCACATCACATCAACAGAAGAAAAACGCTGGTTACAACAACGTTTAGAAGCTGGTTTCTCACAGACTCAATTCAGCAAAGAAAACAAACTACGTCTTTTACAAGGCTTGATTGCAGCTGATGGCCTAGAAAAATACCTTGGTGCGAAATTCCCTGGTGCAAAGCGTTTCTCACTTGAAGGTGGCGACGCGTTAGTACCAATGCTAAAAGAGCTTGTTCACAGAGCAGGCGAGAGCGGCCAAGAAGAAGTCGTTATTGGTATGGCACACCGTGGTCGCCTTAACGTACTTGTTAACGTATTAGGTAAAAATCCACAAGAGCTATTTGACGAGTTCGCTGGCAAATATGGCGAGTCTGCAGGTTCTGGTGATGTTAAATACCACATGGGTTTCTCTTCTGATTTCGGCACTAAGGGCGGCGATGTTCACATGGCATTGGCGTTTAACCCGTCTCACTTAGAAATCGTAAATCCAGTGGTTATGGGCTCTGTAAGAGCACGTCTAGACCGTTTAAATTGTGCAAGCGGCTCAAAAGCATTGCCAATTACCATTCACGGTGACTCAGCTATCGCAGGTCAAGGTGTTGTTCAAGAAACATTTAACCTGTCTAAGACCCGCGCATACGGCGTAGGCGGCACGGTACGAATTGTTGTTAACAACCAAGTCGGTTTCACGACATCTAAGCCTGAAGATACACGCTCTACAGAATACTGTACTGACATCGCTAAAATGGTCCAAGCACCAATCTTCCATGTAAACTCAGACGACCCAGAAGCTGTTGCTTTAGTAACTCAAGTTGCTCTAGATTTCCGTAATAAGTTTAAGCGCGATGTTGTTATCGACTTAGTTTGTTACCGTCGTCACGGTCACAATGAAGCAGACGAGCCTAATGCGACTCAGCCTCTGATGTACCAGAAGATTAAAAAGCATCCAGTACCGCGCCAGTTATACTCTGATAAGCTAGTTGCTGAAGGTGTTCTGTCTGCGGAAGAAGCAAAGCAGCTTGCAGACGAATATCGTAACGGCCTAGACAATGGCGTATGTGTTGTTGATGAAATCCAACCAGAAACTAAGCACTCTTCTGAGTGGTCAAAGTATGTTGGCCATGATTGGGATACGCCGTATGAAACAGGTGTATCTGTAGAAAAGCTGAAAGAGCTTGGTGAAAAGGTTGCGACTTACCCAGAAGACCATAAAGCTCAGTCTCGTGTTAAGAAAATATACGATGACCGTAAAGCAATGGCGAAGGGTGACAAATTACTAGACTGGGGTATGGCTGAAACATTGGCATACGCTACGATGGTTGACCAAGGCACTGACATCCGTTTGACTGGTCAGGACTCAGGACGTGGTACTTTCTTCCACCGTCATGCAGTTGTTCACAATCAGAACGATGCGTCAACATATTTGCCACTGCAAAATATCAGCCCAGAGCAAGGTACTTTTGAAGTTTACGACTCGGTACTTTCTGAAGAAGCAGTACTTGCATTTGAATACGGTTATGCGACAGCTGAGCCTACTTCTTTGGTACTTTGGGAAGCACAATTTGGTGACTTTGCAAACGGTGCCCAAGTAGTATTCGACCAATTCTTAAGTTCTGGCGAGCAAAAGTGGGGTCGTTTGTGTGGCTTGACATTATTACTTCCACACGGTTATGAAGGCCAAGGCCCTGAACACAGCTCTGCGCGTATGGAACGTTACCTTCAGCTATGTGCCGACCATAATATGCAAGTGTGTGTTCCTACGACGCCTGCACAGGTTTATGCAATGCTTCGTCGCCAATCTGTACGTCCTCTGCGTCGTCCTCTGATTGTTATGACGCCTAAATCATTGCTACGTCACCCGCTAGCGGTTTCTAGTCTAGAAGAGCTTTCTGATGGTGTATTCCACAACATGATCGACGAGATTGACGATATCAATCCAGAAAATGTTGAACGTGTTGTGTTCTGTAGTGGTAAAGTTTACTACGAGCTACTACAAGAGCGTCGCAAGCTTGAACTGAATAACGTCGCAATTGTGCGTGTTGAGCAGCTATATCCATTCCCACACAAAGAAATGGATGAAATTATGGCGCGTTACCAGCACGTAAAAGATTTCGTATGGTGTCAGGAAGAGCCGCAGAACCAAGGTGCTTGGTACTGTTCTCAACACCATTTCTGGGAAGCTATCCCAAGTGGAGCGAAACTAACTTATGCAGGTCGTCAGGCTTCTGCTGCTCCAGCTTGTGGTTACATGTCTACCCACACTAAAGAACAAAACGCGTTGATTGCTGACGCATTAACAATTAAGAAATAAGGAATAAGAGATGACAACCGAAATTAAGGTTCCTGTTCTTCCTGAGTCAGTTGCTGACGCAACAGTTGCAACTTGGCACGTAAGCGTTGGTGACACTGTAAGCCGTGACCAAAACCTAGTTGACATCGAAACTGACAAAGTAGTTTTGGAAGTTGTTGCACCTGAAGATGGTGTAATTGTTGCAATCTCTGAAGAAGAAGGCGCAACTGTACTAGGCGAGCAAGTAATCGCACAAATAGGTGCTGCCGGTGCAGCACCAGCTCAATCAAATGAACAACCAGCAGCGCCAGCAGCGGCGCCAGCATCAGAAGGTAAAGAAGTGGACATTAAAGTACCAGTACTTCCAGAGTCAGTAGCAGACGCTACAATCGCAACTTGGCACGTTCAACCAGGTGAGGCAGTAAGCCGTGATCAAAACCTAGTTGACATCGAAACTGATAAAGTAGTTCTTGAAGTTGTTGCACCTGAAGACGGTGTAATGGGTGAGCAGCTACATGCCGAAGGCGATACAGTACTTGGCGAACAAGTAATCGGTAAGCTTTCAGCAGGTGGCGCACCTGCAGCTCCGGCAGCATCTGACGCAGCACCTGCTGCATCTGACGAGAACGCTGACGTTCTTACTCCTTCAGTTCGTCGCTTAATTGCTGAGAAGGGCCTTGATGCTTCACAAATCAAAGGTACTGGTAAAGGCGGTCGTATCACAAAAGAAGACGTTGATGCGTTCTTGAAAGCACCAGCTGCTAAGCCTGCTGCGGCTCCTGCTAAAGCGGCGGCTGCACCTGCGGCTCCTGTTGGTGACCGTACACAAAAACGTGTACCAATGACGCGCCTTCGTAAGACAATTGCTAACCGTCTTCTTGAAGCGAAGAACTCGACTGCAATGCTTACTACTTTCAACGAAGTAAACATGAAACCAATCATGGATCTTCGTAAGCAGTATAAAGATGTATTCGAAGAGCGTCATGGCATTCGCCTTGGCTTCATGTCTTTCTACGTAAAAGCGGTAACTGAAGCGCTTAAACGTTTCCCTGAAGTAAACGCATCAATCGATGGCGATGATATCGTTTACCACAACTACTTTGATATCAGTATTGCTGTATCAACGCCTCGTGGTCTAGTAACGCCAGTTCTACGTGACTGTGACAAACTTTCAGTTGCTGAAATCGAGAAGGGTATCCGTGAACTAGCGCTTAAAGGTCGTGACGGTAAACTTACAGTTGATGACATGACTGGTGGTAACTTCACTATCACAAACGGTGGCGTATTCGGTTCACTTCTATCTACACCTATCATTAACCTACCTCAGTCTTCGATTCTTGGTATGCACAAAATCCAAGAACGCCCGATGGCTGTAAACGGTAAAGTAGAAATTCTACCGATGATGTACCTAGCGCTTTCTTATGACCACCGTCAAATCGATGGTAAAGAGTCAGTTGGTTTCCTAGTAACAATTAAAGAATTACTAGAAGATCCAACACGTCTACTTCTAGACGTTTAATCAAAAGATTAAATCTTAAGCTGTATGAGTGCAATAAAGCAACATACAGCTTTTTTTTTGCGCCTTTGGTCTTACTGGGGTTTTCTTACTACGCCGTGGGATCTATACTATGGGCGCAATTTGGGATAGCTGATTATTTGCATAAATATTCAGCCTTTTTAGTATAAAAAATTGGATAAAGCATCATGAATTTGCATGAGTATCAGGCAAAACAACTTTTTGCCGAATATGGTTTACCTGTATCTGAGGGTTACGCTTGTGACACTCCTCAGGAAGCAGTTGAAGCTGCTGGTAAGATTGGTGGCGACAAGTGGGTCGTTAAATGTCAAGTACACGCGGGTGGCCGTGGTAAAGCTGGCGGTGTTAAGCTAGCTGATAGCAAAGACGAGATCCGCGCATTTGCTGAAAACTGGTTAGGTAAAAACCTAGTTACTTATCAGACTGACGAAAAAGGTCAGCCTGTTGCTAAGATCTTAGTAGAAAGCTGCACTGATATTGCAAATGAGCTATACCTTGGTGCTGTTGTTGACCGTGCTTCACGTAAGATCGTGTTCATGGCTTCAACTGAAGGTGGTGTAGAAATCGAGCAAGTTGCTGAAGAAACACCAGAACTAATTCACAAAGCAGAAATCGATCCACTAGTAGGCCCTCAGGCATACCAAGGTCGTGAGCTAGGCTTCAAGCTTGGTCTTAACCCTGCTCAAATTAAACAGTTCACTAAGATCTTCCTAGGTCTTGCGAACATGTTCATCGATCACGATTTCGCACTACTAGAGATCAACCCTCTAGTAATCACTGACGAAAACAACCTACACTGCCTAGACGGTAAGATTGGTGTTGATGGCAACGCGCTATTCCGTCAGCCTAAGATCCGTGAATTCCACGATCCTTCACAAGAAGATGCACGTGAAGCACACGCTGCAAGCTTCGAACTAAACTACGTTGCTCTAGACGGTAACGTTGGTTGTATGGTTAACGGTGCTGGCCTAGCAATGGGTACAATGGACATCGTAAACCTACACGGTGGTAAGCCAGCTAACTTCCTAGACGTTGGTGGCGGCGCGACTAAAGAGCGTGTATCTGAAGCGTTCAAGATCATCCTTTCTGATGACAACGTTAAAGCAGTACTAGTAAACATCTTCGGTGGTATCGTTCGTTGTGACATGATCGCTGAAGGTATCATTGGTGCAGTTAAAGAAGTTGGTGTAAGCGTACCAGTAGTTGTACGTCTTGAAGGTACTAACGCTGAAGCTGGCCGTGAAGTACTAGCTAACTCTGGTCTTGACATCATCGCTGCTGAATCACTAACTGATGCTGCAGAGAAAGTAGTTGCTGCTGCGGAGGGCAAATAATGTCTGTACTAATTAATAAAGATACTAAAGTAATCTGTCAGGGTTTCACTGGTGGTCAAGGTACTTTCCACTCAGAGCAAGCTATCCAGTACGGTACGCAAATGGTTGGTGGTGTATCACCAGGTAAAGGTGGTCAAACTCACCTTGGTCTTCCTGTTTTCAACACTGTACGTGAAGCTGTAGAAGCGACAGGCGCAACTGCAACTGTAATCTACGTACCAGCTGCATTCTGTAAAGACGCTATCTTAGAAGCGATTGACGGTGGCATCGAGCTAATCGTTTGTATCACTGAAGGCATCCCTACATTAGATATGGTTGATGTTAAAGTGAAGCTTGAAGAAACTGGCGTTCGTATGATCGGTCCTAACTGCCCAGGTGTTATCACTCCGGGTGAGTGTAAGATTGGTATTATGCCTGGTCACATCCACTTACCTGGTAAAGTAGGTATCGTATCTCGTTCAGGTACTCTTACTTACGAAGCAGTTAAGCAAACTACTGACGCTGGCTTCGGTCAATCAACATGTGTTGGTATCGGTGGTGACCCAATCCCAGGTACTAACTTCATCGACGTACTAGAAATGTTCCAGAACGATCCTAAGACTGAAGCAATCGTAATGATTGGTGAGATCGGTGGTACAGCTGAAGAAGAAGCAGCAGAGTACATCAAACACAACGTGACTAAGCCAGTTGTATCTTACATCGCTGGTGTTACTGCTCCTCCGGGCAAGCGTATGGGTCACGCTGGTGCAATCATCTCAGGTGGTAAAGGTACTGCTGATGAGAAGTTCGCAGCTCTAGAAGAAGCAGGCGTTAAGACTGTTCGTTCTCTAGCTGAGATCGGTGCTGCACTTAAAGAAAAAGCTGGCTGGTAATCTACGATTTCCAATCAGATAAAAGGCTCCTTATGGAGCCTTTTTTAGTTTTTATTTTGTATATTGATTATCAGGTTAGCCCAATTTTAAGTGAGCTTGCATTAGGGAAAACAAGTCGTTAACGTGTTGGCGCGTTTTCCAAATGGCGCATCGGTTAGCCGAGCGTACTTCTCAAATTAACGTATTAGGTTATTTTTCCCAAACACTTATTTGTTCTTAGAAATCCCCCTTTATTACTTTTTACCTCTAAAATTCTTTTGAAATCGTAACTAAATGTACTTGAAGTTAAGTATTGTTAACTGATATAAACGCAATCTCCCATTTTACTGATAGGTAAGACTATGTCTCAAAAGGATTTCATAAGCCACTTGTTAATAGAGTGTGATGTGATGATTCGTTATGCGTCAGGGCAGGGGAAAACAATACCCAGCTACATGCCAAACACAGTTTATCAACTTCAACGAAAGCAAGATGTCATTGCGACCGGTGGCGAGAGTGTAGATGGAGGGATCGGGTTCTATGAACATGAGTTATCTGAGCTAACAAAATGTCATAAAGAGCTTTCGGTGTTGGTTTATCCAGCCAAGCCTCTCACACTAGCGATTATGGATAAAGAGTCAACATCAGTAGGGTGGATCCGCTTCCTAGGTCCAGTTAAGCTAGTTAGGCATATGTCCATATTGGCCATTTTCTTTTTACTTTCAATTATTGGGTTATCAATTTCCCCTGAAGTGAACCAAAAAACCATCAATGAAGGTCTCTTCAATTCTGAAGGAAAGACTTTGCTGTTGAATCAATTGTTTTTGCTATGCTGTGCAGGCTTAGGAGCTACGTTTGCGTGTTTGCACAAATCTCGTAACTATATTCGCCAATGCAATTATGATCCAAAGTTTGATTCAACTTATTGGTCTATGGTTATTATGGGATTTATGGCTGGCTTGATGATTGCTGAACTTATACCCACGGCTGATCTTGCACAAAATAATCCAACAATCAGTGACTTTCATAAACCGTTGGCTGCGCTATTAGGAGGTTTTTCTGCAGATGTGATTTACAGTGTGCTAAATAGACTAGTTGATGTATTCAATCAGTTATTGGGTAGCTCAGACCAAAAAGCCAAAGAACAAGTTAAAAATACAATTACTCAAGCTGATTTAGCAGAACAGCTGCATCAACAAAACAAAGATTTAAAAGAAAGCATGGCAATAGCGCAAAATACAAATCAGCAGTTGCTCTCGCTTATTGCTGATGAAATGGCCTTACCTAGTGATAAGAAACGGGTGCTATTAACGCAGCTTAACCATGCTCAAAATTTGGCAGAGAATAGTAAGCCAGCAGAACGAAGCAATGTGACCAGTGAGCATGAAATTGCTTGAACAGCCAAGGTGAACGCATCAAATATTGTATAATTTAAAATAAAGGATTACATTTAAACTAGTATAAAATGCTGGGATTTCACTTTTTGAATTTACCGTTCATTATCTTGTCTTTATTAATGTTTTCAAGCTTTTCTGTTGCTATGACAAAGCAACAGATGCTTGAATTCGAGTCTCTAGCGATTAAAACGCCTTTAGAAATCTTAACAGCGCAAGACAAACCAGAGTATGTCAATCAAGCATTTTGGCTCACCTTAAAGGCGCGTTCAGCGTTCTTTAAAGGCGATATTCAAGCTGCCAAACAGCACTTTGATCGCGCCAAACTATATGTAAAAGAAAGTCCTTTGAGTCTAAGTTCTGGATATTGGTATTTATATCGAGCCTTTTTCTCCGTGGAGCAAGGAGAGCTTGAAAAAGCGAAACAGTATATCAAACAGGCGAGGTTGAGTTTCACTCAGCAAAAAGCGTCAGATTTGCTGATCAGAACCTATGCAATGGAAGCCATTATTGCTGTATGGCGGGAAGAATATAGCCAAGCGCTCAAGTCGTTACAGGCAGCGCAAAGCTACATCTCGAGAAGTGCAGTTGAAATCGACGGGACTACAAAATTAATGGTTTATGACAGCCTAACGGCGTATTACTTAACACTACAATTTTATGTGAAAGCCTTGAGTTATGCCTATCAGGCGAGGGATCTGGCGCTGGAAGCATCAAATATCCTAGATGGATTGCCCGTAAAATATAACCTTTGTTTAGCCTTGCTCAGAGCAAACCTGAATGATAAGGCTGAGCATTGTTATCAAGAAATGCATGAAGTCGCACACGCGAAAAACTTGCCTCGATATGAGTTTTGGGGGCTTTCGGGACTTGGAAAAATCGCTTTAAGTAAAAAAGAGTTTTCCCAAGCTATTGATTATCTGAAGCAGGCTCAGTCTGCTCAAGAAAATGCAATAATTAACCCTGCGCATCTTATCGTCTTAAACAATAACTTGGCTTTGGCTTATGCCGAAGTTAAACAGTTCGACAATGCATTGATGCAGCTTTCATCTTCTAAAGAATTATTAAAGTCTTATCAGAACTCACTGAATAATCGGTATACACGGCAAACTTTAAAAATTGAAGCCGATGTCTATCAAGCCAAAAGAGACCTACCTCAGACAATCGCTTCACTGCGGACTTACGTTAAATTCTTGGAAGAAAATGATGCCTTGGCAAATAACAAGGTTGAATATGAAACGCAGGGGGCGTTAGAAGCACAGCGACAAAAGATTAAGCTCGCCTCTTCAAATGGTGGTACTGGAATAGAGGCAAACCTGAACAATGACCAAGCTAAAAGCCACGACTTAGTAAAGGCCTATATAATCATCGTAATACTGGTTATTACCTTAATGGCAGTGGTGGCTTATTACCGACGTTCTAAGAGTAATTTAACAGCTTTATTAAATTATAAAGACTTTGGCACAGGACTTTACAATCGGCGTTACTTTGTTGAGCAATTTGAGGTGGTTTCTAATCGTGCCGCAGACTATGCCATGGCACTCATAGAGCTAGATGGCCTCAGGAGTTCAGAGCTGAGGTATAAAAGTACAGACGCTAAACTCAAACTTGCCGCTGAATTAATTTTAAAGCAATTTAGGGATGATGGTGATTTAGTGTGTAGGGTGAGTGAAGAAGAGTTTGTTATTTTGTGTGAAGGAATGAAAAAAGCCGTGCTCCAGAAGCGACTCGCTGCTTTTAAGCAAGCGCTTATTGAGCAAGATCTATTGGATGACGTTGGTTTTTCGGGGGCACTTATTTGCTCAGAAGAAGGAGATTTTGGCAATATATTTGCTGAATTGGAAAGTCGTTTGGTTCATGTAAAGAGAAACGCACCTGGACAAGTCGTTGCATTTTGAACTGCCCAGGTGAATAAACAGAGATGGCTTTAGTAGGTATAGCTAATATGCTGAAAGAAGCGCATTGTTATATCTTGCTTTTCTGGGTTTATTGGCAATTGAGTGGTAAATCGCCTCACCATGGTTTCAACATTGTTCACAAATTTTCCGTACCCTGCATCTTTATTATCTTTATCGCTAGCAACAATTACAAAATGCATTGCTTCACACAAGTGTTTTGGATCCCAGATTGTATGCGTTTGCCCATCCTCCAAAGAGGTATCAAAGCTCAACTTTTGCAGCTCTCTATTGTGATCGGATTTGTCAATTTGACTGCTTCTAACAATCGGCATTCTGCCATCTGCAACAAAGCCAACATGGCTCAATTGCAACTGACTACACATTGTCAGCAATTTATCTTCAACCGACTGGTAAAAAGACGCATAGTCACCGGGCCTCAATAGATGTTGATACTCAGTTTTTATAGCGCGCGTGATAGGGATTGAGAAACTGACATAAG
The DNA here is from genome assembly GCF_001625575.1 of Pseudoalteromonas luteoviolacea S2607. GTDB lineage: Bacteria > Pseudomonadota > Gammaproteobacteria > Enterobacterales > Alteromonadaceae > Pseudoalteromonas > Pseudoalteromonas luteoviolacea_E. Next base: position 112,580 of record NZ_AUXV01000008.1, read on the forward strand.
TTATTTCGCTGTGCGCTTCTGGCAATGTACAGTTTCTTGCTTGATACCTTGGATATAGGCTGCGAAGCTTGTATCCATAGGTTTCCCTGTGGCCTTTGATTTTAGAAAAAATATCATAAGTGAGATGTTGGTGATCTCGAACTCTAAAATGCAAACCTAGCTCAGCGTATTGTGATTGTAGCGCATCGAGTGTTCGCTTTACTTTGCTATGAAAAGCGGCTGCATTTGCACGTAGTTCATCACCTGTCGCAAGAAACAACAAACGGATTTTACGCGCTTTATGGCCTTTATCACTGTAGATTTTATGTGCTTCATGGTACTTAGGGTTATAGAAAAATAAAATCTGCTTATCGGTTTGCAGGTTGTAAGCCTCTTCATGATAGCGAACTACAGGTAGTTTATCATTGACTATCAATTGTACGTTATACAACTCAAACTCATCACATAGGGCAAACAATTTTCTTGCGAGCCTTTGGTAGGCACTTTCGATATCATCAAAACAGGTGTAAAACGACTCTTCTGGTTTAAACTCAGCCAAAATATAGTGATTATTTCGTGCATTTGTGGGAATGTAGACGCGGTGTAAATTCATTGATGCCATTTTTAGTCCTTAACGATACATCTTAATTGGCCTCATATTATTGAATTTACATGACGATTTTATTGCGCTAGAACAAAATTTGTCACACTACTTAATACGCAAAACAGACAAAAAATTACAATTGCAATTGAATTTATATCCGAATTGGCAACAGTTTGTGGACATGGTAATAATTCTTGTTTAATGTTTGTTTTTAAAAAAGGAACTGCCATGAAACAACCATATCCTCTTATTCCACTTAGTGCGCGAGCGCTCAACTTTCTAGCTTTGGCAGATGCCAATGACAACGGTAATTCGTGTGACTTAGTTATTTTGAAGGGGAGCCCTGATCAACGGGATCTTTCAGGGGCTATCGACAAAATAGCCAAGACTCACCCAATTATGCAAAGTCGAATTGTACGCAAAAGCTTGCGCTATTATTGGCAATTTGACACACATCTACTGCCCGAAAAGGAGTTTTTAGATTGGTCTGATGAATTCGACAGTTTTGAATTATGGCACAGTGCGTTGCGCAATCATTTATTTAAAGACATCGTTGATCCATTCAACTCATCGCCAGTTAAGTTTATTTGCATTCAGTATAGAGAGTATTTTGCTCTGTTAATTCTATCATCGCATATCGCATCGGATGGGAGTAGCGGTTACCTATTATTTAAGCAACTGAGTGCTTATCTTAATTCGGAGCCTATCGCAGTGGTGGATAATAGCTTTGAGCGAGAAGCAACACTATTTGATTCTTGTGGCACGAAAGCTTATCTAACCGCGGTTAAACAGCTAGTGTGCAATTTAGTCAGGCCTTGCTCAAAGGTTGCATTGAGCAAGGGGAATTCAAATCAGTGCCAGATGGAGTATGTCGATCTGGGAGAGAGGGCGACAAAAAACCTAGTTGAATGGTCAAAACAGCGTGGCTGCTCTGTGAACGTCGCCCTTAATTATGTATTGAGTGAGTCGCTTTGCTGCGATCGCAGTTTAAGTGTGCTAGAAACGATGTCAGTTAGAGACATATCTAAGCAGCCGCTCGAATACGCCTATAACAATTTAGTCATTGTTTTTGAATCATATATTGGCGGAAGTAATAATTGGGTTGACGAGTATGCTAGACATCTACAACAGCTTAAGCGTGAAGGTTATAGAGCCTTTCAAGCTCAACAAGAAATTCAAGCTCTATCAATTAACTTACTACCTAGAACAGCATTAAAGACGTTAGTTAGAATATATAAACGGTTATTTTTAAAGGGGAATGTAATTCTTTCAAATTTAGGCGTGGTAGATTTTGACTTGAGCCATGTAGGAAAGTATGAAATTGTCGATGTCTATAACTTTAGCGTGCCTTTACCACCTGCTGGTTTAGCGGTTGTGGTGAGCACGTATAGGCAAAAATTAAGGGTTTCTTTTGCGCATAGAGGTGATGATATCTCTGACTATATGAGTGCGATAGAAGCGAATATCTTATCGATTAAATAAGTACGCTTAAGTTTGCACACTACAGAAAATAATGGTGTGAGTTTTTATACTTTCTTTAGAGGTGATAGCAAGGAGGTAGCTTGCTTTTAAAGGTTTTTGCCATACGAAAACTCATCTCAACTAGAGTATTTACTACCTTGTTTTGATGGTAGGATTATGTTTTTCTTTTAATTTATTGTATTTATTTATATAAATGTTGGTACTTATAGATACAATGGTTTACAAAATGTGTTAATTTTGTTTTCACAGAGCCTTTGAGACCCCGTCTTTCCTCCGATATAAATTTTTTTATTGGAGAAATGATGTTACATACAGGGGAGTTAGTTGCAGCAGAACAAAAGCAGCTAGAAGGACATAGTGAGTTTTGGAGACTCTGGTTAGAAAATAAAGAGAAATTATTAAGTTGTTGTTATCGTTGGCTGAGGAATGATAGTGATAAAATAGAAGACGTTATCGCTCAAACCTGTGAAAAAGCTTTTAAAGCTTATACTCGCTCCAGCGCTATAATTGAAAACGAATTTGCTTGGTTATGCAGAATAGCGCACAACCTGTGTATGGATGTGCATAGAGCAAACGCCAAACATCAAGATATTGTTAATCACGTTTCTGAACTTCCAAATCAATTCTATTTCGCAGATAACCAATCTACATCACTAGAGAATGAGCACCTTAATCTGAGCTTATATAATAAAATCCTTAAAGAAATCGATGTTTTACCAAAAGAACTAAGACTGGTTATGCAATATAAATTCATGTATGAGATGGAATACAATGAAATAGCAAGCCGATTACAACTTTCACCTGAAAATGTAAGAAAAAGAGTTCAACTGGCTCGCAAGCGCTTATCTGTAATAAAGGATGAATATAGAGTGTTGAGCTGAACTTTTATTAGCTTGGTACTATCATTAAAACTTTAATATTATTGGCAAGTTATTTAATTATAAAAAGGAAAATCACAAAATTAAATTAGCCGCGTCATACAAAAGCTAGGTTTTTGAACTATAGCCCAACCTTTAAAGCGATGGCTGACAGCCAGTCATCGCTTTCTTATTTACTCTCCATAATTTTACAGATTTCATTTCACTACTAAATTTATTTTCAATCTGTGTTCACGAATCATGTGACTCTGCGTCAGTTGATTACTAAGACGGCCAAAGTTGGTTTATTCAATAGTTGGCTATTCAATAAAAATTGGCTCCAAATTTACTTGGCTCACCATGTGGGCGATGCGGCGGAGCGTACTTGGAATTAATAATGACAATAAATAGAAAGTGGTATGTGGTTTATACTAGACCAAATGCTGAAAAAAAATTCGCCGAACAAGTTAGTAATTTCACCAGCGGATGCGATGTTTATTTACCACTCATAACTGAAAATAGGCAGTGGAGTGATAGAGTAAAGTCAGTTTCAAGTCCACTTTTTAAATCCTATGTTTTCGTATATTTAAATGAAGACGAATATCACTATATTAAGCGTCTAAGTGGCTTTGTTGATTATATTAAGTTTAACGGCAAACCGAGTGTAATCAATTCACTTGAAGTCGAAAAAATAAAAACAGTTGTTGCATCTGGTTTCCCATGTGAGCCTACGACTCGTAAGTTTAAGCTTGGTCAATCTGTCGAGATTAAATCAGGTAGCTTAAGGGGGTATCAAGGTAAGTTAGTTGATATTAAAAACGAGGCCGTATTTGCGATAGAAGTTCAGGGAATAGAACAAAGTTTGTTGATGTCAGTTCCTGCTTCGTTGTTAAGTTTTGCGGAGGAGATATGACTGGCATAAGCATTTCTAATAAAAACATGGAAGCTCTGAAAGTCCAACTAATTTGTCATGAAGGCCTTACATGTGTACCAATGGAGAATGACGCTGGCGAGCTTACCATTGGCGTTGGTAGAAATTTATCCCAAACAGGCATAAGCGAAACTGAAGCTGAGCAAATGTTAGAGCATGATCTTGCAGAGTTGCTTAAAAATATTGAGGGAGAACTGCCCGTCTTTCGGCAACTAAGTGAAGTGCGTAAACTGGTTTTGATGAATATTGCGTTTTCGCTCAAAATCGATGGATTAAAGGCGCTTAAAAAATTACTTGCTGCATTGTGCATAGGAGATTTCACACTGGCGGCAAATGAAATTTTACACTGTCACACGATACCCGGAGGGACAGATAGAAAAGCCGAGTTATCTATGATGATGAAGGCGGGGTGAGCCATGGTTGTTCAATCCGATGAAGCACAACTCGAATTAGAGAAAGTGCTTGCAAGAAGCTTTTATCAAATGGGTGTTGCACTGCAAAATAATGAGGAAAATCTTGGCGATAGTTTGTCAAAACTGAATGATGTTTTGGATAGGGTCATTGCCTTAGATAAGTTTCGCTTTGTTAAGGCTTGCTTTGGTCTAAGTTGCAGTGAACTAAAGCTCATAGCACTGGTTTTTATCCAAGAGATTGAACCAGATTGTTTAACGCCATACTTGGGGCTGACCTGGTATGAACATGGCCCTTATTTGAGCCTCGATAAATTACTGCTTTTGTCTAACCCTTCACCGCAAAAGCGCACCATGTTAAATTCAGGTATTTGTCACAAGCATGCATTTAAATGGGGGCTTTTTCAGTTGCAAGAGCAACTTGGGCTGACTCAAAGTGTTCGTTTGTTACCTGAGCTCCTGTCTTTTCTTCAGGCTAAAGAGGTTTTATTTTCAGAGGGCTGTGTGGCCTCATATCCTTACAATACTTCGGTAGATTGTGCTTTTTCATGGTTTAAAGGTCAACAAAGCCTAATAGACAGCAATCGTTTTTGTGTCATAGATAATGGCGATGTCAATTTCATTCGTTGGTATGTTGAGCAACTCGCTAACGCGCAATCAGCACTAGTGAGTTGTATGCCATTTGATATGCCAAGTGAGGTAGCTAAGACCACTATAATCAAAAGCCTATCGGCGCTGCTTTTGGCATCAGCGGGCAAAAAAGTATTTGTTGTTTTACCCAAATGGGTTAGCCGTTACTTAGTAGCGGACAGCGAGCAATTTGAATTGTTAAAAGCACAGGGAAATTTGTACTTTTTCTTTTCAAATGAGGCACAGGCTTCGGCATTGTCAAAGGTATGCGCTTTTATTCCCAAAGCGCCAACTATCGATGCGCTAGCACAAATATGGTTAGCGTTATCTAACAGGCATGCGCCGAGCACCGAAGATAGAAATAATGCTAGGCAAGTGGCTATTAGATACCCAGTCCCCATATACAAGATGTCAGATATTGCATTTGAAGCGCTTGAACAGCCGAGTTCACAGTTTTGGCAAGTGTTAAAAAGTGCGTGTCTAAAAGAACAACAAAAAGGGCCCGAAGGGCTAGCAACTCTGACAGAGTCTAGGTTTAAACTCAAGGATATGGTGCTATCCGAAGCCGTTAATCAACAGCTTCATGAGTTAGTGTCACGCATTAATTATCAATCCGAATTAAAAAGCAGGCTACCGAGATTTACAGAAGGCTGTAAGGCGCTTTTTTGGGGGCGTCCGGGCACCGGAAAGTCTATGGCGGCGGAGGCGATAGCAGGAGAGTTACAGCTTCCCATTTATGTAGTCAATCTAGCAAATATCGCCAGCAAATGGATTGGAGAAACAGAAAAACACCTGGCTAAGTTATTTGACGAAGCTGAGCGATACAATGCGGTATTGATGTTTGATGAGGCGGATGCGGTATTTGCCAAGCGAAGTGAGGTTGAGTCTAGTCACGATAAAAACGCCAATATGGGCGTCAGTTATCTTTTACAAAGAATGGAGAGGTATTCCGGTTTACTGCTGTTGAGTACGAACCTCAAAGCAAATTTAGACGACGCATTTCTCCGTCGTTTTCACAGTGTCGTTGAGTTTACTTTGCCTGATCCAAGCCAGCGGCTTTCGATATGGAAGCGTGTGATTGGAAGCAATGCAAGTGAAGAGCTCCTAACAGGTATTGAGGGGCTGGCTAAACGATTTGAACTCAGTGCTGCACAAATCATTAATATTACTGAAACCGCGTTACTGCAAAGCCTAATGCTGAATCAAACGAGCATAAAAAGGGAAAATATTGCTAAAGCCCTACTTAGAGAGTTGTCGAAACAGCATGAGGGCTTTATGGCGCAACACGAAATTAAAGCTTGGCTAGAAGGAAACTAACATGGACCCCAAAATTGTTTTTAAAGTGCAACAGGCGCTTAAAACTTTCATAAACGAACGGATCTTGGCTGTGGATCTCGATATTGAAAGTGTTCAAAACACAGAGATTGCATTGAGTTTTGTGGCACCAGATAAGAATTTTTATGATAAGACTGTCAGTGATGAGCCTACCGTAAATTGCTACCTGATTGGTATAGCTGAAGATGTTACGAGGCGGCAAAGTGAACCACCTAGAACTTACTTAAATACCGCGCAAACACACCGAGTTTACCAAAAAGAGCCGAGGTTTGTTTCCCTTACCTATATGCTCACTGTATGGAGTAAAGCAGAGGCGGGAAGCGCTGAATTAGAGCATTTGGTGCTCAGCTATTTGCTTTGTGGCCTTGGTGCTTACGACTTTTTACCTGAAGAGATTTTAAATAGCTATGGTGTAGAAGACAAACCATACGGTATTAGAACGCAACTCTTCGGCAATGAGCATAGTGAAAAGGTAAGTGGACAGGTTTGGCAGGCGCTGGGTTCAACACCAAAACCTACACTGTTGCTTTCTCTATCTGTTCCAGTTCCTGTATTTACCCCGGATATATTGCCAGTTATTCAAGAAATCGAAACAGATATGGAAAATAAATCAACTTAAGTTTCCATACGATTGTACGCCAATCAAAACAGCTATTCATAGTCATTATGAGTAGTTGCGCTTCTTCACATAAACGATTAATCACCAAAGGTAAAATATGAAACATTCAGAGCTTAATACGGAGCTTAGAGGCTATTTTGAAAACGGGGACATCCCGACTGAGGACGAATTTCGCAAACTCATCGACGCAGCGACAGATAATCGAACCACATTCAGTTTAGTGGCGCACATCTTTGGCATGATCGTAGATTGTGCTGTTACAGAGCCGCTAGCAGATTTGAACGGAGATCTGGCCGAAGTGCTGGCGCAATATCAGCTGGCTGTCGGCGAATCCGTGCTTTTATACCTACAGGATAACCAGTCAGAAAATGGCGTATACAAGTTCGGTTATCGTCAAGAGGATAGCGGGGTTATTGCGACTTTGACCAAGCAAGCGATCGATGAGTTTGATGGCATGTTAGTTAAAGCTAATCGTTCGAAAGATAATGACGCAAGTTTTTATCATTATGTCAGTAATGAAGCTGGACAAAACTTGCAGTGGGAAAAAGTTGAAAATTTTGATGTCCCAGATTATTACGCGTCGAGCTTTAGAAATGCCCGTTTTCCTGAATCGGTTGACTTGACCCAAGGAGGCATGTCAACAAACTCTGTTTTAACCGCGAGTCGCATTGTTGGTAATGGCTATGACATCACTAATTTAAATAATGCCAGTTTACCTTCCCAAGTGGATTTAACGGTGATTGCCGATGATTCGAAAGTAAAAGCGAAATACTTTGAAGGTAGCGGGAGTTTACTGACTTCTCTGAATGCCAATGAATTGAAGGGTGGGCAAGTACCTTCAGATATGTTGGATTTTGCGCAAATAACAGATATTCGCGATGGCAGTTCAGAGAAAGTACTCAATGCCGATCACGGCCAATGGTTAAACCAAAAGGTGGATAGAGTTGCTAACCCGCTACTAAGCCCTGTTAATGTCGTATGTGTAGAGACAGAGGCTGATATTAACCTGTCATCTGCACCCAATCAAATAGATGGTGTGACATTACAACCCGGCGATTTGGTGTTGTTAACCGCGCAATCAAATTCGGCTGAAAATCGTATTTGGCAATATGATGCCAATGCTAAGCTCGTTGAACCGGATTCTGCTCATGCGATTTTATTACGTCACGGTTATGCAGTGGAGATACAAAAAGGCGCAAGGCACCAGCATAAAGTGTTTGTATTGCTCTCGCGATTTGAAAATGCTGATGGCGAAATAGACAACGGGTGGCAGCCCAGTGCGCAGATAACGCTTGCGGGCATGGGGATTCAAGTTACTAACAATCAACATGCGGCCGATATTGCATCTTCCGCGGATGTCGAATCCGAACGGGCTTATAAACTGCTTGATGCAGCGCTGTTTAAACAAAAACTTACTGCGTCTGAGCAAGGGATAACGGCTGACTACACCACTAAGATAAATGAACAAAAGGATCGTATTGACAGTATTTTACATGCCAGTGATGCGGATGCAGATTCTTTTAAAGAGATAGTGGACTTAATTAACTCAATAGATACGGAATCGGATGCCGCATTTGCAACTTATGTACTCGAAAATGACGCCCGAAGCCAAAAAATAGAAGAAGATCTAGACGGGGAAATTACGACAAGGCAGCAACAGGTTGCAGGGTTGCAGTCTAGTATTCAGCTAGAGGTCTCTACTCGTACTGCTGAATCAGCCAATCGCTATACTAAAGCGGAGTCAGACCAGCGATTCTTAAAATCACTCAACACTAAACTCGTTGGCCAAGTAGATATTACTGAAGCGACTTTTAATGGCGATATGAATGTAACCGGTGCAATCACTGCAACTAACGATGTTACTGCATTTTCAGATGAGCGCTTAAAGTCGGATATTAAAAATATCGAAAATGCACTGGATATTGTCAATAAACTCGATGGGGTGACTTTTGAGCGTGTGGATTTCGACGATAGCAGGCGTTATACCGGCTTAGTTGCACAGCAAGTTAAGGGGGTTTTTCCTGAAGCTGTTCATCAAGATGGAGAGTATTACTCGGTTGCTTACGGCAATTTGGTTGGGCTACTGATTGAAAGTATAAAAGAGCTCAACGGTAAAGTTGCTAGCCTACAAAGTAAGCTAGTTACGCTTGATTCCAAATAGCAGGGGTGAAGCACTATGACTTTACAAAGTAATGGACCGATCTCTTTAGAGGATATTGGTGATGAGTACCGCGATACTTTACCTTATGAGTTAGGCTTTTATAGCGAGCACGTGGAAAAGTCGCCTGGAGAAACCATTGCCATCAGTGAATTTTACGGCAGGTCCGCCATGACGATTCGACTGCTGGACAAAACGTTTGAAGTTTACACTCAACGTAAAGCGATTATCCCAATTGCGAATATTCTTGCCGGTAGCTTCGATGAATACAGTAATGGTAATGACCCAGTCAACCTCATTACAGTGCAAAATGCCCAATTTGGCACAGTCAGGATTGATGGTGCGAACGTGGAGTTTACGTCGACGAATATTGTAGGCAGTGCCGCTCGTTTTGATTATACGGTTGAGAACAGTAGTGGCATTAGGAAAACGCATTTTGTAACTATGTCTGTCATCGCGGTTCCGCCAATTGTGTGTAATCCAGATACCTTTAGTTTACAACAAGGTGAAGCATTACTGATCAGCAAGCAGCAACTTACCCACAATGATGAAGATGGCTCGGGTACTGGGCTGACATTAACTTCAGTAAGTAACGCGCAAGGTGGTACGGTGTCGTTGAGCGGTAATACAATTACCTTTACCTCAACAGGGCTCGCTGAACAGCCTGCACAATTTAACTATCACGTGCGCAATGGCCACGGCGTTGAGCAAACGGGCATTGCATACATTAATGTTACTCCTCTGCCAGAGTTAGAATCGTTTGTATATAGGACCCAGCAACAGGCTGAGCAAGCTCGTCAAAGCTATAGCCCTCCGACGATGCAGGACATATTCAACAATTGGGCACGATTCAATGGCAATGAGTACTTTACAAACAAACAAGATGCGGAATCCCGAGGCAGCTCAAATGCGACAGCTTGGTACTACAACGCATCTTCTGACAGTGTTGTTATGCCACTTAATGTCTCGCCACCTAACGGGTTCGTGTCATCAGAAAAAGTCGATAACTACACCTTAGAGGCCACACTGTCTTCGGATAATAGCGACAACGATACGATTGGGGTTGTGGCAGCTTTTGTTCGAGAAGGGAGCGTCAACTATGTACTGACTTTGGTATTGAATACTGGCGGTACGCCGCCAGGCTCCACAGGGTGTGGCGTGTACTTTGGCTATGTAGGTGTAGGCAGTGGGTCAGATAAATTGCTCGGCCAATATAATATTGGCACCGGTGGTGGGTGGAATAGCAAAAAAGTCCGCGTCAAAGTGCAAAGGCAAGGGGATATTTTCAAGTTTTATGTGACCCCTTGGAACCAATTAAATGACTTTCAATCCGCCAGTGAAATTGTTGTGGACTTGAATTCAGACTCTGCACTGCATCGCTTTAAAGGCAAGCAGTCATATGGTTACATTACATATTCACAGCCAAATTCTACGTATCTTGACACAGATCTGCGCGGCGGATTAGATGTCTCTAAAATTTATGATGCGCAAAATAACACTGTTTGGGAATATATTAACGGTAATTGGCAGCAGATATCTGGCAGTTTGCAAAGTCACTTAGGCTTTATTCGAAAAGTGTTCAACCCATCGAGTAAAGAACGGTTCTTAATCGCACAAAACTTGGTCACATATTTGGGTAAGCTGGTCGAAAATAACCAATGGGACAACAGCAAGTTGCTAGATGAGCGCCAAAATGTGCTGTATGACCAAGATGTTGCACAAAATGGTGCACCTGCAAGCCGACGAGTTGTGGCGCTTTATACCGCTGGTAAAGAGGAAAAGAACTATCTAAATGGAAAGGCGAGTGTATCTACAACCTCCGCGCATAGCCACAATGCCTCAAGCCCAGGGTTCAACAATATCGGTGGCAAAAATTGGTTTGCTGATAACGGTATTGATCTCAACATCACCGACTTTACTCAAGGTACAGTCGCGTTCGAAGGGGGCATTGTTGGACGCATTACCAGCATTGGTAACGACAATGGCACAAGTGCGTTTATCCACTACCAAGTGACAGGCTATCGCCTTTTCGATAGAAGCTAAGACCCTCACTTTTTATTCTCTGTTATCACTGTGCAAAGCGAATTTTGGTATGAAGCCATGGGTAGTAGTTCGCTTTTTTTCACTTTAATTTTTAACGTGTAGCTATTTAAAAAGTTTAGCTACCTAAACCAAGGAGGCCATAATGGCACAGAAAACACTTTCTGGTATTCTCGCAGCCATTGATGCTGAGCAAATCGCAGTAAATATGACTGCAACAAAATCACTTTATAGATACACAGGTATCGTTGACCGCGTTAATGTAGTTAAAGCAGATGCGAATGTTGATTTGTCTACAGCCAACAATGATAACTTTTTAACCAACACTTTAAACCTTGCAGACGGAGAGAAGATACTACTAACTAAGCAGTCTACACCTTCTCAAAACGGCGTTTATCAAAGAATATCGGATACCCTGAATAAGATTACCTATCCAAATATTGAGCTTGGCAACCTTGTTGAGCTGCTGGGCACGCCGCCAACATCATCCACCGAGTTCTACAAACTTATGGAAGGCGACCAGTGGGGGAAAGTCCTAATAACTGATGGTGCGGTTGTCGTGTAACCGAGTCGGCCAAGTGAAAAGCTTGGCCTATTTGATCTTGAGAGGCCCTGAAACATGGCTTTTGACTATCTAAACGTTAACGTATTACTTGATTGCTTTGGTACCCATCAAAAACACCTTGAACGCTACATTGGTTTCCTTGGCACAGTCGACACCGTATTTGAAAGTGCCCAATTACTGGATGAACCCCTACCGCCGAGGTATTGGCAGACAACAGTGCTTTTAATTGGTCAACAAGACGAAACTCAAAATGGATTGTATGAAATTACCGAAATGGGGCTTTGGCGGCGTGAACAGAGGGAGTTTGAGGTAGGCAACGTCCTTGCGTTACAAGGCGAGTCAGGTCAGTTTTTTAAACTGGTTGACTTGAATGCGAATAAACAAAGGTGGCAAGCATTCAATCTCCCATAGTTCACCTGTTCCCGATCATTATCCAGAGTATAAATTAATTGAGAATTTAATATGGCAGGGCTTTTGAGAAAAACGCTAAAGTCATTTTTCCGTCGAGGCGCTAAGCCTACAGAATCCCAATTTGCGAAGCTGATCGATGCCTGTGTGCTGCATGAAGAAGACGGCATTTGCAAACGAGACTCGGGTATTGAAATAACCGAAAACCTCATCGTCAAGGGCAGCTTGATTGTAGACGGTACATTCTGGTTAGCCGCACAGCCAAAATCAGCAAATAAGCCTAGTGAAGCTCCCAACCTCGATCAGGCTCCAATGGGCGCTATTTACTTATGGTTTGGTGAAGAATTGCCTCGCGGGTTCGGTGTTTGTGATGGTAAGGAAGGGCGGCCACTTATCACCGCGCCAAATCATGAATCGGGTAGGTTGAATTACATCATTAGACTGACCGAGTAGCGCAAGTTATTGCCCTAGAAGAATCAGAATAGAAAACCACAATGACAAAACATAATAAAGCAAGCTCGAATACATTAGACGAAGTATTCAATGGTGTTGAGTACGCCACTCTTAGGGCTAAGCCAGAATCCACAAAGATAACTAACGAGCAAAGGCTAGATAGCCCGTTTGAGCCAGCTCTAAGTGCAAAGGTTTGGCCAGTTACAATACAAGACCTCGGATACAATCAAGCTTGGGTTGAACTGTATGTAGAGTCCATATTAGCCTGGCTACATGAAGCCAATGACAGTCAGATTTTTGAACTATCTAAACCTGTTTATTTAATGCAGCTAGGTGCTGCAAATTATCGCCTTGGGTTGGCGTTGCTTCATAGCTTGGCGCAAGCACTCGCACCACAGGGGCTAATAAAAATTAAGCTATGCATGATATTTACAGTCGATGATGAAAAAATGCAAACGCTTTTGTTTAATCACCCAGATTTCGGCTATTTTTATGAACGGCAGCAAGCTCAGATTGTTAACTGGGAAGCGTCATCTTCGAACCCCATACCGACGCACGCGTTAGATGGCAGTGCCTTAATGGTCGATGCAAACCCAGTTGTATTGATTAGTCATAAAGTATTTTCTCAGCTATCTCAAGCCATTTATCATATTCATTACAATCAAATTTTCCGAGCTGAGTTGGCTCCTCTTTCAAGCTCGGTGTCTAATGCCCAACACGTGCAAGGTGAGATGCCATTGCTTTGGGAGATGCAAAAACAGCAGGCATTAAACAGGGCAGAACAACATAACTCAACGCTTGCATTACGCTGGCTACAGACATCTATTGACGAGGAAGTTAACGATGACAATGGCGTACTCGGTAAATGGTTAAAAACGGCACTTGAGCATCATACTTTAGCTGGGATGAGCAGAAGTATTGCTATTCCGTATACGGCCGCCAAAGTGATACGTGCAATTGAGTTGGCATTTCCCAAAGGAGGGATGCAGTTAATTTGTGATGAAGCGCAGCAATCACAAGGGGTTGCTATACCTGCGAATATAGGCAATCGTGAAATAACTCTTCCCATTGATTTCTCAGTACTTAACCAATTGCTGCTAAATGAATGCAATGCGCAGATCTCTACGCTTCCAGTTAGTGATGAGAAAGTGAGCATATCTATGAATCATAGGTTGAGCAACACTTTCGATTACACGCGGCATGCTTTTGAGCGTATATGTAAGTCGAGCTCTCCTGAAACAAGTGCGCATATCACTGACGGCTTAAGTAATATTGCTGATGTCTTAAACGAGAACCAGATCCAAGCGCATCTTGTTGAAAGTGGGTATGATCCAAAAGTACTGGCCATATTTCTACCTCGCTTATTGAAAAAAGGAGTGTCTGTCTTATCGCGCTTATCTTGGTGTGAAATGCTCGATACTGTTTGGCAAAACCATGTTGTAGACATGGAGTATGAGACCTTTGCATTTGAGTTGGGCCTTTTAGCTATAGATTTGAGTCATTGGGCGCTTGCAAAATCCTGCATGCTAATGCGCATGGAAATCAGTGGTCCAAGCACTGCTTGTTTACACAATTTAGCGTTATCGGCTTGGGCTACGGGCGAGCTCGATATCGCGGAGCAAAGCATCACTTTGGCACTTGATTTGAACCCTGAAGATGCTCAAGTGCAGGGACTACAATCTGATATTTTGGCCTATCGAAAACGTTGCACACAGCTAGCTTGGTTTGACCCTTCAACAAAAGATGAGCAAATAGACGAAGGGGAGTTACAGCTTTTACCTCTTGGCCAGCATCAACTCGGTGAGTTTTTCTTACAGTATAGTCGCTCAGACATTGCACAGCGTTTACGGGGAATGCAATTAAATAAGTTCGAGGACCTTGAATCCCTTTGGCCTGTGTGGGCAGCAGAGGGAGATAGTTGCAAGAAATCTCACTTAGCAGTGGTTCATAATGAACACGGATTAGTTGGTGGTATTGTGTTTGATTTTGACATCGAAGAGCAGGGTGTTGTTCATTTATCCTTCTGGATAGGAAGTGATTATCAGGGCCAAGGATATGGAAAGGAGGCAACAGCGCAAGCGATTAAGATGATCACGGTGCTCGCAAATGAACTTGGGATTTCACATATTACTACATCTGCATGGACGCATAACTCAGCATCTCGCCAAATACTTACATTCTTGGGTTTTGAACAACTAGAAAAAACCAAAGGAGAGGGTATTCATCAGGAAGTATTTTACTTATTAGATTTAAACAATACTTAACTAAAAAGGTGGACAGCTTATGCAAGCAGCACAAAAAAAAGAAACTGAAAATACACATGACTTCTGGCTTGGAGCGAATGAACAAGACAAGCCCATTCACAAATTTCGCAATGAAGGACATGCCGTGGTTTATGACGGAAAATATTACGCGATGGTCGCTGCGCCGAGTGCTGAACACCCCGGTAATAGAAGAGAAGTCGGACATTTTAGTCGATATGACAATAAAGAGTGGTCAATAGGCGGAAGGCGAGGCGCAGCCTATCATGGCGATCGGCAGTTCGACTTTGTTATCACGCAAGCTAACAATATGGTCATCGGGGAAAAAGATACAGTGGGGCACACCAATCTATCTGAAAGAAAAATGGTTAAGTTTGCTGGCACAATTACTTTTCTGGATGGCGACGATGCAAAAAACAAATCAGATCTTAATCAACAAAATAAAACCACCATTGTAATGACCCGTGGCTCTGGTCACTACAAAACTGCGGGCCTAAACTCGCAAGAGGCAAGGCAGAAAATTGCACAGCTTTGGGGGCCCGGTAGAGTTGGGACGCAGGGATTTGCCTGGGATTATTAGCAATTTAAGATTATTTATATACCCGTCAATGAAAACAATACGTGAATTCATATTTAAATACCAACTGATTTTAGAGGCGATTTAAACTATTTGTTATAAGGAATTGGGTGTTTTCGTAGTTTTAGAATTTATTATTTTTATACAGCGCAAAGCTGTATTTAAAACAAGCAAAATATTTTAATAACTATAGCAAGGTGTTAGGAGGAAAATAACAACCTTGCTTTTGTGATGTTAATAAATATATAGATTAGTAGAGAGTAAACTATGAATAAACAAACTAAAAAGCCTGCCGGGAGTCAAGGTGCATATATTAGGCAGTGGGTTGATGAGCACCTGAGTGAAGATAGTGAGTTACTAAAAGCCGTCTCGACTTTACGTTTATACTCTAAATCAGAGGCGAAACAACGCAGGGAGACGTGGTTTGCGCAGGATACAGAAGACGCATACAGTCAATCGCCAAGCCTAGCAGGTTCTGATCCAACGAGCGCTCTAAACACTTTTCGCAATAAATATAAGGTTGATACATCATCCGACAAATCATCGTATAAATACAAAATTAAAAGTGTTGAAGAGGTTAATCTCGAAGAGGGCGGTCAAGCTCCGTCAACTGACGAAGCGGAGCTGCAAACTGGTGTGATGGTGAGCAGCCCTTTGTACGCCGGTATCAAGGAATTTCCAGAGCGCTATCTAATAGGGGCTGGTGATAAAAGAGAGAATTATTCATTTATCGTCGCTTATAATGCTCATGGTTTGCTGCAAGGAGATAAGCCTGTTGAAAATGCCTTAGCGCGCAAAGAGCTAAAAGGGACTCGAGGTATTAAAGTCGGGTTTTATTGGGACCAGCAGATACAGGACGTAAACGATTCAAAATCAGTGTGGACGGATGACTCTACATTTGTGCAAAACTACAAAGCTGTAGCGACTTCGCCTGAACAGCGTAAAGCATTTGTAGGGTCTTTGAAGCATGCCAAAGTATTAAAAACCTTTCCTTATGGCATGTGGCGAAATATTGCGTTAGATAACACCTTTGTCACCAAGATCATGAATAGCCATTGGGGGGAAAGTCACTCACCAGTATTTACTCATATTACCGACCCGGATGCTTCGACATGGGTAGACCCATATAGTAAAAATCACGTATCGCAACAAATGGCACTCGAAGCTGAAGCAAAAAATGCCGATTTGGTCTTGGGTGCCTACGTCTATGACTCCGCCGCTGCTCAAGGTGATGATGTGATTGACAGAGCGGTGAAAGTGATTGCAAAAGCAGGATCGCAAATGGATGCGTTGCTGCGTCCTAAAATTTTTGACACGCAAGGGATAAATTATCCGGCTGAACGCAACTTTATGCTAAAGCTGAAAAGCAATGATGGCACACAGAACTTATATCAAGCCAAAAAGTTTATTCAGCGTAGTAGTCTGTTGTTGGACATAGATAAATCGCATGGCTTCAGTGGTAAGGGTCCATCTGGAGAGCCAACTTTGTTTGGCCTAGGTGATGCTGAAGGTCGAAAACTACAAAGCAATGTCAGGACCATTAATAACAATCTTCAAATGCTGGTTAGTAGTGCGGCAGTTACAACGGATGTACCAGGCCGAGTAAAGGCTTCGGTGGTTGAAACCAATCATTTGAATCAGGCTGGGTTTAAAGATAATGGCGTCATGAAGCCTTTGAGTAACATTAAGGAGTCGCTCGTGGCAACCTCAACTATTCAAATGATGAAACGTACATCATCAAAAAATAGTACGGAAAGGAACCTAGCTATTGAGCTAATACGTGAACGGCCGAGAAACCTTTGGTTTGCAATAGCAAAAGCACATGAGACCCAAGGTGATATATATGCTGCAATTGATAACCAGGTTAGTACGTGGCAATCGGAAGAGCAGGATACCAAAGCGTTTGAAACGCTGTCACAAACGGCATTGGCGCTAAGTAGTAAAATACAAAAGGGTGATAAACTAGATCAGGACCTAGATTTAAAAGATGCACAAGAGGCACATAATAAATACGACAATTTTTCTATTAGGCACGTCCATTATTCCCAGCAACAGTATCAGGAAGCGGCAACTTGGGTGCAGGTTCATGTGTTAATCATGTCTAAACACCACCGTACCCGAGTAGATTATATCTCCCCCGAAATTGAAAAGCTCCAGGATATACAAAAGATTATGAAATACAAAAGCGACGTTGTTAATCAGGCTGTGCAGCAGTTACAAGACATTGTTGACAACTATGAAAGAGGGACTCTTGCTTTAAACGGCTTACGTGGCTTGGAAAGCCAAATACGTGCACACATATCATAAATCGCACCTAATCACGCAGCACTAGCCACATATAACCCCAAAGCGCGGTTGTTTATAATTCAATATACCTAAACCTGCATGCTTTATGCGTATTTAGCTTACTTTTATCATTATTAGATTCAGCTTACACGTGCAAAAAAAATGAACGAATACAAGCATGAGTGACTTCCTTCATAAGGTTAGGCCCTAAGTTTCGAATAGCTCATGCTCATACAGCGGTAAACCTGCCATAACACATTGATAAACAACATCATCAATTGAGAGTTGGTAACGCGTTATTTTTATATGTGCTCACATACATTCCTATGTAAATTAATTTCACCGCAAACACCCCATCAAAGAATTCTCGTCTCAACAAAAGGAAACTTTTGAAATGCAAAAGCAACAGCAAGAACAGGAAATAAACCCTGTTTCGCAACTTTATCCCACCAAAACGGCGCTATCGGTCAGCAAAGCACTTGATGCAGATTCGGTAAGTGTCGATTTGTTGTCTTCTGGCGTCGACGTAGCAAAACGTTATGCATCTCAAGTCGTTTGGGATCACTTTAATGGAGACCAAACCGCAAAGTTAATCATTGCCAGTGTTTTTAACTACGCAATGACGTCACTTAAGTCTTTAAACCCATGGGTGACAGCCATTGCTCAGGCGTTGGTTTTTCTGGCTAAAGTACCCGCGGGGGTTGTGTCTGCCGTTTTATGGGCTATCGGTAAAATGTGGTTGTGGGTAGCCAATAAATTTTACAATGGAGGCTGGGTAGCCATGGCCTGGGGAGATATCGATGAAGCGTATATCTATCAATGGCTCAAAAAGGGTAAAGATGCCCACGCAGCATTAAGTGCATTAGTAGAAAACTTAGAAGCGTGGGTTAAGTACATTCAAGATAAGTTATCGAGCAGAGTGGCGGGCTTAATAGGCGTGAGCGCGGATAGCGATCCCTCAGATGAGCAGGTATCTGATACCGACTCAGACTCGGAGTCATCGCCAAACATTGTAGACAATAAGTTTATTTCGCTTGGTATTAATCAACCGGACTTAATGGAGTGGGAAGACGGTGCAAATCGACCGAAGCGAGCTGGGCTACATGGCACAGGCGTGGCGAAGGTAAATTTGCTCGGTCAGCAGTTTGGCGGTGACATAGATATTAAATTGCCATTTGGCTCAGGCTGGGAGGTGTCAGTTGCACCTGTATTTGCCAGTCAACAGGGAGTCGGCTTTAGTGGAATTATCAGTGCGCATCAAGTGTTAGGTGATGAACTCGTAATAAATGAAGAAGGGTTATCTAGCTTTAAAGCCAGTATTGTTGGATTAGATATTGCCGATAAACGTGTTTATTCAGATCTATTGTCATTGCATTACAACAAACAGCAAAAAGAAGTACATTTTTCTGGTGATGCCCATGTGCCTCTGTGGGATAAGAAAAAGCTTGATGGCGACTTTAACCTAAAGCTTGATACAGCTGGTAAATTTAAATCTTCACGCGCAAAAATCGCGTCATCCGATACGTTTGAAGTGATCCCAAATCATTTGTCAGTAAGTAACCTTTCTGGTGAAGTTGAAGTTGCTAAGGACACTGCGCCTGAATTCGAGGTGGGAACAGATGTCTCCTTATATGGCTTGCCTGCCGGAGTTAAAGCTTCAGTAACACAGGCAAAGGTTATGTATCACGACGAGCAGCTCGGGGGCGAAATAGAGGAAGCTGAAGTTGAAATACCCGTCAGCAAGCACACCACGATGACGTTGGCTCTGAGTAAAGCAAAATTCACGAAAGATAAAATTGAAGCAGAAAATGCGTACATGGATCTGGACCACGATAACTCAAAGATAGCCAATGATAAGGCGATTGTGGATTCTAGTTTTTTCTCCGGTAATTTTGACTTTGGCAAAGTGTTTGAACTCAAGCAATTGAAAGTGCATCAAGGGTTATCTTCCATCAAGTTTGAAGGAGGGAAATTTACTTATGAAAAAGATGAAAACAATGGGCTACAACTACTGCGTGCCCGAATCTTAGGTCTTGAGGCTTATTATGATAATGACAAGCGAGAAGGTGGCATTAAAGGTGAATGGAAAAAAGGCATTGATTTTCCAGCATTTTCATTAGACTTCCCGGTTGGCGCTGGCTTTGCTGGGGTGGCTATCGACGTTAGTGGTGGGTTTGAGTTTGGTGCGGGAATTGGCGCAACCTTAAACAATAAAGAAGAAGAAAACACCGAAACTGAGATGATATTTAACGTTATTGGTGAGGCATCAGCAAGTGCAAAGGCAAAAGCAAGAATAGAAGCCGGCGCTTTCGTTGGAGTACCGTACCTTGCAAAAGTGCAGGGTGGCCTATTTGGCGAAATTAGGGGAGGGGTAGAAGGTAAAGTTCTGGCCTCTGGGAGACTGAAGTACACACGTGGTAAAGGAGGAGATAGTTTCGGCCATTTTGGCATTGATAAAGACTGGCCAATGCAAGGCGACTTTAGTTTAACTGGTTCTCTCGAAGCTGAAGTGGGTGCATCTATTAAAGCCAAGGTACTGACATTTGAAAAGGAAATTGCTTCAATTTCTATTGGTGACTGGACATTAGGTGAATATACCTTGGATGGTACTATTAAAAAGAACCCTGATGGAAAAGGCTATCATATTGAACGCTCCAGTGGGGAGTTTGCTAATAAAAAGCCAGAGCCGGTGAAAGTTACAAAAGAAAACTTAGGCGTTGATAAGTGGGTCACGCAGTTGGAGAAAGATGGCAGCCACATAGAGTACACAGATGAAGAAGCTAAAAGGAAGTTACCTGAAGTTGCAAGAAAAACTGTTTATAGTCCTCTAAGTCGAGATCAAAAAGAGGATATTAAAGAAAGGTATACAAACTTGCTTAAGTTGATGCCTCAACAATTGAAGTTTGGAAAAATTTATCAGAAATTTAAGGCTGAGCGAGAAAAGCTGCCAAACAGTGGCACATATATTTGGACTTCAAAGGTATGGAGTGAAGCTGTGCAGCGTAAGAACTTCTGGTTCATTGAGTTGAGTTGGAGCAAAGCAAAAGTTGCTGACAAACTTGATGAGTATCACAAGGCGAAGTCTATTTTAGACCGAAGAGTGATCTTACAAAAGCTTGAAGAAATAGCCACTGACTATCGGACAAATCGCTCTAAGAACGAGGAAAATAAGGCCGCTGCGCAAGAGTTCTTAGACAGCATAGATAAAGAAAGGTTAATTTTGATGTAGCACCACGCTCTGTTGACATTATCACAATAGGTGTAAGGAGAGTGTAATACCTAGTGTTTAATTTTAGAGTTATGGTTTTGGCAAGTTGAGTTATCGTCCTTATCTGGGCGGGGCTCAGCTACTGGGGTATAACATGTAAAAGGAACATTGGTATGTCTAATCTTATTGGACCCAACACTTCGTGACTCAATCTACACACTTTTAGTATTTTAAACATGAGTCAAAATGCAAAGCAGCCAAGAGCTGCTTTTTTTTATAATTAAAATCATTAAGTTAATATGTACAATGGCAAGTGATTAGTAATTTTAGGGACAAACCTATGAAGCAGTTCTTTTACTCGCCAGTGTTTGCTGGTCTGGCCATATTTCTGAGTGGTTGCGGCGACTCGTCAAATGATAATAAGCCACAAGTTCGAATAGCAGAAAAACCAACGCTTTCTTTTACTGCTCAGCAATTTACTCGATGCGGTATCAAGGATTATGCAGGAACGACAGTCATATTTCATGACGAAACGGGGCAGGCCATAGCTACGTTTGAAGCGCATAACACGGCACAGTTTACTCAAGAGATCCCAACGGGTGCGAAACATGTCTCAATTCTAGGTGAAAACGCTGTATTTGAGACTGAGAAAATTACAGGGGTTATTACCGCTTTAGATATTTCCAAAGGTGCAAAGCTTTCAAATGTGATGTTTTATGACCTGACTGACTCTTGTGAGTGCCGTAGTGTGACTGCGGACTTTACTGCTTTGAAAGCAACGCACAGTGATTTCTATATTTTTGATTCGAACTTGAATCCTTTAAGTGATTACCATGATGAACTTAAAGCTTGTCAAAATAAGCGCAGTGCATTTTATGCGATAAAACTACCTGGGTATGAAGATGTATTAGCCACAGTTAGTGATGTCTCTACAGATGATAATGAAATTATTTTTAGTGGCAGTGATTTTAGCCATGAGGGAGTGAAACTGGATATAAACGCATTACCTTTGGATTCTCGATACACTGTCAGAGGGCTTGGAGAATCTGACCAAATAATTTACTCTCAAAGTAGTAGCGTCTCCGCATCTGACGAACAAGTATACACATTCCCTTCGATCACGAACGAAAACTATATAACGATTGCAAAATCAGGTATAGAGGAGCTTGACAATTTATCTTTTTACGTGGTGAGCGGCAGTGTTGCTAAAGTTGATGAAACAGGCATCGTGACAGACATTTCACTACCAAATCAATCTATGGGCATGCTCGAAACAGTTTCAAATATTTTCGGGCGCGGCACATTGGAGTATGACTTTTCCAAATTGGATAGCCGTCTTAGGGTCGCGCATTGGCGGTTTGAATATCAATGGATTGACAGTGATGTCAATAGAGTGGATTGGGAGGTGCAAGGAGCGCTACACGCTGCAATTCCTAAGCTGTCATTTGGAGATATTTTAACTGTGCCGGAAGATCGACACACGGAATCGGTAAAAGTTGTAATAAGTGGACATGAAGGTGCGCCGCTTGACTTAAAAGAGTATAGAGCATCCATTAACGGTAATACGGATTTTACTCACTCAGACAAATATCATTTTGTCAGGATTGAAGCGACAAATGTGGTGACGCATTAGGAAATGTCAGAGTTGCAGTCAGTTACGACTGCAACTCAAATTTACACATTTTCGTTTCGTAATCACGACCTGTTTATTTTAGGTGCATAAAAAGGACCTAAGCATTTAAAAATAGTTAAGAGTTATAATTAGACAGTATGGGTCCATTTATAGTTACATCCTCCCTGAATGAATAAATACAGTGTATTTCCCTCTAACACTTGAGTTAAGTATATTAAAATTAATAGCGTCATAAAAAGCGAATGGAGGGTTGCTATTTTGAATTATTCAAATTTATGCATGTTTTATTCGCACTCTATACTAAATCTGAGCGCGTTTTTATTGTGTTTTGTTTGAATTTTATTCTATTTTAACTGTTTCGCGAGCGACTTGGGTAGCCATGAAAGATATAGATAGTGTTTTATAGTACAATCTCAGAAACCATAAGTTTGAGAAGTAATATAGTGAATAAAATATATAAACCAGCGCTAATGGCTGGTTTTTTGATGCTCGCTGGGTGTGGCGGATCATCTGAAAGTTCCACAGACAATAAGCCGAATTTACCTGTTGTTCAAGAGAAGCCAAAACTGACATTCCATGTTAAGACTCGTACGGACTGCGGTACCACTCCTTATCCCAACGCAAGTGTGGTATTCCATGACGCAGATGGTAACGCCATGGCAGCATATATGACTGATAGCGTCGGCTTTTTTAGTCAAGATGTACCTGCTGGTGCCGAGCACGCTTCAGTGTTAGGTGTCGAAGATTATGGCAACAATCGAATGGGGACAGGCGACACAGGTAAGGTGCGCAAAATACATACCGCATTGGAAATCTCTGAAGGCGCACAATTAGAAACAATTGAGTTTTTTGATGTCACTGGTTCGTGCCCATGTCAAGATGTAACGGTCGATTTTAGTGAACTCGCAGTTACGCATAGTGACTACATTATTTCGAAGTTTGGCAGTGGGGTTATCGAGGGTTATCAAGACTCCACCAGCGCATGTGGACACAATCCAAAATTATATTATTCCATCAGCCAACCTGGCTACGATATGGGCAAATTAGCGGTCATTGATGTACCAAAAGCGTCATCGAGCGTGGTAGTCACAGGGAGTGATTTTGCCCATGACAGCGTGAATGTCCCGACCGTACATTTTGCTGAGAAGTCGAGAGTTCATGTAAATGGCCTTGATAGTGTTGGTGAGAAGATTTTACTGAATTACGATTATGCTAGCGAGTATTCTAATTTAAAAATCTACCCCTCACTTTCTAGCATTAATGAGCTACTGAATTATAAAAGTGTATTAACTTATCCTGAAGAATTACCCGTTATCCACTCTTGGGGAGTCATTGCACACCTTGACAATGAGGGAAAAACAAACGAATTCGCGCTACCAGAAGCGCAGTTTGAACTTGCAGGTGAGCTAACTAAGGCTGTGCTAATGCAAGAACAAGGGGATGTATATACCTATAACTTCACGGGCATTGATGCACGCTTGCAACACGCAACAGTGGTTTTGAATTTTGAATTACTCGGCTCACCATACAAAAATTTAAAATGGTTCGTTGCAGGTGGATTAAATTCTGCAATACCAAAGTTAACCTTTGGGGAGGAGTTTGAGGTTTTCAAAAGAAGTGTCACCCGAAGGGCATCCCTTCATTTATCAGGTTACGATGGTGCACCAATGAACGTCGTTGATTATAGACAATATGTTCAAAAACACCTCGGTAAGCCTTCATTAGGAGATAAGGTATTTATTAGTACCAGCCAAAGGCTTAATCTGAATTAAAAAATGGCAGCTATTTAGCTGCCATTTTTCTATCTAAACTTAGAAGTCAATTACTTGATGATAAGCTGATCTTCGTATGTGTAGATGCCGTTAGGGTCTGTCAAGTTGAATACTTTAACAGCCATTGTTTTACCCGCAGCATTCTCACACTCAATGATTTGATAAAGCACAGGCTGTGCTGTGTCATTTGTGTATACTTTGTCCTGAGTGAATACATCAGCGTGGAAAACATTTGATGTATCTTTACCGTGGAATAAACCTAGCGAAACACCACGGTTTGCAACTGTGTGGCAGTATGACTGAGAACGGTTTTGGTTATCAACATTAAGTGTGCTCTTCACACGGTATGCAGAATGGTAACCAAAAGAGTATGGTTGGTTTACGAATTCACCAGCCGGCTCAACTGTGATATCCCAATCAACAATTGGCGCACCAGGCACATTTACAAGTACGTGGTACCAAGTGTTGTCGGCATCATAACAGCCAAGTTTAAGTAATTTAGAATCTGTTAGGCGCGCTTCAGGAATACCGTTATTAACACCGATAGTTGCTTGGCCTACGATGTTAGCATCTGGTTGAACAGCGGCATTAACGATGTGACTGCCATCAACGTTTGAATATAGGTTGCCGTATTCACAACGTGCACCGTCACGCAGCTCAATGTCAGCTGAGAAGTTATGAGCAAATTCACTCGTGATCACTACACGGCTAACAGGGCCATCAGCATATACAGTGTGGCGATCATAACCGTTAGTATCAGCGATATTGATAGGCGCAGCAACTGCACTTACAGAAGTTAACATTGCAGCAGCGAACGTACCTAATTTAAACATTTTCATTTTTAATCCTTTGGATAGTTTTATAAAGCCAGCCTTATTGGGCTGGCCTTTCACTTGTCAGTTTTAGTTAGTTATCACTTGGGCCCAAAGCGGTAACGCGGAGCCAAAGTAGCAAACAAAAATAATGCCGGCAAATCTGGAGAATCTTTTTCAATTTTTGTATATAAAAATATTTATATGTTTAAAAAACAGTGAGATAGATTTTTTGTAAGTGGCGGGCGTAATCTGAGTTAAGGCAAATGAAATAATTCATAATAAACCCTCATGGATTCTGCGTAACTCATTTTACTAAGGTAATGAATTATATGTTCACAAATGTACTTTATTGAATATGCATTTAGGGAGGTAGGTGAACGAGAGATACAAGCACGTATTTGTTGCTCTTTTTACCTAGCTCGGTGAACAAGAATTGGAGAGATAAAAGTCAAACTTTAATGGCGCTATTGAATTGTTTTTACAGCGTCTTGTAGTTTTTGTTCTGACCATTTCTCTGGTTGTGAAGGCGCTTCTCCTTGGCGCAAAGTAGACCCAGTTCCAGGCTCGGTAATGACGACGCGGCCAAACTGGTTTTCAATGATGATAGGGTGTTCGCTATCGAGCAAGATTACATCAATGGTTTCTTGGCTATAAAGGTTACCGCCCCAAAAGTCAGTGCCTCTAATCCCGATTGACCCCATTGGTGTTTTAATTTTGAAATTAGGCCGTGCAACTTTAGTTATTTCGCCCGTTACAACTCTAAACGCACCCGTTACAAATTCGAGTGTGGCATTGGGTGTTTGATGTTGTGTTCCATGATTAAACTCTAAGACTGAAAACTGTGTGTCCGCGCCCAATGTAAGGATAGTACCTTCACTAAACTTTATTTGCGCGCGAGCTTTGTCCCCTGTAACGATGAGGTCGTTATTATATATCGCAGATTTGCGCTTTAACTTTCGTTGATTTTTATTTTGCTCTGCGACCACAAAGTGTTTCGCTAACATGGCTTTTGCAACTTGCTCTGCGCTTACTGAAAATGAAAGAAAACAAAAACATAATGTTGTAATTAGCTTCATCCTATTCTCAAACCTAGTATCGACAATTTTTATTTGTAACTAAGGTTTTAGCCCTTTTGTAAATTTTGCGCAAATAATCAATCACAAATTCAAGACGGCTACGTCGTCAAGATGAAAGAAACAAAAACGGTAGCGATTTTTTGTGCGTGTGAATACAAGTGAGCCTTTGGCTGTAATGAAAACAAGTGCAATGCAGTGGGCGCGTATGCAACTGCATACTAAGTCTTGCCTAAATGACTCGATTTTGGGTCAACTGAATCATTTCTTCAGGCCTGAACCAATGCATCACACTCCTGTTTTTAAAGTACTTAGCAGTAATATGGACGGTGATTTTTGTTTAGGTGGTGATTTAACATTGTTAGCAGAGCTCGTTGAGCGAAGAGACAAAAGCGGCTTACAAAGTTATGCAACAAGCTATTTAGAGCTTGTCAATCGTTTGCTTTGTGGCTCGAAAGAAAACTTTACAAGTGTTGCAGTGGTGCAGGGGCGAGCTTTTGGTGCTGGTATGTTGGTTGCGCTTGCAGCGGACATTGTGGTTGTTGAGTCTCAAGCTGAATTTATGAACCCAAGTATTTTATTCGACGATTACCCATGTGCAGTGCTTGCGAATAAGTTACACAACAGTGCCTCTCGTGACGTGATTATGGAAGTACTTTGCTCAGGAAAACGGTATAGCGCACAAGCGCTATTTGAATTGGGAATGATAGATGTGGTGTGTGAAAAAGGGGATGCCGAGCGGCAAGTCTATGATGTTGTGGCTCGCGCGACGCACTCTCATTACGGCCGTATTGCTTTACAAAATTATCGAAAAAACAGCAATGGCCTAACCCATAAAACAACCAAGATATTGGTGGATAAGTGGGTTTCAAATATCAGTGGTGGTGATGCGCGTTTTGTGCAGTATTTACGCAGATTAGGGCGATTGCAAAGCGAATGAGAGTAGTGTGAGTTGGCAAACTGTATTGCGCGCAAGGAGGGGGCACAGTTTGCCTTTTTTCACTTTGGGAATAGTACTTTTAGCCCGCCTATTAGATGAGATTAGACAGATGATAAAAATACTCAACGCAAGCACGATATTTAACTTACTTTTGGACAAAGGTGTACTGATTGTACCGACAGCTGGACCTTTAGACGTCGCTTCTAAGGGACTGATATGCCAAGGTGAAATCGCTGTACAAGACGATATAGAAAAGTTTCTACAACAAAAAGTAAATATGTCTCCATACATTCAGGGAGCACACGTTGCTGGTGGCTCTGTAACTTTTAGTGCAATTACCGATATCGTATTGTCCGATATCACATTCAAAGGTGGTGCGCCAATTGTGCTGCATGGTGATATAAAATGTTCACTAAGCGTTATACCAGCTTTAAATGACAAAGGGATCCCAGATCCGTCTCCGCCTACCGAATTAACAGTAAAGTTCGTGCCGACTCAGCCAATTACCATATCTAAATAACTTTAAAACTGGCGCAGTATGCGCGTGGTTAATTACGACAAAGTGTAAAGAAGAGATATTTTCATTTTACTTGCAGTCCGTTTTCAATTTAATTACAAGTTAAGCAGCCATGAAAGAAGGCGATAAAAGGGAGTTACATGTTCTATTCAAAGAAAACAGCGCGAATGATAATTTGCGCCTCTGTCTTTTTTGGGGTTCTCAGTGGATGTTACAAGGAGGGTTTTATTCGTGGGAGTAACGAACTGATTTTAAATGGCAGCTTGTTAAAAGGGCCTGTAAGCGGTGCGACGATCACCATTACTAATTACGAAAATAAAGCTATTTGGCAAGGTGTTAGCGACCGGCATGGTAATTTTAGTAGCCGTTTTAGCCTTGTTGAAGATAGCTTATTCAATGTAACTATGGGAGTTGAGAAAAGCACCGAGATGATTTGCGACGCGTTAGAATGTTTTGATGACAGTGGCAACCTCATTGCCAGTTATGCAGAAGAGGTTTTACTCTCTGAACTGGGCGATATTCAATTAAAATCATTAGGCTCTTCGAATACAACCAACACTTCATTTCAAATTAATGCACTAACAACGCTAGTTTATGATCAGATAGAGGGGCGGTTAGAGGATGGCATTTCAAACAGCGGACTGCAGCGAGTTGCTCGTGATGCCAGTAAAGTGATTTTGACTGCCCTCAACTTAGACATAGAAGAAACCAACTTGCTAGATATACACGTACTTTATTTAGACCAAGCAAGCGAACAACAGAAGCAAAATAACCAGGCAACCACCTTAGCAATTATCAATGCTGCCATGGCGGCTGATCTATCTAAACTTTCAAATATTTCTCAAGCAATTTCTGACTTTAATAACAATCCAAATAGTGACGTGGCTCGTGTGAACTTATCAAATCTAAAAACGGACTTAATGGGGAGTGCCAAAAGGCTAATTGATAGTGGCGAAGTGTCAAACTTACCTTTATCCGTGGCCACAAATGTAGAGCTTGCAAAGAACTCTGAAATAAAATTTGAAATTTTGAGCGCGGCAATTGAAGCCTTATCTGCGCAAATCGAAGTGGTCAATGCGCAAAGTCGTATTTCAGGGGCCAGTGGCGGAAGCAATTAAGCACAGGATTGGTGAGATATGAGCTTGAAAGTTATTTATTACGGCATACTGCTGTGTGTTTTGGGAGCGAGCTTTACAGCGGTTTCAGCGCCTATTTTCAGCCAAAAAAATGCAAAAGTAGAAACACGTAATTGGCAAGAAAAATTAAATTACTTTGGTGGTTTATCTACTCAAAGGCAATCATTATCCCTTGGCCGTCAGCCTGTAAACCCAGTGATTGAGTCAGATAACTTTGAAGGTGATGCGACTACAATTGAAGCCAATCTCTCAATAGGCGGTAAATTATTCCCAGCAGGTTCGATATATACCGAGTTGACGTTAGATCAAACAGAGCTTGAGGGGGAAATTAGTCGCATTGGAGCTGCGCGATTTTCAGATTTTGTTGATTACCGTAGGTATAAGTCTAGGCTTGAAGTTTTTTATGAGCATGCCTTCGAGTATGGGGTGAGTGTTGGCATTGATCTTTATGGTGGTTCAGAGCGTTATCGACAAAAAGACAGCAGCATCACAGATAAAGAGCTGGGTGGTGCATTTATTGCCAGTAAGCTCATTAAGCTGGGAGTTGCTGAATTAGACTTTGACTATGTAGCCAGTTACCGAAGATTGTTACCCGGCAATCGGGAGAGCACTGCGCGAGGGCAGGTTTATCATAGTATTTTGACGGAATACGCATATCCGTGGACGGGCCGATTGAGAGGTTTAATCGGCGCACGCGTGACTTGGTTCCCCAACCATAACCCGCTTGGGTATTGGGGTAGCCAAGGCCAATATGCACTTTCTTCAGAGCTTGCTTATCGCTTTCGCAATAATTCACTGCTTGCCCTGCAACTAGAAAAACTTTGGCTTTCAAATAATCGTTCTACACTCACTATTGCAATGAAGTTTGAGTATCGCTTTGGTAGCTACAAAACCAAAAGGCGGAAAAGGAACTATAAAGTACCTAACTTATTGATAAGGTAATTGAACATGCAAACAGCGGTGAACCTTAAAATAGCATTATTTGGCGGGGCGGGAATAGGCTTGCTGTTTGGGGTTGTTATGGGGACTTCTGTTACGCCAACGGTAACCATGCTGTTAGGTGCCTTAACAACGATTTTGGCCGCAATACTCGGATTGAATGATCGTCACTTTAATGATGCTAAAGCCGTCAGGATAGGTGCTTTCGGGGTAGCGTGCGTACTGGGTGCATACTTAGGTATTTACGTGAGATCTCACAACTTGCTGGCGCCATCACTTACGGATTTGAAAGGCCAATATATGGCAGTTGGGTACACTGAACAGCAAGCTTTGCAGCTGTTAACTCTAAAAGAGTTTGGCCTAAATCTTAGCCAAGTCAGTCCGGAAAGTTACCCGCAGAAAACAGACGCAGAGCTGTTACAGGGCAATGAAATACCATTGGTACACGACGCTCAAGTGGCTCGAATGAACAACCAGCACAGCAGCCTGCTATTCAGTGCAGCTGTTGAGGTAAGCGGGTGTGATGAGCTTGCATATACTGATGAAACCCTTGCGCTCGACGAGGTACTCAACAACTTTGAATTGACTGGGGGCGTTTGGGCGCAATTAGCCGAGAATGTATCATCCGTCTATACAAAAAATGAGCAAAAAGGTGTCCTACTTGCTACGCGAGATGCATTATGTATGTCACAAGATTCAGTTGAGCACTGCCCTGATGGTGTGACATGGTCTCAGTTTTCTAGTTTGTCTTCAGCGCAAACAAAACTTGGTCCAAATTGGCAACCTGTTTTTGATAGTATTTCGGAAGCAAAAATAACTGATGAACAAAAATTTTCCATCTTGAAACTGACACATCACACTTTGTGTACAGCACTGTAGGCGGTGATGCATGGTTTCGCGCATTATACTTATCACGTTGTTGTTAGTGGCAGGGAAAGTGAGCACAAGCAAGGCTTCGATAGATCCGGAAGTGCTAAGTAGCAGCACTGTGAGAGTGATTGTCAAAAAGCCACATGGAGAAATGAGTGTCGCGACTGGGTTTATTTGGCTTAAGCCTGACTGGGTCGTCACCGCCTTACATGTGCTGGACCCAGAGCCAAAAAGCAAAGTGATTATCGATTACGGCAAGAAAAAGCGCCTTGCTAAAGTTTATCGGGTACTACCTAAGGCAGATCTGGTGTTACTTGAAGTATCAAGGCCGGTCATAGGGTGGCAACCTATCAAGCAGTTTAAATCGAATAAACCTAAATACAGAGCAAGTGTCACTGCACTCGGGTTTCATCATGGGGCGCTTGCAATGAGTACTCGAGAGTTACTTAAAGGGTATGCTAAGCCAGAAATATTAAAACAGTTTCTTCCGCCTTATGCGGTAAAAATGCTATCAAAAACGAAATCCCCTCATATTGAGTTGCCAATTTACTATCTTGATGGCAGCTTGTTACCTGGTTTTTCTGGCGCCCCCATTTTCGATAGTGAAGGGGCCTTGATAGGCATTGGTAATGGCGGTTTAGAAAATGGCGCAGCAAATGTAAGTTGGGTGATACCAGCAAACCATTTAGACTCTCTTATTGCATCAGAACACAAAACCATTCCTGCTGCTTTGCGAGAGTCCTCAAGTTTGTTTACGCTCGATAAGATCAACGCTCAGGCCAAAGCTCGTCAAAAAACAGGCTGGCAAGCACCTTGGCAGGGGGTAATTAACAGCGCAGTGGCAATTACCAAGTCAGTAGAAAACACCACATTTGTACCCACTATCCCTTTACCGACTCGCGTAAACTACCATAACTTTCAATTTGTTAAGGTAAAGACTCGCAGCTTAGAGCAATTCAAACATAGCAGTGCCAACCCCGAAGAGATTATGCAGGTGGTAACGCTCTTTAGATCTATTTTCGGAGACATTGAGTTGGATTTCGCGACACAAGCCTTTGATGTCTACTCGGATGCCTATTACGGTCTTAATATTGTTATTCCAACAGGTACAGAGCTGTACACAGATGATGATGGCTACTTGCTAGCAAAAAGCGAGCAGTTGTGTCAGTTGTGCTTTTTCGAACTTCAGTATCATGCAAGGGATTTAAATAAAACACAAAAGCAACATATTGAGCAAGACGCGATGACGTTCTTATTTCACAAATTAGACGAGCATTGGCATGAATTAAACGAGGAGGGCGTCTATGAAGAATATAAAGACTTTAGGCAGCTATTAGAGTTTGGAGGTAGGCGATATGTGGCCAATGGTTTATTCGCAAACTTTAATGAGCCCATAACTTTACGTCATGAAGTGAATTATGTTTCAATCGCAACCAATAGAGAAAGCTGGTTGCAAGCACAAGCGATCAACGGCCAGTTCAACGATGACTACATGAGTCAACTCCTAAAAAATTCGAAATTAAACTGTAAGCTAGTTTCATTAACCAGTGAGCAAATTTCCCTGTGCCTTTCTCTGGAGACTGCGTTTTCATTACTTGCCAGTGTTCACCTCACAGGCTTTTCTAATCGTTTCAATAATCTATAACCAAGCAAACACACCTCTCTTGTTTTAAGTGCCTTTACTGTCCGCTTTTATGCCCAATGATAAGTGGCACATGCCTATCTCCAAAAAAGTCACAGTTATTTTTCACAGCGCTAAATAAGAGGCGTCTTAGCCATACAAAATAATTTACAAGACACATCGGTTGGGACTGATGTGGCGGAGCCGTGGTAAAGGCTCTTTGTCTTAAGAGGCGCAAACTTGTTTGAGTGGATTTATTCCCATTGATTTGCCGCTCAACCGGTTTTTCAGTTAGCCGGGTTTGCGCCTCGTTTACCCAATTCTTGCCGTACTGGCTCATTAGAATGTAATTATCAACGTAAGGAAATATTATGCCTCAATATAAAACCCCAGACGTCTATGTCCAAGAGAAATCAACACTGCCACCTTCAGTGGCAGAAGTTGCAACGGCCATTCCGGCTTTCATTGGTTACACAACCAAGCTGAATGAAGCAGGTGATGCACCAGCATACAAGAATACACCAGTTCGTATTACGAGCATGGTTGAATTTGAAGCGGTATTTGGTGGCGCTTATCAAGAGAGCTTTAAGCTTAAACCCAAGTCAGCGGGCGGCTTTGCAGTGATGTCTCCAGAAGGCGAGCTAGAAGATGCACAATACTTCTTGCATCAAGCTGTGAGTCATTACTTTGCCAATGGCGGCGGTGCATGTTACATCGTGAGCATTGGTACTGCTGGCGAAATGTTAGCGGCTGAAGGCTTCACAAAAGCAATTGATTTACTTAATAAAGTTGACGAAGTAACGTTAATCTCTAGCCCTGAGTCAATTGGCTTAGATACAACAAAGCACTACGAAGTACAAAATAAAGCACTCGTTCATGCTGAAAAAAGAATGGACCGCTTTGCACTTGTCGATGTCCAAATGCAAGCAGATGCGAGCAGTATCGATCCTATCTCTGAAGATGCAACGGCACTTCGTGCAGGAGCGACACTTGGCCTTAAGTATGGTGCTGCATACTATCCATACCTTACAACGACGATTGCACGTGCATATGACGCGACTAAAGTCATTGTGGATGCGCCATTGACTGCACAAGTCTGGTGGCCAAAAGACGTTTCACACAAATTGGTTTGCCTAGATGGTGCTGATTGGGCCGATATTGGTGAAGATTACTTATTACCAAAAGGTGACAACACGGATGATATTGATGGTGAAGAGTACGATCCATCAGGCAAGCGCTATTTAGTGCCTGAAACTGTGTTCGCGACGGATGGTACAAGTTATTACCGTTTAACCGATGGGGTAGAAGTTAAGCTTGAAAACGGTGCAATCGTTGAAACAGGCGGCACGCCATTAGTAATCGAAAACGAATTCGAACTGACACCAGTTACACTGAACTCACTTCAACTTGCAGCAATTGGCGACCCAGCTTACCCATTCTCTTCAGCAGATGTGTATAACCAAGTTAAAGCAGAGCTTGGTAAAAACTACCTAGACCTTCCTCCTTCACCTGCAATTGCTGGCGTTATGGCTAAAACGGACAAAGACCGTGGTGTGTGGAAAGCGCCAGCGAATGCTGCGCTTGCACAAGTACTCATGCCAAAACTCACCATCGACAATGCTGACCAAGAAGGTCTGAACGTTGATGCAACATCAGGTAAGTCAATCAATGCTATCCGCACATTTGTAGGTAAAGGCACACTGGTATGGGGTGCACGTACGCTTGCTGGTAATGACAATGAGTGGCGCTACGTCTCGGTTCGCCGTTTGTTCAACATGGTTGAAGAGTCTGTTCAAAAAGCAACTCACTTTGCAGTATTTGAGCCAAACACACCATTCACATGGTTGAAACTAAAAACCATGATTGAAAGTTATTTAGAGAGCTTATGGCGATCTGGTGCATTCTTTGGTGAAACGCCAGAGCAAGCGTTTTTCGTTAACGTCGGCTTAGGCCAAACAATGACTGAAGATGATATTAACAATGGCCTAATGAACATTGAAATTGGTCTTGCAGCAGTTCGTCCAGCGGAATTCATCGTACTAACTTTCTCTCACAAAAGCTTAGAGGGCTAACCTTAGCGCTTTTGATTTTCAGCGAATCACAACGTCTATTTGGCTCATTTGAAGCGCCAAATAGACACCTATTTTTCACTACAGCATAGCTGTAATTACAGTATTTTTTGGAGTTAATAAATGGCTACTACTAAAGCAGATATCGCAGCAGAATATCCAATTCCGGTCTATCGATTTGTTGTCAGTTTTGGCGAAGAAAGCATTCCTTTTTCAGAAGTCTCTGGCCTAGATATTGGTGTTGAAACTATCACTTACAAAGATGGTTATGGCAAAAAGCATATGCCTGGGCAACCAACCGACGTGAACATTACGTTGAAGCGTGGTCTAGTTAAGCAAAAGAGCCAATTCTACGATTGGATTTCTTCTATCAGCTTAAACCTTGTTGATAAAAAGGACATCACAATTTCACTCACTAATGAAGATCGTTCTCAGCCTCTTGTTACTTGGAAAGTAATTAATGCATTTCCTAAGAAGTTGACCGCACCGAGCATCAATGGTGGTTCAAATGAAGCGAGTGTTGAGTCACTAGAAATGATGGCTGACGATATTAAGATCGAATTCCATT
This sequence comes from Pseudoalteromonas luteoviolacea S2607, assembly GCF_001625575.1. Lineage (GTDB taxonomy): Bacteria > Pseudomonadota > Gammaproteobacteria > Enterobacterales > Alteromonadaceae > Pseudoalteromonas > Pseudoalteromonas luteoviolacea_E. The sequence continues at coordinate 147,336 of NZ_AUXV01000008.1, forward strand.
AATTTTATTCTCTTTTTTGGGGCACGAGAGTGCCCATTTAGGTGTGAAATATGTTTCAAGATCCTAGAACACCAATGGTTGGGTATCGTTTTCTTGTCAGCATTGTTACGGCTGGCATCCCCAACCCCGTTGATATTCTATTTAAAGAAGTCAGTGGGCTGAAAATGGCTAGGAGCATCGAATATACCAACAACCGAGTAAGTGTTGCGAATGCAAAGCAGGCCAGAGCCTTGACTCTAAAAAGAGGCGTTTTCCAAGGAGGTAGCTTATTAATGCTACAAAACTTGGTATTTGGCGATGCATGGAGCACCTATTTGGTGAAAAACGATATCTTAGTCACAATTCTAGACGACAACTTTTTGCCAGCTCAAGCATGGCTCGTTCAAAATGCATTTTTGGAAAGTTGGGAGTGGGAAGGCGTTGACGCTGGCAGAAATGACGTTTTAATCGAGTCACTTAGCTTTAGCTATCGAGACCTCATTGCTGTGCCAATTCCAGGCTTACCTTCATAACAAGGAGTAAGCACCGTATGGAAATAAAGTGTAATCAAGTGCATGTCAAAGCACGTATTCGAGCGGACCAACCAAGTGATGCTGCCGCTGAAAGTTCAGCCGAGCCGTCTCATCAGGCACCAGCACCAGAAAAACATAGTAATGCGCTTGGTCGCTACGAAGTGCAAGAGTTGCTTTGCCAATTGGAAGCGGATTTAAAGCGCCACATTGAATTTAGGTTTGCAAAGTTTGGTAAAGAAAAAAGGCCCTGACTATGAATAAATCAAGTGGAATTAACGCAAGTGGGTTGCCACTGTGCAAAGTGACATTCTATAAGAAAATTGAACGAGGAGATGGTAATAAATTAGGGGAACTCACATTGCCTTATGATCCCAAATCTCTAAACGTGACGCATCAGAATCACTTGGTGGAGTCAAAGATCATTGGCTCGGAGAGTGGATCTGCTCGATACCAGAAGTCACCAACATCGATTCTTACTATAAAATTCTTATTAGACGATACCATCATTGAAACGCCTGGTCAGCTTGCAATGGGAGAGAGTGGTGAAACAGAGACCGAAGACAGCATTCAACAATTGTTAAAGTTCGGTCTAGCCGTACAAGGCGAAACTCATTTGCCTGCTTTTGTGACCATCATGCCTTTGAATATGGTGTTAAATCACGGTGCAGATGGTGGTTTTCACGGTATGCTCAATGACATCAATGTGATCAGTGAACTGGTCAATGGCAAAGGCAACCGTGTCAAAGCACAGGTTGTTTGTAACGTATCAGAGTGTCTGTCGAACAAAGAAATTAAACTTAGAACCGGTAAAAGTTCACCAGACTTAACCCATGTACTCCAACATAAAGCTGGAGATAGTGTGATAGCTCAAGTGACTTCAATTTACGGTGAACCCGGCTATGTGCATCAGGTGGCAAGCGCGAATAAATTGGCTTCAATTCGCAGCGCTGACGTGGGAGCTGAAATTATTTACCCGCCTTTGGAGCGCTGATATGGATATACGTTACACCATTTTAGTCGACGGCAGTGAAAAAAAATTGGAAGTCGGTGTTAAGGAGATAGTTGCTCGCAGAGGCGTCAATCAGATCCCTGAATTATCAATTGTGTTTGCTGACGGAGACATGGCAGAAGAAACTTTCTCGCTGTCGTTATCTAAAGACTTTCCGCCTGGTAAATCAATTGAAGTGAAAGCTGGCTTTGGTGATGCTGCGCAAATAACCGTTTTTTCTGGCGTGATCACTGGCGGTAAAATTGGCTATTGTTGCGAGCCTTTTGTACAGGTCATTGCAAAAGGAGAGGCTAATAAGCTTTGCCAATCGAGGATCAGTAAATTATACAAACCAGACTCCACGGACACCGATATCCTGAATGATTTACTGGCGCCCTGTGCAGGTAAAAAGACGGTCGCCGACAGTAAAATCAAACATTATCAATACCTCATGGTAGAGAAAAAGCCATGGGAAGTGTTGATGAATCGAATCTTGACCAATGGTTTTGTTTTTTACGAAGAAGCAGGCGGCATTAATATTGTCGATTTGACTAAGCATACTCCAAGTGCCACAGAGTTTAATGTCGCCATGGACGGGTGTACTGAGTTTGAGCTCTGTTTAGATAACAGCTCCTATGCGAAGAAAGTCGATCACAGTGCTTGGGATATTAAAACTCAGGCTATGCTTGTTGAAGATCATGACTCAGGTGAAAAAAAAGACGGTGCGACCGCCGACATTATTATCAAGTCTCAAGCGCCAATAGACAAAGTCGAGTTAGCGGCAAAAGCAAAAGCTGAGCAAACTTACCGGCTTTGGGACACCCAGCAAGGGCGCATTCAAGTTGATATGTCTGTAGCTGAGTCACTGCATAACGTAAAGCTGTTAGAAGCAATTACCGTATCTGGAGCTGGTGAAAGCAATAAAGCTGATTACATGATCAGTGAAATTCACCATCATTTGTCTAATCAGGGGTGGTTTTGCGAGTTTACTCTGGGCTTGTCTTTAGTAAACAGTGGTTGGTCACAATGGGAAACGTTAGCGCCAACCCCCGTTGTAGTTGGCAAAGTCGCTGAATTCAAAGAAGACAAAGAAAAGCTTCATCGGATCCCACTTACTTTACATAGTTTGACTACGGAACCTATTTGGGCTCGGTTACTGACACCTTATGTGGGGGTCGAAGAAGGGCTGTTTTTACCGCCAGACCAAGATACAGAAGTCATAGTCGATTTTATTGGGGGGGATGCAAGGTTTCCGGTCATTGTGGGCGCTGTTCACAATCCTGTCGCTAAGCCTCCACTTGGTGGCTATAAAAAGGAATATGACGTTCGAGGATTAGTGTTTAAAGAGCAGGCCATGGGGCTGAAATTTACCTTCAAAAAACCACACATCATTATGGAAGGCAGTAAAGAGCACTCAATTTCTTTGGGGGAAAGCTCAGGCTATAGCTTATCGCAAAAAGACAAAGCGGGCATGACTGCAAAAACTGATGTGGTGATTAAAACGCCAGATGACAGTCAAATCAAGATGGATAAATCCATCACCATTGAAAGTAAAAAAGTGGCTGTAGTGACAGACAAAATGGAAATTGGATAAAGAGGAATTATGTATGGACCAATCATTTCTTGGACGGGGATGGGGTTTTCCACCTCAATTTGCAAGTCCAGACTCAGGGCCTGAAATGGCTGAAGGAGAAACGCTTGTAAAGCAGGCGATTGCCACGGCTTTAAATACACTAAAAGGTGAGCGACCATTTTGGTCTGAACTTGGCTCTGGGCTATCAAATTTTGTGTTTGAAGATGCCAGTGAAGCGGCGCTCGTCACCTTAAAGCAAGAGATTTCAGCCGTTCTGCTTAATCACGAACCTAGGATAATATTAGAAGATATTTCCTTTGACCCTCAAGAGCTCTATGACGGAGTGTTACTGATTGAGCTGACCTATTTGATTCGCAAAACAAATAGCCGCAGCAATATGGTATTTCCATTCTATCTGTCTGAGCAGTCTGTCTAGCTACTTTTGCTCGCGACTCAGAGCACTCTGAGCGACACCTTTACTTATTTTATCTTTGCACTGTTGCAATCTGCATGAACGCCGTAATGCACTATAGCTTGCCAACTTAGGTTGGTACGTGTGGTTACGTTTATGCGTTCGTTTTTCGAAATTATAAGGTAATCACATGACTTCTAAGTCTCGTAGTCTTTCACATATTACCCATTACCAAACCGGGTTGAGTCAAACTGGGCGTCTAATACCTGAACTCTCAAGTGGGTTTTACAACATAGAGCCGCGCTCAATTGAGCAGTGGCTGGGCTATTTAGCTAAAATAGCTGAACAAACTAACTTTATTGGCACAGATACATGGCGTCCAGTGCAAACGTGGTACAAGATACTACCTGATGCAGAAAAGTTCGCAGCGTTAAGTGCATTTGTATTGACTGGCAAAGCCGATGAGTTAACGGCCAAAATTGCTGAACGTCCAGACTTGGCGCTGTTATTGTCTTTTGTTGATTTACTCTCTCATACTCAAAGTCAATTTAACGAGTTTATTGAACGTCACTTAAACCATTATTACCGAGATGTTCTTGGTTTTGAGCCATTGGCTGCGGAACCAGATGCTGCGCACATATTGATTGCGCTCAATGATGTGGACTCTATGACTTTACAGCCAGGGACCGAGTTCGATGGCGGCAAAGATGAAGAGGGTAATGACCTTACTTATCTTTCCACTGAACCCTGTGCCATTAATCGTGCTGTAGTTGACAATGTTACCACTGTAAATAAGTTCACGTTGGCGTCTGGTCTTGGCATATGTCGTCACGTACTTAGTGATACCGAAGCGGGCATAGAGCTCGAATCGAGCGTGATGACCTTTGGCGATAACAAGGCAAGTGAGTTAGAGCCTGAAGTGGAAATTGGCTTCAAAGTGGCGTCTCAAGACTTGTTCTTATCGAGTGGCAAACGCATTATCTCAATGCGATTTTCCAGCGATGAATTTGGAGAGAGCCCGTTAGATCTAACCGCTTGGTTAGAGAGCTTTGATGTATGGGTCAGTACTGAAGATGGTCCTGTATTGTTGTCAGCAGAACAGCTCTCTCTGAACTCTGAAAAGAGTGAGATTAACATCACTATCGACGAATTATTTGCACCCATTGCGCCAGTTACAGACACCTATATTGGGCAAGATAAAGTGCTGCCATATTTGGCGTTTGTACTTAAAAAATCCAAGTACCAAGCGCTATACAGCATCGACTTAGACAAACGCGAAAAGTTACTAGAGTCTCTTACATTAAATGAAGTGCAAGAAGTGAGGATCAGCGTACTTGTAATAGGTGCACATGGATTGATTGGTAACAACGGCATTGGCTTTTTAGATATGACGAAGCCTTTCGAGCCTTTCGGTTTCGCACCACAACTAGCTGATAAATTTGAATTTACGCATCCAGAGTTACTGTGTAAACGCATAACGCGGGCAAGTGTCGAACTAAATTGGGTCGCAAGACCAGATGATTTTGACACATACTACAAAACTTATCTCGACTACCAAAGTGCGATTTCACCTTCTCCTGAGGCCAAAAAATCACAAACAACGCCCTCATGGCCAACAAACCAAGTCCTCATTTCTCAGTCAGACGAAACTTATGGTGAAACCCATCACAAAATTGAGTCGGACTTGTTTTACAACGACGACCTTTGGGACAGCGAACAGGCACCGGTTTCAGTAGCAAAGAGCTTACCTAGTAACGAAAATAATATTGCGACGAATCGGCTTGCTTTCACTTTTGATGACGACAACGGAAGCCGCGATTACTTGACGTTGCCTTTCAACTTAACGCAAGCAAAAGAGTGGCCTAAATGGTACACATTTGAATTGTCGAATCAGGACTTTGGGCATCCATACCACTTAAAAGTTGCTGAGTATTATGCATATCAAAACAGCATTAATCTAACCAAGTGGGACCCCGCAGATGGGGACTTTATGCCTGTACAAGTGCCGGAACCTTATACCCCGTTGCTTGATTCCATGAAACTCAATTATTACAGCCAGAGTATTTCACGTGCGCAACGAGATGTTATTGGCAATTCAATTTGGATTGAACATATTTCTCCAATCGGCAGGCAATTACAGTTACTTGAAGACCAAAACAGCCTGCATCTATTACCTCAGATTGAAGATTTAGGCTATTTGTACATTGCACTAGGCGCTATGGTGACACCTGGTCAATGCAGCGTGTTATTTCAAGTAGAAGCTGTTGATGGCTATAACTTTGTTGAGCAGCCAACGTTCAAGTGGGAATACTACAATCAAGGGAAATGGCATCATTTTAGTCGGGAGGACTCACAGGGTACGGGTGGTGAAGGGCGTATTTTGCAAGACAACACCTATGATTTATTGGATTCTGGTATCATTATTTTTTCTTTCCCAGAGTTCGATTTAACCGATCAATTTAATCATGACGGCAAAGTTTGGATCCGTGCAGCAATTGACTCTTCAGTACTCTCGAGTGATTACACACACCCAATCTACTCAAGACTAAAAGGTGTTCATTCGCAAGCGATAAAAGTCACATTGGGTTCGACAAGCCATCCCGAGTCTCATTATTTAAAGCCTCTTCCAGCACAGAGTATTAAAAAACTGGTAATCACAGATCCGCTTATCTCATCCGTTGAACAACCATTTGATAGCTTTGGTGCGCGGGTTAAAGAAGATGATAGCCGTATTAACTTGCGTGTGAGCGAGCGTCTTAGGCATCGAGACCGACTGTTAACAGGTTGGGACTTTGAACATCATACACTGCAAACATTTCCTGAATTGCATACGGTGCGTGCTTATAAAACCAGTGACGGTGTAAACATGATGGTGATCCCGCTCAACCATGACACTGAACTGTTACAGCCTAAAGTCCCCAGATACTTGATGCGTCAAATCCAGGATGAAGTTGAATTACGCTCAGTGCCCAACTTAGATATTACGGTTGTTGATCCAATCTATGTGGAAGTTCAATTAGAGATCATTATTCAAATCGATCCGCGGTTTGATATTCAAACAACTGTGATAGAGCTGAACGATCTTGTTGTCGACACGCTGACACCTTGGAATAAGAGTGATGAGAAGTTATCTCATACCATTTACTTGGCGGACGTTGCGCAAGCGCTAGAAATGCATCAGGCAGTGAAAATGGTACAAGTTATCCGAGGCAAGCGTCTTGATGACAAAATTCGTCAATATGCACAGGTATCGCCTAAGAGCATGGACGAAATTTTGGTGCCGAGTCGAAATCACAAGATATCCCTGACTAATGTGGCCGGCGATGTTTTTGAAGGTATCGGTAAATGGAAAATTCAACATAATTTTGTGGTGCAATAGTGCACCACTGACCACGGTTTCTAAACACTCACATCTGCGTTCACAGATATGAACGCGCTCCGTCTATTCAAATATTGACCAAATTCCCAGAGGAAAAACATGGAATCCAATGCACTGAAAATTGCTTCAGATGCTTCGTTGCATCCCGGGCAAGACCTAACGGGGTTGCGCCAGCAAGGGGTAGAGCAGCTGCAAAAGTTGGCACCTGAAACTTGGAGTGATCATAACCTTTTTGATCCTGGCATTACTTTGCTCGAAGTACTCGCCTATGTCTTGTCTGATTTAAGTTACAAACTGAGCTACCCTGTGGCGGATCTTCTTGAAGTCGACCCCCAAAGCAACTGCCAACCTCAGCAGTTTTTGACGTCTGAAGCGGTGATGTTCAGCCACTGTGTAACACTTGCCGACTATCGACGCTTGTTTTTGGATATTCCATTTATCAAAAACTTAGATATTCAAACTAGCGATAAGACGAAAAACGGTGAAACTTGCTTTGATTTAATGGTGCAACTTTATAACTATGAACCAGAGCAAATAGCACAAGTACAAAACCGCATTCATCAAGTGTTTTCGCAAGGGCGGTGCGTGACTCACCAACTGGGTGATATCGCTTTTTATAACCCTGCTGATGTTAAGCTTGGCATGAAAATGGTGCTTGAAAATACAAATAGCATCGTTGACGCTTTGGTTGATATTTTGGCTAAAGTTGCATTAGAAATCTCCCCCACGGTCAAACGATATAGCGCGACAGAGTTGTTTAATATGGGGATGTATGTGCAGGATGTTTATCAAGGACCTCGGCTAAATAATGGTTACATTTTAGATAGCGACCTCGAAAATACGCCCATTAAAAAGTACTTATATAGTTCCGATATTCTCGATGTCTTGCGCCAACACCAAAACATCAAACAAATTGAGGAGTTTAGGTTTATTACCGAAGGTGGTGCTCAACCTGGTTATGAATATTGGCAAGTTGAAGTTGCTGAGTTAGACCCTACCAAAAACAACTTGGCGCCACAGCTCGGATTCTCAAATGACGCTTTCTTTGAAGGGCTGTCGTTAGTCATTGAAGGTCAAGACTATCATTTGAGTGAGCAAGAAATCGCACAAATAAAATCGGGCATTGTTGCTAAGTTGAGCGCAGAATCGATGGTTATCGAGCAGAGTTTTGCGCAAAGTGAGGGGCAATATGTACATTTGAGCCACTATGACTCTTTGCAGCATGAGCTGCCTAAGACCTATGCGGTTACTGAGCAAATGCTCAACCGTGAAATAGACTCCGCACAAAAAGCGCAATTATTACAATTTAAGGGTTATCTGCATCTTTTTGACCAGCTGCTAGCGGATCAGCATAAACAAATCGATATATTGCCGCATGTGCTGGCCTTACCTCAACAGCAAAGCTTTGAATTCTTAGGCACGGTCTTAGACTGTATGTTAGCCAGTGAAGCCATTTCTGAGCAAATGTTACACAAGTTTTGGCAACGCGCAGTGTCATTACCTCATACGCAGTTAAGCCAAGCAGTTACAGGTATAAGTGGGATCAATCACCTAATTAGGGTCGCCATGCCCAACTATCTTGAGCAAGGCTTACAACAGCAATTGGAAGTTGATTTTTCAATTGCACAACTAACCCGTTTAAACGACAGCGCAGCACACCTTTTAGCGCGGTTTGCAATTAAACTGCCCAATGCCAATCTGTTGAAATATCGCGAAGCATTTAGTTTTTATATTAGTGCACTGTCAGGATGCGAATTGGATCCAAGCCATGGAGAAGATCTATTAACGCGTTTGGTGTTGCTTCGCCAGTATATCGACAAATGCCGACTTCTCAATGAGATAGGTGCACTAGGTCACAATCGATGCCGCGGTTTTAACTATCTATCCAAAACTCCAAAAACCGCACACCTGTCCAGTCTAAGCCAACTTGTTATGCGCAACTTAGGCTTTTCTCACCAAGGGCAAATGCCATTGGCAACACACAATAGAGAAAGCTTTTATTTGCTTGAGGGAGATCTTATTAGTGAGCAGCAAAGTGAAACCTTGTTTTTTGTGCTGCCTAATTGGACAACGCGACTGAACAATGAGAATTTCCAGCGCCTGGTCGAAAGCCAAATTGTGCAACATGTCCCACTTCATATGACAGTGCATTGCGTATGGCTGCAGCGTGAACAAATGAGCTTGTTTGAGCGGCTGTACTACGGCTGGTTAAATTTCTACGGACAGGCACAAAGAGAGCGGTTTTGCGAAGGGCAAGAGCACATTACAAACGTAGCAACAGACATTGGTGAATTGTTGGAATCGCTACTGTTGAACAGTGGCATGATTATCGAGCTTATTATTGAGTATGTTTTAGCAAAACCGCAAGGTGCTGAAGTACTAGAAACATACCTACTGCAAATATTACAAGGTTATGCATCGGCTGAGTTACCCGATGATTTAGATCTAAATGGCGACTCATATCAAGTCATTATGGATAAGATCACTGAGGTTATTTCAACGCACTCAGCACTATATCCGCAAGGGTTTAATGCACAGCAGGTTATCTACCTAGCAACACAGTTATGTATCGATCATATCTGTACGCCGAATGCATTTACACAACCAAATAGCAACACGCGATTCACCGTAGGCTATTCGCCGTTGGCTTACCTTAAGCCGATTTTGCCGGTGTCTTTTTCTCAAATTAACTCAAATACAGCGGTAGTTTCGAAATTCATCGTCGCTACCAGCGTGCCAAATCGAATAGATCCTGAAGGAAACGAAGAATGAACAAAGTCAGTGACCAAGAAATTGTAGCCGAGTGCGACTCAACATCAGTGATTGCTAAAAGCAGCCGGTCTGAATTGATTGATAAATTTGACGATCTTAAAACGCCAACTGGCGATGATTTTGAATCCCTGATCCGCTCTGGGTTTAATCAAATTGACGATCCGATAGCTGTCACTCAAGATGGCGATGAGCAAGAAATCTCTGTGACGTCTACTTTATCAGTGAGCCCTGACGGTGAAACTGAGCAGTTCAGAGTCGATGATTCTGCAGTTACGGTTGACCATAAACTACATGTGTCACCTGATGGTGGCGAGCTAAAAGCATTAAAGGTCGAAGCTGATACATTGACAATGTACGACAAGGTAAAGGTCGACAGCGATGCAAACGACTTGCTACAAGTTAGTGGTAACGTTAAGTCAACGGGTGAACTTAAATCACAATCAGCCAATGTGAGTGAGCGTTTGACTGCGGGTGAGATTAGCGTGAGAAAAGGCGCGACTAAGGCACTAGAGGCAGGGTTAGATGCAGACAATCAGCCATACGTAACGACATCAGGCACGCTAAGGGCAAAAGAGTCGGTCATTGCAGAAAAAGATGTTCAGGCAGGGTCTTTGAATGTCTCAGGTGAGGCTGAACTGGGTGGCGCTACAACTGCTCATCAGCTAACTGTTGCAGAAAAAACGATGCTCCAGGGAGAGCTATTCGCGGCCAAGAAGTCTATTTTTGAGTCGCATGTAGAAGTGCCTAAGTTGGGCGTCGGCTTGGATGAGCAAAGCACAGCTGCAAAGGTACATATCGGTAAGCGCTCTACGGACACAAGCGACTTATTACGAGTTGATGACCTCAACCAAGATGCCACACCATTTATCATCAACCCTGAAGGGCGAGTGGGTGTGGGTACAGCGACGCCTGATGAGAGTTTCCATGTAACCAATAAAGTGTTGGTTGGTAAAAATAAAGACGAAGCGCACATTCTGTTAGGTAATAATGGTAACGCTTCCTTTGCTGGAGAAGTGGAGATTGGGCAGTCTTTAGATGTCGCGGGCAGTGCGGTATTTAACGCAAATGTACATGTGGAAACAGGGCTCTCTGTGGGCGCTCAAGCGCCGACGGCTAAGCTAGATGTGCAAAGTAATCAAGGAGATATTCTTAACCTTGGCAACACCAATGATTCGTTAGTTAAAGTAACGAATGCACCTTTAGTAGGTGAACACCCCGTCAATATCTGGGCAAATACGCAAGTTTCTGAAAACCTAAATGTGGGTGAAAAAGTGACTGCAAATCGCGCAGAGATTGAAATGACTTTGAATGCCGGTGATACCCACTTGAATTCATTGGATGTCTCTGAAAACACAACCGTACTTGGACAGACACGCACACGTCAATTACAAGTGGGTGAGCAACCAAATGTGCCGGTTCAAAGTGACGCAGGGGCAATTATTAACACAACGTTGGACGTTAGAGCTCACGCCGATTTTACCTCAATTCATGCAGCAGACGTCATAGAGTCCGACGTACAGGTTGTTTCGCCAGAAGCGCTTGCCAAACAAGCTTTAACCGTTGGCGAAAATGCGATTTCAGATGATGCTACGCTTACCGTAAAAGGCACGGCTTCTGAAACTCCTGCGCTCCTTGTGAAAGACAAAGAGGGTAATCACTTGGTGCGTGTGAAACGTGGCGAAGCGGTCATGGGTAGCTCGGATGCCACATTGTCTCTTGCAGTGAAAGGAGATGTAACTACGCCATTACTCACGGTGACTGAACATGCTAAGGTCAAGCAAGCAGATTTCAGCGAACATGTGGTTATTGCAAAGCACAATTTACAAAGTGATTGGACTACGGATGCGAAGCTATCTGTTTTAGCGCACAATGAACAATCCCAAAGTGTTGATATCAGTTATTTTGATGGTCTTAATACGACTTCTTTGATACATGCTAAAGCGAAAAATATCGGCTTTTTTCAAGCAAACCCTCAGGCGCAATTTCATGTCGGAGAAGCCGCACTATTTGACAAAAATGTAACTTCACTTACTGGGGTTCACATTGCGGATGAAAACAGCGAGTTTGGTGGATTCAGCGCAATGCTTTCGCAAACTGTGGTGGGGACATCACAAAAGTCAGCGGATTTCAGTGTATATGGTAATACAGACTTACACGGCGCGTTCTCAATTGTAGAAAACGAGCATATTGCGGTTAACTTCTCTGCGAGCCAGTTGACGCTTACTCAGCAGGCAGAAACGCCCATTCTTAAAGTAACGAACACCGCAGGTGATGCCGAATTGAATGCGGCCCCAGGTCAACTCGCCATTAACCAAATGCTGCCTAGCAATGAAGTTAATTTGGCAGTGACAGGTCGTGCCGATGTTACTGGTCAATTAAATGTCAATCATAACGGTGATGCATTGACCGTTGACGGCAGAACCAAATTGATGGGCCATGCGACGCTTAAAGATGGCTTAGCTGTAAGTGTTACAAATAACACCGGTGATGCGCAGCGTGCAGCTTTACAGGTGTCTGGTGAGTCCGTGCTGGATGGCGAACTGAATGTGACGCAAAGAGCCACGCTTGAACATGACTTGCTAGTGCGAGGCAATACGACCATCAGTTCAAACTTAGAAGTTGGACGCTCAGTAATTATTGAAGAAGATTTGAATGTTCACGGAGAGCATTATGCGGCTGGGAGCGTTGAGATTCAGGGCACAGAAGGTAGAGATGCGCTGACGGTAAATAATGATGTGAGTTTTAGGGCCGATTTGGATGTGGCAGGCAATTTGTCGCTTGCACCTTATCAGGCAAGTGCACGATTGCATATTAGTGAAAAAGATTTACAAGCGATACGTGTCGACGATCCTGCAGGCAATGTACAAATGGTTGTTAGTCGCGGTTACTTAGGGCTTGGTATGGAAAGACCTGAGTTTATGCTAGATGTTGCCGAAGATGCACGATTCAGAAAAGATTTGGCAATCCAAGGTCGCCTCGAAATAGATGACAGCCTGCATGTAAACGAATACGCGAGCTTTAGAAGCAACGTTAATGTCTACGGTACATCAGAATTACTCGGTGAAACGCGCATTGGTGTTGCGATGCATGCATCTGACGAAGATGAAGTGAAAATTCTTCGCAGCGCACAGCTCAGCCTTGAACAAAATCATTTTGAGCACGCGTTTGCAATTTACCATAAAGGCGCAAATCCGATTGTATTCCAAGATGGTAGAGTGGGGATCCGCAACGATAAACCTGAAGCCGAACTGGATATCGTAGGCGACGTAAAAGTTGAGGGTGATATAGAACTTAACGGTGTACTGCGAGGAACAGGTCAACTTGAATGCTTAGACGGTGCGAAAATTCTGGGTGATGTAGAACTACGCTCTGACCTTACTGTGTATGACGATGCTTTGTTCAAAGATACGGTCACCATCGAAGGGCAAACAACTATTGAGCGCAAGTTAACACTTGAGAGTGACGCTGTGTTTGCTAAAAGCCTGCATCTGGGAGGCGAATTGACCGCCTTGGGCAATGCGTACTTCAAAGATGCTGTTCATTTAGATAAAGATGCGACAATTCGTGGAAGTCTAATCGTTGAAGGTTTAGAGCCCCAATCTCAGGTTGCATTGAAGCCTGCCGTAAATATGCTTAATACGCTTTCTGTTCAAGGCACTGCTAAGTTTAGCGATATGGTCAGAGCGCAGAAGCTAGATGTACAGCATAAAGTCTCTGTGGGTGATGTGCATACCGAAATCGCAATGTTGGCTGTCAACACTAGCGAAGGAGAGAATGCCCTTGATATTGGCGTGAGAGGTAATTCTGAACTGATTTTAGATGGTAACGCAAACCTAGGTTTAGGGTGTGCTCAACCGCAACATAAGCTCGACGTACAAGGCGATGTGCGTGTAACAGAGCAGTTGAAGGTCGAAGGTGAACTGATCCTTGAAAGCCAGCTGCACTTAGACCAAGGCGCGCAGATTGTTGGCGATTGCTCTGTACAAGGTGAATTGGCACCGACAACATTGAAAATGCCTGCCGGTCCGTGTATTGAAGCAACATCTGCGGATATTGAACTCGGTGGCGACGCGCCATCAGATCATGTGATTGCAACGCAAGCGGCTGTTAAAGCGTATGTGGATGAACATGCATGGCGATTTGGGCGCGGCAAAAAGGTGGTTGCTGTCCACAACCAAGACGAGTTCGATGCGGTCTTTAGTCGTGAAAACTTAAATAACATGACTATTTTGTTATTCCCTCACAATGGTCACAGACAAGTCTCTCGTGCCTATAAACTTAAAAACTCAGTCCAGGTAGGTTCAAACCTGAGTATCATCGGGTTTAATGAACGTGAAACACGTATCGTCAAAGCACATGTGGGCTGTCGTTTCATTGTTCGCGGTGACCGTGATGCGCCAGTAAAACATGTATCCATGCATGGTTTTACTTTTGATGGCGCGATTCATGAAGTATCTCGCGAGATGAGCATGTATGAAGGCAATGGCGGCGCGTTTAATCTTCGCTACGCGGACCAAATTGAACTTAACTGTGTTATTGAAAATCACTGTGTTAGTGGTGATGGTGGGGCAATTTACGGTGAAGATACAACCAACATTGAGGCCAAGCACATTCGTAATTGTCGAGCAGGGCGCCAAGGTGGAGCTGCATATGGCCTACGTTACGCCAAAATAGAAGCTCAGCATTGCCAAGCAGAGCGCGGTGGTGCGGTAGCACACTGCGATGAAAGCGAAGTATTGGCAATCAGCAATGTCGCTCAATTACATGGTGGTGGCGCTTACAAGTGTCAGAACTTAATTTGCAAAGGCTTCTGGCGCCGTAATACAGCTCAGAAAGGTGAAGGCGACCATATATACAGTGCTGGTTGTTATCACCTAGAAGAAGAGCAAGAGGAGCATAAAGGCGACTTCCTATGGCATGCATTGTTCTTGGACAGACCAATGAATGACTCTCGCTACTTCTGGCGCAATGACCACGTGTAATTATGAAACTAGCAATCGCGCAAATAGGGGCTGATATCGAAGCCCCTTCATCTCTCATTGACTCAGGGCAATACAGCGTAAGTGCCCTAGAGTCCCTATTAAAAGAATGGCTGCATCATGCAATGAATCAGTTGCAACTGGATGTATCTGAAGCTGCGTTATTAAAAGGAGATGAAATCAGTTTAGATGATATTAGTATTGAACTACCAGATATTGATTTAAAAGCTTTACAGGCAGATCCAAAAGGGTACTTTGAACGTGTATTTAGCCCTATTATCAGACGGGTGTTAAAACACTCTATTGAGGCACAGCTAAAAGCACAAAACTCGGCAACAAGCTTTGAAGCGAATGGACTAATATCGAATGTGGTGGATATTGACTTTACCCATTTAGATGAAAAGGTAATGGATTGTTTAAAAGCTGCCTTTTTTAAATGTATAGCTGAAAATAAATCGGTGTTTTTGAACCTCATAGCCTCTGCTGAATGGCCCGCTGTGCGAAGTGGTTTTATTAAAGCGATGAGTGTTGAGGCACAGCAAATCGCTTCTTTTATCGACGTATTCATTGGTGAATCTACCACTGTAAACATCATGGATATTGTAAAAAAGCTATCTGTAAAAGAGCGATATTTATTTTGGCTTGATATTGAGTCAGTTTACTGCGCAATGAAAAACAGCCAGTCGCAACAACAAACGCACCTTAAAGTATTGGTGAGCGCTTACAGTTGCTTCGCTAATAATAACGAATTTGACCGCCCAACATTAAATCGAGTGGTATCTGTTCTACAGCGTCCACAAAGTGAACTTAAGTTGTTGAAAACCTGGTTTGCGATAAAGTCGTCTAGTCAAGTGACCAGTAATGACCGGCGCACTTTGGCTCGGATTGCCAATGGCGTTTTGTCAAATTCGAGCGTGGAGGAAGATTTAACTTATATTATCCAACGAGCCTTAACCCAGACATCACTAAAAGATATCTTGCAAGCATTCAGCAGTGATACCGGCTTTAATGGTGTTGATGAGATGTCTTTGGGGTCTCAAGAAAAGCGGGTGCTTATGCCGCTTTATCAACAGTTTAAGCAAGGGTTTAGATCGTCTTATTTTGCGTTACAAAAACTCAATAAGTTATTGATTGGTCGCGGTGAGCATCAGGAGCTTTTGCAATTTGATAGCAAAAAATGGTTGTCATTTTTTGCCGAAGTGGATGCGTTGAGTGAGCTGCCGCAACCTATTTGCAAGCTGCTTCAACACATTAAGAAAGCAGTTATTTATCAGAAGTCTAGAGCAGAAAAACAGTCAAGGAAGGTCGACTATTTACTCAAGCTCGTAAAACGCGAACTTCAAGCGATAGATAAAGCGCCAGAACGGCTGCTTAATTATATTTACGCAAATAGAATTAGAGCTTTAGTTTGTACATTGGACAGTGCGCCAGCTGCCATTTTGCAGAAATTGCAAAATCACTGCAGTGCTGTGCGAATACTGGGTGCTCCGCTACAACAAAATGTCAATTTAAAGGGGTATACCGAGTTACTGAATGAACTAAGTTATTGGCTGGTCGAGAAAAAACATGAAGTCACTCAGGACTGTGGTATCACACAGCTACAAAGTGAAGCGCTTGTAGAGTTATCAGAAGTACCTAAACTTTATAATGAATTAGACTCAGAAACCTATGTTGAGCTTGGATCTATAACTGATGAAGCCGCGGCACAGACCCAAACGACGCTTGCTTGCGCTGTAGAATTACAAGGGCCGCTTTCTAAACTGATTGCAAAGCAACAAACGAGATATTTTGAGCGAGCTCAGGTTTCTCAGTATCGTTTGGCCCTTAGTGTTATTAAACAAGGGCTAAACTTAGCAGACAAAGCACTATTAGAGACGCAAATTCTAGGAGCCAATACACAAGCACTTGCTCTTTTGGTACGCAAATATGGCACTTTGCAATTAAAAGCGCAAAACTTAGAGAGTGACGACGTAGCTAAAACCAATACGTACGCTAATCAGCAATTTGAATGCGAGGCTGTTAAAGAGTTAAGTTTACTTTGTAAAACACTACGCACTGCCACCCATACTGGATGTATGGCATTGGAAAAGCGTGTTACATCGCAAAGGGCCAAAGAGGAGTCATTGAGGTCGTTAGATCACAGCGCATTGACCGACGTACAGTTAACCATGGCTCAAAACAACTTGGCCATTGGGCAATTAAAACACGCGCAACTATTTGAGGTTTTGACTCGAATACGCCGCTATCTCAGCACCCTTGAACAGCAACTGGAGAGCATCGCTCAGGCAGTCAGTCTCAGAGATATCCACCAGCTAGCCGTTGAGTTATCACTTTGCTTTATCAGCTGGCGAACGCTATTGAACGAGAATGACGTGAGTGAAATAGCCGAGGAGGTGAGTCGAACAATAGACAAAGGCTTACTCAAACTGCAGCGTTTGCAAAAACGGATCCATGTCTTAAATCCTTATCTCGAAAACTTAACCCAGAAAACATCAAGTTGGTGGGGAGGGCTTTTACACCGCAGCGTTGACGCGTTGACAAACCTGTATGCTATGGACTTGGACGTTAACATTGCAAGCGAGCGTGATGTAATCATGGAGTCGAGCTCATCACAGTACATCGAATCTGAGGCTCAGTCAGACACATCGCAAAACTATGCTCCGGCAGACTTGTTGATAGACTTGGTTAGCATTCAGTCCGCAAGTTCATATCATGAGGTGCAGCAAACACTGACGCAGTTTATTGATGGTATTGAGGAGAGGCTAAGCAAGATTAAATTGAGCACTTTAACCACGCATTTAGGCGAGGCTCAATCAGCTGCCCAAGGGGCTGAATTAACAAGAGAAGACAGCTCTTATGAGTCTCGTAACCATTCGCTCTTCAAAACGGAGCAATTCTATTCGAGTGCAAAGCGTATTGTGGCGCAAAGCAAAGCGCTGATAAAGCGGCTGGAAAAACAAGCAGAAAAACATGAGGCTCGTATTTATGCAGCAGGTTTTTCTCAGCTACAAAAACAAACTGTACTTGCACTTGAAAGTGCAAAAAATGCATATCAATCAAGCACACAAAGGTTAATAAGTGAAGATGCTGGCATTGTATTATTGTGGCCATTTTTAGAGACCTTGTTTCGCAAATTTGAACTGCTTTACGAAGATGAATCTGACGAAGTGACATTTTGCAATGAACAGTGCCAGCAAAAGGCGCATCAACTACTCTGCAGTTTGGTGAGTACAGATCAGCAAGACAATGAAACCTATGCAATCAATGCGTTGCTTGGTTTACCGCTAGACCACTTTTATGAGTATAGCGAACCATTAACTGAAGCTGAGTCTTCTGAACTCGATAGATTGTTATACGTTGCAATTACTCGTTGGGAAGCGCTCAAAGGAATGCCAGTTAATGTATTTAGGGAGATGTTTTTGCATCGAAACGGTGAAGTTAACCTGACTTCAAATGGTGTAAGCATTGTTGTAGAGACTAAGCCTCAAGATATTTTAATGATGAAATTGCCTTGGGGTTTAGGTATCGCTCAATTGCCTTGGCTAGGAAATGATCTTGTCAACATCGAGTGGCAGTACGGCGTGTAATTTGCGGCGGGCCCTTCTATAAAATTGGAGCATGCAAGAGAGAATCTGAATCTTTTGCATGTTCTCGTCTTTTAAAAATTCACTAATTGCGCCTGCGCGCGTTTTAAAAAAAACAATAATAGCGGACTGAAGTAAATTTTGGTCCTTCAACCCACCAACGGCAAGGTATCAAACGGGTTGGTATCACCCAAGTTTAACCAACCTTAATTTAAAATGGAGAAGTGTATGCCTGTAAATAATTATTCAAACTTACGCGCCCTGATTGAAGAGCACCAGGTGCGTCAACAGCAGTATCAAGTAGCTGAATCTAAAGTACAATCTTACTTGGACTATAATCGACATAGTCTTTTACAGCACTTGAATAGCCTATTTGAAAACAGAGTGCTGCCGCATTTAGAAACAGCAAAAGCACTCTTGGTCGAGCAAGGGTATACAGCTTCAATTGAAATTGAAAAGCAAACATTGCACGAAGGGGATTCAGCCATCGAAGTGATAAGTCAGGTCACTTTGCTGTTTTCAGGTAACCAAGCAGAGCCAGATATTGGACTAAATCGGTTACTTATTTTTACGCGACCTAATCATTCTTTTATCTACTCCAAGTACCTGACGGAACTGGTCACAAGTCAGGTTCAGCCACTATTTTTTGCTGATGAGTTTTACTACAAAAATGTTCCTGCGCCAGAGCTTCATTTTCCTCATTGGCCTTGCCCGCCAAACTTTGAAGACCATAGTGAGTTTAAGTCGATGCTATCAGATTTTTTGAGCCTGGTATTTTTACAAATTCGAGGCAAATTAAGTTAGTGATATAACCGAGTGAAAAACCATTCACACAAGCCACCGATATGCGTCAGCAGTTAAGTTGAATCAAAAGGTGGCTCCATGGCGAATTATCAAAAAGCATTTCAGTATGCATTTAACTTAGAATCAACAGATCCAAATGAAACCTTATTCGGGTTAAAAAGCTTAGCCCTGTGGCAAACGCTTAGCATGCATGGATTTTCTCACGAGGAGATATCAGCACTGTGCGAAGACCTTTACATGTTTGAACTTTGGCAAGTGTTAAAAGGGGCGAAAATTTACGATCAAAAGACCGCAGGATTGCTATTGCTCGTTGCATCCAAAGGGCTGTTAGGTGAGTTGTTGGCTGAAATGCAATGTTATTTAGGTATCAAGCAAAGTCGTGAAATGTGCGATACAACGATTGGACATATCAACAGAATGTCAGCATCAAAGTTACAGCAATGGCTGTTTGCTAGCGTGGCATACTTTGAACTGGTGAGGCAAAAACAAGCGCTCATTAAAGTAAAAACAGGGATAGAGCATGCCGAGAAGGGTGAAATAATTCCCAATATCGGTATATTATCGGTATAAAACATTGGCTCGACTTGCGTGCGGGCTGAAAGAGCAGTGAATTAGGGATTAAAATGGCTATACAATTACCAAATATAGGGCGATTCACATTTGAACAGGAAGGACAAGAGGGTGGGCGCTACCATAGCCGTATTCTGCATGTACCCACCAATGGGTCTGGCCTAACTATTGGCCGCGGCTTTGATTTAAAACATCGTAAACCCGAAGAAGTTTTTTCTGTACTTTCTGAAGCCGGTGTTTGCTTAAAAGATGCTAAATTACTTTCAACTGCGGCTGGTTTATTTGGTGACACGGCTAGAAAGTTCATTGAGAAAAACGGTCTTCAAGAGTTTGAAGTCAGCCATCAAGAACAGATCAATTTATTTGAAAAGACCTATTTGGACATGGAAAGAGATGTGAAGCGGATTTGCGATAAAGCAGATTGCGTTGAAGCTTATGGTGCGGTGCACTGGGAAAATTTAAACCCAAAAATCAAAGATATCCTAATAGACTTAAGATATCGTGGTGATTACACACCAACTACACGACGAAGAATTCAACGTTATGTCGCACAAAATGACTTAGCATCTTTTAGTAAAGAAATGTCGGATAAAGAGCTTTGGAATAAAGTACCAAGAGAGCGATTTAAACAACGTCTCGCTTATTTACTCGAAAGCTAACACTGCGCATTGTGACTGGTATTGATGAGGTGATCTGCATCGACAGCTTGTGCCCAAAACCTCTTTTGGGTTTTTGGCACAAGCGAAGAATCAAAGCGTCAAGTCGCCATAACCCATTATCTTAATATGTGATACTGATAAATATACACGCCGCCGGGCGCCCATCCACCAGGGCCTGCAATTGTCCAACTTGGCGGACAGTTTTGCCAAGATCGCACAGTTTTTGTTTCCCAAAGTGGTGCTGTCGAGTCGCTGTGTGCTGCGGTTAGCTTATAATAACAGACTTTTTGCGTTGCACTTGTACTAACGTTTTCAGTCGCTGTTGCACTTGTGCTAAATGCGGTGATACCTGCAACCAACGCAGCGCTTATAAATACACTTTTTTTCATCTTATTTCCTTGATTAATATCTACTAGATATGGAGGGCTATCTTTTCATTTCGTCTTAGTCAGACCTTGTAACTAAAACATAAACTGAATACAAAGTGAACAACGTCAACATGGGAACTTTTCAAGTTACAATGCGTTGCTATCTTATATGGGTTAATTTGCGTAAATGGCTCTAAAGAGCTTTGTCTTTTGTATAAAGAAGATCGCTCTATTTTTACGTATTTCCTGCCGGTACTTTGAAAGTTGCGCACACATCAAAATGAACTCACTACGTAGGTTAAGTTCCATCAAACTTATATGCTCTTCTTGCTATGTTGCAATACTTGAAATCTTCGCTGCAAGGACACATAACAAAAGCCTAAGCAAATAAACTGGCTGCAAAATAGTCTGTAATTTGCTCAGTGTTTAAAAAACACTAAATAAATGGGCTTTAACAGTAGATAAGCGCTGTAAGTTACCAAATTATTTTGTAATAATGCCTCAGTTAACAAGCTACATATTCAGAGGAAAGACCTCCTATGGCGGATACAGAGAATCGCCCAACTAATTTCATTAGAAATATTATTGACGGGGATCTGGCAAGCGGTAAACACGCGTCAACCCATACGCGTTTCCCGCCAGAACCTAATGGTTTTTTGCACATAGGCCACGCTAAGTCTATCTGCCTGAACTTTGGGATAGCACAAGATTATAAAGGTCTTTGTAATCTTCGTTTCGATGATACGAATCCAGAAAAAGAAGACATCGATTATGTGCACTCTATTCAGGAAGATGTGAAGTGGTTAGGCTTTGATTGGGATGGTGAGGTTTGTTACTCATCAAACTATTTTGACGCTTTATACGGCTATGCGGTTGAGCTTATTGAAAAAGGCTTAGCGTATGTTTGTTTCCTATCTCCAGAGCAAGCTCGCGAGTATCGCGGCACGCTAACTGAGCCTGGAAAAAATAGCCCACATAGAGATACATCTGTTGAAGAAAACTTAGCGCTGTTCGAAAAAATGAGAAGCGGTGAGTTTAAAGAAGGCGAATGTGTATTACGTGCAAAAATTGATATGGCGAGTTCATTCATGGTTTTGCGCGATCCAATTATTTACAGAATTCGTTTTGCACATCACCATCAAACGGGTGACAAGTGGTGCATTTACCCTATGTACGACTTCACACACTGTATCTCTGACGCACTTGAAGGCATTACACATTCACTGTGTACGCTAGAGTTCCAAGATAATCGTCGCCTTTATGACTGGGTGCTTGAGAATATCAGTATTGAGTGTCAGCCTCAGCAAATTGAGTTTTCACGCTTAAACCTTGAATATACGGTTATGTCAAAGCGTAAACTGAATGACCTGGTTGAAAACGGTCAAGTTGAAGGGTGGGATGACCCGCGTATGCCAACAATTGCTGGTTTACGCCGCCGTGGTTACACGCCTGCATCAATTCGTGAGTTTTGTAAGCGTATTGGTATTACTAAGCAAGATAATATGGTCGAAATGGGAATGCTTGAAGCGTGTATCCGTGACGACCTGAATGAAAATGCTCCACGTGCGATGGCTGTACTTGACCCGGTTAAGATCGTTATCGAAAACTATGATGCTGATAAAGTTGAAATGCTTGCAGCACCAAACCACCCAACGCTAGACATGGGTGAACGTGAGCTGCCATTTACCAAAGAAATCTTTATTGAACGTGAAGATTTCCGCGTAGAAGCAAACAAAAAGTTTAAACGACTGGTATTAGGTAAAGAGGTGCGTCTACGCAACGCTTATGTGATTAAAGCGGAGCGTATTGAAGAAGATGACGCTGGCAATATTACAACGATTTACTGTACTTACGACGATGAAACTTTAGGTAAAAACCCTACTGATGGTCGCAAAGTAAAAGGTGTGATCCACTGGGTATCAGCGACACACTGTATTGAAGCGGAAGTGCGTCAATACGACCGTTTATTCAGTGTTCCAAACCCAGCGGCTGCAGAGGACTTTACAGCGACGTTAAACCCTGACTCATTGCTTATTATCAACAATGCTAAGCTAGAGCCATCTTTAGCGAAAGCCGATGCTGAGCAAGGCTTCCAGTTTGAGCGACTTGGTTATTATAGCCGCGAT
This sequence comes from Pseudoalteromonas luteoviolacea S2607, assembly GCF_001625575.1. GTDB lineage: Bacteria > Pseudomonadota > Gammaproteobacteria > Enterobacterales > Alteromonadaceae > Pseudoalteromonas > Pseudoalteromonas luteoviolacea_E. The sequence continues at coordinate 170,062 of NZ_AUXV01000008.1, forward strand.
AATAAAGCAGAGAAGTTAACTTTTAACCAGACGGTTGGGTTAAGAGATTCTTGGGCAAAAATTGAAAAAGCATAACGCTTAGCAATTATACTTTGCAGTAATTGATAAAAAAGGTCGACAAATGTCGGCCTTTTTTTCAATATATTCATCATATTAGTTTGAGAAGCACTCACCGTGAGTAAACAGTCAATTCATAATTTTTATATCAATGAGCAGCAATCTATTTATTTGTTGTCCCATCATGATGCTAAAAAGCACCGCCAATGGCTGAATATATGCAAAAAGCAGTTAAGTTTGCTCGGTTACCAAGGCGTTGAGTTAATCGGCTCGGGGGCTTTTGGCTTTGTATTTGCGGGCGTTGAAGAAGGCGGTGCAGAGTGGGTATTTAAGTTCTCACGTATTACCCTAGCACAAAGCGTTCGCGACAGGCTTGAAGATGAAGCTTACATGTTATCTCAGATTGATAACCCGATGGTCCCAGAGTTTTTTGCGTTTGAGCGAGTAAAAAAGCAGGGCATTTTAATGATGGCCCGTGCTAAAGGCGAAGACCTTGAACAGATTTCAATTAAGCAAGGTCGATTCAGCGCACGTGATCTTGTACAGCTGGCTCTAAAACTTCGAAACGTGTTAGTGGACCTGCGCGAGCGAAAAAATGGCATGTCACCTCAGCCTGTTGTTCATGGTGATATCAAGCCTTCAAATATAGTCTGGGATCAAGCCTCAGATGCTTTTTCGCTGGTGGACTGGGGAAGCTCCGTTTATGCACAAGTGGATGTACACGGAGAGCCAATTGCAAGCAATATTATGGATTTAATGTCGTCTGACGTTGCCAGTACCAATGCGCGAATGGGGGATGTCTACTTCATCGGAGATGAGCAAATGTCCGGCGCGCGCTCTTCCCCTCGATTTGATGAACAAGGCGTTGCTTCGACTATCTATGCGCTGGCAAGTGCGCAGTCATGTCGCTTTGGTGCTAGTGTGATCCCAGCTGCAAGCTTGGGGTTGCCAAAGGAGTTTGCTCGCGTTATAGATGGAATGCTAAGTAAAGACAAAGAAGTGAGAGATCAGGCAGGCGATTACTTTATGCGTAATATGCCGGCAATGGCAAAAGTATATTTACCCAACCTAGACATGCCGCAAAGCAAAGCGCCAATTCCCTTTTGGATAACGCACTTACAGGAACAACCTGATACCGTAGTATATAGTTCACGCAAACAGTTTTTACGCAGGGCTGATCACAATCAACAATTGTTAGATGTTAATGATGCTCAATTAGATAGGTATTACAAAGAGTTTTTGTTTGATACTGGAGATACAGAAAAAGCTTTCTTAGCATCTATTAGTCGATTGGCAAAATACCCCGTGGTAGGGGGGTTGAGTTTTCATTGGCAAGAAGAGTCTGTATATGTTGAGTCGAGCTTGATGCTAAATGACGAATCGTTAAATGAGGCATTCTCTGATGCTGTCAGTGCTACGGTGATGCTGGCACAGGGAATAGAGCAAAAGGGGCTATTTAAATGTTGTCTGTTTGATGCTCGACAAACAATTCAATTACAGCGAGATGACACTGGCGCCTATATATTTGAAAATTTACCAGAGCTACAATACAGCGTTAGCCACGTAGCCGCGTCGGAAGTGACCCGCCCGCACTCGTACTTTGAAGATGGTAAAGACCCCGATGAGCAACTCAACTTACCCAAGCAAATCATCCAGTGCGTGTTTGAATTAAATAAAATTCATCATACGGGTTGTATTATATTTGAGTCACTGAGTGACCGATTGAAAATCCACTATTACTATCGACTGTTAGATGCAGCACAAGAAGAGAAGTTTTCAGCTTTGTTACGTGAGATAATTCAGTACACGGTGAGTATTCAAGATTATGGTGTAGCTGGGTTTATGAAACTACCTTATAAAAATACGCGTGAGTTTTCGCTGTGCCCTCGGCAACCTGAACACTTTTATCCCAAAAACCCCAAAAGAAACTGAATAGACACAGTGCATATAAGGGGAGTTGAGGCGAACGCTATATGCCTAAACTAGAGTAGTTAATTTCTTCATAGTATATGACGAATTGTCAATTGTAATTCTCAGTTGCTTGTAGCACCCTTTGTTTAAAGGAGGAATTATGGACAAAGAGAAAAGGCAGGAGATCTTAACCTTAAGTTGGGGGATCCATGACGAAGTAGAGCAGGCAATAGTACGTCACAAAGCAGTTCAAGGAGACGACTCATGGCCAGAAAAGCAGCGTTTGCTAATAGCAGACATGTCCCTTCACTTATTACAAACCGCGCTAAAGCCGGAGCCCATGTGTAAAGATAAGCTGAAAAACAATCTAAATGCGATACTAACGTTGTCAGACGATTTTGTGACTGAGGTGGATTTAAAGCGCGTTGCGGACGCTTTGTACGGGCTAGAGAAAACCACAACCTAGGTATGATTTACCCATAAAAAAAGCCAGCTTAGTGCTGGCTTTAATATCGTAATAGCTTTTACGCTATTATTATTCTTCCGACTCAGTAAACTTTCTGCAAGCTTCCTCATCAACGCACTCACCGTACAAGTACAAAGAGTGGTTGGTCAGCTTGATGCCATTGCTAGTTGCAATTTCAACCTGACGAGTTTCGATGACGTCATCTTCAAATTCAATAACTTTACCGCACTTTAAGCATACCAAGTGATCATGGTGTGTGCTGCCCGATAATTCAAAAACAGATTTTCCGCCTTCGAAGTGGTGACGAGTCACAATACCAGCGTCATCAAATTGGTTTAAAACACGGTATACAGTAGCAAGGCCAATTTCTTCGCCCTTGTCTAATAAAATCTTGTATACGTCTTCAGCGCTGATGTGTTGATTTTCTGGAGATTGTAAAATCTCTAGAATTTTAATACGCGGTAAGGTGACTTTTAAGCCCGCCTTTTTAAGCTCTAAGTTGTGATCAGTCATTTAATCTGTCTCAATCTAATTTCTTTTACTTCAATTCTTAAGAATAAGCACGACCTTTTTCTTAAGAATAACGTGCACGGGCAACAAGTCAAAGCTTGTTTTAATAATTCAAGAATTAATCTTCTAGCTCGCTCAGGCACATTTCGTCATAAACCTGCGCACACCAAGCTTTAATACGTTGCTCAGTTAGCTCTGGCTGGCGATCTTCATCAATACCAAGACCAACGAAGTGACTGTCGTCCACAAGTGCTTTCGACGCTTCGAATTCATAGCCTTCAGTTGACCAGTGACCCACAACAATTGCACCACGCTCGGTTACAATGTCGTTTACCATACCCATCGCATCCAAGAAATACTCGGCATAGTCTTCTTGATCACCACAACCGAAGATAGCAACTAACTTACCTTCGAAGTTAATTTCTTCTAATTCAGGGAAAAAGTCATCCCAGTCACACTGTGCTTCACCATAGTACCAAGTAGGGATACCAAACAAGATTAGGTCAAACTCTTCAATGTCAGCTTTGCTGCTTTTAGCAATATCTTTAACATCAATTAACTTCTTGCCTAATTCTTTTTGGATCTGTTTAGCAACGTGTTCGGTGTTACCCGTATCACTGCCGAAAAAAATACCTACGCTTGCCATTAATTACTTACCTTTATCTATTAATCGCTAATTTCTCTTGCAAGATGGTTTCAATGAGTGCACTACGGCTGATATTCTGCTCTTCTGCCATATCACTCAATGCTTGGTAAAGTTCTGAAGAAACTTTGAACTCTACGCGCTTTAACCCTCTTGCTCTATCTCTTTTAATTTGATTACGCTTGTTGATCTTAAGCTGCATCTCCCTAGGTAAGGGATTTGTTTTGGGCCGACCAGGGCGCTTTTCATTTTCAAATAAGTCGATAGTTGTTCTATCTAATTCAGACTTGGCCATTAACCAACACCCGCACCTTGCCAAAACACTTGGATAACACCTTTGGCTATAAAACCAGAACAACCTAAAAACAACACCAGCCAGACGATGTATCGACCAAATTTAGGCACGTCACCCTTCTTTAGAACGTCCTGAATCGCCATTCCAATAAGAAAGAATATACATGCGAGAGCAAAGTAAAAACCAAGAGTTTCAAACTCATTTATGTATTGACTGATCATCTTTGCACTACTAAAACCTTAAACGGCGGCTACTATAGCATATCTATCTACAATAAATTAAGCTGCCCGGCATAAAAATCTCTGACAATTATTGAATAAAATCAATAATTGAACGATTGACAGCTTCTGGCTTTTCAGCATGAAGCCAATGGCCGGCACCTTGAATGATTTTAGCCTTGGCGTTTGCAAACGCGCCGACAATGGCCTCTCTATGTTCCGCCAGTATATAATCGGAATTATTTCCTTTAATAAAGAGCGTATCACACAAACAGGTACGAGGTGTATCTATGTTAGCGATAATACTAGAATAATTTTGTTCGATTACCGACAAATTAAATCGCCACTCAAGCTGACCTTGCTGGTTTTTCGCAAGACTTTTCAATAAAAACTGTCTAACCCCAAGCTCTTCTATATAGTTAGACATGATTTTATCGGCATCATTTCGGTTCGCGGGTGATTGCTGGCTCACGTTATTCAAAGCCGTAATGATAGTGTTGTGCCTAGGGTGGTAGTCTACTGGCGCAATATCAAGAACAACGAGCTTATCAACAATTTGTTCGTCAAGCATCGCGACTTGCATTGCAACTTTACCGCCCATGGAGTGGCCAACTAAAATCACATTTTTAAGGCCTAGGTGGCTTACAAGCGAGAGCACATCTGCTGCCATAACTTGGTAATTCATGTCGTCACTTTTAAAAGAACGACCATGATTTCTAAGGTCGACATTGATGACATTGAAATTGGGTTTCAAGGCTCTGGCGATGACATTTAGATTTTCTAAAGAGCCAAATAAACCGTGAATCAGAATCACTGTTCTAGCGTTATTTTGGTCCAATCCACTTTGTTTAAAATTGAGTAACATAATACCTCCAAGTTAGCGATGCTATTTTGCCAGTGTTAATTCAAAAATCAAAGCCGTAGAGGAATAAGATAAATTTAGATATAATCCATCGCAGATGCGGTATATGTACAAAATGACAGGACAAGCATGAAAACAATAGAAATAGATGACGAGCTATATCAATACATTGCAAGCAATACGCAGAGTATTGGTGAGAGCGCCTCACAGATCCTGCGTCGTTTATTAGAGTTAGAGCCTTCACAGGTCGATTCGGTAAAAGCGGTAACCGAAGATGAAAAAGTGGAACCAATTCAGCCTATTCAAGAGGTTGAGGAGAAGCCTGAGCCAGTAAAAGAAACAGCAAATGTGTTTAACATCTTAAATAAAGAAGAACTTGCTATGCAAAAGGGCGTAGTTGGCAGATTTTTATTTATTTTGGCTGCGTTTCACAGAACACATAAAGCCCAGTTTAATAAAGTGCTTGAAATTAAAGGGCGAGATAGAATTTATTTTGCAAAAAGTAAAGAAGCGTTGCTTGAAAGTGGGAGCAGTATGAACCCAAAAAATATCACCGATAGTGAATATTGGGTCATGACCAATTCAAATACCACGCGTAAAAAGATGATGTTGCACGAAGTAGCGCTAAACTTAGGCTACTCTCAGCAACAAGCAGAAACCATTCGAGACTACCTATAAGGAAATGTGATGGCAAACCATCCAAACGCAGGCAAACCAGCTCCCAAATCCCAGCTCGCGAATATTCCAAAGCTGGTTTCAGCTTATTATTTGAATGAGCCAGATTTAGAAGTTAATCCGGAACAGTGTGTCGCTTTTGGCACTTCTGGTCATCGCGGTTGCTCATATAATGTGAAATTTAACGAATCACATATCTTGGCTATCACGCAGGCAATCTGTGACTACCGCAAGGCAAACAATATTTTTGGTCCGCTTTTCTTGGGCAAAGATACACATGCGCTTTCAGAGGCTGCATTTAACTCAGCAATTGAAGTGCTTGTTGCCAATGAGGTACAAGTGATTACCCAAGAGGGAGATGACTTCACGCCAACTCCGGTCGTTAGCCATGCGATTGTTAGCCACAATAGGGCGCACCCTCAGGAGCTAGCAGACGGGATCGTAGTGACGCCATCACACAACCCACCAGAGGATGGGGGCTTTAAATATAATCCGCCAAATGGTGGTCCAGCTGATACCGATATCACAAATTGGATTGAACAAAGAGCCAATCAGTTATTACGTGAAGACTTGGTTGAAGTAGAGCTATTTCCATTTGCTAAGGCTAAGCGCTCTGGTTTTATTAAATATGAAGACTTGATAACACCGTATGTTGAGGACCTAGCTAATGTAATTGACTTAGAAGCCATTGCCAAAGCACAGGTAAACATTGGAATAGATCCATTAGGTGGTTCGGGCATTAATTTTTGGCCTGTAATTGCCGAACGTTATAACTTGAAATTGACCGTCGTCAATGATGAAGTTGATCCTCGTTTTGCGTTTATGCCGTTAGATAAAGATGGCAAAATTCGTATGGACTGCTCGTCACCGTTTGCGATGGCTAACCTGATTGCATTGAAAGATGATTATGATATCGGCATAGGTAATGATCCTGATTACGACCGTCATGGAATAGTAACGAAAGATGGTTTGATGAATCCAAACCACTTCTTGGCAGTGGCTATAGATTATTTGCTTCAACACCGTGATTGGGCAAAAGATATCAAAGTAGGCAAAACGCTAGTTTCTAGTGGCATGATTGATAAAGTCGTTAGTAACCTAGGGCATGAAGTCTATGAAGTTCCGGTGGGCTTTAAATGGTTTGTTGAAGGGCTAAGCGATAAGTGGCTAGCATTTGGTGGTGAAGAAAGTGCGGGGGCGTCTTTCCTAAGAAAGAATGGCGACGTTTGGAATACAGATAAAGATGGCTTTATTCTTGGTTTGTTGGCTGCCGAAATATTAGCGGTAACGGGCAAAACGCCGTCTGAAAGATATCGTGAATTAGAGCAACAATTTGGTGCGCCAAGCTATAAGCGAATTGATGCGCCTGCAACTGACCCTCAAAAAGCACGCTTGAAGGCTTTGAGTGTTGACGATGTCACAGCGACGACATTGGCTGGAGATAAAATTACCGACATTTTAACTCATGCACCTGGCAATGGGGCTGCGATTGGCGGCTTAAAGGTCGTAACAGAGTCCGGTTGGTTTGCTGCTAGGCCTTCTGGCACTGAAGACATTTACAAAATTTATTTAGAGTCTTTCAAAGGTGAGGCGCACCTAGCCGAACTTGAAAGCGCAGCGAAAGCACTAGTAGATAGTGTGATTAGTTAAGTTAATACAATTCTCAAAGGCCATTCTAATGGCCTTTTCTTTTTTCTATCTCTCATAAGGTGACAGTATGTACCTTGATACATTAAAAACAACAGGCGACTTTCTAACCATTACTCGTGAAAACGAATTTTCACTTGAACCGAGTCAATTTACCTTGGCCAATGGTACAGAGGTTAAAGTCATGGATACCGGTGTTATTGAATTTACGCCTAAGGTCAAAACCACTAAAGACATCGTACTTTCAAGTGCAGTGCATGGTAATGAGACCGCGCCTATCGAAATTTGTGACGAGCTCATTCAACAAATTATTCTGGGTAAACTGGAGTTAAAACAACGAGTATTGTTCATTTATGGCAACCCTAAATCGATCAATATTGGCCAGCGTTTTGTGGATGAAAACTTAAATCGCTTGTTCAATGGGGCGCATGAAAATCGCTCAGAAAACCCTGAACAACTTAGAGCTGCTAAGTTAGAGGCCTATGTACGCACTTTCTTTACTAGTGTTGAAGAAGGCCGTTACCGCGCGCATTATGATTTACATACTGCTATTCGTGGTTCTAAAAATGAAAAGTTTGCTGTTTACCCATTCTTACATGGTAAAGCGTGGAAAAAATCACAACTTCAATTTTTATTATCATGCGGTGTAAATACTGTTTTAATGATGAGCTCTGCTGCAACCACGTTTAGCTATTTTTCCTCAAAGCAATTTGGCGCAGACGCCTTCACAGTTGAACTCGGGCAGGTGAAGCCATTTGGTCAAAACAATATGGCGAGTTTCGAAGCTACAAAGCAAACTTTGAAAGCATTAATTAGCCAAGAAGAAGTGGAATATAAGGAATTTAATGCGGAAGACTTCGAGTTGTTTACAGTGCACAGAACAATAAATCGCACTTGTGAAGACTTTTCTTTCCCGTTCCCCGACAGTGCTGTAAATTTCACCGGTTTTGCGAAAGGTGAATTATTAGCCACAGACGGTGAAAATCAGATTTTTGCAGAAGTGGAAGGTGAAGCAATTATATTTCCAAACGCAAAAGTTGCGCTGGGTCAACGTGCATTGTTAACCGTAATTCCAATGGAAGTTAACGAGAACTTTGTTTAACCATCTGAAATAAAAGTATTTTCATAACCGTATCGAAATCTTTCCAGAATAAAAATGCAAATTATCGGTTATTCATCTAGGATTAGTTGAATAACCGTTTACGTTAACGTAAAGTGGCAAAAGCTTTAATTTAAGTAATTTGCATTTACCGCACTAATTATTCAAAACTCTATTAGCGGGCTGTATGTCGATGCTCTTGACTGCAAGTATTGCAAATTGGCGATGACAACAAGAGAAGGTAGGTTATGACTAACCCCAATAACATATCGTTAAATATAAGCCATGCACTCGAATTCATCGATGGTCATGCGCTTAATATTCCAACATTGAAAATCTTGAGTGAACAGGGAGAAATCTTGGATGGTGCGACAGCGCCAGAGCTAGATAAAGAGACTGCACTTAAGATATATAGCACAATGAGATTTATCCGTTTGTTGGATGAACGTATGCAAGCTGCGCAGCGCCAAGGCCGTATCAGTTTTTACATGCAATGTTTGGGCGAAGAAGCTGCAATTACAGCAAGTGCAGCCGCATTAAAGCAAGATGACATGATCATGGCTCAGTACCGTGAACAAGCCGCATTGCACTATCGAGGTTTCACGTTAGAACAGTTTATGAACCAGCTTTTTTCAAATGAAAAAGATTTGGGTAAAGGCCGACAGATGCCGGTTCACTATGGCTCGAATGAACTGCACTATTTAACAATTTCCTCTCCTTTAGGAACTCAAATACCTCAGGCGACAGGCTATGCTTACGGGCAAAAGCTTAAGCATATTGATAAAGCTTCAGGAGAACTGAGTTCAGAAATAGACAACGTAACAATCTGTTATTTTGGAGAGGGCGCCGCGTCCGAAGGCGACTTCCACGCGGGTCTGAATATGGCTGCAGTGCACAAAGCACCTGTGATCTTCTTTGCTCGCAATAACGGATACGCAATTTCTACACCTGCAGATGAACAGTTCAAAGGGGATGGTATTGCTTCTCGTGGTGTGGGTTACGGTATTAAAACAATCCGTGTGGATGGTGCAGACACATTAGCTGTGTACGAAGCGACCAAGAAAGCACGTGAAATAGCAGTGACGACAGGCGAGCCTGTGCTGATTGAGTCTATTGCTTATCGCCTAGGTGCACACTCAACTTCAGATGATCCATCCGGCTACCGTACAAAAGATGAAGAAGCTGAGTTTAAAAATAGCTGCCCAGTAGCAAGGTTTAAAACTTGGCTACTGAAACAAGGCTGGTTAGATGAAAATGAAGACGAAGCTATCAAAGATAAAATAAGAGAAGAGATCTTAGCTGCGCTGAAAGTGGCAGAAAAAGTACAAAAACCTGCACTAGAAGAGCTTGTTTCTGACGTTTACGACACGCCAATTCCAGCCCTACAACAACAATATGAAGAATTAAAAGAGCACATTAAAAAATATCCGGACGCCTATCCAGTAACAGCAGGGAGAATTAAATAATGGCTAAAATGAATATGTTACACGCCATTAATTCGGCGTTAGATATCAGCATGGCTGAGCACCCACAAGCTTGTATTTTTGGTGAAGACGTTGGCTATTTTGGTGGTGTATTTCGCGCAACTTCAGGTCTTCAAGAAAAGTATGGCAAACACCGTGTTTTCAATACTCCGTTAACAGAGCAGGGTATTCTTGGTTTTGCCAATGGCTTGGCAGCTTTTGGTGCTCCAGCGCTTGCTGAAATTCAATTTGCAGATTATATCTTTCCCGCTTTCGACCAAATCGTAAATGAGTCCGCTAAATTCCGCTACCGTTCAGGTAACGAATTTAATGTAGGAAACCTAACAATCCGTACACCTTATGGTGGTGGTATCGCAGGTGGCTTATATCACTCTCAGTCACCAGAAGCCTACTTTGCTCACACACCAGGCTTAAAGTTGGTTGTGCCGCGTAATCCATACCAAGCAAAGGGCTTATTAAGGGCATGTATCAAAGACGACAACCCAGTCATTTTCTTTGAACCTAAGCGACTTTACCGTGCGTCGGTCGGTGAAGTGCCAGAAGAAGATTACAGCATTGAAATAGGTAAAGCTGAAGTCGTTAAAGAAGGCTCAGATGTAACTGTGCTTGCTTGGGGGGCTCAAATGGAAATTATTGAACAAGCCGCTCAGAAAGCTGAGGAAGCAGGAATTAGCTGTGAGCTTATTGATTTACGCTCGATTCTACCTTGGGACGCAGAGACTCTGATCAAGTCAGTAACCAAGACTGGGCGTTTAGTTATTAGTCATGAAGCACCGATTACTAATGGCTTTGGAGCTGAGATTGCAGCAACAATTCAGAAAGAGTGTTTCCTACATCTTGAGTCGCCTATTGAGCGAGTGTGTGGGCTTGATACTCCTTACCCATTGGCACTTGAAAAAGAGTATGTACCAGATGCACTGAAAGTGTTTGAAGCGATTAAAAAGTCAGTGGAATTTTAAGGATAAGTCATGTCTAAAGAATTTATTTTACCAGATATCGGCGAAGGCATCGTAGAGTGCGAAGTTGTAGAGTGGTTGGTTGCGGTTGGCGATACTGTAAAAGAAGACCAGCCGATTTGTGATGTAATGACAGACAAAGCGCTTGTACAAATTCCAGCTGTACATGATGGTGTGATCACTCAGCTGCACTATGCAAAAGGTGACATTGCCAAAGTGCACGAGCCTTTATTTGCGATGGATGTAGCTGGTGAGTCTGCGTCACAAGCCGCTGACACAAATAGTAATGAAAGCTCAAATTCAACTGAGCAGGCACCAGCAACGGGTTCACACCTTGAAGACTTTATCTTACCGGACATCGGTGAGGGGATTGTCGAATGTGAAATTGTTGAGTGGCTAGTAACCGAAGGTCAAGAGATCAAAGAAGATCAGGCAGTTTGTGATGTAATGACAGACAAAGCTCTGGTTCAAATCCCTGCAAAGTATGACGGCGTAGTAGAAAAGCTTCATTATAAAAAAGGTGATATTGCTCAGGTACATAGCCCACTATTTCAGGTGCGGATTACAGGCTCTGCGGGCACGCAAAGTGCACCTGCCCAAACCGTTGAAGCACAGTTAGAGATACATAAACCACAACCAGCTCAGCCTAGTAACGATTCAGTCAACGGTAAAGCTGTTACAGGCAAAGCCGTTGCATCTCCAGCTGTTAGAAGACGCGCGCGAGAAATGGACATTGATATCCGTTTGGTGGCGGGGAGTGGTAAGAATGGCCGTGTTTATAAAGAAGACTTAGAAAAATATTTGCAAGGTGACAATACGTCAGCGCCTCTAGGAGTTGCGCCTGAAAAAGAGGTGCCTGCACCTCAAGCTGCTACAGTAAGTTCAGGTGGCACACGTGTTGAACCAATACGCGGTATGAAGGCTGCCATGGCGAAGCAGATGGTGGCTTCTGTTTCAACAATTCCGCACTTTACATATAGTGATGAGATTGATTTAACAGAGCTGATTGCGCTTAGAAAGACGTTAAAAGAGCAATACGCAAAGCAAGGTATTAAGTTAACAATGATGCCGTTCTTTATTAAAGCGCTTTCTCTTGCGATTAAAGAGTTCCCAATCTTAAACTCCAAAGTAAATGATGATTGTACAGAAATCACTTATTTTGATGACCACAATATAGGTATGGCAGTAGACAGTAAACTAGGTCTTCTTGTACCAAATATTAAAGGCTGTCAGAACAAGTCGATTGTTGATGTAGCGGAGTCAGTTACTAAATTAACGGATGCTGCGAGAGAAGGCCGGGTGTCTCCAGATGACTTAAAGGGTGGCACGATTTCGATATCTAATATCGGTGCCATCGGTGGAACAACTGCAACACCAATCATTAATAAGCCAGAAGTTGCGATTGTGGCATTGGGCAAATTACAGCATTTGCCTCGTTTTGACGAGAGTGGTAATGTTGTCTCACGTTCTATCATGCAAGTAAGCTGGTCTGGTGACCACCGAGTTATTGATGGTGGTACGATTGCCCGATTCAACAACCTTTGGAAGTCTTTCTTAGAGGAACCTGCGAAAATGATGATGGCCATGCGCTAAATCAGTTTTGTAAAGGACCTTTACACGCCTCCAAAGCCCTGGTTTTGGAGGCGTTTCAATTTTTTATAAAAACTTTTGGAATGCGGGTTGTTTATCTACTCAGATATATTCCAACCGCTAGCAAAAATCCGTATAATCCACATCCTAAAAATTTTTACCCGTAGCAATTAAAAAGCCATTTTAGCGTAGGCTTGAGAAGTCGTAATGAACCAGAAAGACGATAGAAAAGAAGTACTTGAATTTAATAAATTGCAAAAGAAACTGCGTAGAAACGTTGGTAATGCAATCAAAGATTACAATATGATCGAAGAGGGTGATGTTGTGATGGCTTGCATTAGCGGCGGTAAAGATTCTTTCGCAATGCTCGATATACTGCTGAATCTGAAAAAAGCAGCGCCAATTAACTTTGATGTTGTCGCTGTAAATTTGGACCAAAAGCAACCCGGGTTCCCAGAGCATATTTTACCTGAGTATTTTGAGAGCTTGGATATCCCTTATTATATTGTTGATAAGGATACATACTCTGTCGTTAGAGAAAAAGTGCCAGAAGGTAAGACTACTTGTGGTTTGTGCTCAAGGTTACGCCGCGGTACGTTATATTCTTTCGCGGAGAAAATTGGGGCAACTAAACTAGCACTGGGTCATCACATGGATGACATTGTTGAAACGATGTTCTTGAATATGTTCCATGGCTCAAGACTAAAGGCCATGCCGCCAAAGCTGCGATCAGACGATGGCAGAAATGTGGTGATCAGGCCGCTTACTTATTGTCGAGAGAAAGACTTGATAAAGTATGCTGAGCACAAACAATTCCCGATTATTCCATGTAATCTTTGTGGCTCTCAAGAAAATTTACAGCGACAAAATATTAAGGCTATGTTGGTTGAATGGGATAAGAAAGCGCCTGGTAGAGTAGATAGCATCTTTAAGTCGCTGCAAAATGTGAGCCCAAGCCAACTGGCAGATACTAATTTGTTTGATTTTGAAAATTTGCCTATCGACAGAGACGCAGCACGTGACGAGTATCAGTTTAGTGAAGCGACAGTATCCTCAACAAACATCGATGAATCTTTGTTTATCGATGTAACAAATATTTAACTTTAGAATTTAATCAGGTGCTTATCTAAAAGCGCCTGATTCAAGAGCTCACCTTGCCTTTCAACAATCTGTCTAACTTAGTTTCTAGGTAGCTAGGCAACCACTTAACCATGATATTCTTGAATGCCTGCGAATCTGTTAGTTCAGGTATTGTTTCGTTGAGCATATTGATTATTTGCTTACCATTCTCGTTTTTAGTGCATCCCACATACCCATATGCCAATGGGGCGATGTCATCTAGTAACAATTGTGACAGTTGGGCTCTTGTGTGAGTAAGTTTATGAATATAATGGTGTTCACTGGGGTATCCAATAACAGCATCTACTCGCTTTTTAATGAGCATATTGGTTAAGCTTTCCAATGCGTCTTGCCCAGGTCTTGTGAGTACTTGATCTTTTGGCAATGATTTGATGATTTCATCCAACCTACTGCCATATGAGCGCTGCATGGCAACACCTAATACTAATTTGTTTGTTTCAATAAATTGTTTTAGGCCTACTTTTTCTAATTGCTGTTTGTTGAGTGCGGCAAGTGTGCTATTCGAAATAGCGAGTGTGGGGGAGAGGCCTACCGTCGCATAACTGTCGCTGAAGTGCATAAACGCCTGCCGTTCAGCGGTCTTATAAAGCGACAACATGCAGTAGGTTTTTCTTTTATCGCTTAATGCCCTGATAGCTCTGCTAGCAGGAAAAAACACTTTGTTTTCACTGTATTCAGGTAAGTGATCGTGAAGTAAATTGATTACTAACTCATCACGGCCAGTACCTTCAAGGTCGTCACTAATCATGTAATAGGGTGGAAAATCAGTGATGATCCAATCTATCGACTTGGCTTTAGCAGGCCCAATTAGCATTAATAACAAAAATAATGTTTTGCGCACGCTTAACTCTCTTCTTTTATTATCAATAAAGCTTAGCAAAAACGGAGCAATTTCCAACTCATACTAAATTACGAGCGTTAAAATTTATAAGTTTGAATCTTTATTTAATTTTACAATTTTAGTGTTTTTGCTACATTTTAATTCGTACACCAACCTTTTTTGGGAATAAGTGAGGTGGCCAATAGAGTTTGTTCAGGGATTGGTCTTGTTTTTAGGTTAGTAAAAAGTGTTTTTAACCAAACACTTCGGGTAGAATACAGGGTTGGCGTATCAAGTTAATTTCAATAATAAGAGAAACGCTATGATTACGCTTGTAGTGAGTGATATTTTCGGTCAAACAAAAAGCCTTGAGGGCTTTGTAAATGAATTAGATGGCAGCACCGCTATCTGTTCGCCTTATCCTTTTAGACAGGGGCACATTGATAGAGATGAGCCATCCGTCTATCAACAATTTATTGAAACGACTGGACATGACAAATATGTTGAGAAGGTCGTAGAAGCCATTTCAAGTAAGCAACCTGATTTAATAATTGGATTTTCAGCGGGGGCAGTTGCTAGTTGGCGCGCGCTAGCTGCGATGCCGATAAAGAGCGCTACTAAGCTTATTGCATTTTATCCGGGGCAGATACGCAACCACTTGCAGTTACATCCAAAATGCGATGTTGATATCTATTTTCCCTATGAAGAAAAGCATTTTGATGTTAAACCAGTCATAGGGCACTTATCGAGTGTACACGGTGTAAAGTGTTATCGAACACGATACTCACATGGTTTTATGAACTCGCTTTCTGAAAACTTCTGTGCTCAGGCATATCAGCATTATACGCGAGTTTGCCAAGGCAATATCGAAGAAGCAATAAAGTTAAAATTAGCCAACCGGAGAATAAAAAGTGGACTAGAATTGACTATGTAAAACTTAAAGTAGAAGGAGTTATGTATGTCAGACCAGCCTCGTATTCCTTATAGACACTTCCCGGGAAACCCTATAGCAAAACCGCCATGCAGAATGCTTAATGCAATGATGTATGGTTTTTTTGTAAAAGGTGAGCTCGATACCATCCAAAACTATGTAGATTTAACACTAAATTCAGTACCAAGTGAAAACATTGCTTTTCGGGCTTTGTCTTCTTATTGCTTATTAACATTTACAGATATCGAAAATATTGCCTCTAAAGTGCCACCTTTTAGTAATTATGGGTATATGCAAGAGACAGATATCATCGTCTGGCTACCAATTGCGCAAATTAGTAAACAAGAAAATAAGATGACGCATTTATATTGGTTTCCGGCATTTATCACGGTAAATAATATAAACGCGCTGGTGAATGGCCGAGAAACTTGGGGGTATAACAAATATTTGTGCAAATACCAGATGCCATCTAGTCAACATCGAGCCGATTATTTTTCCTTAAGCTTGGAAACATTTCAGCCGTTTGAAGCAGATAAAAAAATGGCTTGGTACGAGTTGTTGTCGATAGAAAGAGTGGCTGATGACGATACCTGGTTTGAAGAAGCCATTGAAATTGGTAAAGAGGTTGCAGACCTGATTCATAACAGCGTGCTTGATTTAGGCGTTGGCATTGATTTCTTTAAGCAGTTATTTACGGGTTTCTCTAATCCTCAATTAGCGCAAATTCTATTTAAACAATTTCCAGATGGATATGCTGAAAATAGTGTTTACAGTGCGGTCGTACACTCTCCTTCAACAGTGAAGAAAATCCACAAATTAGGTTTTTTAAAAGATGAGTACAAAGTAACCTTTAATCAGGTTGACGCTTTTCCTCTAGAAGAAATGTTTGGGATCAAAGTGGGAGAGCAATTTGCCAAGTTGCCTTACTTCCTTTGCATGGACTTTGACCAAGACGGTGCAAAAGAAATAGTTACTGCAGATTTGTAAAGATTGTAAGGATTTAACATGACAAAACAGAATATTGCTATCTTAGGTGGTGGGGTATCGGCCATGACAGCGGCTGTGTACCTTACTGAGAAAGAAAATTGGCAGGATTTGTATGATATTACTGTCTACCAGTTAGGGTGGCGGCTTGGTGGCAAAGGTGCAAGCGGCCGGAACGCGGAATATGGCGAACGCATAGAAGAGCATGGCTTGCATGTATGGTTTGGAGCCTATGTGAATTCATTTCGCGCAATTGAAACTGTGTACAACGAATTAAATAGGCCCTCAACAATACCGATTCATACTTGGCAGCAAGCCCTCAAGCCGCATAGCTTTGTGGTTTTGCAAGAGTATATAGATAATGAATGGGAAACATGGCCTGTGGATTTTCCTCTTATTGATGGTAATCCCGCTGATGGCACGCTAGACCTTCATTTTTGGCAATTAGTTGAGCTCGTCATTGCTTGGCTTCATAAGTGGATAGATGAACTAGAAGAAGCGATAGAAGCTTCTCATAAGCAAGTGGAGTTGCAAACTCGAAAAAGTAGAGACAGGAGTCTTTTACAGCACCTTGCAAGTGAAATTTCAGATGCAGTTGATAGCGTTGAAGACAAAGTGCGTTCATTTTTCGACAGTGCGGTAGATGAAGCACAAGATATACTTTCTACGCCCAAAATCCTTATATCGCAACTGCATGAGCTAATGAGCTTACGAGCAAAAGATAAGAAGCTATCGAACACGAAAGATAGACTTGTAACGTGGTACATCGTTAGAAAATTGAAACGTTGGTTACGCAGTGAAGCGTTGGAATTAATTGATGATAACCCCGCTGTTAGGCGCGCATATATTTGCGCAGATCTCGCCATTGCGATGACGGTTGGTATGATCCGAGACCGTGTACATGCTAACGGGTTCGGTGTGCTAAATCAGTATGATTTTAAATATTGGTTGACACGCAACGGGGCTGATAAAGAATATGCCGTAGAGTCTGCGCCAGTTCGAGGGTTTTATGATCTTGTGTTCGGTTACGTAGACGGTGATTTTGAAAATGGCAATGTAGAGGCCGGGGTTGCGTCGTTGGCCATGATCAGAATTATGTTGTGCTACAAGGGCGGTGTAATGTGGAAAATGCAAGCTGGCATGGGAGATATTATATTTTCGCCTATCTATGAATTGCTCAATGAGCGCGGTGTAAAGTTTGAGTTTTTCAACCAAATTGAGTCGTTAAAACCTGGACAAGACGAAAACGGAAACTATGTTGTAGAAGAAATTTCAGTAATTGAGCAGGTGGCATTGAGAGATGGGAAGTATGAACCGCTTGTGGATGTTAAAGGTCTGCCATGTTGGCCCGCTAAGCCAAACTTTGAGCAAATTGATGCAGAGCAAGCCTCGCTTCTCAAGCTGCACAATGTCAATTTAGAGTCGTTTTGGAGCGATTGGCCACAAATATACGAACAGCATTATCAACGCCCACTACCTAGAAAAACGCTGAAGCGAATGCGCGATTTTGATCAAGTCGTGTTTGGTATTTCTGTTGGGTCGTTAGAGCACTTATGCCCTGAGCTACTGGCACTAGATTATGCATTTGAGCAGCAGAGCACTCAGGTAAAAACGGTTGCGACTCAGGCTTTTCAGGTATGGTTGAACAAGACTGATGAACAGTTGGGTTTTAATTACACTCCTCCAAGTGAAGAGCGTCCAATCCTTAGCGCATTTTCTCAACCCTTTGACACTTGGGCTGCAATGTCAAATTTACTGGAAGTGGAGGATTGGCCAAACGATACGCCTTGTAACATTGCCTATTTTTGTAGTGCATTTACTTGCGACTATTACCCACCAAGTAGCGAACATTCGTTCCCTAAAGAGCAAACAGCTAAAGTTAAAGTTAACGCGATTGAAAAACTTCAAAGTGAAATGAAACCTCTTTGGCCTTTAGCATATGATTCAGTTGGGAACTTTATGTGGGATGTTGTGTACGACCCCGGAGCAGCATCATCGGATGTGCGTTTTGATACACAATATTGGCGAGTAAATGTTGATCCAAGTGAGCGTTACGTATTGTCAGTAGTAGGGAGTAGTGATTATCGGTTGAATACAGACGGTACCTTGTTTAAAAACTTATATATTACAGGTGACTGGATAAAAACTGGCGTTAATGCAGGGTGTGTTGAAGCTGCTGTTATGGCCGGTATGCAAACTTCAAGAGCAATTTGTGGGCTTCCGGAAGAAATAAGTGGTGAAAATGGCTTTGACCCCGACGGAACTTGAGAGAAAATAGCGCTTAAGTAACAGAAAAGGCCTGCAATTTTATTGGAGGTCTTTTCTTTTGGACTATACTCAAGTGAGCAAAGTGAACACCGCTAATATTAACGAGAACGGACATGTTTAAACTCTCTGCCTTATCTATATCAATATCCTTATTATTCGTTAACCCATCAGTTAGTTTTTCAGCTGACGACAGTGTGATGGAAACTATCGAAGTGTACGCGCAAAAGCGGAAACAAAATATCGAAGATGTAAGTGTTTCTATTTCTACAATTGGTGCAAAACAAATAGAAAGCCAAGGCGTTAAAGATGTCACAGAACTGGGAACGTTTGTCGCCAATCTAAAGATTAGTCAAAATGCTGCTGAGGGAACTCCCCCTGCAATTAATATTCGGGGTATCGGATTATTAGATTACAACACCGCCAATACGTCACCTATTGCAATGTATGTAGATGGATTAAGTGTTGGCTCGGCGAATAACCAAATTGCTAATCTTTTTGATATAGAGCAAGTGGAGGTACTTAAAGGTCCACAAGGTACTCTGTTTGGAAGAAATAGCACCGGAGGAGCGTTATTAGTCCGAACTAAACGCCCAGATGACGGGACTTACGGCTATGTAAAGCTGGGTATAGGCACAGATGACTGGCAGCGAGCACAAGGGGCGTATAACGCACGTTTGAATGATGAAAGCGCAATTCGAGTTGCGTTTAGTCACACTGACTATGAGTATACCAGCTATAACCTATTAGAGACGTCACCAGAAGCTGGGCTGACACAAAATGATTTACGTCTAAGCTATTTAGGAGAGTGGGATAATTGGAGTGCTTATGTAAAAGGTTACTATGGACATTGGGATGGCATCGTTCAACCAGTGGGTAATATTGGAATTTTCAAAGACCCAATTAATCAAATTCGATGCACACCATCTGAAGCCGGCAAAATAGGATGTTTTGATAGTTTCGGCTTTAATGATGGTAATGATGATTTCTGGGCTGTGAGTGTAAACAATCATTCGCCTCACCTTAGCATTTATAAGGGGTGGGGTTTGGAGCTGCAATGGCAGCAAAGTGACACCGCAAGTGTGACCTACCTAAATGGTTTTAATCGCTTGGACAGAGACCACGCATTTAACTGCGATGGCAGTCCTGCACAGTTGTGTGAGGGCGAGCTGGGACTTAAAAGCGAGTTAGTGACAAATGAGTTAAGGTACCAAGCTGAGTTTGGAAAAGACCATTTAACTATTGGTGCATTCCATCTTGAAGAACGCATATACCAAAATAATCACAATGATATTTTGCGAGATTTTCGGGGGGTACTGGCTCCACAACTAACTACGACATTTTTTTACGACAATGAGATCATTACTAAATCCATTGCGTTGTTTTCTCAGTATGAGTGGCAGCTTGCTGAAAATCATATGCTTACGATTGGGATACGTTACTCGGATGAGTCAGTAGATTATGACTCAGTATCTCGTTTAAATTTTATTACTAATCCAGCTGATTTAAATGGCGCAATTATCCCTTTCTATACGGTTGTTGGAAAAGTTGAGGATGACGGGGTTTCAGGAAAGATTGCTTGGAATTACACGCCATCCGACGCTCTTTTGATTTACTATTCTTTGGCTAATGGCAGTAAGAGTGGTGGATACAATGGAGGTTTATTGTCGTCTGCTGAGCAAGCCCAATTAGCAGATTATGGCCCTGAAGAGACAATGTCTCATGAGATAGGTTTTAAATTAAATGGCGCAGATTACTTCGTTTCTGGTGCGGTATTTTATTATGATTATCAAGACCAGCAAGTTTTTATGAACCAAGCCGCATCGACGCCAGGCGCACCGCCATTGCAGCTACTCGAAAATGTAGGGGAGTCGATGATTTATGGCGCGGAGTTCGAGCTTGACTACACTATTACAAATGAGCTATCGAGCAGGTTAGCTATTGGTTATATTCCTGAAGCTAACTTTGAAGAATTTACTGACCCATTAGGTAATACATTAACAGATAATCGCTTGCCATTTACTTCAGAGTGGAATGTTGCTGCAGAGCTTGCTTACACAATGAGTATTAGGGGTGGAGAACTAGATACAGTGATTGGTGTAGACTTTCAATCAGATTACTACTTCGATCAAAATCAAAACCCATATGCAAATCAAGCAAGTTATGCACTATGGCGAGCTAATGTTTCGTATCAATACGCGGATTGGCAAGTTGGCTTATGGGCCAAAAACTTGTTTGATAAAGAGTATAGTCATCTAAAGTTTGATTTAAGTTCATTCCTTGGCATGTTAGAAGACTTTAAAGGAGAAGGACAGAGAGTTGGGTTGGATGTTACTTATAACTTTTAAGCGAGCTTTCAAAGCTTACTTTAGGCGTATGAATGCATTTGATTAAATATATCTTGCTTTTAATTGCAGTACTTTTTTCAACTCATGTTAAAAGCACTGAGTATGTATTTGATGGAATTGAGCGTGGCGTCAATTTGCACGATAAAGGCTTAGTGCTAGCTGCCAAAGATGATACGCGTTTTCCTGACTCATTTGATTCGGTTCAAAGCTGGGCACAAGGCTTAGAGCCGCAAACAGAAAGAGCGCTGTTTTCTGGACGGTATTGGTTGGTTACGGAAATTGTCAACGAGTCTATGTATGAACAGCTCGTCTTGTACCCATACAATACTGTGCTATCAAATATCGAAACTCGCATCTATTCTAAATCTGGTGTTGAACGCTACTACAGTGGCGGTATGGTACAAAATGAGTTTGCGTTTCATTATGGTAACACTGTAAAGCTCATACCTAATCAAAAGTATTACATTGTTACGTTGTTTGAAAGCGACTTTTTCTACACACCTATAAAGTTAGAAATTGTCCCTGTACCAGACTTTAAAGAGCAGGTCGTTATAGATAACTTAATAATGATCCTTTGCTTTAGTGTTGGTATTGTATTGGGCCTTTATAACTTACTGATATACATAGGCTCAAAAGATTTAACACATCTATACTATGCAATTTTCGCGGCAACCATGGTGTTCGCATGGAGCCACTTTTTCCATATATCTGATCAATTATTTGGTTTCTATTCTCCTCATTTACATTGGTTGGGGTTCACTTTATCGCCCATCAGTAACGCCTTATTTTACAATTGCCTGTTAAAGCTTAAAGAGACACACCCGAATCTATCTTCAGCCTCAATTTGGGTTGGTGTTGTGGCAGCAATCGGGACGCCTTTCAGCATTCTGTTTCCGGGGTTTGGATTCTTGTGGGCTACGATGTCGACGGGAGTGGCCCTATGTTTAGGTCTTTATATTGGTATATTAAGAATTTTAGAAGGCTTTAAACCCGCGAGGTACTTTATCTTAGCTTATGTGTGTATGGCTGTTCCCAATATGATAGGTAACTTTACTAATTTAGGAATGCTTCCTCCAATTGCAGTTAACCTATATTTGTTAGGGTTGGTTGGGGTCGCCTTAGATGCAATGTTCTTAGCATTTGCTGTCGCAGATAAAGTTCGGTTAACCAGCGAAGAAAACATTGAGCTGAATAAAAACCTCGAAGCCAAAGTACTTAAGCGTACCTATGAGTTGGAGCAGTTGGCATCTGAATTGCGCGATGCGAGCGAGGCCAAAAGTCGTTTCTTAGCGAATATGAGTCACGAAATCAGGACGCCCATGACATCTATCATAGGGTATGCAGATGGCATTATTTTAGGTGATATTAAACCCCACGAGCGCAATCATGCTATTACAGTCATTTTACAGAATTCACGGCATGTACTGGGTTTAATAAATGACATTTTAGATATGTCTAAAATTGAAGCGAACAGGCTTGAGGTTGAGCTGATTGAAGCAAATTTATTTCAATCTATAGCACACGTTGAATCATTGCTAGGAAAGCAGATCCGAGATAAAGGGCTCGAATTTGAACTAAATTATCAGTTTCCACTGCCGGATTATGTGGTGATAGACCCGACACGCCTCAGACAAATACTATTAAATTTAACCTCTAACGCACTTAAGTTTACCTCAGTAGGTAAAATTTCAATTGAGGTGAGTTGCAATGATGAGCGTTTGTTTATCTGTGTCAAAGACACTGGTATTGGCATGACGTCAGAGGAACAAAAAGAATTGTTCAGTGCCTTTTATCAAGCAGACTCTTCCACCACGCGTAAATATGGGGGAACGGGGCTAGGGCTAAACATTTCCAAAAGCTTAGCGCAAAAACTAGATGGTGATATTGAAGTAGAAAGTGAAGTAGGGTCTGGGACGTCATTTACCTTGTCTTTAAGCCTATTTACAACGGAAAAAACAACGTGGGTTAATTCGTTTGATGAGATCCATCACGCAAATAATACCAGCCAAGCGATAATTCCTGAGGTCGAGTCAGAAGATCTGAAAGGGGAAGTACTACTGGCTGAGGACCATAGTGATAATTGCCGTTTAATAACTAGGATTCTTGAGAGAATGGGCTTGAACGTCACAGCAGTTGAAAATGGTCAGCTGGCGGTTCAAGCAGTATTAGATAATGAGTTCGACCTCATATTAATGGATATTCAAATGCCTGTTATGGATGGTGAGCAAGCATTTAACTTTATTCAAGCAACCGGGTGCACTGCGCCGGTTATTGCTCTAACAGCAAATACCATGAGTCATGAAATCGAGCGATATATTAAGCTTGGATTTACAGATCACTTAGCTAAACCAATTGACCGGACAAAGTTCGCACAAAAAATATCTCACTACCTTAACATAACGGTTGATGAGGAGCTTAGCTTGCCTGATGCAGAGTTCAAACAGCTAAAAATGCAATATATTGATGGGCTTCACGAGCAGCTCGTACAGTTACAAAATCAGCTTAAATATAAAGACTACGAAGGGTTGGGACGATCTATTCATGCACTAAAAGGAACATCAGCGATGTTTGACTGCCACGAGATCTATCAAACGGTCACACAGATTGATCAGCTGCTCAAACAAGAGAATTTCCTAGATGTAGAAAAGGCATTGAATAGATTGTTTGAACTGATAGATCAAGTGATTAAAGAGTCTGATTGCGATCAGGCAGTGTAGCTGAAATTTCTGCAAGTTAAGATGTTTAGTGTTGTTGTGGTTGGGTACAAAGCAATATACTGCATGAAATTTCAAAGAGCGACAACAAGGAATATTGAATGCGATTGATACAATTGGCTTTTGCTTTTATCTCACCGTTACTATTGGCAAACCCGCTAGTTGGCACATGGGAATTCGTCAAAGGCGAGTATGCAACTCCAGAGGGTAAGGTGACAGCTTCAGCACCGACTGTTACATCTACAAAGATAATAAACAATACTCACTTTAGTTACATTACCAGCAGCAATAGTAAATTTCATTATGCTGGAGGCGGCACTTATGAAATTAAAGACAATTATTTCATTGAGTTAGTCACATTAGGCAATGTCGAAAACCTAATCGGCAGACGAATGGCGTTTACTTATGAAATAAAGGGTGATTTATGGCACCACAAGCTTGTTGAAAACGGTAAGTTTGTTGAATACGAAGTGTGGAAAAAGGTTAATTAGCAACGGCAGTTTTACCGTCATTGCGTCAAGGTATGAGCTATAAAATGTGTTAGCGGTTGTCGCCTTGTAAGAATAAGGGCTAGTTTTTAGCCCTTAAAATATATCCTGTTCTTTATTATTTCTCTCCACCATGTCTGACGCAGCTCATTGATATAAACGCATTGTTGAATGGGGACAAGTGTTCGAAGTGAGAGAGCGTGTTATCTCAAATCGTATTGAATCTCAGGTGTAGCATTGGTTTTAAACCAAAACGGTAGACGCTCGAGTATCATGTACTCTCAATGAAGTGTGTTGGCGCAATTCTGTTTAATCGTAAGCACACGAGTGTTGAGAAGTATAGTAAGTCTGTTTCTATTCCTGCTGCACTGGAGCTTATGAAGGAAAAACTGTGGTAAGGGAGGGTGAAGCTTTCAGTTTTGTGCTTAGCGTTTATGTTATTTTGTGGTTTAGGAGCTTTTCATAGGCTGCAACAATTGACTATTCTCCCACGTTTGCACCTATTATCTCTACATTCGAAAGTTCAAAGTATTATGTAATAAAGTGTATTGAACATGTTTGATTGTACTAGAATTTGAAATGCAGAGATAATTCAAAAAAAATTCCGCAGGTTATAAGATTATGTGAATCTTAAATCGGTTTTGGTGAATTAATATTCATTACATGGTGTTTCGATAAAAGTTAAAAAAGCAATCCAAAAGTGGGTGTTTTTTAAACACTTAATCACATTTGTAAACAGCGTAATTTTGTCTAGCAGTCGCATTTGAATTAACTTAAACACAGGTTAGACAAACGAGGTATGCAGACATGAAATCATATATCCCAGTAATTATGGCATCTTTGATGGTAGGTTGTTCGTCATCAGATAGCGATGATAATACACAGCAAGTCACCCCTGCGGAACAAGAGACACCACAAGACACTCCAACTGACAACACGGACTCCGATAATAATAACCAAGGTGGTGACTCGAATAATGATTCAAACGACCAAAGTGATGATATACAAGACCCAGCTACATTTGATAGGGGGCTATATTTCCCAAAATCTATGGTCGTAGCTTCTCCTTTTGGAGACAGCAGTGATGAAGAAGAGCGGCTTTATTTGTCACGAGGTCCTGCTTCTCCAACTTATTTTTGGGCGACGCGCAGAATTGATGCATTACTTGATGGAGAAACACCTTTACTAGATGTTTTTCGCGTAAGGTCTTTCTACAGAACTGGCAACAATGCTGACTGTTTTGGTCCGCAGGTTAGTTATCAAGGTCATCCAAACTCAGCAGATCCTGCTACGAATTCAGGTACCCTTCCTTCAGGTGATCTAGGCCTTTGGCTTGCAAGTGATAGTGAAGGTAATGCTTGCGCAGTCGCGCAAACGAACGCACTTTTGGATGGCACAAAAGAGCGCTCTAGAATGGCGTTAATGACTTTGGCAAGTATGGTATCTGCGGCCATCGATGATGGAGCAGGTTTACCAGAGGAGGGGGCATCAATTGACTTGACCACTCAGATGAATAGTAAAGGTCTATCAAATATAAACTTTAGCTCAGCGTCAATTAGCCTTAACTCTGGTATTTGGCAATACAATGTCACGCTAGAATATACCGTGGGTAGCAGTAGCTATGACATAGATCTTACTATGACGCATACGCCTAGCGGAGACAGAACGAACTACACAGGCTTACTCAACTATGCTGTTGAAGGTGAAGTCGGTGTATCTGGCATTGAGTTCCCTGGTGGCAACTGTGCTCAAAACCAACGCACTTTAGTTGGTTCACTGGCCTATGAACGTGACGCGCAACAGATGTCACTACAGGCTAGGACTGCAACTTTATGTGGGCATACCGTGAGTGGCGCATTTAATAGCGACCAACAGGTTGATGTAAACAATAAATATCATAGCGCTGATAACCCAGACGGTTGGAGCGAAAATTTTGCAATATTCGGCGCGAATTTTGATTTGACAAGCCTGGCAGGTGATTATGCGTATGTATGGCAAGCAGGTGTAAATGATTCACACAGTCGTATTTTAAACATAGGGTTCAATGACGCTACGCTAGAGAATGGAGAAGCTCATTTCGGCTATGGCTCGGATATCGACGAAACAAATGGTTTAATTCAAGGGTTTATTTGTAATTGGGCTGGGCCTGGGAACGACCACACGTTGCAGGCGTACACACAAAGACAATTCTTTGAATATGATACAGGCACAAGCACCTATCTGGGCACTGATCATCGAGCAAATATCGAATATGCACCAACAAACAGCTGTGATTACGATGGAACAGGCAGTTTTGTGTTCGATATTGATGTCAGCGGCGTGCTGGGGGACATAGCACAGGAGGATGTGAGTATACCATTTACCAATGACTTGTGGGCTCCAACTGACCCAACACTCACTGTGTCCGAATCTATATTAGCGCGAGGACTTGAGGTTCCAGACGTGCCATTCACTTGGCCTGTTGACGAGTAATAAAAAGAAGGCATTAGCCTTCTTTTTTAAGTGTGCTTAAATACATTTTGCGGGCTTTGGCAACCCAGCTATCTTAGTAGCTTGTTTAGCAGGTCCCTTTGGAAAGAGCTTGTATAAATAGATACTTTTGCCTTTATCTTCACCTAATTTCTTGGCGATAGCTTTAACAAGCATACGAATCGCAGGGCTTGTTCCATATTCCTCATAGAAGCCACGTACAAATTTGATTACTTCCCAATGCGCATCCGTCAAAGTGATGTTTTCATTCTCTGCGATGATGG
This sequence comes from Pseudoalteromonas luteoviolacea S2607, assembly GCF_001625575.1. GTDB lineage: Bacteria > Pseudomonadota > Gammaproteobacteria > Enterobacterales > Alteromonadaceae > Pseudoalteromonas > Pseudoalteromonas luteoviolacea_E. Next base: position 196,918 of record NZ_AUXV01000008.1, read on the forward strand.
GTGCTAGATCTTCACTCCAATCAAGGTGGTTTAGAAGATATCCCTCTTTATCAGTTTCAATTGTTTTGTTGTCTATTACTAACATAATTTACCAAGTAATTGTTTTATCGCTATCTACGAGCAGGTCAACCCAACTTAAGTCATCTATCAGTGTCACTAGGTCGGTAGGAGAGATGCCCCTTGCAATCGAGCATGTTTCCAGCATATAAAGGTTTTGATTGAATGTGGCAGCAAAACGCGCTTGATCGTAACATGCGTCTTGTTGTAAAAGAACTTTGTCGCATTTGCCAATTAAAGCAAAATTGAAGTTGTTAGAATAATAACTTAATGGCTTTGAAAAAATATGTACAGTTACATTCATAGCTTTACCACGTGATCATGTTCGTTTATCAAGGATTGCTGTCGCTCAAATGACAATGCTTTTGCGTCGACACTCAATTTTTCCGTAGAAAGTTGGTACTCCAATAACGCATGCTCACATACAAAAAGGCTATCGACATCGTATATTTCTAGTGTTTTAAGTTGCTTAAAAAAATCTTTTATACCTAACGAAGTAGGCATAGTGTCTTTTGTAAGAGCCAGTACGGAAGCGCCGGTAAATAGCCAACTCACTTCTTGATCTATGGCTGCAAAAATCAGTGCCATATCTAAGCTTTCTCGAATGCGTTGACCGTCGAAAGGGGCTGCATCACTAATAACAAGAATTTTCTTATTCATTTAAATTGCACCCACTTGTCGACATTACAAACTTCCATAGCAAACTCGGCGAGTCCAGCGACTGTAAATACGCCAGTGTCCTGTATGTTTATTCCTCGCTTTTCAGCGGCGGTAACACACAGCTTTAACGCTATTCCTTGGTTTGATAAGTGTTCCCAAATAGCGCTGACTTGCAACTCATCACTAGACAGTTGAATATGTTGATTAGCGTGTAATACGGCGTCTTGATATAGAAATATACACTTAATGGTGTGATTTTGTTTTAGTGCGGCTTGCACAAATCGGTTCATACATTGTAAAGAGTCGTGGGCGTCAGGACCACAATGCAATGAAATTATAAGTTGGCTCAAGAGAAATCCAAAAAAAAAAGCCCCAGTTGGGGCTCATTTTATCAGAATGAATCAATTAGTCATCATTTGACATACCAAGCAACATTAGCAATGACGTGAACAAATTATAAATTGCTACGTAAAGGCCAACAGTTGCAAGTACATAGTTAGTTTCGCCGCCGTTAACAATACGACTTGTTTCAAACAAGATCATTGCAGACATTAGCAATACAAATACCGCATTGATTGCGATGAATACCATTGGGCTACCAATAAAGATATTTACGATAGAAACACCAAACGTTACCAATATACCAATTGTTAAAAAACCACCCATGAAAGAGAAATCTTTTTTAGTTGTAAGCGCGTATGCTGACAGACCAAAGAAAATTAGAGCAGTTGAACCTAAAGCTTGTGCGATCAATAGGCCGCCATTAGGTAAGCTTAAGTATGCATTAAGAAGAGGGCCCAAGCCAAAGCCCAAAATTCCTGTAAATAGGAAGACTAAACCAATAGCTGATGAGGAGTTCGCTTTTTTGTGAATAACAAAAATTAGACCCATTGCAACAAGTGAACAAATCATGCCTGTAAAACGAGGCAGCGCCATTGTCATTGAGATTGCAGCAGTGATGGCACTAAATGCCAAAGTCATCGCTAAAAGAAAGTAAGTACTTTTCAGTACCTTGTTAGTTTCAGTCGTTGACAATACTGCTTTTTCAGTAGTGTACGAATGATTGAACGCCATATTATAGCTCCTTAATAGAAACACGATGTTCCGAAAATTAATCTTACCGAAGATTACCAAGAGTTAATTAGTTGAGCAAACCTTTCTCGAATAGTAGACCATAAAACACGATAAATAGTTCTCTTATTACAACCGATTGGCAAAATTTCAGCATTTTTGAAGGAAATACCATCAAAAGTGTTGAAAATTAGTCAAACAGTAAAAAAAGCAAAAAAAAAGCTTCACATTCATGATCGCTTTCCCTATTATTCGCACCGCTGCGGAGAGATGGCTGAGTGG
>NZ_AUXV01000009.1 GCF_001625575.1 Pseudoalteromonas luteoviolacea S2607
TTATGGTGGTAACTGTGTTATAATTTCGCTATAGTTAGCATGGGCATAAGTTTGTGCATTACTCCTTCAAATGATTTTTGCTAAGCACACCTGTCGGTTCATCTATTTTTTGTTCATGTTATATGGAGTTTATTATGCGTGACCGGTTATCACAATTGTTAAAAATTTCAGCGCCAAAAACACCGAATAGCCAGTTGGCTATTCAACAGCAAGTGGTTATGGCTGATTTGATAGTCCGAGATGACGATTGCCCTATGTACGCATACATCAACGGGTTAAGTAGTGATGCTTCAAAAGCCACTGCGCGTAGAGTATTGATGGCCATTTGTAAAAGCATTGGGTTCGAATCTATCTATGATATCCATTGGGAAAAAATCAATAAAAACGATATAAATCAAATGTTTAACGTTTGGAAAATGAAAAAACTGTCGCCCGATACCGTATCGCTGTATTGTTCGGTTATTAAAAGTGTGATGAAAGAAGCGTTTCTACTCGAGAAAATTACGACATTGCAATATGAATCAATTAAGCACATCAAAAAGCCCCAAGGTTCTAGAATTAGGCAGCATCACACCCTTGCCGTGGAAGATTTTACGCAATTACTTGGTTTAATTGAAGGCTTTGAACAACCAAAGATTACAACGGCTCGGGATCAAGCCATTTTTCATATATTGGTTGGGGCTGGGTTACGTCGTTTTGAGGTCGTAGGCTTACGATGTGAGGATATTGACCATGAGAATAAACGCATTAAATTTATCGGAAAAGGAAACAAAGAACGCGCTGTAAAGTTGCACGACCTGACCTATTGTGCTTTGAATAACTGGCTAAAACTTCACCCCACAGGGATAGGCTCTATATTCATTCGCCTCACAAAAAGTGGCCGTATTTACTATAAAATGTCCGATATTCAGGGGTTATCTGGACATGCTATCTATGATGTGTGTAAAAAATATGGTTTGCTTAGTGGCGCGAAGCCGACCCCTCCGCATTCCCTACGCCGTTCATATGCAACTTGGCTCTACACGAATGGAGCTGATTTAAAACACATTTCGTTATTATTAGGACATGCTTCTATTAAAACAACAGAACGTTACATTCAAACAACACAGTCACAAATTGATGGCACGGTCACAGAAAATTTATTCAAATGATCATCATATTTTTGATATAAAAAATAAATTAGGCAGTTTTGAGCTTGGCGCAACATCTGGGTTCATTGAACAGCTACAGACGATCACCCTCTACATCGGGAAAGTAATAGTGAGCAGTGCAAACATCTTGATTTAGCCAATTGCTGATGAAAATTCATTGATGGCTTGATCACCATAGTCGAGAGCCATCAATGAATTTGAGCGAGGAGCTTACACCGACGCATCATGTTGTGAATTGACTTCGTTTGAAATAACTCAGTACATAAAACATATATTTAAACAAACGATATGAGGACAGCGTTACTTTCATGGGCACTAGTGGTGTAGCATACACTTTATTATGGGAAGCTATAAGCTAAATAGTATTTTCAATAGCAATTATGCACAGAATTTATTTTAGTATGATGTGTTCTATCTACATGCTAAAGCGCCTTAAATACACCCACACTAAGCAAATAAGGGCATATTTGCTGAATGTTCAGTGCTTGCATTTTGATTTAAGTGTGTAGGTTGCCAATATAGTGCTGTTTCATATCCTAAGTACTGACTCAACAATAGACCGCTTTGCTCACTGAACAAGTGTTCCAGTTCTAATGTCAGTCCATTCTGTTGATCAATATATCGTTGTGCGCTTAGATGATAGCTCGAGATATATTCAGCAATACAAAACCTAGTTAACTCGTTTTTATACTGCTTATCATCGTAATTCATCACATCATGTGATTTTAATAACTTGGGGTAACATGGATCCCAAGGGTCTTGGAACCAACCTCGGCCAGCATGATCAATCCAATGATTAAATGGTGTTGAACGCTCATTCTTAAGTTTCACGAATGATTCGAGTGTCGCCTTAAACTCACGTTTCAAAAATATCACCTTGATACTTCCTAGCGCATTTTCGACTATATTTAGGTGAGGTAGCCACCAATGTGATACATCTCCAACATAGGCGTAATACCTACGTGCGATTCGCATAAATTCTATATGAAACTCAATTCTCTTATCGGCGTTATTCCAGTGTATTAAAGGCGGCCTTTCATGACTCATTAAGCTATCAGGTAGCGCCATTTTCAACGCGTCTGTAATGCTAGTTGAGCCACATCGGCCAGTCCCAATGACAATAACAATCTGTCCTAATGTTTCACGTTTAGGGCGAGAATTCTCAAGGTAAGCTTCGAATTTTGCTAAAAATGGGTCTTCCCCCCCCAAAGTGGGGTGCCCCTTACCCAACGACTCTAGATATTGATTAATCTCTTGCTGAGTTAACAAAGCGAATTCCTTTTAAATTGTGATCATATCTAAATGGTGGCCAATGTGGCGTGTTAATTGTTGCAAGTCGTAATTAAAATAAAAATGATCACCTTTTAGTAAGTTAATATCGGGCACTGACGTGGTGTACTGCTGCCATTCATTCAAGCGATGAACATCGACAAAAGGGTCGCTGTCTCCAGAGAAAACAACAACTTTTTGCTCAAGCAAAAGATCGGCTTTGCATTCATAGGTTTCACCCACACTAAAGTCTGCTCTGATAGACGGTAACACAAGATCCATCAGCTCTTCATTTTCCCACAGAATTTCAGGTGTACCGTTATATTGCTTTAAGCGTTCAATTAACGCTTCTTTGGGTAATTTATGTATCCCTTCTTGCTGTTCAATATGCGGCGCATTTTTTGCGGATAACATGACCAGTTTAGGTATTGGTAAACACCTTCTTTGTAACTCTCGAGCCAACTCAAACGCGACCAAAGCCCCGTTACTATGGCCAAAAAATGCAAATGGTACATCAAGAAGTTCAGAGATTTCGTCCACAAGCTCATTGATTAAACTATCCATATGCTTGTGTGCCGGTTCCATTAGCCTGCAACCACGCCCAGGCGGTTCAATACCAATCACTTCCCAAGAGATGGGTAAATGTGCTTGCCAACTTTTATATAACGTTGCACTGCCGCCTGAATAGGGAAAACAAAAAAGTCGCATCGGCGCATAGAAGTTGTTGGACTGCCTGACTAACCAGCGGCTGTTCTTTTTATGATTCTGTTGAGGTCTATTGAAAACTGGTTGCATTATTTTTTTCTTATAACAAAACTTAATAACATGATGCCTACGCAAGTAGACATCGCAAACGATTGTGGATTATCGCTTTCCCTTATTTATTCTACGTAGCGAGTTCTTCCTTTTATCTGCTCGTGATTGTGCAGCGCTGTTCTGATCTGTTTGAACTTCCGATGCTAAATGAGCAGCTAACTTACGGATACTACTGTGCTTATATAAATCAGTTAATGCAATTGATTTATCAGGCATCTCTTGCTGAAGTTTTGCATACATTTTGGTTAACAACACAGAGTTGCCCCCTAATTCAAAGAAGCCATCATTCACATCAACTACCGATTCTTCAACTTGGTTGACGTGTGCCCACACCCTCAGTAAAAGTTGCTCATAGTGATTACTTGGCTTCTCAACCTGTCGTTTTAAGTCGCCAACAGAGCTCACTTTCGGTAGTTTGTTTCTATCAATCTTACCAAGCTCAGTCACTGGCATCTCGTCAACTCTGACAATAAACGCAGGTTGCATATAACTTGGCAAACGCTGTTGTAAAAATTGCTTAAGCTCAGATTCAATATTTACCTTGTTGGCCACCACGTAGCCAACTAATGCCATCTCTTCATTTGCTAATATATCCGCTTTCACAACAGCTTGTACGATGTCAGGATGACTTAATAGTGACGCTTCCACTTCAGCAATATCAATTCTATGGCCGCGAATATTGACCTGTGTTCCTGCACGACCCATGACTCTTAAATCGCCGTTCATATCTATCATCGCCATGTCCCCAGTACGATACCAGGTTTGAGAGTCACCACATGCCAGCTGAACGAACTTCTCGCAGGTCAACTCCTCCGCCATGAAGTATCCAGCTGACAAGTTGGCCCCACCCACATACAACTCTCCTAAAACACCTCTGGGTAATGGATGCTTACCCTCTGCATCCGTAATGAGTAACTGCGTGTTATATAGCGGCTGACCGACTTGGACATTGGCATGTTGGGCAATATACTCCTGCGGCACTTTGAAATAACTGACATCAGAGCTTATTTCTGTAGACCCATAAAAATAAGTGAGCTGCAATGATGGTTGATGTTGCTGAATTGACTTAACTAAGTCACTTTTTAACACATCCGCACCAATAAACCAGTGTTTAAGTGTTGTTATTGATCTGAATATATCCCCATGCGTTCTTAACATCATTTCCAACAGCGAAGGTGAGGAGGCGGTAAAAGTAACGCCTCTTTGCACTATAACATCAAGCAATAGCTTAGGTTGATTCAGCGCTTGTGCATCCGCAAAAGTAAGTGTTGCACCACAGCTCAAAGCAAATATTAACTCTCGCTCGCCACGTACATAGTTCATGGGGGTGCAGTGTAATAACACATCTTTCGCTGCGAGTAAGAACTCATCTCGCATCCACACAGTGCGATTGATTAAACCTCGATGTAAGCCTTTTACCGCTTTTGGTTGACCGGTAGACCCTGACGTAAACAATAGATAAGCAACATCGTCGTCGCACACATTGCTATTAACATTGTCACATGAGTATTGCGACAACGATAGTTCACCGACATTAATCTGCCGATATTCAGATGCCCACTCCAGTGCTTGCACATTCGTTAAAACGCAGGTTGGTTTACAAGTGTTCAGCATATATTTACGGCGTTCCATAGGTATGGATGGATCAAAAAATAACGCTGTGGCACCTGCTTTTAGCACCGCTAAGAAAGCAACAACCATATCAATATCACGCGGGAAATATAATGCCAATATATCTCCTTTGCAGACCCCTTGGGCAATGAGATAGTGACTTAGTTGGTTTGCCTTGTCATTTAAACAACCATACGAAATTTGTTGCTGTTCCTGTTGAACAGCTATCTGCATTGGATTAGCCACTGCTTGCTGTTCAAATAATTGATGTACACCTTGTACGTCATGCGTTCTTTGTTGGCCGCTTTTAAAAGCCGGTTCAACCTCATTGTGAAAGTCACTAGAGAGTAACGGTACTTCGCTCAACGTCACGCTGGTATGGGAAGTACAGTAGTTAAGCATAGACTGATATAAAGTGGCTAACTTCTCAATACGTTCCTTACTAAATAGGGATGTATTGTAATTAATCGATACATGCAGCTGACCATCAACCTCGCAGACCGTAAATAGTAAGTCTGTTTGTGCCATTTCGTTCTCTATGGGATATGGACAAAGATTGAAATTACCAAATTGCAGATTACCACGCCCACTGACAAACGCTTCAGCCCCTTTGAGGGTATGCGCTTTATGTAATACAAAGCGAACATTTGGGAATAGCTGATCAGCCGACCCATCCAACGGTTCGCAAAGCGACTCCATCATGCGAGAGGTTGTCACATGGCGGTGGGTTAGCAATTCCTTCATCAGTGCGGTTAATTCGGCTACATAGGCCGTAAACGTTTGCTCAGCTTCATAGTTAAACGGTACAAGTTTAACATCGACAAAACAGCCAATCACATTCTCGCTTTCAACCCCCTGACGCCTTGAAACAGGGGTTCCCAATACAAACTTCTCTGCATGGGTATATTTATGCATCAGCAGTTGAAAAACAGCCAACAAGTAGTTAAAGAAGGTCGTACCTTGTGTTTGGCAATATGTATTTATTGCGCCTAAATCTATACCCTGTAATTTGAAATGCTCAGTTTTTCCTTGAAAGTCAAAGTTTACAGGTCGAGCAAAATCGAGGGGTAAAGGCACAGAATGTAGCTTTCCACCGACTTTGTTTGTCCAGATTGGAAAGTCAGTTGCATTTGGTCGCCCTTGTTCGTGCCAATGCTCTTGAGATAACACCAATTCGTTGTACTGTATTGTGTTACTCTCAAGCTCCGCATTCTCGTATAACTCAAGCAGTTCTTTGACCAACACAAGTACTGACCAAAAGTCCCCCGCAATATGATGTAATACACAATGGAGTACAGCGCTATGGTTTGAATTTAAAAAGCAGTGGATCCTAAGTACGGGCTCACTGGCTAACTTAAATGGCCTTCTGGCTTCCTCGTACACCGTACTTTTCAGCGCATCTTCGTGCCAAGTTGTGGCATCGGTAACGATTAAAGGTATGTGGTCATCTATGATATGTTCAACAGGCTGACCGTTTACTTCAGGATAAGTGGCATTGAGAATATGGTGTCTTTTTAGCAAAGCCGCAACAGCATTTCGCAATCGTGTTGGGTCTATCGCTGTGTTGATCTCAAACGGAACAGAAATATTGTAAATGCCCTCTTGCTCATGGATATGTTGCAATTTCCAAAAGTTGAGCTGACTATCTGTTAATTGATGTACTCTGTCGGAAGGTTGAACCAGCTTAGAGTGTAATCTCTGAGGCTGGTTAACCAACATTTGTTCGCACTCTTGTATAGTAATTCCGTACAAAATGTCTGTAAGCTGTAAAGACAACCCAAGCTGCTTTTCAAATTGCCCTTGTAGCTGCACTGCCGTAATAGAGTCAACACCTAAGCTGCTGATACTCATAGTGTGGTCGAGCGCCTTCGGACTAATATCCAAAACCTGCGCAAGTATAGAAATTATCTGTTGAAGTATGTCAGATTGTTCTTGATTAGCTGACACCTGCGCAGATACAGGCTCAGCACCGCTTTGCCTATCTCGATAAATATAGTCAATACCGTCATTTAAGTATCTTTTTTTACATTCTCGGCGGCGAATCTTACCACTCGAAGTTTTCAATACTCTGTTTGGCCGCGTCAGTACAACATCATGTAGACTCAATCCACACGCGCGACGAACTGCAAGTTTTATACGCTGTACACAGTCTTCTTTGTCTAATTTGCGAAGTTCCGTACGTTTTATTTCATTTACCAGTACTAATTGTTCAGTGCCATCGACATTAACGCTGAAACAGGCGCCACTTGAGATGTTAAGTTCTCGTATTTCTTGCTGAACTGCAAACTCAATATCTTGAGGGTAATAGTTTTTACCTCGGATAATTATCAAGTCTTTCAGGCGTCCTGTAATAAAGAGCTGCCCTCGCAAAACGAAACCCAAGTCACCGGTTCGCATATATGCTTCAGAACTGTCCGCTAATTTAGCGTTATATGCCTGCTCGTTCAATTTACTGCGATTCCAGTACCCGAGTGTCGTACTATCTCCTCGCAGCCAAATTTCACCCACACTTCCTTGCATACATAGCTGCTGTGTTTGATAATCAACCACGCAGGCTTCTGAGTCCAAGATAGAACCACAACCGACAATCGTCACTGCATCAGGTGACTCACTAGACACTTCTACAGCTTGATTATTTTTAAGCGCATTTGCACACACAGTTACTTCTATCGGTAACGCTGAAGCATCCCCACCTGTTGTTAATAAGGTGGACTCAGCAAGCCCATAGCATGGGTAAAATGCCCGTGGTGAAAATCCACACTCCGCAAAAGCTTCGCTGAACAATGCCAAAGTTGCAGGGTTGATTGGCTCAGCACCATTAAATGCGACTTTCCAAGATGATAAGTCTAAACTTTGTTTTTGTTGCTCGGTGATGCGCTCAGCACAAACTTGGTAGGCAAAGTTTGGTCCACCACTTGTGGTGATTTTCCGGCTCGAGATTAATTCCAACCAACGAAATGGGTTTTGTAAAAAAGAGGCTGGGGACATAAGCACAGCGCTAGAGCCTAAGTAAATTGGTTGCAAAATATTACCGATCAATCCCATATCATGGTATTGCGGTAACCACCCTGCAACGGTGGTGGCTCTGTCATGGTCAAATTTTTCTTTAATGAGCTGTTGATTCGCTAACAAGTTTCCATGACTGACCATCACACCTTTTGGGTCACCTGTAGAGCCTGAGGTGTACTGTAGAAATGCCAGTTCGTTCAAACTACTTGGTACTGCTTGAACATCAACCCAATCTGTTCGTAAACCTTCATCAATATCAAAGTGTCTGTTCACGAACCAGCTTTCTTCTGATAACCACTTATTTGCTTGTTCTTGATTATGCTTATCTAAAAGAAACATTGACGCCCCAGAGTCTTTGGCTATTGTAGAGAGTTTCATCCAATCTTCTTTACGACCACTGGGTGGATAAACTGGCACAGCCACCAGGCCGACATACAGACAAGCAAAAAACGATTGAATAAACTCCAGGCCAGGTTGAAACATCAATACAACGCGATCGCTTTTTTGTGTACGCTCACTAAGAAATTGAGCAATATTTTTTATGTTGTTATTCAACTGTGCATAGCTTAGTTGCTCTACTTGGCCATTATCTTTAACAAACTCATAGGCAAGCTTTGAAGGGGTTGCTGTCGCATGCAAGCTTACATAATCATAAATCGTTGTTGGAACGCAAGCACATGGCGTGTCATCAGTATGCATGATAGTTATTTCCTTAACTTCTTATATTGCTCAAAGAGCCATGTAGCAGGTTTCATTGATGAAAAGTGAACATCAAGAAAACAACTACATAAACAACTTAGCTTCACTTTTATATAACCATTGAATTTCAATGGATTAGTATTTTTCCCAATATTAACACATTGATAAACTATTAAAGCAAAAAAGAGTGTTGCAGCAATCTCAAAAGCAAACAACACTCCGCTTGCTTAGCTCACCGCTGCTGGTTTCATTTCTGGCATCATATTGGATAGGTTAATCAATTGCCCGTCTTCCATTCTTATCAGCTGTTCGGCAATATCGAAGTACTTATCGCCATGGCTAACAATGACGACAATTTCCCCCATTTTCTTCAGTTTAGGAAGAGCTTCCGTATAAAAGTACTTTCTGAAATATGGGTCTTAATCTACCCATACCGCATCTGGATTTTGAGTGAGAATTTCATCGTTCTTACACAAGCGTTCCTTCACATAGCCACCTTATATTTTCATGGTCACGGAAATGACTTCAGCACAAATCATTGCCAGCGCCCGCCATATTTCCCGAAGAAGATTCAACTACAGTGTGGCCTTTTTATTTGTTCGAGCTCTTTGATCATTTCAAGAGGCGGTTTGTATTTAACTGGCCCTGATAAATACATATTCTCTAGCTTTAAAGCGACGCATCTATCAGTTAGAAAATTATCCAATTTGAGAAAATCTTCGTTTTTAATTATTTCTGATGTTTTGTCAAAAACCATTTTATTTTATATTCCCTAGCCAACTAACTGGTGTTTTCAAGGTCATGTGAAACACACTAGAGCCGACACTTGAGCAGTAGCGAATTATGTCTAACAACAAAGAGGTTTTAAGCTATCAATCTCTGCACTCTGAAGATGTGTCTGTGTGCAATTTTTTTTGCATGCAGCACCTATTGAAAAATCAAATAAACATAAATTCTGTTAACATTTTACAGCAAGTTACAATGGCTACTTCAAACGTTTTCACTTTTTCTCATATTTAAAATGTAAAGCCCCCATTCCAAAGTGAATCACTTTATAAACATTCCCCCCCCCTTCCTGGCAAGACTTAATTATCAAACACACCGAAACATTAACCTTACTTTCAATTCAAAACTACCGTTAAGTCAAAAAGTAAACCAATTAATATTAAAATTACCTGTTGAATTTTATAGCAATTAGCAAAAACGGCAAGTACCTTAGGTACAAGCAAGCAAGATATAGAGGTAAAAATGACCAATAAACATCCAACCCTGGACTGCATAAGGCTTCCCTAGAGAAGCCAAACCCGGGTTACCTTCGCCATCAAAAAAACAACAATTGTAATAAAACCGTTAAACACTGAAGGGTGTGAACGCTGAAACGCAAGTGATGGAAAAGCGGTTCCATTCTTTGTATTCTTTACTGATGCTGGCTGTTGGCTTTCCCCTAGGCAACCCCTTTATAAACGGACCCCAAGCGGGGACTGGAACAACAACCATACCAGCACACATTGCACATTGACTAGGTTGGATCGCACATTATCTTAAGCGGTATATTTTGCTGGTTCCTTTATAATAAACGATAACAATATGTTAATTATAAATATGATGTAGAACCGAATTAATTAAAAAGTACAATCTAATACAGCATCTTAGAGAAAGTTGAAGCGAGTAAGAAAAATAGACACTTCAATTACATAAAAATTAAAGTATATCAACATTACCATTGTAACTCTCTAAAATATAAAATATTATCTTCGTGTGTACTTACTCCAGTAAGTACATATGAAATTAAACTAAATAAAGGAATTTAATATGAAAAACGTACAAAAGCTGAAGTTGGAACTAACTAACGAAGAACTACAAAGCGTTGCAGGCGGTAAAGACATCTCTAGAGACGTTCTAGCTAACTTCTCTGCTGGCCGTTCGACTAAAGATGTTGCTTACCTACAACTAGCAGCTTCTACAAAAGATAACTCATTCCTAGCTTAATACGATAATTAGCTACGTTTGAAAAAGGTGGGCTATAGAGCCTACCTTTTATGTCCATTCAAAATACCAAGTTTCTCAACACGACAACTTCACAACAGCTAACACTAATAATCAAATAATAAAGCGAGATACTGTGAATAAACACAATACCTTACTCATTCTAGGCCTGGGTGATTTAGGAAAACGTATTGCTTACCACTTGGCGTGTGATCCTGCACTGGCGTATGAAAAGTTAATCATTGCAAGTACATCAAAGCAAAAAGGTGAATCATTTTGCCGTCTTTTATCAGCGTGCGGTATACGTCCAGTCGAGTTTCATCATGTTAATGCGTTAGTTCCAAGCCAGCTGAAGTCACTGTTATCCAATCAACGACCGGACCTAATCATACAAAGTGCATCACTTTTATCTCCATGGTACTTATATGAGAATCAAGAGCGTTGCGCTCGTTCAAAAATATTACTAGAAGCGGGCTTTGCGGCTCAGTTGCCAGCACAGCTAACCATACCAATCAATTTAATGACCACCCTATCTGAGTTAAAGATGGATGTGCCTGTTATCAATTGTTCTTTTCCTGATGCCGTCAATCCAGTATTAAATAAACTTGGATCACCGGTCAGTTTAGGTATAGGTAATGCAGGCATGATTAACGCGCTCGCAGCACAAGAGCTGATTGATGACAATAGAGCACTACCACAAACTTTTGCACACCACGCCCATGTTAGGGTTGTCGCTACAGGCTTTGTCCCAGAACAAATGCCACTGCCAGTCATATATTCCGCCGGTGAAAGCTTGGACCTATCGAAAAGCTTTGAAACTAGACCTCAGATCGTCTTAGATCAAGAACTTAATGCGCTCACATCGGCCCATGCTGTACAGGTTATTCGCGCGATGCTCGGTGATGACATTCTATACACTTCTGTTCCAGGCCCTTGCGGGCTAGAAGGTGGTTGGCCCGTTACAATAAAAGGCCGCGATATCCAGCTCAATTTGCCTGCACAGTTTAACGACGAACAAGAGATACTTAAATTTCAACGCAAAGCAGCTGAATTTGACGGTATCGCAAACATAGATCACGATGGCACCATTTATTTTACCGATTCATGCTTGGCTCAATTAGATAAACTCAATCCGATGCTAGCTGAGCCGTTGCATCCCAGTCAATGTGACGAAAAACTAAAACTAATATTCAGCTTGATAGGTGTGTAATGAACAAGAAAAACCATGAGCTTTTCGCTATTGTTGCTAAGCATCGTTACATCAAGCCACACTTTTTGGAAAACTTCGCAGCCATACTACCAAGTAGCTTCCCTGATAAACTCGCTCAATGGTGGTTAAATCCTGATGCAGGTGTAGCAATCTTTGATCCAAGCCAAGCGTCTGAAAACCAAGATAGGGTCTGTGGGTTAGGCCAGCTATTTGTAAACGCAAACAGTACAACGCCTTTAGACTTGCATCAGCCAGATGCTCAGCAACAGCTCCTATCGATACTCGCCACCTCGCACATTGATAGCTTACGCGATTCAACTGGGCAATTCGCATTTATACATTGGCAAGAGCAATCAAACACCCTAACACTCGTGCGCGACCCGTTAGGCCAAAAGTCTCTCTACATCGCACAGAGTCAACATGTCTGGTATGTCAGCTCTAGCTTAGAAGCTCTGTTGTCAGCAGAAGGTTTTGAGTACGAATTCGATCTAGAATCTGCATTCAATTACCTCAACTTTGGCGTGCCATTAACTGGGCGCACTTTAGCAAAGAATATAACAAAAGTTCGAGCGGGACACTCAATTTGCATTCGGGTTGGTAATGCACCATGTGAATCTCGGTATTTCACTCCAATCAATTATGACTGCAGTGCCACAGCGACAGATAGAGTCACAGCAGAGATAACGAATTCGTTAACACAGGCTATCGATAAATCAAGCCACTCCGATAAGGCTGCAATACTTCTTTCATCGGGAATTGATTCATCTTTTATCGCAAATTATGTCAAACATCATAACAGCGACACAACCCTGTGCGCCTATACGGTTGAGTATCAAGGCTTCCCGGAGTTAGAGCAGCTTAATGAAACCCAGCTGGCCAAAGAATTTGCAGAGTCTTTGGGCATAGAACACCACAGTGTGACATTCGACCTCGCCGATGTACATCAAAGCTTAGACAGCGCATTTTCTAGTGCAGAACCATGTAGTGCTGCTTCAGTTATCCCACACAACAAGTTGTTAAATAGAATAGCCAACGATGGGTATTCAAGTGTTCTCTCAGGCATGGGCGCTGACGAAATTTTTGGCGGCTACTTAAAGTACATAAAATACTACTCCAAAGTGCAGCTATTTGAGTCCTCATTACTCAATGTCGGCAAGTTTGAACAATTGTTATGGCAGCCTGAGCTCTGTGACGATAACCTCTTTTGCGGTGTACCTCGATTCTTTGACCAAAACGCATTAACCGAGTATTTATCTGAACCATTCAAGCACTGGCAAGTAACAGGGCACCATGCTAGCTTCTACCAAGCTTGCTTACAGATGAAATCATCAGCTAATTTATTCGAGCTTATGATTGCTCATGAATGTCAGCACCGCATACCAGACTTACTACACTCAGTTTATGAACCTATCAATGAGCGTAATGGACTGACCACATGGTATCCATTTTTAGATCAGCACCTTATTAAACAGGTGATTGGCCTAGGAGCAGCTGAACGTTTTGAACAAAACGAAGAAATAGGTTTAGACAACAAAATAGTTATGCGGCGCATTGCACGACAGTTCTTGCCCGAAGACATAACAACTCGCCCTCGTAAAGCATATGTTGTCCCCTTACAAATTTGGCTGAAAGACCCTGAGCTATTCAACCGAATCTGGGCAGTAATAGAAAATAGTGCATTGCTTGATGCTGAGCCACTAATTGAGCGCAGCGCATTAGGTACACTAAAAGACAAGGTACAAACACTACTCGAAACACACAACCCACCAAGCGACGCATTTAGACCCTTGGATCAACTTTGGGCACTCGCAACATTATGTGCTTGGTACGATAAATGGCTGAAAAAGTAAATATGATGAATCTCTCAACCCAAAGCAACCCAACTCAGTCGTTACATGATGAAGCGCATGAGTTACGTAAAGAAATATTAGAAGTACTTTACCAAACAGGCGGGGGGCACTATGGAGGCTGCCTCAGCGTTATAGATTTACTGCTAACCTTGTACAGAACTCAAATAAAGTGTAACCCTACCTTTGCAACTCACCCCGATAGAGATAGGCTCATACTTTCTAAAGGGCACGCTGCATTAGCACTTTATGCTGTACTGAAAAAGCTTAATTTCCATCAGGTGCCTTTAGATCAGTATGCTGATTTTGATTCACCGCTTGAAGGACACCCAGATATGACAGCCTTGGCAGGTATCGATTTCTCAACAGGCTCACTGGGCCAAGGGCTTTCTGCCGCTCTCGGTATGGCATATTCGTTACCAAAGCAAGTCAACATCTGGACTATTCTAGGTGATGGAGAATGCCAAGAGGGACAAGTGTGGGAAGCGGCCATGCTTGCAGGGAATATGAAAACATCTAACTTGAAAGCGGTGGTAGATAATAACCGTTTTCAGGAGTGGGGCTGGGCTGAGATTGATGACCAAATTCCACCTCCTGTCAGTAACTTTCGTGATAAGTGGCAAGCTTTTGGCTGGCACGTCATTGAGTGTGACGGACATAATTTTGATGAACTTATTCAAGCATTTCAAACGATGGTAGAAATACAGGACAAGCCGGTTGTCTTAATCGCCAACACAATAAAAGGTAAAGGTGTTCCACTGATTGAAAAATCCCCCAAGCAATTTCACTGTAATCAAGTGGACCAAGATGAACACACAAGAATTATGCAGGAGTACAGGTCATGAAAAAACTCGCAGAAGAAGTTGGCTTGCAGTTAACCAATATCGCAGATAAATACCCCGATATTTCTGTGCTTGATGGTGATTTGGCAGATTCAGATGGCGCATTTTATTTCGCAGATGCTTATCCTGAACGCTTTTTGATGTCTGGAATTTCAGAACAAAACATGATCTCTATGGCTGCTGGAATGGCATCTACAGGGAAACGCCCATTCGCTTTCTCTTTCGCTGCTTTTTTATGTTACCGTGCATACGATCAGATCAGAGTCAGTATCTGTCAGACAAAAATGCCTGTCACATTAGTTGGTTCACATGCAGGTGGATTGGCTGGACGCAATGGTAAAACACATACCGCGGTTAATGATATGGCTGTTATGCTCACGTTACCTGATATGCAGGTTTGGGCGCCGGCTGATAATGATGACGTCACCTATATGTTGTCACAAATAATGAGCTACAGTGAACCGGCGTATATCAGAGCTTCTCGCGCCCCCATTGGTGAACAACACGCGCTGGGCGGCAGACCCAGTGAACTGCGTTGGGTCTTTCCAAAACGGAAGATTAATATTGTCAGTTGTGGTATTGCGAGTCAATGGAGTAAGCAGGTGATTGAACAGTTACATCTACAAGGGTGTGATATCGGCTTGCTTCATTGCTTACATGTAAACCAAGTTGAACAACTCCAAGATGAACTAGCAGACAGCGAGCAACTGATCGTTATTGAAGATCACTGTAAATTAGGTGGACTAGCTTCATTGATCCAGATGTTGGACATCAAAGCACATATCAGTGGTTTTGGATGGCCTATTTCATTTTGTGGGAAGTCGGGAGATGACGAACAATTGCGCGAAGCCTACGGACTATCTCAGGAACAGCTTGTAAAGGCTATCATAAAATTACATTTCACAAATATAAAATCTGCTTCTTCAAAAATAGTTGAACAGGTGTAACAGAAAAAGTATGGCCTATTTAGTGGCCATACTTTTTCTCTAAACTTATAGATCTACTACACATTTTGACTCCCACCATTTGGCGGCAGTTTGCAAAACCCTTTCTCTATTCTGCCTTGCAAAATGTGTTAAATAACGCTGAATAAGCGCTGGCTCTTGGCTGCAATACCTAGAATGAACCAAACGCTTCATACTCCAGTACTTTGCCAGCGTTTGCTTACTGTCTTCCACATTTTCAACCAAATATTCTTCTAAACCTGTAACGTGCAATGAAATTGGAAAATACTGGCGCGGGTCAATAATGATACTTGCTGGCTTCGCTTTAAATTCATAAGTGAATTGCTGATTGTTCTGCGTAACATGAAATTTAAGCAACTGTGACTTTCCATCCACCTTAACTTCAACCCACAGCGGTAGGGAGTGATCTTGGTAGCCTTGTTGAACAACATCCAAAGTCATCACATGTTCACGACTAATATTCACGTCTATCGCTAATTTAGTCGTCTGTTTTGAATACACCCAACGTTCAAAAAAACCATCTAATTTACGCCCTGAGGATTGTTCAAATGCCTCCTTTAAATCCCTCGTTGCAGCAATCGACTCCCAATTTAATTCACTATAAATTCGTATACCATGCCAAAACGCTTTTTCTCCCAATTCAAGTCTAAGCATGTGGAAAAGATAAGCACCTTTAGAGTATGCAGCCTTCCTATACGTAGATTTGAATTGCTCAAATGTAATCGCTTGACGCGGCGACACGGCGGGTATAGTCTTGCCCTGTCTCTCTATTCTGAGCATTGCCTCTTTAAAAAGTACTATCTCTCTATCATACTCTTGCGTGCCATAAGCATGTTCTTTAAATGCGGCAACCATAAATTGGACTATGCCTTCATTAAGCCAAAAGTCATTCCATGACTTTGCCGAAATTGAATTCCCCCACCACTCGTGAGCAAGCTCATGGGGAGCCAACCAGTTTTCTCTGGCCTCAGCCAATACATCCCGCATGAAACGCTCACCAACTAGGCTAAACGACCCCACTTCCTGCATCGTGTTTTCTTTGGTGACTACAAACGTATACTGGTCCTGCTTCAACCCTCGGTTACTAGCCTTGGCGAAAAATTGATAAGCTCGCTTGGTGTCAATGAAAATACGCTCTATTTCTGATTGAGAAAAACCTTGATAAAGTATGGTATAGCTTATACCTTCAACGTCTATTTTGTGTGACGTAAAGTTTCCTGCTGCAAAACCAAATGTATATATTGGACGAGGCCTGTCTTCTCGCCAATGATGCTGTATTAATTCGCCATTAGGCTTGGACGATATTTTCTGCCCATTAGCTACATGAGTCATTCCCTTAGGTAGGTTTAGAATTAAATTAAAAACGGCTTTGTCACCAATATCATCATGTGAAACAAGCCAATTGGCCGTGTTATACAGCGTATACAGGTAGCCATCGAAAAACTTCAAGCCTTTCTTTGGCACCGTGTAATAATCGATAGTAACTTGAGTGACGCCGCTTTGCTTACCAGATAGACTATCTAGATCGAGAATTATCTGACCATCAGCAACCTTAAACCTTTTCACCAGAGGCCCTTGAATCTGCTTAATCTGCATGTCAGGGGCCTGTAGTCGAAACTGTAACTTATTGCCTTTTACACGCCTAAATTGAAACTCAATAACCACACGCCCTGTTAGACTTTGATTTTCAATATCTGGCGTTAATTGGGCACTATATGACAGCACGTCAAATTGACCCTTTGCGCTAGTATCCAGGCTAAGAAAGACAATGACTATAAACAGTAACCAACGCACTTAACCGCCACCCAGTTTATTGAGAAAAATTGCACCTGCACTAGGTGTAGTGAGTGCGTTAACGCCATTTTTCATATCAATTTTAATCACACAGTGACTGTGCTCTAAGACAGTTTGCTCTATTCCCGCATGCTCTGAACCCAGCACCAAAACACATTTTTCAGGAAACTCGAAATCACGCAGCGAAACCGCTTTTGCCGTGTTTGCCGTACTCACTATTGTATACCCCAGTGCAGATAGCTGTGACAGTGTATCCGTAATGCAGTGACTACGATGTACTTTGCAACCCAATACATGGCCAGAGGATAGGTCAAACGCACTTTGTTCATAAGGTGAAACCGCTTTAGGGCATGCCACGACTGAAGATATTCCCATCGCCATCGCACTGCGAACAAGGTTGCCTACGCTTTCGGCAAACTTGACCCCATTGAGTAGCATTATTTTGTCATCTAACGAATTAATTGGCGCATACTCAGGGGTTTTAATTTTAGCTAACACTGCTTGTGCTGGGGCTACCCCCAAAAAAGACGCAATATTCTCATCTTCAACAACCCCTACGCGACAAGATGGTAAGCTTGACAAGGCACTTTTATAGACCGAATAAAACGCCTGACTACAAAACAATTCCAAAATTGAGGCGTTGTAAGTCAGCCCATTTTTGAGAAAATAGTCGCGCTTAACAACAATCTCTCCCTCATTAGGCGCCGTAAATTTCTCATACAACTCTGTCGTTAAATTGATTTGTTCAACCATTATTCCGCTTTCCTTAACTCGTTTCAAAACGCTTATTTTGTGTTTTAGATTTTTGTCTATGACGTCGCAACCTTTCACTTTGTTGCAGTGCCATCGCTTGACGCTTGCCTCGTGTACTCCCCTCTTTCTCGCTGCTTTGCTTACTGTTATTTTTAGTAATAAAGTTAGCTAAAGATTCAATCGTAGGATGACTAAATAGGTCCATCATAGTTACATCCATCCCTAGCTGCTCGACTAACTTTACATGCACTTTCGCAAGGCTGAGAGAGTTTCCACCTAGCTCAAAGAAGTTCTGTTTCGAGCCAACTTTTTCAACTAATAATGTATCTTGCCACACATCAGCAATCGCCCGCTCTGTCGGCGTATTACATTCAGAATACAATTCATCATCAGTAACTTGATCTTGGTAAGAGAGTAATGCTCTTACATCAACTTTACCGCTACTAGTAACTGGATACTCGGTTACAAAGACGATTTGGTTCGGTGCCATGTACGACGGGATCTGCTTGGCGATATGACGACGAACAAGTGCATTATCTTGTTCAGGATCCTCTACTTTAATGACCGCTTTCAGTGTTTGAACATCGTTATTATCAACTACATGTCGGCAGATTGCGCCCTGCACCAGTGGACACAGGAGTATAAGTCGCTCTATTTCTGACAATTCAATCCGAATACCATTGTATTGAATTTGGTTATCGCGTCGCCCAAGGTATAAGATTTCACCTTGCGCGTTATACCTACCTAAATCACCTAGTCGATACATTCGTTGCCCAGGCTCTGGGCTAAATGGATCAGGTAAAAAGCTTGCAGCTGTTAAATCCGGCATATCGACATAGGCTAACGCAAGACTTGGACCACTGACATACAATTCCCCTACCACACCTGGCGCGCAAAGGTTGTAATATTTATCTAAAATATACACTTTCAAATTTGTAACAGGCTTACCTATCGGCATTACACCTTGCGGTACTGCAATATCCGTCAATCGACTTGCAGTTGCATCTCCAACAACTTCCGTAGAGCCATACGCATTGACCATGACAACTTGAGGCATGGTTTCTTTTACTTTTTGTACAAGCTCAGCATTTATCGCCTCACCCCCAACGAAAATGAGTTTCAATGAACTCAGTTTATCCACATTTTGTGATTCGAATAGTAACCTCAAAACTGATGGCGTAAAAAATACGCGGGTAACTCGTTGCTGCTCAATTAAATCAAGAAGTGCGGTAATATCTTTTACTTGAGCTTCCGAATTGAAGAAGAGCTTGCCGCCTTTGAGTAATGGCGCAAATACTTCTTGGACTGATGCGATAAAGCTGGGGCTAGTTTTGGCTAAAACACATTCATTCTCTTTAATTGGATGGTTTTGCCAAATCTCTAGCAAATTATTGACCACCGAGAGGTGACTGCCTATGACGATTTTTGGAATGCCAGTTGTGCCCGAAGTCAGATACAAATGCACAGGCAGTATATTACTAAAATTCATTGCTAATTGCGTATCTGAAAGGCTCGGTAACCTCTCTATAAAATGCTGATAATTGTGGGTAGTCAAACTAGGTGCAACAATGACGTCATTACATATCACACAATTCAACTGAGCCCTCAAAGCAATATTTTCTACCTGCTCGACATTGAGCTGATCGTGTAGTGGCAAATAACTCGCACCAAGTTTCATAACCCCTAACATAGATACCATCATGTCAATACCTCGGCCGAGCCTGAGGCCGACACGATCACCAACATCAATGCCTTGATGGCTTAAAAAATGCGCGAATTGGTTACTTAGTTTATCAAGCTCAACAAAGCTCATCGCTTTTTCAACACTCTGCAACGCAATTGCATGAGGTGTTTTGGCAACCTGTTCAGAAAATAGAGTGACCAAATTTCCATCTACAGGTAACGTAACATCGCTATTAGAAAATGCCTGTAAATCTTGCAATTGCGACTTCGACAAACTGGATATGTTGCACATTTCAGTATCTAAATTACTAGGTAGGTAACTAAGAAGACGCACATAGTTTTCCAGTAACTGTACTACCTCTTTTTTATGATACAACCCCTTTCGATAAACCAAATAGCCAGATATGCCATCGTCAGACTCCGTTAAATCAAATGTCATATCTAATGTTGTCTTATTATGATGATAAGTTAGCGCGGAGACATTGACACCAGGGATCTGTATCGACTCAGATGGCGTATTTTGCAGAATAAACATGACCTGGTATAAAGGCGTATGATTCGTCGTGCGCTGCGGGTTAACAGCCTCCAATACCTTTTCAAAAGGTACATCTTGATGCTCGAATGCACTTATGCAACGATCATGAACGTGGCTAATATAATCTTTAAGCGTATCATTTTCATCAACTTTTACTCTGATAACCAAAGTATTTAAAAAGTATCCTATTAACTTTTCAATCTCAGGTCTTCGACGGTTGGCAACAGGGATCCCAATATTGATATCCGTTTGACCTGCATATCGAGACAGTAGCAACTGTAATGTGGCAAGCAATACCGTAGATAACGTTGTATTCTGAATTCTAGCGCACTTGTTAAGCTCAAAAGTAAGAGTTGGTGGGATGTGAATAGGTATCGCATCAGCATCATACCCTGAATGGTCATTTCTATTTTTTGCAATGCCTAGCTCAAGTAGTTGCGATGCATCTTGTAACTCCGTATGCCAGTAATCAAGCTGCTCTTTAATCGTGTCTGTAATTACTTGCTTTTGCCAATAAGCGTAGTCACTGTATTGCACCGGCAATGCCTCTAAATTAGCGCTATGTCCGCTTAACTTTGCACGGTATAGTTGACAAAAC
Organism: Pseudoalteromonas luteoviolacea S2607; assembly: GCF_001625575.1. GTDB lineage: Bacteria > Pseudomonadota > Gammaproteobacteria > Enterobacterales > Alteromonadaceae > Pseudoalteromonas > Pseudoalteromonas luteoviolacea_E. The sequence goes on from NZ_AUXV01000009.1 coordinate 20,769, forward strand.
TCTTTCACCAGAATTCCAATGGACCACCCATCCGATACAATATGGTGTGTTAAAAACAGCAATACTTGGCGTTGTGATGAAACAGTCAATAACTTTACTCTTAGCCAACATTCATCAGCTAAGGGAAAGATCTGCCCTGCGAACTCTTTAACATAGTCATCGATTTGTGACGTTTGGATGTGCTCAGTTGTCAGTTCCCAACCAGGATTGTTTTCGCTAATTTTTTGAAAAGCCCCCTGAGTGGTATTAACAAAGGTAGAACGCAAAACTTCATGTCGAGATGTTATCTGCTCCAAGCATTGAGCAACAACTCCCTGATCTAATTGCCCCTGTATATCAAGACCAAAGAAGATATTGTAATTTGCTGTTGCTCCTTGAAGTTGTTCCAAAAAGTAGAGCCGCTCCTGCTGTGCCGACAAAGTGCGCAGAGCCTGGCTTTCCTGCCTTCTGATTATCGATAACGCCTGTTTCTCATGTTTAGGTTGAGCATCCGCACTACTTAATGCAGCCACAATACGGCGCACTGTTTTATGTGCGAAAATATCTCTTAGGCTTATCGAGACATTCATCTTATCAAAAACATGTGATGTGAGCTGAACAGCCTGTAAAGAGTGCCCACCTAGCTCGAAAAAGTTA
>NZ_AUXV01000010.1 GCF_001625575.1 Pseudoalteromonas luteoviolacea S2607
TAATCCATTGGTCGATGGTTCAAGTCCATCATGACCCACCATTTCTCAGCCTATTCTTTTATTCTTAAATATTCTTTCCTAATCTTGTCATTTACTAGGATTATCTCTGTATTTTTCGTATAATTCGCCCCAATTATGCAATGTGGACTATGTGGTCGAGAGAATGAGTCTAGCAGAACAAATCATGCCCGAGGATTATATATTTCCTCCAAAGCCAGCACCGTTAAACGATGAAGAGAAAGCGCAGTATAAAGCGCGCATTAAATCATTGTTAAAAGAGAAAAATGCGGTATTGGTCGCCCATTACTATACGGATCCGGAGATCCAAGCGCTGGCCGAAGAGACTGGTGGTTGTGTTGCGGATTCACTTGAAATGGCGCGTTTTGGTGCCAAACAAGAAAACGCGGATATTATCATTGTCGCTGGTGTACGCTTCATGGGCGAAACAGCTAAAATCTTAACACCAGAAAAAACAGTTGTAATGCCGACATTGGCAGCGACTTGTTCACTGGATGTTGGTTGCCCGATCGACGAGTTTTCTAAATTCTGTGATCAGCACCCAGAAAGAAAGGTGGTTGTATACGCAAATACGTCTACTGCAGTTAAAGCCCGTGCAGATTGGATTGTGACCTCTTCATGTGCACTTGAAATTGTCGAGCACTTAGATTCCGAAGGTGAAACGATTATTTGGGGTCCAGACAAGCACCTAGGTTCATACATCCAGAAGAAGACTGGTGCGGATATGATCATGTGGAATGGCGCGTGTATCGTTCATGACGAATTCAAAACGAAAGCGTTGAAAGACATGAAAGCCTTGCATCCTGATGCTGCGGTACTGGTACATCCTGAGTCGCCAGCAGAGATTGTTGACCTCGCTGATGCTGTGGGTTCTACAAGTCAGCTAATCAAAGCTGCACAAGACATGGACAACCAGAAATTCATCGTCGCAACAGATCGTGGCATTTTCTACAAAATGCAACAGCTTTGCCCAGAAAAAGAATTTTTTGAGGCGCCAACGGCAGGTGAAGGTGCGACTTGTCGCAGCTGTGCTCATTGTCCTTGGATGGCGATGAATGGCTTACAAGCGATTGAAGAAGCACTTATTAGCCCAGAAGGTAAAGAAGTCTTTGTCGATATGGAGCTACGAGAAGGCGCTCTGCGTTCTCTAAATCGCATGTTAGACTTTTCAGCGAGTTTAAAAGGTTAATTCGAGATTGACCGTAATCTAACCAGTTAAACTAGATTGCAAAAAAAGTACTTGCTAAAAGGCGGGGGTTTTCATAGTATTAGCCCCGCATTCAGTGCGGAGAGATGGCTGAGTGGCTTAAGGCGCACGACTGGAACTCGTGTATACGTTTATAGCGTATCGAGGGTTCGACTCCCTCTCTCTCCGCCATTCCTTCCCCTTTAAAATCAACCATTTAAATTCCAGCTTTTGTTTTTTGGGGCAAATTTGGGGCAAATCCAAGTTGTTCACTTACTTTCTTTGACATATCTGGCATTTCACTGTGCATCCACTTTCCGTAGTGTTGTTCAAGCATCTTTGTAGATGTGTGGCCTAAAGGGTATTTAACCCTGCACTCTTATGTGTTACAGCCTGATAAACTTCCTTGGAGTTCTTCTTCGTTCAACTCTAAATCAGTATGCGCTTTGTTCGGTTACAACGCTTACTATTCAATTTATAAATAGGTTAGACTATCCATAGTTTGCATCTCTTTTATATCCAAGGCAGGTAGATTAAATGCATGATGACCAATGCTTTTTTAATACTTATTTAGAGCCCTTAAAGCATATTGCTTCAGGTGGAATGGGAGAGGTGTTTTTAGCTCGCGATACAAGATTGGATAGAGAAGTTGCGGTAAAAGTCCTCAAAAAGCGGCTCGGTAAATCGGATGAGCACGGGCTAGAAAGCGCCCTGAGTGAAGCTCGACTGATGGCAAGGGTGAATCACCCAAACATTGTTCAGCTCTATGATGTTATCGATAGCGAGAAAGGTATTTTATTGGTAATGGAGTATGTAAATGGACGCACATTAGCGCAGTACCAAAAACAATCCTTAATGTCCTTATCAGAAAAGCTTGAATTACTTAGGCAGATAGCATTGGCGATTAGCTATTCTCATGAGCGTTCAGTTTTACATTGTGATATTAAAGCCACAAATATTCTGATCACCGACAACACTGTCGTCAAGGTGACAGATTTTGGTATTGCGAGTATTTCAGAGGGCAAGCATTTTATCTCGAACAATGATCAGAGCTATGGCAGCTATGGCGCAATGTCACCTGAACAAATTGAAGGAGAGCGCCTCACCCAAGCGAGCGATATTTTTTCGTTTGGTATTCTTGTTTATGAGTTAGTCTATCAAAGGCATCCTTTTGGCACGGATAAAGGGGAATTATTAGCACAGAGTATAGTCAACAATGATCCCTTACCTGGACATACAGTTGAGTCAGTTGTTTCTCACCAGCTTGAAGCGTTTTGCCACTGCCTATTACAAAAGTCGCCAAAGGATAGGCCAAAAAGTATGGCCTTCGTGGTGTCAGAATTAGAAAATATCTTGTTAATAGAGGAGCAAGGCAGTTCAGAAGACACTGTCGAAATTAGCCATATTGCAAGCAACTTAACTTCTACAGGCACCAATAATAATCAAACCCACAGCCAGCGAGGCTTTCGTCCTAGAGCTATCCTTCCCTTAGTGGGGATTATTTTTGCAGTTGCGGTGGCGCTATTACTTGTATCAATCCAAGGTGATGATATTGAATATGCCATTGTGTTAGAACCTGAAATGCAAATGACGGAGGGGGTTGCGCAAGATGGATATTTGACTAAATCTGCGATTGATAACGCGATAAGGCAAGCTGTCATAAATACCGACTTGTTAGAGTTGGTGGCTTACTCATCTCACCAGGGTAGTGAAAGTTTAGAGAGCTTGGTGAAGTCTACAGGTGCTGATATTGTACTAGTTCCTAAAGCGAAATGTGACATTCAAAGATGTCATGTTCGGTTGTCTCTTCTTAGTGGTGATAAGTTAGTTGTTGAAAAAGAATTGAGCGGAAGTGTTCAAAGCAGAGACTTTATGGAAGTTGATACCATGTTTCGTTCTTTGTCTGCTCAAATCTTGGGAAATAGCGACATTGGCATGCGCGTCAACAAGCGTGTTAACCCTATCGCATATCGTCACTTCGCCTATTTATATAATGAAGTTAACTTTAAGGGGCAGTATACGAGGGCTCATTTTGATCAAGCGATAGCACTGCTTGAACAAAATCCAAACTTTTATTCTTTATACTCGTTGATCAGGGAAATAGGCTTAGAGCTGTATTACATTGATGCGGATAAACGTATTTTAGAGCGACTGAAACGTGTTTTTGAATCGGTACCAAGGGAGTACAGTGAGTCCAAGGCATACTTAGTTGATAAGTTATACATTGCCATTGAAAGTGGTCAAGAACACCTCGTTGAGGGGTTATTTGACAGGTTAGCCCTATATGGCGAGTCTGCACTGGTTTATCACCTTAGAGGCAATTTAGCTCAGGGAAAATACGACTTACCACTTGCTATCGCAAACTTTAAACAGTCTTTGCAGCTCAATCCAAACCTAAAGACCTACTTTAATCTAGCAAATGCACTGTATGACAACTCTCAGATAACAGAATCACGAGAGACACTTGAGTTTATAAGGAGTGAGTATCCTTGGTATAAGGAAGCAAATAAACTGCTTGCAGATATACACTTTTTAGAGGGCAACATATTACTTGGCATTACCTTGTACAACGAAGTTGGCGCGGAGAATATGAATGCAATTGATCATAACAACTTAGCGCTTGGGTATATGGTGACAGGTAATGGGCTAGAAGCGCTAAAAAACGCGCAAAAAGCGGTCTCAATGAGCCCTGACAATAGTGCTTTTATACTCAATTTAGCAGATATTAATATATTGCTTGAGGATATCGATCAAGCACATAATCACTATAGAAAAGTGATAGAACTGAATAATGGCAAACAAGACTTTAACAGTTATTTAGAAATTGGTCAGGCATACGCACAAACAGGACAACACAAAAATGCGTTAGCAGCCCTGTACAACGCAATAAAGCTATCCACGGATAAAATTCGCTACGCCTACAGTGCTGCGATTATTTATACACTGTCCGGAGAAACAAAGTCAGGCCTATTGCACTTTAAAGAGTCAATTGCAGGTGGGTATGAAGCTAGCTGGTTCGACTTTCCATGGTTTCGCCCACTGTGTCATTACGAGGAGTTCAAAGTGGCGCTATCTGAAGTGAAGGCTTCTAAGGTGTGCAAGGGACTGTGAACATCGCAGTGGGCCTAAATTTATAGGCCCACCTATAAATTTATTTAGGTCTTCGAATCACTATCACTGGATCGATGGGTGCTGTATGTTGTAATTCGAGTGTGCTGTCATTAGTGACTATGTCTATTTGAGTCAGCAAAAAATTAAAGCGTGCTTCAGCTGCGGTCGTCGCTGATTCTTTCTTCGAAACAATCACTCTACATTCTGTTTTATCATCGGAAAGCTCATAGGAAAACTGTTGCGTAGCTGGGTTAATGATAAGATCAAATAGTGGTAGCGAGTCAGAAAATCTAAAGCCTGTCTGCTTAACGGTAAATATCAATGTGTATTCCTGATCCTTTCCCTCTATGATAATGGGCTTTTCTACATAATTGACCGTTCCCGACGCGCCATCGACTTGTCGATGGATTACCCAAGTGGTAATAGTCTCTAATTGATCCTTATTTTGGTCAGGTATTATGACTTCTTGCTCGGATTTTTCTTGTAAAATATCGAAATAGAATGTGTTTGGCGTGTCCATGTTAACTCCTTTTCAAGTTTACATCGTGTGGTTTAGCTACGTTGAGACATTGAAGGTAAAGCTAGCACAAGAATGTATTACAGCGTATTACACCGCAGCGCTGCAAAGTCCATATTATTTTTTGTGCTGCTATACTTACATTAGACTCCGTTGTGATTATTTCAAGAATGAAACTAGCCAAAATACCATCTGAACAAATTGGTTCGATTCCTCGCTCTGATGAGCTGATAAAAGCGTATCTAAACTATTGTGAGGGTCGGTTATCCTATGGTGAACTGAATCAAATGGCTGAAAGAGAAACCTCACAGGTAATGCATGAATTAGAAACGTTAGGTTGTGAAGTACTCAGTGATGGAGAGCAAAGAAAGTTTGATGGATTTGCTCACTACTGCCTTCATCACTCGCCGCGTTTTGGTGAACAGGGGTTAGTGGTTGATTTTTCTGATGGGCACAAGCGCTTATTTGCACCTCACCTTTGTAAAGCGCCATTTAAGTATGAGCACACAGCAGATGAATTTTTGGCGTTTGCTATTAAACAAACTACCAAACCAGTCAAGCAAGCAGTGATTTCGCCGTCGATGCTCAGCTTGGTGTACCCACCAAATGGGTTGGCGGGGTATAGCCATCAACAGTTTATAAATGACTTAATCAAGGAGCATGTTTCTGAGGTAAAAAGGTGTTTGGCACTTGGAGCGCATAAAGTGCAGATTGACTTTACAGAAGCAAGGTTGTCTTTAAAACTTGACCCTTCGGGTGGTATGTTACAGTCATTTGTTGATCTTATTAATACGTGTTTAGCGGAGTTTAGTGAATCAGAGCGCCAGCGCATTGGCGTGCACACATGCCCAGGCGCAGATATTGATGCGACACACAGTGCAGAAATAGATTATAAACATTTATTGCCAACATTATTTAATATCAATGCGGGTTGTTTTTATGTTGCTTTGAGGGGGGAGCAAGACCCTAAAAAAGTGCTGCGACTGTTAGGCAGTATTATCAAACCCTCGCAACAAGTTTTTATCGGTGTGACTAACCCTATAGACCCCAATATTGAAAGCGCAGAAGACGTTCGTGATCTTATTTTAATGGCGGCAAACTTCATTCCCGTATCTCAGCTTGGCACGACGGATGATTGTGGTTTTTCTCCATTTGCTGACGATATTTCCACCGCCAGAGATATTGCATATCAAAAAATCAGTGCAAGATTGGCTGGAACTAAATTGGCTGAACAGATCTTGTTGAGTAGAAAGTAGGGTTGTTTATGGCCAATCGTTTTACATGCAAGTCAGTTCTGTTTCTCAGAGTCGATAGATGTGACTTTTATTCGTTGAGCTATATGTGGTGTCTATGAGCGACGAGTCATCAAAGCTGCAAATTGAGTTGCTGGAGCAACAAATTATTGCTTTAGAGATGGAGAATCATCGGCTCTCTCAAATGGTATCGGCCTCAAAGCTGGAAATTCATAAACTGAGAGAAATCCAACAGCTGGCGAAAGTCGGTACGTGGAGCTTAAATCATCTGAGCTATAAACTGACCCTGTCTGAAGAGCTTCAAATTCTGTTATTGGGCGGAGAAACCAAAACTAACACACTTAGTTGGGATGCATTTCTTGAATTGATTATTAGCGAGAATGATAACAACATCGCACAGTCAATCACTGAAGATGTTGTTCTCGGCGGACAGAAAAAAGTGTTTGAACATAGTATTAAAACTCCAGATGGCCAAACTCGATATATCAAGCATTTCTGTGAGACTTTTTACAATTCGATTGGGCAACCGCTTAACTCTGTTGGCCTCATGCAAGACATTACAGACGAAAAGTGCAATGCAATGCAGTTAGAGTTGTTGTCTGTCACGGATGATTTGACCGGCCTGTATAACAGACGAAAGATGAATGAAGTGCTCGTTAGCCAACACGATATAGTACAGCGTTATCAAAGCGACTGCTCTGCAATCTTGTTGGACTTGGACAGTTTTAAACAATTTAACGACCTATTTGGCCACCAGACAGGAGATATTGTGCTGACCACGGTCGCAAATATGATGAGTAGCCATATGCGTAGTGCAGATATTTGTGGTAGGTGGGGAGGTGAAGAGTTTTTAATAGTGTGTCAAAACACCGCATGCGAACACGCTGCTATTGCTGCCGAAAAGCTAAGAACTGTATTGGCAGCCATTGAACTCTCATGTGCTAAACAAGTGACAGCAAGCTTTGGGGTTGCACAAATTATTAAAGGGGAAGAACTTACGGCGTTCCTGCAAAGATTGGACAAAGCTTTATACCAGTCAAAGAATAGTGGTCGCAATAAAGTCACTGTATGTAATTAATCTTTTCTGTAACCAGAGACGCTGTAGGCTCATTCAATGCAATATGGAATTTTCCATTGCTGAACATAGAAAAATGACCAATAATTAAGCATGATGCCTTGAGCGTGAAATTTCACTGAACCCAGAAGGGTTGGGCCGGTACGCCTTACTTCTGGTTTCATATAGAGTGCAGACTAGTGGTTTTAAAACTCTGGTTGCGTAAGACAATAAGTACCTTATGGGCGTGTGATGCAAGAAGAGTTGTTAAATTCAGTAATTAGAATTACTAAAACGAGAGATATCGACTCACTAGAATATAGCTTACTGTCCACGATACAGGAATTTATAGTGTGTCAGAGTATCTCGGTATATAAGACAATCAGTGGCAATGGGCCGTGTAATGTCGAACGCAGTTTATCATTAAATGTAAGAGACATCGGAGAGTACGAGTGGCTAGATCGAGAAGTCATTGATATGCCACATAGAGAGCTTAGTTCGTGTTTACAGTCCGCATGTAGTATCACGATGCAAGATCCTTCTGGAACAGAACGGCGTTGGTTACCAATTGTTATTCATGACACCCCCGTTGGCGCTATTGAAGTGGAATGTGAAGGGTTAGACAGTGCGCAACAAGTCATGTTAAATGCGTTTGTGCGTATTTATGAAAACTACTTAACTATTCTGCGCGAAAATGAAAGAGACAAGTTAACGGGTCTGTTGAATCGGCAAACATTCGATAAAAAGCTTAAACAACTGTTAGAGAAGCAGATGATTGAGCAAAATAGAGCGATTAGAGATGGCAAAGGTCTTCGCTCTCAACACCAAGGTGCAACGTCTTGGTTAGCGATGATTGACATCGATCACTTCAAAAATGTGAATGATACGTACGGGCATGTTTGCGGTGACGAAGTGCTGCTGATTTTGGCGCAGCGTATGCAGGATTTTTTTCGTTCGACGGACTTGTTGTTCCGGTTTGGTGGCGAGGAATTCGTTATTGTGTTTGAACCGGCTGATTACGAGTCCATCAAGGATAAAATGAGTAAGTTTCTTAATTTGGTGCGCCAAACACAGTTCCCGTTTGTTAAGCAGTTAACTGTCAGTGTGGGATTAGCCCGTATAAGCCCTTATGATTTTCCAATTAATGTACTAGAAAATGCCGATAAGGCACTGTATTTTGCGAAAGAGCACGGTAGAGATCAAGTGAGCTTTTACGAGGAACTGGTATCTCGTAAACAGGTTACAAGCCATATTGAGAGCAGTGATATCGACTTGTTCTAATGAGTCGATATTGCGTCTTTATTAGGACGTTATTTGATTATTTTACTGTTCTATCTTAGACATTTTTTTTAAACTGTTGATCCTTGTCTATTTCCAGCTAAGTTCTTATGTTGCATATAATTCAGTCTAATCGTATGGAAGCGCTGCAAAGCCAATTTAATACGGTAATGAAAACGGCGCCACTCGATGATCCATTTCAACAAGAAATTGTGCTGGTACAATCACCGGGCATGTCGCAGTGGCTTAAAAATGGCCTGAGTACACGTGTGGGCGTTGCTGCACAGATAGATTTTCCGCTGCCACTCAGTTTTATATGGCGCCTATATCAACAGTTTCTGCCGGATGTACCTGCTGAGTCACCTTACAACAAAGCCAATATGACGTGGAAGCTATTTAATATTCTGCCTACGAAACTTCATGTATCAGAATACTCAGCTTTGGCTAATTATTTGGGACTAGAAGCAAATGATGTGTCTGATTCCAATACTGAGGAGCTAGATGAACTAAAGCTGTTCTCACTGTGTGAGAAAATTGCCGATGTCTATGACCAATATTTGATGTATAGGCCGGATTGGTTAGCTGTTTGGGAATCTGGGGAAGACAAGCTAACTGACGTTGATGTAACGATAGCAAATTGGCAACCAGACTTATGGCGTGCGCTGCTTTCTCATACGCAGCAGCTGGGACAAAGCGCCTACAACCGTGCAAATATGCACGAGCAATTAATCACAGCACTGACAAATGCGCGAGCTGATGAGTTGCCAGAGCGTATTTCTATTTTTGGTTTGTCGGCTATGCCTACAAGTCAGCTGGAAGTTTTTCAGGCATTGGGCAGCAAAACCGAGGTATTACTTTTCTTTTTTAACCCCAGCGAGCATTACTGGGGAGACTTGGTAGATGAAAAAACACAGGCAAAGATCAATGCAAAATTTGCTAAGCGCCCATCCATTGATGCTCAGAATGACCAAGAGCAAGACTACTATAACGTCGGCAACCCTTTGTTGTCCTCTTGGGGGAAGCTAGGGCGAGATTATCTTGAACAATTACTACAACTAGATGCACGATGGCTTGATGGTTTTGTAGAGGATTTTACAGACAGTCTATTGTCTAAAATCCAGGAAGAAGTTTATCAATTAGCCTTTAAAGGCGAGTCACTGCAAGCAGATCCAAACTGGTTTGTCAATGATGAAGGCAAAATTGCAATCGGTTTAGATGACAATAGCATCAGGTTACAAGATTGCCATACGCCTTTAAGAGAAGTTGAATGTTTGCATGATCATTTGTTAGGACTGTTCAATCAGCATCCAGATTTAACGCCTAAAGATGTGATTGTGATGATGCCAGATGTAGGGCGTTACAGCCCTTATATTGAGGCGGTTTTTGGCAGTGCACAAGAAACACGCAAAATTCCATTTGCTTTGGCAGATATGGCGATTGAACAAGAAAAGCCGGTACTCACCTCTTTTGTGACTTTAGTTAATTTACCTTTCAGCCGATTTGGTGTGTCAGATATTTTGGATTTGTTAGGTGTGGAGGCCATTGCCAGTCGCTTTGAAGTTGAAGAGCGGGAGTTTGAGCAGATTAAATATTGGTTAGAGCAGGTGGCCATTAAGTGGGGGTTGGATGCAAGTAATAAAGCAGAACATAGTTTACCTGAAATTCCTCTAAATACTTGGTTGCATGGCCTTAATCGCTTGTTGTTAGGCGTCGCAAGTGCACGTGAGGATATTGCTTTTGAAGATGTATATCCGGCTGATTTAGTTGAAGGAATGGCAATTAATACGTTGAGTAAATTAGTTGCATTTATCGAGGCGTTGCATGTTGCAAAAACAAACCTCAATAAGCCAGCAAATTTAGCTCAAAAAGCAGAGTTGTTAAAGCAGTTAATTGGCCAATTTTACCATCAAGAAGCCGAACAAAGTTGGGACTTGATGTTGCTTATTAAACTAACCGACACTTTGCAAAAACATTTTGACAATGGGGATATGTCAGGGGTAGTTGAGCCTCGAGTTTTGGCTTACTTAATAAAGCAAGGAATTCAAGAAAAAGGTGTTGGACAGCGTTTTCTAGCGGGAGCTGTTAATTTCTGTACTCTGATGCCGATGCGTGCTGTACCCTTTAAGGTTGTGTGCTTGCTTGGTATGAATGATGCCGATTACCCCAGACAAGTACAGCCAATTGGGTTTGATTTGGTCCCGAACTCGACACGCCGAAAAGGTGACCGTTCACGAAAATTGGACGATAGATATCTGTTTTTGGAAGCACTATTGAGTGCTCGGCAACACTTTTATATCAGTTTTATTGGTCGCTCATGTTTTAATAACGAGGTTCAAGTACCTTCAGTGTTAGTGAGCGAGCTGTTTGAATATATTGATCGCAGCTTTTACTACCCTGAGCGTGCGATTAAACCAAGTAAAAACCTGAAGCTGTATGCGCCGCTCCAACCGTTTAACCCTATTCATTACACAGACGGCTCGCAGCATAGTTACAACCCCAATTGGCTGTTGTCATTTGAAGCGCAAACATCGACAGTTGCCTCACCTATTGAATGCCAATTACCTGATGAGCTAGAAATCAATCAATTGATGCGTGCTTGTATTGCACCGCAAAATTATTTTTACCAATACTGTTTGGGGGTAAAAATAAACCCCGTGGCTGATTATCAAGATGACTCAGAACCTTTTGCATTAGATCCACTTACCAGATACCAATATTTACAAGAAATAGTCGAGAGCAATTTGAGTAATTCACCTATTAAAGCCGCACAAGTCTTACAAAGGGGGGAACTTGGACAAGCGTTTATCGGTGAGATCCAGCTAGAGTCTCTTCAGCAACGTGTTTTACCTATGGTAGGCGCATTAAAGTCACACCTGACGGACTTGCGTGCACCGGTTGAAGTTTCCTTAAAAATTAATGATGTAAAACTGGTTGGCTGGCTAGATAAACTAACTGCCAACAAACAAGTGTTTTATCGCCCAGCGAGCATTAAAGCAAAAGATAAAATAAGGGCATTTATATATCACCTGTTAGCTAATTTAACCATCTCAACAATGCCAACGGTGGTTGTAGGGTTAGATGAACAAGTGACTTTTGAGCCAATAGACGGCCAGAGTGCGGAGCAGCTACTTTATGAATGGGTTGATTTCTATAAGCAAGTTATAACTCGGCCAGTGCCATTCTTTCCTGCCACAAGTTATGCGTTTGCCAGCAGTGATGATTTGAGCAAAGCACAAAGTAAATTTGCTGGTGGACAGTATATTGGTGTAGGTGAGTCAGAAGATCCGTATGTGGCGCTTAATTTTAGCGCGCTTGAGTCTTGCCTTGAAGAGTTTATGTCATTAAGTAAATCTATTTTAGGCCCTATGATCGCACTTGAGCAGGAGACTCAGCATGGAGATGCTTAATCCACTTTCAATGCCGTTGCATGGCCATAATTTAATTGAAGCGAGTGCTGGTACGGGCAAAACATACACGATTACGGCTTTGTATTTACGTTATTTATTAGGGCTGACTGGCAAGGATCAAGAAGCGGTGCTTGGGGTTGAGCAAATCTTGGTTGTTACCTTTACCGAGGCGGCAACGCAAGAAATCAAAGACCGAGTTAGGGCGAGAATTATTGATGCAAGAGATGCCTTGTTAGGTGCCCCTTGTGAAGATCCAATAGTCACCGCGTTGTTATCCCAGGTCGACGATAAACAAAAAGCGTTTACGTTGCTTGACGCAGCTGCTAAGTCGATGGATGAAGCGGCGATTTTTACTATTCATGGCTTTTGTCAAAGAATGCTAAAGCAACATGCCTTTGAATCTAGGCTGAGTTTTAACTTGGAATTTATTCTGGATGAAACCGAACTAGTCAAAACAGCCATTGAGGATTATTGGCGCAGGTTTTTATATGTATTAGATAAGGAACAAACGGCGCTTGTGTTGGAGCAGTTTGCTCATCCACAAAGTTTAATGAAAAAGTTGTTGCCACTTTTGAGTAAATCGAATGCCGTCTTGACGCCGCAGGTAAAATTAGAGGAAGTGTTGGCGGCGAGAACACAGTATCAGCAACGCGGTATGCAGTTTAAAATCGCTCTGCGAGAGTCTGACTTTATCGGGTGTATAGAGCGCTCTGAACTCGCTAAGAACAAAGCGCCAGGGCGAAAAGGAAATATCCAGGCATTGGCAGAATATAGTGAGTCGGATCACTGGTACTTTGAATTTGGTAGCAGTGGACATTCATTTTCTTTGTGGGGCAGTGCTCAGTTAAGCGACCCGAAAAACTACAAAAAGAACGCAGTACTGATTAACCATTCAATGATTGCCCAATTTGATGAGATGGCGAGTTTACACCACAAAGTTAAGCGTCTGTTTCCTATTGCATTGTTGCAGCATGCCTTAGAGCATGTAAAAGCCATTTTAATGCAACATAAGCACATGCAGAGTACGATTTCTCCAGATGACTTGTTGAGTAACTTATTTCAAGCGTTGCATTCAGAAGTAGGTGAAGACTTAGCGAACAAAATTGCTCAGCAATATCCGGTCGCACTCATTGACGAGTTTCAGGATACAGATCCTGTTCAATACGGCATTTTTAGCACTATTTACCGAAATCGAGAAAGCAACGGGTTGACAATGATAGGCGACCCCAAACAGGCGATTTATGGCTTTAGAGGGGCGGATATTTTCACGTATATTGGTGCTAAGCAGGCTGTTGAGCAAACTCGGCACTTTACATTAGCAAAGAATTACCGCTCAGCTAAAACGGTTGTAGAAAGTGTAAATGCTATTTTTACCCAGCATGACAATAGTTTTATCTTTAATGATGCCATTCCATTCTATTCAGTAGATGCGCAGGGCAAACCCAGCGATAAAAGTTTATCGATCGTAGGTGATTCAACGAGTGTGTTGCGATTTTGCGTCTATGACAATGGGGGGGAAATTGCCAGTAAAGCACATGCATATCCGATGTTGGCAGAGATTTTTGCAACAAAAATTGCGGCCTTGCTCGCCAAAGCAAAAGCTGGTCAAGCACATATTGGTGGCGAACCTGTAAAAGCTGCTGACATTTGTGTCTTGGTAAGAGACAGAAATGAAGCCAGTGTGATGAAGCAGGCTCTAAAAGCCAGTGGTGTTAGCGCAGTATACCTTGCACGGGACAGTGTATTTGGACAGCCAATTGCAAAGGCTCTGAGTCAATTTTTACATGTGCTACATGGTGCTTATGATGAAGCAGCATTACGAGGGGTCCTTGCTGCACCGCTTTTCTCGCTAGATTACGAGCAAATATTCGCGCTGTCTCAAAATGAACAGCAATGGCAAAGCTACTTGGACCTGTTTGCGGAGCTAAAACAGGTTTGGTATCGCAGCGGTGCGATGGCGATGTTAGAGAAGTTACTCGTACACAATCAATTGGCAGATACATGGCAGCGCTGTGGCTATGAAGTTGAGCGTTGGTTAACCGACTACCGACATCTTGCTGAGCTGTTGCAGCACAAGCAAATAGAATTAGAAGGTACGCAACGGGTGCTTAGGTGGTTAAGCATTCAATGCTCAGAATTGACGCTTGATGGCGCACAGCTGCGATTGGAAAGCGACGCAAATTTAGTGAAAATTGTCACCATGCATGCATCTAAAGGCCTTGAATACCCAATTGTTTACATGCCGTTTGCGACAGGGTATCGAGAGCCTAATGAAGTTGTATATCATCAAGACAGCACGTTGGTAGTTGATTTAGAAGCAGACGCAGTTGCGCAAGAAAAAGCGGCCAAGGAGCGTTTGGCAGAAGACATTCGATTACTTTATGTTGCGCTTACGCGAGCAGTGCACTTTTGTGAACTTGGTTTGTACAATTTACCGCTGGGAAGAAGCAAAAAAATTGGGATTAATCAAACGGCGCTTGGCTATGCATTATTTGCCAACACCCAGTTTAAAGGCGCGCAAGATTGGCACACTGCCTTACACACAATTTGCGAATCGCATCAGGCTATGTCGTTAGAGATTTGTTGTGAAGCAGAACAACACAGTTTTGAGCCGGATGGACAAAAAGATGTTGAGAAGTTATCAGTTAAAGCACAACCTGCCGAGATTGAGTGTGATTGGCGTACAACGAGCTTTAGCCAACTGAGTTATTTGTCGCATCATGACGAACGTCCGTCTGGTGCGTTAGATGAGCATCATGAACTTGACCTACCAACACTCAAAAAGACACCGATAAAGTCACCTTATACGTTCGTAAAAGGTGCCAAAGCGGGGAGTTGTTTACATGAAATATATGAACAAATTGATTTTACCAATGTTCACTCCCCCATGGACTCAGACAAGTTAACGCTTCCAGAAGCCGCAGCAGCGTGTTTAGACAAATATCAGATAGATACAGAGTGGTTGGAGTTAGTGTGTAATTGGGTCGAACATAGTCTCAATGCACCTCTTTCGCCCTGTGGTGAGCTTTCACTGAGTGCGTTAAAGCCTCAAGACTGTCTAGTAGAAATGGAGTTTTTCTTACCACTTAAAAAACTTCAATCGAGCAGGCTCAACAAAGTCGTAAGTGAGATCACAGGACAGCCCAGCTTTTTGAGATTTGAGGACGTTCAAGGCATGCTCAAAGGTTTCATTGATCTTATTTTCAGATGGCAGGATAAATATTACATTCTAGATTATAAGTCGAACTATTTAGGAGATAAGGTCGAAGACTATAACGATGAAAATTTACACTCAGCAATGTCATCACATCAGTATCATTTACAGTATTTAATCTATACCGTCGCATTGCATAGGCTGCTTAAATATCGCTTAAAAAATTATCAACCACATGCGCACCTTGGAGGAGTATATTATCTTTTCCTCAGAGCGTTGCCCGATGGTGGCGGAATTTATTTTAACCAGTTAACAGAGTCGCAGCTATTTATGCTAGATGCCTTGTTTGAACAGGAGGAAGCGTAATGTCTCAATTTTCTCTAGACTTTGGCCAAGACTCATTCAATGATACGCAGTTTCAAGCCACTTTATTGGACCAAAACAAAACCAGAGAAGTCGATATTGCATTGGCTAAGTTGCTCTGTCAGGGTAATACGGGCGATGTCTTCTATTTGATTTTGCTGTTACTACAAGCTGAGCAGAGTCAAAATAGCTGCTTAGTTTTAGCTGATGTAGACTGGTTTAACCCTTTTTCATTGCAAAGCGAACTACTTACCGACAACCAAGAACTAACGCCATTTATAGAGCAGGGTAAAGCTATCTCGGCACTTGAGCAGCATGCAGCCGTGGGAGAAGATAAGCCCCTAGTATTGTTTGAAGGTCGGCTTTATCTGGCCCGTTTGGCGAACTATGAGACTTATCTTGCTCAGCGATTTACCGCATTGGCAAGTAGGCCCATTTCCATCGATCACGAAAGGCTATGTGACCTACTCAGCCATTATTTTCCACAACAAGACTTAGATGAAGTAGATTGGCAAAAGGTTGCGTGTGCAATTGCTGCTTTAAGCGCATTTTGTGTTATTACAGGTGGCCCTGGAACTGGCAAAACGACAACTGTGACAAAACTATTAGCCATTTTACAGTCATTGTACCAAAGTGCGCCTTTGACGATAAAATTAGTTGCGCCTACCGGAAAAGCTGCCGCACGACTGAGTGAATCTATTATTGGAGCAAAAGGGCGTTTGTCATTGGACTCTGAACTTGCCGCGAGAATTCCTGAACAAGCGCAAACCATTCACCGTTTGCTGGGTGTGATCCCAAACAGTAATAAGTACAAGCACGATGCCACCAATCCACTACACCTTGATTTACTCATAGTTGACGAAGCATCGATGGTGGATCTCTCTTTGATGACAAAGCTGGTTGAAGCGTTGCCTGAAGGTGCTCGATTGTACTTGTTGGGTGATAAAGATCAGCTCGCGTCCGTTGATACAGGGTGTATTCTCAATGATTTGTGTGCGGATTTGATACTGGGCAAAAGCCCCACCTATTCTCAAACACGTGCACAGCAACTCAATGAACTTTGTTTTAATGGACGTGCGCAGCTTAGTGGCGCTAAAAGTGCCTATAAACTTCAAGATGCGATGGCATTTCTACAAAAAAGTCACCGATTCAAAAGTAACAGTGGTATTGGCCAATTGGCTCTGGCAGTAAATAATAATGATCAGCAACATTTAGATTGGGTGTTGCAGCAGGGGTTTGGTGAACTTAGTCTATTTAACCTGACTAATGAGGCATATTTGCACATGATCGAACGTGCAGCGTCTCGCTACAGTGAATATTTACAAGCGATGCAAGCACAACAAAGCCCCGAGATAATTCATGGCCTATTTTCGCAATACCAATTACTAGCAGCGGTTAGAGAAGGACCTTATGGCGTTAACGAACTTAATAAGCGTGTTGAGCGCAAATTGGCTGAGCGCGGTTTAATTTACCCTTACAATCGTTACTATGCTGGGATGCCTATTATGATCACGCAAAATGACTATCAACTTAAGCTTTTTAACGGCGATATAGGTATTATATTGCCTATTGAAGGCGGTCAATTACAGGCAACTTTTATAGATGAGCAGGGTTATTTGAGGGTTTTTAATCCAGCACGGTTACCGAGCCATGAATTAGTCTATGTGATGACAATACATAAGTCTCAGGGATCTGAGTTTGATCATACTGCAATGATACTACCGCCTATACAAAGGGCCAGACAAGGGGTTAACAGGCAGCTGGTTTACACGGGTATTACTCGAGCTAAAAGTCATTTTGAGCTTGTTTGTCAGCCACAGGTACTAAGGCTTGCCATGAAAAAATCAGTGGGCAGGAGCTCTGGGCTAAGAATGAGGCTAAATTAACGTAAATAACATGTTTTTTATTTGTTTCATTTTGATATTGGGCTATTGTTATGTGTGAAGCAGACGGACGACAAATAACTGCTTTAATATTGCCCAGTGAATGTGCCGCCTTATGTAGTATGGCGGCCTTTTTTATTGATATTACTAAACAATGTACAGCTGAATAATGTAATTCTTACTTCTGAGGTTAGTACCTTATTTACCCCTTATCTATTGTTCATTATTTGACAATTGGCACAGATTATCGCTAGATTAAGTTTAAAGTAAATACTCTGGATTGGGTCATATGAGAAGCCTAGAGCAACACCTCGTTCAATATGCAATGTATCATCGGGATAATCGAAACATTAAAACACACCTTATTGGCGTACCGCTTATAGTGTTTGCGGTTATTATGATGACTTATATTCCTGTATTTGAACTGTCGGGTTTGACTGTGACGGTCGCAATGCTATTGATCACCTTAGCTGGTGGGTATTACTTTTTCTTATCTCCTACGATTGGCCTTACGATGGTTGCGATACTTATACTGGGCTACACAGGCGTTTTAACCATACATCAAGGTATGTCCTCAAATATGTCTACAAACTGGATGTTTTATGGCACGGGGGTCGGCTTGTTTGTTATTGGTTGGGTAATTCAATTTATAGGTCATTATTTTGAAGGTAAGAAGCCCGCTTTTGTTGATGATTTGATTGGGCTTTTAATCGGACCATTGTTCGTATTGACTGAAGTACTCTTTAAGCTAGGCTTTTTGAAGAGCTTAGAAGATAAAATTATTGGTCAAGCTGGGGCATGCAGAAATTAACCTTTATGCCCCGTGACCCTTAGAGGCTAATTCTGGTTTCTAGCTGTGCGCCTTTTAGAATCGTGATGTCCTGACAGTTCATCCTGATTTGACCATTGTTAGTTTCTAGAATGTAACCCGCTTCTGGGGCTTTTTCTGGCGCTGCTTCACTCAACTGCTTCCGAGCTCTGTGGACCATGATGTTCATATGGTTCATCTGTACACCAAGTTGTTTTGCCAAATCTTCACGGTAAACCCACCCCTGCAATTCAGGATCGAGCCCTGATTGTTTGTCTTCGATACGTGTTCTGGCAAGGAGTAAGAGCAAGTAATGGTGACTACGACTACCCAGATCTATTTCTTCACCTTCAACAATGAGAGACAAGTCTGTCTTTTCCTCGTCTAAGCTGACAGAGAAGTTAAGAGACAATGGTTTCACTGCCGGTTGTTGCTCCAAATGCTTTGTCATTGTTGAGATACCAGCGCAGTAGAAGAGCCATTGCTCTCCAAATAAACTAGTAATCCCGCCATCGATTAAAGCTTGTCTGTCAGAAGTATTTAAGTCTTCTAAGAACCAATAATTTAACAATGCATCATAGTAAACAATGTGAGATGGATCTTGCTCATTAGGCAGTAGCATTTGGTTTTCAATCTCAATAACATTTTTTGGGTTATTTTGAGATACAAAATACTGACAATTGGCATTTAAACTAGATACGACGAATGAGTTTTGTCCAGGTGCTGCAAAGTCTATTTTATCATTTTCAGACAGTTGATAAGGTAAGTTTTTATCGATTTTTCGGTCATTAATCCAAATGCCATTAGTGCTGACATCTCGAAT
Source organism: Pseudoalteromonas luteoviolacea S2607 (assembly GCF_001625575.1). GTDB lineage: Bacteria > Pseudomonadota > Gammaproteobacteria > Enterobacterales > Alteromonadaceae > Pseudoalteromonas > Pseudoalteromonas luteoviolacea_E. The sequence continues at coordinate 18,856 of NZ_AUXV01000010.1, forward strand.
TAACCAAGTTTCATTAGTGTACTCGATGATAGCGTGGTGCCGCGAAATACCGGGTTTATCCAAAAAGGTGTCGACATTAAACTTAAAACGACCAAAGGTGTGGTAACTTTTCAGGTATATTTTTTCGAGCTTTTGCTCATCAATCAAGTAAGCCATAGATTTTCCTAGATTTCCGTATTATTGCTAAAGGTTAGCATCACGTATCAATTGCAGAAATTTTACCTGATAAAAGAAGTAGACTACTAGTGAAATGCTTCGTATTCCTTGATTATTTCGCTAGCAGCTACCCTTAATTCAGTGCTTGTTGCGTGCGAATAGCCCACTAGGAAAGGTTGCCCTAGTCAAAACTTTGCATTCTATAACTTAAAAAATAGGCCCACCTGAGTGGGCACATATAAAGGGAAATCTGCAAGGTCTTCAATTTTAAGTAGCCAGTTGAATATCTTTTGGTAATGTTTACTAACCTATGTGTGTATTCTACGAAGGATTATTAATTTTATCTATTACAGGAGATTACAGTACTTTTATATCATGTTTGTAGTACCTTTTATTTTCCTTGCGATTACTCGAACAATGAACCATCCTTTTTACATAGCTGCAATTTTTAACTCCACAAGAGGTGGTTTATGAGTGAGTTTAAACTTTTGAATACAACTAAACTGGAAGGAATATATCAGTTTTGTGAGCACTATGAAGGGAATCCGCTATCCATTTTTAGTCCTGCCGAGCAAGTGGTCACTGATTTCACTCGTCGCCACCCGCAAGTGATACTTAAAGATGTAGACATAGACCATGCGCTGTACATGATGGTAAATGGCCATGTGCGTTGTAAACTGGTTATTGATCATGATGATACATTTGTAGGTGTCGTGAATTCAAAAGATCTTACTGGCAGAAAAGTACTTACAACAGCGCAAAAACGGAATGTTTCTCGGGCAGATTTAACCGTTGAAGATGTGATGACGAAAAAGAGCGATTTACACGCCATGTTTTATGAGTGCGTTGAGCATGCCAGAATTGGAGACATTTTGGAGACGTTAAGAGAACTTGGTCATCAGCACGTACTTTTGATGGATGCAAATCAAAACCTTCGAGGGATGATTTCAGCATCGGATATCGCAAGAGCCCTTCACATTCCAGTCAACATTTTACAAAAAGCACATTCATTCAAAGAGATTTTTGAAATTATTTATGAACATGGAGAGGTTACGGCCTAGAGATAAAGGCCGCAACTAGGGATTAATTTTGATTTGATAAGTACGCAAGTACACCCAATATAGATGCAACTTGACCATTATTACACTCTTCTGAAGTGGTATTCTGGCTGTCAGGGTACACTTCGGTTGTGGTTACAAATGGCGCGTCTGTCATACCCATGCAAAGACCAAGCTTTGTTCCGTCGTAGTTGATAACACCAAATTGTTCTGTATCTACCCCAATCAGCTGGCCATTTTCGTCTGCATCGGCAATATGCGTGACTTTTTGTACTTCCTCAATGATCGTTCTTTGAAAGTCTGGCACGGGTTTTTGAGTGTGCCCAACAAGGTAAAAACCATCAGGAATATTCCAATTATGGTTTACCTTACCATCTCTTGCCGCAAGTGCAGGCCTAAACTCACTGTTATCAGTATCGGTCGTTTCATGCAAATCAATATGTGCAATGATCTCTCCGTCATAAGCTGCGATGTATTCCATTGCCAACCTTGACTCTGCCGCTGGACTATTTGCATAAAATGAACGATTTGGGTCAATGGCCTCCGGGTTCCACCTATTAATGGTTTCGAATCCCCAAGGGCTTATACAAGGTAAAATTACAAAGTTATACTGGTTACTAAACTGCTCTATATAACGCTCAGTAAAAGCGAGCGCCCCCATAACTCCACTCGTCTCGTAGCCATGCACACCGCCGGTGACTAAAATTGTCGGGCGCTTTGGGTCAAACTGCTTGTTTTTGAGTGCGAAAAGGCGGTAATTCCCCGCTTCATATGTCAAAACACCATACTCCTCGACTGTGCATATGCTGCGTAAACCTTCAATCTTGCTAACGACGTTTGTCTGATAAGAGCGTTGTATCTTTTGTTGTTGATACCAAGCTTGTTTTTCGTCGGTGCACCAAGGAGTACCTAGCTTGCCAATTGGGTATTGTTTTGACATGAATCTTCTCTATGTTATGTGTTTTTCCTGTTGCATCCTAAGCAGTTTAAAATCATATCTCAACCTTTTACGCTAAGTAGCCTAATTGCTGTAATGTCTTTTTTTGCTTTTTTGTAATCTTAAAAGCTAGTAGCGTGATACGTTTTTCCTGAGTATGAATTTGAATTGCTTTCAAGCCCAAAACACTCTTTGTATCCAAGCGAATAATCTCTTCTGAAGGTATAAACCTTCTGCGACCAAAAACATTAAAGTGGGACAAACCTTGATTACATATTGTGACGCACTTTTGGCCTGATAGCGCAAAAATAAAGTGTACAGATACCGCTAAAGTTGCAACGATTGCAATGAAGAATTGAACCGCAGCTATCTGTGATAGTTGCAAATCAAAGAACAGTTTAGCAAGGCTTAACAGCACCACAGATAGCGTAGCAAGCACGAAGTAAAATAAAGTATTAACCTGAAGTCTCAGCTCTTTCATTAAGGATTCCTATTATCTATTAAGTCTTTTTTCTAATTTGGGGAAAGATATTGGAATAAAATGGATCAAATATGAATGTAGATACGAATATACAAAAATACGATTTTTCTAGGGTATTTCTCGCCACTTATCAACCAAATTGGTTAGAAAGCCGCAATTTCTATATGATTTTTCGATAAATTTTGAATTTCTGAGTTGTTTTATTCCCAATTCAAGTTCACGAAAAGTTTGTTGACTACGAGGGTGCTTTTTGCTTACAACAAAATGTCTACTATCTTGTAACGCAACTTTAATTCCTTTTATTGCCTCGATTACATAGTCCTCACCGCTGTATCTAAAATGGGGGTGATTATTGAAGGGAACTAGCATAATGTCGACCCAGCCATGGCTAACTAGTTTCGCCATAATTATCCATTCTGACTCATTAAAAATAGTCTTGGGCTTTAATTGCTGTAATGTCTGCCAGTCTACCAACCAGTTTTCATTACTCACTACTGTCACTTGAGAGAGATCCCCCCTAATTTTCTCTGCGAGTTGTTGGGTGCTGTCGGGCGCTGCATATAAGCCAGCGTAATATTCTCCTTTGCGAATAATGGGTGAAGATATATGTACGCTGTGAGCAATAGGTTGTACTTGACTGAGCCACATTGTATCAACACTCACTAATAACAGGCCTGATTTTAGCAAGTTGTCTTCTTGTTCCTCATGGTCAATTAGAACGAACTGCAATGTGAGATTGGAATTGCCTAATATGAGCGCTTTTTGAATGAGTACTAAGTCTACAATATCTCTTTGGCACAGTGGGTGGTCGAATATATCAGGAGTAATACTCGCTAAGCTTTGACCATTTATGATTTGCTTAGTGTATTGATAGATATCTCTGTCTACAGGTACTGATATGAAGTCTTTCCCAAAGACCGTGCAGGATAAAAATAGATAGAGAGTGGCAACAATGACAGAGTGTTTGTACATGACAGGGGCTCTTGCTGGCTTCATTTAAGGGTAGTGTATGTCTGTCAACATGTATATTTTTTGAGTGACATTGGTAGTCAGGTTTTATATGGTCGGAGATGGCATTGGAAAACTACAAATGCCGTCAATTTGAAGGAGCTACCGATGAAGTTTGAACAACTACTTTCTCACCTCGACAGTGGAGTTTGTGTCGAGCAGTTACAAAAAGAGTCTCTGTTAGACATAGCCTTGATGGCACAATGCGTGTGTGGCGAGCTAAAATCTGGTGAATTAAGTCACATATTGCAATGGGCAAATTCTTTAGATTGGAGCACATCTGTTTCTCTACATACGTATATTGAAGAATCGTTAGAAAAATGCCTGAGTGCGTTGAAGAGCGACCGCTTAGAGAGCTTTTTGGAACATAGAATGCAGCAAATTGAAGATCAGCCACTAAAAGAGACCGCTCAATTTTTGCTGAATAAGATTCGAACTGCTAAAGAGGCAAGTATCGTAGAGAGTGTATAAAGGGCATATTTAGTGACCCTTTACAACACATAGCTCAAGTTAGCTTAGTTATGGCAGTAACGCACTAAGAGATGGTTTTTAAAAAATGCAGTATTCAAAGGCTCTTTGGTTGCCTTTATAAGTAATTCTTCAGTAGTGTAAATACTTGCGTTTTGCCAAACATGCGTCTTTAGCCAGCTATATATGGGTGAAAAGTCTTCACTTAAAACAAGTTGATCGATATCGAGTGATTGCGCCATTGAGGCTCTAAATTGGGCTGCATACATTGCGCCTAACGTATAGCTTGGGAAGTAGCCAAAACTACCATCAGTCCAATGGATATCTTGCATACAACCATCTTTGTAATTTCCTTTGGTTGATATACCCAAAAGCTGAGTCATTTTAGCATCCCAAAGTTCTGGGATATCATCGCTCTGGATATCACCATTTATCAACGCTTTTTCAATGTCGTATCGTAAAATAATGTGAGCTGGGTATGTAACTTCATCTGCATCTACCCTGATAAGACTCGGTTTGACTTGTTGAAGTTGTGTCTTTAATTGGCCTGCGGAAGCTTGCGTTGCATGTTCTGGGAAATAGGCTTGCACTTTGCGGCTCAACAGCTCGATAAATGCATCACCGCGACCAATTTGCATCTCGTAGAACAGCGACTGAGATTCATGGATAGCCATTGAGCGCGCTTTACCGACGGGTAAGCCTTGATACTCCTTAGGTAAGCTCTGCTCATAACAAGCGTGCCCGGTTTCATGGATAACACCCATCATGGCGTTTAAATACTCAGATTCGTTGTAACGCGTTGTGATGCGAGTATCTTGGCTGGTGCCGCCACAAAAAGGGTGCACGCTTTTATCTAAGCGGCCATGATTAAAATCAAAGCCCAAAAAAGCCATCAACTCATTTGCGAGCTTTTCTTGGGTTTGCACAGAGTAGTTCATCACAGATTGTCGTGAATCTGGTGTTTTGGCTTGCTGTATGATCTCAGGGAGCCAAGAGGTTATCTCGCCAAACAAGACATCAAGTTGGGCCGATGTCATACCAGGCTCGTACAAATCTAGCATGGCGTCATAGGGAGTAGAATCAATTTGCGCCGCGCGAATATTGGCTTCTTCTTTACTCAAAGATACTACTTGCGCAAAGTTCTTGCTGAATCCTTGCCAATCGTTCTGTTTCCTTTGAGTGCGCCATTGGTGTTCACACTTCGCACCTGCAAGGCTTTTTGCTTTGACCAAATCAGAGGGGAGCGCCGTTGCATGCAGCCACGTACGTTTCATTTCACGTACACTCGCTTTTTGTTGCGCACAAAGCTGTTCATTGCTGGCCTTATCGATTAATTCGGCTAACTCTTCAGCAGTGTGTAATTTGTGGAGGTGAACAGCGAGTTCTGCCATAGCTTGTGCTCGACTCTCGGCTCCTCCTGACGGCATATTAGTTGCCTGATCCCAGCCACAGATTGCTCTAAGGTGCTCAAAGTTATCGATAGATTGGTAATGAGCAACTAGCTTTTGATAATTTTTCATAGATGTTACTTAATCTCTTCGGCTACTTCCGCAATTTTTTGACGAAGCCAAATATGACTTGCATCGCGATGCAGTAGTGGGCTCCAAATCATATCAAGCTCAAATGGCGGGATTGGAAACGGAGGTTCTAATATTGCGAGTGAAGGGTCGTCTTTGTATATATTGGCAGCCTTAGAAGGGAGTGTCGCAACTAAGTTCTGCTCTTTAGCCAAATGTATAGCAACATGGTAGTTACGTGTAAATGTAGCGATATTTCGATGCTTACCAAAATGAGCTAAGGCTTCGTCAACCCAACCTAATTTTTGGACGTCCTCAGGATCCATGCCGACACCAACACCAAAACCAGTTTTACTTACCCAAATATGCCGAGCTTTTAAATAAGCATCGAGTGTAAAGTTGTCTTTGATGGGGTTATTTGATTTTACTAAGCAGCAAAAGCTGTCTTTCCAGATTTGTTTATGGTGAAAAGACTGAGGCAAATTTTCGAATCGGTTTATGGCCATATCTACTTTGCCATTTTCTACATCATGAAAGGTCACATCGCTAGGTGTCAAAATATCAAGTGTTGTATCTGGCGCTTCGTTGTGTAACTTTGCCAGTAGCTTAGGCGCAAGTGTACTTGCCGCGTAGTCGCTGGCCATAATTCTAAACACGCGCTTACTTTGACTGGCTTCAAATTCACGATTTGGCGCTAAAGTTTCCTCGAGGGTCATAAGGATCCCGCGAATAACTGGCTGTAATTCCAAGGCGCGCTCTGTGGGTACCATCCCTTCACTGGTACGCACCAATATTGGGTCATTGAAAAGGTTTCTAAGCCGCTTGAGGCCATTACTCATCGCAGGCTGAGTAATACTCAGCTGATTGGCGGCTCGAGTTACATTGCACTCTCGCAAAAGAGTGTCCAAATAAACAAGCAGGTTTAGGTCGATTTTACTGATATTCACAGTGATCCTTTATTCTTATTGTGCTGTCCAAACCTCTGATCTTGGGGGTACGGAAATACATGTTTCGTTATATGCTGCTGAATGTTGCGCTGCGCTTGCTGCCAATAATCAGGTGTCAATAATTCTGGGTGGAGGCGTTCAAATATAGATTTGAGTTTAGGGTTAGTTAGAACAAAAGTACATAGCTGTTCTGGAAATACGTCATTTGGCGCAAAAGATAGTGTACTTTCCCCGCAATACAGGTCATTTAATGACGTTTTTGGCAGAGCCTTGAAGTTCATCTCGGTGAGGTATTGTACTTCGTCGTAGTCATAAAAAATAACACGTTTATGGCGACTAACACCAAAGTTCTTGAGTAACATGTCTCCTGGAAAGATATTGACATGCAGCATTTCTTTAATTGCATGACCATAGTCATCAATTGCATACTCGATTTCTTCGTCAGATGCGTCTTGTAAGTATAAATTTAGCGGCGTGATTCGGCGTTCAATATACAAATGTTTGATAACGATAAATTCATCATCTTCAATAATACTGTCACCCAGCTTATCCCTCATTAACTCAAGGAGTTGGGGCTCTATTTGACTCTTTTTAATGACGACGTTTGAGTACTCTAGCGTATCAGCCATTCTGCCAACTCGATCATGATTCTTAACCAGTTGGTAGCGTTCTAGGACAGTATTTCTGCCAAAAGGTTTACTCTCAGCAAAGCGATCTTTTATGACTTTAAATACATATGGAAAAGTTGGCAGAGTAAAGACTAACATCACCATGCCAGGCGTGCCTGGCGCTATACAAAATTGTTCAGCATGACGTTTTTGGTGGCTCAGAAATGCCCGGTAGAACTCTGTCTTTCCATGCTTGTGGAATCCAATAGAGTTATATAGCTCGGCTTGAGTTTTACTCGGCATGAGTTGGTTCAAAAACCCCACCATAGCAGAGGGAGCATCTGTCTCTACCAAGAAGTAAGCACGGGCAAAGCCAAATATAAGGCTCATTTGAGTGCCATTGGTAACAAGTGCATCAATTTTCAATTTGCCATTAGGGTGATGCAGCACTGCGATGATAAATGGTTGTGTTCCTGAGCTTGAAATGACCCTGCCGACGATATATGCACTTTTATTTCTATAAAATGGGGATTTTAGGATGTCAAAGCGCATTTTGAAGTGCTGGTGGTGAGTATCTGGTGCTTGTTTTATAAACGCTTTTTGCAACAAGCGAATATCACCCTCTAAATCATTAAATTCACATACAAAATTTATATTAGAAATGATTTTATGAATGGTCGGTTTTAAACCATTAACAACTGGAAAGTAACTTCTATACTCAGCTTCAACGGGCAGGGGAGTTGTATCTTCTAAGGAACTTGTGACAAAAATAAAGTTGTTATTGAAATAGCTGTGATGGAAGAGTTGGCAAAATACGGAGTTATAAAAGGTTTCGGCCAGTTCTGCTTGAGGGTGAAATGTAAGTAACGCGATATATGCCTGTTTTACTTTATACCAAAGCGCTGTATTTACCTGAGGCGAATTGAAATGCAATCGTAATATCTTGACCGTATCTGTCACTCGCTCATCGTAATGGCATATTCTTGATTTGTTTACTTTTTCAATCACATGCCACTGCTGGGTTGCAAATGCTTGAGGTACTTGAGCGGTGATATTTTGAAATAGCGAGTAGTGCTTTCGGAACCCGGCAATAATCAAAAAAGCAATTTCTTGAGGATCCATGTAGCCTCCTTGCAAGCTATTTTGCATACTGTCTCAATTGACGATAACGTAAACTATACGTTTACTGTCTGATTCAATTAAACTTTTGACTACTCTAGCTTGAAAGTTCGCCGAATGGCAATATTTAATAGCAAATTAACACAACAATAGTGTGTAATTATTACAACCTTTCGAGCTTAAGTTTATTAGCTCGAAAAAGGTGGGGAGTAGGAAAGGGGGTTATTCCATCCTTTTGAGCTTCTTTTCAATTTGGGCAATTTCTTTATTTAAAACTTTAACTTGTTTCAAATAATCTTTGTTAATTGATTTAAGCTGTTGTTTTACATCTTTGACAGTTGCCTTGCGCTTCTCGTCGTCCATTAACCTTGTGACTCTACGCTGTTGCTCTCTTGCCGCTTCGTCTCGTTTTCTTCCTAAGATGGCGGCGTGTTGCTTTTTAGCGCGTAATGCATTTTTTAAGTTACGCACAATTTGGCGTCTTTCGAGCTCATTGAGCGTTTTAAAGTGCTGCTCTGAAGGTACTTTTGCTTGAGGGTCTGAGTGCGTTAGTGTTAGCTGTTGTGCTGAGCTAGAGCAAGGGTGCTGGCTAAATACAGTACTTTTATCAGTAACGCATTTATAATAGGTAACAGTAGATTTGGCACTACAAAAAAGGGGGAAGAATAATAGGAGAAATAATCGAAGTAGTGTCATTGCAAAAGCATCCTTGTTGTTACCTGTTTTCTAAATATAGACGACAAAGAATAAAATGGCAGCAATGATGAAGACAGAAAGTTAGGCCCTTTATAATAGCTGTCTTTTAGGAAAATATTAATAAAACACCCAACCTATAAGCTGGGTGTTTTACCGGTAAATTGCTTAAGTCGCTTGATACTCTGCACAAGGAAAGGGGTATCTAGCTTTTGCTCAATGTGAAACCCTTCTTTTGCAGATATTTGCTTGTGGCTGCCATCATGGTTAACCAAAATAATGCGGTCTTTTTTGTATGCAATTAACACACCCTGAGAATAATTAACTCCTTGGTTTACCGACTCCGAGCCAATGACGTTTCCGAGCATTGTCTGCTGTGCTAATTGACCACATCCAAAATGCTTATCTAGTAAAGTCATAATAATATCATTACCTTGCATCAGGCCACTGTGTTCTGAAAAGTAAGGTAAATTAGTATGTAAGTTCGTTTGAGTTACAATTGACTTATCATTGCCTTGTTCAATGACAATGTAGTTTTGATTGTCATCAAACTCCGGTAACTTGTCACTAAACAAAAAGCGTATTTGGCCATCATTTACGTCCTGTTTGAGGTAATCAAACGGCACTTCACCCACGAGAGAGAGCGTATCTGATGTATTCCATACTGGGGTTAAACGTCGCTCTGTGACTGTTGTACGATAATAGGCTGGAAGACCGTACACTAAATTGAAGTTCCGGTCCAAATGATTGGTCGGCACTAAGAGTTGTGAATGTGTAAACCACCGTGGATCCTCAAAAAGACCTTCGTCATTATCGAGCTGCTCAGTCATAACGACTATTTCTACCGGTGCTGCGTCAAACTTACAAGCTGGTAGATTTGTCGGCAACTGGTAGTTGGAAGTCGCATTTTCCAAGCGCACGGTCCTTGCTTGCTGATACTCATTTAAATCGAGAAGTTCGTGCCTTGCGAGCAATGTTTTGGCTGTTGTGGGGTAAGACAGAGGCAACACATTATCTTGTTTTGTAATATCAAAATAATTATTAGCATCAGCCCAAACGTGCATAAGGTGGCTAGTGGCGAAGCAACTAACTAATACAGCCGTGGCATATTTTGGAAACCGGTAAGACTTTAATTTGTCTAAATGCCGCCAAGCATGGTTACCAACAATCAGCTCAAACGCCAGTATGATGATGACTAAAAAGATGATAAACAAAGCGGTTGTGATAGACAAACCGTTTATCATACCCACTAATAACGATGCTATCTCTGGCAAGGATTGCACGCTAATATGGTACCCTTGTTGATAATACACAAAGGCATCGAGACATAAAGTTAATATCCCTACAGTAGCGATAATCGCAGCCATCCCCCGAATATGCCTTGGGTAAGGAAACACGAGGCTTAAAGGGAATACTGTGAGCACAAATGCGCAAAAAGTAATGAAGCTGGTATGACTTAGCCAAGTGACAATCATATAAACCCAGCCACCAAAACTATTTGGTGCAGAATCCGCTGCCAAGTAGGTCAATGCTATGAGGAGCACTAACCCTATATTGGCAAAGGTAAACCAGTGCCCCCAACTGAGTAGTTGGCTCGCTTTTGACGAAAAAGGACTGTGTGGTGTGAGATTCATTCCGTTATTTTACCGATTGAATAAGCGCCTTGGCGAAGTTTTCAGCAACTTCCTGTCTTTTAGCTTCTGGCACATGTTCTTTTAAAATGTGCGTGATAGAATTTCCTAAACACATTAGACTCAAATCGACAGGTGTTTTGTGCTCTTGGAGTACATTGATTAAACTATCAACAATTTGTTCTACTTGTTCATTGGAATATTTAGACTGAATTGGCATCGGTTGGTTCAAATTAATAGAGTTACAATTCTTCATATTCTAACACCAGAGGCGTTAAAAACAAAGATGAGCATTGAGGTGAAAAAGCTTGTTGTACATTATGTAGACAAGCGTGACGAAGAAACAGAGATCCATTTACGTGAAGATGAAATGGTGATTAACGACCGTGTAAATGTTTTTATTGAGCAGTTGCATCACGCATATAATGGTAAACCTGGTAAAGGTTATTGTGCATTTGACGGTGATAAAAATAGTACGGTAGCTTCTGCAATGCAAAGCTACCGTAATAGTGAGCTTGGGTTTTGGCATATGACCCAGCAGGCAACAGAAGTCCTAAAAGAAGAGCTAAATAAATATGCGTTTCATGAAACAGGCTATTTAGTATTTTGCCATTATCAGTATGTTGGGTGCGATTATATGTTAATTGCTCAAATCAGTATTAAAGAGCATTATTCGATTACGTCAGAGCTAGATTTAGCGAGCTCAAGGCACCTCGACATTTCCCGTATGCAATTGGCAGCGCGTATTGATCTGACTGCTTGGGATACTCAAGCTGATGAGAACCGTTACATCTCGTTCATTAAAGGGCGAGCAGGGCGCAAAGTTGCAGATTTCTTTTTAGACTTTTTAGGTTGTGCTGAAGGTGTGGACCCAAAGCAACAGTCGCAGACGATGCTGCACGCAGTAGAAGACTATTTGTCTGAGCAGCAGTTTGAAAAAGCTGAAAAAGATGTAATACGCAAAGAAGTATTTGATTATTGTAATGACTGTATTAATAGCGGTGAAGATGCGGATATTGAAGGGCTGTCGGACACGCTATCAAAGTCGTCAGAAGTTCAATTTGAAGACTTTTATAAGGAGCAAGGTTACGAGCTTGAAGAGTCATTCCCCCTGGATAAAAAGACTGTTACGGCAATGGTGAAATTTTCTGGTATGGGTGGCGGTGTGAGCGTTGGATTTGAGCGTAAGCACTTAGGCGAGCGAGTAATATATGATCCTGTAAGTGACACACTTACAATTAAAGGCGTGCCACCAAACTTAAAAGATCAGTTAGAAAAATACTCTCAAGAGAATTAAAAAAGGCCTTAATGGCCTTTTTTAATTTTAAGATTTGCCTGAAACGACAAATTCGGCTAGCTGTTGCCCAAGCTTATCGGCGAGTTTACCCATCGCATTACTTTTGGCAGTGTCTTTAAAACTAGAAGCCGCTTTTACCTTTGCATTAAAATGGGCCTTTTCTTCGCCAGCTTCTGTAATCACTAAAAAGCTCTCGGCGAGACTATAATAAGTGCCCGATTTCTTCATGTCTTGCCAGTCGACACGAAATTGCAGCGCAAAGTCAGCGCCTTGGTCGGTAATTTTAATACCTTGGCTGGTCAGGGCACGCGCAAGCAGATCCCTAACTTTGTTATGTTCACTTTGGTCAGCTGCAATACTAAAACTAATATTATTGAGTATTTTGTCAGCCAAAGCTTGTTTGGTGCGAACTGAGTTCGGCACAGTTACGTGTGGTGCTTGCAACATTTGCAAGTATTGATTCAGTTTGTCACGCTTAACAACTAACTCTTTTAATGCGACCGCACGCTTTAAGGTCAGTGTTTTATTAGCCGCATGCTCTAAATTAAATTGCGAGATTTCATCATCTAGTCCATTGATTGAAAGTTCGGTTTGCATAACGGCTTCAGTGCGATTGAAAGCGGCCAATGCATATGCAGTCTGTTGTTGAGTGTTAAAGTACTCATCTTCAATTTTTACACCCTGGAGCTGAATGTTAGGTACTTTTGACTGAATTAACTCATCAATATGAAAAGTCATCGACTTATCATCTGCTTGCTGCTTTATGGTCGTATTGGCCGCAATGGTAACATTCAATTGCTTGGCCAGTGCTAAGCGTGCAGACTCTTGTGCTGCGAGTTTTGCTTGTTGCTTGTCACCCGTGTTTTGAGCCGTACCAACACCATAGACTAGGTAATTGGACGTTGGTGTCACAGAGGTCCACTGAGGTGCAGCGTTTACTTGCGTTTGACTAGCAGAGTTTGATTTACACCCAGTGAGTACGGCGACGCTCACCAGTGCCGCCAATAACGATTTAGAAGCCAAAACGTGAACGTTCCTGCAATTTTTGAATTTTCTTTTGTCCATTCCATACCTCACGGTTTGTTGTCATGTCGATTAGGCGCAGGTCAACTTGATAAAAAGTTACGCGACTACCGCCTTGCTCATCAACAAATGAATTGATGGTGCCAGAAAGCGCGTAGTCTGCTCCTTGCTCTTGGCCCATCTCATTTTGCGTTTCTAGGCTTGAGTTAAGCTCTTGGTCTTTTCGTTCATCGCGGATCTCGCGTCTAACGTCTTTATTGGCAACGAAATCGGCTTGGCCACTACGTAAAATTGAACGCTTTAGATCGTTTAAGAACGTGTCTACTGCAATATGTTGATGTGACTTATTACGTACTGACTGAATGATGATAGCAGGTCTTTGACCTTCTTTTTGTAAGTGATCGTTAACCCAAGGGAAGCTAAGCATGTCATTGATCATGGCTTCTGCAACGAGTTGAGAATCCTTTCCATTCCATTTGTCAGATAATGCAACCTCTTGATTTGCATCTACTCGTTGCACTTTGGTTGACGAGCAACCTGAAACAGCAAGCGTACATGCGATAACGAGTGGTGTGATTTTTAACAAGGTATTATTACATTTCATAACATTTTTCCATTATAAAAAAGTTGAAACTGGAGCAGTGACTCGTGACTGCTGCAAAAATGTGCGAGTGTGCCATAGAGTGATATTGTCCGACACATCCACAGCTGCTGATTGTTCGATCACTCTTCCTGATGTGAGGTGAGTTTTCAAAGTGATCTCGTAAGTACCTTTATCTAACGGTATTTGCGCATAATTGATTTGTGCAGGGAGTGATTGCCACTGCCTTAGATCAGCTGAAGCGGTTACTGCGTTTACAACAGAGGTGGCAAACTTAGCAAAGCCTGCAAATGACTGATCTAAGCCTGTCGCATTAATGGTTTTCTGTGCGGTTATGGCTTTAATGATTTCTCTTGTAAGCGCGACCTGTATTTCTGAGTTAGCATTTCTTAACGCGTCTTGAAGGGTCAGCAGGCTGACCGAGTATATTTTGTCTAACTCTGCTGCTTTTTGACCGTTAACCCATACCTCTGCGCTTTTTATTTGTTGCTGCAAAGGTTCTAAGTAAGTTACAGAGATACGGCTGCCGTATTCTAAAGCTTGGATCAAGCCAATGTCTTCTGCGTCATCCCAAAGCGGGCCCAAAGGAATTCTCTTCGTTAGTGCACCCATGGCGACGTCGCCAATATCACCCATTGCGTAGTTTTGTACCATGTCAAAAATACTGGTGTCGGCAAATAACATTTGAAACCATCTCATTTGTGCTTTACGTTCTTGACCAGTCCCCCATAAGATGGGAGTCATGACGAGTGCTTTTGCATCATGATCTGCTTTAAGAAGTAAATTAAATTCTTTTCGCTGTGGCCCAATGCCTACATTTTGAATAACATTGAGTAAAGGCTTTTTGTCTGCCTTCACTGCTTTTCCAATTTTTTTGTTTATTTGGCGAATTTCGCTTTTATATCCACCCGCATCAGTCATAACTCGAATTAAGTCCGCATACACTTGGGCGATAATTTTTTTATTGTCTAAATTGTATTGCGTTGCAAAACCGTTCTCAAAAGCTTTGGCTGCTCTTTGGTATTGTATTCGAGCCGAGTCTAGCTCACTACTTCGCTCAAACAACATGCCACTTATGTAATGTGCAAAGGCATCATCTTTATAGTCGATATTGACCAATAAATCGTTGGGGGCAAATACAGGCTGGAGTAATCTGAATATTTGGTTCGTCAAATCATCCGAGGTTGGCTCCTCAGCAGATGTTTCTTCATAACCCCCGGTTTCGTTTTTTAAGTTAACTAAGTATGTATCAAGCTGCCTCATTTCGACCATTGCAGAGTCGAGGTATTGCTGCTTATTTGGTCCTGCTTGATTAGCTAATGCATTATAGTTGAGTGCTTTGTATAAGTTTATTAGGGGTCTATGATAGACCTTGCCAGCATAGGTGGTATATGTAGGGCCGCTGACCAACGCAACAGCTGACTCTACAACACTGATGGTATATTGTGCCTCAATGATTTCTTGAGCTTGAGATAAAAGCGTGTTGCTGCGCTCGTAGTTTCCCTGTAAATGATTAAGCATACCCAATTCTAGGTAATGTAACAGCTTGCTTTTTCCTGTCGCTGAGTAATCATTTCTAATCGCCTGTTTTGCAGACTCGAAATTTCCTTGCTGCGCCAAAAGAATCGCACTTTTGTTCGCAGGTGTAGATTGGCAGCCTGTTAGCAGCGCCAGTAGTACGATGCTACTGGCGAGAAAAAAATGAGAAATAACACTAGATTGCACTTTGACATCCATGACTTGTTAAAAACATATCGGTGACTATACCAAGTAATTCAGTTATATTGTCTCCAAGTTTAAGATTTTTTTAGTTTTTTTAAAGAACAAAGTTGTAAAAAATCGTTCTTACAATTTATTACTGTAATTGGCCCAGCCTTTTGATAAATTTAAATCATCGCTTTAGGCAATTAATCTGACGAAGGAAACCACCATGAAACTTAAATCGCTACTTACAACAGTGCTTGTTACAGGGATATTGGCAGGATGTAGCTCAACAAAAGAACAGTCTGCCTCCCAGTCAAAAGTGAATATTCCTGACTGGGTATTAAACCCGACAATAGAAAACGGGATCGCAGCAGCAGATTGTGTAAAATTTTCTGGTAACATATCCATTGACCAAAAGAGCTCAGTTGCAAATGCGCGTTTGGCACTAGCGCAACAAATCGAAACACGTATTGAAGGTTTAGATAAGACTTTCGCAAATCGCACAGATGCAAATGATGAAACAACAGTAGGTTCAACATTTAGCTCAGTATCAAAGCAGCTTACCAAGCAAACGCTTCGTGGTTCTCGCGTAAATAAAGCAGATGTTGTAGAGATTGCTGGTAAAGATTACTACTGTTCATTGGTTGTATTGTCACCACAATTAACTCAATCTTTGTTCAAAGATGTGATCAAAGAGAGCAAAAAAGATATTAATCCACAAGATGAAAAGTTCCTTTATCAAGAGTTCAAAGCATATAAAGCTGAGAAAGATCTTGAAAAAGAAATTGCTAGATTGACCAACTAATAAAGCGCGCCTTTGGGTGCGTTTTTTGCTTGTAAGGATTAAAAAGTGAAAAAAGTACTAGCATTAACAGTGTTGTCTCAGCTTGTAATTGGGGCGTCTTATGCTAACAGCGCCTCACCTTTTGATGAACTATCAAAAGAAATGGAAGGTTATGATAGCAAGGCTCAAACTTTACCTGAGAATGCCGAGACGAGCAGCGAATTTGAACAGTTCAAAGCAGCACACTTGGGAGAATACGAGCAGTTTGTGGAGCAACACTTAGCTGAATATGATGCCTTTAGAGATGAGCTAATCAAGCACTGGGGCGAAGCTAAGGTTGCGTCTCGTAATGAGTATGTCTCCTATTCCGAAGATAATTTGTCTAGACTTGAAATTGACTTCGAAAATAATGAGTTAACTTTAAGTATTCGCCATGATGGCGAAGGCGCCCCTTCGGATTCTGACATCAAGCGCGAGTTCGAGCGATTTAGGCAGTCAGAAAATGCGGTACTACAGAGCTTTTTAAATGGTGAGCCAGCAAAGATCAGCGAAGCTTCCCAAGATGCATATAACATAGACCGAAATCTCAAAGTTAATGCAATTATTGATGCCAAGGCAAAGATAAAGCAGCAGACAATTGAGCAAAAGCAATTGTTAGACAAAAAAGCGGATGCAAAGCTCGCACTTGCACAAAGCGATGCAAGTGAAGTGGTTGAAAAGCTAAACGCAGATAAGGCTAAGTTAGAGCAGCTGGAAGTTAAACGCATCCAAAATTTGGCACAATCAGTCAGACAAATAGCCGGTCAAAATGACGAAAAAGTAACTAAGGTCACAATTAAACTGCCACAAGGCAGTTTAGCTAAAAAGCGTGCATCTCATTACACTGAGCATATTTCGAAGCAGAGTGAACGCTTTGCTATCGATTCGAGCTTGGTACTCGCTGTGATGCACACTGAAAGCCACTTTAATCCACTTGCCAAGTCACACATACCTGCATATGGACTCATGCAAGTCGTGCCTACGAGTGCCGGTGTCGATGTGAATCGGTTTTTATTTAAGATTGATGCACCAATGAGTGCTCCCTACCTATTTGTCGTCAACAACAATATTGAGGCAGGGACTGCATATTTGCATTTACTTAATGACAGGTATTTGCGTAACATCAAAGATCCAGTTAGCAGGAAGTATTGCATGATAGCGGCATATAACACTGGTGCTGGTAATGTAGCGCGTGTGTTTAATAGTGATGGCTCGAGAAATATTAATAGGGCATCTAGAGTTATTAATTCAATGTCACCAGAGCGGGTCTTAGAAGCGTTGCAAAGTGGTTTACCTTATGACGAGACTAAGCATTACTTGAAAAAAGTATTGAAAACTGAAAAGTTGTATATTTAGCGAAACAATTCCTTCTTACTTTTACACCAGACTGTACTTACCTGTTTCCTAGTACGGTCTGGTATTACAATCCTCAAAACTCTTTGGCCTTTTCATCACATAATTGTAGTAGGCAAAGGTGATGTTTTTTCTTCTATTTCACCGACTAGAGGTCGGATAACCACTTCGAATTGTGCATACAAAATAGTGACCTTGTAACTTGCGACTAACTTTTGCAGCTTGGATAAGCTTCTTGCAAAGAAATGGTTTATGGCAGAGGTACTTAAAATAAAAAACCGACCACATGTGGTCGGTTTCTTCATCAGCATTCAGAGTGCTTTTATTCGACAGGTGCTGGAGACGCCATTTGCGCGCTTGCACGTGCCGTAGGTGCTTTAGAACCTGCACCTAGGCTGCTAGAACGGATTATAGTACGTAATTCGTCAGGCATTGCGTTAGGTGTGGTGATATTTTCAGGCTCGTTGCTTGGACTCGCTTTGGCCATTGGTGATGCTGCACTTCTATTGAAACGCACACGCTCAGTAGTCTGACTACTTGGTTCTACACTTACAACTTCAGCCGGCTCAACGCTCACTTCAGCAACAGGTGCTTCTGCTTGTTCAGCCACAACAGGCTCAGCAACAGGTGCTTCTGCTTGTTCAGTCACAACAGGCTCAGCAACAGGTGCTTCTGCTTGCTCAACCACAACTGGTTCAACAACAGGTGCTTCTGCTGGTTCAGCCACAGCAGGCTCAGCAACAGGTGCTTCTGCTTGTTCAGCGACAACAGGTTCAGCAACAGGTGCTTCTGCTTGTTCAGCCACAACAGGTTCAGCAACAGGTGCTTCTGCTTGTTCAGCCACAACAGGCTCAGCAACAGGTGCTT
>NZ_AUXV01000011.1 GCF_001625575.1 Pseudoalteromonas luteoviolacea S2607
GTTTAACTTTACCTTCACTTTAGTTTGCGCTTTTCGCTGCATCCCGCCGTGTCAGTGGGTGCGCATTATAGGGAGTTCCTGAAGTAGTGCAAGCACTTTTTTAAGAAAAGTTATAAAAACACGTAGTTCGCGCAATTATCAACCTAAACGCACTAAAATAGAATATTTAACGTACAAAAGTCGTGTTTAGACCCTATAGCGATTTATATGATTAAACTCTAAACTAGGCGAATCTTCTCTTAAGAGTCTTGGATCATGATAAGAACATATAAAGGTATTGCCCCTAAATTATCCGAAGGGGTATATATTGATGAAAGCGCTGTATTGGTCGGTGACATTAGTATTGGCAAAGATAGTAGTGTTTGGCCTTTGGTCGCAGCTAGAGGTGACGTCAATTACATCAAAATTGGTGAAAGAACTAACGTACAAGACGGCAGCGTCCTGCATTTAACACGCAAAAGTGCGTCAAACCCAGAAGGCTACCCGCTCATTATTGGGAACGACGTGACCGTTGGACATAAAGTAATGCTACACGGTTGTCAGTTGGGAAATCGTATACTGGTTGGTATGGGGGCAATCGTTATGGACAATGTCACCGTCGAAGACGACGTCATTATAGGTGGTGGTGCTTTAGTCCCACCCAATAAAACGTTAGAGTCTGGCTATTTGTATGTTGGGAGCCCAGTAAAACAAGCACGCCCTTTAACAGATAAAGAGCGCACTTTTTTGAAAGTGTCCGCACAAAATTATGTAGAGTTAAAAGACGAGTATCTACAAGAAAGTTAATTCTATTTCGCCAGACGCCGAGTAATCTTCATCTTCAATACGTTGCTCGGCCTGCATTTCGTAATCAAACTGGTGATTTCTAAAGTGGGTGATTGGCTCAGCTTCGGTTTCAGGTACGGTCACTACACAGGGTACTATCATGCCTGACACCATGGCCGTAAAAACCAAGCAGCGTCGCGATCCATCAAAGTGTATATCATCATTGAATAAAATTGCTTGATTCATTTTATTTAGCCTTCTCTAGCATAAGGTCAACATTCGGATATTTTCCTCGCCATACCGCGTATGCCTCAGCAGCTTGGCCAATTAGCATCCCCATCCCATCCATTAAGTAGCACGCACTATTACTGTTAGCTAGCCATGTCAGAAAACTCGTACGCTCATCGCTATAAAACATGTCATAGCCCCAAGCGACCCTTGTCACAAGTTGACTTGAAATATTTGGCGTATCGCCGGTGACACTTGATGAGGTTGAATTTATCACACCGGTATAAGGTAACTCAGGTATACCGTCAAGTGGCGCAGCCACCACATCTCCATGTGGCGTAAACAGATCTGCCAATGCTTGTGCTTTTGTGGCTGTACGATTAGCAATCACTATCTTCTTTACACCCGCGTTCAATAAAGGATAGATACACCCTCTTGCGGCGCCACCAGCTCCTAATAATAAAACCACCGCACCTTTTAATTGCGCTTGGTGTCTTTGCAGATCTGCGACCAACCCCGCGCCGTCGGTATTGTCACCTAGGACTAATCCGTCTTCTAGTAACTTTAATGTGTTCACCGCACCGGCCAATTTTGCTCGCTCCGTAAGTGTGTCTGCATAGTCAAATGCCACTTCTTTAAAAGGCAGTGTGACATTTGCACCTTTACCTCCACCAGCAAAGAAGTCTTTGATACTGCTTATAAAGCCATCCTCTGGTGCGAGTATCGCAGTATATTCGATATGCTCATTGAGTTGAGATGCAAATTGCGAATGAATCTCCGGCGATTTAGAATGCTTTATCGGGTTACCAAAAACCGCATATTTGTCCATTTTTAGCCTAACAATAGTGATAGTGAATGAAGCAGTTAATTAAACGCATCTTTCGCAAAGATGCAAGTGAAGATCAGACTACACAACAAAATCATCAAGCACCAACACCGGAGCGCACCCCTTATGAAATATTGGGTGGCGAGCAAGGCACGCTGGCACTAGCTAATCGCTTTTACGATATCATGGAAAGCGATCCGTATGCGAAGACGCTTTACGATATGCACCCACTGCCGCTTGATAGGATCCGCCATGTATTTTTTGAATTCCTTTCAGGGTGGTTGGGCGGCCCAGATTTGTTTGCAGAGAAATACGGCCACCCTCGCCTGCGTATGAGACATATGCCATTCCCTATCAATCAAGATCTGCGCGACCAATGGATGCATTGCATGGATAAGGCATTAGAAACGGAAGTTGATAACCCACTACTGCGAGAAGGACTAAGAAAATCCTTTGCCCAACTCGCGACACATATGATTAACCAAGACTAAAGTGCTATTTAAATAAATGCACTAGACAAGCTACATTTGCGCTGAGTCAAATCTCAATCTAGAGTTCGCACGCATAATAGACACTTAATTCAAAATTAGGTGCGATGCGTGTGAAGTCTATTCAACATAAAATATATGCCCTACTCGCCATTACCGGTGTGCTGGTATTGATCGCCAGTATTCTGAGTAACAGCAATCAACAGAAATCCCTTGCCGAAAAAACCGTCGAAACCAATATTAGACTGCTTGCTGATAATTATTTCGATTCCATCAACACTATGATGCTCACAGGTACAATGGCAAACCGCCAAATCTTAGGTGATAAGTTACGCAACCACGATAACATTGAAGATGCACATATTATCCGTGGTGAAAAAGTAAATGCCTTATATGGTCAAGGTAATCCTAATGAATCACCCCAATCAGATTCCGAACGAGCAGCTCTCAACGGCAAAGAGTTGCTCGTGATTGAGCAAAAGGGTGATAAGCGGATTATGACCTATTTAAAACCTATGGTCGCCAGCGCTGATTATAAAGGTACAAATTGCCTTGGTTGTCACCAGGCTCAAGAAGGTGATGTATTGGGCGCAGTGAAAATTAGTTACTCGCTAGAAGAGATTGACGACACAGTCCATGAAAACACCCTACTAAGCACCGGTATTTTGACAACCATATTTGCCACCGCATTCTTGATACTGGGGGTCCTGTTCCGCAAGCTCTTTATTGTTAGGCTAAAAAACCTTGGTAGAACCATGCGACTGGCGACTACGAACCAAGACCTTAGCTTACGCATAGATGATGAGATAGACGATGAACTAGGTCGGTTAGCTACAAACTTCAATAAAATGATGGCGGCGTTTAAAGACAGTATTGCTGAAGTATCACGCTCTTCAAAAGTACTCATACACTCTGCCGAGCACATTTATACAGCCGCAGAAACAACAGAGACCGCAATACAGTCGCAAAAACAAGGCACAGACTCAGTTGCAGCAGCCATTAATGAGTTAGAAAGTTCATCTAGTGAAGTGAAAAACACCACGCACTTTGCCTCTGAAAAGTCAGATAGCAGTAATCATCTTGCCGAGCAAAGTATGTCGATTGCACATACGACTGAACAAAGCATTAATCAGTTAGCACAAGATATTAGAGACGCGTCAAACCAAGTGAGTCAACTACAAACCCAAACCTTGGCCGTAGGTAAAGTGTTAGAAGTTATTAGTAGTATTGCAGAGCAAACCAACTTATTAGCGCTTAATGCAGCAATCGAAGCCGCCCGTGCAGGTGAAGCTGGTAGAGGGTTCGCCGTCGTTGCAGATGAAGTCAGAACACTGGCAACTCGTACACACGACTCTACAGATGAAATCCGCAGAACAATAGATAAACTGCAACAAGAGGCTGAGCAAACGGTCAATGCTATGAATGCTTCTTGCGCCGAAGCGGACGATCGCGCGCAACAGGTGCAGCAAGTCGCGCAGGCGCTAAAAGATATTTCATCGCAAATGCATGAGATCAATGCGCTTAATGTGCAAATTGCCGACGCCACTGAGCAGCAAAACTTGGCAGCTGAAGAAATAAACCAAAGTGTCATTGCAATCAGAGACAATGCAGAGCAATCACTGATCGATGCCCATGGTAGTAAACAGGTGAGTGAAGAGCTATTAGATCTGGCCCGCTCGCTCGACGAGCAAGTAAGAGGTTTTAAGCTAGATTAGGCTGAACGATTACTCCAACTAAAAAAGGAACCTTTCGGTTCCTTTTTATTTTGTCATTTATGGCAAACTACTCATCAATTACAGATTACTGATATTCAGCCAATCTTGTGGCTTTAAAAAGTGCTCATATAAACGTGCTTCGTTAGAGCCAGATTCTGGTTTGAAATCATACTCCCAACGCGCCAATGGTGGCATCGACATTAAAATAGACTCCGTTCGGCCGCCACTTTGCAAACCAAACAAAGTGCCTCTGTCCCAGACAAGATTAAATTCGACGTAGCGACCACGACGGTATAACTGGAACTCTCGTTCTTGTTCAGTAAAAGGTTGTGCCTTTCTACGTTCAATTATAGGCATGTAAGCCGGTAAGAAACCTTCCCCTACTGCCTGCATAAACGCAAAACTCTTATCGAATCCCCATTCATTCAAATCATCAAAGAATAAACCGCCGACACCGCGCGTCTCATCTCGATGTTTGAGGTAAAAGTAATCATCACACCACTTTTTGTAGTTTGGGTAAACAGCTTCCCCAAAGGGATCACATAGCTCTTTGGCTACTTTATGCCAATGCTTAACATCTTCCAATTGAGGGTAAAATGGTGTTAAGTCAAACCCACCACCAAACCACCAAATAGGTTCTTCATCTTCTTTTTCAGCAATAAAGAAGCGCACATTTGCATGACTTGTTGGGATGTGCGGGTTCTTAGGGTGGATCACCAATGATACACCGCAGGCGTGAAAACTACGGCCCGCCAATTCAGGGCGATGTGCCGTTGCAGACGCAGGCATTGACGCACCATACACATGAGAGTAGTTAACCCCCCCCTGCTCGATAACATCACCGCCCCTTAGTACACGCGTTCGGCCACCACCACCTTCTGCACGCTCCCACTTATCTTCAACAAACTTGCCACTGCCATCAGCTAGCTCTAAGCCTTGGCAAATGTCATCTTGTAATTTAAGCAAGAATGCTTTGACTGTCTCTAGATTGACCTTACTCACCTAATTAGCTCCTAAATACTTTACCAGTCATTGCATCGCGAATTTGGCTTGGAGAAGTTCGCCCGCCTAATTCGCCATCTTGATAAAAACCAACGCGTCCATTAAACATCGCTTTGGCTTCGTCAATGGTCATTGCGGGTTCTTCGCCACTGAAGTTGGCACTGGTAGATACCAAAGGTTTACCAAATTCCTGACAGAGTTGTTTAACAACAGGGTGATCGGTCACACGAACCGCGATGCTAGTATGCTCACCAGTTAACCATTTTGGCGTTGTCGGTTTCGCAGGCAACACCCAAGTGACAGGGCCTGGCCAAGCCGAAAAAATTTCAGCTCGCTTATCCATGGGGATTTTGGCGTCATCAACATAATTCAAACACTGAGCAAAATTATCCGCAATTAAAATTAACCCCTTTTCTATTGGGCGCTCTTTCAAAGCCAATAACTTGTGTACCGCACTCTCACTATCAGGGTCGCAGCCAAGGCCAAAAATTGCCTCTGTGGGATAACAGATCAACTCGCCTTGTTGCAACGCTTCAATCGCCGATTGCGGCTGTTCATTAGGTGTTTCATTGTGACTCATTAGGATCCTCAATCATATGCTGACAAGTTTTTTGCGGACATTGTAGCATAGCTTTACCAGCGCGCTGTTTTTGCACCATTACTGGCCAGTTACACTGTTCACACTGATGCGCAATAGGGTGCTGATTCAAACTGTACTTACATTTTGGGTAGGCATCGCAGGCATAAAAAAACTTGCCGTATTTATTTTTACGCTTTTGTAGCTGGCCTTTTTGGCATTTAGGACACGCAGGTAAAGACTCAGTCTCTTCTTCCTCTTCGTGCACAATAAAATGACACTCGGGATAGCCCGTGCACCCAATAAACATACCGTAGCGACCATTCCTAATCACAAGGTGTTTACCACATTCAGGGCAATCAGCATCATCCAGAATTTTTATGTCATGACTGTCATGATGTGCAAAAGAGCGCATATAGTCACAAGTTGGATAGCTGGCGCAGCCAAGAAATGCCCCATTTTTAGAATGCTTGACCACCAGCTCAGAACCACACTTTGGACAGACTTCATATTCTTTTTCTAATGCATGCTGTTTGGCATTAAAAAGTGAGTGGTCAATTTTGCTCATTGAAATAACCTTGGATTGTGCACGCTTTGCGCTATTTTACTCTGTGTATGGGTTTAGTTAAATAGGTACAGTCAATTTCCGTTTCAGCTTAAGAATACGAAATATAGCGCTATTTCACACAAAATCTAATCAGCCGATAATATGTGTTAAATAGTGAATTCAAAGTTATACAAACAAAATTTGGAAGAAAGTCTCATGAGTACGTATTATCAGGCTTGACCCAAAAACATATTGCTTTTGTAACCTGGTCTGAGTTTTGTCAATTGGGGGTTATTGCCTAATGCAATAACCCGGTAGGTTGTTCAAAGATTAAGTCTTCCATTTGTGCATAGGCATGCTCTTTACCTGGCACATTAAATAACACCATTAAGATCACCCATTTTAGATCATCTAAACAAATGGACGACTTCTCTAGTGCCAACATGCGGTCGACCACCATCTCTCTGGTCGTACTGTCAATCACCCCTATCTGCTCAACAAACATTAAAAAGCCACGGCATTCTACATCTAATACTCGGCTTTCTTCTTCTGTATAAATGCGAATGGCCGAGTCTGGTTTTGCATTTAAGTATGGGAATTCGTCACTGTGTTGTAAATCTGCTAGCTGCTCCAACCAATCAAGCGCTTTATAAATTTCGTCTTGATTAAAACCAGCCCCTACTAGTTCATCGGTCAATTGATTTTGCTCTACGAAGATATCCGCTTCGCTGTGAATATAGTTCTCAAATAAATACATTAGGATATCAAACATGTTTAACCCCTCGCTAATTTGATGTAGCCGTTTAATACACGTTCTACTTTGTCTTCAAGCTCTAAGTCCAATAGTCTGGCAAGTACCTGCTCTACTGGCCACTGGGTCCTCTGCACTAAGGTATCTACGTCTGTCACCTCATAGCCGAGATTTTGCAAAATGGGGCAACTCTCCTTTGGTTCTTCACTTTCTATAATATATAGACTGTTTTCGGGTAAAAAGCTCACCTCTTCGAGAATATCGCTGACATGTTCTGTGAGT
The DNA here is from genome assembly GCF_001625575.1 of Pseudoalteromonas luteoviolacea S2607. GTDB lineage: Bacteria > Pseudomonadota > Gammaproteobacteria > Enterobacterales > Alteromonadaceae > Pseudoalteromonas > Pseudoalteromonas luteoviolacea_E. Next base: position 7,182 of record NZ_AUXV01000011.1, read on the forward strand.
TTAGCGCCTTGTTTGAGCAAAAAATGGCACCCTTGGGACAAGCTATGGCGAATTGATCCAGGAATTGCAAACACTTCTTTGTTTTGCTCAAGTGCGTATCGCGCGGTAATCAGCGACCCACTTTTAATTTCCGCTTCTACTAGCAACACCCCCAGTGACAACCCGGATATAATTCGATTGCGTCTAGGAAAATGACTGGCATGTGCACGGGTACCCGGTAAAAACTCGCTAATGAGTAACCCTTGCTCCGCAATACGCCAATATAAATCACGATGTCGCTGCGGATAAATCACATCAACCCCAGTGCCTAATACCGCGATGGTTCCCTTGTTACAGTCCAACGCTCCTGTGTGCGCTGCCCCATCAATTCCGCGCGCCATACCGGATGTTACGAGTAAATTTGATTGGCTCAACTGTTTGGCAAAATCGTAGGCTATATCGAGCCCTGTACGAGAAGCAGAGCGACTACCCACAACAGCTATCTGAGGGTGCTTTAGCAATGCAGTATTTCCCCTGCAAAATAATAGCCAAGGTGGATTGCAAATATGCGTCAGTGCAACTGGGTAGTTGCTATCAAAAAATTGGATGATTTGCAGGCCCTGCACATCACACAGCTCTATCATGCGGTCAACTTGCGACCAGTTGACGTTACGCAATTGAGTGGCGATATCTGCGGTAAGTCCAAGTTGAACTAGGTCTGAAAAATCACATGAAAATAATGAAGGGAGTGGTATTTTTTGTTTCAGGGCCAACAGCGTTGAGACGCCAAGACCCCGACATAATTGTAAAGCAAGTGCTTGTCGTATTGTTAATGTATCCATGCTCCCTCCTTGAGCATCAAATGCAAATTAATTAGTGACGCTATCTCCCACTCTAATGGGGTGGGACGTCTGAATCACCATGGCATAACTAATGTTGTCATACACCTTAAATAGCATCAGCTCACCCACTTTTTCACTGGGCATATGCCACACTGTACTGTCCTCGCTATTGTCCTCACCAAACAAAGAACCAATGTCTCCGATGAGTTTGTCTAGACTGCTGGAATCTTCTAAGTAACGAGGGCCGTCTTCATTTTCGATTACAGTAGGTGATTGGCGCAGTATATTTAATACACTCCCTTCTACCAGTTTTTGACTACTGCCTAAATTTAGAACCACAACCGACATAGCGCCAAATTCAGTATGGCGATTACCGCTGGCAATGATTTTTCCATCAATTTCTTGGCTTGGCTTACTCATTTGAAAAGCCGCTTTGTGATCTTGCCCTTGTGCAATTGGCATCACAAAGTCGCCCGCTTTAATCTCTTGTTTAACGTCATCAACTCTTAACGTGCTAGGTAACCCATCTTGAATATCACCCGCTTTTACAACACGACCTGTAGCCACCAATTTAGTTTCATACGCAAGCGTAGTAAAACCATCTTGGTATGGTTGACCCTTACGATAAATGCCATAAGCTCCCCCTTGCAATAAGTCCCCTTTCACATATAGCAAGTGACCAATAATACTCATTTTAAAGTTTTTATTTGAGCCTAGTACAATCGGGATATTTTCTAACTCATCATTACTTAAAGCTTGATCGAATATGAGGTACGGTTCCAAAATCGACAGCGGTAAAGTTGGTATAGCCTCTCCTTTTGCCGTAATAATACGCGCTTTTGGGGATAACTTTCTTACCCCTTTATCGATTCTTAGTACTGGATTGCCATTTTCATCGACCTCTAAAGCCAAAATATCACCCGGATAGATCAGGTGCGGGTTATCTATTTGAGGGTTGTTTTGCCATAACTCAGGCCACTTCCACGGGCTGCGAAGGTACAAGCTCGAAATGTCCCATAGAGTATCTCCTTTTTTGACGACATAGCGCTTGGGTGCATCTGCTTTTACCGTGAGTGTGTCTGCGATGACAGGGAATGCGGCAATAGCAGCGATGAATAAGGCGGCAATTTGAGATTTCATGCATGCTTCCTTGAGTTATTTTTAGATATTATCCACCAAAACCTGTTAAAGGGGAACGTGAATGGCTAAAATAAGAGCATACATTACCCCATTTAGAAAGACTGTAAAAGGTATCTATGGCAAAGTTAGAAGTGCTTAAGTTTCCTGACGAGCGATTGCGCACCGTTGCAAAGCCCGTTAAAGAAGTAAATGATGAAATCCGTCAAATCGTCAAAGACATGTTAGAAACCATGTACGACGAAAATGGCGTTGGCCTCGCTGCAACTCAAGTTGATATTCATCAGCGCATTGTGGTGATTGATGTTTCGGAAGAACGCAATGAACCTTATGTATTGATCAACCCAGAAATCGTCGCCACTGAAGGTAATATGGTCTGTGAAGAAGGCTGTCTATCAGTCCCTTATTCGTATGCAAAAGTAGACCGAGCTGAAAAAGTAACGGTGAAAGCGCTTAACGAAAACGGTGAAGAATATCAATTTGATGCACAAGAGCTGCTTTCTAACTGTGTTCAACATGAGCTAGACCACTTAGTTGGTAAGTTATTCATTGATTATTTGTCGCCACTAAAGCGTCAACGCATCAAAAAGAAAATTGAGAAAGAAGCTCGTCTCGCGGCTAAAGCTTAATCAGACATTATTTAATTGGACAGTTTACTAGTGAACAACCCTCTGCGTATTGTATTTGCGGGCACGCCTGATTTTGCCGCGCGACACCTCCAAGCATTAATCGACTCTCATCACGAAGTCATTGCTGTATATAGCACTCCAGATAAGCACGCTGGCCGTGGTAAAAAACTAAAGGCCAGTGAAGTTAAAACATTGGCGCTAGCGCACGATCTACCTGTTGTGCAACCCGCTTCATTAAAGAGTGATGAAGCTACTGAGCAGTTAGCAGCATTTAATGCTGATGTGATGGTAGTCGTTGCTTACGGGTTGCTATTACCAAAAGCGATTTTAGACACGCCAAAACTTGGCTGCCTCAATGTGCATGGGTCGATACTGCCACGTTGGCGAGGAGCCGCGCCTATTCAACGCTCAATCTGGGCGGGCGACAATAAAACTGGCGTCACCATCATGCAAATGGACGAAGGGTTAGATACAGGTGATATGCTGCATATTGCTACTTGTCCTATTGATAGTAAAGAAACCAGTGCCAGTCTATACGCCAAGTTGGCTGATCTCGGTCCAAGCGCGCTTGTCGAAACACTCGACAAATTGGCCGCAGACGAAATCACTCCCCAAAAGCAAGATGATGCGCTGTCAAATTATGCGAAAAAGCTATCTAAACAAGAAGCTGAAATTGACTGGCAAATGAGTGCAGAACAAATCGAGCGTAATATCCGAGCATTCAACCCTTGGCCAATGTGCTTCACCCAAATGCAATCGCAAACGGTGAAAGTTTGGCAAGCGGAAGTGGTTGCTCAGACCGGTGAACCAGGCACTGTGCTTGAGGCCTCAAAACATGGGATCATTATTGCCTGTGGTGAAGGTGCATTACAAATCAATGAATTACAACCACAGGGCAAGAAACCGATGACTGCGCAAGACTTTTTAAATGGTCGCGCTGATTGGGTAACGCCAGGCAATAAGGTGGGAGCATAATGGCAAATGTACGAGCGCTGGCGGCGCAAACATTATTTCAGGTTGTAGATAAAGGAAACTCGCTGACTGCGCAGCTTCCTTATGCCAGCCAGCAATTGCCACATAAAGACCGCGCCTTACTTCAGCAAATGTGCTATGGCGTTTTGCGCTATTTGCCAAGCCTAGAGCACTATTGTCAGAATTTATTAGATCAACCACTTCGAGGCAAACGTCGAGTCTTTCAATTCTTACTATACGTGGGTATCTATCAATTACAGCATATGCGAGTACCCGCACATGCAGCGGTTGCCGAGACAGTTAATGCATTGAATCCTTTACGAGCGCCAGGCATGAAGAGCCTCGTTAACGCCGTATTGCGTAACTTCCAACGCCAGCAAGCAGAATTAGAAGCAAGTGCTAATGCAATTTTGGTGTGCCAATACAACCACCCGAGCTGGTTTATAAAAAAGCTACAGGCTGCATACCCCCAAAATTGGCAAACAATTTTGGAGTCAAACCAACAACAAGCTCCAATGTGGTTACGCGTTAATCAGCAGCAAGGATCAACATCAGCTTACTCGGCAAAGTTGAATAAAGCGGATATCGCCCACAGCGTCACAGACGACTTTGAAGATGGTATATTGCTTACTCAGCCAGTGGACGTAAAAGTGCTACCCAGTTTTGACGCAGGGGCATGTTCTGTACAAGATGCAGCAGCACAAATGGCGGCAAGACTACTTGCTCCACAAGACGCTGACAATATTTTGGACGCGTGTGCAGCTCCGGGTGGCAAGACCTGCCATATACTAGAACTCGCGGATGCCAAAGTAACAGCATTAGATGCCGATGCGAAGCGACTAGAACGTGTAGCTGACAACCTAAATCGTCTTTCTTTGCATGCTGACTGTGTGCACGGCTTAGCTGATCAACCTGATGACTGGTGGCAAGGTGAGCAGTTTGATCGTATTCTCTTGGATGTACCTTGCTCAGCTACAGGGGTAATACGTCGCCACCCAGATATTAAGTGGTTAAGAAGGGCTGCCGATATCGATGAGCTTGCGGCACTACAGGCTAAAATATTAGACAATATTTGGCCGTTATTAAAAACAGGCGGTGTGTTAGTGTACGCAACTTGCTCGGTACTTCCGGACGAAAACCATGAGCAAATTAAAGCCTTTTTAGCGCGTACCGACAATGCACAGCATATTGCATTACACGATCAAGATAACGCTGAGCGGCCCGGTTTACAATTATTGCCAGGCACCACGGATGGCTTCTATTACGCCAAGTTGCAAAAACAATAAAAACTGTAAGTTTGAGCTATGAAAATCATTATTTTAGGTGCCGGACAAGTTGGTGGCACGCTCGCTGAAAACCTTGTCGGAGAGCAAAACGAAATTACCGTTGTCGATATCGACGGTGAGCGCCTGCGCGAGTTGCAAGACAAATACGACTTGCAAGGCGTGAATGGCCACAGTGCCCACCCAGAAGTATTGAGACAAGCTGGTGCTGAAGATGCCGACATGATCATCGCAGTAACGAGCTCAGACGAAGTGAATATGATCGCATGTCAGGTTGCCTATAGTATTTTCAATACGCCAACTAAAATTGCTCGGATCCGTTCCGAGCAATACCTTGATTATCGAGAAAAGCTATTCCACAACGACGACTTACCTGTTGACCACTACATCGCACCTGAACAGCTGGTCACTAAGTATATTCGCCGCTTAATCGACTACCCCGGCGCCCTGCAAGTATTGCAATTTGCCGACGGTATGCTCTCCTTAGTTGCTGTTAAGGCATACTACGGTGGACTACTCGTGGGTTATGCCCTCTCAGCATTGAAAGAGCATATTCCAAATGTCGACACACGTGTTGCGGCTATTTATCGTCAAGGGAAGGCCATTAAGCCGCTAGGTACCACAGTAATTGAAGCGGATGATGAGGTCTTCTTTATCGCCGCGACAAAACATATTCGTGCAGTTATGAACGAGCTGCAAAAGCTCGAGCAATCGTATAAAAAGATCATGATTGCTGGGGGCGGTAATATTGGCGCAGGTTTAGCTCGTTCGCTAGAGAAAAATCACAGTGTGAAGCTGATTGAGCGCAACCATAGTCGTGCGTCCCAATTGTCTGAAATGCTGGATAACACCGTGGTATTTTGTGGAGACGCCTCAGATCAAGAGCTACTTTCCGAAGAGCATATCGAGCAGGTTGACGTATTTATCGCGGTAACCAACGATGATGAAGCCAATATCATGGCTGCTATGCTTGCAAAGCGCATGGGCGCACAAAAAACCATGGTACTCATTCAGCGCAGCGCCTATGTCGACTTAGTACAAGGTGGCGAAATTGATATTGCCATTTCTCCCCAGCAAGCCACAATTTCGGCCTTGCTGACGCATGTCAGACGGGGTGATATCGTCAATGTTTACTCTTTGCGAAAAGGTGCAGCTGAAGCCATTGAAGCCGTTGCCCATGGCGATGAAAATACCTCAAAAGTTGTAGGTAGAGCCATCCGAGATATTAAGCTGCCACATGGCACCACCATCGGCGCAATAGTACGCGATGCTGAAGTACTTATCGCGCACGACCATACTGTGATCGAATCCGGCGACCATGTGATTATGTTTTTGATTGATAAAAAGCAAATTGGTGTAGTTGAAAAGCTATTCCAAGTGAGTGCCTTGTTCGTTTAACTCCGACCTAGTTAGGCATGCCTAATATCTAGCATGCCTAATTCTGCAGAGCTTCGCTTTAATCGTGATTAAGCGCAGAAATATCAATTAAATAGTCTTTTAAAATAGCCTGAACTTCTTTGTCTTGGCTTTCCAAATGGATCCCTAATGAAATGATGTCTTCATGGCTCTCTTTGACACGACACACAGTCCCGGTAAGTACAGCCTTTTGAGACTCTTTTCCTTCGATCAATATTTCACAGGTTAATTCTTTCAGCTCTTCAGGCAGATGCGTTCTTTGCACATCAAACATCAAACCTGCCAGTGAGATATCTTTAATTACCCCTACTTCACTTTTGCCTTCAACACTCAGGACCGCCGGTATCAAAGTTGGAATACGTGTTTGCGCTCGCAATTTATAGGTTTGCACTTCATTCGGGTAATAGAGGTAAATTAAGCGTGCGGGGTGTGTGGTCACCGCTTTAATGGTCTCTTTGAATGCAATAATTTGCCCATCAGCTTCTTCAGGCAATGCGCGAACGATTACTTCAGTGCCCTCTTTGACATAGTCTAATGCTGCACCTAAACGCTTATGGCTAGGTTGATTTAGGATGATAAACTGATTTTCAAGCGCACCGACAAATTCAGTCTTAATACGTTTACGATTCGCTGGCAACACGATTTCCATATCAACAATACTACCCGCTTGCATTTGTAACACCTGCAGTCGGTTTTCTGCCAACTCACTTTTAGTCATGGTTAAAGCCCTTCACTTGCCCTTTATTAATTTTAGCAGCATGGCAAAATTTTATGACGCCATAATTTAACTACAGTGTTTATATCGTAAAAATGAATAAAAACTTTAATAATTTCAGACAAATAAGAAATAGTAATGATTAAAAAAGCCAATTTCATGCTTTGTTATGAGAGTGGGTTGTTAGCCCTATCCATAGGGCTAAATCGATATTAATCTCTTGAAAATTCGTAGGTTAACCGCGCCAGAAGGTAGGGGTAAATAAAACCAATAAAGTGAATATTTCCAATCGACCAAAAACCATGGCCAGCGTCAGAATCCACTTTGCAGTATCACTAATATCACCATAATGCGCAGCCACATCACCCAAACCAGGGCCTAAGTTATTCAAACAGGCTGCTGTAGCTGAGAATGCCGTGATGTTATCCAATCCAGTGCCAAGTAAGGCAATCATGATGATCACAAAAACCAAGGCATAGGCAGAAAAGAACCCCCACACCGCTTCTACCACTTTATCTGGCAAGGCCTTTCGACCAAGCTTAATAGAGTATATGGCTCTGGGATGTACCAAACGGTTAAGCTCGCGGATCCCTTGCAAATAAAGCAGGAACACGCGCACTACTTTCATGCCACCACCAGTGGAGCCGGCGCAACCACCAATGAAACTAGAAAAGATTAAGAGAATCGGTAAGAACAATGGCCATGCCGAAAAGCTATCGGTTGCAAAGCCTGCAGTTGTACTGATTGAAACAGCCTGAAATAGCGCGTGATCCAGCGTTTCATCACCATCACTATAAACTTGATTTGAAGAGAGCACAGCGAAGCAAATAACCACCAGCGCTAACTGAATAAACAGAAAGACCTTGAATTCAGGATCTCTTAAATAAGCTCGTACACTACGACTAGCAACGGCGGCATAGTGAAGTGAAAAATTAATGGCCGCTATCAATAAAAATACCACACAAATAAAATTGATCATGGGGCTATCGAAGTGACCGATCGAGGCATCATAGGTGGAGAAACCACCGATGGCGATGGTGGCAAATGCATGACAAATAGCATCAAACCACCCCATTCCAGCGACTTTATAAGCAGCAGTACAAGCGGCGGTGAGTGCAACATAAATGTACCAAAGGTGCTTTGCAGTATCAGCAATACGCGGCGTCATTTTTGAGTCTTTCACAGGACCCGGCGTTTCTGCTCGGTATAACTGCATGCCACCGACACCAAGCATGGGAAGTACAGCCACCGCTAATACGATGATCCCCATACCGCCCAACCACTGTAGTTGTTGGCGATAGAATAAGACGGATTTAGGCAAGTACTCAATGCCCGTTAACACGGTAGCACCTGTCGTAGTGAGACCGGAGAAAGCTTCAAATACGGCATCTGCAAAGGATAAGTTCGGTTCGTCTAAGAATATGAGAGGCACTGATGCAAAGGAGCCCAGTACCAGCCAAAAAAGAACCACGATTAAGAAGCCTTCTCTGGCTTTGAGTTCGCCTCGCTCCTTACGGTTGGGGTAATAGGCCATAAGACCAATGAGTACACTGAAAATAAAAGCAAGTACAAATGGTACACCACCACCATCTTTGTATATTAAAGACACTATTGCCGGTGGCACCATAGTAATGCTAAACAGCGCAACAAGTTGGCCGAGAATTTTTATAATGGTACGAAATTGCATAACGCAGATCGCTTGTTGTTATGATTAGTTTTGATTGTCTAATACCCTCAGGCGTTAGTAAACCACGTAACTCGGTAAATCAATCACTTTTGTATTTTAAATGACACACTACCATGGGTTAAATCATAGATTGACTGAATAGCAGCATCAGCCTCTCGCGCATCTATTGCTATTTGCCAGCCAATCTTCGCAGCGAAATCATGCTTCACTTCGAGAACTTGATACTGACTCGCTAAATGCTGCTCAATCACTCCTTGCAACCCATAGTCAGATTCACCATAAATGATCACTGAAGGGACTTTTAACGCAGTTGTGAGCTCCCGCAATGCATTATTCAGAGTACCACCGTACGCACGGACTAAACCACCAGTACCTAGCTTGATGCCGCCGAAATAGCGTGTCGTGACTGCGGTAATTTCTCCAATCCCTGAGCCCATTAAAACGTTGAGCATAGGCTTACCCGCAGTGCCATTGGGCTCTCCATCATCAGAAAAGCCAAGTACATGGCTGCCACCCGGTGCACCAGCGACGTGTGCCCAGCAATTGTGCCTAGCATCAGGAAACTCATCATTGATACTGCGAATAAATGCCTTCGCCTCCTCCAATGTTGGCGTATGAGCAATATGTACAATGAAGGTGCTTTTCTTTATTTCTTCGTGATAACGAATAGTCTCACAAGGGATTTTATATTCTGACATACACTACAATAGTTGTGAAAAAAGGAGCCCTTTGAGACTCCTTTTATGGTTTTAATCGATATGACTTTAATAGCGCAATGCGCGAATTAGTCGAGATTGAAATCTCGCGTCATATTTTCAAGGCGATCCTCGTGAACGATAATGTTATCTTCAATACGAATACCACCGTACGGTTTAAACTGCGCAACTTTGTCCCAGTTTACATGCTTCCCGTGATCGGTTTTCGCCAAATCGGCCAGTAATGAATCAATAAAATAAAGCCCAGGTTCGATAGTAAACACCTGACCTGCTTCAATTTTTCTAGTACAGCGTAAGAATGGGTGACCCTCTGGCGGCGCTTGGTGTGTCCCCTGCTCATCAGCCATAAACCCACCCATATCATGTACTTGCAACCCAATATGGTGACCTAGACCATGCGGGAAGAAAGTAGATGAAATGCCTTTTTCTACAATCTCGTCAACACCTAAGTTGACCACTTTGAAATCCGCTAAAATTTGTGCCATACGGCGGTGACAATCAATATGTAACTCACCATACAATTTACCTGGCTCAAGCGCTTTGCCGAGCGCAATTTGATGGGTATTTAAAGAATCCACCATTTCTGCAAATTCACCCTGCTTGGCAAAGTCATACGTACGGGTAATATCTGAGGCGTAGCCATTGAAGTTAGCACCGGCATCAATTAAAAATGATAAATGTTGACTCGGCGCTTGGCGTTCAAAGTGCGTGTAGTGCAAAATCGCACAATGCTGGTTCAGTGCAACGATATTGCCGTATGGCGTATCGTTTTCCATATGTGCAGTCGCATTTAAGTATGCTTGTTGAATCGAAAACTCTGAGCCACCAGCATAAAACTCATCTCTTGCCGCTTGGTGACCTAATACTGCAATGCGGTTTGCTTCGCGCATACAAGTCATTTCATATGCTGTTTTATAAGCACGATGATAGTGCAAGAAGTTCATCACAGGCTCAGGGTTCATTTGACCAAAACCTAACGCCTGCGCCACTTCGAGATACTCACCAATATAGGCAAACTTCTCTTTGTCATATGGGAGTAGTTTCTCTACTTGCTCAGGTTGAACCAATAAAGTGATATCAAAGTAATCGGCCCAAAAATCATTGGGCTCATCAGGCACTTTATGCCAAAAATCTACAGGTCGATAAAAAATTAATTTAGGTTTATCTACCCCGTTAACCACTAACCAACAGTGCGGGTTATCAATCACCGGTAACCAAGCTTTAAACTGAGGGTTAACTTTAAACGGATAATACATATCATCCAAAAACTGGCGTTTAGCCTGCCCAGAGTGGATAACTAATCCGTCTAAGCCTTCTCGTTCGACGATGGTTTTGGTGCGCGCTTGAAGCGTCGTGATATGCTCTGCATACAAGTTGGCTAATTTGTCCACGATGTACCCATATTAATTGAATTTTTATTGTTCCTGAGTCTAACATAGCACCGTCCTAAAAACGATGCCATGCTCGTCCCCCCCACGCAACTGCCAGTGCAATTAACGCTTTTGTTTGCCACCAATACTCATATCCAAGATCCCTGCCAACACATTACCCTCGCGACCAAGTTTTGTATGATAAACCTGACGATATGCCATCACGTTTTTCACGTAATCACGCGTTTCTCTATATGGGATTAGCTCTATCCATAGCTCAGCGGGCATCTCTTCGCGAGGTACCCAGCGTTTAACACGGTGGTACCCTGCATTATATGAAGCTGTCGCAATAATCTCGTTACCACTCGCTTTTCGTTTTAAATACTCTAGATAGTCGGTACCCAAACGGATATTCGTTGCCGGCTTCATCAACTGCTGTTTTGAAACCCGTTTTTTTGCCACATACTTTGCTGTACTTGGCAGCAGCTGCATTAACCCATATGCATCAGCCGTCGACCTCGCATCCGGCGCAAAACTGCTCTCACGTCTAGCAACTGCATAGCTCCACGCCAAATCCACTCTATTTCTCTCACTATAACGTTCAAATAATGCATCAAACGCCATTGGGAAGCGAAGGTCGACATAATTCCATGCTTTGATCTGAGCAAGTGTATAAATGGTGCTGTCGTACCAATCTAACTCTGCTGCGAGTAAAGAGGCAGCTAACTTTTCTTCTGTACTAGAGGTATTGGTTAAATAATTCCACTCTCTCCTTGCTTGAGTGAAGCGCTTTAATTCATACAGAGCTTTGGCCCGTTTAAAACCCGGAGCTTGCGAAACGGTTTGTAAAGTTTCTTCTGCAATGTCCAGCTCTTTGGCATTCATAGCAGGAGGTAAGTCCAACCTTGCTGCGGCTAAAAAACCATAGTAATCCCGCTTTGTAGCCAGTGACTGCCAAAGCTCTGTGGCTTTTGCATTATCACCACGCTTGAAGTAACTGTACCCCAGCCAGTATGTCTGGCCGTTACTCAGGTTTTGCATACCCGTAAACAACGCAGCAATCCCTGCCCAATCTTGCTCTTTAAGCATATTGCTCATGAGCCACTGACGCAGCTTTACATCTTGTTTTTCTACCGGAACTTTGTTCAACCAAAAACGGGCTTGATCATGCCCTTTAGAAGCCAAAGCTAGGGCAAATCGATACGCCACGTTGTCTTTTTGCGCTTGAGTAAAATCAAACATCCCTTGCAATTTATCCCATGCACGTAATGCCAATTTGGGGTCTCGCCAAATCAACCTACGTACACCATAAACTGCGATTTCGCTTTCTTTGACAGTGCGCTTTTTATAGCGATATAACCCTGCAGACGCACTTGGGTCTCGACGAACCGCAACATATAAGTCCGCTAAGTAGGCTTCATTTCTAGGTAACAGGGTTTTAAGATATTTCACCAACGAAGTTTGCCCACCTTGTGCCGCTTTGGTGATGCGTTGCCAAATCAACGCTTGCGAGCGATAGCCTGCTTTTTGCCATGCAGAAAACAATTTGTCACAAGCCTTAGGTTGAGACTTACCCACTACCCACAAAGGTTCAACTTGATCTAAAATGGCCTTTTTCGGAGCCCCCAAATCCAGCTGAAATTGCAAATAGGTACATTTCAACTCGGCATTATTTGTTGCTTGATAATGCTCTATAAACAGTGCTTTTTTACCACGTCGTTTGAGGTAATTTAACCAGCTTTTGCGCACTGGCCAATCAAGTGGCGTGTGATCATACACAGATAAAAACTGGGCAATGTCACCTTGATACTTTAACTTTGGATGACGTTTATAAAATGTCATTTCCACATAAGGTTTGAGCGGATGATCTAACGAGTTCAAAGACTGCTTAAATTTGGCATGATTACCAGACCAAGCAACACGCTCAGCATTGAGAAAATCTTGATGTGCCTTTTGCGCATATGAGTTGGCACTCACAATGGAGAAACAGGCGCAAATACTACTGGCAACAAGACCAGAGAACCATAATTTCATAACGACCTATACTTTACATAAATGCTTGTATATCAATGCACTGAGAAAAATAAAACCAACTAAAATAAAACGCTAACTCAGGCACTTTCCTTAACTTTTTCGCGCAGTACGCGTGGGGTATATCAGTTTCATATACCACGTTCATAAAGTTATGCATGATTAAAGGTTTAAATAAACTGAATGCGCTAACCATAAGACACCTTAGTCGAATCCATGCACTTAGCCACCTTATCATCCCGATTCTTGGTTTTCAGTAAATCTGCGGTAAATTTTTCATTGCAATTTTCATTTAAAGGGGCCACACTGGATGAAATGACAACTCATCGTACCAGTGTCACGGAGAACCAGTATGTTAATCAAACGCGAGTCCTTTGTTGTTGAATTTTGCAAAGGCAATATCGCTGAGTTTAAGTTTTGTACGCCAGGCTCGGTCAACAAGCTATCTCAGCAAACTCTACAAGACTGTGCTCAAGCACTAGCCGAATTAAGCGCACGTGATGATGTAAAAGGCCTTATTTTTACCAGCGATAAAGACCACTTTATTGTTGGCGCGGATATCTTTGAATTTTTACCTACCTTCAATAGACCAGAACAAGAACTCGTAGGTTGGATCAAAGATGCAACAGACGTCTTTGATGCCATTGAAGACTTACCATTTCCAACACTTTCAGCAATCAATGGCCTAGCGCTTGGCGGTGGCTGTGAGTGGGTACTTGCTACCGATTACCGTATTGCTACACCAAATGCAAAAATTGGCTTGCCTGAAGTTAAGCTTGGGATCATGCCTGGCTTTGGTGGAACTGTGCGATTACCACGTATTATTGGTGCTGATAATGCCATGACGTGGATAACGACAGGTAAAGAAAATCGTGCACCAGACGCTTTTAAAGTCGGTGCAGTCGATGCCGTTGTTGATGCAGGAAAGCTACGTGATGCGGCTATTAAAACACTAGAGCAAGCAATTGACGGTAAATTAGATTGGCAAGCGAAAAGGCAAATTAAGCTTAGTCCATTAAAAATGAATCGCGTTGAGCAAGGTATGAGCTTTGCGATGGCCGAAGGTATGGTCATGGCCAAAACTAAAGGCCATTACCCTGCGCCAGTTATGGCTGTCAAAACTATCAAAGCCGCAGCGAACCACACACGTGCAGAAGCAATGGCGATTGAAAATGCCAACTTTGCTAAATTAGCAAAAACCGCAGAAGCCGCAGCACAAACTGGGATTTTCTTGGCTGATCAATACATCAAAGGTGTTGCTAAAAAGCAGGCTAAACTTAATCAAACTGAAATTAAGCAAGCCGCAGTGCTCGGCGCTGGTATTATGGGTGGTGGTATCGCTTACCAGTCTGCCTACAAAGGCACACCAATTGTCATGAAAGATATCAATCAAGCGGCCCTAGATTTAGGTATGAACGAAGCGGCAACTATCTTAGGTAAGAAAGTTAAGCGCGGACATATGGCCACCGACAAAATGGTGGCCACCTTGGGTAAAATCAAACCAACACTCAATGACCGCGATTTAGAGAATTCTGACATTATTGTGGAAGCTGTTGTTGAGAACCCACAAGTTAAAAAATCTGTGTTAGCTGCGCTTGAGCAGCAAATGCCCACAGGTACTGTCTTAACATCAAATACCTCTACCATCCGAATCGACGAACTCGCCTCTGCACTGGACAACCCAGAGTATTTTTGTGGCATGCACTTTTTCAACCCAGTACCCAAAATGCCCTTGGTTGAAATTATTCGCGGCGAAAAAACCTCTGATGAAACCGTGGCCGCCGTGGTCGACTACGCGTTGAAACTAGGTAAATCACCAATTGTTGTAAATGATTGTCCAGGGTTCTTTGTGAACCGTGTTCTTTTCCCTTATTTTGCTGGATTTAGCAAACTCGTTGTTGAAGGTGCTGACTTTACGCAAATTGATAAAGTCATGGAAAATGTTTTTGGTTGGCCAATGGGTCCAGCTTACCTGCTAGACGTTGTGGGCATTGATACAGCAAACCATTGTACAGGTGTTATGGCCGACGGTTTCCCAACTCGTATGGCTCGCCAAGAAAAAGACCCTGTTGCGCTGCTTGCAAACGCAGAGCGCTTTGGTCAAAAGAATCAAAAAGGCTTTTATCAGTATGCACCTGATCGTAAAGGCCGTTTGAAAAAGTCAAAAGATGCTGAATCAGTTGAGCTACTGAGCCAAATCTGTGACAACAATCAGCAGTTCGACAAACAAACGATTATCGAACGCTGTATGGTTCCAATGATTAACGAAGTGCTGCTTTGCCTACAAGAAAATATTGTGGCTTCTCCACAAGAAGCTGACATGGCGCTTATCTATGGCATCGGCTTCCCACCATTTAGAGGAGGCGTATTCCGCTACCTAGATCAAATTGGGTTAAGCGAATTTGTGGCTATGGCAGATAAGTATGCCGACCTAGGCGAAATCTATCAGGTCTCAGAGCAAACTCGTGCATGGGCAGCTGAAGGTAAAGTGTTCTATCAAGTGGAGGGCCAGTAACATGGAACAAGCCGTTATTGTAGATTGTATTCGTACTCCGATGGGTCGCTCCAAAGGGGGTGTATTTAAGCATCGCCGTGCAGAGGACTTAAGTGCCCACCTGATGAAAGGCATTCTTGAGCGCAACCCTCAAGTTGCGCCTGAATCAATTGATGATATCTATTGGGGTTGTGTACAACAAACATTAGAGCAAGGTTTTAATGTTGCACGTAACGCAGCTCTGTTAGCCGGTATTCCTCACTCAGTGCCAGCAGTGACAGTCAACCGTTTGTGTGGTTCGTCGATGCAAGCATTACATGATGCCGCACGCGCAATTATGACAGGCGCAGGTGATACCTATTTAATTGGTGGAGTTGAGCATATGGGTCATGTACCAATGACACATGGCGTTGACTTTCATCCTGGATTGTCTACCTCAGTAGCTCAAGCCGCTGGTGTAATGGGCTTGACAGCAGAATACCTCGCCAGCTTGCACGGCATAGGACGAGAGCAACAAGATGCGTTTGCTGTACGTTCACATCAACGTGCCCACGCCGCAAGTGTAGAGGGTCGCTTTGCCAAAGAAATATTGCCAACAGAAGGTCACGATGAACATGGTACACCGGTACTTGTTGAGCAAGATGAAGTTATCAGACCTGAAACAAACCTCGAAGGACTGAGTCAGCTTCGCCCAGTATTCAACCCTGCGAGCGGTACCGTGACAGCCGGTACATCATCGGCATTGTCTGACGGTGCGTCGGCAATGTTAGTCATGAGTGAAAGCAAAGCGATTGAACTTGGTCTGCCAATTCGCGCTCGTATCAAGTCAATGGCAGTTGCCGGTTGCGATCCTTCAATCATGGGTTACGGGCCAGTTCCAGCAACTCAAAAAGCGCTAAAACACGCAGGTATCAGTGTGGAAGATTTGGACGTTGTTGAACTGAATGAAGCATTTGCAGCCCAGTCATTACCTGTAATGAAAGACTTAGGATTACTGGATGTTGCTGATGAGAAAGTGAACTTAAATGGTGGAGCAATTGCACTCGGCCACCCATTGGGTTGTTCAGGTTCACGTATTAGTACATCTCTTATCCATATTATGGAAGAGAAAGGTGCAAAGTATGGCCTTGCAACTATGTGCATCGGCTTAGGCCAAGGTATTGCGACCATATTCGAGCGCGTTGAATAACGCCTATTTGTTGTCATAGCCAAATTCAACTTGGTGACCAAGGCAAAGTTACTTTTAGTACTTTGCCTTTTTTCTTTCTAGAATTTTTTACTTACATTATTTCCCTGTCATTTATACCAGAGCTACTTTTAATCTATAGGCTTGGCACGTTAGAATAGCACCCTTAAACTTTCTTCAAGAGTGGCATTATGAGCTTTGATAATACCGACCATACATTGGATGCAATTGGCTTACGCTGTCCTGAACCCGTTATGATGATCCGAGGAATGGTGCGTAAGATGAATAATGGAGAAACATTGCTAATATTGGCTGATGATCCTTCTACGGCTCGAGATATCCCAAGTTTCTGCGAGTTTATGGACCACACCTTAGTAGCAAAAGAAACGGACAATATGCCGTATCGCTACTTACTGAAAAAAGGAAAGTAAGAGGACAGCCACTGAATTGTCAGCCACCGAGTTGTCATTCTGCTGTCCTTCTTTTTTCAAACCCTACGAGACTAGTCTCTTTGCACTAAAATTGTCGGATTTGAGCTGTCTCGATAATCAAGTGTAATGGAGTACCAACCTTTTTTATCTGGTGCAAAGCTCAGATAATTGTACACCGTATTGCAATCTACAGGGAGTGGCTGTCCAAGCTGGAGCATGCCTTGAAAACGGTACCCACAATTGTATCCTTCGCTCCACTTTTCATCCGCTATCTTAAATTCATATACTTTTCCGGGGCTCATAAAACGCGCACGGACTAGATAGCGACCATCACCTTGGGGCTGCAAGCGATAAATGTCTTCCACATCCCATAAACTGAAATCACCACGCAAGTACATAGCTCTCTCAATAAATTTTGCACTACGCTGGATAGACGCTGGTCCTTCAGGTGTGATGTTTGGAGATGCACACCCTGTGATACCTAATACCAGCAATAATGATATAGCCGTATTCTTTTGCATTTCTCTAACCGATCATAAAAATAAAAAAGCCAGCAATCATTGCTGGCTCAAATTAACGTGCTGCGTTTAGTTTTGTAACACTGAAATATCAGCAGTGTTCAAGAACAAACGACTTAACTGGCTTAGCAATGCAAGACGGTTTTGTTTAACCGCTTCATCATCAGCCATTACCATGACGTTATCAAAGAATGTGTCAACCACTTCGCGTAGACTTGCCAAGCGTGTCAGAGCTTGCTGATAATCACCCTGTTCATATACGGGCGCAAGTTCCTCAGTTAATGCAGCGACCTGCTCAGCTAACTGCTTCTCAGCAGCTTCTACAAGTAGCTCAGATGATACTGCGGCATCACTGGTTACATTATTCTTAGCTAGAATATTGTTCACCCGCTTGTTGGCTGCTGCCAATGCTTCAGCTTCTTCCAAGGTACGGAAGTGACTTACCGCTTTAACACGACGGTCGAAGTCAACTGGCTGAGTTGGGCGGCGAGCGAGTACAGCTTGAATCACATCAACACTGATACCTTCATCCTGATACCAAGCACGGAAACGGCCTAACATAAACTCAAACACGTCTTGAGCGACATTGTCGTTGGTCAGCTTTTCACCAAATAGATATTGCGCTTTAGCGACAATATCTAGGATATCTAACGGCAGTGATTTTTCGACCATGATGCGAAGTGCACCTATCGCTGCACGACGCAGTGCAAATGGGTCTTTATCACCTTTTGGTATTTGACCAATACCGAAGATACCAACCAATGTATCGAACTTATCTGCCAGCGCAACTGCGAAGCTAATTGGATTTGATGGTAGGTTATCACCAGCAAAACGTGGCATATACTGTTCATTTTGTGCCAAAGCAACTTCTTCAGCTTCGCCATCGATACGGGCATAGTGCATACCCATTACACCCTGAACATCCGTGAACTCCATGACCATTTCAGTCATCAAGTCAGTTTTACTAAGTAAACCTGCGCGTTCAGCCAAGCCTTTATCTGCACCCAATTTCTCAGCAATGTACCCAGCCAGCGCTGCAATACGTTCTGATTTATCTTTGAGCGTACCCAGTTGCTTCTGGAATAAAACGGAGCCCAAAGACTCAAGGCGACTTTCCAGAGTTTTCTTCTTATCCGTTTCAAAGAAAAACTGTGCATCAGCAAGACGAGGACGAACCACTTTTTCGTTACCCGAGATAACGACACTTGGATCTTTGCTTTCAATATTTGATACGAACAAGAACTTATTGATCAGCTCCCCGTTATTATTCAACAGTGGGAAGTACTTCTGATCATCTTTCATGGTATAGATAAGTGCTTCTGCTGGTACAGATAAGAAAGCTTCATCAAAAGAAGCAGTCAACGTCACAGGCCACTCAACAAGAGATGTTACTTCTTCAAGTAAGTCTTCATCCATTGCAACTTGTGCACCAAGCTTTTCAGCTTCCGCTTCGATTTGAGCACGGATCTGAGCTTTACGCGCATCATAATCAGCAATGACATAGACGTTCTTTAACGTTTCAAAAATTTCATCAGCATGTGCAAGCGTTGTACGAGCAGGATGGTGGAAACGATGACCTTGCAACTCATTGCTGATTCGTTTACCCAGTACTTCGCCGTTAATGATTTCGCTACCAAGTAGTGCCGCAACTGTGTGAACCGGACGAATAAACTGGGTCTTGTTCGCGCCCCAACGCATTGGTTTAGGGATCGGTAACTTAGCAAGCGCCTTGGCAATAACATCCGCGAGTAATGTACTTGCTTGCTGCCCTTCGACGGTTGCCTTGTGTAGCAACCAAGCGCCCTTTTCTGTTTCAAGTTTGTCAGCTTCACTCACGTCGATACCACAACCACGTGCCCAACCTTGAGCAGCTTTAGTTGGATTTCCGTCAGCATCAAATGCAGCTTTAATTGCTGGGCCGCGCTTCTCTACGACTTTATCTTGCTGTTGCGTTTCAAGTGCAGCTACCTGTACACCTAAACGACGCGGAGATGCATACCATTTGATACCCTGATGGCCAAGTTCTAAAGCTTCTAACTCAGTTGCCATGTTTTCTGCAAATGCTTGAGCTAATTTACGCAATGCTTTTGGTGGTAGTTCTTCAGTACCAATTTCTACTAGTAAATTTTCAGTTGTCATGATCAGTCCTTACAAAGCGGGAAACCAAGAGCTTCACGTGCTTCAAAATATGCTTGAGCACATGCTTTAGACAGCGCGCGTACACGAAGTATGTATCGCTGGCGCTCTGTTACAGAGATTGCATGACGTGCATCTAATAAGTTAAACGCATGCGATGCTTTCATTACTTGCTCGTAGGCAGGCAGTGGTAAGCCCGCTTCGATTAGTTTCTGGCTTTCTTTTTCACATTGGTCGAATTGCGCAAATAACGCATCAACATCAGCGTGCTCAAAATTGTAAGTAGACTGCTCGATTTCATTTTGCATGAATACGTCACCATAAGTGACACGGCCCATTGGCCCATCAGTCCAAACTAGGTCGTAAATGCTATCAACACCTTGTATATACATGGCAAGACGCTCTAGGCCATAGGTGATTTCACCAGTTACAGGTGAACATTCGATACCACCAACTTGTTGGAAGTAAGTAAACTGAGTTACTTCCATACCATTTAACCAGACTTCCCAACCAAGACCCCAAGCACCCAGTGTTGGTGATTCCCAGTTATCCTCTACAAAGCGAACTTCGTGAGTTAATGTATCAATACCCAGCGCTTCCAGTGAACCTAAATATAGCTCTTGGATGTTGTCAGGAGATGGTTTCAACACAACTTGAAATTGATAGTAGTGTTGTAGTCGATTCGGGTTCTCACCATAACGACCATCCGTTGGACGGCGGCAAGGTTGAACATACGCGCTCGACATTGGCTCTGGGCCAATTGATTTCAAGAAGGTCATCGGGTGGAATGTGCCCGCACCAACTTCCATATCCAGTGGTTGCGCAATTACACAGCCTTGCTGTGCCCAATAGTCCTGTAAAGCCAGGATCAACCCTTGGAAGGTTTTGATATCATATTTTTGCATAGTTGGCTTTTATATTTATTTGGTACATGGGACTCAAACCAGAATTTACATCTCGCTGACTTGAGCTTTTATGATTGAAAATTATGCTCAGTATACCGTGTGCAGTACATAGAATTAAGCACTTCTAAGAAAAAAAGGAGGGTTTCCCCTCCTTTTTTATCATGCGTTACATCTGTTGTAGTTACACGTCGAGGTTAACTACTCTCAGTGCATTTTGCTCGATAAAGTCACGACGCGGCTCAACTTGGTCACCCATTAGCGTTGCAAACAATTGGTCGGCAGCAATTGCATCTTCAATTGTCACTCGTAGCATACGACGTGCATCTGGGTCCATTGTTGTTTCCCAAAGTTGATCTGGGTTCATCTCACCAAGACCCTTATAACGTTGTGTATACAAGCCACGCTTTGATTCATTAATTAACCAATCAAGACCCTCAACAAAACTGCCAATCGGGTGTGTCTTTTCACCACGTTGAATGTAGCCACCATCTTCTACGATGTGTGCAATTTGTTTTCCGGTGTTAGCAATACGCGCATAATCTTTAGACGTAATAAAGTCATAGTTCAAGGTATGTGCTTTATCCACGCCATGCTGACGAATGTTCACAACCGGGTAATACATGTGACGCTCATCATCATAACTAACAGATGCTGAGAATATTGTCGCATCATCATCATGTTTAATAAGATCAGCCACAAGAGCATCGCTCCACGCTGTAACCTTTGATTCATCGCTTAAGTCAGCTTCCGCTAATTCAGGTTGGTAAACCAAACGATTCATAATCGCGGCTGGGTATTTACGTTGTAGTCGGCCAATAACGTCTACAGTTTTTTGGTAATCATGCACTAGATTCTCTAGGCGATTACCTTCAATCGCTGTTGCACTTTCGCTTGAATATAGAGATGCACCGTCTAGAGCAAGCGTTGTTAGGTATTCAGTAAGTGCATGGTCATCTTTAATATAGCGCTCTTGCTTACCTTTTTTCACTTTATATAGTGGCGGCTGTGCAATATAAACGTACCCACGTTCGATGATCTCAGGCATTTGACGGTAGAAGAACGTCAATAACAATGTTCGGATGTGTGAACCATCAACGTCCGCATCGGTCATGATAATAATGCTGTGATAACGCAGCTTTTCTGGATCATATTCATCACGACCTATACCACAACCTAGTGCAGTAATTAACGTCGCCACTTCTTGTGAAGATAACATTTTATCAAAACGCGCTTTTTCCACGTTTAGAATTTTACCTTTCAAAGGCAGAATGGCTTGGTTTTTACGATTACGACCTTGCTTAGCAGAACCACCCGCCGAGTCACCCTCCACGATATAGAGTTCAGATAAACCTGGGTCTTTTTCTTGGCAGTCAGCTAGCTTACCAGGTAAACCGGCTAAGTCCATGACACCTTTACGACGAGTCATTTCTCTTGCTTTACGAGCCGCTTCACGAGCACGCGCTGCATCAACAATTTTATTTACGACTGTTTTCGCGTCCTGCGGGTTTTCAAGTAGGAATTCATTAAGCTTTTCAGCCATTGCCTGCTCGACGGCACCTTTCACTTCACTTGATACTAGTTTATCTTTTGTCTGAGAGGAGAACTTAGGATCCGGTACTTTAACACTGACAACAGCGGTTAACCCTTCACGTGCATCATCACCCGTTGCGCTGGTCTTGTTCTTCTTGTTAAACCCTTCTTTTTCCATATAGGTATTCAGAGTTCTTGTTAAAGCCGCTCGGAAACCAGCTAAGTGCGTACCACCATCTCGCTGAGGAATGTTGTTTGTAAAACAGTAAATGTTTTCTTGGAAGCCATCATTCCACTGCATTGAAACTTCTACACTGATGCCATCTTCGCGTTCAGTGGTGAAGTGGAAAACACTCTGATGTACTGGTGTTTTTTTACGGTTTAGATATTCAACAAAAGCTTGTATACCACCTTCATATTTGAAGTGGTCCTGCTTATTTTCTTCACGCTCATCAGTAAGAATAATACTGACACCCGAGTTCAAGAAAGACAGTTCGCGAAGACGTTTGGCTAGAATGTCATAATGGAAATTAATATCTGAGAACGTTTCAGGGCTTGGCCAGAATCTTAGCTCTGTACCAGTAGTCTCAGCTTCACCAATTACCGCAAGAGGAGCATCTGGCACGCCCATCGTGTACTTTTGTTGATGCACTTGGCCATCACGGCGGATAGTTAATTGTAGTTTTTCGGAAAGTGCATTAACAACAGACACGCCTACACCGTGTAAGCCGCCCGATACTTTATATGAATTATCATCGAATTTACCACCAGCATGCAGTACGGTCATAATAACTTCTGCAGCTGATACCCCTTCTTCAGGGTGAATTGAAGTAGGTATACCTCGACCGTTATCTCTTACTGATACTGAACCATCAGTATGAATCGTAACGAAAATATCATCACAATATCCAGCTAATGCTTCATCAATTGAGTTATCAACAACTTCGAAGACCATGTGATGTAATCCAGTTCCATCATCAGTGTCGCCGATATACATTCCTGGACGCTTTCTTACAGCATCCAATCCCTTCAGTACTTTAATACTGGATGAATCATAATTATCAGACATGGTTAATTCCAATTAATTTGTTATTAAACGACCATGTTCCACGTGGAACATCTCGATATCTTTTTCAAGTAGTTCCACAACAGGCGTTAAACTTTCTGAACTGATTGCTGAGACAAACAACTGAGAATTACATTTAGCTAGTAACTTAGCAACACTTCCCAGAGTTTCTGAGCTCAGTTCAGATGGTAAATCATCGATTAGCAATATTGATTGTTTATCAGTTTCTTGTTCAATCAGATTATTCTGCGTAATTTTAAGCGCATACAAAAGTAATTTTAATTGTCCTCTGGACATCATCTCTTCAACATTGTGCCCATGGATCTTAAAATTAAAATCAGCTTTGTGAGGGCCTTTACTTGTATACCCAAGTCTAAGGTCTCGATCAATTTGCGATTGAAGCACTTCACTTAGTTCCCCTTTCCAGCCCGCATCATAGCGAGTTTCAAGGCCATCAAATACAGAGCTAATCCCCCCTATCTTATCAAAAAAATAGCCTTCAAACCTACTTATATAAGCTTTTCGATAGATATTTATTTGTTCAGCTAGGTCAATGAATTGCTTATCCCAAAACTTTATCTGCTCAACGCAGTTAGCTGGTTTATTCCGAAGGAGTGCATTTCTTTGCTTGAGTACTTTATTAAAGTTTTTCCACACTTCATAAAACAAATGTTCCACGTGGAACACTCCAAGGTCGAGAAATTTTCTTCTCTCCTTTGGACCTCCAAAAAATAACTCATAGCTTTCGGGCGTGATGACTTGGACTGGTAATATTTGTGCTAGCTCTGCGATTTTCCTACTAGCTTGACCTTGAATCCTTAACTGGGTTTCACCGCTTTGACTTTTACTGATTCCGATTGGTATAGACAAGTTGTGTAGTTGCTTTTTTCCGTGCACGACACATTTATCCTGCCCACCGCGAATCATCATTTTGTATTTGTTAGTACGAAATGAGCGTCCATTGGATAAAAAGTAAATGGCCTCTAGTAAGCTCGTCTTGCCACTGCCATTTTGGCCTAAAATTAAATTGAGATCTTTGGAAGGAGAAAAAGAGATTGCCTCAATGTTTCTAAAATCATTGAGGCTAATATGTGTCAAACTCATATAGAGCGCTACTATTATTTATAAACGCATTGGCATTACGACATACATTGCGTCTTCTTCACCAGCACCTTCAATCAATGCACTGCTGTTTGAATCCGCCAGCGTAAACTGAACATCTTCAGTTTTCAATGTATTAAGTACATCCAACAAATAAGAAACGTTAAACCCAACCTCTAGGTCATCACCTTGGTAATTCACTTCAACCGTCTCTTCAGCTTGCTCTTGTTCTGGGTTGTTGGCGCTAATCTTTAAAATGCCATTGCTGAGATTTAAGCGAACGCCTCTAAATTTTTCGTTAGATAAGATAGAAACTCGTTGAAAAGCACTTCTTATCCACTCTCTGTTCGCCGTAACAATCTTGTCTCCACCACGAGGAAGTACGCGTCGGTAATCAGGAAAACGTCCATCAACTAGCTTGCTAGTGAAGATAACTTCTTGATCAATAATGCGGAAATGGTTTGCACCAAATTGTATAGTCAACTCTTCGTCATCAGCTGGAAGCAATCTCATAATCTCCAACACCCCTTTTCTTGGGATAATCAGTTGACGCTGAGCACCCAAAGACTGCTCGATTTGCTTTTGCGCAATCGCTAACCTGTGGCCATCTGTCGCTACCGTTTTGATTTCGTTCCCGTCAACTTCAAATGACATACCATTCAAGTAGTAACGAACATCTTGGTTAGCCATTGAAAAATGCGTCGCTTCGAGTAATTTCCGAAGCTCCATTCGCGTCAACTTGAACTCAACCTCGCCCTGCCATTCTTCCAAATTTGGAAAATCTTCAGCGGCAAGTGTAGTCAACGAAAAACGGCTTTTACCACTTGTAAGCAGCACCTGATGCTCTTGTGTAGACAAGTTTATTTCTGAGCTATCTGGTAGACTTTTACATATATCAAGCAGCTTCTTAGCAGGTAAAGTCAGTTTTGCATCGGCGGTGTCGTTTTGCAAAATGACAGATGCTACCAACTCAATTTCTAAGTCTGTGCCTGTCATGGCTAACACGCCATTTTTAACTTCTAGCAGCACATTAGACAAAATAGGTAGTGTGTGTTTACGCTCAATCGCACCTGACACTTGCATTAACGGCTTTAAAAACTGTTCTCTTACTATCGTTATTTGCATCACTTAACCCTTAAGATGACAATGTTCTGATCAAGTTTTGATAATCTTCTTTTACCTCGTGGCTTTCTTCACGAAGTTCTTTCACTTTACGACATGCGTGTAGAACCGTCGTATGGTCACGACCCCCGAACGCATCACCAATCTCAGGCAAACTGTGATTGGTTAATTCTTTCGACAAGGCCATAGCAACTTGTCTTGGGCGCGCTACCGAGCGGCTACGACGCTTTGACAGTAAATCAGATACACGGATACGATAATATTCAGCGACCGTGCGCTGGATATTGTCAATGGTGACTAACTTGTCTTGTAACGCCAATAAGTCTCGCAGTGCTTCTTTGACAAATTCAATCGAGATTGGACGACCTGTGAAGTTTGCATTGGCAATAACTCGGTTTAACGCCCCTTCGAGCTCTCGCACATTTGAGCGCAGCTTTTTAGCAATAAAGAACGCGACTTCATGGGGTAAGTTAATATTACTTTGCTGTGCCTTTTTCATCAAAATGGCAACTCGCGTTTCCAATTCAGGTGGTTCGATTGCAATCGTGAGGCCCCAGCCAAATCTAGATTTCAGCCTATCTTCAACACCCTCAATTTCTTTCGGGTATCTGTCTGACGTTAAAATAATTTGCTGATTGCCTTCAAGTAAAGCGTTAAACGTATGGAAAAACTCTTCTTGCGAACGCTCTTTGTTTGCAAAGAATTGAATGTCATCGATCATTAAAGCATCTACACTTCGGTAGTAACGTTTAAAATCTTCGATTGCATTATTTTGCAGCGCCTTAACCATATCCTGCACAAAACGTTCAGAATGCATATATACAATTTTGGCATCCGGCTTTTTGTCGATGATGCCATTACCAACTGCATGTAATAAGTGTGTTTTACCCAAGCCTGTACCACCGTAAATAAATACGGGGTTAAAAGCAGAACCTGGGTTATCTGCAACTTGTGTTGCAGCAGCTTTTGCGAGCTGGTTTGACTTACCCTCGACAAAATTATCAAAGGTGTAATTCTCTTTGATATTTGATTTCACGCTCGATTTCGGAGCTGGTTCTACTTTCGCTTCGCTAACAGGTGATTGTGCCGTACTTCTGGTTGCAACTTGAGGTGATTGCGCAGGCGCTTCTCCCGCATGTGTTTCAACTGAAACTTGCGGCTGCGCTTGCGTCATAGGCTTACTACCTACATCAAAACGTAATTCAGGTGCTTCATCACCACAAATTTCGATCAGTAATTCGTTAATTCGATTTAAGTACTTCTCTCGAACCCAATCTAACACAAAGCGATTTGGTGCATAGATGGTTAAAGTATCTTCGGTACTTTCTGCTTGTAGTGGTCTAACCCACATATTGAACTGCTGCGACGGCAGCTCATCTTGCAAAACATATAAACAACTTTGCCAAACCGACAGATACACATTGCACTCCGAAATAGTTATTATTCCCGTACATCAATAGTGTTGGTTATTTATTATTATTTACAAAGTAACCAACAGAGTTATTCACAGCTAACTCAAAGATCAACGGAAAAGTTTGTATATTATCAATTATTCACAGGTGGAAGCCGGGTATTATGAAGCGATCTTATCCACAACATCAATATTGACTTTTATAAAAAATAAGATCTCAACCATCAAAAAACACAACTCTTTGTTTAAAAAGGATTTTTAATTTCACTTATTTATAAAGATCTTATCAAAAAAACACCAAGATCTCACCAAAAAATTGAGATCAATTTTAGTTTTCCAGAGGATGTCGCCAATTTTCACCCAAGCACTGTGGAAAACCTTACAAAGATCAACACACTTGATCCACAACCCCAGATCTTGATCTTTATAACAAGATCAAATGCCACGATCAGCTCAATTTAACCTACTCTATATATAGTCACTCTATAACCGTAATAAACCGTATAAGCGACCCTCTTCTATATAATGAACACCGTTTTTTACCTATTTAGGCCATAAAATAAGCTTATCGGCACAAATATGATTGACTTTCACGCGCGTCGGCTTTAATATCTCGCGCTCGCAATGGCACCTGTGCCAGGATCGCGACCTGCATAGGATGTTTTAACTTTAACCGATCGGATGGATTAGTTATGAAAAGAACTTTTCAACCAAGCGTACTAAAACGCAAGCGTACTCACGGTTTCCGTGCTCGCATGGCTACTAAAAATGGCCGTAAAGTACTAGCACGTCGTCGTGCTAAAGGCCGTAAAGAACTATCTGCTTAATATAAGTGGAAGGTTTTGGCTTCAGCAGGGAGTTACGTCTGTTAACTCCCTCGCATTACTCCCGAATATTTCAAGAGCCTGCTCGCGCAGCAACCCCTGTATTTACTCTTCTAGCTAAACCTAATGATGTAGGTCATCCTCGTCTTGGTCTTACTGTCGCTAAAAAGCGCTGTAAACTTGCATGCCAACGAAATCGCATCAAGCGACTAGCACGCGAAAGCTTTCGTCTAAATCGCCACAAGTTGGATAACATTGATATTGTCTTGATGGTTAAAACTGGTGTAGATGAACAAAGTAACGAAGAGCTGACTAAGCAACTTAATAAACTTTGGCGTAAAGTCAATGAACGTTGTAAACCAGGTGCCCCCAAACCTAAGCCACATAAGAAACGCCCATCGCGTGGTCATAAAGCCAAAAAATAACACCACATTTTTGTGTTAACAAACCTCCAGTCATGGCTATTTTACGCTAATTCATGTAAGGTTAGCTCACCTTTTAATCACTCTATTATCGAGTCTATCTCGCAACTATGAAACACGCCTTGAAGACAAAGAGTGAGAGTAAACGACGAGTGGATTATCCGCTTTTGGCAATGCGTAATTTATTGATAGCAATCATTCGTGGTTATCAAAAATTTATCAGTCCTTTGCTTGGACCTCATTGCCGATTCAATCCAACATGCTCTAGTTACGCAATTCAGGCAATTAATTTACACGGAATTGCAAAAGGGAGTTGGTTAGCGGTTAAACGCATATTAAAATGTCACCCTTTAAGCGCAGGTGGGGATGACCCCGTCCCTGAGAAATCGAATCAAGTTAAACAACACGAGAAATAAGAGCTGTTATGGAATCGCAACGCACGTTTTTATTGATCGGATTGCTTTTAGTGTCGTTTTTGTTATTCAGTGAATGGCAAGACGAACAAGCTCAAAGCAAAGCCGATACCAGTGCTGTCACACAAGTGGCCACTTCACCTTCAAATAACGATCAAGCGGATATTCCAGCTTCTAGCGAAGCGGATGTACCGGTTGCGCAAACTCAAGCAGTCCGTTCTGTCATTACAGTAACGACTGACGTATTTGCCGTTAAAATTGATACTAAAGGTGGTGATATTGTTGAAGCAAAACTACTTCAACATGCTGAAACGCATGGTAGCGATACACCTTATCTACTACTTGGTGAATTTGATGGGAAGCAATACTTAGCACAAAGTGGTCTGATAGGTCTTAATGGTCCAGACGCGTCAAGTGCTGGCCGCCCAGTCTACCAAACAGAGCAAAACGCCTACACTTTATCAGGTGATGAACTGCGCGTACCGCTGACTTTTGTTGATAACAAAGGCGTTCAATTTACCAAGACATTTGTATTTAAAGCAGGTCAATACGACGTATCTGTAGAGTATGATGTCGTAAACACAACTGATACCCCAGTCCAAGTTCAGCTCTATACGCAGATTAAGCGTTCAGTTCAAGACAAAGACAGTATGGTTGACCAAACATACTTAGGTACGGCATACGGTACTCAGGACGAGCCTTACGAGAAGTATTCTTTTGACGAGATGCGTGAAGCAAACCTTAACAAGAATACTCTAGGTGGTTATGTGTCTTTTATTCAGCACTACTTTGTAAGTGCATGGGTACCAAAGCAAGATATCAACAACACTATCTATACATCACTTAGAAATAACCAAGGCATCATCGGTGCAAAAGGTGAACCAGTAAACATTCAGGCAAATTCAGAAGCGAAGCTGTCTGCGACTTACTACATGGGCCCAAAAGACACGAATGCGCTAGAAGCACTTCATGAAGATTTGGACTTAACTGTAGACTATGGCTGGTTATGGTTTATTTCTCAGCCTTTATTAGTGTTGCTTAAGCTATTGTATGGTGTATTAGGCAACTGGGGTCTCGCAATCATCGGTATTACTATCCTTGTTAAGACACTGTTGTACCCACTGACTAAAGCGCAGTACACATCGATGGCAAAAATGCGTGCATTACAGCCAAAGATGCAGCAACTAAAAGAACGTTATGGAGATGACCGTCAGAAATTCGGTCAGGCAATGATGGAAATGTACCGCAAAGAGAAAGTAAACCCAATGGGTGGCTGCTTCCCTCTGCTCCTTCAGATGCCAATCTTCCTAGCCCTATTCTATGTATTCTTAGAATCTACAGAATTGCGACACGCAGAATTTGGTCTGTGGTTAACAGACCTTTCAGCAATGGATCCATACTATGTGCTACCAATTTTATTTGGTGCAAGTATGTTCTTAACTCAAAAGCTGCAGCCAATGACAATTACAGATCCAATGCAACAGAAAATGATGACATATATGCCGGTGGTATTCTCTGTCTTCTTCATCTGGTTCCCATCTGGTCTGGTTCTTTACTGGCTAGTGTCTAACCTTATCTCTATTGCGCAGATGCTTATCATCTACCGCGGTATGGAGAAAAAAGGCATCAAAGTAAGAGACTAATATCTCGATACACTATAAAAACGCCCGCTTTATTTGCGGGCGTTTTTGTTTCAACTGAAGTTGTACATACAAGTACAGTTAACCCTGCTAGACTCGCGTTCTTCAAACATTAACACTCCTTTTTCCAACGACCATCACAGTACCCGTAGTTTATTCGGGTGACTTAAAAAGAGCTGTGCTGCTCAATTCGCACTCAGTTTTTATCAATATAAAACATATATTTGATAAAATTTTACTGCTTTTTGATAGCCCCTTGATAGGCCTTCTTAGCCGTTTCATAGATGCTCAGCGACAACTTTGAAATCGATGAGTCTAATGTTATGGAATCACTTCTTGTAGAAACACTAAGCACACATGAGATAAGTTGGTGGCATATTCCAACAGTATTACTGGTTGGTATACTTACTAGCTTAACTCCCTGTGTTTATCCTATCCTGCCAATTACGATTGCCACTTTCTCACATCGTAAACACACGCGCTTTGCACCTCTTTTGTATTGTATCGGCTTTGCACTCATTTATGCCGCCCTCGGTTTTTTTGCCGCTTGGAGTGGCCACTTATTTGGCCTAGTAGCCACTAACCCATGGGTACTTGTGCTGTTTGCCAACGGACTGATTTATTTAGCTGCAATCAATAAAGGTATCTTAACCATGCCATCTCTCTCACTCCCTTCAAAAAGATCTCGTAGCTCACTCCCTTTGATAATGGGCATGGCCAGCGCATTGGTTGCAGCGCCCTGCACGTCCCCAGTACTAGGTGGCCTGTTATTGTTTGTAGCGACAACGCAACAACCAATACTGGGCGGTGTATTGCTATTTAGCTTTGCGCTCGGCATGAGCGCTTTGTTGCTATGTGCAGGCTGTAGTGCTCGGGTACTTTCCAGTTTACCACCTTCAGGAAAATGGCTTTCCTATATCAACACGTTAACAGCGCTCATACTCCTTGTTATGGCGCAGTACTTTCTGATCCAAGCGGGCAAAAGCTGGCTTTAACCTACCATTAAAGGACATTAAAAATGAGAACTCTCGTATGGCTAATGTGTTTATTCAGTGCGACCGCACATGCTAAACAATACCTCCCTTTACAGGCACAAACATTAGATGCCCGTACCATTTCTACACAGGGAAAAGTGACCTACTTAAAATTTTGGGCCACCTGGTGCGCATATTGTGTCGAAGAAATGCCACTTCTTCAGCAAAGCCATAATAGCGCTAATGGCACTTATCAGGTGGTATCTATCAATATAGGGTTCAACCAAAACCGTGACAGAGTGACGCACTATTTAACCAAAAATAAGTATAACTTCCCTACTGTATATGATGGGAATGGCGCAATAACAAAGCACTATTCAGTGCTGGGTACGCCACAGCATATTTTGCTTGATGAACAAGGAAACGAGCTATATCGCAGTGCACTATTCACCGATGAACTTGCGCAAAAACTAAGACAATTACAGGAGACAAACTAATGTATATACAACTGCTCAAACATGTTCTATTGTGCCTCTTGGTTGTCAGCTATAGCACCAAATCAAAAGTTCAAGAGTATGTTTTTATTAATATTTGGGATGAATATAATCAAACAACCATTTTGCCTGTCGAACTGGGTGAACGACTTTTTCTGCAACCAGACATCAACATTGACCAAGCGAGCCTGAAGCAATTTGCGGATAGATATCCAAAGTATAAAAACATCACTATCGATACCCACAATCAATTGATGTTTAAATATCAGGTAAGGCAAACCCCTACCCGCGTAATCGTTCATGAAGGGTCCGTAAAATCAATAGAGCCTTTATTGCAAAAGCCCAAAGCCATCACCAACACAGCCGTCAACAAAGCACTGCGCACTTTGTCAGGAAAGCGCTTAGACCTCAATAAAATCAGGCATGAATACGCGGTATTATTTTTTAGTGACAGCCTATGTCCATTTCAGCACATTCCGCACTGCCAGCAGCGTATCGCACAAAACAACCAACTAGCGGAACAAATGCCAGATAAGATACTGACGATTATAAAACCCTTTTATGCCGATGAGACCAGTGCACGTAACTATCAACAGCGTTTTCAGGTAAACCATCAAATGACCTTTGATTATCAAAACCAGTTATTTAGATACTTTGAAGTATCGGAGTTGCCCTACTGGATAGTGCAAAACAGCCAAGGAGCGGTTATCTACAGGGGCAACACGCCCCCTAAAAAACACCATTTGTCACTCTAAAATCCACTTACTTTGGCAGTAAACGCTGTAAGGTGCGTCGAGCAACTCGGTGATCAGCTCGACGCTTTTCTGCGGTTGCTGTGTGAGTAGGCCCAGTTGTTCAAGTAACATTTGACTGTTTTGAAGTTCACCGAGCATCCGCTTTGACCGCATAAGTACAACATCATTTTTTGCCATATGTGCAGCTACTGAGGCGTAAAATAACATTAAATGGGCTTCTTTATCTTGCTCAAAATCGATTAAATCAAGCGCTTGATCGGGTTTGTTGCGTAACAGGTAAATATACATCTGCGTATACTTTGCATAAACAATAGCATCGTCAAGCCCACTCAATTTATAAGCCTGAAAAGCGCTTTGAGTGAGGGACTCGGCATTGTCAACATCACCTTGTTTAAGCGCAACCCAAGCCAACAGTAGTTGAGCGTTAGCATGCGTCATTGCTGATGTTTTTTCATTGGCTAACAACTGTGTTAAACGCCGATGCGCTTCTTGCAATGGCTCATGATTGTTGGTGGTTAAACCAATGTCCATATATGCCATCGCCTTCAGTACGCTCAACTGCTCAATAGCAGGTATAAAGGCGTCATCTATATCGACTTGATTGAGATAACTCAGCGCTTCATCACCTCGATGTAACTGAATATAGTAAAACCCCAAGTAAGTAAGCACTTGCACCTTAAAATACTTATCACCACTGCTTGAAGCGATTTCCAGAGCTTCTAATAGACTGTCCTCACTTTCTGACACTGGGACCAAGTAATTTTGCCCATAAGCAAATAAACTTCTCGCCAAATCAATCTGTCGTTCTGTTTGTCGGTAGTAACGAGTGGCAACCTCGAGCACCTCTTTGCTTTGTGCCAAATTAAGCGTATTTTTTTGCTGTGGGCCAGCAGCTGGTGGATTAGCGAGATAAAAAGAGCGCTGTGCTTCACTATAAGCAAAAGAACGACTACCTATTAATGCATACGCCGCACTCATTGCATGCGTATAGTCTTGCCACTGTGTTGTGCTCCACGCTGCATCTGCAATCAACTGATAAGCACTCGCGATTAACTCTATTTGCTGACTCTTTTGTGCAGCGCGAAGTGCCAGCTGCGCACTGTGTTTGGCATTGTCAAACTCCCCTAGCGCTTTCTCAAAAGTACCAAGATATAAATAATATCGAGCTCGCAAAGCCAGTGAGGTGGGAGATAACTCGATTAATGAAAAATGTGCTTTGGCCTTAGGTATATCACCTTGCAACCAAGCTATTTTAGCCAATTCTAAGCGTGAGGGAACGTGCTCAGGGGTTTGTATCAAAGCGGCTTCAAAATATTGCTCAGCTAACTGTGGACCATGCTCCGTTAATGCTTGCACGCCCCGATAGTAGTCACTGAGACCGTTAACAGCCAGAGGTTGATCTGCAACAAATCCTGAGCTATCGGTTAAAGATGCAATCAGCTGCGTCGCGATATCAGAAAAGTTATCATCAAGCTGTTCAACAATCACTTCGGTGCTGCGCCCAGCCAGCTCCGCTTGCAGTAAAAAGCGCTGTTGCAAAGGCTTGAGCGATAAATAAAATTGCTGTGGCGCCTCTTTAGTGACACTGTCAATATAATCAGGTGTACGACTTTTTGGCAGTAGCTGGTAGTCCTGCTGTAAACGCGACCGCAGTACACCTTCGAGTGCATATCCCCACCACGCATTTGCTTGTACACCAGTATGATTTTGCATGGAATGGATGATTAGTTGCGGTTGTGCTTGAAGTTGGCTGTGAGCAAACGGAGAGTTATTGTACAGATACACCATGCTACCGAGTGATACTGCCACCCCTAAAGCAATACCAATCAAAATTCGATTTCGTTTTCGAAGGCAAGGCGCTACTTTTACGTCACAGATCCACATGTAACCTTGTTGTGGTAAAGTTTTAATGAACAGTGGATGTTTAGCGCTATCTCCCAGCGCTTGACGCAATTCGGTGATACTTTGATTCAGCGCCGCTTCTCGAAACTCACCATGCTGCCATAGATCCTTAAGCACGACTTCCCGCTTAACCAATTCATTTGGTCGGGCAACAAAGTAGGCAAGTAATTGAGCAACCTTAGGGCGCAAGGCGATTTCTTGCTGCCCACAATAAAGCACCAAGCGTTCAGAGTCGAAACGAAATTGACCGAATAACAACACGGTTTAGATTATCCTTATCTCTACATCTCGAGTAATTATTTTTATTCATTTCTCTCCACTATACCTGAGAAAAGCCAATTGCTGTACAATTAACGTCAGAACACAGTCATTCAGCAAGAGACAATATGATTGCACAAGACACCATAGCAGCTCAGGCCACCGCACCAGGTCGCGGTGGCGTGGGGATCATCCGTATTTCGGGTAGTAAAGCCAAAGTCGTAGCCGAAAAAATTCTCGGCAAATGTCCTAAAACAAGATACGCAGAGTATCTGCCGTTTAACACTCTTTCAGGTGAAAACTTGGATCAAGGCATTGCGCTATTCTTCCAAGGGCCAAACTCGTTTACCGGTGAAGATGTACTTGAATTACAGGGCCATGGTGGGCCAGTTGTGATCGATATGCTGCTCAAAGAAATAAGCCAATTAGAAGATGTCAGATTGGCTAAACCCGGTGAATTCTCTGAACGTGCTTTTATGAATGACAAGCTCGATCTTACTCAAGCAGAAGCCATTGCTGATCTGATTAACGCCACCAGTGAACAAGCAGCAAAGAGCGCGCTTCATTCACTACAAGGTGATTTTTCTAAACATATCAACACTTTAGTTGAACAAGTCATTCATTTGCGCATGTATGTTGAAGCGGCAATTGACTTCCCAGACGAAGAAATTGATTTCCTTTCTGACGGTAAAGTAGCAGGTGACTTGCAAGCTATCATTACGCAACTAGCTGAAGTCAGACAACAGGCTAAACAAGGCAGCATCATGCGTGAGGGCATGCGCGTAGTCATCGCAGGGCGACCCAATGCAGGTAAATCTTCTTTACTTAATGCATTGGCAGGTCGCGAAGCCGCCATCGTCACAGACATAGCTGGTACGACGCGAGATGTACTGCGAGAACATATTCATATTGATGGCATGCCACTGCATATTATTGATACCGCAGGTCTACGAGAAAGCCCAGATAAAGTCGAACAAATCGGTATTGAGCGCGCATGGGAAGAGATCAGTGGTGCAGATCATGTGTTGTTTATGGTAGACGGCACTGAAACGCTTGAAACAGACCCGTTAAAGATCTGGCCTGAGTTTATGGAAAAATTACCTCAAGGCATGGATATTACGGTCATACGCAATAAAATCGATCTATGTAATGAGCATCAAGGTTTATGCCAACAAGGGGATTACCCCGTACTCAGGCTGAGCGCACAGACCAATACCGGCATTGATATACTGCGTGAACATCTCAAAGCGTGTATTGGATTTACTGGTGCTAATGAAGGGGGCTTTATGGCACGCCGCAGGCACCTAGATGCACTTGAACGAGCTGCTGAACACCTAGAAATAGGCCAAACTCAACTTGAAATGCATGTGGCAGGCGAAATTTTGGCAGAAGAGCTGCGACTAACCCAGCAATATTTAAATGAAATTACTGGTGAATTTACATCCGATGATCTCTTAGGAAAGATCTTCAGCTCTTTCTGTATTGGTAAATAGTTGAACAAAATTTCATATAAACATAGCAGATATTTCATTGTAACTATCTGTTATGTTTAAGTACAAAAATAATAAATTAAATAAAATCTAAAATCCAAAACCTACCTGCTTTTAAAATAGCCAATTCATAAAGCCTATTAATTAAAATAATTAAATATTTACAATATTGATATTATCTATTAGTATCATTTCGATAAATAGGATCTAAAACTTTAGAAGGAATGTTGTACGTGGTAGGCCTAGCATTAGAACAAGAGAACCAACCTAAGGTTCATAATCACCCACCTCTAGAAGAGGTTCTTGCATATCATAATCAAGATATTATTGACGGTTTTTTAAAATCGTTAGATGTTACGGAAGAAGAAGCTAATAATATTTTTAAAGACACTTTAAAGTGGCTATGGTACTGTCGTCACCCTGATACGCAGGGCAGCAGAACGATAGATAAAAACTTACTCATAATAGATGAAATGTGGCATACGTTCATTCTATATACAAATGATTACTTCAAGTTTTGCCATAAATACTTCGGTATGTATATTCACCACTCCCCAACAAGAAACTCAGAAATAGAAGAATATAAAAAGCTTACTCCTGAAGAAAGAACCGCCGAAAAAAGACGCCAATTAGAGTTGGTGTATGATGTTCTTGGTAAAGAGACCTTTATTAGTTGGTATCATTTATATCCCCAAAAATATACTTATTCATCAATTCTTGAATTAAGAAAGAAATAAGATATTTACTAAAAAACCTATCAATATTTTGATGGGTATGAAATGTCGTGCTTAAAATTTAGTAAATTCATTAAGGTATATTTGTGTGCATTATTAATAGAGCAATGGGTGAGTTAGAAGATTTTAAATCATGCTTTGGTGCTTTTGGTGTAGGCTCATACTTCAACAATACATATAATGAGAAAAGTGACATTGATATTTATGTCATAAAAGACACTGATATGTATGTAAAAAAATCAATATTTTTTGAAGGAGTCCGCTTCGATATTACCGTATGTTCGTTGAAAGCTCTGTATTTCAGTGCAACAAAAGGAAAGTTCTTCGCATTTCTACAAGAAACATTGCGTACGGCACACCTAATCAAAGACACAGATAATCGAGTGTCCCAGTGCTTAAATCGCATCCAGCAATATGCGCAAGAGACGCAACGACCGCCTAATCAATTCGATATTAAAAATTGCAAAGCCTTTATTGCCAATTGCGCTCGAAAGTTAGAGCAACATCAATCTAATAAATTTATGTTTATTCGTTATATGTCAGATTGGAGTGACGAGTGCTATAAACTCAATTGTATGGTGAAGAAAAAGCCGCCATTTGAAAGCCCAGTGCTAAAAGGAAAGCATATCTCTGAAGAGTTCCCTGAGTTACATAACGTTTTAGATAAAGTGATGAGTACGATTAGTATAGACGTAAGGTCTCAATTAATAAATGAGTACACTCAGCACTTATTAACCAGTTCTTACCCTGATGTAAAAACCGAAGGGGTATTTAAAAGAGTAAAGTTTCCTCTTCGATAAGAATATAAATAAAAATCAATCAAAGGAAATAAAATGAGCGATTTTAGTGAGATAATTGCAAAAGAAAAAGCAGAGCTTATTGATGAAATTTTAATTAAATCAGTAAGTGGAGGAGATCCAGATGCTCCAGATATGTGCGCACCACCAAGCGGCTGTAACGCTAGGTGCATCTGTACGAACAACTAATAAAAAATTACCCTGGATAGAGAGGTATATAAAACTCATTTATCTCTCTAACCGGTTAATGCCACAGGTAAAAGTGCATGGAGAAAAGGTTGAAAGCGTCGGATCTTTTTAGAAAAGAGGCAGTTGAAACTAATCTAAACAGGTTAGAAGGAAAAGTAGTCCTAATAAAATCGCCTTCTTATAATGCGATAATTGCTTTTTTAGTGTTATTTTTTACCGTCGTTATATTTTTCGTTGCAAATTCAAAATTCAGCAATTATGAAACCGTAAAGGGTTCTTTAATTAGCGATCAAAGTATTTTAAAAGTCTATCCCCCCTCCTCTGCAATCATAGAAAAGTCATATGTTGAAGAAGGCCAAACGGTTGAAAAAGGACAACTTCTATTCGATTTAAGAGCTGACTTTTTGCAAATAGAGGGCAATGCGAGTGTTGATCTTGAAATAAAAGAAGTTAATCATCAAATTCAAAATTTGATTAAATCAAAAGCGCAATTGGTAAAGAAGCTAACATTACAAGAAGAGATAATTAGCCAAAAAATAGCCAACATAGATGCTAAAACGCAATCACTGAAAGAGAAGCGAAAAATTCTTGAAGAACGAATTGTTATCGTTAAACGCATATTCGAAGACAAAAAAACCCTTTTACATGATGGCGGGATTTCTAAATTAGACATTGATGCTTCTGAAAGCGACTACCTCAAATTACAGGAAACGCTACTTGATCAAACCAATACGCTCGCAGATCTATCTGGACAACGACAAGCACTCGTAAACGACGCCCAATCTCTACCAATAGAACAAGCCAGTGCTTTAATTGAGTTGGACAACAACATCTCAAAATTACAGCTTCAGCTTCTCAGCCTGACACGCGACACAGAGTATAAAGTAGAGGCGCTAAACGCAGGTATTATTACTAACATTATTGCCCGCGAAGGTGAGAGAGTCTCCGCTAATTACCCTCTATTTAGTATCGCCCCCAATGACACAGTCTTGATAGCAGACTTGTATATACCAACGCGAGCCATTGGCTTCGTAGAACAAGGTCAAGGAGTGAGGCTGAGGTTTGAAGCTTTTCCGACGCAGTTGTATGGCGATATTGAAGGCGAGATATTTGAAGTTTCAAGGATGTTGATCCAACCATCAGAATGGCCAAATCCTGTAGGCCTCAACATGCCAGTTTATCGCGCTAGAGCAAAATTACATGCACAAGAAATACACGCAAATGGAAAAGTCCTGCAATTACAAAATGGCCTGCTTTTAGACGCCGATATTATTTTAGAAGAACAATCATTCTTAGAATATATATTAAGCCCGATCTTAGAAATAAAAAATAAAATGCAGTAATAGGTAAAAAAATTGAAAAGAGTTCTTCCTGTTATACATCAATCTGAAAGGGCCGAATGTGGCTTAGCCAGCTTAGCTATGGTTTTATCCTACTACGGCTTTGAAACTTCTTTACTGGAGCTCAGACTAAAATACAGTATTTCATCTAATGGCTTAACGTTAGACAGCATGATCCAAATTGCAAATGATCTAGAGCTATCGTCTAGACCATTGAAACTAGAGCCTGATGCACTCAAAGCACTAAAAGCCCCCTGTATATTGCATTGGAATATGAACCACTTTGTCGTGTTAAAAGAGGTTAAGTCTAAAAGCATCATTATTCATGATCCAGGGAAAGGCTGCTGTGAGATAAGCTTTGCAGAAGTGAATAAAAGATTTACTGGCGTAGCGCTAGAATTATTACCAAAAACCACTT
Organism: Pseudoalteromonas luteoviolacea S2607; assembly: GCF_001625575.1. Lineage (GTDB taxonomy): Bacteria > Pseudomonadota > Gammaproteobacteria > Enterobacterales > Alteromonadaceae > Pseudoalteromonas > Pseudoalteromonas luteoviolacea_E. The sequence continues at coordinate 46,509 of NZ_AUXV01000011.1, forward strand.
TTAAAAAGAAAGAGCCAAAATCGGTCTTCTCAATGCGCCAACTATGGAGTGACATTGTTGGCTTGAAAAGCAGCATGGCTAAAATTTTTGTTCTCTCATTATTTGCACAATTCTTTACTATTTTGACCCCCTACTATTTGCAAACTGTCATAGACCGGGTCATTCCAACCTACAATGAAAACTTACTGATTATTTTAGCCAGTGCATTTTTACTCGTGCTCGTTTTCCAACAAGCCACTACATTAATCCGTACCTACGTGGTGCTCCATCTGAGTTCCGCATTTAGTATTCAAGTCTCGAGTAATTTATTCCATCACCTCTTGCGACTGCCCCTTGCATTTTTTGAAAAGCGAGACGTAGGTGACATTGTCACGCGTTTTGATTCATTAAAGAAAATTGAAGAGTTCTTAACAACTAGCTTTGTTGAAACCATTATTGATGGCTTTATGGCCATAAGCATTATCGCTTTGATGTTTTATTACGATTCTTCTTTAACCTTTTTAGTGCTCTTTTTTGTCGCACTCTACACAGGGTTTCGCATCATCGCGTTTAAGGCATTTAGACGCCTTAATGAGAACGAGATCCGCTCTAGAGCCAAGGAACGCAGTAACTTTATTGAGAACATTCAAAACATTCAAACACTCATGTCTTTTGACGCGCAACATAAGCAATCTTCGCAATGGAGTAACTTACATGTTGACTACGTAAATAGTGCCATTGAAGTTAGAAAAACACGTTTATGGTATCAGGTTATCAACGGTATCATTTTTGGTATCGAGAACATTCTTGTTATTTACTTTTTAGCACAAGGTATTCTTTCTAAAGAACTTTCTATTGGTATGCTAACAGCCTATATCGCCTACAAAGGGATCTTCATTCAGCGATATGGCAATCTAATCAATAAAATAATGGAATTTAGAATGCTCGGCCTACATCTAGAGCGAGTCTCCGAAGTTGCATTAACGCAACCAATAAGAGACTTACCTGTAGATCACAAACAGACATTTTCAGGCAATATCAAACTTAAAAACATTGCCTTTAAATATGACGATTTCTCGAAAGATGTATTACACAATATACATTTAGATATAAATGCCGGTGAACACGTGGCAATCACCGGCCCGTCTGGCGTAGGTAAATCCACCCTAACAAAGATCCTTTTGGGTCTTTTAGAACCGTCTTCAGGTGACGTGCTGGTGGATGGCAAACCACTTGCTGAATTTGGCCGTAAAAACTTTAGGCGTCATACCGCTTCAGTACTACAAAACGATAAACTCTACACAGGCACTCTACTGGACAATATAACCTTCTTTGAACCTGAACCAGACTTAGACTGGGCAAAGGAGTGCGCAAAGGTAGCACAAGTGCACAATAATATTATGTCAAAACCAATGGGGTACAACTCTTTAATTGGCCACATGGGTGGCGCATTGTCAGGAGGTGAAAAGCAAAGAGTTATTCTTGCACGTGCACTGTATAAAAAGCCTAAATTATTGATCATGGATGAAGCAACAAGCCATCTAGATATGGTGACTGAAAAAGCCGTAAATCAGGCAATTTCCCAATTAGACATCACCCGCATTGTCGTGGCACACCGCCCACAAACAATACGCAGTGCAGATAGAGTACTCAAACTAACTAAGAAAGGAATTTTCCAATTAGAAAAAGATGCCTATTTTCAAAAAAAACATGATCAACCGACTCCACCTAACGATACGATGAAGGAAATTTAGACATGGATCTATCTCTAAACCATATCAAAAAGCAGCACATGCCGTACTTTCAAGAAGCTGTTGCTTACTTTGAGCGTTCAATAAACATTGAAGCAATTCTAGGCCATGGCTCATATTTCAATGGTCGTTTTACTGAAAACAGTGATATTGATCTAATCATTTTATCTAAATCAGACAGCTATGAGAAAACCATTATCAATATTGGTGGCATCGATTTTGAAGTAATGCATATTAATATTCGCCGTTTAATGAAAATAATGGAGTTTAGAGCCAGTGACTTTACCCGTTCAGTTTCTGACAGCAGTCTTGTTTTTGATAAAAATGGATTTGGCCAAAAAGTGATTACCAAAGCACAAACCCATTGTGCTTTGGGATCGTCCTTGGTCGACGATATGAAGTATATAAATCAAAGTAGGAGTCTAACAAGAACCCTCTTATTTGACCTTAAGGATGCGCTAGATGACCCGATGTCTTTTCAATTAATGCACATTCAACTAATACAATTAATATATCGATTTATTTGCCTTGAAGAAAAATCATGGGAAAAATCAAGTAAGAAAGTATTTAAAGATATTAAAACCTTAAGACCTAACACATATAAAAAAATACAAACATCATTAAAAGAAAGTGATTTATCTATTAAGTTAGACATCATAGAAGATTTAATTACAGAATCATTAGCTCCATTTGGAGGAATACTAAACAACGATGAAACATTTAGTATAATTTAATAAATCCATTTAAAAATAAAAGCGGGAAACGCAACATAAAAATAAACCATTAAAAACAATCACTTAAAACAATAAAAACAGAAGCAACATCACTTTTTAAAAGCAGTAAAAAGGTGATGCCAACTTGTTTTAATTTAAAAAATAAAAAAGAGAAATATTAAATAAATAACTTGAAATATAATAAACTATAAAATATATTAATAACACTTCCAAAACAGGAAGTAATTATTTAGCAATAAAAAGGAGTATATTATGAAAAATGCTAATGAACTAGAGCAGTTAAGCAAAGTTGAACTAATTGAATCAGCATTACTTGATGAAGTTTCAGGCGGTACACCACATGATGATGGTTGCAGACCATGTCGTACATGTGATGATCAGCCTTGTGCACAAGAATGTGTAGGCGGCCGTAGCCTGTAATATTTATAAATATTACATTAAACCTTAGCAACTTGGGTTGTTAAGGTTTTTTTACATCATCAAGTACAAATAACGCTACATCTAAATATAATATCAAAGCACTCGCCTCTAAAGCACCACTTATTAACGACTAAGTGTATAGAACCTGTCATTAGTATTAAAAAAGCATTATAACTCTTCGTAGCATGGCCTTATCGAGATATTTTTACCCGTGTTAACGGGCCCTACCATGAACGCATGTTAGTTTCTCTTTCAAACACTCAATCTTTTTGATGTATTACTTAATAAAGCGCATATCCGATTGCTCAAAGTGCTTAACCTGGCCTTGAGTGATACATCAACGGAAGCTCGCCATGTTGATGTCTGCATGCATTGAGCGCGTCTACAACAACTTGTTGCCGCATTTGAGCACCTAATGGTAACGCAGACTAGGTTGCCTAAGTCTTTTATTAAAGCCCGTTAGTTATTCAACATTCAGTCATTTTTTAACGACAATGAACACATGTCTTACGCCACTCATGCCCTATCTTGAGCTTTAGTATCGGACTTAACTTAGAAAAACCGGCGAATTAAACACCCACGCTGTACGATTTTCCCGTAAATGGCCTGCGATTTTCCACACAACGAGGTAACAAACACATTTTTTTAGAACATTTTATTATATAAAGCACAAATTATAGATCCCAAACAATCAGATCGATTTTTTCAGATCGATCAGTTTAAGCATAAAACTATCCACACTAAGTGAGTAACACAGTAAACAAGCAGATCTTGTGACTTGTTGGATCACATAAAACCCGATCTTGCACCCTGCTTATCCACAGCAATTCAGCACCTTACTCGCCAGGAATATTTTATTAAAGACTTTATAAACAGATAGATAGAGGTAACTCTCCACAAAAAATCAAATATTAGTCAGTCTAAATTTATCCAAGGCAAAAACTATCTCTTTACTTCTGCTCACGGGGCTTTATTATGAGCGGCATAAATAGTGCTAATTTGAGAAAAAATGAGTAACTTAGAGATCATAATTGGTAGCCAAATGGGATCTGCTGAATATGTTGCGGAGCAGCTGGCGGAGGATCTTGAATCGAGATCAGTGTCATGTAATGTTCATGAACAACCCGATCTATCGAATTGCACTAGCAACACTTGGCTAATCGTCACATCTACGTACGGAGCCGGTGATTACCCAGAAAACTTATTGCCTTTTATCTCACAACTCCAAGAACAGGCAGATATGAGCCATATAAAGTTCGCTGTGGTTGGTATTGGCGATTCAAGTTACGATACTTATAACTATGCTGCAATCAATGGTGCCAAGCTCTTATCAGACAAAGGTGCTCAAGCTTTATTGCCAATACTAAAGATAGATGTATTAGATGAAGCATTACCAGAAGATACAGCCCTAGAATGGTTGCCCGAGTTTAGTGAAATCGTGGCAGCAAGTTAGCACAAGATCGGTTTCTCATAAGTTATCCACATATTTACGTATATTTCATTCCATATGTGGATAACCCTTGATCTAACTGCTGATCTACACTTACTTATCCATTGGATAATTTTATTGGCTTGAGTGGCTGTGTATAAATAGCCGTTTTGATCAAAGCTTATACGCCCTATGATCCGATCTAATTCACATCATTTGATCTAAGCTAAGTCTATGGATCATAGTGAGAATATAGCCTTATTCACAGATCAGGGCGTTACTAAATATAAGATCAATAAAGATCTTTAAAAAGATCCTTATATATATTAAGTGATCCATTTTACCTATAGGTTAAAATTTAATCGTTTCACTTCTGCGTTTTTCTAGGTAGAATACGCATCCTTTCGAAATTTGCTGGTTGTATTTAAGTAGGATCCCGTAAATGATTTATCATGAACATTTTGACGTAATCGTTGTTGGTGGCGGTCATGCTGGTACTGAAGCTGCACTTGCAGCTGCACGTATGGGTATGAATACCTTATTGTTAACTCACAATATGGACACACTGGGACAAATGTCTTGTAACCCAGCGATCGGCGGGATCGGAAAAGGGCACTTAGTAAAAGAAATTGACGCCTTAGGTGGCGCAATGGCAGAAGCCATTGATAAAGGTGGGATCCAATTTAGAACTTTAAATTCTTCTAAAGGACCTGCTGTAAGAGCAACCAGAGCGCAAGCAGATCGCGCATTGTATAAAGCAGCGATCCAAGACACTTTGCAAAATCAAGATAATTTAAAGATTTTCCAGCAAAGCTGCGATGATCTCATTGTTGAACAAGATCAAGTGAAAGGTGTTGTAACTCAAATGGGGTTACGCTTCAGTGCTGAAACAGTCGTTTTGACTGTTGGTACTTTCCTTGGTGGCCAAATTCATATCGGTTTAGAAAACTTCAAAGGTGGCAGAGCTGGAGATCCACCTTCTATCGCGCTTGCAGATCGTTTGCGTGAATTACCATTTCGTGTAGATCGACTGAAAACTGGTACTCCTCCCCGCATTGATGCACGGACGGTTGATTTTTCTGTTATGCAAGTGCAACCAGGAGATACACCTACGCCAGTATTTTCTTTTATGGGTAAACAATCGGATCACCCACAGCAGATCCCTTGTTATATCACCTATACCAACGAGAAAACCCACGATGTGATCCGTGATAATCTGCATCGCTCGCCAATGTATGCAGGTGTTATTGAAGGTATTGGACCAAGGTATTGTCCTTCAATCGAAGATAAGATCGTACGATTTGCCGATAAAGAAAAACATCAAATATTTGTCGAGCCGGAAGGGTTAACGTCCTATGAATTGTACCCGAATGGTATTTCAACTAGTTTACCATTTGATATTCAACTAGAAATTGTGCGCTCAATCAAAGGGTTTGAAAATGCGCATATTTGCCGTCCAGGTTATGCAATTGAGTATGATTTCTTTGATCCTAGAGACTTAAAACAATCTTTAGAGACTAAGTTTATTAACGGCTTATTCTTTGCTGGTCAAATCAATGGTACTACCGGGTATGAAGAAGCTGGTGCTCAAGGTTTGATCGCAGGTATGAATGCTGCGTTACAAGTTAAAGGTGAAGCGCCATGGACACCTCGTAGAGACGAGGCATATACGGGCGTATTAATTGATGACCTTGCGACACTAGGTACAAAAGAACCTTATCGTATGTTTACGAGTCGTGCCGAGTACCGCTTGCTACTGCGTGAAGACAACGCAGATCTGCGATTAACTGAAAAAGGTCGTGAACTAGGATTAGTAAATGATGAACGCTGGGCTGCATTTAATAACAAACTTGAGGTTATGGAGCTAGAGGCACAACGCATTCGCTCAACTTGGATCCATAAGGATCATCCAGCGCTTGAGCAGGTAAATAGTTTGTTGAAGTCACCTTTAACTCGTGAGGCAAGCTTAGAAGATTTGATCCGTCGTCCTGAAGTAAATTACAAAGATCTAACTGCAATTGAAGGATTGGCGAGTGAGTATGATAATTGGCAAGCACTTGAGCAAGTAGAAATACAAACCAAGTATGCAGGTTACATTGCGAGACAACAGGATGAGATCAATAAGCAACTACGTCATGAAGAAACTGTGCTACCGGCAGAGTTTGACTACAGCCAAGTGAGTGGTTTATCAAATGAAGTTGTGGCTAAGTTAACTGATACGCGACCGCAAACCATTGGGCAAGCTTCGCGTATTTCTGGTATCACCCCAGCGGCTATTTCGCTATTATTAGTGTATCTGAAAAAGCAAGGGCTGTTGCGCAAGTCGGCGTAACAGCGATGGAAAACTGTGTTATTAGAACAACTCAACGCTCTGTTATCTGAAACAGACATTACGCTGACCGAAAATCAAAAACAGCAGCTGGTCGATTACGTCGGGCTGCTCGACAAGTGGAATAAAGCTTATAACCTCACATCTGTGCGTGATCCAAAAGAAATGATGATTAAGCATATTTTGGATTCACTGGTTGTCGCGCCACATTTAACAGGCAAACATTACATTGATGTAGGAACAGGCCCAGGCTTACCTGGTATTGTATTAGCGATTGCACTTCCTGATACTGAATTTGTTTTACTTGACAGTCTTGGAAAAAGAGTACGATTTTTAACCCAAGTAAAACATGCGCTTGGACTAAAAAACGTGACGCCTGTGCAGTCTCGTGTTGAAGAATATCAACCAAGTGTTAAATTAGACGGTGTGCTGAGTCGCGCTTTTGCATCTTTGCAAGACATGGTGCAATGGTGTACACATTTGATAGATACATCTGGGCGATTTTTAGCACTCAAGGGAATGTATCCGCAAGATGAGCTGGATAATCTGCCTGATGGCATTTCTTTAGAACAGAATATCACCTTGCAAGTACCTAAACTGGAAGGTGAACGTCATTTAATTATTCTTACAAAAGACTAAAAGTCGAGGACACTGTGGCTAGAGTCATTGCAATTGCAAACCAAAAAGGTGGCGTTGGTAAAACAACCACTGCGGTTAACCTTGCTGCCTCGATGGCAGCAACAAAAAGAAAAGTATTGCTGATCGATCTGGATCCTCAAGGTAATGCCACCATGGGCAGTGGTGTTGATAAATATTCTGATGTTGCGACGATTTACGATTTGCTGATTGAAGAGACGCCAATCAATGAAGTGATTTGCACCGAAACTTCAGGTGAATATCATCTAATCGCTGCAAATGGCGATGTAACCGCAGCTGAAGTAAAGCTAATGGAACTGTTTGCGCGTGAAGTGCGTCTGCGTAATGCAATTGAAACTGTTCAAGATGATTACGAATTTATTTTCATTGACTGTCCACCTTCACTTAATATGTTGACGGTCAATGCTATGGCTGCCGCTGATTCGGTGATGGTACCAATGCAGTGCGAATATTACGCACTTGAGGGATTAACGGCACTCATGGACACAATTACTCAGCTGTCTAAATTGGTTAACCCATCATTACAAATCGAGGGTATTCTTCGTACTATGTATGATCCGCGCAACCGTTTAGCGAATGATGTATCTGAGCAATTGAAACAGCATTTTGGTGAAAAAGTATACCGCACAGTCATTCCAAGAAATGTTCGTTTAGCCGAGGCGCCAAGTTTTGGTGCGCCAGCGATGTATTATGATCGCGCTTCAAGCGGTGCAAAAGCCTACCTTGCACTGGCTGGAGAAATGTTGCGTCGTCAAGAAAAGCAAGCTGCAGCAGTAGCATAAGAGGATAATAAAAACATGTCGGTAAAAAAAAGAGGATTGGGACGAGGGTTGGATGCATTACTCAGCTCTGCCAAGCCACCAGCTGCCGCACCAAAGGAAACTTTAGAAGCGCAACCGAGTGAGGTCTCCCCTCGTGAGCCTGCTACTGAGCAAATTGTTGTTTCTGAGAACGAATTGCAGCATTTACCTATTGAATTTTTACAACGCGGAAAATATCAACCGCGTAAAGATATGTCTGAACAGGCATTGGAAGAGCTGGCTAATTCAATCAAAGCACAGGGGGTGTTACAGCCCATCGTTGTGCGTAAAGTTGCGCTTGAACAGTACGAAATCATCGCAGGTGAGCGCCGCTGGCGAGCTTCTCAGTTGGCTGGTCTTGACGTCGTTCCATGTCTTCTTAAAGAGGTTGAAGATGATGCCGCCGTTGCGATTGCGCTCATTGAGAACATCCAACGTGAAGATTTAAACGCGATGGAAGAGGCGGTTGCACTGGATAGATTACTCAATGAGTTTGAATTGACCCATCAGCAAGTGGCCGATGCTGTAGGTAAATCGCGTACAACCGTTACTAATTTGTTGCGTTTAATCAATCTCAATGATGATGTAAAAATCTTGTTAGAACATGGTGATATCGAAATGGGCCACGCACGTTGCCTATTATCACTGCAAGGGGAAGCCCAATCTGAAGCTGCACGCACAGCAGTCGCGAAGGGTTTAACGGTACGTGAAACCGAGAAACTTGTCCGTGCAATGCAAGAACCTGCGGTTAAAAAAGAAACAAAAGAAAAGGACCCTGATGTCAAACTGTTAGAACAGCAGCTAGCAGAAAACTTAGGCGCTAAAGTAGAGATCAACTACAATCAAAAAGGCAAAGGAAAGCTGGTTATTTCTTACGCTGATCTTGATGAATTAGACGGCATTCTTGGGCGGATCCATCCAGATTTACAACAACCCTCCTAAAGGTCAAAATTGCGACGAATTGTGTGCCTATTTTATGCGTCAATTCGTCGCGTCAAGTTGCAAATTGAGCAGAAATCAGTATAATTTCGCCAGTTTTTATACCCTGATAAATTTTAGCGTCATTAAGGTTAATATAAAGTGACTCATTCGTTAGCTGGCCCGTATAGGCGTGCCGCATTAAAAGGTGTCTTGCTTCAGGGTATCGTAGCACTGTTTGCTGCAGTAATAGTTTTAGTAGGTTGGGGAGCACAAGCCGGTCTGTCAGCTTTGATGGGCGGTGTTGCAATTGTGCTGCCAAACTTCGTATTTGCTTTGTATGCCTTCAGATATGTTGGCGCAAGTAAAGCAGAGCAAGTATATGACTCGTTAAAACGAGGCAAAGGATTAAAATTTTTGCTAACCATTTGCATATTTGCACTGGTATTTAAACATTTAAGTGTCATGGCGTTGCCATTTTTCTGCTGTTACATACTCGTGATGTTTTCGCAGTGGCTAGCACCGATTTTTTTTAATCATTAACTTTTGGGATAAAACATGGCTGCAGAAGAAGTTACTCTATCAAGCCATATTCAGCACCACTTGACCAATGCCAAGATGTGTTCGACCGATGCCGGTCTAGCCTTCAATAAAGCATGTGCGGACAGTGGATTCTGGACATGGCACGTAGATACCCTCGCATGGTCAATCGGTTTAGGTCTTGTATTTTTATGGATCTTCCGTAGCGCCGCTAAAAAATCCACTACAGGTGTTCCTGGTAAATTCCAGTGCTTCATCGAGATGATTGTTGAGTTCGTTGGTGACAACGTACGCGATACTTATCACGGTAAAAGCGCTTTAATCGCACCATTAGCCCTAACAATTTTTGTTTGGGTGTTCTTAATGAACTTAATGGACTTAATTCCGGTTGATTTCCTACCTGCATTCGCTGGTTTCGTTGGTGAAACAGCATTTGGTATGGACTCACATGATGTATACATGAAGATTGTACCGACAACAGACATCAATATGACTGCTGCATTAGCGCTAGGCGTATTCTTTTTGATGATCGGTTACTCAATCAAAATGAAAGGCATCGGCGGTTTTATTGCTGAGCTAACGCTTCACCCGTTCAGCACTAAGAACAAAATCGGCATGATTTTCTTAATCCCTTGTAACTTATTACTAGAGACAATCGCATTAGTTGCTAAGCCTTTCTCGCTTGCACTACGTTTGTTCGGTAACCTTTACGCGGGTGAGCTGATCTTCATCTTGATCGGCGCAGTTGGTTTGATGCAGTTACCTCTGCACTTCATTTGGGCTGCTTTCCACATCTTAGTTATCGTTCTTCAAGCATTCGTATTCATGATGCTGACGATCGTATACCTAAGCATGGCTAGCTCAGATAACCACTAAGAATATAATTTTTAAAAAGATTTTTTAACTTTAACTTTAATTTACAAATGAAACTTTGGAGAAAAAAATGGAACTAGTATTAGGTCTTAAGTACATCGCTGTTGCTCTACTTATCGGTTTCGGTGCTATCGGTACTGCTATCGGCTTCGGTAACATGGGTGGTAAATTCCTAGAAGCGTGTGCTCGTCAGCCTGAACTTGCACCTTCACTACAAGTTAAAATGTTCATCCTAGCTGGTCTAATCGATGCGGTAGCAATGATCGGTGTAGGTATCGCGATGGTATTGTTGTTCGTACTTTAATAGCCTTATTTTTTGAACAGCTTACTATTTTAAGGAGGAGCGGTTGTGAACTTAAACGCCACTCTACTAGGTGAATTAATCGCATTTGTGGTTTTCGTATTATTCTGTATGAAGTACGTATGGCCACCACTAAATGGTGCGATTGAAGCTCGCCAGAAAAAAATTGAAGATGGTTTAGCTGCCTCTGATGAAGCTGAAAAAGAGCTTGAGCGCGTTCGTAAAGAAGCCGCGGTTGAGCTAAATGAAGCGAAATCTCAAGCTGCTGAAATCATTGAGCAAGCTAAAAAGCGTGCTGCGCTTATCGTTGACGAAGAGACAACTCGTGGTCAACAAGAGCGTGAGAAGATTATTGCTCAAGGACACTCTGAAATTGATTCAGAGCGCAACCGTGTTAAAGAAGAACTACGTTCTCAAGTAGCTACTTTAGCAGTGGTTGGCGCTGAAAAGATTTTAGAGCGTGAAATTAATCAAGACGCACACAGCGATATCGTTGATAAGCTAGTTGCTGAGCTTTAATTAGGAGGGTATGAGCATGTCTGAATTGACTACTATCGCTCGCCCATACGCTAAAGCGGCTTTTGAACTTGCCGTTGAGAAAGGTGCTGTTGAAGCTTGGAATGAAATGCTGTTCTTCGCTGGTCAAGTGACTAGCGATGAACAGGTTCAGGCACTATTGGGTAGTATTGCTACTCAAACTGAGCAGTCTGAAGTCATCATCAAGCTATGTGCTGAGCAACTCAACGAACAAGGTCAAAATCTTATCAAGCTGATGGCCGAAAATGAGCGTTTATCTGCAGTCCCTGCAGTTGCTGAACAATTCGCTGAATTAAAAGCGGATTATGATAAAGAAATCGACGTTGACGTGGTTTCTGCAACTGAACTTGCTCTAGAGCAGCAAGATAAATTGGGCGCTGCGTTAGAAAAACGTTTCGCACGCAAAGTTAAGCTGAATTGTAGCATTGACGAAACCGTAGTAAGTGGTTTGGTTATCAAAGCTGGCGATACCGTAATTGACGGTAGCGTACGCGGTAAATTAGACCGCCTAGCAGTGTCGCTACAATCGTAATTGGGAAAAAGAGCATGCAACTTAATTCCACAGAAATTTCTGCACTGATCAAGCAGCGTATTGAGCAGTTTGAAGTTGTAAGTGAAGCACGTAACGAAGGTACTATTGTATCTGTTACTGACGGTATCATCCGCATCCACGGTCTAGCTGACTGTATGCAAGGTGAGATGATCGAGCTTCCTGGCAACCGTTATGCTATTGCATTGAACCTTGAGCGTGACTCAGTAGGTGCAGTAGTTATGGGTCCTTACGCAGACCTTAAAGAAGGCGTAAAAGTACAATCTACAGGTCGTATCCTTGAAGTACCAGTAGGCCGTGGTCTACTAGGTCGTGTTGTAAACACACTAGGTGCACCGATCGATGGTAAAGGTGCACTAGACAACGATGGTTTCGAGCCAGTTGAAAAAATTGCACCAGGTGTAATCGAGCGTCAATCAGTAGACGAGCCAGTACAAACTGGTTATAAGTCTATCGATGCGATGATCCCAGTAGGTCGTGGTCAGCGTGAGCTAGTAATCGGTGACCGCCAGACTGGTAAAACTGCACTTGCAATCGATGCAATCATCAACCAAAAAGACACAGGCGTTAAGTGTGTGTATGTAGCGGTTGGTCAAAAAGCATCTACTATTGCAAACGTAGTACGTAAATTAGAAGAGCACGGTGCACTTGAAAACACAATCGTTGTTGTTGCATCGGCTTCTGAATCAGCAGCGCTTCAATTCCTAGCGCCATTTGCTGGTTGTACTATGGGTGAATACTTCCGTGACCGCGGTGAAGACGCGCTTATCGTATATGATGATCTTTCTAAGCAAGCTGTTGCTTACCGTCAGATCTCACTACTACTTAAGCGTCCACCAGGTCGTGAAGCATACCCAGGTGACGTATTCTACCTTCACTCACGTCTTCTAGAGCGTGCATCACGTGTAAACGCTGATTACGTTGAGAAGTTCACTAACGGTGAAGTGAAAGGTAAAACAGGTTCATTGACGGCATTGCCAATCATTGAAACTCAAGGTGGTGACGTTTCTGCATTCGTACCTACTAACGTTATCTCAATCACCGATGGTCAGATCTTCCTAGAAACTGACTTATTCAACGCAGGTATCCGTCCAGCTGTTAACGCTGGTATCTCGGTATCTCGTGTAGGTGGTGCAGCGCAAACTAAAATCGTTAAGAAACTAGGTGGTGGTATCCGTCTAGCGCTAGCTCAGTACCGTGAACTAGCGGCGTTCTCTCAGTTCGCTTCAGACCTTGACGATGCAACACGTGCACAGCTTGAGCACGGTGAGCGCGTAACAGAGCTAATGAAGCAGAAGCAATATGCACCTATGTCTGTTGCTGAAATGTCTCTGTCTCTATTTGCTGCTGAAAAAGGCTTCCTACAAGACATCGAAATCAACAAGATTGGTGATTTCGAAGAAGGCCTAATCGGTTTCGCAAACAGCACTTACGCAGAGCTGATGACTCAAATCAACGAAACTGGTAACTACAACGCTGAGATTGAAGCGCAACTTAAAGAACTTCTAGAGAAGTTCAAGTCGACGCAAACTTGGTAATTTAGTTATTCATGGTGGCTTCGGTCACCACTGATTCGGAGAGAGAGTCATGGCCAGCGGAAAAGAGATAAAAAGCAAGATCGGGAGTATTAAGAATACTCAGAAGATCACCAGCGCGATGGAAATGGTTGCCGCTTCTAAAATGAAGAAGGCGCAAGACCGTGTGGCATCAAGCCGTCCATACGCTGAGAACTTACGCAAAGTGATCGGTCGTGTTGCTCAAGCAAATCTTGACTTCCATCACCCGTTCCTAGAGGACCGTGATGTTAAGCGAGTTGGTTATATTGTTATCTCAACTGACCGTGGTCTGTGTGGTGGCTTAAACTCAAATGAGTTTAAGAAAATCACACAAGACGTTAAGGCGTGGAAAGAAAAAGGCGTTGACGCTGAATATGCTACTTTAGGTAGCAAGGCTGCCGGTTTCTTCCAACGTTTTGGCGGTGAATTACTCGCTAAAAAAGCGGGTCTTGGAGATACACCTTCAATTCAGGACGTAATTGGTCCTGTAAAAGTAATGCTAGATGCATTTGCTGAAGGCAAAATTGACCGCTTGTTCGTTGTGTACAACAAATTCGTTAACACAATGAAGCAAGAGCCAACGATCGAACAGTTATTACCTTTGCCAAAAGCTGAAGAAGAAGTATCAGCCCACGCTTGGGACTATTTATATGAGCCAAATCCAGAAGCGATCTTAGAGACGCTATTGGTTCGTTTCATTGAGTCACAGGTGTACCAGGGTGTAGTAGAAAATGCTGCATCTGAACAGGCTGCCCGTATGGTTGCGATGAAAGCCGCAACTGATAACGCAGGCGACCTAATGGATGAGCTGCAACTTGTTTACAACAAAGCACGTCAGGCTGCAATCACACAAGAAATTAGTGAGATTGTTGGCGGTTCGGCTGCTGTTTAACGCTTCGGCAAAGTTTAACGAGAGGAATAGACATGAGTTTAGGTAAGGTCGTCCAAATTATCGGCGCCGTTGTGGACATCGAGTTCCCACAAGACAACGTGCCAGCCGTATATGACGCACTAAAAGTTACAGAAGGCGACCTAGCTGGTTTGACACTAGAAGTGCAACAGCAGTTAGGTGGCGGTGTGGTACGTGGTATCGCACTTGGTACTACAGACGGTCTACGTCGTGGTATCTCAGTAGAAGGCACAGGCGAGCCAATCAAGGTTCCAGTTGGTACTAAGACCCTAGGTCGTATCATGGACGTACTTGGTCAGCCTATCGATGAAGCAGGTCCAATTGGTGAAGAAGAGCGTATGTCTATTCACCGTGCTGCGCCTTCATACGAAGATCAATCAAGTTCAGTTGAGCTACTAGAAACGGGTATCAAGGTAATCGACCTTGTATGTCCTTTCGCTAAAGGTGGTAAAGTTGGTCTATTCGGTGGTGCCGGTGTAGGTAAAACCGTAAACATGATGGAACTTATCCGTAACATCGCAATCGAGCACAGCGGTTACTCTGTATTCGCAGGTGTTGGTGAGCGTACGCGTGAGGGTAATGACTTCTACCATGAGATGAACGACTCAAACGTACTAGACAAAGTATCTCTAGTATATGGCCAGATGAACGAGCCACCGGGTAACCGTCTACGTGTTGCACTGACTGGTCTTACAATGGCTGAGAAGTTCCGTGACGAAGGTCGTGACGTACTATTCTTCGTAGATAACATCTACCGTTATACACTAGCAGGTACTGAGGTATCAGCACTTCTAGGTCGTATGCCTTCAGCGGTAGGTTACCAGCCAACGCTTGCAGAAGAGATGGGTGTACTACAGGAGCGTATCGCTTCGACTAAGACTGGTTCAATCACTTCAATCCAAGCGGTATACGTACCTGCGGATGACTTGACTGACCCATCACCAGCTACAACGTTCGCGCACCTTGACGCAACAGTAGTACTTTCACGTGACATCGCGTCTCTAGGTATCTACCCTGCGGTAGACCCACTAGATTCAACTTCACGTCAGCTAGACCCTCAAGTAATCGGTAACGAGCACTATGAGACAGCACGTGGCGTTCAGACTGTACTTCAGCGTTATAAAGAGCTGAAAGACATCATCGCGATCCTAGGTATGGACGAGCTTTCTGACGAAGATAAGCAAGTTGTATCTCGTGCACGTAAAATCCAGCGTTTCCTATCTCAGCCGTTCTTCGTTGCTGAGGTATTCACTGGTGCACCTGGTAAATACGTATCTCTTAAAGACACAATCTCTGGCTTTAAGGGCATCCTAAACGGTGATTACGATGATATGCCTGAGCAGGCATTCTACATGGTTGGCTCAATCGACGAAGCAGTTGATAAAGCTAAAAACATGTAATTAGGAGGTTGTTATGGCAATGACAGTACAACTTGACGTAGTGAGCGCAGAGAAGAGTGTATTCTCAGGTTCTGTAGCGACTATTCAAGTAACAGGTAGTGAAGGTGAACTAGGTATTCACCCTGGCCACGCGCCACTCCTGACTGGCCTAAAACCTGGTATGGTACGTTTGGTTAAAGAAGATGGTGCAGAAGAGATCATCTACGTCGCAGGCGGTACGCTTGAAGTTCAACCAAAGACAGTAACTGTTCTAGCGGACGTTGCTATCCGTGGTGAAGAGCTTGATGAGCAAGCTGCTGAAGAAGCCAGACGTGAAGCTCAAGCGCAAATCTCTTCAGGCTCAACAGCTGATCTTGATTATAATCGAGCGGCTGTACAGCTAGAAGAAGCGCTTGCACAGCTACGCGTTATTCGCCAGTTGCGCAAATAACCAACCACCTATTTGGTTTAAAGCCCACGCTAGGGTAACTTAGCGTGGGCTTTTTATTTTGTCGAAAAAGCTAACCTCTGCAATAGGGGTGTAAAACTATTGTGTGTCAATACCGTCTAGATTGATGCGCTTGGTGTTATTCATAGGGATAGAGAGCATAGTCCAGCTTCGAAAAGAAAAGGGATGAATGAAAAAGCAGTTTAAGCTGGTCCTTATTTATTATCTAACTTTTTAGTTTTGATTAAAAGGTACTGTTCTTAAGCTGGGGCGTACTATCTATGCTTTAGTCTATTAGTAACTATTCATCGAATCTGAGTGAAGAATTGTTCACATTCATGGATATTTAAAATAGTATAGCTAAAGGTCCTATATTTGGGCGTCAGCCATGGCGTACTTAACTTAAGTGCATTGTATTAAATAGTCAGCTCTTTTTCTTGTGGGCAAGCATACAAGAGCTTACATATTTACACTGCTGTTATTCCTATATCCTCAAATAAGAATATGAATATTGTTGCGTTTTGTAAAAATATAGAAAAAATACAACTGGAATCATGGACGATATATCCAGAAAAACAATTACTAACAGACAACGATAAAATTGAAAGGGAGTTGGAGCCTTTGCTATTTAGAATGCTGTTATATTTTATTGATAACAGTCATCGCATTGTCACGCGCCAAGAGCTCACAGACGAAGTTTGGCAACAGCCTTATGTTGATGATAATGCTATTAACAGAGCGATTTCAGAATTACGCAAAGCACTAAAATCTGACAAGCAACGTGGCCAGACTTTGAAGACACATTATCGGACTGGCTATAGCTTTGTTTTAGATGTGGAGATCATCTATAAAGGAACGGACGCTAAACAGCATCTCGCGAAGGAGCCTCAAGGGCTAGCTCAAGACAGTACGAGGGCTCCGGATTCACAATCCCCTTATATTTCTAAAAACACTTCTACTCGTTACAACGCAAAGCTTATGTGGGGCTCGGTGGCGCTGAGCGCCTGTATGTTTGTTGGGGTGTTAATCAATTCATATTTATCTTCGCCTAATGTAAACGCACATCCTGGCTCGAGCAGAGGTAACTTTAATGACTATGTTACGCAGCTCGATAAAGAGATCCTAACGTGGAGCAAGGGGTCTGTGGCATTCCAAGAAATGTCTCCAGATAGTGCACTATTAGCATATTCATTTTTAGCTGAAGGGGAGCGCACCTCAGCACTTTACGTTAAGGATATGAAGTCCTTACAAAATATTAGATTGGTGAAAAAGGAAGGTGTGAACGTCATGCCTACGGGGTGGGCTGAAGACCATTTACAGCTTTATTATCAAGTAAGCAGTATCGGAGAAAATAAAGTTTGCGAGCTTTGGTCAGCGACCTTTGAACCGGGGTTGCTCGATGCGCGACATGAGAAAGTCTGGGATTGCAGTGCTGAGCGTAGAATGAGTGTAACGAGTATGGATGATACCTTGCTGTACACTAAATATGATTATCGCGACAGGCCATATATATCAGCTATTTTTAGCAAAGACTTAAAAAGTGGGACTGAGTTTCAGGTAACCTCACCCAATATTCGTTTTAGTGGCGATTTTTACGTTAAATTGTCTCATAACAAACATGATATTTTGTTTTTACGCTCGATCAAAAATGGCACTGCCATTTTCAAAGCCAATGCTGATGGCAGTGATCAAGAGTTGTTAGTGCGTCTAAACTATAAGCTTCGTTCGGTTGAATGGTCAGAAGATGACAGCCGAGTAATGTGGTTTGATCATAATGAAAACAAGCTTATGACCTATGAATTAGCGACAAAAATTGTATCGAGCACCTATTACCCACTGGAGAAAGAAATACACGGTTATATGGTTGTGTCGCCTGAGCAGCTAATATTCTCGACTAAGTTATTAGATGGTAATATCTATCGAATTGATGAAGGTGATGACGTACCTTCGTTAATTCCCTTCTCTGTATCGGATGCGACAGAATCTTTAGTGGCACCATTCAACCATGCAAATGGCGGGATATACCTGGCCCGAGGTGCTAGGAATCAATCATTGTGGAAAATTATTGAAGGTGTACGCACCAAGTTATTAGAGTTGCCAACCACTGAAATCGTTGATATTGCGCTATCTGCAGATGATAGCCAGATACTCGTCGCATACCAAAATTACCTAGAAATCATTGCTATGAGTAATTTAGAGGTTGTCGATAGTATTGCTGTTAGTGACACAATCGCAGATGCTAATTGGGGACTTCAAAACAATATTTTGATGACGCTAGTGAAGGATACGAGCGATGCATGGAGTTATAATCTTGCTGAGAAAAAATTTGTCCGCTTGACTAAAAAGGGCATTCACTCTGCCAGAATGATAGATGAACATCACTTATATTATTTTGATAAGAGTTACAGGCTTTTTAAACGTGACATTGTGACAGGCAAGGAGCTAGAGCTGTTAGACTTATCGGATACAACCCATTTAAGTTGGTCTATCACTGGCAATTTTGTTTACTTTAGTTCTGGTAATAGCGTAAGTAAAATGGACTTGAATAGTCTCGTTGTGACACGTTTATTAAATGTTGAGCGTAAAACAGACTCTTTCTTTGGTATTTTTACAGGGGCTAAAGAAGGGCAAGTGTATGTCTATGCTAAGCGGTTGCAAAATAATCACTTGTTGAATGTGTCGGTTGCCAAATAAGCAATGTTTTGAGCTCAATCTATTGTAATTAAATAAGAGCTCGCAATTTACCTCCATATTACCCATTGACAGCTTAAAAGCTTCTTTCGTTGTAATTCATTAATTATGTATATGAGAGAAGCGCAAAGCGACTACATGCTATGTATTGCTGTATACATTGTTAGCCTCTTTACACTCACCGGCATTGCTTTCTATATGCTAAGTTCAATTCACTGATAATTTTTACTGTCAGCGATGACGTCGCATGACGCATTTTTGGGCGCCTATTTTTTACTGCTTCTGTAAAAAATGACAGTTACTCTGATTCTTCTGTTTTACTACTATGGGCGTGCGCGTTAAGCAATATTCCTGAAGGCGATTTTGGTATATGCACAGTATTCAAGGCTGTTCAAATACATAGCTGTATGCGATTTATTGGCTTAAAGGATATAGCAAAGTTGCAACCAATTAAGTAGTAAAAGGAGTGCATAAAGGATACTGAAGTTCGCGCACTAAAAATAATAATAAAGAGAGAAATTCGGTCGTGACAAGGATGTCACATCAGGGAGTGGCGAATAAACAGTATGGAGACTATGACACACATCTGAGTTTTCGGATTAGGGCAAGATGCCGACCATACTGAGTTCTCGCAGGGAAGAATAGTGATAGCTTGAGGCAGGACTGGAGCGCTTTGACTCACGGAATCGGAATGCCTTTTCGTTTTCTGGCAAGGGAGCTAACCTCACCAATTGATATAAGGAGATACAGAAAAGTGCAGCACAGCAAAGTGCGGTATTGAAGTAGATCGGTCGTAATTGGGTTTACTATTCAGTTTTGCCTTTTCGTTTTTGGCAAGGACGCCAACCCTCCTACAACAGGCCTATTCTATATTGGCAAATACGCTAACCGAGTATAGCCGGAGGACGTATAGATTCAGGCACAGTGGCACCAAATCCGCTAAGAGGAGATGTAGGGCTGCCTATATTTATTCCTTAAAAACTAAAAGCAGGGTAATATCATGAAAATAAAATTAAGAAATTGCAATTTCCCAAAGTTATCTATCACAAGCACTGAGGACAAGGCGCAAGAGGCAATGTGCATTGCTGGTGGTGTCAAAGCTCGCCATACATCAAACAATGGCTTGGTGATTATGATATCTTCAATGCGCCGCGGTTTAGATAGCATGTGCTAATTCGAACCGCGAGCTTGGCTGGAGTGATTTGACAGCTTTGCTTTTACTGATTCAGCTTTATTTAAGAGGCAGAATCAAGCACTGGTGCTTGAGTGGATAAGCGATAATACTGTTTAGGCGGGATGAAAGCCTCTTTAGAGGCTGTGATTGAATAAGTATTTTACGATTGCTTGCTGTCTGTTTGCGCTGTTGGTTTTTATAATACAGTTACTTAAGTGAAAGTTCACCGTCCGCTCTGAAATCCCCAGTATTTGGCTGATCTCCCATGATGTTTTTCCTTCTGACGCCCATAGAATGCAGTCGCGTTCGCGTTTTGTGATGTTAATTCTCTCCTTAGATAAACACCTTTTTAAAGCAAGTAATAAATGGGGCCCTAAAATACTCCAATACCACTCTTGTTGTTGCGAGGAAAAAAAGGCACTACTTGTGATGAATATAGAACCTAAAATACCACTCACACCTCTAATAGGAATCGCCAGAGCATGTGCACAACCTTTCAGATCTATCGAGTAGGCGCTGCAGTATTCTCTGCAATTTTCATAAATTAGGTCTAATGAGGTTTCTTCTTCGATATCTCGACAATGAGTCCCAACGATGTGATGGTGATAAGAGGTTGGGGACAGTGGTTGGAAACCTATCATATGTATAGAGTTGCATTGAGTGATAGTTGCAACTTCACTCAACCATTCCTCTATTTGAGTTAGTGAGTGAATCCTTTCTGCTTTATTGATGAGTGGTTTAAAACTCAGTATGTCTGCAAATGTACTTTCTAAGTTGTTGTTAGTCATCTCAATTCCCGCATTTGATACGCATTGGTTATGTGTATAGTGGCGTTAATTGTATTTCCTTGCAAATTTTTAAATTTAAAAAAATAAACAGTAAAAACAATGATTTAAGGTTGTTTATTATAATTAAAATGGTTG
Organism: Pseudoalteromonas luteoviolacea S2607; assembly: GCF_001625575.1. Lineage (GTDB taxonomy): Bacteria > Pseudomonadota > Gammaproteobacteria > Enterobacterales > Alteromonadaceae > Pseudoalteromonas > Pseudoalteromonas luteoviolacea_E. The sequence goes on from NZ_AUXV01000011.1 coordinate 67,408, forward strand.
TGTAATAGAATCTTCATACGTATGTTAGCGCAGGCTATGATTTATTAATTATTCCGAATCATTTAGAGCCGCATTTTTCAATTCTGTTGCTGCGTGCTATTCAATTTTATGCCTTTTAGGGACTTGAATTTGGTTAAATGGTTTCTGGAGATAACAGAACTGTCGGCTGTTTAAGATATGGCAATAATACAGATTTAATAAGGAGCGGTGTTCAATCGATGCTCGTTTTTGAAGGAGCAGCAAGGGACTATTGTTTAATTAAGGTGAAGGCTGACAGCACCCTGTATGGGAACACTCAAATGTGCCGTGCCTATTTCGGTCCACAACTTATAGAGTCGGTATGACAAGGTACATTAGAGGATACATTAATGTGCATCTTAGACAGGAAGTAACTCTGGTTTAGGGCCGTTTATACGGTATTAAGCGCGTTATAAACGGTGCATAAGCCGGCCTAATATTGAATTAGTCTGCGAATCAGAAGTGAAAAAGCGCCCTAAAACAATCAGCGGACACGGGTGCTGGCTGTAAGGACGCTTGTAAAATTAGTCGGTAACGCGATTACAGTAATTCAGTGAACTTAAATGACTCTCCCATGCCAAGCACTCGCACTTTAAAGTTTGGCTTGAATGTTTTGGCTGCGTAAGCCAATCTGCGCAGGGGTTCATTGACATGTTCAAAGCCCAGTTGCCAAGTACCATATCCCCAGGGGACAAATACTTTACATTGAAGATCTTGGGCTGCTTGTAGCGCATCTTCTGGGGATAAATGCACACTTCTGAAATGTTTTCCGTAGGTAACAATCGGCATCATACACACATCCATATTTCCATATTTCTTTTGAATATCCTTGAAAATAGGGCTATAGCCCGTATCACCTGCAAAATAGATAGTCTGTTCACCTGCTTTAATGATCCAGCCACCCCAAAGGCTGTCATGCTGGCCAAAAATACCATGTTTAGAATAGTGGTGCGCTGGAACAAAATGAATATTGCTTTGTTTATATTTAACTTCAGTAAACCAGTCTAAAGCATACACATTGTTGTAGCGTCCGACTAATTCGCTTTGCATCCCCAAAGGTAAAAATATATCTACGTCTTTCCCAAGTTTTGATAATGTTTCATTTGAAAAATGATCATAATGACCGTGGGATATCAGTACACTGTCAACAAAGGCTAAATCTTTGGGTTCAATAGGCGCAGGTCCCAAGCGCTTCAGCTCATCAAATATCATAGTGCCAAGCTTGCCTACAATGCCATCGAACTCTCCGAAAACAGGGTCAGTTAAGTAACTATTGCCCAAACCATCTTGGATTAAAAAACTTGCATGGCCTAACCAAGTAATCACATTACGAGATTGACGGTTTATTGATGTTGGATACTGGTTGTTTGCAAAATTATAACCATGACTTTTATCGAACCCTGAATAAGCCAGTCGAAAAAAACTATCTGCTATCGGTTTCCTTTCTTCGGTTGTTAAAAAGTCCATCGTGTCGATTTTATGACGTGGCAAAAGCTCCTCAAACGGCGAATCATAAAGGTTTTCAAAGGGTTTTACAGAGTCTGCGTGCTTTTTAATAACTGGTAGCGGCGTTTGGTTGGAGTTGCACGCCACTACCAGCATTGCTGAACACAGTCCAATGTATTTAACCGCTCGCATTGTTGTTCCTTACAATTCTAAATGATGTTGGATACTACGCACTTTGCGATTGCTTGCAGCCTATTCGCACTATTGGTCTTTTCAATGCAATTGGCGAGGTGGAAGTTTACTGTACGTTCCGACACCCCTAAAATTTGGCTAATCTCCCACGACGTTTTACCTTCACAGGCCCACAGTAAACAATCTCTTTCCCGCTTAGTTATTGGTATCAACTGTTGCTTTGATATTTTTATATAAGCACGCACTAAATGCGTTGCTATGGGTGACCAATACCAGCATAAATGTTCGATTTCTTGGGGGTTTTCAATATGTAAAAGTATTGCCCCATGCTCATTGTGGCCCGCGTGAACAGGCAGTAAATATAGATTTCGAGGATATAGGTTGCCAAATTGATGTAAAGCGACAGGTAAGGCATCACGATGACAGTGTTCCTGTATTTCCTTTCTTAATAACAGTTGACGTATGTCACCGGGCAGGCGCCCAAATACTTTACTTTCAAGTGAAGTCGGTGTGATGTGATTGAAAGCAATGAAGCCCACAAATCCAGATACAGAAGGTCCCTGAAGTTCAGCTACTAAGTCGCGAAAGTCAGTTTCTGTTTTAACATTATCTATTTTTTTAACGATATTACTAAAAGCAATCTGGGTGCAATTGTCCGTGGTCATTTTTGTAGAAAGTGCTGCATTCATTGCTACTACTCCATTCAATGTATTTCATTAAATATCAGAAGGGCTAGTCACAGATGTGTCAGAGCTATCATCCGATACAGGTGGAGTGCTTGTTGTTTTAAGCTTGTATTGAGAAGTTGCCCCACCATTAATAACTTGAGTCATTTCAGCGGGTAGACGTTTATGGTCTTGGCTAAGGTTTTTGATGTTCTTTTTTATAATTGTTAGATGCATCATCGTGTCCTTGGTGTTTGATATTTTAGTTTATGCTTAATTATTTGGGCCTGAGGGAACTGTGACCGACGTATCAGAGCTGCCGCCATGTAATTCTGGCATTGAGCCACCGTTGATAACTTTTGTCATATCAGCAGGAAGGCGCTTTTTATCTTGGCTAAGGTTTTTAATGTTCTTTTTATTAATAGCTAGTTTCATATTCATGCCCTCTGCGCATTAAGCTTGGTGATCCGGACCAGAAGGAACCGTGACTGAAGTGTCGGAGCTGCCGCCATGTAAATCTGGCATTGAGCCGCCTTTGATAACTTTCGTCATATCAGCAGGAAGACGCTTTTTATCTTGGCTAAGGTTTTTAATGTTCTTCTTTGTGATAGCAAGTTTCATTGTGTGTCCTTTATTTACTTATTTTTTATGTAGAGCTCGTAATTCTTTTTAGTTATTTATCTTGTTTTACTTCCGTTGGTTGAAGTGTTTTTGTCTGCGCTACAACCTGGTTCCTAAGGTAACAAGATTTTCGCAAAAGTTAATTACTAGAAGGTTATGATTTGTATATAAGGTTTTGGTGTAAATCTTTGTTTTATAAGCTTTGGTATACTCTTGAATGGTTTAATTAGAACTTTTTATCGTTTTTTTTGGCCAATTTTTATGCCAATTACTGCGATTTTTGCCAGTGTTTTTCTGGGGAAACTAAGGTAAGTACACCACTTGGGTGTGCCTATTTTGGCGGAGCAAATGTGCCGTAGACCCGTTTTAACATCATGATTGTTTAAATAGAAGGTGGATAATAAATTCAATTTGCTTATAGAACCTAGTGAATACTCTATAAACACACGACATTGCTCGTCAGATGAGTGTTAATAGCGTTAATTTGACTATTAATTGAGATAAATATAGTTAAAATATCAGCAATCATTTCCGGCTCATTTTACAAACTGCGAATATGTTTGACTGTACACATGGAGTGGCAGTCTTAAAGTGTGTGAAATGTAAAGGGGATAGTAAGTAAAAAAAGGATTCATCACTGATGTCACTAAATACAGTTATTTTAGCCGCGGGTAAAGGTACTCGTATGCGATCGAACTTACCTAAAGTTCTTCACCCAGTTGCTGGCAAACCAATGGTTCAGCACGTTATCGACAATGCTGTTGCCATGGGGGCAAAAGCCACCAACTTGGTGTATGGTCATGGCGGAGAGTTATTAAAAGAGCACTTAGCGCACAATGAAGTTAATTGGGTACTTCAGGAAGAGCAGCTTGGCACTGGGCACGCTGTGGCTGTGGCTAAAGAGCATATTGCTGATGACGATACTGTACTAGTGTTGTATGGAGATGTACCGCTTACTAAGCGTTCTACTCTAGAGAGGCTTCTGGCTTCGACACCAGAAAACGGTTTGTCTGTGTTGACGGTTACACTAGATAACCCTATGGGTTATGGTCGCATGCTGCGAGAAAATGGCAAATTGGTCGGCATTATTGAGCAAAAAGATGCTTCTGCAGAGCAATTAGAAATTCGAGAGATAAATACGGGCATTATGGCTGCTAACGGTGGGCTACTTAAAAAGTGGCTAGGGCAGTTATCTAACAATAATGCACAGGGTGAATACTATCTGACTGACATCGTTGCGATGGCGCATGCTGAAGGTGTAGAAATTAACTCTGCGCAGCCTGATGATGCGATGGAAGTTGAAGGTGCTAATAACCGTGTTCAACTTGCAGCGTTAGAGCGTGCTTTCCAAGCCCGCCAAGCTCATGAATTAATGATAAATGGTGCAAGCCTTGCTGATCCAGCACGTATTGATGTGCGTGGTGAAGTGACCACTGGACAAGATGTTGAAATAGATATCAACGTTATTTTTGAAGGTAAAGTTGAAATTGGAAATAATGTTCGTATCGGACCAAACTGCGTATTAAAAGATTGCCAAATTGGTGATGGTGCAGTGATAAAAGCAAACTCAGTAATTGAAGAAGCACAAGTCAAAGCGCTGTGTACTGTGGGTCCATTTGCACGATTACGACCAGGTGCGTTATTGGAAGAAAACGCGCATGTTGGCAACTTTGTAGAGATGAAAAAGTCTCGTTTAGGATCTGGCTCTAAGGCAAACCACTTTACTTATTTGGGCGACACCATTGTCGGTGAAAAAGTGAATATTGGCGCAGGTACCATTACGTGCAATTATGACGGTGTGAACAAGTCACAAACTGTGATTGGTGATGGGGCATTTATTGGCTCGAACTCTTCGCTAGTTGCGCCAGTTAACGTTGGGGCACAAGCGACTGTGGCTGCGGGTTCAGTTATAACCACTAAAGTTGCTGACCAGCAGTTGGCGGTTGCTAGAGGGAAGCAGCGTAATATCTCAGGTTGGCAGCGACCCACCAAAAAAGCTTAACTGATATTAAAAAGGGAATTTAATTCCCTTTTTTTGTATCTCATTTCTTTCTCGAATCCAAAATGATACATTAAGAGAGGTTAATTAAAATTTAACAATAAAAACAATTAATTCAGGTGTACAAGTTATTATGGAAAATCTCTTTCGCAAAGAAGTACTAGAGAATAAGCGACACCGATTAGAAGGAGCTGTGAGTTTAGTTCAACCACCCGTGTTTAAAACACTCACCTTTCTGATCTTATTTGTGGTGATTATCAGCATTATATATCTTGCCGTTGGAAGCTATGCGAGAAAGGAACGTGTATCTGGCGTATTAGAACCAAATACGGGTATTCTGAACATGGTTGCTACGCAAGAAGGCGTGATCGCGCAAGTGTTGGTAGAGGAAGGGCAGTTTGTAGAGGCCGAGCAGCCGATACTTAGGATTGCTTCTGCAAAGCACAGTACGCAAGAGCTAGAGTTAAATCAGGCATTGGTCAATCAATACACTTTTCAATTACAAAATCTCGAACGCCTCATCGCGCAGCAAGAACAACAATATCAGCTAGATTTAAACGAATTAACACAGCAAAAAATCAGCTCAGAAAAGCGTTTAGATGAATTAAACAGTCAGCAAGCCACATTTTCGCAACGTCTCGAATTAAATAAGCAAATGGTTAATCAAATCAGTACTTTAAAAGGGACTGGATATATCTCTGAGCTAGAGTTGCAAAGGCAAAAAGACACGCTTTTATCTCTTCAGCAACAGTCGTCAAATATGCGTTCGGAAAAGCTCAATCTAGAATCGCAGATAGAACAATTTAATACACAGCTTGAAAAGCTCCCCCTGGCGCATGATGAGCGCATTAATCAACTTAAATCTGAACGTGCTCAGCTTAAAATACAGTTAACATCGATAGAGCAGCAGAGGCTAGGCGAGTTAAGAGCGCCTAAAGCTGGCGTTGTAACCGGGCTACTCGCTAAAGTCGGGAAAAATGTCACCTCGGGGCAAAAATTATTAAGTGTGATCCCAGAAAATAGCCAGATGCAGGCCGTTATTTATGTGCCAACTTCGGCGTTTGGTTTTATAGAGCAAGGCCAACAAGCGAAGTTGCGATATCACGCTTTCCCTTACGAGAAGTTTGGGATTTACGGTGGAGAAATTAAACAAGTTAGTACCAGTCTGATATTGCCTGAGGAAGCCATTATTCCCGGTATTATTAGTGAACCAGCTTATCGCGTCATCGTGTCGCTGTCTGAACAGGAGATTCAGGCATATGGAAAATCAACGCCATTGCGTGCAGGAATGATGTTAGATGCAGATATCATCATTGAAGAGCGCTCGCTATTACGATGGTTATTTGATCCGGTATTTAGTATTAAAGGACAGCTGTAAGCTGCAATAACGATAATAAAAGGCTTAATATGTACGAGGAAGACAATTCACCGGTACAAAAATTACAGTTTTGGTCGAGAAATTCACTGCCTATTATTTTGCAGTCTGAAGCCGCGGAATGTGGGCTAGCCAGTTTAGCAATGGTGGCTGCTTACCACGGCTATCACAGTGATTTGACGACCTTGAGGCAAAAATTTAGTATATCAATAGAAGGCGCAACGCTACTTGATATTATGCATTTTGCTGAGCAATTGGAGCTCAGTTCTCGACCTTTGAGAATAGAGTTAGAAGATCTAGACGCGTTGCAAACCCCCTGTATCCTACATTGGGATATGAACCATTTTGTAGTGTTAAAAAAAGCCAATGAAAAACGCATTGTTATTCATGATCCGGCTTCTGGCGAAAAGACATTTACTTTAGAAGAGGCTTCAAAACACTTTACTGGTGTTGCGCTAGAGCTTACACCGACCAAGAGTTTTGAAAAGCAAGAGAAAAAGCCAAGTTTGCGATTTGCGGACTTTTGGAGTCGCATTACTGGTTTAAAGCGCTCTTTACTGCTCATTTTCTTGTTGTCTATTTTGTTGCAGGTATTTACGCTTGCGGCGCCATACTATATCCAGCTTGTCATAGATGATGTCGTTCTGACAGGGGATACAAATTTATTGACCGTATTGGCTACTGGCTTCTTCTTGGTCCTGGTGTTTGAGATTGCCACAAATGCGCTGCGAGGGTTCACGTTACTTCACTTTGGTAATCAAATGAACATCCAACTGGGTGCCAATTTATTTCACCACTTGGTGCGTTTACCGATTTCTTATTTTGAGAAGCGCCATATGGGTGATGTGGTTTCACGGTTTGGCTCATTGCAGCAAGTTAAGCAAATCCTGACAACGGGTGTGATCGAAGCCATCATCGATGGTTTGATGGCGATCATTACACTTGCGATGATCTTTTTTTACAGCCCAACACTCTCGCTGGTGGTATTAACAGCGGTCATTGCCTATGCATTGGTTAGGGTGGCCATGTATAAGCCGTTTAGAAGTATCAGTGAGCAAGAGATCATGGCGCGCGCTGAAGAGAATTCCAATTTTATGGAAACGGTGCGTGGCATTCAAACAATCAAGTTATTTGGCTCAGAGGTAAAACGCGAGGGGCAATGGCAGAATCGATACGCAAATGCAATAAACCAAAGCATTCGGCTAGGTAACTTTCAAATTGGATACGAAGCCATTAACCGTGCATTGTTTGGGATCGAGAATATTCTCGTCGTTTACTTAGCGGCACACCTTGTTTTGGACGGTGGTTTTAGTACCGGTATGCTGTTCGCATTTATGTCTTATAAGCGCCAATTTATGGACAAGACGGCTAACTTAATAGAAAAGCTCATCGAATTTAAGATGGTAGGTTTGCACTTTGACCGTATTGCGGATATTGCGCTGACAGACAAGGAGACACTGCAGCCTGAAAAGCTTAAGAAGCACACTGTTGCAGGTAAAGTTGAACTGAAAAACATCTGCTTTTCATACTCTGACGCCACGCCAAATGTTTTAAACAACTTATGTTTGGAAATTAATGAAGGCGAATCGGTCGCCATTACTGGCCCATCTGGTTGCGGTAAATCAACGTTATTAAAAATTATGCTGGGGCTTAACCAAGCCAAAAGTGGTGATGTATTGATTGATGGTGTACCCATTGAGCAAATTGGTGCACGGCAGTATCGACAGCAAATTGCAGCGGTGATGCAAGATGATGAGCTGTTATCTGGCTCGGTCGCAGATAACATCGCTTTTTTTGACTCGCCAATCGATATGGAGCGAGTTGTTTATTGCGCACAAATGGCGGCGATACACGATGATATCAGTCAAATGCCTATGGGGTATGACAGCTTAATCGGCGATATGGGATCCTCACTTTCAGGTGGCCAAAAGCAGCGAATTATCTTAGCTCGGGCGCTTTACAAGCAACCTAAAATTTTGTTTATGGATGAAGCCACCAGCCATTTGGATACCAATTTAGAATCGGATATCAATGAGGCTGTCAGCAGGCTTGATATGACCCGCGTTATCATTGCGCATCGTAAAGAGACGATAGCATCGGCAGATCGCGAGATTCGACTACAGAAAGTAAAGGTAGAAGAACTCCAACCGGAAAGTGAATAATTGAATGCGCCCCTGTTTGTGGGGCGTAGCACTTTTTTATTTCCTGACTTTTGATTGAGTGCAATGTTTTCGCGCACCGAAAATAAAGTTTAAACAACCTAACTCAATAAACATTTGAATGGATATTAACTGTTGAGCTGTGTATTTATTTCAGTTAGTTTCTATTGATAAAACAAAAAGAATAACGCTTTATTATCTAAGGAAGATCATGGCAGAGCTATCTATCACAGACAACCAACGTCAGGAAGTAACGGAGATCATCGCGCTCTTGGCAAGCCGCGTGAGTGACAATCTTAAATCAGGGCAAGCACACCAAAATGGCCTTTTGAGTGGTATTGCGGGCCAGCTCTTGTTTTTATTCAACGCTTATCAATTTGACCAAAGTATGGTGGATGAAGCTGTATTCAGCGATATGCTAGAAGCGTTACAAGAGCAACTCACCGATCAAAGCTTTGAACTAAGTAATGGCCTTGCGGGGCAAGCCTGGGTACTTGAGTATTTTAACCAAGCAGATCAAGAAGACTATGACCCGCAGCTACTAGATGATGTCGACGAACTATTCGCTCAGGCACTCGATCATGACCCTTGGCCCGGTGAGATTGAAATGGTACTCGGCTTGAGCGGTTATGCACCGTACGCGGCTCGCCGCGCCAAATATTCTGAGCAGCATAAATTATACAGCACAATCGTTGCGGGCCTTGAAAGTACAGCAACGTATTTTGACAATGGCCACATCGCTTGGTCTCAACCTGCGGAGTCTGTGTATCGATTTGATACAGATGACAAAGACAAACCGGAGTTTAACCTTGGTTTGGCACACGGGGTTCCAGGTATGATTGCGGCTCTTTTACCTGCACACAATATCCCTTCTCTGAATGCGCGAGTCAGCAAATTATTGTCTGGGGCATGTGACTGGTTAATCGCACATCAAAATAACAGCGATAACGAAAGCGAGCGTCACTCTTGCTATGGTTCGTGTGCAGGTTCAGATGAACACTCTAGATTGGGGTGGTGTTACGGTGATTTGACTATTGCCATGATATTAGCCCGAGCAGGTAAAGCACTCGATCGCCCAAGCTATGTTGAGCATGCATTAGAGGTCGCTCTTCATGCTTGTAAACGCGGTGCTGTTGATGGCTACATTAACGATGCGGGTGTATGCCATGGATTCGTTGGTTTAGCCCTGATTTTCAATTTACTCGATGAGTTGATGCCACATCCAGAGCTTAAAGCCAGAAGTGTTTTTTGGCTTGAATACAGCCTTGAAAAGTTCCGCGAAGACGGCGTCAAAGCATTCTATTCATACAATGGAGTAGAGAAAGTCCATGTAGAAGACTTTGGTTTTTTAATGGGATATGCCGGTATTGGTTGTGCGTTTATTAGCTTGTTGAATGGTGATTCAAGCTGGACTGAATGCCTACTGATGTCTTAAGGAGAAGTACATGTCTACAAAACAACTAAAAAACGACAACTTTTTTGTAATTCGTACACCAAGATTAGCCCTTGAACAGTTATCTGCTTTTGGTGAAGAAGGCGCAGATACCAACTTACTATTAAGCGCTTGGCTTGCGACGCCGGGTGTTGAAGAAGCGATCTACTTAGCCAGCCCATCACTACTGGAACGCATTGAACTGTGGCGCACTAAACCCGACTCTAAACAAGGTAAAAAGGTTGCCCATGCACTGATTAAATACATGGTGCGCATGTGCTCAAGACCCACACCATTCGGGTTATTTTCAGGTATTCACAAGGGCATTGTCGCAGCTAATACCGCATTAACTCCCGCTGATCATCGCAATGATAGCCGTAAAACACGCTTAGATATGTTTTATTTATCGGCTTTGAAGGAGCACTTTATCAAGCATGCTTCTCGTTCTGACAACTTAACTTACAAACCTAACTCATCCCACTATTTTGTCGCACAGCAGTGTCGCTATATTGAAACATATCTCTCTGATGACACCATGCAATACCGATTAAGTGCGGTGGAAAGTGACGAATACTTTAGGTTTGCACTGGCACTTGCGAAACCTGGGATAAGTTTCAACGAGCTAGTGTCACGCTTTGCGGGCCATTACCCTGAGGCAGATCAAGAGGAAGTTGAAAGCTATATTCAAGACCTTATCGACGAAGGCGTTTTACTCGCTGATATACCATTGCCACTCACGGGAGATTCACCAGATCATGCATTACTGAAATCGATTTCAGAAATTAAAGAGTTTGATGCAGCGGACAAATTAGCAACTGCGTTATCGCAAATAGATAAATTGGACGAAGCGTCTAGCGGCGAAATTTCGCCTTATAAACAACTGTTATCGCATTTAGAAAGTTTACCTGTAAAAGCGGAAGAAAATAAGCTTTTCCAAAGTGACATCTATCGGGCTTTTGAGCAGTGCAGTCTCTCTGAAATGGAAATTAAGCGCGTACAAAAGCAACTTGAGTTGATAGCGGGCCTTACCGTCACAGAGCCTGCTCGTGGATTAAGCCAGTTTATCAGCCAATTTAATAGCCGTTTTGAAGGTCAGTTTGTGCCTCTTGATGTGATCTTGGATGATGAATCCGGAATTGGGATCTCCACCGAAACTGGGTATGAAGCGCCGCTAGTTGCGGGTCTTAACTTGGCGCGTGGCGGCTCGAATAAAGCGACTGTGCCAGAAGTCAGCATGATCGAAAATCTAGTAGAGCGCGCCCTTAGCTTACCTGAAAATCGTGATAAAGACTGTGTTGTACTTAAGAGCAAAGAGCTCAAATCCAAAGTAAATAACCAAGAGGCTGTACAAAACTTTCCATTCTCGTTTGGCACTATGTTGAGTCTGTTTGAAGACGATAAAGGCCACCCTGTATACAAGTTTAACGGGTGTTATGGCCCTTCATCAGCCAACCTATTAGGGCGTTTTTGTCATCTTGATTCAGCGCTCAAAGAGGACGTGATAGAGCATTTGAAGCAAGAACAGGCACACAGTGAAAATGTGGTCTTTGCTGAAGTGGTTCATATGCCAGAGGGACGACCAGGTAACGTGATTGCACGCCCCCACTTGAGAGATTATGAAATTGTCTTTATGGCGGATAGTTCACTGGATGAAGATTATCAGATCCCGCTCAGCGATTTGCATGTATGGGTAGAAGGACAAAAGGTGAAGCTTTGGAGTAAACGCTTAGATAAACAAGTCATTCCGCGTTTATCTAGTGCGCATAACTATTCAGCTCGCAGTTTAAGTGCCTATAAATTCTTGTGTATGTTGCAAAGCCAAGAAGGACGACCGCCTCACTTTAGAATGCCGTCTAGTACCGAACGTGCAGCCTTCGTTCCGCGCGTAATGTTAGATAATTTAATTTTAAGCGAAAAGGTTTGGCGTATTGAACGTACTGAACTAGAAGCCATAAGCAAAAAAGGGCAGTTTAATCGTGAAAAATTAGATGCGCTTATCGCCAAGTATGCGCTGGATGCACAAGTGAGCTTTGCGATATCAGACAATGTATTACAGCTTGATTTACGTAACCCTGACATGTTCGCTATTTTGCTGGCAGAGACAAAAGGCCATACCAATGTTGAGCTAAAAGAAGTGCTCTCTAATAGCTATCGTTCCCGCGTGGTAGATAACTTGGGTATGCATTACAGCAATGAAGTCATAGTGCCTTTTATCAATGAGCACGCAAAAACGCATACGCATTTCTCTGATGACCCTCATGCCAACATTACCGCAGCCCCAATTAAACGCCGCTTTAGTGCAGGCTCTGAATGGCTTAGTCTCAAGATCTACTCTGGTAACTCACTGGTTGAGCAACTGCTTACCGAAGAACTCTTGCCGCTGATAGAGCAAAACTCGGAGCTGTATGACAAGTGGTTCTTTATTCGATATGGCGATCCAGATTGGCATATTCGACTGCGTTTTCATGGTGACCCTAGTTTGCTATGTGGTCAGCTATTACCACGCTTAAATGCGTTACTGGATCCTAAAATAGAGTCAGGCGAGCTACACAAAGTGGAGTTGATGACCTATGAACGTGAAGTAGAGCGCTATGGTGGTCCAGAGTCGATGAGTTTGGTCGAGTCATTGTTTATGCATGACAGCCGTTTGATAGCGCAAACGTGTGGGCTCATTGACGCATTTGGTGAACATGTCCGTTGGCGCGTCGCTTTGGCCTGTACGCATAGATTACTTAACTTGTTTGAATATAGCGATGATGCACGACTCAAGTTGGTTAGCCACCTTAGAGATGCCTTTGGCCGAGAGTTTAATGAAACGAGCGCGCTACGTAAGCAGCTAGGAAACCGTTATCGCGAATATCAAACTCAGATGGACGACGATTTTATCAAGCTGGTGCCAGAGCAAGCGCAGCAATGTGACGAAGTGCAAAGCGCGATATTGGCTATTCTAGAGCAGTGGCAAGCAAGCGTTGCGCCTGTGATTGAGGTGCTTAACCGACAAATCGCAGAAGGGCAATTAAATTGTACTCGAAACTCCTTGCTTAGCTCATTACTGCACATGCATAACAACCGTATGTTCAAAGCCTATGGCCGTGAACAAGAACTGGTTATTCATGATTTACTGCGTCGTAAGTATTTTTCTGCAGATAAAAAAGCGTAAGCCTTAATAAATAATGAAAAGCGCATTTAAGGCGCTTTTTTTATGCCTAATACGAGCTAAAGCTACGCGCTATGGCTATATATAGAGATAACTTTACATAATAAGGTAATGAGATGAGACGTTTAATTGGCATGTTTGGCGGTATATTGTTGTGTGTGCAAAGTGCGTGGGCGGCGAACATTGCAGATGAACTCAAGGTGTTTGAACCGTACTTAGGAACATGGCAAGCCAGCTTTTCAATGGCGAGTGGGCAACCTGCGGTTACAGATGTAAGTCAGTGGGAGCGAGCACTCAATGGCACTGCCATTCGAACATTGCACTCGATTAATGACGGTGCCTATGGTGGTGAGTCTTTGCTGTTTTGGGATAAAGCAAAGCAGAGTATTGTCTTCTATTATTTTACCACTGCGGGCTTTTACACTTCGGGCAGAATCGAGGTCGTCAGTGAGCATGAGTTTGTCGCTTATGAGTCCGTTGAAGGGAATCAAGATGGTATTACTGAAGTGAAGTCGACAAGTCGTTTCAAACATGGCGCATTCACCGTTTCGACGCAATACCTAAAAAATGGCAAGTGGACTAACCCTGAGCAAAGAACTTATCGTCCGAGCAACAAACAAGTTAAGTTTAAGTGATGTCAACGCGAAGGTTATTTTTTGGGATCGGTTTGGATAGTCCAGCAACGGATGTAATTCAGCGATGGCTAGACGATTCAGTGGCGTATCGTAAAGCGCCGACTTTGTCGCGAAATTGGCACGTCACACTAGCCTTTTTAGCACAAGTGGACACACCCACAACCGACGCATTGATTGATTTTGCAAGCCAGATTGACAGTGCGCCCTTTGAACTTCATTTTGCACAATCAGGCTACTGGTCACACAATGGTATTTTTTATTTATCCCCATCACCTTGCGAAGCTTTGAAAAGCTTGGCTGCGCCACTACGAGATATTTCAGAACAATGGCAACTGTATACCAACCCGTATGCGTATTCACCACATATTACGTTGTTTCGTAATCATAAACCGATACCTCAAGTGCGAGCATCTATAGAGCCCTTTACGCTGACAGTGTCAAACTTTCACTTGTATCATTCGCATACGTTACAAGATGGTTTGCACTATACGCCAATAGCCTCATTTGGTCTCAGCGCTTAATACGTTGGCTGAGTTGGGTTAGTAAAAAATGCGCGAGTCGGCGTATGATGCTCACAGAGCCACTTTGACGAAATAACTTGGCAGTTGCTTTGTTTCGCGCAGCACTGACATGCTTACGGTGGCATTCATCTGCGGCGGCTGACCAATTCTCAGCTCGTATGGCGTTGAGTAATTTTGGCCACGCTCGACTCAGGTTTGGGGTACCAAGGTTATAGGCCATATCAAGGAGTGCCAACTGAACATGACTGGGCATTTTTTTGAAAGGAATGTAACCGTTTTCAGAACAAAATAAAGTGTCTAGCTCACACTCGAAAGCGCTCAACTTTTTATCCAGCAGCTTTAAGCATTCTTCGTGTGGCAAATATAGCTGGCAGTGTTGCTCATACCAACTAGCGCGCCGCCCTTCTGGGAGTTTTGAAATCGTGGCAAACTCTTGCGCTTTAAGGTCTCTGCTCGCCGCTTTCTTTGTCGACTTTTCTCTTAAAGTGATTTTCGCCAGCATTTTTGCATCGTCAATGAGAAAGCCAGCACCTAGGGTTACATTACCACGTGTATCAAGGTATAGGTGGGCAATAACGCCTTCATATAAACAGATATGTTTAGCGGCTAAGTGGCGGTCTAATGTTTTTAGCTGGAACACTTCGCAACCTTTTTGACTTCTGATGCCTTGTTAACTGTGTAGCATTGCTTGAGTAGGGAGCAATAGCAAGTATTTACCTCGATATCAGGTACCATCTCACTGATTTTTTCCCATAGGTTGCTGTTAAAGTTACTGCGAGTCATTGCAAACAAAACTAAATCATTGCCGTCTGCCAATAGTGCATTATTGGGGTTACTGGTGACGTACCAGCCAAATTTTTTCATGTAATTAATGTTGTTGTTATCGGCTTGTACTTCCGTCAAGGCCGCTTTGTAGGCATCGAGACTACAGCAGTCATTTAATAATGCTCTGAGGTTTTGATATGTTGTGCCTTGAAACTCAAATTGCATGGATTTTATTAGCGCGGGGCCGGTGCCTGAGTTAGTGACTTTGACCGTCATACGAGCACGATCTGCCTCAAGGTCATAGTCACTGTAGCTCACTTGTAACCAAGGCCAAGTTTCTGCGTAAAGCTGTCGCTCTGCTGCTGCGACTTGCTCTTGTGCCGCTTTTGCTTGCATATAAGTGGCATAAAAAGAAGCCGCGGAGATTAAAATTGCACAGAGCGCCAATATGCTGTTCATCTTCGAACGAGAAAGGCGCCATTTAAACTTCTTCAATTTTACAGCGTTATTATGTTCTGCTGGCTGTTCAGTGGACATCTCTGGCTTCCTATTATGGCGCGGCTAAGAAAATGGTGAGCCGCTTGCCTATTTGCAAGGTGGAGTGAGATAGCTGATTCCATTGTTTGAGTTTATTCACTGAGACGTTAAATTGTTTGGCGATACGCCATAGGCTGTCACCCGATTTGACCGTATAGGTGTACTGCTGATCTGCGAGGATGGGCAAGATCAACTTGTCGCCAACGCGAATTTTGTCTGAACGTAATTGGTTGAAAGACTTTAGTTGCGATACGTTCAATCCGTAGTTCTGTGCGATCACACTCAAGCTATCACCGCGACGTATGGTATAGGATTGCCATTGTTCATTGGGCATAGTCGGCAGGTTTTGTGCGTAGAGCTGCCAATCTTCTACTTTATTAGCGGGCATAATCAGTCGATTAGGGCCGCCAAGCAGCGCAGGAAAGCGGGCATAACCCGTATTCAGTTCTGCCAGCATTGACCATTCTGGACTGTTGTCGAGTATGGTGGCGTTGGGTAGTGAAACCACAGAGATCGCAGGTGCATTCGCAATGGCTGGAAAATTCATCAGCTGCTGCTTAAGTAGCTGGGTTGCAGCGAGTAACTTAGGTACATAATGGCGAGTTTGTCGCGGTAATTCTAATGCAAAGAAGTCCGTTGATTTTCCTGCTTTACGGTTTTTTTCTATTGCTCTAAATACGCGGCCTTCTCCGGTATTATATGCCGCAATAGCATGGTACCAGTTGCCGTCAAAGCGACGGTGTAAGTAAGTGAGAAAGTCCAGCGCTGCATTGGTTGAGTCTATTAGATCTTGGCGACCATCGTACCAAGGGTTTATTTTAAGACCATAATGTTTTGCAATAAGTGGGGTGAGTTGCCAAAGTCCTGAGGCGTGTTTATGAGAATAGGCTTGCATATCGAAATCAGTTTCAATGAGCGGCATCAGCGCTAATTCAATGGGTAAACCTCGTTTTTCGATTTCAGTCACGATGTAGTAAAGCAAGGGCTCTGCGCGTTCGCTGATTGTGTGCATATAGTTTGGGTGCTTTAAATACCACTCTATACGCTTTTTTACTCTGCTGTGCTCTGATGGCGCGAAGCTAATCTGCTGGCGTATACGCTGCCACACATCTTTTGCATCTTCTGGCGCAGTAGGAGGTGCACTATCAGTATTAATGTCTTGTGGTGCCGTCGCGCTTTGGTGGCTGCTGGTCTTTTGATATTCCGGTATTTCTGATGGAACATCATGGACTTCCTCTGTTACCTGAGTTGACTGACAAGCTGTGAGCATCAGTATAGTGGAGATGAGCAATAGACGTTTGAGCATGATTCAGTCCCTTTATTGTTGTTTTTGTACTGCTATTTTATAAGCTTATGAAATAAATAGACAAGTTAAAAAAACTGGTACAAGTTGAAGGTCTTACATAGTGATTGCTGTTTTTTTGAACTAAAATTGGGTTTGTTGCGTTTAAGTAAAGTAGTTCCATTCAGTAAGGGGTATTTTTATGGACCGCACAGAATTGAAAGAGCAATTTGAGCACAGCTACATGGATCCCGTCATTTTGAGTTACGCAGATTCTAACCATTACCTCGCTGGTGGGTTAGATGTGCTAGGTAATTATCATCTAATCACCGATAAACAGGGGAAAATCGTCACATATAACTCTCTGCGTGAAGCTGAGGTTGAGCTGGTTGAGCTTGGAGCCAAAGAAGCCACTTTTGATATGGAAACCGCCTACGACGAAATGGTAGGCAGTGTCAGCGATGGGCACTGTCGATTTAAGTTGCCACTCGTCCATTAGATAGAATTGGGGCGTAAACGCCCCGTGTTATAGGGTGCCTGTCAAAGACAGTTTGACCACCGGTTGCACCTGTTCATCAAAACGAGTTTCCCCATCGAATATGTCACCTCGCTTTGCGTCGAAATAGGTTTGCGTATAGGTATATTTTGCCGAATTTAGCGCGTTTATTGTGACTTTGACGCGCAGTGAGTTGGACAAAGAATATTCACCAAACGCATTTATTTCAGTGTGATCGCGCTCGACAAAGATTTCATCTTGATAAAAATAAGTCGCAGACTCAGGGAGACTAATGTCTACGCCCCAGCTGTAATTTGGCATGTCGCGTCTAAATTCTATGCTGGCACTATGTGGTGTTAACCCTGTCGTTGCGCGAGTACCTGTAAGCGGATCGTGATAACGTGCGGTTGAATATTCGTAGTCAAGCGACAGCTGGCTACCCGATAAAAAGTTATCTGTGTTCAAAGTCGCAGAGAACGTACTCCCTAAAAGCGTCGCATTGCCTGCATTGCCAAGGCCCGCGCTGCCATTTGTCAGCGTAACTATCTCATGAATATCTTTTTGCCACTGATTGAATACCTTAAGGCTGATAAAGAGGGAGTCCGTTGGGCGGGTATTTAGCTGCGCAGCCAATTCACTGAATTTACTCGGTTGCAATCGGTGATTGCCAGACTGGCTGCGATCAAACCCTGCATCTTGGCTGGTCACAAAGTGCTGAAAGTCGAGTTGATCAACATGGTGCCTAGCTGTGAGTGCAAAGTCCCAATTATGCTTGCTTTCATAACTTAAGCGTACCAGCGGCTTTACGAAATTCAGGTCACTACGATGGGTCGATGCCGCCATGCTCTTGAGCTTGGTATGCTCTGTATTGAGCCGGGTATAAAGCTGCCATTGTTTGTTCATCGTATAAGTGAACGCAACAAATGGTAGGTACCTAATTTCAGACACTCGACTGGCAATTTGGCTACCACTGGCCTGTGTAACGGCATCGAGTTGATTACGGCTGATTTCAATGCCGATCTCCGGCTTTAAAAGGCTGTGCGGCGCGCCAAAGCGAAACTGCATTACTTGCTCTTTATGTGACTTGTATTGCTTAAAAATGTCGTTTTGCTCACCTGTTTCTGTGGTGACTGAAAGGTTATTTGTTGTTTTCTTATTCTGTAATGCAACTAGTTGTAATTGCTTGCCCTGCGCTAATTTTTTCAACCAGTCGGCGCTGAATTCATATTCAACCGTATCAATGGATTCATTGTACTGCCAAGTGTGAGTGAGCGGATGATGCATACGGTCATAGAGTCTACTAAAGTCTGTTTGCCAATCATCTTGCAGCGTCTTTGCTGAGAGTATTAAGCGGTTTGCAGCTTGCTGTCGGGTGCTATTCAGCGACAGTAATCGGCTGTTCAATTTTTCAAAAAAATCTTCAGAGCCCACTTCGGTGATAACTTGCTGCGCAGATTGGGACGCAATAGAGGATACCGATTGATGTCTATCATCCTGATAATGAACGTTGATTTGGTGTTGCCATACATCCATGGGAACAGACAACTGCGCTGCCAATTCACTGGGGCGATACGATTGGTAAGCAGAAGTTAGCTTGCTATGTGCTTGCCAATTGGTTGTGATGCTACTGGTGTGTGTGAGCACATTGATCACTTGATTATATTGGCTGACACTGCCAAAAGGATGCCCAGTACTGTAGAAGTGCAAAGCGGTAATGTGCGCGGCAGGTAATTGGCTCAGTATCTGGCTCAATGACTCGCTCTTGGAAGCGGGCATAGCGCCATTGATCAGTACATTCCCTCCTGCGGCGGACAAACCCCGGCTGGCGGTATTTTGCACTAATGCAAAGCCTGGGATCTGTTCAATTTTATCAAGTGCATTTTGCCCATATAGTTGTTCTAGTGCCTGACCATCATAATTGAGTACTGCAAATTGTGGCGGGTCTATCGTGCTTTGGCTATCTGTATATTCAGGCGCCGCCGAAACCGAGGCGGCCGCAGTATAGAGGAGCACCCCTAACATTGATAAGTGTTTGTTGAGTGACTTTTCCATGGCTTTTTAAGCTTCCAATTACATAAAATCCTGCGCTTATTGGATAAAAACAAACTACTTAAATCAAAGTATTAGGGGTTATTGGACGCACTTTGGGATGAGCGGACCGATGCGGTGCACTCATCCCTATGAATTTAGGGATGAGTGGATAGGAAGTGTCTAAGCGGCATTGTTTAATCGCGCTTTAACTTTTGGTTTAAACGCTTTACTCAAAGCGACAGATTGCCCGTTTTTTAGCAGCACTAGGCCACTGCCAGAAGGTTTAATTTGAATTCGCTCGATAAAGTTTAGATTGACCAAGTGCGAACGATGGGTGCGTATAAATTGCGAGTCTGGTAATTGTTGCTCGACTTGTTTAAGCGTCGTGCGTTTTAAAAATTGCTGCTCTTGGGTATGAAATTCCACATAGTTGCTGGCTGAGTTTATGTGGGTGATATCATCATAATTAAGCTGTGACTTTTTAGCGCCGCGCTCAACCTCGATGCTGCTATCGATACAGTGCTCAGCCCGTAAAAATGTGTGCCAAATATAACTAATGACGAACAGGACCAATGGGTGTGACGGCGCAAAATACAATAAGGTGTATGCGATGCTGTCATCAAAGACGAATAAATCGAAAATACTTTGGTATGTCATAGAAATACACAGCATCAGCGCCAAAATACCAATCAGCTTTTGATGTGTTAATTGTTGTTTGCTGTGATATTGATCTAAGAGACGGAAGATTATGGGTGTGAGCAAGTACCATATCCCCCATTCTTGCAATGCCCATGCGGGGTGATTGTTAATTTGTTGAGAGGCGGGCATAGCAAAGTCATAGAGTATGTAAGTGCCAGTTAAAAATAAGATCAGTGCACTCCAGCCTCCTATGGAAATGGCCCATTCCTTTTTTAATTGCTCTGTCATCATATAACCCTAAATCAGAAACGCAGGGTTAGTTTACCTAATTTCAGGCACTTTCCCATACTATTGCGACGATATTATGAACTTATATTGCTAACCAAATATACAGCGGAAACAGGCTCCTTGTGGTTTTTGCAAATACACGAGTTCACCACCATGTTGCAGCATGATTTGCCTAGACAGGCTCAGGCCAATGCCCGAGCCTTGTTGCTTGGTGGTGTAGAAGGGCACAAACATCATAGCCTGGGCCTGCTCGGTGATCCCTGGGCCATTGTCGATGATATCCACACAGAGCTTGTTACGGTCATTTTTGATGATCTTCAACGTGATCATGGGGTTGTTTTGGTCGCATATATCAAGTGCCTCTACTGCATTTTTACAGAGATTTATTAAAACTTGTTCTATCTGATTAATATCAAGCACACACCGTGCATTGTCTGGCACTTCGGTCATAAAGGTCACACCGGTATGCTGCATACAAAAGAGTTGTTTAATATTTTTTAAGAGCTCGCCAAGATCAACCGTGGTGAGCTGCGGTGCAGGTAAGCTACTCAGCTTTCTAAACTCTTGAATAAACTCACTTAGGTGGGCACTTCTTGACGCCAAAGTAGACAGTGCTAAATGGAGGTCTTGCTTGTCTTCTTCTTCATCAAAACTCAATGAGTCTGGCAACAATGCGATGCAAGTTTGTGCCATTGAAGAGAGCGGGGTGATTGAATTAGCGACCTCATGGGTAAGTACTTTTGTGAGCTGTTTGTATGCGTGTTGCTCTTTGGCATTGAGCTCCTCTTTAATCGATTGCAAGGTAATAACTTTGTATAACTTAGTTTGGATCCACAGTGTACTTACCTGTATATACAAGGTGTCATGGAGCTCATTGTTTTGCCAAGAGAAGGTTTGACGGCTGTTTTTAAGCGTCTTATTAATAAAGTCACTAATTTGCGGGTTGTTGCTTGCTAGGGCATCTATATGCTTGATTTTCAAGCCCAGC
Source organism: Pseudoalteromonas luteoviolacea S2607 (assembly GCF_001625575.1). GTDB lineage: Bacteria > Pseudomonadota > Gammaproteobacteria > Enterobacterales > Alteromonadaceae > Pseudoalteromonas > Pseudoalteromonas luteoviolacea_E. The sequence continues at coordinate 88,654 of NZ_AUXV01000011.1, forward strand.
AGCTTTGTGACCGCAGCACTTTGCTCGATGATTCGACCGTGATCATTACAGATAAGCATAGCCAGATCCATATGGCTAAATACGGCGTCGATAAATTGTACTTGCTGCTCGGCTGCTAATTGTGCAGCTTGCATTTGTGCTTGTGCGCTACGAAAGTCTTGGCGTAAAGGATGGTTACTTGGTAACCCCAAGGTGTGATCACCATTCGCAAGCGCTCGGAACAACTCCATAGGTACTCGTTTTTCTTTACGAAAAATATGGTGAAGCCAAACGGCCAATAATATTGCCGAAAAGGTAATGACAATCGTGGTGGCGCTGAGCCCGAAAGTGACAATAGCCAGCTGCAGTAACATACCCATACCAACTAAACTGCATGCCGCCATCAGCACCTTAAATTGACTGTTCATGATTACAGCCCGTACTTTTCTAAGCGGCGATACATGGCGCCACGAGTCAAACCTAATGCTTTAGCCGCATGACTAACATTGCCCTGATGGTGTTTTAATGCAGCCCGAATTGCTCTTTGTTCAAGCACATCTAAATCAAACGTGTCATATTCTTGCAAATGGACAGGTTGCGCAGACGTTGGCGCATTAGATGCAATGAGTACATGGTGGATCGCCAGCTCTTTACCTTCAGAGAGGATAACAGCGCGTTCTATGGTGTGGGCAAGCTCACGTACATTACCCGGCCATGAATACTCGCACAGTGTCCGCAACGCACTGGGCGGAAGTGTCAGCTCGCGGCGATACTTTTGTTGGTAACTATGCATATAGTGCTCAACCAACAAGGGAATATCCTCTTTTCGCTCTCGTAGAGGGGGGAGGTTAATTTCTATGGTATTGATTCGATACAATAAATCTTGACGAAACTGACCATCTACAACTGATTGTGGCAGGGCATCATTGGTCGCACAGACCAAACGAATGTCGACATCGATGGGTTGATTGCCGCCAACCGGGGTGATTTGCCTATTTTGTAATGCTGCTAACAATTTCACTTGTTGATCAAGCGGCATATTACCTACTTCATCCAAGAATAAGGTGCCACCATGAGCTAATTCAAAACGACCAACTCTATCCGTTTTTGCATCGGTAAATGCCCCCTTTTTGTGGCCGAATAGCTCACTTTCAAACAAACTACCCGAGACGGCCCCCATATCTAAGCTGATAAATGGCATATGTGCTCGGGTACTCTGTTGATGTATAGCATGCGCTGTTAATTCTTTGCCCGTACCGCTCTCTCCTGTGATTAGAATATTGGCATCAGTTTTGGCTGCTTTATGCAGGGTATCAAAAACGTGTAACATCGCATCACTTTGCCCAATAAACTTACTTTGGGATTGGCTAAGTGCCTGACTCAGCCCTTGAGTCTGTCGCGAGAGTTGATGAATCGCTTGCTTGTCTTGCGCGTGGGCGAGTGCGGTAGCAACGACGGTCAATAATTGGTCGTTTTGCCAAGGTTTGGCAATAAAGTCTGTCGCGCCATTTTTGATGGCTTCAACAGCCAACTGCACATCGCTATAAGCGGTCATCAATACCACTGCAATACAGGGCTCTTGTTCATGAATTTTCTTGAGCCAATAAAACCCCTCCTGCCCGCTAATTGCATCTCGGTTAAAATTCATATCGAGTAAAATGACATCTACTTGATGGATGTTAAGTAACCCTTCTACGTCAAAAGGGTTGTCTGTGGTGAGGATTTTTTTGTGATGTTGCTTTAGTAGCAGCTTAGCGGCGAGCAATACATCTGTATTGTCATCCACGATCAGTATAGTTCCCTGCTTTTCCATGCCGGCGACTCAATGTAGTTATTTTTTGACCCGAGCAGCTTACCGCAAAACCACAGAAAGTGTCCAATTATGGACAGATAAGTGTACTGTAAACGGACACTTATTTAGTTTCTGCCTTCCATATTTATATTAACTGATTGTATTTTAATAGTTTTTTTGTTGGCACCAAAATTGACTAGTAATTAGGTAACTAGGCAAAAGGAGCTGATGTTATGGATAAGAAAATCTCTAATAAAAATCACCGTCGTTACATCAAGCCAGCACTATTTAGCTGCTTCGCTTTGTTGGTTGGTTTTGGCGCATATAGTCTGAGCCAGTCGGCAGAGCAGGGACAAATGCAAACCGTTAATAAGGCTGGGGTGACTGTCAGCTCTGTGATCAGTGGTGAGTTTAAAAACGCGTTGAATATTCGCGGGCAAGTTGTGCCAAAAACAACCATATTTCTAGACACAGTGTCTGGTGGCCGTGTAGAGGGGAAATTGGTGGAGCAAGGTGTTTATGTTGAGCAAGGACAGCCTTTGGTGCGGCTCTCTAACACCAATTTACAACTAGATGTGATGAGTCGTGAAGCTCAAGTCACTGAACAACTTAACTTTTTACGCAACACCCAGATGACCATGACCACTAACACGCTAAACCTTAAGCGCGATTTGTTAGACATAGAGTTACAGATAAGCCACCTAGAGCGCAGGCTTAGACAATCTGAGGCACTGCTTAAAAAGGGCCTAACGAGTCAAGATGAAGTGGATGAGATCCGTCAAGACCTACAGTACAACCGCGATATTCATAAATTAACCCTAGAGCGTCAAAAGCAAGAGACCAGCATTCGTGAAGTGCAACTGGCTCAACTGGAAGACAGTGCCAAGATGCTGCAAAACAATCTGCAATTTGCGCGTAAAAATCTTGAAAGTTTACAAGTTACTGCACCTGTATCTGGATATCTCAGTGAACTAGATGTGCAAGTTGGTGAGTCCAAGCAAGCTGGCGCGCGTTTAGGTCAAATAGATATTCCAGGAGAGTACAAATTAGCAGTGAGCTTAGATGAGTTTTACTTAACACAAGTATCGTTAGGTATGGCTGTGGAGATATCTCATGGCAGCAACATGTTGCAAGCAAAAATCAGCAAAATTGATAGCCGAGTGACCAATGCGCAGTTTCAAATTGAAGCCGAATTGCCGTCTGGTATTCAAGACATCAAACGTGGACAAGGTTTAGATGCTCAATTGATGTTCAGCGACGAACAAGCACAGGCGACATTGTTGCCACGCGGGGCATTCTTTACCACCAGTGGTGGGCATTGGGTCTTTGTACTCAATCGTGAAGGTAGCCAAGCGACACGCCGTGACGTGCGTTTAGGCAAGAAAAATCAACATTACTATGAGGTGATTTCTGGTCTTGCACCAGGAGAGCAAGTGATTACCTCCAACTACGGTAATTTTGACAAAGCCCAAGTATTAAATTTAACAAACTAAAAACGATAAGCACCTATAAAACATTAAGGAACAATCATGATTAAGCTGTCTAATTTACATCGTGTGTTTAGAACACATGATATCGAAACAACCGCATTGAATGGCATTGATCTCACGGTTGAGCAAGGGGAGTTTGTAGCCATAATGGGACCTTCCGGCTGTGGCAAGTCCACTTTACTTTCTATTTTAGGGTTGTTGGATGCTCCCTCTAGCGGTAGTTACAATTTTGATGGGACTGAGGTTGCGGCGTTTTCTGAGCAACAGATGGCAAATTTACGCAAAGCGTCGATTGGCTTTGTCTTTCAGAGCTTTAACTTAATCGACGAATTAACCGTATTTGAAAACGTCGCACTGCCATTGCAGTATCAAAATGTCTCTAAGGCCGAGCGCACTCAGCGTGTGGAAGAAATTTTAAAACGTGTGGCAATCGACCATCGAGCCAGTCACTTACCGCAACAGCTTTCGGGTGGCCAACAGCAGCGGGTGGCGGTAGCACGCGCGCTGGTGATCAACCCGAAACTGATTTTAGCGGATGAGCCAACGGGTAACCTTGATTCAAAAAATTCTCAAGAAGTAATGGCCATGCTACGAGAGTTAAACCGAGACGGCACCACGGTGATTATGGTGACGCACTCTGAAACCGAAGGAAAATATGCAGACAGGGTAATACGTCTCCTTGATGGAACAATCATTGTAGATAAAGCGAGTCAGGTAAATCACACAGCGAGTGTTGCTTAACACCCGAGGCCAGCAAGGAGCCCTAGGAGGTATTATGTTTTCAAATTATCTTAAAACGTCGTTACGCGCATTCTCCAACCATAAACAGCATTTTGCTTTAAATATTATGGGTCTTAGCATCGGTTTGGCAGCGGCAATTATGGTGACTTTGTTTGCAGTATATGAGCTGTCATTTGATCGCACTCAGCCACATGCGCAGCAGGTTTATCGCGTACATACAGACTACCGTAGTTGGGGTTTACAATTAGTTGGCACGGCAGGCAGCGATGCCCCAGAAATGCTCAAAGAACATACACAAGTTGAGGATGTTTTATTACTTGCGAGTGCCGACGGCTTAGAGTTTTACAATGCTGCATTGGCGCTAACAGTGAAGGTGGCTGACAGACAGGTGCAGCTACCAAGCTTTTATGCCGTCAAAGGCAATTTGCTCGACTTTGTCAATCTGAACGTATTGTCAGGGTCGGTACAAGATGCCATTTCACTACCCGATCAACTGGCTCTCAGCCAAAGTACAGCGATTAGCTTATTTGGCCACACCAATGTCGTTGGAGAGCAACTAAATCATGACTCGGGCAGTTACACCGTTGCCGCTGTGTTTGAAGATTTACCCGAAAATACGCACTTTTATTTTCATACTCTAACAGCGGTTCCTAAGCATGCGGATCCAGATGTGCATGGTTACCTTTACATGCGTTTAGCGTCCAATGCAGATTCAACGGCGATTGAAGCGGAGCTCAACCGCACGTTTAATGATAGACAGCAGGGGCGCAGAAAAACCCTAACTTTGCATATGGTGCCGCTACTGGATGTGTATTTTAATAGCAATGGCCCATTTGAAATGAAGCAAGGTGGTTCTGAGCAAGTGATGTGGGTAAGCGTCGCATTAGCTGTCATCTTACTACTCGTGGCAAGCACTAACTTTATTAACTTGAATATAGCGGCCGCAGCCAGACGTGCAAAAGAGGTCGGAGTGAGAAAAGCACTGGGCGCCAGTCGGTTGCAGCTAATACAGCAATTTCTAACTGAAGCACTGTTGGTGGTCAGTATCTCGGGCTTAATCGCACTGGCTTTAGTCGAAATAACATTGCCTTGGGTGAATCAAATGCTGGGCAGAAACCTAAGTTTAGACTTTTCGGCTTGGTTTTTAGTCTCTGTGATTGGGGTGATAATGTTAGTAGGCGTACTGTCTGGGTTATACCCCGCGCTGTTTATTTCTTCATTTAGCGCAAAACGTGTCCTGAGTGGAGATTTACAGCGAGGCCAAACTGCTATTTGGGTGCGAAAACTCACCTTGTATTTACAAAGTGTCCTGTCGATTGCTTTGATCATCGCTGCGGTAACTATCTACAAACAAATGGCGCTGGTGAATGAGTTAGAAGTTGGCTATGGCAAAACAGACAGACTACTGGTGAAATCACTGCCATCCGAATTACTTTTCAAAGCGGATAATAACCGACTATTTGATAGTATTCGTGCGCTACCGGGAGTATCACAGGTGACGATCAGCAATACGAACTTAACGGTAGATATGAATGGTGAGTTATTCTTAACGTGGCCCAATGGTGAGCAAATTGAAGGTACGCAACCTACGGTATCAACGGGCTACCATGCGGTTGATACATTGGGACTGACACTGCTGGCAGGGCGTGATTTTGTGCCCCAGTATGGCTCTGACTGGGCACACACGGATGACCAAGGTGTCAGACATTATGCCATTTTAGTCACTGAGAGCTTGATGAAATTGGCAGGCTATGACAACCCAAATGACATCATCGGCAAGCAAGCAACTGCGCATCGAGGACGCACGCAAGTGACCATTGTTGGCGTCGTTGCGGATGTAAAGCTGGGATCAGCGAAACAGCAAAAGCTACCGCTTTCCTTCCGCTTGGGCGTCAATAGCCTACCTGGAGCAGACATTGTTGTAAAACTGGATAAGAGTGTATCGACTGAGCAGGTATCGAGACAAATTCAGACGATGGTCGTTGAGCAACTTAAGTTACATGAAGTGTCTATCACGCGTATTGAAGATGAATACCAGCGAGCGCATATTAGTGAGCACCGTGTTCAACAGTTAGTCTTATTTTTCAGCTCATTGGCGGTGTTTTTAACTTGCCTTGGGGTGCTAGGTTTGGCTTCTTTCTCTGCACTGCGCAGACAAAAGGAAGTGGCGGTACGTAAAGTACTGGGCGCTTCTCGATATAGCCTTGTGAATCTTTTAGCTCGGGAATACTTGGTATTAATCGCGGTGGCGGTATTACTGGCATTTCCTATGAGTTACTGGTTCTTGGAGGGTTGGTTGAGCAACTTTAACGAGCGTATTTCGCAAGTGCCTTGGGTATATTTATGCAGTGCCGTGTTTGTGGCGTTAAGTACGTGGCTAACGGTGGCATTACTGGCCTTTCGTGCTGCCAGTGTGCGCCCGTCACTGATTTTACGCTATGAATAAAATCAAAAAGGGTCAGCATTTGCTGACCCTTTTGCTTTGTGATTAATTGCTTTTCGGTGTGCTTATATGCATGTTGCCCTTTTTAAGGTCCATCGTCATCACAAAGTGTTTAAAGACTTGGTAGCCGACAATACCTCTGACCTTAGTGCCTTTTACATGGCTGGCCGTTGAACTATATTGGCTGACAAGATTGACATTATTGCCTTTGGCTGGAAAAGAAACCGGTACGTTTGACAACGTAAAAGGACCAAAGGTGACTTCTTTTGCTTTGGCTGTTTCCATATTGCCTGTGCTATTAACGCCAGAAAATGTGGATACTTGGTTTTCTGATTCTAACCAACCAAATCTGTCAGCAAAGCGGCGTTCAATCATAATTCCACCCGTAAATCCGGTATCTAATAACATCCACGCTGACTCGCCCTGAATGTCAATCTTAACAATAGGTTGGCCAAAGCCTTTTTGGATTTTAAAATCAATATTTTCAAACTTTTTCAAATCTAGGTGATCATGCGTTAATAAGCGAATACGCTTATTCGGGTAATCAATTTGTGTGTTGAATAATTGAAAAAAACCTCGGCCAAATAGTAAAGACGTGGTCTCGTCATCAAAAGTCACTTCCGGGAGCCCTTCTAAAGAGGTTTCTATGCCAAAAAATGAGACCGGGACCTTTTGGTAGACTTTATTACGTTGCGTATCGAATGCACCTTGGATGTGCATGTTGCCGCTATGCGTATAGTCAAGTTTGTTTGCATTTACAAAGCTGCTGTTGATAGCGTTGATGCTTGCACCAGTGTCTAGAACGGCGTAACTATCGATACCAGACGCTTTGACTGGAATCGTAATGAGGCCATTTTTATATGTAAAGTCAAGCCAAGGAGTGACAGCGGCATAGGTAAAGGTGTGGAAGAATACACCTAATAACAAAATGATAAGTTTCATCTTTACTCTTGAATTTGTTGGTGATTTAGACAATTTGTTGAGATTTTAGGGATTATTGTGAGTGGTCGCAAGTTTTTTAAACAAAGAGCGCTTGAATAAACAGCAAAGTTTCGACTACAATGCACTTAAATTTCGAAACGAAACTTAAGTGCACATTTGATGACTAAACGTAATACACAACAGCGCCGACATACCATAGTCTCACGAGTAAATAGTGAAGGTGAAGTGAGTGTTGAGGCTTTAGCCGCTGAGTTCGAAACATCAGAAGTTACGATTCGAAAGGATTTAACCGCACTTGAAAAGAGCGGTCTGTTGCTGCGCCGTTACGGAGGTGCAGTGGCATTACCAAAAGAAATTGTTGCAACCAATGTGGATAAACAAGACCCACATCGCAAAGTGTCAATTGCAAAGGCAGCCGCGGCACTTATTCGAGATCATAATCGGATAATTATTGATAGCGGTAGAACAACTGCTGCCATGATCCCAGAACTTGCGAGCAAACGAGGCTTGGTGGTGATGACCAATGCTATCAACATTGCTAACCGTCTGCTGTCGCTAGAAAACGAACCCACCTTATTGATGACCGGTGGTACTTGGGACCCCCATTCTGAGTCGTTCCAAGGCCAAGTTGCAGAACAAGTGCTACGCTCTTATGACTTCGATCAGCTATTTATTGGCGCAGATGGCATTGACGTGGCTCGTGGCACAACGACGTTTAACGAGTTAATTGGTTTGAGCAAGGTGATGGCAGAGTCAGCCAGAGAAGTTATTGTGCTGGTGGAGTCTGAGAAGATTGGTCGCAAAATCCCAAATTTAGAGCTGCCTTGGCAGCAAGTCACAACCTTGATCACCGACAACACCTTGGCGCCAGACATGCGCCAAGCGATCGAGGCCCATGGCGTGAACGTGATCTGTGCAGAGATCACACAAGATTAAACACACAAACGTGCAAAAAATGGAGAGATTATGTGTGGAATCGTAGGAGCTGTGGCAGAACGCCCAGTTAACCGAATTTTAATTGAAGGTTTAAAGCGCTTAGAGTACCGCGGCTATGATTCAGCGGGTGTTGCTTTGAGCGATGCAGGTACTTTGAATACAGTCAAAGCGGTTGGAAAAGTGGTTAACCTTGAAAGCGCACTGGATAGCGCGAATGTTAAAGGCACAACCGGTATTGCACACACACGCTGGGCAACACATGGTGGTGTAACCGAAGCGAACGCTCACCCACATTTATCAAATGAGCAAATCGCACTCGTGCATAACGGCATCATTGAAAACCACGAAGCATTGCGTGTTGCACTGCGAGATGACGGTTATACCTTCTTATCGGATACAGATACAGAAGTTATGGTGCACCTTATTCATCAATTACGCCAACAGCATAAGACGTTACTTGAGGCTGTTCAGGCTGCGACCAAGCAGTTAGAAGGTGCGTACGGCACTGTTGTATTCGATAAAGATAATGACAACGAAATCATCGTGGCACGTTCAGGTAGCCCTTTGGTTATCGGCTTAGGCCTTGGTGAAAACTTTATCGCTTCTGATCAGCTGGCACTGTTACCTGTTACACGCAGCTTTATGTTTTTAGAAGAAGGCGATGTTGCGCGTATAACGCGTGATACGGTTGAAATCTTTGACGTTGAGGGTAACCCAGTAGAGCGTGAAGTGATTGAATCAAACATCACGCAAGATGCTTCAGGTAAAGGTGAATACCGTCACTACATGCTAAAAGAAATTTACGAGCAACCACTGGCTGTTCGTAACACCCTTGAAGGCCGTCTTGAAAACGACAAAGTGGCAATTGATGCTTTTGGTGACAGCGCCAATCAAATCTTCAAAGACGTGAAGCATGTACAAATCATTGCATGCGGTACGTCATACCACTCGGGTATGGTTGCACGTTACTGGCTTGAGCAATTTGCAGGCGTGAGCTGCAATGTAGAAATTGCGTCAGAATTCCGCTATCGTGAGTCGTTTGTTCACGAAAATAGCTTATTAGTCACGATTTCACAATCAGGTGAAACGGCAGATACCTTAGCGGCACTACGCTTGGCAAAAGAGCAAGGTTACATGGCCTCTATGACCATCTGTAACGTACCTGGTTCTTCGTTAGTGCGTGAGTCAGACTTGGCATTTATGACCAAAGCGGGTGCAGAAATCGGTGTTGCTTCAACCAAAGCATTTACTACACAGCTTGTTGGTTTATTGATGCTAACGGCTTCTATCGCACAAGAAAAAGGCCGTGACCAGAGCGTTATTGTTAACGCAATCAAGACGCTACCTAATAAGTTAGAAGAAGCACTGAGCATGGCTGATGGCATTGAAGTGCTGGCGGAAGAGTTTGCAGACAAGCATCATTCACTATTCCTAGGTCGTGGTTCTCAATACCCGATTGCGATGGAAGGTGCATTAAAGCTTAAAGAGATCTCATATATTCACGCAGAAGCGTACGCGGCAGGTGAATTAAAGCACGGCCCACTGGCGCTGATTGACGCTGACATGCCTATCATTGTTGTTGCACCAAACAACGAACTACTTGAAAAGCTTAAATCAAACGTTGAAGAAGTGCGTGCACGCGGTGGTATTATCTATGTATTCGCTGACAAAGACTCCGCATTTGCATCTGATGACACAATGCGTGTAATGAACGTAAACCACGTAGAAGACATTATTGCGCCTGTTGTATATACAATCCCACTACAGCTGTTGTCATACTACGTTGCCGTAATTAAAGGCACTGATGTTGACCAACCACGTAACCTAGCTAAGTCAGTAACGGTTGAGTAATTTGGTTGATTTGAAAAAGGCGCGCAAGCGCCTTTTTGGTTGGCAAAATCAGATAATGGCGCTTAATAGTCTACAAATCGAACCTTTATGGCTGAGCCTTGTCGTCACGGGCTTACTGGTACAGCCTGCTGTGAGAAGGTGGTGTATTCCAATGAGTATACAACTAAGCTAACAAGCATGTGTTGAGTAGAGTACTCGGAGGTAGATAGTTTTGATAGTGACTGATTCGAAATAGTCATACATCAAAGGGGGTAATCTATTTGCTCATTGTATCTTCGCAAGGAGGATTGCAAGCGGGTATCGTTTGAATACACAGTAGCAGTTGTGCCGAGCTTGCTAAGTTATTTCGCCTTTTCAACATTCGAATAAGCTATTTCAGAAATTACTTCAGGTGTTACTTCGTCTAAATCCCCCAGCTTATCTAGAATTTCACAGACTTCGCGTGAAGATTGATTCAGCGCGTCAATGACCTCCTCTCCTAAATCATTTTTCAGGTTTGGCGAATGGTTGATAATTAAGAAATTGCTTTGTAAATTCCTCACCAAATGATTAACGCCAGAAATGGTTTCGCGATATACCGAGATTTTTTCTAGCTCTTTTTCTAACGCAGCATGTTTGATGAGCTCGTTAAAGTACTTAATGGTGAGTAAAGCGCAGGACCAAATGGCGAGGAGCGCAATACCACGGTTAAAAAACACCTTCCAGAGCTCTCCACCACTAGGAGAGCTGAAAAAAGCGATCACAGTGAATAATGAACAGAGCACGGCTAAAACTAACGTGAATCTTATGTTTTTGGCCCACAAAGAGATCAGAACTGGAATGATATGAGGCACCCCGCCCGCAACACCCAACGGAATATGTGAGTCGACAGCAAAAACAATGCACATCGCCAAAACAGAGAGCAGCATCACGAGGTTGCTATTAGCATGTTGAGTAGTCATTTTTGACATCTTTCCTTAAAGGTTTTTTGCCATAGACGGTGCGCCAGCACACCCCGTAATGAAAAACTTAAACGACTATGGCGACTCGAGTGGTGTTATTAGACATGTTAGCTTAATTCTAGAAGAGTGGCTGATAATTGGCGTAACAGGAAAGGGGTAATGATGCTCTGTATTAATACCAAAAGTATAACGGGCAGTGATATGAGCCAGTGTGAACTGGCTCGTCAAATTTTAAGTGTTACTGTCTTGGCGCGAGTGCGTAAGGGTCTTCAGGTTGCCAAGGGCCTGCGCCAAATACCGCATCACATTGCTTTTGGCATAGTTTAATTTGCTTTTGCTGCTTTGTTTTAGATGACTCCTGACACAAAATTTTCTTCATATTAGTTCCTTGATATTTTCCTTTGTGTAACTCATTAATATGCAATATTTCATATTTTAGAAGTTAAAAAATGACTATAAAGCGTTAAGTAAGCTGCTTATTTTTCACCTTTAAGATCAGCATAGTTAGCAACAGACCACAGGCTATGGCCATCAACGCATAGCCATATATCTCATAGGTGTCGTAGACAAACGTCAGTGAATGCCAGCCAAATACATTTCTTAACGCATTTTCAATTAAGGCTAAAACATTCACAACCCCTGCGGCTATAAATAACCAGTGAAACAAACCATCAAAGTCTGTGAGTATGATTTTACTAGAGCTTGAGAACAAACGAGATATTTGAACTCTAAACACAAAAAGTAACACCGCCAATATATTTATTAAGAGTTGTAACCCAAAAACAATCGTACCAATAACTAGGTAGTTATCGTCATGTTGCCCTAAATCTATTACCCCTGTTGCAAATAGACTATATTCAGCCACTGCTATAAAGGTGAGCAGGAGCGAGATATGCCAAATATTGGGCTCTTGGTTCAATACACCAAGTACGAAGCAAAAAGCTAAGACTGACAGATAAAATTGCATTGAATAAACAGGGTTATCTACTTGAATATAGAAGGCGACAAGTGCAATGACTGTAATAAGTATCAAATGTACTATTTTCATATAGTTAATGACTTATGTTGCGAGCTTTAGTCAGTATGTATTTTCAAGCTTGGTTTTCTGGTGATGAAAAGGTTTCGCTTGAAGCAATACCATCTAAAATTTACGGGTTTTGTTTTGGTAGCGTTGTATTTTCAGGCGTGCAGATTTTAGCTGAGTGCGGTCTATTTGGCTTAAACACTGAACCGCCAACTACTCCCTTCAGTAATGCCTTATCCAGAGATCTCATCATTATTCCTTATCTTTAATATCTTCTTGGTTAGTCAATTTGTTCGATATATTGCTAATCTGTATCATCAGAGGGTTAATGTCAATTTTACAATAAGCCAACCATTTGAAAAAATGACTGATCCTTGGCTCGCCTACCCCAAGCTCATAATTACTCACAGTTTCTCTGGTGATATTTAGCTTATCGGCCATTTGTTTTTGAGTTAAACCTGCTTTTTTCCTCATGGCTTTGAGGTCGTCACCGCTTATCACATTTGATTTCCTTATTGTGCAAATATCAAAGTTTTACCTACTAACACCTAGGTTGATCTAAATGGCCTCTATCCAGTGCCGTGTTGAGAGGTTAATCAAGCTTTGATTAGTTTGCTAAAAATGCTGATGGCAAGAAAATTTCTGATAAATAATCCTTTTTATAAAATTCGAAGATTTTTCCGCATTAAGCGCCTTATATTATTAACAATGTATTTTCATAAGTAAATATGGAAATGAGTAAACACAGTTGATAGAGCGCATTGGCGAGGGAAGCGATGAAAAACAATGTAGTGAGAAGAAAGATAAAAGTGAATAGCCTGATGACGGAAGTGCAGCATAACTTACGTCGACTAAGAAAAAGAAACAAGCTGACACAAAGCCAGTTGGGTGCAAAACTCAATGTAGATCAGGCCACTATCAGTAATTTCGAAACCGGTAAAACGGTGATGACCGTGGCCCAACTCTATGAGATGTACTTAATTTTTGGCGATGATTTTGACTGTCCATTTATTCATTATACCGGTCAGGAAAATAATATGAGTACGCGAGTATAATATTTTTGGATAATCGAATATGTCACCATGGCATAAATAACTCATTGCGTTGTGGGGGCGTTCTTCAGTCTTAAATAGCAGTCGAGCTTATGCTTTAAATCGTTGGTATAACTTGGCAAGCGCAAGGCGTTGGGGGTCGACACTATGGCCAATTAATGTGTCACTCCCCAAATAAGCGCGACGACGATTGTCATTAAAATTAATATCATATTCAGTTGTTTTTCGCGTGAGCGATTTGCATGCTCGCCTTCTTCACTGGGTTTGGCAAATAAGTAATTACAGATAAATGCGAACAAAATGAGCAGAGCTACCTGTAGCCAACCAAATGACAGTGTCATGCCAGAAATAACTAAGCTTACCCCCATACTGATGGCTGCAAAGTACTTGGCTTTTTTGGGCACTATGCGCCGTGTTTGCCAGTTGCTGAGGGTTTTACCAAACTTTGGGTGCGTAAGTAGCCAGTTTTCAAGTTTGTCGGATGATTGAGAAAAGCACCACAGTGCGATAATCAAAAAGACCGTAGTTGGCATCACCGGCAAGATGGCCCCAATAAAGGCCAAACCAAGCGAAAAAAAGCCACCCAGGAGGTAGCTATATTTTACAGCAGTACGCTTTAAATTATGCGGCATGGGGGCTCGGAGCTTGTGTGTAGCTCAGCTCAACCAGCTGATTGGCAAATTTAAAGGCCGCTTGTGCGCCCGCTAACATGGCTTGCTCTTGTTGCTCATTAAGCGGCGCATCTTCAATGCCTTGCATAAACTGACGCCAGTGATAGCCTCTGCCGATATCTGAGCCCGCTAAAAAGCGTGCGCCAAACTCGCCATTTAGCCCTAGTTTTTCAGCCTCTTTGGCGAGCACGGCCGCGCCAAGCTTAGAACCTTCGATAACGTATAACCAGCCTAAACTTTCGTATTGAGATACAGTGACGGCTTCGAGATTTTGAATCGGCTCAGGTTGCGATAGTTCAAGGTCTTGAAAGTCTAAAGTGAGTTGTTGAGTACGATCTCTGGCTGCTAAGCCCGGGATCAGTTCAGCTAACTTTACATCTTGATACAGAGACTCGACATGTTTCATAAGGTGGTATTGGTAACGCAAAAACTGACCATAGTTTGCTTTACTCTCAAACGGCGATTGCGCCATGATTTTTTTATCAAGTTGATCGTGCACACTCGATGTTGAGGTTCTCAGTTTGCTCATTCTTGGGTAGTTGGCGGCTCTTAAATTACTCATCTGTTTTAAAACTCGTTGGCTTTTATAAATAAGAACGAACGAGTTTTGAAAACCCTCAAAGTATTCTTGAAATAAATCCCCAATAGGGCCAATAACAAGGTATTTATTTCTTAATAAAGAAGGCAATAGGAACTGCCATCGTAATGGGGTTACCCTCTATGCTGTCTGGTGGGGGAGGCAATGGTTGAGCACGTTTAACCAAAGCGACCGCTTCTTTATCGAGTGCTGTGATACCGCTGGCCTTGTATAAGCTCACACTGAGCACTTCGCCTTGGCGATTAATACTAAATTTAACCCAAGGTGCGCCTTGTTGTGCACGTATTTTGGCGCTGCGCGGATAACGTTTTTTGCGCTCTAAATGAGCTTGAACTCGCCCTTTCCACACCATTTGAGCTTGAATATGGCTGTTACTATGGGCCCCCTTGTGAGCAGTTGAGGTATTCTGTGTCGCTTTTTGCGGGGCACTGTCTGGTTGACTTGCTTGGCTGCTTGTTTGACTCTCTGACAGGCGCTTTTTCGTGGTCTTTTTGCTCGGTTTGACTTCCTCGGGCTGACTTTTAACTTCGGTAGGTTTGGGAGTCTCTTTTTTAGGCTCTTTTGGTTTCGGCTTCTCGCTAGGTTTAGCAACCTTCACTTTGGATTGCGTGTTCTTTATCTGTTTAATTGCCGTTTTAGGCTGTGCCTCTGGTGGTGTTTGTGGCGCAACTTGCTGCGGCTGGACAGCCGTTGCAGCCTGTTGTTCAGGACCGACAGGTTGCTTGCTTGGTTCATATTTTGAGGCGGCAACAATACTGACTTCAAATGCGTTAGGGCTGGAGGCTGGCGGTGGCGTCAGAGATTGCGGTGTTTGCCACATCAGCACCGCCGCAATTGCGATATGCAGCGCGAATGCGGCGAGGGTAGCAAGCACCCATTTTCTACGAGCATGCTTGCGTGCGGTGTGGTTTGGACCTGCGAGAAGGCTCATTGGGCGGTGTCTACCTGCTCAGTGCCGACGAGGGCTACTTTGCTATATCCCGCAGTTGCCAACTGATTCATCAGCTCGATAAAGTCGCCATAAGGCACTGCTTTGTCGGCGCGGATCATGATGGTTTTGGTTTTTTCAATCTCTTGGTTTTGCAAGGTATTTATCAGCTGTGATTGAGCCACCTTGATATCATCCCCCAGTGCTAAAGAGAGATCTTTTTGCAAAGTGAGGTATATCGGTTTGTCTTCTTGCGGCTTTGCCTCCTCAGCAATAGCGGGCAGATTGACAGGCACATTGACCGTTGCAAGCGGTGCGGCAACCATAAAAATAATCAGCAATACCAGCATGACATCGATAAAGGGTGTGACATTGATTTCATGTTGCTCACTGGGAACCGACGGGTTTTTATTTGTGCTTGAAAAGGCCATTAGCTTGCTGCCTTTAAGTTTGTTTTGTCTTTTGTTGATTCTAGCGTCAGTTTGCTAGAGAGTGCTCTGGCATGGGGGTGATCGCGGTCCAAATCACGGCTAATAAGCACCATAAGCGCAGTCACAATATCGGCGGTTTGAGCCGTGTAGCTGGCAATCGAGCGTGAAAAGTGGTTGTAGATCACCACTGCTGGAATAGCCGCGACTAACCCTATGGCAGTGGCGAGCAGTGCTTCGGCAATACCGGGCGCAACAACGGCCAAGTTGGTTGTTTGCGTTTTGGCGATGCCAATAAAGCTATTCATGATCCCCCACACGGTGCCGAATAGACCAACAAAGGGGGCGACCGAACCAATGGTTGCAAGTACACCAGTGCCTTGGTTCATATTTGCACTAAGAGTGGCTTGAACACGCTCTAATCGAGCAACAATACGCTCTTTGAGGCCCTCGTCTGAAACAGCACCGGCAGCTGAAAGTTTTAGCTCGTGTTTGGTCGCATGTACCAGCAGCATGACCTCGTGTTCTGTGCCAGTGGTGGCCTGATCTGCATCACTGAAACTTTGGCTATTTACAAGGTGAGTAAGCAGTTGATGGGCGCTTTTTTTGGCCTTGGTAATTTGAATGGTTTTGTATAGCCAAATCCCCCATGTGGCAACGGATGCCAACAATAACCCTATCATTACGATTTTGACAATAATATCCGCTGCTAGATACATCCCCCATGGAGACAGATCATGGCCAGAAAAAGCGCTTTCAGTCTCGCCTGCAAGTGCTGGAGTCGCTGCGAGTAGACTCACTAATAAAAAACACAGAGAGGGACGAAGAGGCATGGGTAACTCCTAAAGAAAGGTGGTATTGATTTTTTAAATAGTAAAATCAATATTTTAAATTTTTTTGTGCTGGTTTTACTGACGCTGGGCAGTAGATAATTTTACAGCTTCTACCTTTATAGACGGGTGGGATCCGTAAACCCGTAAAATAAAATGAAAATATTTTTAAAGGAATAAATTATTGGAATTTACGCTTTAAATGAGATTGAATATCATTTACACTTTTGCGATTTCCAGCATACAGCACGGGTAGAACACTTTTGTCTAGTAACACCTCAAACAGTTTAAATAGCTTATACCAAGCGCACTACGAGTGGTTGGTAAAGTGGATCGCGCGCCGTACTCAAAACTGGGGAGACGCACAAGATTTAGCGCAAGATACGTTCGTCAAACTATTGGGTCGACCAGATAAGACCGAGGGGATTAAAAGTACCAAAGCATGGCTTGCCAAAATTGCTGACAACCTCGTCATTGACCAAGCGCGTCGTCAAATCTTAGAAAGAAACTATTTAGCCATGTTGGCGAACATGCCAGAAGCCATGGCGCCGTCAGCTGAACAAAAGTGGGAAACACTGGAACTGCTGGATCAAATCGATAAACTGTTAAATGGTCTAAAACCAAAAGAAAAGCTCGCTTTTTTAATGGTTCGACTAGAGGGCTTAGCATACAAAGAAGTGGCGAAGCAGCTTGGCGTGAGTTTGTCTTCTGCCGAAAAATATGTCGCCAAGGCGATGATGACTTGTTACATGAACACCTATGGTTTGGATGAGTAAGCCGCGATGAATTCAAGTCAACGTACCTCCGTCGCGATACCCGAAGAGGTAGTACGCCAAGCAATCGCGTGGCGTATTAAGCTGGAATCTCGCGGTCAAGATGGCGCAACTTTGCAAGCTTGCGAGCGCTGGCGTTTGGCTCAACCAGAGCATGAACTGGCTTGGCAAAGGCTCTGTAATTTAGACTCGACGTTTAACAAGGTTGCCCAAGCCGCCCCAACACTTGCCAAACAAACCATCATGGAAACCGACTCTGAGTTAGAGAGCCTGTCTCGCCGACAAGCTTTAAAAAATATGGGTGGATCCCTGTGTGGCATACTGGCTGTAAGCTGGATATCGTACGAGCAAGGTTGGCTCGACCCTATCTATGCCGATCATGTTACGGATGGCAGTAAAGCGTTGGTCAAGCTTGCTGATAGCAGTCAGCTGTGGCTCAATCAGCACTCTAGTGTGCAAGTTGAATTTACCGATACCAAGCGTGCAATCAAGGCTGCGAGGGGCGAAATACACCTGACGGCGGCGTCCGACCGTCGACCTTTAGAAGTGACTGTGAGTCAAGGTGTACTCAAAACCCAGCAAGCGACGTTCAATCTCAGAGAAGAAGATGATTATTCACTGTTGCAAGTGGATGACGGTGAAGTATGGATGCATGCTAATAGCGGCTATTCACGTCAAATCAGCGCCGGTGAGGTGGTAAAGCTTGCTGATTTGGCAGCAAACAGTATGAATGCTGAGCGGTTTGATTACAGTGCTTGGGTCGATGGCGTGTTTTCAGTCAGAGATATTCCACTTAAGACCTTGTTATTAGAGTTATCTCGTTACCGGACGGGGTTACTTCGCAGCGAACCTACGCTTGAAAATCATTTGATCTCCGGTGTATTTCAACTCAATGACCACGACCTTATTTTAAAAACACTCGCACGTACCGTGGGTGCTGAACTTCAATATCGCACGCGTTTTTGGGTGCAACTTAAAGCAAAATCAATCGCTTAATTCCAAATCTCCGGAATTTCTAAACCCTCAAAATACTTAAATGATAATAAATTTCATTTTTCTTTACGGGTTTTGAGGGTTGGTTCGGCTCTTTAAGTGAGAAACAAAAAACTGGAACCAAAACTCAATGCATAATCGCACTAATTTACCTTTTGTCCCAACTGTATTAGCGGTGGCTTTAAATTGTATTTGTTTACCTGCCTACGCCAGCGATGCTGTGATGGCACCAAACGCAATCGAGTTTCAGCTGCCAGCGGGTAAGTTAGGCGATGTGCTCAATATGTACTCTCGTCAGGCGCGTGTGACGCTATCTTTTGAAGAGCACCTTGTAGAAGGGGTGACGGTACCGGCGATATCAGGTGTATTTGACAGCCAAACGATGTTGCTGACGCTATTGAGCAACACCAATTTGCAGGCGATCCCTGTGGGTGCAGGCGCGTGGATCATTCAAGCCAGTTCCAGTAAAGATGTGATGACACTCGACACCATTCAGGTGCAAACACACAGCGACAGTGCGAAAGCCAAAACCTATCAAAGTTCATCGTCAGTGAATGTGGTAACGCGCGAAAATATCGAGCGATTTAGAGGTACCAGTGTCGGTGATATTTTTCAGGGTGTGGCAGGTGTGCTAGTGAGTGAAAATCGAAACTCCGGCGGGCTGGACATCAATATTCGCGGCATGCAGGGGCAGGGGCGAGTGCCTGTTGTGGTTGATGGCAGCCGTCAGGAGACCACGGTTTATCGTGGTTACGCCGGCGTGTCTAGTCGCAGCTATATCGACCCAGATCTGATTGGCTCTATGCAAATAAATAAAGGGCCAACAATGTCGGCAGCGGGCACCGGCGCGACAGGCGGTCTAGTGACGGTAAAAACGTTGCGTGCGGATGACATTGTCAAAGAGGGAGAGCTCAGTGGTTTTAGAGCGCGCGTAAGTGGCATTGGCAATAGCAGTGCACAGCCACAGCCTGGTACTTATGCCGGCTACTATTTACCGCATAAAGTGTATATTTCAGACTGCCGATTTGAGAACAGTGTTAACTGTCCAGAAAACCGCAAAATGCCAGAGCGCTTCGCGCCTGTTGAAGGCATGGACAGACCCAGTCTGTTTGATTTTTCGAGCTATGCGGGCAGCTTTGCTGGCGCACAGCGCTTCGATTGGGGCGATTTGGTGATCGCCTATGCGAAGCGTAAACAGGGCAACTATTATGCGGGCACAAATGGCCCAGCGCCGACGCTGACATACAGCGAACCTAAACAGGCTGCTTGGTATAAGGAGACAACGGTCGAAAGAGATGGGGTGTCGCGATTTCGCGCAGGTGAGCGCATTCCCAATACCAATTTTGAGAGCACATCATGGTTGGTGAGTTCAACCGTATTGATGCCCGCAGATCAGAGTTTAGAGCTGAGCTATATTCGCTACAACAGCGAGTATGGTGAGATGATGCCATCACAAGTGAAATCGTTTGGCCAATCGAGACAGTGGCTAAACAGTGAGGTGCTCAATCAAACCTTTACCTTGGCTTATGGGTGGCAACCTGTAGATCTCGACAATATAGATTTGGAAGCCAACCTGTGGCATACCGACTCAGTGACAGATCTGAATACGCCGGGCGTCGGCTCAGTTGACCTAGAAAGCAATACGGCGAGAACCGATGATTATCAGCGCTTGGGTGCTGATGTCTCTAACACTATGCTGTTTTATCCAATGGGTGAATTGAAATGGCAATACGGTATTGCCGCCCAGTGGGAAGAGGTGGATACCAATACGCCGGCTTCAGAGGGGTTTTACGCAGGCTCAAGAAGCGGCAATAAAGATGAGTTCAGTGCGTTTTCCAACCTGACTTGGCAACCATGGCAGGATTGGACCTTTGAAGCGGGGTTGCGTTACATCCGTTTTTCTTCAAAAGATAACAACCCTTTACCACTGGCAAAAGACAATGCGGCATGTATCTCAGATGGTGCTGACGGCTGCTTACCGGTTTACTACCGTAATAAGCACTCCGGTGGTGCGCCCATGGTGTCTGCGACGTGGGCCTTTGCCAAACATACTCAAGTGTACCTGCGTTATGCCGAGGCGCTCAGAATGCCCAGCTTGTTTGAAAATACCTCTGGGTTTTCTGTCAGTCCAGCGCTTGATATTCCGCTTAAGGCTGAGCGCGCTTTAAATAGAGAAATCGGGATTAATTACTTTAATGAAAACACACTCGATGCGGGCCATGTTTTTGGCGCAAAATTGGCGCTATTTAGCAACCATGTGGATGACTACTTAACGCGAACACAGCGCAATGCCTTTGAAGACAAGCGCAGTGCGTTAGATGAATTTCGCCTGAGGAATATCGACAGCGTTGACTTAAATGGCGTGGAAATCAATCTGAGCTATGAAACGCCAGATTGGCTATTTGAATTCAGTGGTACCCATTACGGCAAAATAGAGGTGTGTAACAAGGGGAGCTTTGTACGATACCACTGCACCGACTGGGGCATACCAAACAGTTACTTCAACAACATGGTGCCCCCTAAGTGGCACGCGAGCGTGCACTTTGGCTACAAGCTGCTAGAGCAAAAACTTGAGCTTGGTCTGCGCGGTACGTTAATGGGTAAACGAAACCCTATTCCAAAATACAACGATGACTTTGGCTTTCTTGAGCCTGTGGAATGGCACAGTTACCGCCTAATTGATTTTTACACTCGATACAAATTTAACGACATGGTGTCAGTGGACTTAACCATAGACAACATCACAGATCGTTACTACTTAGATGCCCTGAGTTTAGGTTTAGTGCCTGCTCCTGGCAGAACCGCAAAACTCAGCTTAACGCTTGCGTTTTAGACCAATCCAACCCTGAACAACGGAGAATCGCATGAATCGTGCTCTCAGTATTTTGGCTGCATTAGGGGTGTCAGTCACACTAACTGCCTGTGGTGGCAGTTCTGATAACAATACAACAACCCCAACGACTACGCCTACAGCACCAACGACGCCTTCAACAGGCACGGGCACAACGACCGAAAAGCCAGTGGCAGCAATTAACGTTACCTCGAGCGAAGGCAGTTCATTCTCTGTTGAGCAAGGGGATGTCACCGTCACACTCAGTGGCGCAGAAAGTAAAGGCAGCGCCGACAGTACATTAACGTACGACTGGGAAATCACGACTTTACCGCCATTTAGTAAAGCGGTTTTAAATAGCGAAGACGGTGTGGATACGCAATTTACCGCGGACCTGCCTGGCGACTATGTAGTTCGCCTGACAGTTAAAGACGGTGAAAAAGAGAGTGAAGCCTCAACCATGCAGTTTACTGCAACGAGTACTAAACCTGTTGCAGTGACAAAAACCAGCTATGAAGAACCACTTGGCACCACCACAGTCGATTTAGATGCCAGTAACAGTATCTTGCCGACCGGTGCTGAAGGCGAATTAACCTACAGCTGGACCCTAGTAGAAAAGCCACAAGACAGTGCCGCAAAGCTCAATGATAGCGATCAAGAACTCGCGAAGCTAGACGTTGATGTGGTTGGTGAATACAAGATGCAGCTAGTTGTGAGCTTAGGTGACAATGCCGCTGACCCAGTAGATGTGATTGTAAAAATATATACCGCAAATGTTGCTCCTGTGGCTAAAGTTGAAGACTTAACGATCACGCTAGGTCAGCAAGCTGTGTTAGATGCTGGCGAAAGCTTCGACCCTGAAGGTGAAGCACTGCAATACCGTTGGCAGTGGGCGTACAGCCCAGTTGAACCTGATAATGTGCCATTGCCAACGCTGGAAGGTAACAAAACAAGTACACTGAAATTCACGCCTGTGGCGGCGGGCGAGTACGCCTTGACCATGTTTGTTTTTGATGGCGACAAAAAAAGCGACACGGCTGAAATTAAAGTAACCGTTGAGAAAGATCCTGAAGCGACGAGCAATGCAGCACCCATTGGTAAATTGCACGCAACGGGTTACTACCCATCGTACAGTATTGGCGAGCAAGAAGTAGGTTTAAGAGCTGAGTTTAACTTTATCGGTTATGACCCAGAAGCCGATGACATTTCAATTGTGGATGCAGAGCTTATCCAAAAACCAGAAGGCAGTACGGTTGAGCTGGTTGATATTGGCTCATGGAAACCGCTTGGAAAAAAGATCCAAAAGTTGGATGTAGAAGGGACTTATGTTGTCCGCATGACGGTGACTGACGGCGTCAATCAAGTCACCAAAGAAGCGTCAATGGAAGCTAAAATTGGTAACGTAAATGGTCAGCCTTCAACCCGTGGAGTCGATGCCCAATCGAAATCGGTGATTGTCGGTAACGACCTAGTATTTGATGCGTCGAGTAAAGATCCAAACAATGACCCAATGACATTCCATTGGGAGTTAGTAGATAAGCCAGATGGCAGTAATGCGGTGATTGAGGCGGTAATTGAGCCAGAAAGCCAAGAATACCGCCGCGCTAGAGTCAAAACGGATGTGCCGGGGTCTTATACCGCGCGTTTGATTGTTGAAGACGATCGTGGCCTGATGGCGAAGTCATATTCACAAGACACTGGGTTTGCGAAAGTGTCGAACACCGTGCCTGAGATCCGCTCTGTAGTGTGGGCAAGAAGTTGGGGCAGATTGAGCCAAGGCGAAAACTATTATCAAATCTTGCCTTGTATGTCGTTGCTACATCGCCCAGTGATTGTGGATGCTGATGGCGACGAAGTACATTGGCACCAAGAGCTAGTGAGCACACCGGCAAGTGGTGGTACGTTTACCAGCTACCCAGACAAAGCGGATTGCCCAGATAGCCGAGGCCAAGTATTTAGCAAGCCGGGCACTTACGTATTCCGTTACTACGCGACTGACTTAATCAATGACGCCGAGAACTACGACTTTGTAGTTAATGTCGACTCTATGGAAGATGCCAAAGGGGTGAGATTGCGTAGCCTAAACGCAGATGGTGAGAGCCTATGGCACCCATTACCGTACGAGAACAAACCGCCTTTCGCCAGCGACTTTTACTCTAGCTCTAAACCGTATTTAGAAGAAGGCGCTACACAGTGGTCCATGACGGCAGTAGACGGTGATTACACCATCGAGAATGTCAAAGTAAGCCACATTAATGGTGGGTTAGACGATTTAACACCCCGCTTTGAAGGGTTGAGTGAAGGCTTAGTGATTGCCAAAGGTGATGCATTGAACTTCCAGACCACCTACCCGAAAGTACCGTGTATCCGTACGGATGACAAAGCGGAAGGTTTCCATTTCTCGTTTAACATTAAAGAGATCCCAGAAGTGACCTTCGTACTAGAAAACTGGCGTGCAGCCAATGACGGCATTTTGAGTGAATGGCGTGAATGTGAGGCAGGCGAGCTAAAATAAGTTCAATGCCTGACAATTAAAAATTTGTATTTGCAAAGCCCTACAAGCTCGTTAGCTTGCAGGGCTTTTTTAATGTTTTGCAGTACTGCTGTCACTTAATACCGCTTGTATAGCCGCTAGCATAGGTTGTGCTATTTGCTCGCTATAACCTGCTTGTGCATAGGTGATTTTGCCTTGTTTATCGATCACCATGGTATAGGGGAGGCCGGGCTTGTTGAGTGTGTTGTATAAGGCATGTTTTTTATCAAACACAAACTCCAGCTGCAGGCCTTTTTTCTCAAATTGTTTCACAAGTTTTTTGTATGTGCGTCTTGTTTGTCTGAGCGTGCCCTCTTCTCGGGTATTGACGACGATAATACGGATTTTATCTGTGCCCAGCTTACGTTGTAGTCCCTCTAGTAACGGCAATATTTTTTTGCAATACGGGCACCAAGAAGCCCAAAAAGTAACGACCGTTGGGGTATCAAGGCTACGAAAAACCGGTGTCCCTTGTTTGTTTAGGCCAATGATTTGTTCGTTGCTAAAGAGTGTTATTGCGGCTTGTGTGGAGGCTGTAAAGCACAGTACCCACAATAGCAAAAGGAATTTATTTAACATGTACTTTTATCCTGTTTATGCGCCGTGACAAAGAAGGCTTCGCCCTATTAATGAATAAACGTAATTTATTTGAAGAGATAACAGCCGTGACAGCTTCTAGCTCTAAAGGTTAAGCACATGCGCCTAAATTAAGTTGTATATACAAGAGTGCTGAAAGGGGTTTTGACCTTCAGCCATGGAGGTTGCTCGTCATTTTTGAACTTTGTATCTCCCCGAATCCTTAAACATATCACGCTAATTTTAATACTTTGCGATCAAAACCACGCTCAGCGCTAAGCATTTTGTGCGCAACCGTGTATATCCTTATTGGGAACTAAAAAGTAAACAACATGTAAAGGAAACAAAATGAAATCGATTTATCTAAGCGCCATCTCTTTGGCTGTTGGGTTAGGGTGTAGTCAGGCATACGCGCAAAGTTGTGATGGAGTAAATGCCTACCCAAATTGGCCACAACTGGATTGGCAGGGTAAACCAAGTCATGCCGATACGGGTGACAAAATGCAGCATGATAATAAGCTCTATCAGGCGAATTGGTGGACCAAATCTGAGCCCGGTAGCAATGCGGCATGGCAATACCTAGGGCGGTGCAGTGATGGCACGCAAGTATCCCCGATTGAAAAATATGGCCGTTTACAGGTGTGTGGTACAGGGCTGTGTAGTGAACACAACGCGCGCATTCAGCTGCGAGGCATGAGCAGCCATGGATTGCAGTGGTATGGGCTTGGTAAGTGTATGACGGATGTGAGCTTGGATGTTTTAGCGTATGACTGGCAGGCTGATATTGTGCGCTTGAGCTTGTATGTACAAGAAGGTGGTTACGAAAATGATCCAGCAGGGTTTACTGCGCAAATGAATACCTTAATTGATAAAGCCAGTCAGCGTGGGCTCTATGTTCTGGTGGATTGGCACCAACTCAATCCGGGCGATCCGAATTTTAATTTGGACTTAGCAAAACAGTTTTTCACCGACATTGTCACCAGCAATAAACATCGCAAAAATGTGATTTATGATATTGCCAACGAGCCAAATAAAGTCGAGTGGTCTCAGATCCGCCACTATGCAGAGCAGGTGATTCCGGTCATCAGAAATATTCAACCCGATGCATTGATTTTATTGGGGACACACGGTTGGTCTACATTTGGTGCGTCTTCGGGGGGCAGTGTTCAAGATGTACTCAATGACCCTGTGAAATTCGATAATATTATGTATACCTTCCATTTTTACGCGGCATCACACAAAGACTACTATCGTACCGTGCTCGACCAAGCGTCAGATGTTTTACCTGTGTTTGTCAGTGAGTGGGGCACGCAAAATTATGATGGCGATGGCCCCAATGACTTTGTCAGTGCGCAGCAATATATTGACTTGATGGCACGAAAGAAAATCAGTTGGACAAACTGGAATTACTCGGATGATTTTCGCAGTGGTGCCGTATTCAAGCGGGGTGCTTGTACAAATCAAAACTTTACTGACAGCCAGCTTAAAGAAGCGGGGGCTTGGGTAAAAGCACGGATCGGCGAAGGTCGATAAATAAAGTGGTTATAATTGGGCATATTTGCAAGGTGATGAAGACATCATAAATATGCCTTGTATCGTATCACTGTTATGAAAGTCATTTTACACGAGCACTGCACAAAATATCGTCTACATTTTTAGAGTAAAAAACCAAATTAAGGCGATATTTTCCCTTAATTAGGTATAGGAAAAAAGTTTTAGTTATTTATTTTAGTGTTTTCATTTATTTAACTAGAAAATAATGATTTTTTCTGTAAGAGTGTGAGCTGTAAATTATTTACAGTCGTATAAGTTGTGTTGAATAAAATATAGTGGTGCAGTGATGTTACAAGCAATTGCTCGATACGTATCTAGTCATATGACTACTGTTGTGTTACTACCGTGCTTACTGCTAGGAGCGGTGATTTTTTATGATGTATCTGTGTCGGCGAAGCGGATGAATGACGCTTATGATGCAGAATATAATGCGTTTTTAAGTCATGCCGTGCTGAGCGTGATCCATGAAACGCAAAAGGAGCGCGGGGCATCCGCGGGCTTTATAGGTTCAAAGGGAGCAAAGTTTAGAGACAACTTGCGCCAACAGCGCAATCAAACAGATAGGCTTTTAGCGTCTTTAAAAGAAAAACAAAAACACTGGGATTTGATGCCCGAAATGGCCAAAGAACTCGATGAGTTTGAGCGTAAGTTCAGCCGCCTAGCCACGGTGCGTGGGCAAGTTGACAACCTGTCTATCCCCCTTTCTGAAGCGCTTAAGTATTACACCGATATTAACCTCAAAGCGCTGCATATCGTGATCACCGCATCGCGATTAAGTAATGACCACACCATCGCCTCAGAGTTGGTGGCCATTTATAACTTTTCTAGTGCAAAAGAATCTGCGGGCATAGAGCGGGCGGTATTGTCGAACGTACTTAGCCGAGACAGCTTCACACCTGCGCTTAAAGAAAAATACGTGGCCTTGATAACCAAGCAAGAGGTCTATCTTGATGAGGCACTGGAGGCATCGCCGTTGGTCATGAAACGGATGTTCGAACAGGCATTAGATAACCCATCAATGCGTGAAGTTGAGCGATTTCGCCGAGGTGTAGCCGATAAAAACGCTGAGTTTGGACTCGATGCTGAGGCGTGGTTCAGGGCGGCAACGGATCGCATCAACATACTAAAAGAAGCAGAAGAAAAAGCGCTCAACTTGGTGGATGAAACAGCGATTAAAATTCAGCAGCAGGCGGTACTTGTATTGGTCATTGAGCTGATAATTTTGGTCGTCGGGCTGGTGGTTACCGCTGCGTTATTCTTTGCGATTCGACTGCGTCGTCGTCAATCGAGCATGATTGCTGAGGGCATTGATATCGCGCGCTTACATAAAAACTTGGGCCATGAGATAGATGTGATCTCCAAAGATGATTTAGGTAGTTCAGCCCTGAACATTAATAATTTAACGAAGCAATTTGAAGATGACTTGGTGGAGTTTGCCAGGGTATCAGCGCAGATTGCAGGCTCATCTCAAGAAACGGCAGCGGCTATCCAACAGAGCCAAGAAAACTTGATAAGTCAGCAGACGGGCATACAGACGATAGCTTCGGCATCTGAGCAAATGAGCGCCAATATTCAGGTGATTGCAAACTCCATGAATGAAAATGCCGCAGCGGCTAAAACCGTCACGCAGGAGTCTTTGCAAGGGCAGCAAGTGGTTGCGGATGCGGTGCAGGTTATTCAGCAGGCGTCCGATGACATGGCGCGCTCTGCAACCACTGTCGATGCGCTGAACGAGCGCGTGGGCAGCATTTCGTCTATGGTGGAGATGATCAAGAGTATCGCAGAGCAAACTAACTTATTGGCATTGAATGCCGCGATTGAGGCTGCTCGAGCGGGTGAGCAGGGCAGAGGTTTTGCGGTGGTTGCTGATGAGGTGCGCAGTTTGGCCAGCCGGACCCAAAAATCTACAGAAGAAATTTCCGCATTGGTTTCAGAGCTGCAAACGAGTTCATCTGAAGCATCGAGTGTGATCACCCAAGGCAAAGAGAATGCGTTGGAAGCGGCACAGCGGGCTGAGGCCATTAAGCAAGCACTCGAGCAAATCGTAGAGCAGGCGCAGCAAGTAGAACTCGTGACAGAATCCGTTTCAAGCAATACTCAGCAGCAAAGCAATGCCATTGACGAAGTGAGCCAGAATATCACCGCGATTTTCCAAAAGGCGACAGAAAATGTCACCGGTGCGGAACAGATCAGCGTGGCAGCGACTGACATTGCAAGTGCGGCCAAAGTCATGGACAAACTGATTGCGCAGTATTCGGTGAGTCAATCGGTGCGTTAACAAGAGATAGGGGAGAAATCCCCTATCCCAACACGAAAGTGATGATCGCATGGTGGGTTTTGCACGTAACAGGTTAAAAAAGTAAGTAGACATTCGTATGCAGCATGCCATCACGCCTAAAAAATTACTGAATAGCAAATGGACATCGGTCACCCCTATACACAAAGAAAAGCACTTTATTGTCACCAGTGTGGAGTTTGATGAGGAGGGGCGTGTCACCGAGTGCATTATCGAGGCGGTGATGACTCACCGCGAGCAAGATATAAATTGGCGCGACCTTAAAGACCCCACAGCGTGGAAAATGGGCTGGAAGTAATCAGCCGACTACGTTGCTTTGTGTGCGACAAATTCACCTTTTCCCACTGGTATTAGGGCCGTGGTGTAGTGTGGGCTTTGGCTAAGGTAGTGCATAAAGTCCTTAAGCTCTTGAGGGTGAGATGTTGCATTGTCACAAACAATGATGCCTCCAGGCACAAGTAATTGTTCAATATTGGCGATTATATCCATATAAATGGCGCGATCTGCATCGAAAAATACTAAGTCATAGCGGGTCTCTAATTGTTTTAATGTCGTTGATATATCGCCAAGCACACTGTGGATTTGTACATCGAGGTTCGCTTTTTCGAAGTTACTACGGGCTTGTTGGTGCTTGTGCTCATGCCCTTCGATGGTGGTAATGTGGCCATTAAAGGGCAGTGCGCTGGCCATCCACAGTGTAGAGTAACCATTCGATGTGCCCAGCTCTAGAATACGCCGCGTATTACTGGCTTTGATTAAAAAAGCCAAAAACTCGCCGGTATCATGGGTGATATTGAGGTATTTAGACTGTTTATTTGACGCTTTAGCATCATTTTCTTCTCCAAGTTTAGCAAGCTCTGATAATAACTGTGTTAAGTGGTTATTTAGCATAGTGTCACTCCTTGTGAGTTAAACAATTAGGGCGCTGTTTTTAACGATCACGTACGCGCCGAGCAACGTCAGCGCTGAGTAAAAAATTCGCTGAAACAAGGCCACGGAAATGCGCTTTCGCAACTTTGCCCCCAGATACATACATATTGTTGCTGGTAATAGCGCGACAACCGATAAGGCACTGGTGGTTGGCGTCAAAACCCCCTGCCAGATCAAGCCAATACTGAGTCCGAGTGACGAACATGTGAATAAAATTCCCATGGCTTGAATGAGTTTTTCTTTGGGTAGCCCAATGGCCTGTAAATAAAATACACCGGGCACGGCTGAAGACCCTGTTAAACCGGTGAACACACCATTGCACACACCGAGTAGCATCCCAGCACGCGGTTGCCAAGATACACGAATATGTGGCTTAAACTTTAGAATGCCTAGGCTGCCATAGCAGATCAACAAAACGCCCAAAAGGAGTGACATATATGCCTGCTCAATGAATTGCGTTAACAGGCAGCCTAGTGCGACTGAAATGGTCGCAAAAAAGAAGAAGAGCCGCTGTGTTTGCCACAAAGTACGCCAGTACTGGCCACTGATTGCTTGCACGATATTAGTGATAAAAGCAGGTAGCGCGACCAGCGCCATTGCCGGGTGGATCCCAATGATGGCAGTCAGCAGGCCCAGTACAATGGGGGGGAGGCCGAGCCCCACCACCCCTTTTACCAACCCTGCAAACCCAAACACGCCTAAAATAATGGCGATGGTGAAGTTGGTATACTCCATTAAGCGCTCTCTAGTGCATTTTCAGGATAGCGTGCCTCGACTCCCTGTGTTGCAAACAGCTTTAAGGCAGCAAGTACATCATTAAGTTCTTCTTCATTGAGTACTTCGGGTTTATTTGCAGCGAATTGCTCGACCAAGGCGAGAATATCTTGCTTGCGGTTCTCGATATAAACATCGGTTTGTTGATATTCAAAATGGGTTGCACCTTCTAGTAGCGCATCCATTTTTTTGTTGTTTTTCACAAACTCGATATCGAATTCACCCAATTGCATGAGGACGTAGCGACTGGGTTTACCCAGTTCCATTGCGTTGGCAAAGCGATGTTTTAGCTTGGAGGGGATCTGAAACACTTCGCCAAGTGGTACATGGTATACTTGATGTCTATCTGGCAGTTCAATGTTTATGGCACCTTTAGCGCAATAAATCATGTCGGATACAGATTGGTGAAAATGGTAGGGAACAGCTCTATGATCTAAATTAAATAAGCTGACGCGAATGCCATTTTCATAGTAAAACTCTTTCATTTCCATTGTTTGCTCCTTGTCGTGCGGTTAGGCTTGGACCTTATCTTGATCTGTGCGCGAGTGTTGTGACGTCGTATGTTGATAAATATGGTCGCCCCAGTCATGGGCGACACTCTGGGCTGCTTCTACAAATGCAGCTGCAAAGTTTCGCTCGTTTTGCCAATAGCGAGTGAGTACACCAAAAGATGATAAGTAGGGCGATACTTGCACTTGCTGGGTATTCGGATCAATCCGCATAGCGCGGTAGGACTCATGCCCCTGTAACTGAATACCACCGGTTTGGTAATTTTGTTCGGTGTGAGGACGCAACTCCCCTCGTGCGACAAGCGATTTAACTAAGCTGTCTGGATGGTGCGCGAGTTTAAAGCTTTGTCCAGCTGCCAATATAAGGCCATCTGCATGGAGTTGCTTTTGGGGTTGCCCGAAAGTAACGACCATGTCTGTTTTAGTCACTTTTATCGCATCCTTGTGCTCATAACCGAGCTGACAGCTGGATAATATGCCAGCTTCAAACAACACGATCAATTTTTGTGCATTGAGCAGCGGAATGGGCACGGCTGTGCGGATAAAATGCGTATCGAGTTCACTGTCATACCGCTGCTTTTCATCTGCGTTCAAATAGCGATAAAACTTCATTCGTCTGACTCGTAACAGCACAGTGTGGATCAATGCGTTGTCGCGAGGCATCGCAGCATCGTATTTAAGCTTTTCTAGTGCCGAGCTAAAAGGTGGGTGAGCGACGTCATGCCAACCAATCGCCCCATCTGAAGCAGCTTTGAGCTCTTTATCAATGAGTAGCAATATGTCATCCAACGTGAGGCGCTTTCCCTGTTTTAGCTCTAAATCGAAGAACGTCTCCTCTGTCAGGTATTTGAATTGGTGTTCAATGCGCTTGTCACGTACCGCGGGGAAGAAACCGCAGCGACTGAGTGCATGGATCTTAAGCTTGGATGTGCGTTTATCGGTAATAAATGCGGTGACATCACCTTGCGCATTATGACTAAATTGTCCTGACTCCACCAATGATAAGATGGCGTCAATTCCGCTTGGCCCCATACCTTTAATGCAAATTTGTTTCGTTGTTTCTGCATCTCGTTGCAGCTGTTTTGACAGCCAAGTGTTTAGTCTTGAATACGGATAGGGCGAGGTAAGTACACGGTCATCAAATTGGCTTTGTTTTAAGCTATTCCAATGGCCTGTCGCTAGCAAAACTTTGTCGAATACTTTGGTGGTTGCATTCAAACTCGCTGACTGGCGAAAATGTAGTGCAAATCCCTCGTCTGTTGATTGGCCATCAAGTACCTGGCAGTCATTGAAATGACTCAGCCGCATGCCATTCTCCTCAGCGACAAGACAGTACTGCGTGAATCGAGCTTTGAGGTATAGTCCAAATAGTGCTCGTGGGTAAAAGGCTTCTTGGTCGGGTTGCCAGAGCATGACATCTTTTAGTTCTGGGTGAGTCACTTGAATGAGGTTCGGTACTTGCTTGGCCAACTCCACCCGGCGCTCACATAGCCAGTCATAAAAGTCATTATCAAATAGCGCCATCATGTAAGTCTGGTTGTTACATAAGTGCGTGGGGAGTAGTTCTTCTTTGCAATATGGGTGACCGGGTCCATTGTCTTGACGCTGCTCTATGGTGACCACTTCAATATTGCGACAGTCTAGTTTAGATGCAATGAGTTGCTTCACTAAGTGCACCAATGCTGCTGTCCCAGAAAATCCAGTTCCCACGATGCAAAACTTAGTTATGTTTTTACTTTGCATGGTTAAATTTCCTTTTACTGACCCAGCCGAGCTGGGCCATACCTCACTATAGGCTTTCGAGCGCCTGCCTGATACGGCTGGCAGCTTCTTCAAGAGTTGCCTTAGTTCGACCGCAGTTCATACGAATAAAGTGACGCAGTTGCTCACATCCTTCGGCGAAGTGCATACCGCCAATAGAAGCTACTTTGGCTTTTTCTAAGATAAAGGCTTGTGCGGTGTCAAACCCTGCTGCTGTAATTTTGTCTCCATAATGTGATAAGTCGACAAAAATGAAGAAGCCACCTTGTGGTACTGGCGCAATGACACCTTCTATGGCATTGAGTAGATCCGTATAGTTTTGCAAATTTGCTCTTGAATCTATGGCACGTTGATGCGCAATGTCATCCATATAGGCCTGCATAGCTTCATTCGTCGCCACCTGTGCGTAGGTGGCTGCAAATGAGTTTAGGTTAACCTGTACGCGCGCCATCATAGATACTAATTTAGCTGGCGCACAAATATAGCCAGCTCGGTCGCCGTGCATGCCATATGTTTTGCCTGGGCCTGTGACAATCGTCGTACAGTCTCTTAGTGCATACTGAGTATGATCTTTGTCGGTAAATGTATAGGCAGAAATGGTATCTGGGCCGTCTAAAATATGGGATTCATAGGGGCAATCAAACAACACTTGGATCGCTGGTAGATCGCGTTTGGCACGCTCAATATTATGTTTGGCAATGACATCGGCCAATTTACACTGTTCTTTATATGAGTAAATTTTGCCCGAGGGATTGACGCAATCGCCTAGAATAATCATTTTAGTTTGATCGGTAATGGCTGCTTCTAGCTGTGCAGGTTGCAGACCTTGTTGATAAAAATCATCAACGAATACTGGGACCATCATTGCATCGTGCAATGCGAGCATATCGGCGTAGTGAGGCCAGTTCGGCAATGGAACAATCACTTCGTCTTTTGGGTCGAGTAGGGTATGAAACGTGACCGTAATGGCGCCTTTGATACCGCCTGGTGTCACCATGACTTCATCAGCAGGTGAATATCTTAAACCGCGCAAGCGAAATACTCGGTCGCTGATTGACTCGCGTAAAAATGCAAACCCAGTAACTGGCGCAAATTCATGAATGGCTCTCGCATCATTTTTAATGAAATTGATCACCGCGTCGTCAATTCGTGTGTCGGCCATGTCGTCTAGCGTGCCAATGCTAAGGTCGATCACTTGCTGCTCAGAATTGGCGTTGATACTGGCTATTTTGGCTTTCGTCCCATGGGTTATTGAATCTCTAAGCGCAAGCGAGGTTTGAGAAAATACTGAGTTATGCATAAGCCTCTCCCTGCTCTTGGGCCTCTAATCGCAACGTTTTTTCATACATTGCTTCCCACATCTCTTCTTGCACTTTGAGCATTTCGTTGGCACCAAACATAATTTCATTAAGGTCGCTCTGTGATTGACAATTATTGATGACACATTGGCGGGCATCTTCGGCGTGACGCTCTTCCACTCCATTGTCTACATGTGCATTAAAATAGATTTCGACCTTGCTTAAGTACTGCTCTTTGTCGAGGTGTTCACGGGTTAAACGAAACCCTTCTCTAAAGGCTGTGAGCATATGATCAGCATGGGTCTCAAGCGCCATAGCAACCCCCAGCATTCGCTGGTAACTATTTGAAATAAGTGATGTTACTCGTTCTCTATAGGCCAGCGTTTCAGGTAAAATATAACGGCTATTCTTTGCATCGACGACCTTTAATGGGTGTAAGTCAAACTCCATACCGCCAAATAAATTTAATGCATTTTCCATGAATACTTCGTGACAGTGAGCTTTATTTCCCATGCCTGTCTCTTCGCCAAGAATATAAGAAAACAAAATTAAGGTATCCATGTCGTTGACTTCTGCTGCTCTTGCACAAACATGCGCAATTCCTTTTACCGTTAACTCAGTGCGATAAAAGAAATTGGCTCTAAATAATGCATAACTTTCAGGGCTCCACTTATTTTCTGCTAAATGTAAAAAGTATTTGTTTTTAAATATTTTATGATTTTCTAATGCGGTTAAAAACGCATCGAGTTCAGCTTTTTGACTCATGTTATTTGCAGACATATGTAATTCCTTTTTGGTTATTCAAGTTTTTTAAATGGACAGCTGGTAATGCAAAAGGATTGCTGTTTACAGAGTATTTGATCGATAATTAAGATCAAAGTATTAGACCTATGTCTAGGTATAATCCATGTTCCAGATAAGGGTATGGTTATGTTATTGAGGTTGATTGTTATTCTTATTTGGTTTGTGAGGTAATTTAAATGACGGTTTTAGGCTTTTATTTTACTAAATTTGATATCTAGTTGTTTAATATAGTTTTGATAGGAAAAGTAAACTTATTAACTATAGTGAATTATTTTACTATTTTTAAAGGTAACAGGTTGTTACTAATTTTGCTGGGTAATAAGCTATTATTTTTTATAAAAAAAAGAAATATAAGTTAGAGAACGGTGAGGGAGCTTTGTCTCTTTTTTGTTGCAAGTGGTCTAACCATCATGTAGTGAATAAATATTTTTATTTTTTCAACTTTAACCGATAGCAAGGTGCGATTTTATATTTTAGGCGAAAGGGTTTTTTAAAAGGCACGACAACATATTGAAAATGTATGGCAATTTGAGGCTGTTATACCTTAGTGCTCGTTTTCATGATGCCGTTTTTTGTATTGGCTAGGTGTGAGCTTGGTATGTTTTTTAAAGGCAGTATAAAATGCAGATTTAGAGTTGAAGCCCACTGTCATGGCAACATCAAGGATTGTCTTATCTGTTGTTTGTAAATATTCTTGCGCGGCTATCACACGGTATTTATTGACCAAGTCAAAAAAGCGAATTCCTAGCGTTTCGTTCAACGTTTGCGATATATAGTTGGGTGATGTGTGGATATGTGCTGCGAGCTTTGGCAATGATAAAGCTGCATCAAGGTAAAGTAGGTCGCTCGCCATGGCCTGCTCTATTTTTTTTGCAATGTTGGCTGCTTGATCTGTACTCAGTGCGCTGCGTTGATATTTTTGTTCCTTGTTACCTGTTTCTTCACTGGCTGCGGCGGACTGGAGCGCGTTGGTATCTGTATTAGGTGATGAGTTATAAAGCTCTGCGAATCCTGGTTTTTGTCTTAGTCCCCAAAGGGCGAGGCTATATACCACCACAAAAACCATCCATGCATTCAACCGTACATCATAATCTATCGGGCTAAAAAGGTTGTCGATAACCAAGTTTACTGCGGCAAATATCCAAGTCCCACCTACGATAATCAGTAGCCAGTTTAACCAATGGAGTTCTTTTTGTTCGGTTGAAGCAAACACATCTCGAAGTTGTGTGCGGTAAATTCTCAGTCTGATAACAATTTTGAAAGCGTACCAAGCAGACTGTAATACCCAGCCCAAAACACACAAGAATGCGGATATCAGTAAGCCATAAATGATATTGCGGATAAGGTTAGGTGCTTGTTCAACAACATTGAGCTCTTCTGTTACTAATATTGCGTGCAAATATTGTGTTGGTAAGCACAGCGCGACTAATGCAATCAAACCGCCAAAAATCGCGGGGACAAAATGCCGGATATCCTTGGCTTCAAGCTGCCAGAGTACTTGGGAGGTTAGTCCTTTAGTATATAGCCATAAACAAGGCGCAATTAACAGTAGTGCTGGTAATGACAGCACCAGACTGAGCACTTGAAACTGAGGTATGAACTGCTGAATTGATGGCATACAAATGATCATGCCAATCGACATTAAGCACAGCGCCAAAAGCCAATACATTTGCTTGCCATGTGCGCGTAAAACCAGTTGATGGGTGCTAAAGAGGATGATGCACAGCGTCGCAATATTGAGAGAAAAAAGAATCGGCTGGTCACTCATCAGTTGGCTCCATGATTTTAGTTTTATACTAAAAGTAAGTTTTAATTTCAATATGTTAGTGCTTTTAAAGGCAGTTGTTTTGTGTGCTTTTTAGATGAAAAACGTCCTTGCCAATAAGACAGGACGAGACCTTTTTTGGTTTGCGACATAGTAGATGCTCGATTTAGCAAATCCAAAAGAGAGTAACCAATGGCAGCACAAATTCAGCATACTAAACAGGTGATTAAATTCAACTGGCCCGTGGTGAGCGGGTTATTACTAATAACAGCGATACCTGGCGTTCCAGCTATTTTTATTATTGCCTTAGTTTTATTGGGCAGTGGCGCAGTGGCGGGAGTTTCGGATGTTATCAATGCGCAGTATTTTGCAACTCCAGCGGCGATATTAACGCATGCATCGGCTGGAGTGATCTTCTTTTTGACAATGCCCTGGCAGTTTTCACCTCGCTTGAGAGTATGTCGGCCGAGGCTGCATAAAGTGGGAGGTCGATTGGCTGTCGTGTCTGGTTGCGTCATGGCTATTTCAGGCGTATGGATGCATTTGATGTTGACACCCAATGAATTAGGAGGGCGTTTTGTGTCGCTGTTGATTATGAGTGTGGCGATTTGTGGTGCTTTTTGTACTGCCATAGGACATGTAATAAAAGGACGTGTTGTACAGCATAAAAAATGGATGATAAGGGCCGTAGCCCTTGCTTTAGCAGCTATCACCCCTTTAATTACAGGCGCTTTGTTACAGCTTATATTTGGCGCTTGGGCAGGGGTTTACGAAACGCTATTGGCATTTCACCATAGCTATGACCGACTCATTGCCATGGTAATTAATTTAACCATTGTGGAAATGGTTATGAGGCAAACGAGTATGGCTCAACCCGGTTCGCCAGCTTTATCTGAGTAGTTTTGTTGAAAATGATGAGGTATGAATATTTATTATCAAAAATAAATTGAAACTGATTTGATTGTAAAAGCCCTTATCAAGAAAAATGTTACTGGTAACCTTAACCAGTATGGCCCATGGTAACGAAGATAAACGCAAAGGGGTAAGCATGAAAAAGACCGTTTTAATTACAGGTTCCACTGATGGGATCGGGCTTGCAACCGCAAGGACATTCTTATCGATGGGGCACCGAGTGCTATTACATGGACGCAGTCAGAGTAAACTAGACTCGGTGTACAGTGAATTGTCAGAGCAGTTTGGCCAAGAGTTACTGTTTCGTTATCGCGCCGATCTATCCATTGCGCAGGAGTTGAGATCACTTGTTGCAGCAGTGCGTCGAGATCACGATAGCTTGGATGTCCTGATCAATAACGCGGGTGTTTTTAATATCGCACAAACTGTGTCGGCAGATAATCTAGATATACGCTTTATGGTCAATACGATTGCGCCGTTTATTTTAACTGAGCAATTGCTTGAGCTGCTTAACCGGCAAGGCCGAGTTGTTAACCTTTCTTCTGCAGCGCAAGCCCCCTTTAGTGTATCTGAATTAACACAGCCAAGTGGGTTATCCGATGGCGCGGTATATGCAAAAAGTAAGTTAGCACTTACTATGTGGTCTGGCTCGCTCGGTGAGAAATATAAGCACAGTGGGCCCATGATAGTGGCGGTGAACCCAAAGTCATTTTTGGGCAGTAAAATGGTGCATGAAGCTTATGGTATGCAAGGAAGTAACGTGCAACAAGGCGCTGATATTTTAGTTGAGGCAGCGCTTTCAGATGCGTTTGCACAAGCTGGAGGTTTATATTTCGACAATGATATTGGGCAATTTAGTGCGCCACATAGCGCCGCGTCAGACTCAGAGTTAGCGGATGAACTCATGACGACACTGGCATCGTTATCGGCGCAATTAAACTAAAAAGGCTATTCCCAATAAGGTACATCACCAATGTAAGCCTTGAGATAGTCAATAAAAACCCGCACTTTGGGTGCCAATAAGCGTGAATTAGGGTAGACGGCCCAAAGTGCAGTATCGTTGACCAAAGGTGTATCTTTGAGTACTTGAACAAGCTTTCCTTCTTGCAGAGCTTGATAAGCACACCACATAGAACACAGAGTTATACCCATCCCACGAATACAGGCATCTCTTATTGCTTCTCCATTATCAATTTGTAGGCCACTGTTCGGTTTAAATTTTATGTTGCCTTGTGAATTGGCAAACACCCAATGATCTATGCCGGTTAAATTGATGATAGGGTGGGATTGCAACTCTTCTGGTGAATGTGGCATACCATGTTTAGCGATATAATCAGGCGCGGCGCATAGAATACGCGTATCGCTGGCGAGCTTGCTGGCAACTAAACTGGAGTCACTGAGCGCAGCATTACGTATGGCTATATCGAATCCGCCCTCGACCATGTCTACGATGGTATCACTCAAGCGCAGATCAATCTTTAACTCGGGGTAGAGCTGTGTGAACTCTGCCAGTGCTGGCACAATGTGCATGCGCCCGAAAGAAGCGGGAGCAGTGATCCGCAAGGTTCCTTGTGGGGTATGACTACCGGCGCCAATGGCCGCTTTGGCGCTCTCGATATTTTCTAAAACGGACTCAGCATGAGGTAGAAATACGAGCCCTTCTTCTGTTAAAGAGACCTTGCGAGTTGTTCTGTATAACAGTTTAGTACCCAGTGTTTCTTCGAGTTTATTGATATGGGCACTGGCAACGGCTGCGGATAAGCCCAGCTCCTTTCCGGCTAAACTAATATTGTGTGTAGCCGCAATGCGGGTAAATAGCTTTAAATGTGCGATATTCATTATCAATAAAATCTTAAAACTGATTGTAATTATGTAGATATTATCAAAATTATAGTTAAAAAATATACTAAATCCATTCAAACGATGAGGATTTAATTATGAAAGCTATGACAATTAATTCATTTGGTAGCAGCGACGTTTTTGTTGAATCAGAGGTAGCAAAACCTCAAGTAACCTCCGGCCATGTACTGATAAAAGTAATGGCGAGCAGTGTAAACACTGTAGACACGATGATCCGCGAAATGGGTCCTGCGTTACCGCTCTCTCCTGCTTTGCCTGCCATTTTGGGTATGGACTTTGCTGGCATTGTTGAGTCTGTTGGAGTGGACGTAGACGGCTTTCAAGTAGGAGATGAAGTTTACGGTTGCGCAGGAGGTCTGGCGGATCTTCAAGGAGCGCTTGCACAGTACATGGTAGCTGACGCTAAACTCATTGCACATAAACCTAAGCGTTTAAACATGGCACAAGCTGCGGCTTTACCTCTGGTAGGTATCACCGCATACGAAGGCTTGCAGCGTGCGGGCATCTCAAGTGGACAAAAGGTATTAGTGCATGGCGGAGCAGGCGGTGTGGGTCATATTGCATTGCAGTTGGCGAAGCATTTTGGCGCAGAAGTATATGCCACGGGTAGCAAAGATACACAACTCGAGTTGATAAAGCAGCTCGGTGCCACACCGGTTAATTACCAAACTGAGTCGGTTACTGACTATGTGGCGACACACACCGACGGTGCGGGATTTGATTTGGTGTATGATTCCGTTGGTGGTACCAACTTATTAAACTCTTTTGAAGCAGCTGCACTCAATGGCCAAGTCGCCACGACCGTATCATTGGCGGAGATTGATTTGTCTGTTGCGCATTTTAAAGGTTTATCTTTGCACGTGGTATTTATGCTTATCCCAATGTTGCATAACGTGAAACGCGAAGAACACCATCAAGTTCTCGCTGCAATGACAGATATTGTGGATTCTGGAAACTTAACTCCTGTACTGGATAGCAGCACATTTTCGTTTACTGAAATAGCTAAAGCACACGACAGACTGGCCAGTGGTCAAGCGATGGGAAAAGTGGTTGTCAGTAATCAGTGGTAATGGGCTGCGAACAAAGGAAAGAAACACAGATAATGTTGCAAAGATTAAAATAGGTGCGCTTTTTGGGCACTGCCGCTATTATAAATTTATGATTCTAAGTTTATGAGTTGTCAGTGTCTTTTTACTTGTTATCACTATTATTGATTTTTGCGTTATTTGGGGTCGCTTCCACTTATTTGCTGCGCTTTATGTATTGTTACTGGATCAAAAAAAGATTGGTCTTGAAATATTTGGGGCTCGCGGGGCTGTGCGTAGTATGTGTTGTACCACTGGTTGCACTGAACTATTTTCTGGCTGGGTAAATGGACAGTAGCGAGCGTGCTACTGTCTTTTTGCTTATTTGAGCACGATGGATTGGCAGGTACTGCTGATACACAAGGCTTGTATAGGTAAGACGGGTTCACACATATCACTGGCGATTGCGTCTCTATTTCTGGCTTTCTCTTCAGCTGTAATACGCTGTGCTGCGCGCTCTACTTGCACTTCATCCACATTGCGAGAAGAATACACCAAATATTTGCTTGGCCCGCCACATGTCAATCGTTCGCCGACGGCTATGACCTTACACTGAAAGCTTGCATCACAGCCTTTGTCCGCAATGAGTTGATCGAGAGGCCCTTCTTCATTAGGCTCAACCTGCTGCTCTGTGTCTGTGTAAGTGGCTTCACACCCAGCTAAAAGCGTAAGTGTTATGCCAAAGATCGTACCGGCCTTTCGCTTCATCGATAGTCCCTAGTTGGTGATTTGTTTGTGCCCTCTAGTTTAACACAAGTATTTTCAATACATTGTGTTGCCGGTTGACGTAAGTGTTCGCAAATACTGATCATGCCTGTTTTGGCGTTATACTGTGACTCGGCATGAGTTAACTTTTTAGCCAATTCATAGACTTTTTTGTGGTCAGCCGTTTTAGTTGAAAACACTAAGTAACTAGAGGGTCCACCGCAAGCTCTGCTCCCTACCGGAATTGCCTGACATTGACTGCTGCTATCACAGCTTTTGTCTTTGGTAATGAACTTCAAGTAAGCGAATTGATTTTTCAGTGTTGCTTCATCAATTGCGCCTTGATCGTACTTGGCTATTGGTTCCGCTTTGGTGGCCATTGAAGCTGGAAGAGGCTTACTGAGTCCAGCATCATGGCGAGTGGCGGACTTAGTTTGCAAAGTTGCAGGTGCCTTTGTTTTTTTGACTTCTTTGGTTTGCTGTTGTGGCTTTTCCGGTTGCGCAGGCTCTGGGCCAGCTTCCGTACTTGAACATCCTGATATTATTACTAGGCTAGCTAGTGTTAGCTTAAGTGCGTTCATAATCTATCCTGTTTTTTTATTCACAGTGTGCCGCGCTTTTTGTTTAGATACAAGTGAAAGCGCGTGAGGGTAAGTGAACTGACCCTGGGTAAAATCTACACAATTAACTTTGAATTGTTAAGTTGGCCACTGCTCACCTTTATTGCAGCTGAATAGCCTCAAGTGAGCAGTTCAATTGTGCAGTTGCAGTTCACACCCTCCATAAGATTAGAGCGCTTTTAACTTACAAACCACCCTCGGTGAGCTTTTGCGGGTCAAGTAGAGTTTTTAGCTCATCTTCGCTCAGGTCCGTGTGCTCAGCTGCCACTTCAATGATAGGGCGTCCTTCCTTATATGCCAACTTGGCGATCGCTGCCGCTT
Organism: Pseudoalteromonas luteoviolacea S2607; assembly: GCF_001625575.1. Lineage (GTDB taxonomy): Bacteria > Pseudomonadota > Gammaproteobacteria > Enterobacterales > Alteromonadaceae > Pseudoalteromonas > Pseudoalteromonas luteoviolacea_E. Next base: position 130,199 of record NZ_AUXV01000011.1, read on the forward strand.
TTTCATATCCGATCACAGGATTAAGGGCTGTCACTAAAATTGGATTACGTGACAATGCCTGCTGGATGCTTTGCTCATTCACCTTAAATGTCGCGATTGCTTTATCTGCCACCAATCGCGATATGTTTGCGAGTAACTCAATACTTTGCAAAATATTGAAAGCAATAACGGGTAGCATCACGTTTAGTTCAAAGTTACCAGACTGCCCACCAACAGTAATGGTCGCATCATTACCAATGACTTGCGCACTTACCATTGCTGCGGCTTCTGGGATCACAGGGTTTACTTTTCCAGGCATGATAGATGAACCTGGTTGTAGCGCCTGTAGCTCAATTTCAGATAAACCCGCCAGTGGGCCCGAGTTCATCCAACGCAAGTCATTGGCGATTTTCATATTCGCGACTGCTAACGTTTTTAATTGGCCTGATAATGCGACAATGGCATCCTGTGAGCCAATATTGTAGAAAAAGTTTTGGCTTGGGCTGAAGCGAATGCCGACATTGCTACTGAGATATGTATTGAACGTGGCTGCAAATTGTTTATCAGCATTGACGCCTGTGCCCACAGCTGTACCACCTTGGCCCAACTGATACACTTTATCAAGTGCCGCCAAAATGCCTTCATAGGCAGAATCGATCTGTTGTTGCCAGCTGCTTAGGGTTTGTGCAAAAGTTACTGGCATGGCATCCATTAAGTGAGTACGCCCCGTTTTGACATGATGGCCCACTTCTTTGCTCTTTCTCTCGATTGCTTGAGATAGGTGCTTCAATGCAGGAAGGAGTTCATATACGGCTGATGTCGCACTACTTACGTGAATAGCTGTTGGGATAACATCATTAGAGCTTTGCCCCATATTAACGTCATCATTGGGATGAATAGTTAAGCCACTTTGCTGACTTGCAAGTGTTGCTATCACTTCATTGGCATTCATATTGGAGCTGGTGCCAGATCCTGTTTGGAATACATCAACAGGAAATTGATCAAGGTGTTCACCATCAATGAGCGCTTGGCAGGCTGTTGTAATGGCTTTTGCTTTCTCTTTGTCTAAGTGGCCAAGTTCTGCGTTTGCTTCAGCAGCAGCTTGCTTGATATAGGCAAGCGCGCGAATAAAGCTAACGGGCATGGTTAGTCCACTGACGGGAAAGTTATTCACGGCACGTTGCGTCTGTGCTTGGTATAGTGCTGTTTCAGGTACTTCTAAAGTGCCCATGCTATCAGATGCGGTACGGTAAGTGGTCATACTGACTCCTAATTAAAGGGATTAAATTCGTGACTAATGATCCGCGCTTCTCGCTCTAGGCGGTAAAATGGTGCCATGGAACGATGTTGTTTTTTGTAAAATCGCTTTAATGCGAGAAGGGGCTTGTGAAGTTGCTCAAAGCATTGCTGTCTAAAGCTTTGGTGGACCAAAGGGTCGGCAATGTGGTTGAGCAACTCAAAAAAGACACGTCGTAGATAGAGTTCTTGTAATAACACGCAGGGTTTTCGTTCATACCATTTGGCTAAGTTAAAACCGTCCTCAATAAATTGTGCCACATGAACAGGAGCATCAAGATGAGGTCTTTGGCATTGTGTATCTAAGCGGGGCTGAAACTGGCAAAGGACTTGAGGTGTAACCATAGCGCATTATATTTTAGTGTAACGATAATTATTATCATTACACTAAAATAGGAGATTAGCAACCCTTGCTCTAGGGATTGTATTGACGTAATAGCTACCTAGTTGTAGCCAAGAATGAACTGTTCGGTGGTTTGCTCTTTCTCTTGTTCTTTACTGCTTAATAAGTCTGCCACCTCTTGTTGGTAATTTGGTTCTGATTCAGGGGGGTTGGGCTCAGGGATATGACCTAAACTTAAGTTGGGCATATGTGTGACTTTGGAACATTTCATTTTGGTATCTCCAATTAGGGTATTTGAACGGGCTATACTTAAGTACTTATAGCCAATACACATTTTTTTGCATACCATATACCAAAATTTTTTTCTCTTTATTAATCAGTACAGTAATTAAATTTAACTGATTAAAGTTTGCAATATTCAAAGAAAGTTGCATCAATTAGGCGCGTAATTGATCAATTTAGGTGCAAAATGACAAAACCTTTCTCCCAAGCCTGTGAAAATAATAAAGATCCCATATTGCAAAAGTTAGCCCCGTTTCTTGCTGATGCGTCCCAAGTATTGGAAATTGGTTCTGGTACGGGGCAGCATGCTGTGCATTTTGCAAAAGCGCAGCCGACTTTAATTTGGCAGACTTCGGACTTGCGGCACAATCACGGTGGTATTGTGAGCTGGTGTGAAGAAGCAAACCTGACCAACTTGAGATTACCGTTGGAGCTGGATCTGAATAATGAAAGCTGGCCCCTTGATAATATTCCTGTGATATACACCGCTAATACATTACATATTGTATCTGCCAAGCTGGTTGAACAGTTCTTTAAAGGTGTCGCTGCACATATAGCCGAAAAGGGTAAGTTAGCCATTTATGGACCTTTTAATTATCGTGGGAATTTTACCTCACCCAGTAATGCCGAATTTGATGCGTTTTTAAAAATGCGCGATCCGCACAGTGGTATTAGAGACTTTGAATGGATTTGTGAGCTTGCCCAAAAAGCGGGTTTGGCATTGGTGCATGATCACGCAATGCCGGCAAATAATCGCTTATTGCTCTTTAAACGGTAACAGCGATTGACACTGTTGAAAGTAGTGGGCAAGTTGGTTGCGTTCCGTCGTGATAAATTCGGCGACAGCTTGTTTAAACAAGGGGTGTGTTAGAGTATGGAATGAATGAGTGTAAATCGGCTCGAAACCGCGGAGCAGCTTATGCTCTCCTTGCGCACCTGCATCAAATCGCTGTAAGCCGTGCTCGATGGCTCTTTCTATTCCTTGGTAGTAACACAGCTCAAAGTGCAAGTGCTCGTTGTGTTCAAGTGCGCCCCAGTAGCGCCCGTATAATGTATTGCCATCTTGCAAGTACAGACTGGCCGCAATAAAACCACTGTCTGGGTGGTTTTCGTCGCTTCGGTATGCGCAGCACAACGCAGTATTGTCTGGTAAATTTGCAAAGAGCAAGGTGAAAAACTGCTGAGTTAAGTAACCGTTGTGTCCAGAACGCTTGCGGTAGGTTTGGCAATAGCACAGGTAAAACTGGTAGATTACATCAGGCGTTATTTGTTCTTTATTTATCCATCTGACTTGAATATCTGATTTGCTGATCTGTGCACGTTCTTTTTTAATCATTTTGCGTTTTCGTGCTTTCATGGTGTCTAAAAACGCATCGAAATTTGCGTAATTGCGGTTGTGCCAATGAAATTGGACACCGTGGCGTTCTATTAGCTCTCCTTTGGGCCAGCTCTGAGACATTGGCTCAAAGTTAATATGCAGGCCTGACCACGCATGCGCCGTTGCTGCTTGATCGAGCGTATCCAAAATATATTGGTGTAGGGCGTCCGAAGGAGATTGACACAGCAACCTTGGCCCAACAACGGGTGTGAATGGCACGGCACTAATCCATTTTGGATAATATTCAAGGTTGTGGCGTTCATAGGCTTCAGCCCATGCCCAATCAAACACGTACTCTCCATAAGAATGGCTTTTTATGTAACCCGGCAGGACTGCGATAGGGTGTTGTTGATGTTTGCTGTATATCACTAAGTGGTGTGGCTGCCAGCCAGTGTGCTTTCCAACAGATTGGCTTTGTTCTAAAGCATGGAGCCATTCGTAACTGGTAAACAGGGTATCGCCAGCTAAGCGCTGCCAATCCGCTTTAGATACTTGAGATACAGCGTTAATAAACCTATGTTCAAATGCTTGATTACTTAACATGACTGTCCAAAAAAGCGGTTAATTGCGCGATCATTCCTGTGTAATCTGGGTTGAAGGTTGCCCGTGCAAGCGGTGTATATGCGGCTTTATTTTCAGCATGATGCTCACCAAAAGTGATATTTTTCGCGCTCTTACATGCAGCGTACGCATTGTTATCCTCAAAATAACTACCACAGTGGCGGTAGTGACCAGTTTCGCCGTAGTAAGGATGCTCTGGGGGTAATAAGAGCCCCACATGTGACATATCTTTGATCTTTTCTAATTGACTGACTTGTGTCAAAGCGATGTGGTCGCTCACAGCCACCTGATTGTTGGCATAGAGTCTGAGCGCTATCTCGGTGCGGTGGTTTTCAGCCCAACGGCTAAGTAACTTTAGCGTTGCTTGGCTATCTATGGTGGCGTCGACATCACTCATAATAGCCAAAATTGGCAGGTCACTGGGCACCTGGATGTTCATCATCTCGATCATCACGTTATGCACAAGCGCTGCCGCAGCTAACGGAAAAGATTCATACTTGGCAAAGTCTAAGTCGGCATCTTTATCTAGCCAATCAACAAATGGCAGCCAATCAACCCACTGAGCTAGCCAACTGTTTTTATTGTGAGACTCTGTTGCGGGTGCAACTAAAACGAGTGCGGCGAGGTTTTTTGGCCGTGACTTTGAGACTTCGATAGTTGCAAGGGCTGCCCCCGTTGAAAAGCCCATTATGGCAAATTGCTTAAAATCTGCGGCGGTACGCTGTACGGCATATTGCACATGTTGTTGCCAATCCTGATTGCTAACGTGACGCAGATCATCAGCCGCCGTACCGTGGCCCGGTAAAAGTAGGGTTCTTACATTAAAACCTTGTTGATATAAGTCATGTGCTACGGTGTTGAATATATACGGGGAGTCAGTCAGGCCGTGAATAAGCAAAATGGCTTTGTCATTGTTGGTTTGCTTAAGTTCATAGGGGGCAAGGTGATCAACGACTTTAGTTGTTTTACCTTGGATCTGAGTTAAATGTGGGAGTGGGCAAGGTAAGTCTGCGCGTTTATTACGAGCTTGAATTAAAGCTTTGCTGCTTTCAATATAGTGAGTAAAAGCTAAGTCATTACTCACTGAAATTGTTGCACTACCCACGTCGTTGGCGATACGGTATTCACCAGATTGTTTGCCATCAACAAACTGCTGAAGATTTGCTGGCAAGGTCGTACAATCGTGTGCTGCTACACCGATTGTGCAAAGTACTGAGATTAACCCGATGAATTTTTTGAGCATAGTTTTGCGTAATGATCTAAACATGCACCTAGCTTATCGCGATCAAGGGGTTTTGCAAGATGGCCATTAAAACCAATTGCAATGGCATATGCCTTGTCTTCAGGCATGACATCCGCAGTTAGTGCCACGATTGGTAAGGTATCGTGATCATATGTTTGCCGTAAAGTTGAAGTCGCTTGATAGCCATCTAGCACTGGCATTTGGCAATCCATTAGAATGAGATCAAACTGGCTTTCTTGCACTCGCGCAACGGCTTGCTGGCCATTGCTCACCAGTTGGTAGGTAACCTCAAATGACGCTAGCATAGACTTGATCACAATTTGATTCACTGGGTTATCTTCCGCAACTAAGATGTTGAGGTTTTTGATCTGTGCTAAGTCATAATGCTGTGATGGTGTGTTTGAGGCATCGCCAAAAGGGCAGCGCAGACTAAAACAAAACTGACTGCCTACATTAGGCGTACTTTCAACCGTGAGGCTACCAGACATTAGGTCGCTTAACTCTTTGCAAATTGTCAGCCCTAGCCCTGTTCCGCCAAAGCGTCGAGAGGTTGAGCTGTCAGCTTGAGAAAATGGTGCGAAGACTTGCTCTAGTTGATTCGTTTCAATCCCTATCCCTGTATCTACCACTGTAAACTGGACGCGGTAGTCTGCGGCACTTTCGGATATTTCGCAGTGCAAGGAAACTTGGCCAGACTCTGTAAATTTGATTGCGTTGCTGCATAGGTTGATAAGTATTTGCTCAATCCTCAGTTCATCTCCTTTTAACCACAGTGCATGCTCCACATTGGTGTGCAATTTCCAATTTAGGCCTTTTTCAGCGGCACTGACAGCAAAAAGGCTGTCTAACCTTTTGAGCAACTCTTGAAGATTAAAACTGTGTTGTTCAATTTGGAGTTTGTTGGACTCAATTTTTGTGATGTCGAGGATATCATTCACCAGATCGAGCAGGGTTTTGGCTGCCATATTGATGTTGTCGATATAGCCTTGGAGTGTGCTTGGAGACTCAGTCGTGCGCGTCAACGAAGCAAACCCAATCACGGCATTGAGCGGTGTGCGTATTTCATGGCTCATGTTAGCAAGAAAGCGACTTTTAGCTTGGTTGGCTTGTTGTGCATCTTGTAGCGCTAAGTTTAACGACTCAGTACGCTGCGCCACGAGGTGATTGAGCGCGTTGTTTTGATAGTTGTAAAGCAGCACGATAAAGGTAATAAGTGCGCAAATACTGAGTTGCAAAGTGAGCAGCCAGATCGTTTGCTGGTGGTTAAGTTCGCTAATATAGCTGTCTTTTATTGCCAGAGTGAGCCGCCACATTTGTCCAGCAAATTGGATCTGAGTGGAGTAGTGCGTATTCGTACTATAGGGCCGCAGTTGGGCGTTGTGGTTACTATAAAATGGCGTGTCGCTATTACCATCAAAAAAGGCCAAATCGTAATTGCTGGCGAGCGTTGTTTTTAAGACTGAGTTTAACAGCACATCCGTTTGCACAACTCCGATTGCGTACCCTGTTATGGCGGCATGGCTGTCTTGCTGGATATTACTTTGCTCAAAGACGGGAGAAAATAACACATAAGCAGACTTAGCAGGTGTCGTTTGGATGAGCTTTACGATATTAGTGGCACGTGGTTGTAAAATTATTTCAGGATCTTCTAGCGCGACTTTACGGTTAGCTCGCGAGTAGATATTAAACCCCAACGAAGAGAAATTCTCTGCCTGCGGAGAGACATATTTTACTATCACCAAGGGATCAGTAGGAGACAGCGGAGCACCTTGAATACTAACTTCGTTACGGTACAACTTATCGAGCTCGGCCTGCACTTGCTGTGCCTGCGACTGATGCGCTCTTTGCCCCCAAGAGAGCGCAAATAAGAACGGATAGCGTTGCCTTTGCTGTTCAGCGATTTGATTGAATTGTGCATGGTTAAATTCAGGTAGCGACTGCAATTTTGCCGCCATACCTTGTACAGCAAGCATGCTGAGGTTAACGTGGCGAAGTACCAAGTTTTCAATAATGTTGATCTCGCGCTGCGCTTCTCGTTTTGCTGCATTTAAGTTGCCTAAATTGTATAGGTAAGTGGTTGCGGTCACTGACATAAATAAAATTGCACAGGTAGCAAACATAATCCGCTTATGCTGATAAGGCCGCTTGGTAAATACCGTGATGTTCAGCAACATCAGTAGCAGTGGTGTGAAGATCAAAATGCCGAGGCTATCACCTAGCCACCAGGCAATCACGTTTTGCCAGTGTTGTGAAAATGCATATAGAGGGTTAAAAAGGCTCAGTGACAACATGCCGATATTGGCTGATACAAGGTTGACCGAAATACCAACTAACAATACGTAATAAGCAATGTATTTTCGAGAGCGCATCAACAGTGGATCGCCAAGCCATAAACGCATCAAGTAACCACCGATCAGTCCTTGTAGAAGCGCACCAAACGCGACAATCATGACTTGTAATACTTCGCCATAATTATTCAGTGGTGATTGTAAGCCAAAATAAGTGGTCCAATTAAACAGTACAGAGGCACAGAATATTGCGGGGGCAAATCGCCAACCCCATAAAAAGCAGCCAACTAAAGCAATGCCTGCTGGCAACCATATTGGTAATACTTGATCTTGAAAGGCAAATAGCGTGAAGAGCTTTCCGAATCCAAAATAGCCCAAAGTAAGCAGTGCATAAGCGGCTATATTATGTATTGGCGAGCGAAACTGAACTTGCATGAATTAATTGCCTTTCCAAATCATAGCGGCACTCCACGTTTGTTGAAGGTCTGCTTTAAAACAATCGTTGACTCTACCGCAGCAATGTAATCTAAATTCGCGAGGCTATGTTTCACAAAGTGCTCATAACTAGGCAAGTCTGCTGCAATGATTTCAAGTAAATAATCATGACTACCTGATACGACAGAACAACTTCGTACTTCTTTTAACACATCCACATGCTGTTCAAAGCTTTCGGCTGCCTGCACTGAATTTTTGGTTAGGCGAATAAACGCATACACTAAAACTGAATAGCCAACCGCTTGCGGTGAGATATCGGCATGATACCCCAAAATTACCCCATCTTGTTGGAGTTTTTTGACACGCCGTAAGCAGGGGGTATCCGAGAGGCTGGCTTGTTCTGCTAGCGCGGAGTTACTCAATCGAGCATTATTTTGCAAAGCGCTTAGTAAAATACGATCTTTGTTATCAATATCAGGCATATTAGTTAAATCTGCTAAATTATTTATTAAAAAATAAGTTATTCACTAATTGAGTTTAACGATTATCAAGTAATTGGCAAATATCCCTCTGCTACTTTTGTTAGCCTGTCAATGATGTGATTTTTAGGATTTTGACAATGACGCAACTAACAAAAGATTTTGATATCTGGATAAGAAATGATTTTGTCGAACTCAATGATAAGCTCGAAGCGGTTTACAGCGCCCAATCTGATCGCGCTAACGTAGAAGGCGTGGGTGAAGAACTTAAACAGCAGCTTTTAAAGCAAGGTGAGCAGTACATAGAAGCACTACTTGCTGAGGGGAATACCGACGAAGGTTTTGATAACGCTTTCGATTTACTGGGCAATGTTGGCTTGTATATGGCGGCCTGTCGTCGTCATGAAATCACGGAGCCGAGTCGGGAGCACTACTCGCCATTGAAGGCTGCATCAGCGTTGGCCATGCATATCGGTTCCTCTATCGGCGTAACACCGAGGTTCGCAACCGCTCATTTGACCACTCACAATACAGCAATCAATGGTGTGTACAAGCGCTTTACAAGTGACCCCGCTGAACAATTATTTATCGACTACAATACACGGGGCATATTAGCGTATAAACGTGCAGCTGAAGCATTATTAAAAATTCAGCCTTTGGGTATTTCCCACCCTATGACGCCGGTCTTGTTTGAAGAAGTGAAACGCGCTTTACTCGATGTGATAGCTTCGAACCAAACCCTGTTTAAGCAATTGGACACCGAATCTTTCTTTTACGTTGTGAGGCCTTATTACAAACCATATCGCGTTGGAAAAGAAGTTTATCGCGGGGCAAATGCTGGTGACTTTGCTGGTATCAACGTCATTGATTTAATGCTCGGTTTATGCCGTGCCAATGATGTTGATTATGCACAAATTTTAGTGGAAAAATTATTGTATATGATGCCTGAAGATCAGGCGACATTACGTGAATGTATGCGTTTACCGAATTTAATGGATGCGTTTTTGGAAGCGCAAACGTGTCGTGATCAAGCATGGTATCAGCAGGCATTAAAAGCATTTTTGCAAGCGTGTAAACTTCATGGTGACACCGCAATCCAGCATCATAATCAGTTGGTGGAGAAGTATATTTGTCATCCCGCAAAGTACATGGCCAGTACGCACTTGGATAAAGTGACTGCCAGCGGGCCACCGCTTGAGGTGCTGCTCAAGCATTTAGAGACCCTAAGGGATAAACGCGCAGCGGCTAAGCGGAGTGACTTGGAAACACGATTTGCTGATATTCAGCAGCTCAGAAGCACACTCAATGAGGGGAGCGACAATGCAAGCGCATGACTTTTATTTGCCATCGCAGGACTACTTACTCAGTCACTCCGTGGGACGGATGCTAAAAAGTGCGCAACAAGACTTTAACCGTCAGTTTATGGCGCCATGGCAGCAGCTTAATCAAGAGCCTTGGGCGCAGTGGCTTGAGGGCGTGGAGCGATTTAGGGTTGCGCTTTCAAGTTTGCTAGGGGGCAGTGCCAGCGAATTTTGTCCACAAACAAATTTGTCTAGTGGATTAACGAAGTGGCTAATGAGCCTCTCAGATTTTCAAAACCAGAAAGTGAAGATACTACTGAGCGAGCATGACTTTCCCAGTATGGGCTTTGTATTGCAACAAGCACTTCAGGACGTTGAGTTGACTTTCATACCCGAATCCGAAGACATGAGCTGTATAGACACGTGGCAGCGCTACTTGGGCACTGAGTATGATTTGGTATTTATCAGTCACGTATACTCTAACACCGGTCAACAAGCGCCGGTAAGCGATATCATCTCATGTGCAAAGTCAAAAAATGCTCGTGTTGTGGTCGATATTGCGCAGTCTGCTGGTATTTTGCCGATTGATTTGCATTACTGGCAGGCGGATTGTGTGGTGGGATCCAGTGTTAAATGGTTATGTGGCGGTCCCGGTGCCGGATACCTTTGGGTGAACCCAGCGACGATGTTTGACTGCCAGCCAAAGGACGTTGGTTGGTTTTCCCATCAGAACCCTTTTGAATTCGATATTCATCATTTTGCGCCACATGACACGGTATTACGCTTTTGGGGTGGTACACCCTCGGTTGCCCCTTATATTTTGGCAGGTCACAGTATTGACGCATTTGCCCAAATGGGAAGCGAAAAAGTACGCACGCATAATTTACGTTTGCTAGCTGAAATTTGGCAGTCATTATCACCTTGGTGTATGTCGCCACAGCACCCGTCAAGATGTTCGGGGACTGCCATTGTCAATCCGGGTAAGCGGCTTGAAGCGTGCGCTCAAGCTTTGAAAGAGCAAGGCATGGCCATTGATGTAAGAAAGCATGGTATACGTGTATCGCCACATCTTTACAATAGCCATGAGCAAGTCTCACGCTTTATTGACACTGTGCAGCGATTTGTTGATTAGCAGATTATTTAGTCAAACCTAATGCGCGTTTGGTTTTGGCTTTGACGGAGCGCCAATGTGTGACAGGAACGCTTGGCGCCTGGTTTTCTAACTTTTCAAAGTCTATATCTTGAAAGTCTATTTCGCCTTGATGAGCCAAAATAACGGTGCGGGGCTTTAGTTTTTTTACTAATTCCAATGAGTTTCTATATCGATTAGGGTAGAACACAGGATAAGGGGGAATGTAAGCTCCTCGAACTTTGACGAATAAATCGGCGACATAGATACAATTACGCGTTTGATGGTAAAGGGACAAGTCTCGGTCTGTATGACCCGGTGTGTGTCTGGCTTGCCAATCTTCGAAGCCAGGTAGGGGGTGAGTATCTTCGAGGTAGTGATCGGCTTTTAACTTGCGGGCATACCAAATATTCTTTCTTGCTTTGTTTTTTCTACCTGCGACCCACAAAGCCAGAATCATATCTGACCAATGCATCAATATACCATCTATACCGCTGTACCAATGCCCTGCAATGTTGGCCGTTGCGATTTGTGCGCCGGTTATGGTCCGCAAAAGGTGAGCGCCGCCAGCATGATCGGGGTGCATATGGGTGACAACCACTAACTTCAAATCGGTCACTGGTCTAGAGAGTGTATGCGTAATGTAATGACATACTGTGTCTACATCTGCTCGACAGCATCCATCAAGCAATAGGAGTTTGTCAGGGTATTCGACTAAGTAAATTTGTTGAATGTAACCTTCAATAAAATGGATCTGCATTATCACGCAAGCCAAAGCGAGTTCATCTTTTTATTGTTAACACATCTGACCAGTTAATTAAAAGAGAAAAGTGCAGTAAAAAATGAATAATGTACAAAAAGAAATAAATGGTGTGACAAATTTTAGGCATAAAAAAACCGTCCAACGGACGGTTTCTTCACAAAGAACTGGCGGAGGGGGAGGGATTCGAACCCTCGATAGGGCTACAAACCCTATACTCCCTTAGCAGGGGAGCGCCTTCAGCCACTCGGCCACCTCTCCGGCGCAAAACTTTTAAAAATGGCGGAGAGATAGGGATTTGAACCCTAGATACGCTATTAACGTATGCCGGTTTTCAAGACCGGTGCTTTCAACCACTCAGCCATCTCTCCATGGGCAAAGATAATACTTATCGAATTAGGTGCTGTAAATAGTTTTTTAATCGTTTGCTGAAAAAACACACAAAAAACCGAAGTTATTGAATTTTTTGCCCGAAATTTGTACTTTGGAGCAATCTTTAAGGGGAAATTTTATGGTGTGATGCGTTGCAAAACAAAAAGTGTGGCATGAAAAGGGTATGCCACACAGGGAGGTCAACAGATTTACTTATGCATGACCACATAACTTAGTTGTAAAGTTCGGCCAATTTTACTTAACCACTGTTTCCATTGAACGCGTGGCGCTTGGGCAGTGTTTAACGTTGGGCTAGTTGTGGTTTGCGTGTTGCTGCACGCAGCAGCTGTATTAAGCATATCTGTGTCTCCTACGATGACTATTGTTTGGTTACATGGTTATTTTGCATTCATATCGAATAAAATTAAAACGATAAAAATTGTTGTTGTAGCATTAGAAAAACTAATGAAAAGGTTGTTTTTTTTGGGTTTTATCCAATGTTGTGAATAAATATTCATTGATTTGTGCCCGTTTTTTGTGGTTTTTCAGGGTTTTTTTTGTATTATTGAATAGTTATTCAGATAATTTTATTTTAGGAGTTTTTTTGTTTGTTAGTGATTTATAGACCACAGCAGGGGAAGAAATTTTCAGCACATTCAAAATGGCTAAATACACAGGCAAAAATCCATGCAATACAGCTGTATTGGTATGAGACAAGCGGCCATTTTGAAACGGATCTTAAACAGATAAAGGACCTTATTCCTAAATACTCACAGCTCATAGTATTGGGAGGGGATGGCACGCTCAATTTGGCCGTTAATGCTATTGCAGGTACTCAAGTTGTTTTGTCATTGCTGCCCTGTGGTACGGGAAATGATTTTAGTCGGCAGTTTGGCTATTCAACACAACAATGGCGAAGTACCATATTTGCCGGAGTGGCACGCAATATTGATGTTGGTCAGGTTGGTAACCGTTACTTTATCAATATCGCAGGTGTGGGCTTCAATGCTGAAGTGGTTTTGGCAATGGGTGGAAAGAAGCCCTTCGGCAAATTGAGCTATACCATCGCCGGTATTATGAAGTTGGCTTCATATAAAGGTACGCTCATAGAATATGAGGATGGCCTTCAAGCAACTATGATGTGCCTATTTAGCAATGGACGTCATTTTGCGGCGGGCTTAACGCCAGCTCCTGATGCACGGCTAGACGATGGCGTGTTACAAGTAATCACGATTCCAGCAGTCGCTTGGTACAAGCGATTATGGTGTTTTGCGCTGATGTTATTTGGAAAGCACACTCGATTGCGTTGGGTCAGTGTAAGGTCATGCCAACAGCTAAAGATAAAAACGTCAGGTTTACCTATAGAGGCGGATGGTGACTTAATTGCAACAACGCCCGCGGTGGTAAAATGCAAAGCGGCGTTGCTGCAATTTAAAGTGCTTAATTAAGATTGGCAGCGTGCGATATAGGGCGGCGTATAAATTTGGTAAGTACCTGTTTTGGAACTAACACTAATAAGTTGCCAAGGCAAATAAGCCCAAAACCAAAAAATGTATTGAGCTGCCATGTAAAGCCCTCAAACCATGTACTCAGCAATACCGCAACAACAGGAAACAGCACGATTATGTAACTTGCGCGTTCAGGTCCAATATTTTTGAGTAATGAAAAGTAACATGCAAAGGCGATTACGGTGCCAAAAATTGCGAGGTACAATAAAGAGAGCCAATAACTTGTATCTGCTTGAACCGTAAAAGACTGTGAGCTGAACAGAACGTACAAGCCAAGTAATATACTGCTGTATAGCATGCCCCAAGCGTTGCCTTCTAACACCCCGATTGCCTGATTGGAGTTACGAATACTGACCATATTGCCTAAAGAGGCGACGAACGTACCTGCTAAAGCTAATATTAACCCAACAAAGGTTGCAGAAGAAAAGCTGGCCGCACTGAGATCTTGCCAAAATAATGCGATGATGCCAGATACCCCTAACAGCGCGCCAAAATAAGTTTTTACTGCAATGGGTTTGGCAAAAAACAGTCGAGTATTCAGTATGTTCAAAACCAGCATAAATGAGAAAGCGATAGACGCCATCGCTGATGTTAGGCTCCCTTGTGCCCAGTACAGTAGCAAGTAGTTGAGGCCAAAATTACCTACTGCTAATAAGATAAAAAAGCCATGATCGACTAATTTGAATTGCATCATTGGTAATTTACGCCAAATGACAAAGGCCCACATACACAATGCTGAAATTGCAAAACGGTAGAATAGTGAAACAACCTCATTAACTTGGCCAAGTTGAAACTCAATTGCCAGCCAAGTTGATCCCCAGATAAGAACAGTAATGATGTATAGCAACAAATTTTTCATTGTCGTTCCCTTTGATATAACTTGATTATTGCAGCGAGTTGCAGTTTACTCCGAAAGTCTGTGTATAATAGATACAGAAAAATGATTTTTTGACCTGTACAGATTGTGAGCTGGAGAATTCAATGCATCACGGACAATTCCTTTACCAGCAGGTGATTGATGTGATCAATGAGATGATCACGAATGAGCTACTCAGTCCTGGTACCAAGTTGCCATCATTGCGTAAATTGGCGCAACAATTATCGGTAAGCATCCCGACGGTAAAGCAAGCCTACTACCAGTTGGAAGCGCAAGGGCGTATATATTCAAAAGAAAAGTCTGGTTACTTTTTGAGTGACAGTGATAAAAGTGCATTACCCAAGCGCTGCAAGCTACCTGTCAAGCCGACCGAAGTTAATAAACAGACTTTGATCGAACAAGTTTATGACGGGATACATTCGCCTCATAACGCGCCTTTTGGCATTGCAAACCCTGTATCTGCAATGAGCAATCAGCAAGTGCTAGCTAAAATGATGCGACAGGCATTAAAGCAAGCTGGAAGCCAGATCCTAGAGTATGGCGCAATGGATGGATTGGATCGATTAAAGAAACAAATTGCACAACGCTATTTACACATGGGCCTTACTATTTCCTCGGATGACATTGTGATCACAAATGGGGCGCAAGAGGCGTTAGCTATAGCTTTACAGTGCGTGACAAAACCCGGAGAGGTGGTTGCGATTGAATCTCCTTGCTATTTCGGCATCATCGAGCTTATTGAAAATTTAGGCTTGCGTGCTCTCGAGATCCCGGTTTGTCCAGATGACGGGTTATGGTTAGAGGATCTTGAAAAAGCGCTAGACGAGCATGATGTAAGTGCATGTATATGTTCAACAAGCATCAATAACCCACTGGGAAGTGTGATGCCTGAGAGCAGGCGAAAAGCACTGTTAGATATACTTGTGTCTAAAAACGTGACACTGATTGAAGATGACGTTTATGGCGACCTTCACTTCTCTAAATATCGAGGTAAACCAGCGCAATATTATGCATCTGCTGGTCAAGTCATTACCTGTGACTCCTTTTCGAAAACGGCGGCACCTAGTTACCGTGTAGGTTGGATGGTCGCGCCTGGCTTTGTGGCTCAGGCAAGGCGTATTAAACGCGCTTTGAGCTGTTCTTCCTCTTTGATTAATCAGTGGGTCTTAGCTGATTATTTGGCATCTGGAGATTATGAACGTCACTTGCGAAAGCTGAGGCTACGATTGATGGATAACAAACAAAAAATGCTCAGTTGTATTCGTCAATTTTTCCCTCAGGATGTGCGTGTTAGCGATCCGGGCGGCGGATGTGTCGTTTGGCTTGAACTAGGCGTTGGTTTTGACGGTGGGAAATTGTTCTCTCTTGCTATGGCACAGGGAGTTAGCTTAACGCCCGGTCAGTTATTTAGTGCTTCTGAGCGCTTTCAAAATTGTATCCGTATTAGTTATGGGTTGCCTTGGGACGAACACGTGGAAGCGCATTTGAAAAAGCTGGGTCAGTTAATAGCACAGATGAAAAGTGGCGAGCAATAAACATGTGCCCGCCACTGATTTGGTTGGAAGTGTTGCTAATTTGCTGTGAAGCGCATGAGGTTGTAGCTGGATAGTGCTGGGATGGCATGAGATAAAGAGGCTTCTTGCTCAGCGATTTGCTCAAAGTTACTACACAGTGACTCTGCTCGGCGCTCTAATTGTTCAGCTTGTGCTGTGACTTTTTCTTCTATTTGTTTACCCATGTTCTCCATACGCTGTTCAAAAGCTTGCATATTGCCATCGGCATTGTTCATCTCTGAACCAATGGTGACCAGCAAAGAGCCGATGGACTCAAACATGGCACTTTGCACTGCACTTTCAATTCGCTCTTCGAACTGATGCTCAAAGTTTTCACTGAAGTTGTCAAATGCCTGCTCTCCCATGACAAAGCTGCCTTGCCTGTAAAAGGTGGCCTGGATCTCCTGATTGATTTCATCAAGTACCGTAGAGAGCTTGTCTAATCCATCTAAGTCAAATGCGATAGCAACCTCGTTAAGTGCTACTTCGGCTACTTCTACTGCATCTGTCGCCATTTCTGCGACTTTAGGTAGCTCTACCCGCAATGTATCTGCGTAGAGAGTTAAAGCGCTTTGTTGCTGTTCTGTCACATCTATTTGCTGGCCATTAATGAAGGCTTGACCGCTTGCATCAATGGTAAGTGATTGTGAATTGGGTGTTGTGATGGCGACTTCGGTTGGCGTAATTGCAACATTATTTTGAAATTCAACCTGGCAATTATCGACAGAAAAAGCCATGTGATTGTCATCATGTGCCAGTGCTGGCGTGGTCGATAGAATGGCTGCAACGAGTAGCGCTTGTTTCATTGTGGAGTCCTTATACGTTGATGATAGATAAGGAATATCAAGTTCAGTGCCAATATACGTAATCATTACTAATCAATGGGTTATATTAGTCTTGCTCTTTTTTATTTGAAACTGGGTATATATATTAACCACTAATTAGTGGGGTTGACTAATAATTGGTCTAATTAATTTTTTAAATCGTCACGATAAAAATCATTCACTGTCAAAGTCGCTTATTTAAGACTAAATAACGTTATGTGCAATAGTGCGCCGACGGGATGAAGTTTGCACTTAATGTGACATTGTGTGCATAGCGTCAATGACAGTGCCAGACTGTTGGAAGCTGGCATAGTTTGGTTGAATAGGAGTCTATCATGGGTAAAACATATTCCTATGATCCTTTGGACGAAGAATATCAGGATGAGTTTGGTGCTTTAAATGATAAAGATGCCAACAGGCAGCGCCAGAAAGTGCGCAAGAAGCTGGATGACTATTTAGAGCAGAAGCGTTTAAGGCGTAACTTAGGAGATGATGACTTTGACTACTTTGATGAGTAGTCACCGCAATTTGAACAAGAGAGAAGCGTATAGACTTTTTACTCTCTTGTTCACGTTTTTAGCGTACTTTTTTGAGCGCTTATTTAGTCTTTAAATGACTTGTGACAGTCTTTGCAGCCTTTTGCCCAGTTTCTAAACGCTTTAGCAATCACCTTCTTGTCTCCAGACTTAGATGCGACAGCCAATGCTTCTGCGTATTTTGCAAAGTCGCTCGCTTTTTTATCGAATGTAGCTCTATCACTCCATACAGCGGGTAATGCGCTTGTATCACCTTTGTTTGAATCTGGAGTAAATGCTTCCCAAGGCATTTTGGAGAGTTGAGCTGCATTGTGAGCACGCTCGGAGAATCGTTTTGCATCAAATGGAACTTTGCCTTTTAACATGTCACCCATGTCACCAATTTGGTAACGGATTAACTGGAAGCTGGCTTTACGGTATTCAATTGCATCTTCGCTGTTTTCAAACATTGTACTGGCAGCTTGGCTATTGAAGCTGAGTCCGACTAGCAGACCCAACAATGTTAATGTTTTTTTCATAAGTGCCCCTAAATAAATAATTCCACACCTTTTTAAGGGTTTCTGTGTAAATTAGCAAGGGAAATGTGGTTAATGATTGGTAATCATAAGTTGTATAAAAATTGATATGTTGCTAAATGGAATCTTGTCGGCACGTCTTGTTTACAGGAAATTTATTTCTCATTCATTTACTTTCTTTTACATTGAATTTTATTCATATAAAACAGCAGTTTATTAATCTGTGAAAAGTCAAATTGCAATATTTGTAACTTAATTGTATTTCTATTATTGCAATTAACCATGTAGTCACATTATATTGATGATTGATTCTACTCTCTAAATATAAATAAACACCAAATTAAACAACAAGTCCTAGGGGAAACTATGGCCAAGTATTCATTTAAAGCGACAGCGGTAGCTATGGCTGTCTCAGGTGCTCTTACAGCAGCGTCAGTAAGTGCTGCATCACTAGAGACCAATACAACTCGTTTAGCTAACACAGCAGTAGCAAAAGTAGACCAAGCTGCTCTTAAAGAAAACCGTGCAGAAGCATTTCTAGTTGTACTTAAGCAAGAAACTGCTGCAGACCTAATGGTACGCGGTAACTACTCTTCAAGCGACGCGCGTGCAACATATGCTTCTATCGAAGCGGCACAACAAGACGTAACTGAGCAACTAGTTGAACAAATTGCAGATGTTAAGGTTGTTGGTTCAACGAAAATCTTAGCGTCAACACTAATCGTTGAAGCATCTGAAGAAGCACTAGCTCAAATCAAGAAAAACAAAAATGTAGAGCGTGTACTTCCACTTCGTGATTATGAATTGCACGTAGCTGATGCAAACGAGTACATCAAAGCAGCGCCAGTTAACTTGGCTGGTTATACTGGTAAAGGTCAAAAGGTAGCGGTACTTGATACTGGTATTGACTACACGCACAAAGTGTTTGGCGGTGCAGGTACTAAAGAAGCGTATGAAGAAGCGCAATCTGATCCAAGAGCGGTAACTTGGCCACAAGGTCAGGTAGTTGGTGGTTATGACCACATGCGTGATGATCCAGATCCAATTGAAAGCGATCCTAACTTCCCTGATCCAACTAGCCCAGATGACGGTGCTTCTTCGCACGGTACTTCTGTATCTCACTCTGTAACTGGTATTGCACCAGATGTTGAACTATATGTTTACTCTGTGTGTGGCGGTGGTTGTCCATTTGCAGCACAACTAGGTGCACTTGAAGATGCGATGGATCCAAATGGTGACGGCGATATCAGCGACCGTGTTGACGTAATTAACATGTCACTTGGTGGCGAGTTTGGTTCTACTGAAACGTCTGCTATCGATGGTACTCAATACCTTATTCATAAACTAGTTAAGCTTGGTACAAACGTTGTTATCTCAGCAGGTAACGATGGTAACCACCCATTCCGTATCGGTGGTCCAAGTACAACACCTAACGCATTATCTGTAGGTGCAATGGGTCACCCAACGCTTAACGATCTATTTGCTGTTGGTATGGTAGATGGTAACCGTGTTGAAGTGGGTACTGCGAGCTTTGGTCCACAAGACCCGTTCTCATTCACTAACGAAGATACTGAACTTGTTTACCCTGAAACAAACCAAGAAGGTTGTGTGGACTTTGGCGATGACGTCGATTTCGTAGGAAAAGCGGTACTAATCGACCGTGGTTCATGTGCTTTCGTAACTAAAGCAATTAGTGCACAAGTGAAAGGTGCGAAGTATGTAATCATTGCTAATAACGTAGCTGGTGGTGCGCCAGGTCTTGGTGGTTCTAGTGACCTTGTAACTATTCCTACTATCTCGGTGAGCCAGGACACTGGTAATGCCATTAAAGATGTTCTTAAGACAGGACAACAACCTACGTTTAACTTTGGTGTAGAGTCTCACTTAGCAATCGATACAGTTGCTGATTTCTCTTCACGTGGTCCTTCAATGGATGGCCTACTGAAGCCAGAAATCACAGCTCCTGGTGTTAACATTCAGGTTGCAGCAACTGGTACTCAAGATCAACTAGCAGGCGCTACAGGTACTTCATTCTCAGGTCCGATTACAGCGGGTGCGGTAGCATTAGTACGTGAAGCACGCCCTGAGCTATCTGCTGAAGAAGTTAAAGCTGTTCTAATGAATACAGCAAACCTACATGTCATCATGGAGCCTGCAACGCTAAATGCTAACGCAGAGCTAGCGCCTATCAGTTTAATTGGTGCGGGTCTTGTTGATGTTGAGAAAGCAGTAGCTTCAGAAGCGGTTGCATGGGTTGAGCAAGAAAGATTTGACACAAACCAAGGTGCATTGTCATTTGGTTTTGATGTACTTGAAGAAACGAAGTCTTACACTAAAACTGTAACGTTGAAAAACTTCTCATCGGAAGCGAAGACTTACGCGCTATCTAAAGTTGCACGTTTCGCAAACGATGACGCTACTGGTGCACTTAGCTGGGACTACCCTGCTGAAGTATCTGTACCTGCAGGTCAAGCGGTTGAGTTTGATGTAACAATCACTATCGACCCAAGCAAGCTACCTGAGTGGGATCTTCCTAACCCACAATCAGCGAATGATCTAGCAGCACGTGCGAGTGCACTAACTGTTTCTGAATTTGACGGTGCGCTAGTATTCAATGATGCATCAACGGACAGCGACCACGATCTTCACTTAGTTTACCACGTGCTACCTAAGCCAGCTGAAACAGTAACGTTGAGCTACGACGATGCAGACCGTCTGATGGTAACTAACACTGGTTTCACTGAAATCAATGTAACGACTGACCAACTAGTTGCAACTAACGACGCAGACTCAGGTGACAAGCCATTTGCGATTCAAGGTGTTACTTTCAACGTATTTGCAAATGATAACTGTAGCTCAGGCGCATTCTTCACTGGTTCAATTGTACTTGACGACGAGCTACTAATGCACCGTCAGGCTGGTTACCAAATGAACCTAGACATCAACAACGATGGTGTTTATGACTATGCTCTAGCAAACTACAACGATGTAGGTCGTAGCGCAGCAGTTATCGGTCGTGCACGTACAGTTAGTGGTCAGATTGTTGATGGCGCTCCTCAATGGGCATTCTTAACAGGTATGCTTCACGAAGGTGGTAGTAACACAATCACATTCACTGGTTGTTCTGACTTAATCGGTCTAGATACTACTAACCTAGGTCAAGAGATGCGCATTGAAGCATCTGTAGGTTATGATAACTATCAACTAGGTATCTCTACAGTGACTGATACACTTGCAGGCACTACTACATTTGCAACGTCTAACGCGCAGTTAGAAGACAAAGACGGCAACCCTGTTACTACTCTAGCACCAGGTGCGGTTGCATATGTTAACTCTGCATCTGCATTTGCTATCGCAAGTAACGATGGTGTTGTAGAACCAATCACAGCACAAGACCTAGCTGGCCCAACAGAGCCTGCAACAGTTGCTCCGAAAATTGTTGAAGCGACATTCGATGTTGCTGAAAACACTGCGACAGGTACAGTATTTGGTCAAATCGAGTTAGTTGAGCAAGACAACACAGTAGCTGTGTCTGAGTTCTTCGTACGTTCAAGCACACATGCTGGTATTTCAGTATCTAAGTCTGGTGAGCTAGTGGTTGCTGACAGTGCAAAACTAGATTACGAAGAAGCGTACATGGCAACACTATCAGTTGTTGCAATCGACGTGAAAGGTAACATCTCAAGCGAAGCTGAGATTTCAGTTAACATCACGAACGAAATCGACACTGATGATGAGAAGCGTCCAGCAGTTGCTGAAGGTCAAGAGTTTGACGTGAAAGAAAACGTTGAGGCTGGTACAGAAGTTGGCATGCTTGAGTTCATGGACCAAGACAACAATGTTGCTTCATTCAAACTTGACGGCTCTAGCGCATTTGCAATCGATGCTGAAGGTAAAATCACAGTTGCTGGTGAAGTTGACTTTGACCTAGGTGCAAAACAAGAAGTAATGGTTACTGCGGTTGATGCGGATGGCCTTGAGTCAGAAGCTGTAACAGTTGTATTCAACGTTGAGGAAGATCAGCTTGAAGGCAAGCCAATGATTGAAGAAGGTCAGAGCTTCAACATCGAAGAAAACAGCCCAGTAGGTACTGCAATCGGCACAATCGCATTCTCAGACTTCGATAACGACGTAACTGAGTTTGTAATCACTGGTACTACACTTGTGTCTGTCAATGCAGAAGGTCAGCTTGCTGTTGCAGGTAACCTAGACTTCGAATTTGACCGTCAGTTCAGCTTCGACATCATGGCGAAAGACGCTAAAGGCAAGTACTCAGATAAAGTACGTGTTGAAATGCGCCTAATCGATGTTGCAGAAGATAACGGTGATGATGATTCAGGTTCACTAGCTTGGTTGACGTTACTAGCTGCACCATTTGCTGCACTACGTCGTCGTAAGCAAAAGTAATCTGCTAATCATTAGCAATAACGAATAGAAAACACCGGCAATTGCCGGTGTTTTTTTACGTCTAAAAGCTAGGGGAGTGGGCTTTAATTCAGTCTTTTTATTGGTCCAAGTGGCACTTGTAGTGCGGGTATAGTAGTACAGCGGTTCACTTTAATTGTTAAGGCTCTCGCCACATGTTCGGCTAATGGGCACGTAAAAAAATGAATATTGAACAGCAAAGAACAGTTTAAAGGGGCGTGATATGCCCGAACTGTATTATTGATAACTTAAGCTGGGAATATGCTAGCACGGTTACGAGAGTACAGCTTAGTAAACTCAACCAATATCTTTAAATATCATTCCACGCCTCATGCTCCTTGTGGCCAGCATGACTTCGGCCAGTAATGAAATAAAGGCACCGATCAGTAAAAGCATTGCGGCAATAAAGCAACTTGAAACTGTGATACCCAACGGCCAGGTATACAGGTGAGAGATAAATAACAGCACTACGACTGCACAAACCATAAGAGCACTTAACACGCTCATGCTAAAGGCAATGTGGATGCAACGAGAGCGTTTCAAAAGAGCGCGCATTTCCTGAGTAAGGGTAAAGTGTAATGCTTCATCTGGGTTAGCATTGAGCTTTCTATCGAGTAGTCTTGCTCGGTCAGTGATCCGAGCCAATCGATTAGACAGCACGCCCAAAAAGGCAGCGATACCGGTCAGTAAAAAAACTGGGGCAACGGCTGTTTGAATGACTTTCGCCATTGTTAGTATATTGATGACATCTGAAGTTAGTTCCACGTGACTTGCTCGATTATATTTTCGCTTTCTCCAATTAAAGTTTTGACCACACGGTTATTTTCATCAAGTAGGATCAGCCGAGGGATGCCTTTATTGGCGTACTGGCGATAAATTTTTCGGTCCTCATCAGCGATTAATGGCACCGTGACACGATAGTTTTTGGCAAACTCAGTGAGTGAATTGCTGTTTTCTTCTCTACCTATTGCCAATATGGTGAGGGTATCGTCATTTACAAGTGGTGAGGCATTAAGTTCACTGAATGTGCGTTTGGAGTCTGAGCACCATGTAGCAAAGAGAATGATGAGCTTATTACCTGTTTGTTGTGTTAAGTCAATCGTTCGACCAGTGGTATCGTGAAAGTGAGTGTGTTTAAAAGTCTCTCCGACACCGATGTAGGTTTCATAAGTGGGATTAGGGGTATTTGATTCTGTCGTGCCACAAGCTGCGATAGAGAGACAAATTGCGCTGATGAGCGCTGTATTTATACGTCTTTTTATCATTGTTATTGTCCTTATGTTAGGCTGTGCCTATTTACGCGTATTTTTTAGAACAAGGCAAGTTTTGTCATGTGCTTTGTCACGAGTAGGCTTTTCTTAACGTATGGTTTATCTGAGTATTTTCTTTAGTGCATTTGTCTCGGCAACGCTTTTACCTGCATCGTCAGAACTTTTGTTATCGGGTATGGTTGCAAAACAAATGGGGTCGATATTGATGTTGTGGGGTTGTGCAACAGTGGGCAACGTGTTGGGTAGTTGTGTTAATTATTATTTAGGTACGCGTGTTGAGGCCCTGAGTCATTATCGTTGGTTTCCTGTTTCAGAGCGGAGTTTGGCAAAGGCGCAAGTGCATTACCAAAAATATGGACCATGGAGCTTATTGTTTGCATGGTTGCCAATCATCGGGGATCCGCTGACATTGGTCGCAGGTATATTTAAAGTACGAATAGGCCTGTTTTTGCTGTTGGTGACGCTGGGTAAAGGGCTGCGATATGCGCTAGTTATCGCATTGGCGATGGGCGTGTTTTAAAGCACGGCGTCGTTGATAGCTGACGCCGTATCATGGGTTCTACTGGTTCAGCGCTTTGGTCCACTCTAATGTGAGTGAGACTGAGTCGGCAAACCGCAGTGCATGAGGTTTATCTACACGCACCCGTGCAAAACTGACGTCAGGGTGTTGATGGCATTGCTCTAAAATATCAGCGACTAATTTTTCCAGTAGCAAAAAGTGCCCATCTTCAACCAATTTAATGACTGCTTTGGTGATGGTTTTGTAGTTGAGCGCATGCTCAACTTCATCTTGTTGCAAGCACTCCGTATCAGCAGGGTAGTGGATCTCAATGTTGATCACCACATCTTGTTTTTTCTCACGTTCCTCGTCGTTAAAACCAATATACGTTCTTAATCGGAGGTTAGTGATATTTATAATCGCGTTATGCATCATGGCATATCCTTGCAATTTAGCCGTTTTTCACAAGCTGTAAGAACTCGTTTCTCGTTTTTGCGTCTTCTCTGAAGTTGCCTAGCATAACAGAGGTGCGCATCTGTGAGTTTTGCTTCTCTACGCCTCGCATCATCATACACATATGTTTTGCCTCGACGATGACCCCAACGCCTCTTGCGCCAGTAACTTCCTCGACTGCTTTTGCTATTTGATGTGTTAACTGCTCTTGAATTTGGAAGCGACGTGCGTACATATCTACAATGCGAGCAAATTTAGATAAGCCTAACACTTTACCATTTGGAATATAAGCAATATGACAACGACCAACGAAAGGCAGCAAATGGTGCTCGCACATTGAATACAACTCAATATCTTGAATTAATACCATATCATCTGCATCTGATGTAAATACCGCATTGTTGGTAATTTCTGACAGAGTTTGCCTGTATCCTTGAGTAAGGTATTCCATTGCTTTTGCAGCACGCTTTGGCGTATCCAGTAGGCCTTCTCTTTCACTATCTTCACCAACCGCGTTGATGATCTGTTTATAACTGTTTTTTAATTCATCATGCATAATATGACTCGCAATTCTTTGTAAGAGCTTGTCAACAGCGGCGTGAGGCGCTGTGACGCTCAGTATTTACTTTAAGTGTCTGCCGCCGTCGACGGCAAGTGTTCTACCTGTTATATAGCTGCTGTTTAACAAAAGCTCTATAGCTGAAATCACTTCCTGGCACCCAGGTTCTATTCCCATTAAAGACTTCTTGAGGGTTTTCTCTCTGTACGCAGCATCGTCATGGTCATTAAAGATGATTAATGATGGTGCGATGGAGTTCACCTTGATGTGAGGTGCATACTTAGCAGCAAAGGAGCGACTTAGATTATCCAAGGCTGCTTTACTCGCCGCATATGCAATGTGTTTTGGGCTGCCTTTTTCTGCAACGTAGTCTGTGATATGGACAATGTCTGCTCCGTCTTCTGAAGCTTGTAGCAAGGAAGCAAGTGCCATATTGAGCAGATAAGGCGTTTTAGCATGGATCCGCATCATGTTGTCGAACAGCGCATTGTGATCAGGGTTTAGTTTTTCACAATCCCAACTGGAGGCGTTATGGACCACGGCTCTCAGTTGTGCTGTGTGTCCCTTGATTTGAGCGACGAGAGATTCAATTGCTTGGGGGTGATCAAAGTCCACTTGGATGCACTTTACACCTTGCTCTTCTAAGGTTGCGACCTCGTCGTGCTTAGTTCGATAAGTTATGATGACCGGCACATCCTGGTCGATAAAATATTTTGTAAGAGCTAGGCCGATGCGCTGTGCACCACCAGTTATCAAAATAGGGGCTTTCATGGAGTTTCCTTTGTTCAATAGCACTGTTCGTGGCCTTAAATCCGCTGACGATAAAGTGAAGCTCTAGTCTCTCGTTTTGAATTGGCTTGTAATACGAGTAGAAAAGGCTTAATGATCACTAAATTAGCATGACTTTTCTGTGGCTGTATATAACTCGTGTTATTAAACTGTTAATAGTGAAGGTAAGGCTGGGTGCCTTTGAACAATGCATCCATAATTCAAAGGCAGTGAATCGGTCATTCTTGGTCGTAAATGGTCGGAATGGGTTGACGCTTATGCTGTGTGCGCTGGTATATCGCAATTAGTTTTTGCTCAACTTCCTCTGTTACGGGTTTACCTTCTAAGAAATCGTCAATGTTGTCGTAGCTTAAACCCAGTGCCTCTTCATCAGTCAATCCTGGTCTATCACATTCTAGGTCGGCTGTTGGCACTTTGTTAACCAACTGATCTGGCGCGCCTAAATAAGCAGCTACCGCTCTTACTTGACGTTTAGATAAGCCAAACAAAGGTGCTAGATCGCATGCACCATCCCCAAATTTTGTATAGAAACCTGTGATATTTTCAGCGCTGTGATCAGTGCCAACCACCAGACCTTGATTTAGCCCTGCAATTTCATATTGTGCAACCATGCGTTGGCGGGCTTTGACATTGCCTTTGATAAAGTCAACTTGGGCTTGTTGTGGTAAGTGGAGATTGGCATCTTTCATTGCGAGCAATGCTTGCTCATGTAAAGCATCTGCAGCAGGCTTGATATTGACGGTGAGCCTTTGACTAGGCTGAATAAAGTTCACCGCTAGCTGAGCCTCATCTTCATCTGCTTGAACTCCGTACGGCAAGCGCATCGCAATGAATTGATACTCTTTGTCGCTTTGCTCTTGGTTTAATTCATTCACAGCAAGTTGGCAAAGACGTCCGCATGTCGATGAGTCAACTCCGCCACTAATGCCAAGTACCAAACTGGTACAATGGGATAACAGTAAGCGCTGTTTAATAAACTGTACTCGTCGCGTCACTTGCTCGGCAACATCAATTGTAGGTTGAACTTTCATCTCGGCAATAATTGCTTCACGCATTGGAAATCCTCTGGCCTAATTCTATTTTATGTATTGCAGTTTAAATGATCCTAAAGTCTCGGAGCAATGGCGTTTTAGTGATATGTTGCTCAAAGCCCAAGATGTTGCTTAATTATATTTAATTCAGCTTTTAGTTGGTTTATTTCGTCCAACAAAGCTGTCAATTCTTTCGGTTCATCTAGTGGCTCTTCTGTGTTGCTCTGTACTTCGGTGTCGCCAAACAGATGTTGGTAGCGGCTCTCGCGTTTTCCGGGCTCTCTGGGCAGTTTTACAACCAACTCTTGTGCTTGTAATTCAGAAAGTGCTTGTTCTACCTGCGCAACGTTACTGAACTCAGCAAGGCGACCGCTTCGAGTTCTTAATTCCCCTGGCGTTTGAGGGCCACGTAAGAGCATTAAACAGACAATGGCACGCTGTTGCTCGTTTAGTTGTAAGCTGCTGAATTCAGTATTACAGAAGCGGTGTGTATACTTGGATACTCGGCCTGAGAGCGCTTCGTCACACATTACCAGCCGACGATTTTTTAGTTGCTCAAGACCGTCGAGCACTTCGGCTTCGCTTAAAGATAAAACCGGATCGCGATTAGACTTTTGATTGCAGGCGTTGGTCAATGCATTCACCGATAAAGGGTATTGATCTGGGGTGGTTGTTTCTTTCTCTAGTAGGCACCCAATGAGCCTTTGTTCAATATTGCTGAGTTTCATAGATTTCCTTTTTTAATACTTTGTACAACTTGAAACACATGTTTGCTGCGCAATGACCAAGCAAAAAATACTTATAAAAGCGCGAGATGCGTCCCCAAAACTAAACTTACTCTATGCTATTTATTGATATTTTCCTAGCAGTACTGGTCCACTCGTGGAGTGCTTTAGTCAACAGCTCAAAATTTATAGGTTTGCTTAAATAGGCATCCATGCCTGCCTCGAGACACTTCTCTTCATCGCCCTCCATTGCATTTGCCGTCAATGCGATTATGACCGAGTCTTGATGTAATTCGCCACACACGCCTTTACGAATTTCACGTGTAGCGGTGTAGCCATCCATTTCTGGCATTTGGCAATCCATTAAAATCACATCATAAACCGATGTGGACGCTTGTAGGCACTCTAAAGCAATTCGGCCATTCGCCGCACAATCCACATTGGCGCCTAGCTTACTTAAAAAACTCAGCGCAACGGTCTGATTTATTTTATTGTCCTCAACTAATAGCACCCTACATCCCAACTTGAGGTCAGGTTGGGAGTGTAGTTGAGCAGGGTCATTTTTTAGTAAAGATAAAGCGTTAGCAGGTGTCAGAGGCGCAAGTAGGGTATTGCTGCTATTAAATTGAGGGTGAGCAGAGAGTTCATCTAAGGTGTGGCATAAAATTGCGTACTTGAATTTATTCTTCTTTATTAAGTTCAACAGTGCTTGTGAATCTAACTCAGAGCTTTGTGTCAAAATTGATGCTGTAATGATAAAAGCGGGCTGTAAATTATGCTGTGATTCAACAAAGTCGAGCGCTTCTGGCACGTCAATAAAGTGTTCTGTTGGGATCCGCCATGCATTGAGCATATGGCGTGCGCTCAGCTCTGTCTGAGGGTGTTGGTCGATAATCACCAGACAATTGCTGGTACTGTCTATCGCTTCGATAGGCTTTGCGTCTTGTAATTCGATATAAAATGTAAAGGTACTGCCTACATCTAGTTTGCTGTAGGCATGCAATGCGCCACCCAGTAACTCGCACAGTTGCTTGGCAATGGTAAGGCCTAGTCCGGTGCCACCAAATTTACGCGTTGTTGAGAGGTCGGCTTGAGTAAATGACTCAAAGATCTTATCAAGTTGTACCTTACTTATGCCAATCCCCGTGTCTTCAACACTGCACCATAAACGCGAGTTTGAATTTGTTTGCTCGGTGTAACAAGTCAGGGTGATCTTGCCATTTTCAGTAAATTTAATGGCGTTACTGATTAAGTTGTTGAGCACTTGCTTGAGCCGATGTGGGTCGGTTTTAGCGAATTGGCATTGCATGTTACGGCTATCTAAAAACAGCTCCGTATGCTGCTCAATAGCTCTTGGCGCAAACGCCGCGAAACAATCACTGATAATTTGCACAAGGTCAACTTCGACTAAGTCGACGGTCATTTTCCCTGCTTCAATTTTCGAAAAGTCTAAAATGTCATTGATGATAGTCAGCAATGACTCTGCTGAACTTTGCGCAAGTCCTAAATGTCGCTTTTGTCCATCATTTAAATTTGAACTGCCCAGCACATCTAGCATGCCTAGTATGCCATTCATAGGAGTTCGAATCTCGTGGCTCATACTTGCAAGGAATGTTGCTTTGACTTTTGCCGATTGCTCAGCGAGCTCTTTGTCCATGATTGCTTTGTGTTGCGCCTGTTGCTGCTGCTGGCTGCTATATAAACTGGCAATCATGGCTGCAATGGCTTTTAGAAACCTTCGATCACTTAGAGTCCACTGGGGGTAAGAGGTATTAAACTCGGCACTAAGTACGCCAAATATATTGTCTTTAAAGAGTATCGGCATAAACACAATGGCATCGATTTCAAACGGAGAGAGATATTGCTCTGCAATTGAGCGGGTGATGTTATGGCTTGTTGCAGCCCAAGCTTCTATCGGTGTTTTTTCTAAAAGAGCATTGAATAAAGCAGACTGAGAAGCTTTTCGCCAAGGTGGGAAATGCTGGAGTCTATCTTTTTTGGTGTTGCTAAAGCACACAGGGTACAAGTGTGTTTGCTCATGGTTAAATAGCCATATACTGGCTCTATTGGCATTTACCCCTTGGCATACAATATCAATACAGAGTTCCTGCGCGCGATCCAAGTGATTATTTAGTATCGCTTCATGTGTACTCAGTTGTGCCAGTAACTCATTGTTTTTAGCAACTTTCTCATGTTCAACTTCCATGGTTTTACGATCATGAATGTTTTGAATTGAGCCAAAGACCTCGAGTGTTTTGGCGCCAACTCTTTTGGTTTGCGCTTTTATCAAAACCCAACAAGGTGGCTTGCCCTTGGGGATGATTAAAAACTCTCCTTCAAAGGACGCTCCTTTTTTGATTGCAGAGCCCATTTCGTCTTGAAACTTTTTCCGCTGGGCTCCCTCCTTAAAAAACTCAGTACTGCCCATCCAAGATGGCTGATAATGTTGAGGGACATTGAATATTTGTTGAGTGACGGTAGACCAGCTAATTTTATGATTGTTTAGATCTACCGACCAGGCACCCACTTGGGCAAGTGACCCCATGCTTGTAAGAGAATTGGCTTGGTCCTCAAGTTGTCTTAATAGCCGTGTAAAAAAGACAAACGCGATGATAAAAAATATGACGATGATGAAAAGCGCCAGACGAAATGGCCATAGTGCGGAGTCTTCGCCTGACCAACCGAATCGCGGAGCTGCGTAAAGAACCCAAGAGCCAGAGGGTACATTAATATTGAAAGCCAGTGGATTGAGGCGATGGATATCAGGTGAACCATAAAAATAAGCACCTTCCTCACCACGTGCGTGTTGACCTTGAATAGCGATTTGATAATTGTCTTCAAGTTTATTTATGCGCGCGCTGGCGTACAGCTTATCCATGTCGATTACCACAGATAATAAACCCCAAAATGACTTTTCAGGTGTAAATACAGGCACTCTGGCGATGAGTGCTTCGCCGCCTTGCATCAGCTCTAAGGGACCAGCTAACACGATTTTACCACTCTCTTTAGCTTGTAATGCTTCTTTTCTTTGTGTTGGATGAGTCAGGTAATTTAGGCCAAT
Source organism: Pseudoalteromonas luteoviolacea S2607 (assembly GCF_001625575.1). Taxonomy (GTDB): domain Bacteria; phylum Pseudomonadota; class Gammaproteobacteria; order Enterobacterales; family Alteromonadaceae; genus Pseudoalteromonas; species Pseudoalteromonas luteoviolacea_E. Next base: position 160,671 of record NZ_AUXV01000011.1, read on the forward strand.
TGCGCGTTCGTTGCCCTTAAGAGGGTAGACGAATTGGATGACCATATCTGGTGCTGCACCTAAGTTTCTCAATATATCGTCGGAATCAAATAAGGGAGCAGCAATACGCTCAAACTCTCGTTGGGTGAGTGTATTGTTATTGCCCAAAGCAATTGCTAAGCCTCTGACAAGCTGGATGTTGGCCGCAAGCTTTCCCTCTATGCGTGTGCGATACACATTTACATGTTCGTAAGTACTATTTTTCTGTACTTCAATCATGTGTTTATGATTAACACGATCGATATACCACCCTGTCGCCATAATAACAGCGAGCAATAGGATTACGCTGAGTTTTGAGAGAAATGCTTTCCTTTGCGGTACGACCGTCTCTGTTTGCATATCTTTTCAATAGATTCCATGAATCTTTTAACTATAGTTGTCTGAGCTTGAAGTCGCCAAATCCAGAGAAGCTTTAATTAGTATTCAATTTGGTGCAACTTAAGCGCTTTAGCATAATGTCAGAATACGGTGATTACATTATTCTCTTGATTGCCTTCGAGCAACTTGCTAAACATGCGAGGGCAAACTTATTGGGTTTGGTATGGCACATAATGATTGGCGTCTCTAAATGTAAGGAAAGTCTATGTTGAAATGGTTGAAAATTCTGCTCTCTATTGGTGTTCTCGCTGGGTTGGCAATGACTGCAATTGTCTATGGCTTACTATCGCTGAGCTTACCAGCTCTAGATGGCAGAGGTTACAGTGACGCATTGGATGCGTCGACGCAATTAAGTCGCGATCAATTGGGGCACGCTATTATTCATGCAAAGAGTCGTGATGATGCAGCCTATGCAATGGGGTATGCACATGGTCAAGACCGCTACTTTCAGATGGATTTATTACGTCGAAATGCGGCAGGTGAGCTGAGTGAACTGTTTGGAGAGGCTGCACTGTCACTTGATAAATCCATGCGGTTTCACCAATTTCGGCAGCGCAGTGAGAAAATCATTGCTGCGATGGATGAAGGAGAGCGCAAGCTATTAGAAAATTATGCAAAGGGCGTTAATGAGGGGCGGGTGCAATCTGGTATGTCGAGCTTCGAATACTTGTTGCTTGGAGCAGATGCAAGACCATGGCAACCTGCAGACTCTTTACTTGTGATATTTAGTATGTATTTGGACTTGCAGGAAGCGACATTTAAAAGAGATAAGACGCTTATTCACATCGCCGATCTTTTTGGCCAAGACATGGTTGATTTTATACTACAACCGAGTACTTATCAGGCAGCCTTGGATGGCAGCCAAATAAACCGTGCTATCGTTAACATTCCCGATTTAGTTGTTGATGGCAAGGCTATTGCGCACCGTATTAAACCTGAGCCACTCTATGGTAGCAATAATTGGGCAGTGACAGGGGAACTGACGGCGACAGGTGCGGCGATGGTATCTGATGATATGCATTTGGGGTTAGATGTCCCGTCTATTTGGTATCGCGTACAGCTCAATTATGACACCTTAGCGGGTGAACGTGTGCAAGTGACGGGGGTTAGCTTACCTGGGGTGCCTGCAATTGTAGTCGGTAGCAATGACCACATTGCTTGGGGCTTTACTAATGGATACTTAGATACTGCTGACTGGGTTGAGTTGACGGAGCGCGATCCAATTAGCGAAGCGCCTCAAACCATTCGCTTGCCAAACGGCAAATCACACAGCTATGCACTGAAAGTAAGCCAATTTGGGCCAATTAAGTCATTCAATGGCAAAAACTATGCACTACAGTGGGTAGCACACCAGCCTTATGCTGTAAATCTGAATTTGCTGCAATTTGAGACGGCTAGTTCAGTTGAACAGGCGTTAACAATTGCGACTAATGTTGGTATTCCTGTACAAAATTTAATGGTTGTTGATAGTAAAGGGAGTGCTGCTTGGCAACCTACTGGCGCATTGCCTTCTAGGGTTTTTCCTAATGACCTTGCCGTTATACCTGCGCGAGCAGAAGCTGAACTTTGGCAATTAAATGAGCAGAATCGTCCTCATGTTATTAACCCTAAAAATGGCAAGTTATGGACTGCCAATTCCCGAGTTATGTCAGCACTAGATCATCGCCGTTTTGGTGATGGTGGTTATGCATTGGGCGCGCGAGCTCAGCAGATCCGTGATCGCTTATTTGCGCAGAACCAGTTTGAAGAGGCCGACTTTAATGCGCTTCAATTAGATAATGAAGCTAGGTTTCTGATGCCATGGCACAAACTGCTATCAGAAACATTAGAGCGTGCGCAAGCACAAGGACAGGATCATGCACAAGTTTTGAACCACCTAAAAGCATGGCAGGGGTGCGCGTGCAGTGATTCGATTGGGTATACACTCGTTAAAGATTTTCGCTCTCATGTCATTGATATTGCATTCGCTAAGCTTGAGCATCGGCTTAAACAGGAAGAAGAAACACTGCGCCATTTGACTCGATATTTCGAGCCAGCTTTGTGGCAGTTAATCGAGAAGCAACCAGCGAGTTGGCGCAGCGGCTATGAGTCTTGGCAGGCGCTTTTAGAAGATGCACATAACCAAAGCAAGCAAAATCTGACGCAAAAGTTTGGCAGTAATATGATTGACTGGCAGTGGGGTAAAGTAAATGCTTTGACGATTCAACATCCATTTAGTAAACAAATGCCCATGCTGAGTCGTTTTTTAGATATGCCGATAATGCCAGGTTTTGGGGATACGTTTATGCCAGCCGTACAAAGTAGAAGTTTTGGAGCTTCGCAACGATTTATTGCTCAGCCTGGACACCTACATAAAGCAGTTATGACAGTCGCTGGTGGACAAAGTGGCCACCCACTTTCGCCCTATTATCGAAGTGGGTTCGAAGCCTATGCAACGGGCCAGTTAACGCCATTACTGCCTGGAGACATTGTTCACACCATTGAGCTATTACCAAGCAATGGTGAGCAACGGTAAAGTCATCGCAATGAATTAGCCTAGGTTAGTTGTCTGGCTAGGGGCTGTGGCTGTTGTACAGTTACGACCCTTAGCCTTGCTGGCATATAGTGCATCATCGGCAAGTTGCACAGCCACACTAAATGGAAGTGCAGGGTGCCACTGGGCGATACCAAAACTCATCGTAACTTTGAGTGTTTCTCCGTAAAAGTCATGCATTGCGATATCTCGGCGAATATTTTCAGCGCGAGCTTGTGCTTGTTCAAGATCACAGTTTATCAGTACAAGTAAGAACTCCTCCCCACCCCAGCGTACAGCGATATCTGAATTGAGGGCGTATCTAGACAGCCTTAGTGCAACATCTATCAATACTTCATCGCCCGCGTCATGACCAAACTTATCATTAACCGCTTTGAAGTGATCAATGTCGGCCATAATCACACACATTTGGCGAGAGGTGGCTAAACAGTCCTCTTGTGCATTGTTGATCAATTCTTTGGCGTAACGGCGATTAAATAGGTTTGTAAGGGGATCTTTCGCAGCAAGGGTGGCCAATTGATAGCGATGAGAAAATGTAATTTCACGAATATGACCAATGGTATAAATGGAAGGAAGGCCACAAATTAATACGTTGATAAAATGAATATACGGTGCCCATTGGCTGAATACAAATGTATTCGGTACGTTATTAAACATTTCAAACAAAATGGCAAATGTAATCACAAGACCTAATGCCAGCATAGAGGCGAGCTTTAACTTGAGGCGATAATCAAGCAGGATTAGACTTGCAATTGTCCACAGATAATATTGAAACCCATATGCCATGCCCAACGTGGCACACACTAAGACTGAATGTAACGTGACTTCAAGACAAAAAAGGCGCAGCGCAATATGACTTTTTTGATGGTGTAAGTAATACGTACCGAGCATCCATAGTAAAACACTACCGATGTTGACCAGTGCCAAAAAGTGCACATCACAGTACCAAAAAAAGAAAATTAAGAAACTATGTAGTGCACAGCAGTAATAGGCGAGCTGTTTAAAGAGTCTATTTTTAACCTGCTCAACCGCATCGGGTTTACTGAAGTAATGCTGACTGGTTGCCACGCAGATCCTAACAATTTTGACGAGTTTATTTCCAGTATAGGTGAAGGATCCGCCAGTGAAAAATATCCCTTTGTGCTGAACGCATAATTTTGCCGTTAGCTCATCATCACTAAGGATGCCGCGATAGCAATGAGAATAAGGCCAAAAGTATCACGCTTTTTGGGGGGAGCTTTTAACCACAGAGCAGAGATGAGTATCGTAAAAAAGACTTCTATTTGCCCCAGTGTTTTGACATAAGCAACATGCTGTAAGCTCATCGCGCTAAACCAGCCAATAGAGCCGATACAACTTGTAAGGCTAACAAGCAGTGTTAATGGCAGTTTTTGTTTTATGACCAACCAAGAGTGTGCTTCCTTAAAGGTAATGTACAGGCTGAGCATCACTGTTTGACAACTCAAAACCCAAACTAGCACCCAGCCAGCACTATGGGGAAACGGCAAATTGCTAGCGAGGCTCGCTTCTCTAACCCATAAAGAGGTGAGGGCAAAGCAGGTACCGCAGGCGAGTCCCAAAGCCGCGGTCTTAAGATTGAAGTTGTGAAGACTAAAACCGCTCAGAATGAGTACGGCTACTGCTCCAACGAGGACACCTACCCAACCTAGAAAAGTCAGTGCAGAGCCAAAGAAGATCATGCCTAAGATGGCAGCTACGATGGCCTCACTTTTGGCTAGGCCCGCGCCAATGGCAAAGCTTTTTTGTTTAAACAAGATCACCATGAGGGCTGTGGCTACTATTTGCATCACACTCGCAGAGACAACATAACCTAAGAAGTGACTGCTCAGTTGCAATTGGGGAGCAGGTTGAATCACATAAAGTAGATACAAGTATATACCTGCCAGCGGTAGGGCAAAAATGAAGCGGGCTAATGTAACTGCGGCGACACTGGCATGCTTGCTCAATTTACTTTGTAAAGCATTTCGCCAAGCTTGGCTAAATGCGGCAAGGCAAGTAAATAAAATCCATCCCATGATTGGCTCTAAATTTGATAATTTATACTAAGTTACTATTATTATTAGTGGTTTTCGAATGAAAAATAGTGATGTTGATAATATATCTCGCCTATATTAGCGGGTGCGACAATCTGACGCAGTGTGATTTTGTGTTGAGTATTTATACTTAAAGTGATGTTACTCGTAAGGCCACAAGCTGTTTCAATGTGGCTTTACTTATTTCTCGTTCTTACCTCACTAGGCCTTGTCACTTTTTGACCACATCTTGTAAGCTCGAATGGTTGCTGAATTGAACATAAGGACATCGCAATGGATATGATAATTAGCTGTGCTTTAATCAGTATGTTGCTGCCGTATTTTGCAAAAATTCCGGTGATCATTGAGATGCATAAGCTCGGTGGTTATAACAATAAACAGCCAAGAGCACAGCAACATCAGCTGTCAGGAAAAGGCGCACGCGCCGTGGCTGCCCACTATAATTGCTTTGAGTCCTTGGCCGTCTTCGCCGTAGCGATAGCGGTAGTGCTCGGTACCAATACAATTACAGCTGCCACTCAGTGGTTGGCGATAGCACACGTTATTGCTCGTGTGTTGTACTGTGTTTTCTATTGGTATGACCTCGATGCTTTTCGCTCTTTCACTTGGCTATTCGGCATTGGTTGCCCAATTGCAATGGTAGCTTTAAGTATTTAAGGGTGTGAGGGTTAACTGGCTTCGGTTTATTTGACACACTTCGCCTTCACTGAGGGTGTTAGGGTCAAGTATAAGGTTAGCTATACGTATTCGATTGAGATCGACAACGCGTCGGCCACAATGTTTTGCCATCTTTCTTATTTGGCGATTTAGTCCTTGTTTTAAAACTATGGAAAAGGTCTTTGGTGCGAGTTGCTTAACAACGCAAGGCAGTGTGAGTTGCCCATCAATGGGAACTCCCTGCGCCATTTGTTGGCAAAACTGTGGATCTATGTCTCTATCTACCATGACGATATATTCTTTTTCTTGGTGGTGATCTGGGTGGATCAGTGCATTGCAAAGCTCACCATCATTGGTAAGTAAGAGTAATCCCCTGCTGTCTTTGTCAAGCCGACCAATAGGGTACACTCTGGGCCCACTGGGTAAGTGGTGGATTAAGCTGTGCGGGTCATGTGCATTGAGTTTGCAATCGATGCCCACCGGTTTATGGTAAAGATAAAGTAACTTTTCGGCTAACCCTGTAACGAGCTCGCCACCGACGATGACAGTATCTTGGTCGTTGACATGATCTATATGGTTGGCTGGCCTGCCATTTACCAACACTTGTCCTAGGTCAATTAGTCTAGATGCTTGGCGTCTGGAGCATACACCACAATGGCTTAAATACTTTGCTAGGCGCATAGGGGGAGTATGGTTAGATTCTTCAGGCATAAACTACTAACTTCAGCAAAACATACGGCGAGTATATCAAATGTGTGCGGGTGATTAACTGCTTTCTATTGTTTGGATTAAACCGCATTTGGAGAGGGAACGTATACCATTGTTTTGGAGCAAGGTTATGAAAATAACACTGGCAGTGCTGGGTGACATGCAACCGGTCACCAAATTTGTAGCAAACTCATTAGATGTTGCTTTGTATCAATTAATAGCGTGTGTGGGCGAAGCTGAATATATTGTTGTGGATGATGAAGGGAATGCCATTCGAGCACGTAACCCATTGGCGTTGCAAAAAGTAGTGCGCCATATCGACTATCATCAAATGACCATTCGCCATCAAAGTGCCTATGATGAAATGATTGGTCAGCCGGTGCGTAAAGGTAGTAATCAGCTTGAAGTCCCGTTTGGTGATAATAAACTTTATTAGGATGTGCTCGAATTGCTGGGGCCACTTGCGTTATTTTTCCCATTTTCTGTTGAACTAATTATGATGATAGCCGTCAATAAAGGGCTACTTTGTGGCTAAAATGAGCATAACTTTCTTAGTTATTTAAGTGCGATTAGTAAGGGGGGGTAGATTGAATAAAGTAATTTTTACACTCGCGATTGGCGATAATCCTATGTATCAAGCAGCTATCCATAGTTTCCGCCATTATGCTAAGAAAGTAGGGGCTGATTTAGTTGTTGCAGACTCATTAACTTTTAAAGTTGATATTCAATCTCCCAAATTTGGCGCAAATCCAGCGTGGGCCGAAAAATTGCGGATCGGTCAGTTATTAGCAGAGTATGACCGTGTTTTATATTTAGACGCTGATATTTTAGTGCACCCCGATACCGAGGATATTTTTGAAAAATATGATGACTTGGATACCGTGTATATGCTCAATGAAGGAGAGGTATGCGAGCGTTACCATGAGAAATCGTTAATAGAAGATGTGCTGGGCGAAATTGATTGGCCAACTTTTGACAATAAACCGATTTATTACAATGTCGGTGTGATTTTAGCTTCTAAAGGGTGTCGTTTGTTTGATTTTGCGACCTTGCCTCGCTTGCAACAAGTATGCAATGAAATCCGCTTTTATGAGCAAACATTGTTCAATTATGAGCTGTTTCGCAATCAATTAATGCATCACCCAATCAGCTCTGACTTCAATCGTATGGACATGTTTGGTAAAGACGACTATTGCCACAAAGGCTTTATTCACTACGCAGGAAAAGGCTACGCAAAGAACAACAGGCGAAGGGACGTGCAATTTTTAAAAGACTTTGCTCACTTGTATCAAGGTTTAATAGATGAGCAAGAAATTCGACGGCTCAAAGACCTTGCTTGGCAGCAGTTTTTAAATAAAGTGTATCAAAAATACCCTCTTCCCAATATGTTGATTGGTTTCTTGAGCAGGCTCTTTGTGCCGAGATAGTTGAGATCACAAAACATATTTACAAAACTTTTTGACTTAAATTCACACTTTATTAAAACAATCATAGATATTAAAGTTACACTTAAACTAACTTAGGTTAAATTGGTGTTACTTGTTGTGGAGATCAATAAATTACAACTGGAATTAAATCAGTGTACTGATCTCGTGCGAGTAGGTGAGCAACATGAGCGTGGTCACCTGATCCCCGCACGTGCTATCGCTAAAACGAAAACATTGCTGTCTTTAGGGGCTGATGAAAACTGGGCGTTTGATAAAGCTTTTCAGCAGTTAAACCCCGACTGTAAGGTCGTGGGTGTGGACTACCAATTGAGCTTACCCTCTATTGTCAGTAGTGCGCTGAGCAGTGGTGTGAAGTCTCTGCAAAGTGCGCTATTTGGTCGAATAAAGCAAAGCAAGCATCATGTAAAAGCACTTCTTAACCGCGTACTGCTGTATGCTTTTTACCGCAGTGGTAACCGACTATTACGTCGCCGTGTCAGTGATCATACCAATGAAGTGGATATTAGTTTAGAAACACTCATTGCGGTATACGGGACCATTGAAGATAACGCGACGATGCTAAATATCAGCATGTCGTGTGATGAATATCATATGGTTGACGACATTATTAAACTTGAGAGTATGTTGAGTGTTGTGACAATCGAACTATCACCAGTACCTGATTGCATGTCTAAGGTCACGCAATTTATTGAGCGTATGTCTGAGCATTTTGAAGTTGTGCATATCTCAGGTGGTGGAATAGGTGAGGCGAATCAATCACCGCTTGAATTAACTTTTATGAATAGAAGACTTTCAACCTCGGCAAAGTAATCCCACCGTTTGTAGGCTCTCTTGGAATTTATCTTCTTTATTGTCGTGGCTTGAGAATGAGTTGGGCATTTTGCTGGTCAATTTCAAACTTAAAATGGCGCAAAAAATTCATCCCGAGTAACCCTGGTCCTTGTGTGGAAGATGTCATGACACCGAATTCGAAAGGGGTTTGCTGTTTAGACCCAATTTGGATCCCCGCACTTTGATAAAATGGTATCTCGACAATCCCATTTGCTGTACTTACCCGTCGCGAAGTTAAAAAGTTGACATCGTAGGCCAGCAGGTCAAATTGCGCCGAGGTGAGCGCTGTTGTACTCGCTCCTGTGTCTATCATTAAGTCAATCTGTTGTCCGGCTATTTTGGCTTGCAAAATATAATGCTCGCCATGTCGAACTAGCGGGATAGTTTCAACTTGCTGATGCTTGCTATCAAGCTCTGCGAGGAGCGGAGCAATCAATTGGTGTTGTTGCTGCTGTTTGCTCAATTGGGTCAGTAACAACTCCGCTTCTAAATTATTATCGAGTGCTAAGTAAGCTTTGGCAATATGTGCAATTAAAACGAGGTTTTCAGGCTGCTCACTCAGCCAAAGTTGACCTTTTTCAATTAATTCATGCCAATTACTTTGCTCGAGTAATTCATTTAACTCCATACTAATGAGTTCGGTGATAATCTCTTTAAGGTACGCATGCTCTGGATACTGTTGAAAAAGTCGTATAAAACGGTAAATTGCTTCAACTCGCTCCCCTTGTGCCACATAAATCTCTGCCTCAAATTGCAATGCGAGAAAGTCATTAGGCACGATGGCAAGATAGTTTTGCACAAACAAAAGATACTCAGCGAGTGCCGTAGACGTAGCGCTGCTTAGGGAGTTTTTGAGCTTATTGATCCAGTTATGAACGGTACTGATTGACGGTGATTGTGAGGGAGATGCTCGCCACTGCGCAAGGGCTTCTAGTAGGTCGCCATTCGCAAAACTTTGTTCTGCAGCGTTATTTTGAGTTTGGGCAAGGGCTGGATGAGTTGGCGGTTGGTCAACTTTTTCTGCCGTGTAACTAGCAACAGCATTTGTAACTAACGGTGTTGCTACATCATCACCCAATACTTTTTGCAACAATGAGTTAGGTCGTTGCCAATCTAAGTAGATGTTCAATGATAGGGAGCAAAGTAGAATCAGATTGATTATTGAACGCATGGTTAAGGGCTCCCTAATTACCTATTTTACTATTTGAGATGAGGCGTTAATACTTGCTTGATGGCATTTGCAAATTCGCGGGTGAATTGAATATCGAGTGCCGATAACCGAGAATCTTTTAAGGCACAATTATAGGGCCTCGTTGCATTTTGCGTTGGTTCTGGGACAGAAATGAGCTCCGAAGCGTCCTTACCTACGACCTTTGCAATATGTTTGGCCATGTCATATTTGGTCATGGATTGGTTATCGGAAATATGGAAAATCCCGCCAAGATTTGACTCTGGTTGCTGTAAGAGTGCTTGTAACGTTAAAGCGATATCTTCAACATGGGTTGGGAATCGAACTGCCCAATCATCATGTTGACTGTTTGGCTGTTCAAGTATCTGTTGAGCAATGACCGTGACCGCAGATTCTGCGAGATATTCGACTTCACCATACAATACAGGCACGCGAATAATGGTATGAAGTGCGCTGTTGCTGAGAATAGCTTGTTCCGCTTGGGCTTTACTTTGACCATAAAAGTTGACTGGAGAATGGCGCGCATCTTCAAGGTAAGGTGCTGATGTTCCATCAAAAACATAATCAGTACTGACAAATATAAAGTGAATTTTACGCGCTTTACATTGGTTAGCTAGAAACTCTGCTGCTTTCACATTCAATGCAATCGTGGCCTGATGGTCGTTCTCACAGATATCTGGTTTTCTCTCAGCGGCAGCATGAATTAACACATCGGGTCGGTGCTTATCTAAAAAGTCGACAACAGCCGTTTCTTGGTTCAAATCGAGTTGCTCAATAGGCGGTTTTGCTCTGCTAAAACCTGTGCCAATGACCGTATTTGAATGTGCGAGCACTTGCATGAGTGTGCGTCCCAGTAAACCTGTAGCACCAGTAACAGCTATCTTCTTCATAAACAGAGTGTAACCTCATCGTCTTTTGTTTCATCTTAACCTTGGAAGGCAGCTTATAAAAAGTAATATCGATAATTTACTTATTTAATTGGGGACACCTTCGTTATTTAGATTGTAGGATGTGCCAGCAAAAGGAACAAATAATATTTACGAAACAATAAAAGTACGTGCTAAACACATGATGAACGGTTCAGCCATAAATTAACGACGGTGTTTAATATACTGAGACGCAAATCATTGCTTACTCTAAATGACGTGTATTCTTTTCAGGCGCACGAATGCTTGTGTAGGAAGTTGTAGAGTTTAAGCGGGCATAGCCCGCGGGTTTGGTGGTGCAATTCGCGGTTGCTAACTTAACCTATTTTAAAAAGGCGAGTTGATGAATATCTTGGATCTCAATGTCTGCTAACCCTTTGTACGCATAGCTAGCTGACTGATTATTGAGCCATACACTGTGGCACCCAGCTAAATTAGCACCTTGCACATCGGTATCCAAGCTATCCCCTATATGCAATATCTCTGATGGATTGACCTTAAGGTCATGACATGCACGTTCAAACAAGGCAGTATCAGGCTTTGCTTTTCCGTCAGGGCCTGCAAGGTACACATGCGTGAAGACGCCTGCAAGATTAAATTTTTCAACTTCCACATTGCCATTGGTAATCGCAATAAGCGTATATTTTTTGTCTAGTGCTTGTAACAAGGATAAGACGGATTGAGCCACAGTAATGTTGCTACGTGCATTGGCGAATGCTTGATAAGCATTGGATGAATGTCTTGCTATTTCTTCATTTGTTAATGCTAGTTGTGACATACCATATTCAAGTGCGACCTTTCTCCAATTTGTGACATCATCTTTTAAATGCGGCTTCGTTTCACCAATGTGCCGTCTGCACTTAAGCCAATAGTCGCCCTCTTGATTGGCCCACTCAGGGATTGACTGCAAGTAACTTTGCATTGCCTCTATGGCATTAAGAATAATAGGGTGGTTATTGTAAAGTGTGTCATCTAAATCAAAGCTTAAAACCTTGATGGGAGAAATAGCTCTATTAAATCGCATAGTACTCTTTGTGCTCAGTGCTGTATCATTCTATTGTACGCGAAAACCACGGCTACGGAGCAAAATGCAAGTGTCTAATGTGTATTATTTCTTTTGTCTGGCGCGGGGGTGCGCTTGATCATATACCTTGGCCAAGTGTTGAAAGTCGACATGCGTATAAACTTGCGTGGCAGACAAGCTGCTGTGGCCCAGCATTTCCTGAATAGCCCGAAGGTCGCCACTGGACTCTAACAAATGGCTGGCAAATGAGTGACGCAACTTATGTGGATGGACATTGGCTGAGATACCTTGCTTTATGCCCCATTCTTTCATGCGTGCCCGAACATGTCGCACAGAAATGCGTGTTTTTCGTTTGCTAACAAACAAAGCCTGCTCTTCATCGTGGGCAAAAAGAGGTCGAAACTTAAGCCAAGTTTCAATGGCTTCAAGGGCTTTTTTCCCCACAGGGATAACCCGTTCTTTACTGCCTTTACCGAGTACGCGTATTTCACCTTCGCGAATGTCGTGCAAGTTTGTGTTAACCAGCTCGCTCACGCGCAAGCCGCTGGAATACATGAGCTCCATCATGGCTTTATCGCGCACAGCAAGTGCATCATCGGCATCGATTTCGAGTAATTGCAGCATCTGGTCGACATCGAGGTTTTTAGGTAAAGGCTTTTGAAACTTTGGCCCTTTTTGACCAGCAGCGGGGTTGTGAAGCTGAGGATTATCAGCATGTTTGGTTTTTAGAAATTTATACAGGCTTCGAATGCAACTGAGCTTGAGGTTAATGCTTCTGGGGTTGTATTGCTTACTGCGCAAGTGCATGGAAAAGCGACGTATTTGTTCACTACTGACAGAAAACCAATCATGGCAATGTTCTGCGAAAAAGTAGGCAGCTAATTGCAGTTGGGTTTGGTATTGACGCACCGTATGAGGTGAATACTGCCGTTCATAGTGCAAATAAGCCATGAACTCCGTAATGGGTTGCTGCCATTGCTTTGCCAGTGTGTTGGCAGCATCTTCATTCATGCCAATTCTTTTAACCGCAGTTGTAAAGACGACACCAACTCATTGACAAATAAGTTGCCATTATCAGGTGAGAAGTGATCTGCGCAATCGCTTGCAAAAGCGAGTATTGCCGTTGGATTGTCACTTGGGCCGAGTAGGTAAAGCGCTACAGAACGACAATCAAAACCACTGAACAACAGCTTTTGTTCTTGCTTATCTAGCCGACCAAGATAGCGAGGTAGTTTACTTAAACGTCTATTTACTATCCCTTCTAATGTTGTATCGTACTGTATTAGTTGGCATACATTTATCTTTGGTGACTGTGTCAGAGTATCCGCTAAAATATCAGCAAGCTCTTGAAAACTCTGGCAGTACCAAAGCGCACGTTGGCAATCATTAAAGAGTTTAAATATCAGCTCATTTTCTCTGGCTGAGTCCATCATGCGCTCTATTTGAGCCTGTAGCTTAGCATTCTCTTCACGTAATAGGCGCTGTTGCATTAGCGCAAGGTTTGGTGCGCCATGCTGCTGGATATGTAAATTAAGATCGAGTAATAAGTATGGGTGTTCAATTAAGAAGTTTGGATTCTTTTGCAAAAAAGCCATGACTTCTGTCTCTGTGATCAAAGGGTCTTTCTTACTCATATAGCGACTTGTCCATCAAAAACATGTTCAGCAGGGCCGGTCATTTTTACTGGTTTATTGCCCCCGTTCCAGCGGACTTGTAAAGTCCCACCTGGCAGGTCTACACGCACGGTATCGGCCAATTTCCCTTGTTTAATACCCACGGCAACGGCACCGCATGCACCACTGCCACAGGCTAAGGTCTCGTTAACCCCTCGTTCCCAAACTCTAAGCTTAATATGCTCACGATTGATAATTTGCATAAAGCCAACGTTCGCGCGTTTAGGAAAGCGTTCATGAGTTTCCAATAATGGCCCTAGCGTGTCGACGTCGGCATGCTCAATATCTTCAACTTCAATCACGCAATGTGGGTTACCCATTGAAACTGCGCCACAAAAAACGGTGTGCTCACCGGCTCTCAAAATATAGGTCAATTCACTTTGTTGCGCTTTAAAAGGAATGTCCTGAGGCGCAAACTGAGGTATGCCCATGTTCACCGTGACCTGCCCGTCTTTTTCAGTATAAAGCGTAATGTCGCCACCTTTGGTTGAAACACTGACTTTGTGTTTATTGGTGAGGCCTTTCATACGTACAAAACGCGCGAAACAGCGTGCACCATTGCCACATTGCTCCACTTCGGTGCCATCACTATTAAAAATACGGTAGTGAAAATCCAAATCGGGAGAATAAGGAGGCTCAACCAGCAGTAACTGATCGAAACCAATACCAAAGTGCCTATCAGCCAGTTTTCGGATCTGGTCACGAGATAAAAAGACGTTTTGTGTGACATTATCTATCACTACAAAGTCGTTTCCTAAGCCGTGCATCTTTGAAAAATTTACAAACATATTACCTTACTATTGAGTCACTGAGTGCGATAAAAATACGCAATTATTATTCTGAAAGTAACGCTTCACCGTGCCATAGAGATTCTAGAGACTCTCGTGCTCTTACTAAGTGCGCGGTGTCACCATCTACCATTATTTCTGCAACTCTCGGTCTTGAATTATAGTTTGAACTCATGGTAAAGCCATATGCGCCAGCACTGCGTTGTGCAAGTAAATCACCGGGTTGAATCGCAAGCACTCGGTCTTTACCGATAAAGTCACCAGTTTCACACACAGGCCCTACCACATCATAGGTATGTTGAGGTGTGTCATCCTTTCGTGGACTAACAGCGATGATTTCTTGCCATGCCTGATACAAAGAAGGGCGCAGCATATCATTCATACCCGCATCTACAATTGCAAAATGTTTTTCTTTGGTCGGCTTCAAGTACTCGACTTTAGTGACCAGCAGGCCGGCATTGGCAGCAATAGCACGGCCTGGTTCGAAAATTAATTCTAACTGGGAGTGGGCACCAAGTCGCTCAATGACTTGAGCTGCATAGGCGCTGGGGTGTGGCGGTTTCTCACAGTCATAAGGAACCCCTAACCCCCCACCAATATCGAGGTGTTGTAATTCGATGCCTGCACTTTTAAGTGTTTCTACCAAGGCCAGTACTTTATCTAACGCAGCCAAGAATGGTTCAACTTCGGTAAGTTGTGAACCAATATGGAAATCAACTCCTACGACTTTAATACCTGGCAGGGCGCAGGCGAGCTGGTAGACGTCAAACGCTTGTTTAATGTCGATGCCAAACTTGTTCTCTTTCAACCCTGTAGAAATATAAGGGTGTGTTTTGGCATCAATATCTGGGTTAACTCGAATCGATACGGGTGCTAAAGTCTGCATTTTAGAGGCGATGTCAGAGATACGCTCTAGCTCCGCTTTAGACTCTACATTGAAACATTTTATTTGTTTCTCTAGTGCAAAGGTAATTTCTTCAGCCGTTTTCGCGACACCAGAAAAAACGACTTTACTTGGGTCTCCGCCAGCCTTTAATACCCGCGCGAGCTCACCCTGTGAGACAATATCAAAACCAGCCCCCAGCTTTGCCAAGACATTCAACACGGCTAAATTACTATTGGCCTTGACGGCGTAACATACTAAGTGAGGGTGTGTGGCAGCTGCATCAGTAAAGGCGTGATAGTGACGCTCCAACGTTTTGCGTGAGTAAACATAGCACGGTGTACCATATTCGTTGGCAATGTCTTTTACAGCAACTTGCTCGGCAAAAAGTTCGTTATTTTGATACTGGAAAAAATCCATTTATCACTCCTTTTCGTCAGTTTTTGCTTTATCTTGTGTTTCCGGTTGTGGCTGAGAAGTGCGGTTTTTATCTGCATCTTCAGGTAAATACAGTGGACCACGTTGCCCACAAGCTGATAACGTTAAGGTGCTAGTCAATACTAGAGCCAGTAAGCTAAATTGAGTGTATGTCGCTTTCATTAGATTAATGATGTCAGTGCCTTTATAATCGCAGAGTAACAGAATTCGCGAAAAAAGCAGCTTTTGCGGTCGAAATTTATTCCCTAATTGGGGAAGGTTGGGCGTATATTGCCGGAATTAAGGAGTTAGCCATGACAGATCATGAATATCATCAATTAGCTGAAGCACTGATGCTGACGATCGAAGAGCAAATTGACGATTGTGACGCAGATTTAGATTATGAATCTGCCTCTGGTATTCTCGAAATCATCTTTGCTGATAAATCTAAGATCATTATCAACAAACAAGCACCTTTGCATCAAGTTTGGGTAGCAACAAAATTTAATGGGCATCACTTTGAACTGCGTGATGATAAATGGATAGATAACCGCTCGGGAGCTGAGTTTTGGCAATTCATGTCAGATGCAGCGACTCGACAAGCGGGTCAAAAAGTAGAGTGGCAACACGACTGATGTTAGAATTTGTAGAATATGCTGCACAGCAGCAACACAAGGCAACGGTGATTTGGTTACATGGATTAGGTGACTCGGGCAATGGCTTTTTGCCTATCGCGCCTGAACTTGCTTTGCCCGACGAATTGGGTGTTCGATTTGTCTTTCCTCATGCTCCTGTACAACCTGTTACCGTCAATGGTGGTATGGAAATGCGCGCTTGGTATGACATTAAAACCATGGATCTTGAAAATCGCGCCGATGAAGCGGGAGTCAGAGAGTCCGCAGCTTTGGTATCTAGTCTGATCGAAAAAGAAATTGCAGCAGGTATTCCAGCAGATAAAATCATTCTAGCGGGCTTTTCCCAAGGTGGCGTAATTAGCTTACACTTGGCGCCGCGTTTACCTTTCCAAGTTGCAGGTGTTATGGCTTTATCGACATATATGTGCGCGCCGCAAAAGTTGGCTGACGAGGCACAGCAAAGTGCACTCAACATATTTATGGCACATGGTAGTCATGATCCTGTTGTGCCCATGCAGGCAGGAAAAACAGCCTATGATGCGCTCGTGAATCAAGGGTATGATGTAAGTTGGCAAGATTATCCTATGGAACACCAAGTATGTTTGGAAGAGCTCAAGGCGATTAGAGCGTGGTTAATCTCGCGCTTGTCATAGTGAAATTAGGACAGACGAATGACTCAACGTATAGTGATCAAAACCAAAGTGACTGATGCTCAATCGCAGCCAAAGCAGGCCAATTCTGTGAGCTATCAATATCACTGGCGGAGGATCGTTACTGTATTGGCCATGATGAGTTTTGGCGTTATGGCGTTGTCTTATGGCGTTTTTAAATCGGTATATGCAGATGACCTGACAACAGTACCGAGCGAGCCCGAAACAGTCGCACCACAAATAGTTGAGGCGACAGACACACAAGCACCTGAGTCACCAGCGTCTACTGCCCAAATTTCTGAGCCTGTGATTGCAGTGCCCGAAGTGTCTGCGCTAACCGCGCAAAACAGTGAATCTGCAGGTGTTGAGCAGTCAGTTCCGCTTGTCGCCAATGTGGCAAGCGAAGATGAAGATCTACTAGAGATTACGTCAGAAAACACTGAACAAACGCAAATCTCACAGCCTCAATTACAAGAAGAGGCTTCTGTTACGCGGTTTGCAGATGACGCGCAAATTGCGAGTATTGCGCTAAACGCGAAAGTAGATACCAGTCATATCAGCCGCGCAGTACTAACTTCTGGTATTGAAAACCGTGAACCTGTCAATGTGCTAAAACACCTAGTAGAGCAAAATCGGTTTGAGGAAAAGCTATATTTCTTTACCGAGATCAAAGGGCTTCAGGGTGAAGTGGTGCAACATTTATGGTTTCACCAAGAGCAACTAATGGCAGAGATCACCTTGGCAATTAGTGCACCGAGGTTTCGTACTTACTCGAGTAAAAATATAATGCCAAGCCAAACTGGCCAATGGCGGGTGGAAGTGATTACACAAAATGGTCAGTTGTTGGCACAGAAATCATTTCGAATTTTAGCAAAGGCTCCCTAGAGAGCCGACAAGGCAAAACATGACAGAAACAAACAATATTGTTCGCATCGCTACGCGTAAAAGTGCGCTGGCGCTGTGGCAAGCTGAATATGTAAAAGCGCAACTAGAACATTATCATTCAGGCCTTGTTGTAGAATTAGTGCCCATGTCTACCAAGGGTGACAAGATTTTAGATACACCTTTGGCAAAAATTGGTGGCAAAGGGCTGTTCGTCAAAGAGCTTGAGCAGGCCATGTTAGAGGGCCGAGCAGACATCGCCGTACACTCCATGAAAGATGTGCCAGTGGATTTTCCTGAAGGCCTTACGCTGCACACAATATGTGAGCGCGAAGACCCTCGTGATGCGTTTGTTTCTAATCAATATCAACATATTGACGAGTTGCCAGAGGGAGCTGTCGTAGGCACTTCAAGCTTGCGTAGACAGTGTCAAATCCGCGAGATGAGACCCGATTTAAAAATCAAAGATTTGCGTGGCAATGTCAATACTCGACTAGCTAAGCTAGATGCAGGCGAGTTTGATGCCATCATATTGGCAGCGGCTGGCCTAATTCGATTAGAAATGGCTGAGCGTATCGCCAGCTATGTGTCTGTTGAACAGTCTTTACCAGCCAATGGTCAAGGTGCCGTTGGCATTGAGTGTCGCAGTGATGATACGCGCGTGCAGAGTTTACTTGCGCCATTAGAGCATGCGCCAACACGTGCAAGAGTACTGGCTGAGCGTGCAATGAATCGTCACCTTGAGGGCGGATGTCAGGTCCCGATTGGTGCGTACGCTGAGCTACAAGGCGATCAGATCTACCTGAGAGGTTTGGTCGGTGCAGTGGATGGCAGCACTATTTTACGCGCTGAAAAAACGGGGGCGTTACAGCAGGCTGAAGCATTGGGCGTTGAATTGGCTGAATCTCTACTAGCCCAAGGTGCAGATAAGATTTTAGCCGAGGTATACAGAGACGCTTAATGTGAAATTTGCCATCACTCGGCCGCAAGGAAAAGGGGAAGCACTTGCCACTGAGTTGGCAAATCAGGGTGTGTTAGCACTGTGTACTCCCGTATTGGCGCTCAACAGTGTTGAAGTTTCACAGGCCCAACTTATAGAGGTCTGTGAAGCTGAAATACTCATTTTTATCTCACAAGATGCTGTGTTTAACCTCGCTGCACAACTAGAAAAACTCGCCATGGCACTGCCTACGAGTAATCGCTTACTCGCCGTCGGGCAACAAACCGCTGAAGCCATCCAACATCACTTTGCTCGCAATGCCATCGTGCCCACAAAACAAGATTCAGAAGGCCTAGTTGCCTTACCTGAATTGCAGCAAGTTGAGCAGGCTCGAATTGCATTGATTAAAGGGCGAGGTGGTCGGGCCCATATTGCGAAAACGCTTAAATCTCGGCAAGCGATACTAAACAGTTGTTGCGTGTATGAGCGACTTCCCGCTAAAGCATCGGCTGATGACTGGTTAGACCACTGGATGGGCGCGCAAATTGACGGTATAGTGTTAACCAGTAATGCTGCCGTCGATGCGATATTTCATTGCCATAAGCCGGCGCTTTTGCGCTGGCTAAAGACACGACATTTTGTCGTGGTGAGCGAGCGCATCGCGCAACATTTAAAAATACAGTTTAAAATAACCGATAAGCAGATCACCTTAAGCGATGGTGCTGATAACCAGTCCCTCTTAATGGCCATCTGTAAATTAACTACCCAACAGGGCAGCGCAATGACGGAAAAAACCCAAGAAGCAACAACGTCTGTATCAGAACAGAATACGGCAGTAGCACCAGACAATGTATCACACGGTCATCAAGCAAAGATTAGTAAGACTGCGGTTGTTGCGCTGTTGGTCGCGCTCAGTGGCATAGGTGCCACAGCAGGGCTGTTTCTTTATGATAAACAACAAGAGGCGCAGCAACTTACTGCGTTGTCAAACCTTCAGCAGCAAAATCAGCAATTGCAGACTGAACTCAATAATGCGTTGGCCACGCTTAATCAGCTTCAATCACAGTGGCCACAGCAAAAGCAAGCCATTGCTAACCAATTAACTGAGCAACAATCACAAGTCACAGCGAGTTTACAACAAGCGCTCTTAAAAGCGCGTCAGCAAGTGGGTGGGGCGTTAAGTTCTGAGTTGCGCTCACTCGCCCGTTATGCCGAGTTTAAAGCTGTTAGCGAGCACGACTATTTAGGTTCAGTGATGGTCCTTAAGCGCCTGCAGCAAGCGTTGTCACAGGAAAGTGGCACGGATGCATTATTGCTTGCGATTAATACCGACATTGCCAAGCTGCAAGCGCAGCCACAGCCAAATACTGAAGCCGTATATATGGAGCTAGCTGGGTTATTGTCCCAAGTTGATAGCCTGCCGTTGAAAACAATTGAAAAGCCAAAAGAGGCTCAACAGCATAACGCGGCGCTCAGTACTGACGTGAATGACTGGCGAGCTAACTTGTCGCGCAGCTGGCAAAAAATTCGCTCGGACTTTTTGACGATTAGGCAACACGATAAGCCGGTCATTGATCCTCTGTTAGATGCGCAAGAGCAACAGCTCATTCGCAGTCAATTGCGCAGCTATCTTCAGCAAGCGCAAAGTGCCTTTTTGGATGGTCAAAGCAGCGTTTATTATGCAGCTCTAGAGGGGGCTGAGGATACACTCAGTCGTTATTTTAAACTTAATAGCGCCGCGAGTGATAGCTTGGCAGAGTCGCTAAAACAGTTGAAGCGCAGTGAACTCGGAACCCATCACGATGTGCAATTGGCAACTCCAACGGCACTGAAGGAGTGGTTGCAATGATCCGATTAATTGGCGTGCTTTTACTGTTTTTTGCAGTGCTTGCGAGTTCTCATTTACTGATAGATGAAAAGGGCTATGTGCTGGTTTCATTTAATCAATATACCGTTGAAAGCACACTGGTCTCTCTATTGTTCATGTTAGTTGTCGGCATGTGTGCAGTTTGGCTAATTGCGAAGGCTTTCAAAGTGTTTTGGCGAGCGCTTGGTGGGTTATCAAGGCGTCGCTTCAAGAAGCGTCAGCAACGAGAAGAGGATGCCTTTGAACAAAGTGTTTGGGCGCTGATAAACAACCAACCTGACAGCCTTGGCTACACGCTGCAGTTATCTGAGTTTCCAAGTAAATGGCGTGATCAGCAATTGGCCATTCAAGCTAAGGCGGCGCTATATGCTGGTAAGAAAGTGGTTGCGCGGGAGTACTTACAACAACTATCGGAATCAGCTCAAAGTAAAGTCAGTGAACTTTGGTTGGCTGCTGAGCAAGATAACCAAGCGCTGAGTACCTTAGCGCCTCAAGCGCAAATGAAAAAAGCAACGCCAACAGAGTTAAACGCGTATATCAGTGCCTTATTACAGGCAAAAGATTGGGATACGTTGCAATCGACGGTCGAGCAACGCCATAAGCAATTACATTGGTCTGACGCGCAATGGTCGCAATTTTTCACGTCTTACTTTGAAGCTATTTTACGTCATACTGACAAAGATATTCACGCATTACACAGTGCGTTGCCGAGGGCATTGCGGGCGCAAAGCCAGGAAGCTTACATACACACTTGTGTGCGCTTTGGTCAGCTTGAAGTGGTTAGAAAAGAGCTCCTTAAAATGCTTAAAAAGTCTCAGTTTTTGGCGCTTGCAGAGACATTACAGTTTGCTGGTGGCGGTGACATCGAAGTGCGTAAAGCCATTCAAGCACAACTTAAGAAACATCCTGAGCATACCGAGTTATTGTTTTGTTTGGCGTGCATGGCTAATGGTGAGGGCGATCATGGCCTTGCTGCTCAGATATTCGACTCACTTTCAAACTCGCCCTGGCAATCGCTTTGGCAGCACCAAGCTGAGATTGCATTTGCAAAAACAGGTCAATTTGAAAAGGCATATTTGCTGCTCAGCAATACTGGGCAATAAAACATCAAGACCAGTGTACTCATGCTCTGGTCTATTTCTCCTTCTTTTTCACTTTGGTTTATTGGACCTTTTGCCTGACAATATAGGTGCTTGCATTTTGAGCAACAGTGGTCTGTTTAGTTGAACTTTGCGGATAATTGTCCTTGTATCTAAACTTAAGCTGCGTATGATCTGAAAAATTTTATCTGCAAACCGAGTGCCTTATGATCAATACCAAACTACCTTTACTTGATTTACACCGTCACTTAGACGGTAACGTGCGTGCTGAGACGATTTTAGAACTCGGTCAGAAATTTAACATGCCATTACCTGCAAATGATGTGGAAGGTTTGATCCCCCATGTTCAGGTGATTGACAATGCGCCGAACTTAATGGCGTTTCTAGCAAAGCTAGATTGGGGTGTTAAGGTGCTAGGTGACTATGATGCTTGTCATCGCATTGCAGTAGAAAATGTAGAGGATGCAATCGCACAAAAAATGGATTATACCGAGCTGCGTTTTAGTCCTTATTACATGGCGAAAACACATAATTTGCATCCGCAAGGTGTGGTTGAGGCTGTTGTCGATGGTGTAAAAAGTGCAACGCAAGGGCGTGATATCAAAGTGAACTTGATTGGTATCATGTCTCGCACTTTCGGTGTTGAAAAATGTCAGCATGAACTGGATGCATTATTGGCTTTCAAAGAAAGTTTGGTGGCGGTTGATCTAGCCGGTGATGAGCTGGGCTTTCCCGGTGAGTTATTTATTGAGCACTTCAGACAGGTTAGAGATGCATACTTAGGTGCGACGATTCATGCTGGAGAAGCAGAAGGTGCGAGCAGTATCTGGCAAGCGATTAAAGAGCTTGGTGCCACGCGTATTGGCCACGGTGTTAAAGCCATTGAAGACCCTGAGTTGATGGACTTCCTAAGAGATAATCGTATCGGTATCGAGTCTTGTTTAACCAGTAACCTGCAAACGAGTACAGTAGCAAGTATCGAAAGTCACCCTCTAAAGCAGTTTTTGGACCACGGTATTTTAGCGACCATCAATACGGACGATCCTGCCGTACAGGGCGTTGAGTTAGATAACGAGTTTGCCAAAGCTGCGCCGCTTGCAGGTCTAAGTGAGGCTGATATTCTAAAAGCGCAAAAAAATGCGGTTGAAATTGCGTTTTTGAGTGATGCCGACAAGCAGGCTTTATTACAAAAATACGTGTAATTTTTGGCTGAGCTGCTCAGTGTTTTGAGCAGCTTAAATAGTTATCTCTCAGTGCATTGATCACATGGCTACGTGTGACTATCGCAATCACTTTGTCAGCCTGAACAACTGGGTATATTTTGGGTTTGTCTTGTTGCATCTGAGTGGCTAAGTCTAGCACCGTTGTATTCTTGCTAACAGCGAGCGGTTCCGTTGTCATCAGCTGTGATATTTGTGTTGCACCATCACAAAAGTAGCTACTTTGTAGCAAAGGCGCGAGCAATTGCTGTTCCGAGATAAAACCCACTAACGCACCGTGTTTGTCTTGCACGGGCGCACCAAATAAATCAAATTTTTGCAGCTGTTCTATTGCTTCAGTAATTTCAGTTTCAGGGGTGACAACTGGGAATTGGAAAGACATGATGTCTTCAATAAATTGGTTTGCCATGGTATGTCTCCTATCTTGTGTTAGGAGTAGTATGTGCAAAATTGACTGATTTTTAAAATTGATTATTTATATTACTTTGATTTGTTTTTTAGATTGAGCGCCCAACTTAAGTATTGCGCGCTCTATTTTGCATTACTTGATAAATGCAAAGGCATCTGCGTACATGAAGTCGCGGTTGGCACCATGGTTGATAAAGTCATCGCGGACGATGCCAATCATGTTAAAGCGGCCAGCCATATATACACTATATGGTTCTAAAGAGATGATGTCTTTCATCACTGCCTGATGCACGTAGCCAGTATGGCCTTGCCAATTATCAGTCGCGTTTTCAACGACAGGAATAAATTGGAAGTTCTTTTTGCTTGCAGCCCACGCTTCCATTTCTGCTTTTGCATAGAGTGCAGATTCTTCTTTTACGCCCCAATAGAACAAGACTGGTTGCTCGTAGTTAATTTCTGCAAGATGATCTGCCATTGACTTTACGTATGAAAACCCAGTACCACCGGCTAACAAGACGATAGGGCGTGCTTGCTCTGGACGTACTTGTGACACACCTAGTCCAACCTCTAAATCGACATCAATACCATCTGTATGGGCTGTTTTCAGATGCTCCAAAGCTTGCATAGCGTAAGAGTCAGCACCTGATGCACCAATATGTAGCTCAAGCTCTTGTTTATTCGATGGGCTGCTCGCAATCGAAAATGCACGCTTGTCTTTCTCACCAAGAACCAGCTGTAAATAGTGGCCAGCGGAAAATTCTGCGTCTTGCTGTGGCTTCAACAGCACCTTGTAAACAAATTCTGTGAGAGGAGAAATAGCCTCTACACGCGCTTTTAATATCTGCATTTCAAACCTTTTTATTAAGCACCTTGGCGAAAGTATGCGCACTGTAACATATTTAATCGCGATATTGTTATATCGCGTTGCTTGGAAATTACCTGAAAGTAAAACAAACTTTGCTAAAAGTGCACAATACTAAAATGTTATTGCTTATCCATAATGCCTAAGCTGTCCCAAATATCATCGACTTTGCGTTTAACATCTTCGTCCATCACAATGGGTACGCCCCATTCTCTGTCTGTTTCGCCAGGCCACTTGTTGGTTGCATCCATTCCCATCTTAGATCCAAGCCCAGATACAGGCGACGCAAAATCGAGATAATCAATTGGCGTGCTTTCTATCATGGTTGTGTCTCTTGCCGGATCCATTCGGGTAGTAATGGCCCAGATTACGTCATTCCAGTCACGCGCATTTACATCATCATCACAGACGATCACGAATTTAGTGTACATAAACTGGCGTAGGAAAGACCAAACGCCCATCATCACGCGCTTTGCATGACCTGGGTATTGTTTTTTCATCGTGACGACTGCCATGCGATAAGAACACCCCTCAGGAGGGAGGTAAAAATCCACAATCTCAGGAAATTGCTTTTGTAAGATTGGCACAAAGACTTCGTTAAGTGCCACCCCTAGAATCGCGGGCTCATCTGGTGGGCGGCCTGTATAAGTGCTGTGATAAATCGGGTTTTCACGATGCGTGATGTGAGTCACGGTCATGACTGGAAAATCATCGACTTCGTTGTAGTACCCAGTGTGATCTCCATAAGGCCCTTCAGGTGCAGTTTCCCCTTGTTCAATATATCCTTCAAGCACAATCTCGGCACTGGCTGGTACTTGCAGATCATTTGAAATGGACTTGACGACCTCAGTCTTGCTGCCACGTAAAAGTCCTGCAAATGCATACTCGCTGAGCGTATCTGGCACAGGGGTTACCGCGCCTAAAATAGTGGCTGGATCGGCGCCTAATGCCACTGAAACAGGGTAGGGTTTACCCGGGTGTTCTTTGCACCACTCTTGATAGTCCAATGCGCCGCCGCGATGAGATAACCAGCGCATGATGATTTTATTTTTGCCCAGTAACTGCTGACGGTAAATACCTAAGTTTTGACGCTTTTTATGTGGCCCTTTGGTTACGGTGAGGCCCCACGTGATCAGCGGCGCAGCATCACCTGGCCAACAATGCTGAATCGGAAGCTTGGTTAAATCTACATCGTCACCACTTAATACAACTTGCTGACAAGGCGCTTTCTTTAGCTCCTTGGCCGGCATATTGAGTACTTGTTTAAAAACAGGTATTTGGCCTATGGCTTCTTTAATGCCTTTTGGTGGTTCAGGTTCTTTGAGAAATGCCAAGAGCTTACCAACTTCACGAAGCTCGCTGACATCGGTTTGACCCATGCCCATTGCGACGCGTTTTGGCGTGCCAAATAAATTTGCAAGGACGGGAATATCAAACCCTTCTGGGTTTTCAAATAAAATGGCAGGACCACCGGCACGCAAGGTGCGATCTGCTATTTCAGTCATTTCTAATTTGGTTGAAATGGGTTGACTGACGCGGACAAGTTCACCTTGCTTTTCAAGCAATTCGATGAACTCTCTTAAGTCTTTATATTTCATTTTAGCCTATTACGCAGTGAGTAAGCCTATCTGTGACAGCAATTATATCAACTCCCCACCCTCTTAACATACTCAAAGCGAGGAATAATAGAATTAATCTATTTAATTGATTGCGACAAAGAAGTCAGTGATTAGCAAAGTATTGTTGCACGTTATACGTTAATGTCGAGCTTCTAGATTTGTTATCGATTGGCTTTTTGCTTTTGATTGTGACTCTTATGTTTCCTTGGTTTGGCCTTTGGGCTATAGTCAGAGTGAGTCGACGGGTATCTATTGGAGGCGACTTGAAGACAATAACAACAATAGTTTACCTAGCATTATGCTTACTAGTGGTAGCCTTTTCTCCGAAATCTTTGGCGCAGGGTTTACCTACCGAGGTATTCGATAACCACAGTGCAGTTATGTTGCTGATTGAACCTGACAGCGGCAGGATTGTGCGTGCCAATCAATCGGCTGCAGACTTTTACGGCTACAGTAAAACGCAATTAGAAAGCTTATATATTCAAGAGATTAATCAGTTTACACCGCAACAAGTAGAGAAAGAGCGGCTATCAGCGTTAAATGAAGGGCGTAACTATTTCATTTTTCAACATCGGTTGGCGAATGGAGAAAACCGTACGGTATCGGTTTATTCATCGCCTTTTATGAATACAAACGGAGAAGCCTTACTTTTCTCGGTGATCCAAGATGTTAGTGCGCGGCGCAAGTTAGAGCATGCGTTGTGGCATTATCAAAGTAATTTGGAACAGCAAGTTGCGTTGCAAACAAAAGAAATAAAACACGCCAGTACAGTGCAAGTCTTTTTACTCAGTAGTGTAATCGCCATTCTGATAGGCACGACGGTGATCCTCGGCTGGGGGTTTTTGCGTTTGCGCAAAACCAAGCGGCGCTTGGAATATCAAAGAGCACGTCTAAATGCGATTTTTGATGCCATTGGCGAGTACCTCATTTTTACCGATCCAGATGAAAAGGTGGTTTCGGCAAACCGTGCTGCTTATCAAGATTTAGGAGAATTAGATGGCCAATTGATCTTTGATGCATTGGACGATTGCACATGCGTAGAGGCAACTCAGTTTGAGCCTAAGGAATGCAAGTTGGATACGAATTTTGGCACCCTTGATGTCGAAATAAGTAAAACGGATGTGTTGGACAACACAGGTGGTTTATATGGCCACATTTACCTTCTTCAAAACATTACTCAGCGTTTGGTTGACGAACAAGAACAGCGTCTGGCTAGCACCGTTTTCTCGACGACAAGTGAAGGTGTGTTAGTGTCTGACAAGCATAATCGCATTCAGATGGTGAACAAAGCATTTACGGAGATCACGGGCTTTAGTGGGCCTGAAGTCATGGGAAAAACACCTGCAATTTTTAATTCTGGTCGTCACGATACCGCTTATTTTACTCAGTTATACGATGCTTTAAGCTCTCGAGGCCACTGGGAAGGTGAAATATGGAACAAGCGTAAAAATGGCGAGGTTTATCCAAGTTGGTTGCAAGTCTCAGCAGTGTTTGATCAGCATGGTGATATCGACATGTATGTGGCGCTATTTAACGATATCACCTCGCGAAAACGCAATGAGCAATTGATGTGGCAGCAAGCAAACTTTGATAATTTGACAGGGCTGGCTAATCGCCATCACTATCATGCCAAATTTGATATTGCACTGACGCAAGCTGAGCGCAAACAATCCCGTGTCGCGGTGTGTTTCATCGACCTAGATCGCTTCAAAGCGGTAAACGATACGTTGGGGCATCACATTGGTGATTTATTGCTGATTGAGGCTGCGAATCGGATCCGAGAATGTACGAGAAACTCTGATACAGTCGCGCGTTTGGGTGGTGATGAATTTGCTTTGTTATTACCTGAAATGGAAATGATCGGGGATATGGAAAAAGTCGCTGAAAAGATTCTCAGCGCATTAAGTGAGCCATTCCACCTTGAAGGTCATGAGGCGTATGTATCCGGTAGCATGGGCATCACATTTTATCCTGACGATGGTGAAGATAGAAAAGTGCTACTACGAAATGCTGACAGCGCCATGTATAAAGCAAAAGAAAATGGTCGTAATTGCTTTCAATTCTTCACGGCGGCTATGCATGAACATGCCAAAGCGCGCAGCCAATTAGAAGGTGCACTGCATCGTGCACTTGCTAACCAAGAGCTGAGGGTGGTTTACCAACCGATTGTAGGTCAAGGCAATAAACTTGGGTGTGAGGCTTTGTTGCGGTGGCATAATGAAGCGCTTGGTGAAGTGTCTCCTGCGGACTTTATTCCAATTAGTGAAGAGCTTGGGCTTATACTTGCGATGGGTGAATGGGTGCTTTATCAGGCATGTGCACAGGCTCGCTCATGGCTAACAAAAACCGACAGACCGTTCTTTGTTTCTGTAAACGTGTCTAGCACTCAGTTTAAACGCCAAGATATTGTAAGCTTAGTAGATAAAGTGCTGAAAGATACTGGCCTACCAGCGACTTGCTTAACGCTCGAAATTACTGAGACTGTTCTGGCTGATAATTCAGATGGGATAGAGTTGCAGTTGGAGCAATTGCGACAAATGGGAGTAGGGCTTGCTATTGATGACTTCGGTACGGGCTATTCGTCGCTGGGTTATCTAAAGCGGTTTCCTTTGTCTAAGCTCAAGATCGACCGAGCGTTTATTAAAGACTTGCCTGAAGATGAAGAAGATAAGACGCTTATCAGCGCCATCGTGTCTATGGCCAGTAAATTAAAACTCACCGTGATCGCTGAAGGGGTTGAAACCCCAGCACAACTTGAGTTACTGCAGCAGTTAGGGTGTGATTATACTCAAGGGTATTTGCATGCCAAACCAAGCAGTGCAAATGATTTTGAGCGATTCCTAGTGCAGTATTCTCAGTCGCAGGCTCACTCACACACTTGATGCAGTTGGCAAAGAGAAGTCAGTGCTTCGTGTGCTTTTAGATTACCCTGTGCTTTTGCTTTGATGAGCAATTCAAAGGCACGGGGTAAGTCTTGCTCTCCGCCTTCTGCTGCAATTAGCATAGTCGCGAGGTTATACATCCCCCACTGATCTTGGTTACTGGCAGCCGCTTCAAATGACTGGCGCGCGGCAATTAAATCTCCCTGTTGATATAGACTAATACCTTGGCTATTTTGCGGTGAAAATTGTGCTCTTTGATGTTTTGGGAAATGCGGTAGTGCACGCTGTTTAACAATGCCTCCTAGGACATAGATATCATTGGGCCTGTATGCCGCATAGATCCCGCCACTTTGATACAAATCTAAAATTTCGCTATGGGTTAAACGCCAGGGTTCTGCTTTGAAATAGTCATCAAGCATCAGGTTATCGAGTTGGATGGCTCGTTTCGCATCTCGTTTTCTTGCATAGGTGTAACGACCCTGTTTCAAGGTAACTAAACCTGAGTTAACCGCTATCACTTGTACTACACGGAATTGCGGTTGATACACTCGGTCACTTTGTATTCTACCAAAGTCGACCATGATGACATCGTCAACTTTGGGTGCATGTAACCACATCGATTGTTGTGTTTGCGATTGCTGATGCTGCACAATCCAATAGCCACAGAAGCCGATAAGCAAAAAGGCAATAATGATGGCCTTATAGCGGCTGACTGATGCTGTGATCACATCATGAGTACGAAACAGGGCGCTTTTGATCATTGCCATCTCCGTGGTGAGCTACACCGTAAATTTCATTAAGTGTGTCAAAACCAAGATAGCATGGCTTAGTTTTGACACAAAAAGACCTACTTACCTGACATTGCAGTCTGTGCATTGGCGGCCATAAGTGCAAATACTGCGTAGGCTGCTGTATTTTGCTTTAGTTTATCTGGGTCAACTTTATCGAGTGTATCATCGGCCGTATGGTGATAATCAAAGTAGTCTGTGCCCACTTGATGTAAGTCGAAAATTGGTGCCGATGTCATTTTCTTGAATGGGATCAGATCTGGCCCACCTCGCGCGGTATTTTTACGAATATATTTAATGCCCAGTGGCTTTAGCTGTTTTGCAATTTCGCGTACGGCAGGGAGCGAAGCTGCATTTACATTGGATTCAAAAGCGTACACGACATCTGCGCCAAAATCGGATTCGGCTGCTGCGACAATATTACTCAAGCGCTCTTCGTAATGTTTAAAATATGCTTTGGCACCCCACAATCCGAGCTCCTCTGCTGCAAATAACACCACACGAATACTGCGTTCTGGTTGTGTGTGATCGGCAATGTGTTTTGCTGCAGCCATAGTTAATGCGACGCCAGCACCATCGTCTAGGGCACCAGTGCCTAAATCCCAAGAGTCGAGATGGCTACCCAGAAGTACATACTGTTCAGGGTACTTGGAACCGGTGATTTCGCCAATGACATTGTAACTAGTCCCTTCGCCTAAATCTTCTGTTTGAATATTCATTTCCACCTTGACTGGCTTGCCAAGTGCCACTAGGCGTGAGATCTGGTCGGCATCAGGGTTTGCAACCGCAGTGGCAGGAATTTTACTGACTCCTTCAGTGTAATGGCTCCCTCCCGTATGAGCGAACCTATGATGGCTAGTACTAACCGAGCGCATCATATAAGCAATTGCCCCTTTTTTGGCTGCTTCTACCGCGCCTTTGTTACGGGCTTTTACTGCCGGACCATAGCCATTACCGTCAATGTCTCTGTTCATTCGATAATTGATAAATGCAATTTTACCTTTCAAACTCCCTGCTGGGGCTGCAATTAACTCGTCAAAAGTTTCAAATAATACGACTTCACCCGATAAGCCTTGCTTAGGGGTACTGATGCTATTACCGAGTGCTGTTAGGTGTAGAGGTTGCTTGCTCGGCGTCAAAATAAATCCAGATTCGTGGTAACGTCTCCACTCTGGAAATTTGGATGGTTCCAACCAAACTTTATCAAAACCTAGTTGTTGAAACTTTTGTTTGGCCCATGCTACGGCCATTTTGTCGTTCTCGGTACCTGGCAAGCGAGGACCAACTTCAGTGGTTAAAGATTCAACGAGTTGCCAGCTTAAGTCGCTGTTACGCGCGTGTTCACGTACTTTAGCAACAGTGTCTAATTCTGCCTGAGTAAATTCCTGAGCTACCGCGATATAGCTCGTACAGAATGCAAATAGTGGTAATATGCTGGTTTTAATCAAAGTACGAAATGCACGTTTCATAATGTTCCTTAGTCGGTAGTGATGTGGTTATTTTGACATCGAAATCCACGCTTTAAAACGTTAATAGGATGAAATGCATAAGAGCGCGCTGTTATGAGTTGTTAGCAAAAGTGAAACTGAGTGAGCGCAGGACTGCAAGCGGCTGTTATTGAGGTGATTGCATAGTATACCAAAGGTCGGGGTTTTTGATAAAATCAGCGCACTTTGATTTGTCAGGAATACCATGTGAACGCGCCTTTTACTCAATTATCACTGCGTGCAGAGTTACTATCAGCACTTAGTCAAGCTGGCTTCCGCAAAATGACGCCGATTCAAGCACAAAGTTTACCAGAGCTACTAATGGGCAAAGATGTCGTTGCGCAAGCAAAAACAGGTTCAGGTAAAACTCTGGCTTTTAGCTTGGCCATGTTGCAGCAATTAGACATAACATCGCAGCAGATCCAAGGGCTTGTTTTAGCTCCTACCAGAGAGCTTGCTAATCAAGTTGCTGAAGAAGTTAGAAAGCTTGCTAGAGAGCTTGGCAATGTGAAAGTGTTGACTATTTGTGGTGGCGAGCCTATCGGGCCGCAAATAAGTTCATTGGAACACGGTGCGCACATTGTGGTTGGTACACCTGGTCGAATTGAAGAACATTTGTTTAAGGGGACATTAGACTTAACTCAAGTGAGCCACTTTACTTTGGATGAAGCTGACCAAATGTTAGATATGGGGTTCATTGATGCGATTGAAAGTATTGCTGTTTACCTCCCCGAAACACGTCAGACAATGATGTTTAGTGCAACCTACCCTAAAGACATTGAGCAATTGTCGCAACGCTTTATGCGCGCGCCCACTTTGGTTAAAGGTGAAATAGAAACGCTTAATCGGCAGATAAAACAACAGTTTTTCCCACTAAAAAATAATAAGCTCAGATTCAATACTTTAAGGTTGCTATTGCTGCAACATAAGCCAGAAAGTTGCATCGTATTTTGTAATACCAAAGTTGAAACTAAAAAGCTGTTCAGTGAGTTACAAGAAACAGGTTTGCAAGTGGTCGTACTGCATGGGGATTTAGCACAAATTGAGCGTCAGAGGATGTTGCTCAGGTTTGCAAATAAAAGCGCTTCAGTGTTGGTGGCGACAGATGTTGCTGCCCGCGGGTTAGATATCGAAGATATTGATATGGTTGTAAATTATCATATGGCGCTCGAACCACAAACACATGTGCACCGGGTAGGGCGTACAGGCCGTGGCGGCAAAAAAGGCTTTGCCTGTTCGCTGTATGGTGAAAATGAAACTTTTAAAGTGAAGCAGCTCAGTGAGTTATATGAAAGAGAATTTAACCCATCGCCAACACCCCCACTGAGCTTGCTTGATAAGCCTGTTTATAAACCCCGTATGGTGACGGTCGTGATCGACGCGGGCAAAAAGCAAAAAGTTCGAGCTGGAGACATCGTTGGTTGCCTAACGGGTGAAAATGGGATTGGCGCAGCACATATTGGCACCATTACCGTGCAAGATAATCAAGCGTATATCGCAATTTATAGAGATGCTGTGAAGCCTGCCATTCGTAAATTGCATGCCGATAAAATCAAAGGTAAACGTATTAAAGCTAAACGATTGGTGTAGCGCTTTTTTTATTATAGCGCCGTTTTTAGTTGGTCATACTCGAGTTTAATCTGATTAAACTCGAGATCACTGCCGCCTTTATCTGGGTGGCAAGACAAAGCGAGTCTTCGCCATTTTTTTTGCAATGTAGGCAAGTCGTACTCGTCGGGTAGGCGCCACTTTTTTACCAATGCTTCTCGCGTTTGAGCACTGGGGCGGGGCGTTTGGACGCTCAAATAATTTTGCCAAAACTCACTTAATAGAGCCTCAATTTCTTCTTTGCTGGTGTCATAATTGTTCCAATCTAAATAATAGCTTTTCAGTGGATCATTATGTGATGGTAAATTGCAGTGATCCGAGCTCACTGTTTCCTGCTCCAGATGCTCTATATAGATATCTAATGCTGAGATATGCACAATATGATGTGTGTCGCACAGTTCGTCTTGTAATTGATATAGCCCATTCATTATTAAAAAATTTCTTTTAAACAGGTCTTTATGGCTGTCCTCATCTAATTCTGGCAATCCATTGAGGGCTTTTAGTTGCTGTGCGAGCTCATGAACTTTTATGTGTGGGGTCGCAGAGATAATGTCAAAAATAAGATTGAGAATTGGGTTGAGCATTGTTCGACCTGTAAACATAGTGTATCTTCATGACCATAAATATTGTCGATTAATTATTACGCTATTGCAAATCGGGATGGCATGGATGGCTTTAATACATAAGTGCTTGATAGTGATTTTTACGCTGGGACTGAGCAGTGTCGGCTACTCATCAGAACAGGATAGTTCAGTACAAACGCTAGAGCAGCAAATACAGAATATTGCGCAACTTGAAAGCTGGCAAGAACAACAGATGGTTGGTGAGCAACTATTAAACCATCCAAAGCTTTCTCTTTTGCAAAAAATCGCTCTTTTTGAGCTCTTAGGAAAAGTGGCCTTTCAGCATGGAGAGCTACGTCAAGGCATTCAGTTTTTTAAGCAAATGGAAGGAGAACTGAACGCTCCAGAAGAACTAACACGACAATTTACTGCGATAAAAATGCAGGGAATTGGCTGGTATCATTTAGGTGAATTTGCAGCATCGGAAAAGGATTATACTCGCGCTTTAGTCCTTGCCAAAAGCCATCAACCTCCAATTGAAGTCGCACATATTCACAATAACTTAGGTCTGGCATATGTGAAAATGCACGACCTGATGAGTGCCTTGTCGCATTACTTGGATGCGTACGAGCTCTACAAGCAACATGGTGATGAGCAAGATCAGGCTGATATTATTCTCAACATTGCAGGTGTATATATACGCTTATTGAGGTATCAAAAAGCCGAGGAATTACTGCAAAAAGCTATCATTCTTTTCGAAAAGCTTGGGGACAGTTATGGCATCGCGTTGTCGCAGGCTAACTTAGGTGTGCTATATACCCAAACAGCGCGCTTTGAGCTGGCGAGCAACTATTTGCAAAAAGCCATTGATTACTATGAAGCGGTCAATGACGTTAAACACTTATCTTACGAATATAGCAATTTAGCAAAAGTGAGTATTGCTACGGGTGATATGTCACTGGCTGAAACTCAGGTCAACTTCGCCATTTATTATGCAGAAAAAGCCGAGAATGACTCAAATATGTCTGAGGCTTTGTATGTGCAAGCCCAGGTCTTTTTAGTTAAAGGTGAAATTGCTCAGGCCAAAGAAGCGGCGCAGAAAAGTTTAGCAATGAATCAGACATTAGGTGCTGAGCTACGTGAAAAGAGGGCATTATCGGTCATTGCTTTAGCGGAGTCTGCACAAGGTGATACCGCACAAGCGCTGCGTACGTTGACGGAGTATGATCACGCCATCTTCCAATTATTGAACCAAGCGCTGTTAGAGAAAGCCCAAAAGTACCAAAAGCGGTTTGAAGAAAGTGAGCTTAGCCAAGAGTTAGCCCAACTTAAACAAGCACAGCAGTTACAAGAGCTAAGAACAAAGCAGCATCAACAATTGATGTGGATGAGTGGGTTGGTAGTTGGTTTTGCTCTTTTGGCTTTGGTAGCGTGGTATCGCCGTACAATTGAACGCAAAGCTAAACTAGACTTGAGTAATGAAGTTGCGCAGCGCACTGCAGAGTTGCAAAAAACGGCAGATCAATTGCGCAGTGCTAACCAAGTAAAAAGCCAATTTCTCGCTAACATAAGCCATGAAATACGTACGCCATTGACTGCTATTTTGGGATACAGTGAAAATATGCTCCATGAGCATCAAGACAATGAATCACTCAAAGCATCTCTTACAGTGCTGATGCGACAGGGAAGACACTTGAAAGAGCTTATCAGTGATGTACTGGATCTTAGTAAAATTGAGGCAGAACAACTTGAGTTAGAGCTCACAGAATTTAAAGTGGAATCGCTCTTATCTGACATCACCGATATGTTCCATCACCCGTGTTTAGAAAAGTCCTTAGAGCTGATTGTTGATCATCGGTTGGAAACGCCCTATCGCGTCTGTTTGGACTATGTCAGAGTAAAACAGGTTTTGATTAATTTACTGAGTAACGCAATTAAGTTTACCCACCATGGACATGTAGAATTATTGGCTGAACCTCAAGACGATGGCATCCTCTTTAGTGTCAGTGACACAGGAATTGGCATGCCAGCAGCTCAGCTCGAAAAGATTTTTGAGCACTTTCAGCAAGGTGACAATAGTATCACGCGTCGCTTCGGAGGCTCCGGACTTGGGCTTAGTTTGTCGCAGCAACTTGCTGCAATGATGGGGGGAACAATTAGGGTTACGAGCGAATTACACGTTGGTAGTCGGTTTGCGTTTTGGGTGCCATGCACTCGCCTCAATAAACAAGATGATCAGGAGTCTTGCAAGCAAATTGAAGTGCTTAACACACATGCCTTTGCTGGGCAGGTTTTGCTTGCGGAAGATCACGATGATAATCGCATTTTATTCGAACGTATATTGTCAAACTTAGGGTTACAAGTTGAGTCTGCATCAGATGGTAAGCAGGCGGTAGAAAAATGTTTAAGTAGCTACCCAGACCTCGTATTGATGGATATACAAATGCCCCAAATGGATGGACTTGAGGCATTAAGTTTATTGCGCCAAGCGGGTTATGAAGGGCCAATTTATGCTCTCACCGCGAATGTTATGGAACATGAAATCAAGTATTACTTAGACAGCGGCTTTGATGGACATTTAAGTAAACCTTTAGAGCAAGATAAACTCGTTGCAGTTTTGAGTAGCACTTTGAATCACGATTACAATGCGCACGTAGATACTGATATCAGTCTAGATATGGCAGATTTGAAACAGAGCTTTGCTTCAACGCTTGAACAAGAGCGATACAAATTGATCGATTTATGGCAAGAAGAAGATCACGCTGGATTACAGTACCACTGCCATAAACTGGCGGGTGCCGCTGCGGTATTTGGGTTTTTGCCAATTGCAGATATTGCGAAACAATTCGAAGCGGCTTTAAAACAACACAACTCTGCACAATACCAAGACCTGTTCTTGATTTTGTGTGATGAACTCAAAGTACACGCTTACTCAGAACAACTCGATATCACCTGAATCACTTAAATCAGCTGAAGGCGCTTCTTGTGGCTGTTTGGTCATTGATTCGCTACTTTGAGCGCGACTCTTATCAACGCGAGGGTCCAAATCAGGTTCTGGTGTTTCTGTTTTAAAAATG
Source organism: Pseudoalteromonas luteoviolacea S2607 (assembly GCF_001625575.1). Classification (GTDB taxonomy): domain Bacteria; phylum Pseudomonadota; class Gammaproteobacteria; order Enterobacterales; family Alteromonadaceae; genus Pseudoalteromonas; species Pseudoalteromonas luteoviolacea_E. Next base: position 196,807 of record NZ_AUXV01000011.1, read on the forward strand.
CTTAACTTTTCGTGAATACTACTAGAGAGGTTGATTAAATCAGTGCTAGATACTGCTTGGATTTTAGAACTTGAAAGGGCGTCAGAATTCAATTCAACCATTGATTCAATACTTGCTTGGGCTTCATCAGATACCACTTTTTGCTGTTTAACTTGACTGTGAATACTGTGCGACATTGCATTGATGTCGAGCATCGCATGTTCGATTTGATCGACCTCTTTGGTCGATTCATCAGAGAGTTGAACCGTTCTATCTGTTTCTTCTAACGCAAGCAGCATCAATGAGTGAGCACTGTCAGTACCGGCTTGGATTTTACTGACCATTGCGCGCACTTCTTGCGTAGATTGGCTTGTACGTGCAGCCAAACTACGTACCTCGTCAGCTACAACTGCAAACCCACGACCTTGTTCTCCAGCTCGAGCGGCTTCAATAGCGGCATTTAGGGCAAGTAAGTTAGTTTGATCAGCAATCGAATTGATAACATCTATCACAGTGCTAATCGCATCACTGTCTGCTTTAAGTGCTTCGATTTGCTGACTGGTTTGTCGAATGTGCTCCGCAAGGCTAATTAGACTTTCCTGACTTTTATCGGTATCTACACGGGTTTTTTTGACGGCTTCGGTGGCCTCTTCAACAGAGCAGTAAATTTTATCTAAATTTTCATCTAACTCTCTTGAAACGATGAGCATACGATTGATAGAGCTGGCTAAATCTTCACCATGTGCATGTTGGATGGTGGCCTTTTGAGTCATAGATGCATACGTGTCTCTGAGATCATCGGCCATCGGCGCTAGTCGAGCTGAGCAGGTGTAGACTTCGCAAATAATATGTTCAATAGTGGCTATCCCGGCATTGAGCGCAAGGCACGACTTGGGTAGCTGTCTGTCTTGTTCATCAAACCGATAGGTAAGGTCAATATTAGTATCAGCGAGCAAGGCGCTGACCAAGTTATCTAGGTAATTGCCTTTACTGCTGTATTTAGAGATCAAGAGGTAAACGACTAGAGCGCTCAGAACGATTAACGTGCATATTGTTACTGTTGCAGATAATGAAAAATCGAAATATAAAGCGCAAAGTACTGTAATGGTTAGATTAGCGCACGTGGTACTGATCACTCCGACGTTTAAACGCATATACCTGAGTCTCCCTTCTATGGTCTTAAAAATTGGAAACTTTTTTCCAATTAGACTAATAGGTATAGACTAGTTCAAAGTGAATTCCAAGCTTTTGCAGGGTAAAAAAAAACCTGCATTTGCAGGTTTTTTTATGATTACTTTCGCTTCATGGAGTCGAAAAACTCATCGTTCGTCTTACTCATTGAGAGTTTGTCGATAAGGAATTCCATCGCGTCTATTTCGCTCATCTCATGCACGATCTTACGCAAGATCCACATCTTCTGTAGCTCATCAGGCTTAGTTAACAGTTCTTCGCGACGTGTACCTGAACGGTTAAAGTCAATAGCTGGGAATACACGTTTTTCTGCAATCTTGCGGTTCAAGTGCAATTCCATGTTACCCGTACCTTTGAACTCTTCGTAGATAACTTCATCCATTTTAGAGCCAGTATCGATAAGTGCTGTTGCGATAATGGTTAAGCTACCGCCTTCCTCAACGTTACGCGCTGCACCGAAGAAACGCTTAGGCTTGTGCAGTGCGTTGGCATCTACACCACCAGTAAGCACTTTACCCGATGAAGGAATGACAGTGTTGTAAGCACGTGCTAGACGAGTGATTGAGTCCAATAAGATGACGACATCTTTTTTGTGCTCAACTAGGCGCTTAGCTTTTTCAATCACCATCTCAGCAACTTGCACGTGACGGCTTGCTGGTTCATCAAATGTTGATGCAACAACTTCACCTTGAACCAAGCGCTGCATCTCTGTAACTTCTTCAGGACGTTCGTCAATCAGCAGTACCATAAGAGTTGCATCAGGGTTGTTGTAAGAAATCGATTGCGCAATATTCTGAAGCAACATCGTTTTACCCGCTTTTGGCGGCGCAACGATAAGTGCACGTTGACCTTTACCAATTGGTGAAGCAAGGTCTAAAACTCGCGCTGTAATATCTTCAGTACTGCCATTACCACGCTGCATTACTAAACGTTCGTTAGCATGGATAGGCGTTAAGTTTTCGAACAAGATTTTAGTTCGAGAATTTTCAGGCTTATCAAAGTTAACTTCATTAACTTTTAACAAAGCAAAATAGCGTTCGCCATCTTTAGGTGGACGGATAAGACCGCTAATTGAATCACCAGTACGCAAGCTAAAGCGTCTGATTTGACTCGGCGAGACATAGATGTCATCCGGCCCTGCTAGGTAAGAAGCTTCGGAAGAGCGTAAAAAGCCAAAGCCGTCTTGGAGAATTTCTAAAACACCGCCGCCATAGATGTTTTCGCCGCTTTTTGCATGGGCTTTCAAGATAGCAAAGATGATATCTTGTTTTCTAAGACGGGCTACGTTTTCGAGTCCCATTGACTCGGCAAGTTTTACAAGCTCATTTATTGACTTGTCTTTAAGTTCGCGTAAATGCATATTGGTGGGTTCTTTAATTAACGTTGTTTTCTCGTCGCACGAGGGATTGAGTTGAAATTCGATAAAAAGGTTTGTGGCTCTATAAGTTAGCAGCTAGCCATCGAGTCGTCCAGTCTTTATACAAAAAATTAATCCATTAATCTTAAAATTTCGCTGGCAAGCAAAATGAGAAAGCCCAAATTACTGAGTTATTTGGGCTTTTAGCTTTTAAACGTTGTCGTTTAAAAACTCAACAAGCTGAGTTTTAGAAAGTGCGCCTACTTTAGTTGCAGCAACTGCACCGTCTTTGAATAGAAGTAGTGTTGGAATACCACGGATACCAAACTTTCCAGGCGTGCCTGAGTTTTGGTCGATGTTTAGTTTGGCGATAGTTACTTTACCTTCAAACTCACCAGCTACTTCATCAAGAATTGGCGCAATCATTTTACAAGGACCACACCACTCAGCCCAAAAGTCAACAAGAACAGGTTTGTCTGAGTTAAGTACGTCAGCTTCAAAGCTGTCGTCAGTTAATTGGATAATTTTGTCGCTCATTACGTTCTCCGTTAGAAATTAGGCGAATTATTTAGTGCGTATTTAAACACTCTTGTTTCTTATTGCAAGTTTAAACGTTATGCTTTATTGCTATGACTAAGACACATTTGACCAATACCAAATTTTCAGACTTTGCTTTAGCACCGGAAGTGGTCGCCGGTTTGACAGCGAATGGCTTCGAACATTGTACGCCAATTCAAGCAAAGTGTATGCCTTACGTATGTGAAGGCAGGGACATTGCGGGTCAGGCGCAAACAGGAACCGGTAAGACACTGGCATTCCTTACTGCGACTTGTCATCGTTTAATGCAAAATCAACCTGAACAGCAAGCATCTGTACAACCCAGAGCCATTATTATGGCGCCGACTAGAGAGTTGGCAATACAGATCCATAAAGATGCAAATGTTATCGCACCACACTGTAATTTAAAGTTAGGTTTAGTATATGGTGGCGAAGAGTATGAAAAACAACGGGCACAATTAGAAAAAGGCGTTGATATTTTAATTGGTACCACTGGTAGACTTATCGACTTCTATAAACAAGGTGCGTTTAACCTCAACAGTATAGAGGTTGTGGTACTAGATGAAGCAGACCGAATGTTTGATTTGGGCTTCATAAAAGACATTCGTTATTTATTCAATCGCATGCCTGGAACACAAGAGCGTTTGAATCTCCTGTTTTCTGCGACACTATCTTACCGAGTGCAGGAGCTGGCCTTTGAGCATATGCACAATCCGATTCATGTTCAGATTGAGCCTGATGTTAAAACTGGCAAGCGTATTCAAGAAGAATTATTTCACCCCTCACAAGAGGACAAATTACCTTTACTTTTAACTCTAATAGAGGAAGATTGGCCCGATAAGGCAATTGTCTTTGCAAACACAAAGCACAGTTGTGAGAATGTTTACGAGTGGTTAAAGGCTGATGGGCATCGTGTTGGTTTACTTACAGGTGATGTAAATCAGAAGAAACGTTTGTCTATATTGACTAAATTTACTAAAGGTGAATTGGATTTGCTTGTAGCGACTGATGTTGCTGCACGAGGATTACATATCCCTGAAGTAAGCCATGTATTTAATTTCGACTTACCAGATGATAGAGAAGATTACGTGCATCGTATCGGTCGAACTGGTCGGGCTGGAGCATCGGGGCATGCAATTAGTTTTGCTTGTGAGCAATATGCGTACAATCTACATGAGATTGAGGAATATATAGAACACTCGATTCCTGTTTCTCACTACGACAAAACTGCATTATTAGATGACCTCAAGCCACCAGTAAAACAACATCGCAGAAATTATCAATCTGGTCAGAGAAAGCGTGGCAATACTCGCAGACAAGGCAGTTATCAAAAATCAGCATCTAAGCATAGTTAGATGTCGTAAGGGTAAGTAGAGGTTACGAGCGTGGGATATAACTCACCACAGAATAATGTATATGCCGTAATAGACTTGGGCTCAAACAGCTTCCACATGCTTATTGCAAAGCATATGGCTGGTGGAGTCCATACAATTGGCAGAGTAAAGCGTAAAGTTAGGCTAGCTGCCGGACTCAATGAGCAAAATGTACTGTCTCAAGAAGCAATGGAAAGAGGCTGGGAATGTTTGTCACTTTTTGCGGAGCGACTACAGGATATTCCGCCGCAAAACATTAAAATTGTTGCAACCGCGACATTGCGCTTAGCTCAAAATGCAGAACAGTTTAAGCTGCGGGCTGAGGAAATTCTCAATCATAAAATTGAGATAATAAGCGGTGAATTGGAAGCTTGCACTATCTATAAAGGGGTTGCTCATACATCGTCATGTCATGGTAAGCAGCTTGTGGTTGATATTGGTGGAGCAAGTACTGAAGTTGTAATTGGTCGTGGCTTCGACGCACATATATATTACAGTCTAAATATGGGCTGCGTTACTTACCTAGAAAAGTATTTCAAAAATGGTTTGCTGAGCGAAGAGAACTTTGCACAAGCGATAAAGGCTGCAACAGAAGTGATAGCCCCACATGCTGGAGCGTTTCAACAAGTCGGTTGGGAGTTAGCTATCGGTGCTTCTGGCACGGTTCAAGCGATACAAGAAATCTTTGCTGCTCTGGGCCTTGATGAGTACCTAGTGCTATCAAAGCTCAATCAAATTAAATCAATGGCGATTGACTGTGAGACTATATCTAAGCTTGATCTGCCTGGTTTAAGCGAAGAGCGCCGACTTGTTTTTGTATCTGGCCTTGCAATTTTGATTGCGTTATTTGAGTCGCTAGAAATAGAACGTATGGGCTTAGCTGGTGGTGCGCTGCGTGAAGGTGTGCTCTATGGCATGATTGATGATTTAAGTGTTGCTGATATTCGTAAGCGTACTTTGAATTGTTTTATGGCTAGATACCATGTTGACAACTTGCAAGCACAGCGTGTCTTTGAGATGAGTAATAGTTTCCTCAATCAGCTAAAAGGCTACTGGTCGATTAACACACAGTTTGGTTCCGATGCTTTACGTGCTGCAACAGTCGTTCATGAATTGGGCTTACTGATCGATTACAAAGAGTACCATAAGCATAGTGCTTATATTCTTAACAATAGTGTCATGCCTGGCTATACCAAGGCTCAAAAGCAACTGATTGCGGCTTTGGTAAGTAATCACCGATTAGATATCGATGTTGAGAGCTTTGCCCTGCTTGGTTCTAATCAACGTCTGGCTGAAATACTAATTAGGTTATTACGCATTGGGGTTATTTTATCTATGCGTCGTCAAGATGATGTGTTGCCAGAATTGTTCCTGACTGCAAGTGAACCTGAAACACTCACTCTAACTGTGCCGAAAGCTTGGTTGGAAACACATCCTTTAATGCGTACAGAGCTGGAGCAAGAAGCAAAGTATCAAGAAAAGTGTGGTTGGTTATTGGAAATTGAATGTGATTAGGTGCTGAATAGTGCGTTTAATCAACAAAAACTGGTGTTTTGTCTGTAAATTGAGCATTCGCAAGTGTTTTTTTCTTTTTAATTAAAAAAACGCTTGCGCCAATC
>NZ_AUXV01000012.1 GCF_001625575.1 Pseudoalteromonas luteoviolacea S2607
AATTAAATTCTTATCGTCTACTTTCTATTCTTAACTTCTAACAAGTAAAACCACTTTGGCGTTGTATGGTTAAGCCTCACGGGTAATTAGTACGAGTTAGCTCAATGCCTCACAGCACTTCCACATCTCGCCTATCAACGTTGTAGTCTTCAACGGCCCTTCAGTTAACTTAAAGTCAAAGTGAGAACTCATCTCGAGGCTCGCTTCCCGCTTAGATGCTTTCAGCGGTTATCGATTCCGAACGTAGCTACCGGGCAATGCTATTGGCATAACAACCCGAACACCAGCGGTTCGTCCACTCCGGTCCTCTCGTACTAGGAGCAGCCCCTCTCAATTCTCAAACGCCCACGGCAGATAGGGACCGAACTGTCTCACGACGTTCTAAACCCAGCTCGCGTACCACTTTAAATGGCGAACAGCCATACCCTTGGGACCGACTTCAGCCCCAGGATGTGATGAGCCGACATCGAGGTGCCAAACACCGCCGTCGATATGAACTCTTGGGCGGTATCAGCCTGTTATCCCCGGAGTACCTTTTATCCGTTGAGCGATGGCCCTTCCATTCAGAACCACCGGATCACTATGACCTACTTTCGTACCTGCTCGACGTGTCTGTCTCGCAGTTAAGCTGGCTTCTACCATTACACTAACCGTACGATGTCCGACCGTACTTAGCCAACCTTCGTGCTCCTCCGTTACTCTTTGGGAGGAGACCGCCCCAGTCAAACTACCCACCAGGCACTGTCCTCAACCCCGATTAGGGGCCTAAGTTAGAACATCAACACTACAAGGGTGGTATTTCAAGGTCGGCTCCACACAATCTAGCGACTGTGCTTCAAAGCCTCCCACCTATCCTACACATGTAGGGTCAATGTTCAGTGCCAAGCTGTAGTAAAGGTTCACGGGGTCTTTCCGTCTAGCCGCGGGTACACAGCATCTTCACTGCGATTTCAATTTCACTGAGTCTCGGGTGGAGACAGCGTGGCCATGGTTACACCATTCGTGCAGGTCGGAACTTACCCGACAAGGAATTTCGCTACCTTAGGACCGTTATAGTTACGGCCGCCGTTTACCGGGGCTTCGATCAAGAGCTTCGCCTAAGCTAACCCCATCAATTAACCTTCCGGCACCGGGCAGGTGTCACACCGTATACGTCATCTTACGATTTTGCACAGTGCTGTGTTTTTAATAAACAGTCCCAGCCACCTGGTCACTGCGGCTCTCGTCTGCTTATGGAGCAAGTCCTTCACAAACAAGAGCGTACCTTCTCCCGAAGTTACGGTACAATTTTGCCTAGTTCCTTCACCCGAGTTCTCTCAAGCGCCTTAGTATTCTCTACCTGACCACCTGTGTCGGTTTAGGGTACGATTCGATATAAACTGAAGCTTAGAGGCTTTTCCTGGAAGTAGGGCATCAACAACTTCACTACCGTAGTAGCTCGTCTCGACTCTCAGCCTTAGCGACCCGGATTTTCCTAAGTCACCAGCCTACAGCCTTTCACATGGACAACCAACGCCATGCTTGCCTAGCCTGCTCCGTCCCCCCATCGCATTTATACCAAGTACGGGAATATTAACCCGTTTCCCATCGACTACGCTCTTCAGCCTCGCCTTAGGGGTCGACTCACCCTACCCTGATTAACATGGGATAGGAACCCTTGGTCTTCCGGCGTGCGGGTTTTTCACCCGCATTATCGTTACTCATGTCAGCATTCGCACTTCTGATATGTCCAGCATGCCTCCCGGCACACCTTCAGCCACTTACAGAACGCTCCCCTACCCCGCGAACAAAGTTCGCAGCCGTAGCTTCGGTGGTATGTTTAGCCCCGTTACATCTTCCGCGCAGGCCGACTCGACTAGTGAGCTATTACGCTTTCTTTAAAGGATGGCTGCTTCTAAGCCAACCTCCTAGCTGTTTTAGCCTTCCCACATCGTTTCCCACTTAACATACACTTTGGGACCTTAGCTGACGGTCTGGGTTGTTTCCCTCTCCACGATGGACGTTAGCACCCACCGTGTGTCTCCCGGATAGTACTTTACGGTATTCGGAGTTTGCAAAGGGTTGGTAAGTCGGGATGACCCCCTAGCCTTAACAGTGCTCTACCCCCGTAAGTATTCGTCCGAGGCTCTACCTAAATAGATTTCGGGGAGAACCAGCTATCTCCCGGTTTGATTAGCCTTTCACTCCTAGCCACAGGTCATCCCCTAACTTTTCAACGTTAGTGGGTTCGGTCCTCCAGTCAGTGTTACCTGACCTTCAACCTGCCCATGGCTAGATCACCGGGTTTCGGGTCTATACCCTGCAACTTAAGCGCCCAGTTAAGACTCGCTTTCGCTACGGCTCCCCTAAATGGTTAACCTCGCTACAGAATATAAGTCGCTGACCCATTATACAAAAGGTACGCAGTCACCCTCGAGGGGCTCCTACTGCTTGTACGTACACGGTTTCAGGTTCTATTTCACTCCCCTCACAGGGGTTCTTTTCGCCTTTCCCTCACGGTACTGGTTCACTATCGGTCAGTTGGGAGTATTTAGCCTTGGAGGATGGTCCCCCCATATTCAGTCAAAGTTTCACGTGCTCCGACCTACTCGATTTCACTTCAGATAAATTTTCGTGTACGGGACTGTCACCCTGTGTCGTCCAACTTTCCAGAAGGTTCCACTAATTACACTGAAGCTTAAGGGCTAATCCGATTTCGCTCGCCGCTACTTTCGGAATCTCGGTTGATTTCTTTTCCTCGGGGTACTTAGATGTTTCAGTTCTCCCGGTTTGCCTCTTACAGCTATGTATTCACTGTAAGATACCGCTGTGCGGTGGGTTTCCCCATTCGGAAATCTAAGTCTCAAGTGCCTCTTACTGGCTTGACTTAGCTTATCGCAAGTTAGTACGTCCTTCATCGCCTCCAACTGCCAAGGCATCCACCGTGTACGCTTAGTCACTTAACCATACAACCCAAAATAGTTTTAAGTTGTACTGCTAAAGACAGTTTTAACTTCGCCAGAAGTTAAGTAATACTAAAGTAGACGCTAATTAATC
>NZ_AUXV01000013.1 GCF_001625575.1 Pseudoalteromonas luteoviolacea S2607
ACGATAACTAGGAATTATGGACTCTAATTCAAAACAAAAAGTCGCTGTATTGAGGGATTATGAGCAATTTGAGGTTGATGCTATAAATATAATCTCAAAAGCAATGCCAAATTTTGATTGGCAAGCAACGAAACTTACTCGAGATGGAAATAAAGACGCTACAGGCCTATTCCAAAGTGAATACCTTGACTCTTCGTTTATTGCCTGGTTAGAAGTAAAATATCGTACCAATCCAAATATGAGTATTGTATCGAGAGCATTCGATTCAACACTCATTTCAGCACTAGATGAGTCAAGTCTTAAGGCTTTATATTTAATAACTAATGCTAAAATAAGCACCAAACTTCAATACAGAGTTGAGGCATTTTTTGAGAGAGTCATGCCAAATCTCCAGACGGTAAAGCTTTACGGTGGTAATTATTTAAAATTACTAAAGAACTGTCCGAATAATACGCTTGATATTAATGATTTAGTTTCCCTAGAAGTACGAGTTGTAAACTGTGTTGATTTCTCAAACTGTAAATTGAATGATATTGGCTCAGTAAACTCGAATGAATTTAACTATATCGTTATATCCTTTTTTAATCCATTTTCAGTTTCTCACTTAAATGAAGTTAGTAAGCCGGTATTGTCACTGCTAAAAAATGAAAATATTATTAAAGAACATGCTATTGAAGATGGGTGGAACTATATGAGCTTTCTCTTTACCCCCGAAGAAAGAGAGATAGCTAATAATAGAATAGAGCTTTTTTTATCTTACAATGATAAATCGATTTCATTGGTTAAAGAATTATTGATTTATAACTTTACAGATGTCAGCTTGTCCTATCGGTCAAGCTTGCAGTTATCTTCCACTATCACGAATCGGTATGAGTTGATATTAAAAGGACAGTCAAGAAGACTATTAGCACTAATATCTGGTTCAGCAGGGTGTGGAAAAACATATATTTTAGAAAACTCCTGTGCAAATTGGTCAAAAACACATGAAATTCAGCATATTCGGTTTACAGGTCTTCAGTCTGATTGGGAAAAATTAGCTGACTTGCTTATTTTTTCTTTTGATTCTAACTGGAATTCAGAGAGAGAAGTAAATGAACTAGATGAAAGCGCTGATATTGAAACTATAGTAGAAGGTTTAATTAAGAATCAAAAACTAAAATATAAGAAATTAATTTTAATAGATGATTGGCAAAAAGCATCTCCAAATGTGATTATAAAGTCTGTGGATATAATCTCAAGCATTTCAAAGTATACAGAGAATGTAAGCTTATTACTTTTTTCAAGACCATGTTATTCATTTGAAGAAATTAAAAGTGCATTACAAGGGTTCGAGTTTTATGAGTTGACAGGCCCTTCGTTTGAAGATACTAAAAACTCGATGAGGTTGACTTTTGAACAAGAGCATTCTAATGAAGACGTACGGTTAGTTTTTGAACTTGCACCAAATATTATTAGCTTAATAAAGTGCCTTGAGTTAATTAAATCAGCTCAGCTACATAACGAAGAGCACTCAATTCGTCAAATTGTAAACCAGCTAAACCATAAAAACCTGTTCGAACTGCCTACTTTGGACAAAAATGAACTGGATCTTATTTGCATTATATACAATCTTCCCAACGGAATTAAATACGATGATTTAAGCCTAGAAGAGAGAGAAGTTGCTTTTAGACTAAGTAAAAATGGCCTAGTCAAAGTAGAATCATCATATGAGCAACGCTACATTCCGATTCATGATTTACTCAGAGAGTCGGTACTCTCTAGGCATTTAGTTTTGAGCGATAAATGTATTTCAAGAATCAAAATTTTAGCAAAAAGATCTAGGGAATATTATTATGCTTATTTATCCTTGAGCGTATCGAACTCCCAAAATCTCAACAGCGCTGAGCTGAAAGAAGCACGAAAAATCAGAGATCAAGAAGTAGATAGAACTCATTTTGGACTTGTGCATTATTTATCCGAAGCCATCATAAATACAGCTCTACACAGCCAATCAGCTATCGATAGATTAGAATGCCCTTCCGATGTTTTATTAGTCGCTTTTGACTTTTTTCAAGCAGGAAACATAGCCAACCATACGAGCTACAACAAAGCGGCGACCACATACTTGGAGCAAGCCTATAATATAACAAAAAGATTTTTATACTGTGCCGAAATTAAAGATTTATTTTTCAGAATACAGTCGGAGTTAATAAATATTAGGTTTTGGAATCTTGACTGCTCGTTTATAAATAAATTAGAGCTTACTGATATAGAAAAAGAATCTAATGGTAATAATCGAGCATTAGCAAAAGCAATAATTTTAAATAGAAAAATGATGGCCCATTATTTGTTAGATGAATATGAATTAGCAAAGTCAACAAGAGTTAAAGCTTCAAAGTTTTGTACTAAGTATGGTCAAAATGCCGAGAAAATACATCTAACTATGGATTCAGCGAAAAGCGAAATGGTTACATCACCAAAAACGGCTCTGAGACTGTTTACAACGGCAATTAATAAATATGAAGAAAATGACTTCGAACTCAGGAGGCTACTTGTGGCGCGCTATCAACGAGAATCATTGCGCGTTAAACTGGGCAAAAGCAAAGCTGAATACTTATATAAACTATCAGAGGATTTAAAATTAAATGGTTTCAACCAAGAGTATATTAACAGCATTATAGATTTAGCGACAATATACGCTGTAAACAAACAAAACCAAGAAGCCGCTATGCTCTTAAATAGTGTTTCTGCTCATCCAGATTTTGAACTCAAACCAAGGCTGGTATTCAAAGTAAAACAATGCAAAGCTGTGATTAAAGTAATTGAGCTAGATCTCGAAAGTGCTGGTCGTTACTGGGAAGAAGTACTAAACACAGTGACTTCGGCTGGTAATTCATATAAAAATATACCCAGCCATAATTTAAGACAAGATTCAGTGAGCTCAATAAACTGGTTCTTCGAGCCAATTCAATTTATTGAAGGTGAAATTTATGTCGACCCTAGACTTTGGTAAAATTATGGTACAACTTGATTCCCATGAAGATCTAAAATCATAGTTTTTTTAGCGCCCCTTTGAGAAAACCAATAATCATTATTGCTTAACTGAGAAAAGTGGTCACACAAAAATAAAAGTGTGCCCGGGTACTTTACAAACTCAACGGGTAACTCTTCCCAGCATTCAATGAGCTGCCCTCGGCTGCGTAATGCAAAATTTACCTCAAACTCATCCCAATCTGAAGGTAAATAAGAGCGCCAATCTTGTAAATTACTCACATTAATGATTAGTTTTGGCTCTGTATTAAAACCCTCTTTAAAATTGAAAAATTGAGTGAAATCATTTTTGATAGACCTTTCCCAGCGAGTCCAAAACTTGGATGTAGCTATACTCTCATTGAACGTCGTTTTTGATCTGGTTTTACCTTGGAAATGGTAGGCTGTGGCATTACCGCATACAACGGTCTGGTATCCAAGTTTGCGATATTTTAAAGAAATCTCCATACCTTCATATGCGTTATAATATGTCTCATCTAACGCGCCAACTTCGTTAAAGAGTGCCGTTTTAAATAGCTGACAAGCTGTCGTTATTGCTTGGGCATTTCGGTCAGGTAGCTCCCCGACTTGCTGGACTTTTCTTCCAACAAGGGCATGCTTATTAAACCCCTTGCCAAATACATGCCCATAGCTCTGTATAGTCATATTCTGCGGATATATAAGTAGTGGTTGAACAGATGCAACCTGAGGGCTTTCGAGCTTTTCATATAGCTTGTGTAAACACTCATCTGAAAGAAAGACATCTGAGTCCATTAGTAATGTATATGGCCTGTTTACTAGCTCCATTATTTTATTTACAGTTATTGAATACCCCATTGGGTAGTCATTGTATATGACTCTTGAGTCGCAAGATTTTGTACTAACAAACTCGTCTAGTAGACCTTTACTTTCACTGTCTATTTTGCCATCAATGCAAAACACAAATTGAGCGTAGGCAGCTACATCCATTCTATTCAATTTAGATAAAAAAGTTCTGGTGACATTACTATTACAAGCAATCGGGCTAACTATAGCCAGTAGAGTATTATCCATAATTCCTAGTTATCGT
>NZ_AUXV01000014.1 GCF_001625575.1 Pseudoalteromonas luteoviolacea S2607
TTATGGTGGTAACTGTGTTATGTTAAATTTGGTGTTTTGTAACGAAAAACACATTACTCCTTTGTGTTATTGATAATACAAATTTCATCAAAACGCTCGCTCTCACGTCAACCGAATGAGAAAAGAGCTAGGCGATAGGTATAATGAAAAATAGATACCAAAAGGTGAGTGTACTTTTGGCTATTCGAAAAAGCCAAAAGTACCAAAACTGTGTTAGCTGTTTAACACTTGGCGTAGACTCTGTGGTCGCATATCCACCCAATTTTCTTTGATGTATGCGAGACACTCCGTTTCTGTGCCATTGACTCCAGACTTTTCCCAACCCTTTGGCAATTCTTTATGTGCAGGCCATATAGAGTATTGCTGTTCAGAATTAACCACTACATCAAACATTTATGCTTCCTCTAACTGTAAATCTTCACACTGTAGCGCTTCACTATAGCTTAAACTTGCTTCAGCGAAACAAATTTTCAGTGCGGTGACTAGTTCCTCTATCATTTCTTTGGTATGCCTCGCGGTAGCCACTAATCTTAGTCGCTCGGTTCCCCAAGGAACGGTAGGGAAGTTAACCGCCACGGCATATATACCAAACTCTCTCAACAAACGTTTGCTGATTGCGTTACATAATTTACTATTCCCGACAATCACTGGGACAATGTGCGTATCCGATGGCATGATACGCAAGTTCTCTTCGCCCAACCGCTGTTTAAGAAACGCAGCATTACTAAGCAATCGTTCTCGCTCTTCATTACTACTTCTAATATGCCTAATGCTAGCTAATGCGGCAGCACACACTGATGGTGGTAATGAACTTGTAAAAATCAAACCGTATCCGAAGCTTCGAATACTATCAACAAGTGTTTTAGAGCCCGCTAGATAACCACCAAAAGCGCCAACTCCCTTTGATAAACTACCAATGATTAAATCAGGTTGATATTGTGATTCAATATCATTGGCTATACCCCGTCCACCTTCACCAAAAATTCCGATTGCATGGACTTCATTTAAGATGGTCAAAGCACCATACTTCTTTGCGCAAATGAGCATTTCTCGTACAGGGGCTATATCACCTTCCATTGAATAGATCGATTCAAAAATAACAATCTTAGGTCGATCATGTTCAACGGCACTTAATTTAAGCTCTAAATCAGAGATATCATTGTGCTTATAAATCACTTTATCAGAGCGAGATGCTCTAACACCTTCAATAATTGATGCGTGATTTAGCTCATCTGAGAAAATAATACAATCTTCAAAGCGACTGCCTAATACTGACACTGCTACTTGATTTGCCAGATAACCAGAATTCAAAACAAGTGCTGAGTCGCGTCGGTGAAAGTCGGCAAGCTCTTGTTCTAACTCAACATGCTGATAGCAAGTACCACTTAGATTTCTCGACCCACCAGAGCTTACACCTGACTTTTTAACAGTTTCGATTGCAGCAGATACAACTTTAGGGTGATGACCCATGCCTAAATAATCTAAACTACAGCATACCATGACATTCTCTGGGATATGTTCTTGAGCAGTAATCGCGTGTGGAAAGTGGTCAGACTCTTTGCTCAATTCAATAAAGTGTCTATAGTTTGAGTTCTGCTTTAACTCTTCCAGCTGATGCTTCAACGACTCGTCATAAAACGACATATTCAACGTCTCCTTACCTTATTTACCAATCGTATTCCTCACCTATTAAATCAAAAAGTTTTTCATTGATAGGTTGAAAGAAGTTTCTTAATTTTTCCTCAACTTCTGAGTCCAGGTTTGCTTTTCTTCCAGCGTTTTTAACTGGTACTGCCTGAGGTATATATTCAGGTAATTCCAACACTTGATATATGTCATTAACTACTTTTAGGGGATCTTTGAAGAAATCAGAAGAGTTAATAAACATGATATTTTCACGACCAAAAGTTTCGATAAGCTTGGCCACAAAAGGGAGGTAATTACTATGCTGTAAATAACCTCCGCCAACGCCACTTACCTGTACTGTTTGTGTATTTGCGTGATTTAGCATGCCCTGAATTTCCAATTCAATCAAAGTGGAGAAGTTCGGAACATGTTCGAAAAGAGGGTCACGGAAAAACCGCTGGGATATTTCCTGATCCCAACGCCAGTGGGCAAATGCCCTATCCACAGGGTCACGCAACATTACGAATACTTTCATATTCTTATTCAAAGATTTTAGCAAGTAGGGCAGCAACATATGGGGCATTGAAGGTGTACAATAACCAGTAATTGCCTTTCCATATTTGTCTTCTATTTTGCGTTGCTGTGAAACCGTGGGGAGTTGCGCCTCAACGAGGCGTTTGCTATACAGCCCACCAATTTTCACTTCCTTTGTCAGTGGTAGAGCAACACAGGGGTGCTGAATAATATATTCAGATAGTGAAGTTGTACCACTTCTCACAGCACCTAATAGAGAGAAGTTGGCTTGCATTCTCTCCTTTTTAGATGCGGCTCGAAGCTTCAATCGCCACTTAGGTGGAGCCAAAAAATAGAAAGGTAAAAACTGTCTTCTTAGGGAATACCAAGTTCTAACCGTTTTATTTGTGGCAGTAAGCATCGCTTGATCGATAACAACACCTTGCTCTATTGCTTTAATTTTTTTTGTATCAGGGTTAAGCATAACTGTCTGGCCTTAGCTATATTGGTATCTATAAGTGTTTGAACGTCATGGCTGGGCTGGTTCTCGCAACTTTCAAAGTATGATAGCTAACGGTCAACCAACAAAATAGCAATGAACCTACACCAACGAGGAAGAAAACTGGCAAGCTTATATCGATTCTATAAGCAAAATTATTGAGCCAGTCGCGTATTACAATATAAACAAGAGGCCAAGCCAACACATTGGCAAGTATGAGCGGTTTACTTAAGTCCCACACCAGCAGCCTGATCAAGTCAAAAGAACTGGCGCCAACAACCTTACGCATACTGATTTCTTTGTTTCTATTTTTGGTGCTAAACGCAGCCATACCAAATGAGCCTACAGCAGCGATACCGATTGCAATAAGTGACAGAGCCGCCATCAATTGGCCATTTCTTTCCCACTGTATAAATGCTCTGTCAATATCGTCGTCTAAGAAAGAGCGAACGATAGGGTACTGAGGAATGATTTGGTTCCATGTATTGTCTATGTAATTCAACACGTCAGGCAATTCACCACCATTAATTTTCACTGAAGCATAATTCACCGCACCTGTACTAATAATAAACACATACGGGTTAATGGCGCTGTGCCCAGTCAGTATGTGGAAGTCCTCAACAACACCAACCACACGAATATCAAAGCCCCATTTCTTATCTGATGAAATCAGTCTCTTGCCTAACGCATCTTCAGCATCATTCCAACCAAACTTTCTAACGGCAGTCTCATTTAAAATAGCGCTATAAGTTGCTTTACCTGACGTTGATTGATTTGACCCTACTTCATCAGATCCATATTCTCTAGAGAACATGCGCCCAGTGACTAAGTTGACATCATACGTCTGGAAAAATCCAAAATCCGTTGCCATACGATTCAAACTGATCCCGTTTTCAGAGGGCGTACCTTCAACATGAAATGCCCCCACTCGATCAAACTCTCTACCTGGTACCGTAATCGAACCTGCTACATGCTCGATATTAGGGTGTTTTACCAACTCTTTTTGCAGCACTGAATAGTTAGGTTTTATATCGGTCCAACCTATATTTTTCAGCACCACAACGTTTTCATCTGAGAAGCCTAAATCCATGTTTTTGATGTGGTTCATCTGTTGATATATAAAGTAAGTACCTATGGTGATAGAGATTGCAACAATGAATTGGAACAGTAATAAAAGCATACGCATGCTAAAAGAGCCTTGTCCATAACCCATACTCCCTTTGAAAATATCAACGGGCTTATAGCTAGACATCACAGCGGCAGGGTATGCACCAGCCATAAACCCTGCGATCAATACCAGCAATAACAATCCGATTAAAAATTGTGCCTCAAAAAACACCGTGAAGGACAAACTCTTCCCTGTGATCTGGTTAAACCAGGGTAATAAAAGGTCTGAAAAGAACAGCGCTAAAATAGTAGCGCCAATAACCAGTAAATATGATTCAACCATAAATTGGTTAAACAACTGTACTCTAGTGCCTCCCAACGCTTTACGTATACCCGTTTCTCGATCTCGCTCAGCTCCTTTAGCAGTTGCAAGATTAATCGTGTTGATACAGGCCATTAGCAACACAAGCGCACTAACAACCCCAAGCACATGGATAGTATTAAAGCCGCCCAGTTCATTATCTCTTAAGTGAATCTCAGAAACTGGCATCAGACCTAGCTCAATTGTTCCCTGAATGCGTTCTGGAACATTCTTATTTGCCAATTCGGTTAATTGCACATGCCAAGGTTCGGGATTCTGCCCTTGCCCTAGTGCCACGTAAGTGAAAGTGGTTGGAAAATTCCAGTTTCTCAATATCCGTTCATTATACATACGCGGTAGGGAGTCAATACTCGCCAACATACCCAAATTTAAGTGAGTATTATCCGGCGCATCTTGAACAACACCCGTTACTTGGAGTTTGTGCTTTCCATCAAGCGTTATTACTTTATCCAGGGCGCTTTCTCGGCCAAAATACTTCTTAGCTGTTGATTCGGTTAACACAACTTTATATGGTGTGTTTAGCGCATTTTCACGTGAACCTTGAATAAATTTGAGATCAAAAACGTCAAAGAAACTCGGATCTACAAATGAAACGTCCTGATAGAATCGAGTTACATTGTAAGCAGCAAGAAACTGCATTGGTTGTAAACGCGCGATAGCTACACTACCTTGCATATTAACTTCAGCTAACGGCGTCAAGGGGGCGAAACTGCGTGAATATTGAATACTATCAGCCCCACCGTTGCGTCTAACAGTCGTTTCAACACGATAGATATTTTCACCCTGTTTCCAAAATGCGTCGTAGCTAACTTCATCCAAAATGTAGAGTAGGGTCATTAAGAAACAAAGTAGACCCACACCCAGTCCTAACAAATTGACCGAGGTAAAAAGTTTATCGGACTTGAGGCGACGTAATGCGATTATCAAGTAATTATAAAACATATTATTAGCAAGCCTCTTTTGCGTTCATTTCACAGCTCGCATGTTCTACGATTTTGCCATCAAGCAACGATACGGTTCTATTTGCATAACCCGCGTGCTCTTCAGAGTGCGTCACCATTATTAATGTCGTGCCTCGACGATTTAAGTCTTGTAATAGCTCCATAACTTCTCGACCTAGCTTACTATCTAGGTTACCAGTTGGCTCGTCCGCTACTACTAGCTTAGGGTCACTCACCAAAGCGCGCGCAATAGCAACGCGTTGTTGCTGACCGCCAGAGAGTTTTTTAGGATAATGATTAACCCTATGCTCCATGGAAACTTTCTTTAGAATCTCTAGCACACGTTCCTTCCGCTCTTTCGCAGACAAATCGTGATAAAGCAACGCTAACTCAACGTTTTCAAACACAGTCAGCTCATCAATTAGATTAAATTCTTGGAAAATAAAACCAACATTATGCTTGCGGATAACTGATAATTCTTTTTCCTTCTTATTGGCAACGTCTTGACCTAGAAAGTTATAAATACCAGAGGTAGGATTGTCCAACAGGCCTAATATATTCAACAGGGTAGATTTACCACACCCTGAAGGGCCCATGATGGCCAAGAACTCACCTTGTTCAACAGTCAAATCAATATTGTCTAGCGCGACAGTTTCAATATCTTCTGTTTGATAGCTTTTAACCATGCTCTCTATTTTTATCATTATTTTTCCTACAAATTCTCTAATAAAAATCTTTAAACGGGCAATCTCATTCCTTAGCCCGTTTACGAATATATTAAGTCAGTCAAGGCCTTGAAATTAATTTATAACTAACTGATCAACACCAGCAAAATCTGAGTATGATGAAACAATTACTCTTTCACCTAATTCAATCCCTTCCAAGACAACTATCTTTTTGTTGTTACGTTTACCCAGTTTTACTGGCCTTTTTGTAGCAGTCTTCCCATCGGGGTCCACAACAAATACCCAATCCCCACCGGTGTCTTGAAAAAAGCCACCGTTATCTATCATGACGGCTTGTTGTGGTTCACTTAAGATCAGCTCTAGATTGATATTTTGGCCACGAACAAAGTGCTCAGGGGCGGTATCAACAAAATCCAGATCAACTTGGAACTGACCATCATTGATCTCTGAATATACCTTTTTAACTGTCAATTTCTTTTGCACACCATCTGCGACAAAATAAGCCGTTTGCCCCTTTTCTACGCGAGATAAATAAAATGAATCTACAAAAGCAGACACTTTGTATCCATCCATCACATCAATCTGTCCGAGCCTATCTCCAACCTTTTTGAGTTCACCTATTTCTACTGGTAATGAAGTGATCTGTCCTGTGATAGGAGCCTTCACAACCAATTGCTCTAGACTTTCACGAATGACTTCTAAATGACTGTTAAGGCGTTTTTCGCTTTCTGCCAACTGAGAAAATTTGCGAATACGAATTTCCTCATCTTGTGTTTCGGCTTCACGGTTCAGCTCCAATGATTTAATCAGCTGGTCATACTCATCAAGCAAATTAAGGTAATGATTTTCTGCAACATAGCCTCTTTTCATCAGAGGCTTAGTTCGTTCTATTTCGCGTTTCTTGAGCTTCACATCCAATTCGATGTTGTTAAGCTTTCGATGAATGTCCAGGCGGTTTTGTTCAAGAGATAAACGTGTATTCGCATTAATATCAAGCTGCTCACTTATTCGGGCTTCTTGAGAAAACACTTGCAGTTCAAAAGATGTATTCTTGAATTTTAAGATCGGCTGCCCGGTTTCTACCATGGTGCCTTCCTCGATCAAAATTTCGTCGATAACGCCGCCTTGTACTGTGTCTAAAAAAACAGACTTAACCGGCGCAACTAAACCATAAATTGGTAACGATTCTGTAAACTGCCCCTGAGAAGCTTGAGCATAACTAATTCTTGATGATTCCACTTTAAAAGAACTAACAGAAGTCTTTGCTATTTTCACATAGCCCCACATACCAACTAACAACACAGCCGCTGATATTAATAGTTTCTTTTTTGGTTTTTTCGTTAAAATTTTTCTGTCCATGCAGCTCAAATCCAGTCAATTTCGGGTTATATAATAAAAAACAAAGGCGACTATAAATAAACACTAGAATAATGGGGCTTCGCGTTAGAAATACTTTGCAAGCTTTTGGATAGGTCGAACGCGTCAAATTCGCAAACGGAATCAACACTTACAAAAAATATGGGGACACAACACAGGAATTATGTTACATAGATACCCACATTACAGCTTTTGCATCAAATTCTTTGGCTTAGTTTAAGCATCATTCCATATAGCTTAACCTATTGTAAATAGTTGAATTTTCATTAACTTATCAAATCTGGTAAGATAAAAAAACACTAAAATGCAACTTTTTTCACAAGTTAGATACCTAGTTAACTAAATCATACCACAAAGCTATGACAAAAACAGTGCACCCCTGATATCATATAATACGTATTCAATTTCTTTCATAACAATTCAATATCAAATACTTAGCGAATCTCGAGTGTGGTATAGCCGCTTAAAAAATCGTTGAAAAAAGGCATGCTATAGATATTTTTTTGACCAATTATTTATTCATTTTTTACCAGCAAGCATCCCACAAATTCGTCAAATTAACCGCTCCTATGGTAATCATGTAAACACCATTACAGGATAGAGGATACGCTTTATACTATAATGTATGATGTGTTCTATGAGTTTATAAAACACACTCAGTTATAGGGGGCACATTGGCGCGCAATACGCATGTGCCCTCATGGGTTGTTGCTAAAAATTTTCCAACATATACGCTTGTAAATAGTCCGTGATTCGTTTGGCGTGCTCTGCGCCTACCATCGTATAATGATCTGCGTTCTCAAGTTGCTTAACACTGAGCATATTGATGTAACTTTGCCAACCGTCCGCTGAAGAAACATGGGCATGATCGTTAGCCGTAATGAGAAGTGCTTTTTCAACACCCGCTTGCAATTGACATTGTGAAAAATTCTTGCTGTTTCCCTTGAATGATTTCCAACGTATCAACCAATCAGATTCACCTATACTCCAATCATCTTGCTCCATTTTTGCGTACGAAAGCAAAGCACTAAGCGCCTGTTCCTCAGATAACTGTGAAGCACCTATCAATTGAGCTTGCTCTATCACCAGCCCCATAGCTTGAGCAAATTGTAATACAACCTCCTGCCAACTAACTTTAGCACCGACTTGTTGAGGTAGATAACTGTCTAGCATACTCAATAACACGGGATGTGTTGACCTGTGTTCTAGCTGCTCCTTTAGTAGGTACGCGATACACCCTCCCATTGACCAACCGCACACCAATAGCTGGGCTGATGCAACGTCAAAATGTTCTGAAAGCGCACTTGCGTAATACTGGCTCTGTTGAAGAATCGAATCATGAACCATGCCTAGGCTTTGAATAATAAACACTTTATCCCAATACGTAGCGTGAGCCGCGATATCCATAAGCGGTAACGCATCTCCATCCACACCGTGTATCAAAACAAGCACTCTATTTCCTTCATCATTTTTGTATGGGATCAACGCCTGATAATGCGCTGCATGTTCATTGTTGCCCTCACTTAAAAATGTCACCATGTGTTCAAACCTCTGGTGACGAAATACATCTGCAACGGTGATCTTGACCCCATATTCAGCTTTCAACCGAACAATCAATGCCAACACTAACAACGAATGTCCACCTAATTCAAAAAAGCTCGCTGCAGTACTTATTGTTGTAACGGGCACTTTAAGTAAATCAGACCAAATCGCGGCTAAGCGCAATTCCTGCTCAGTAACGGGGGCTAGGTGTAACTGTGCAATTAGAGTTTCGCCGGTATCTGGCAAGGCTCCTTTATCTACCTTTCCATTAGCTGTCAGCGGCCACGCTTCTACAGCGACCAATACCCTAGGTATCATGTAATCTGGCAACTTAACAGTCAATTCAGCCTTAACTTTGTCCAACAGCTCCAATTTTCCTTGCTCATCAAGTGAATGATGTGCCTTTACATAGCCTATGAGCTGCGACTCTCCTGCTAAATTTTTTGTCATAACCAGTGCTGAGTCAATCCATTCTAGTTGTGTTAATTGTGCTTCAATCTCCCCCAACTCGATCCGAAAACCTCTTACCTTGACCTGCGCGTCGTTTCTACCAATGAACTCCAAATTTCCGCATCTTAAACGACGTACGATATCCCCCGTTTTATAAGCCTTTTTTCCATTTGAGAACGGCAAGGTTACAAATGCTTCATCGGTAAGTTTCTGGTTGTTCCAATAGCCTTTTGCCACGGTATCACCAAGGATGTATAGCTCACCTTTAATCCCATCGGGACATACGTGACCATATTGATCTAATATGTGGCACTGTACCCCTTTAATAGGCTTGCCTATTGGTATATTTGACAATGTCGCGCTATTACTTAAATAATATGCACTTGCGATAACCGTTGTTTCCGTGGGTCCATAGGTATTGAGCAACTTAGCCTCTTGATTGAAGGCTAGCCAAGTTTTACTCAATTTTGCCGATAGTTTTTCACCACCAACGATAAGTAATCTTAATGTCTTAAAGTCATCACTATCTAACGTTGAAACATGATCACACATCACGTGAAAAAACGCGGTGGGCAAACTTAAAATGGAAACCTGCTTCTCACGCACGACTTTCGAAAACTGCTCTATATTCATGAGTGCTTGTTTGTCTTCAAGAATAAGCGTTCCACCAAAACATAATGAGCAGAATAGTTCTTCGACAAAAATATCAAACGACACCGATGAAAATTGCAGAACTCTGTCATGCTCATTGACTTCATACAAGCTCGATGCTGCCGTTAAGTATGCGAGTAGATTATCATGTGTAATCATCACCCCTTTAGGCTTGCCTGTAGAGCCTGATGTGTACGAGATGTAAGCAAGGTTGTCACCATCTACCGGCATATCTAATTCACATTCTGGCTGACTTGACATAAGTTCATGTAAGCGATGCTCACGAACATCCACTACTTGACAGTTTGATTCTGATAATTGCTCTGCTGCAAACATATCACTGATTAATAGTCGTGGGTGCAGGTCCTCAACGATTAAGTCTAGGCGCGCCTGAGTGATGGTTTTATTGAGCGATACATAACAAGCACCAATTTTTAATATCGCGAAGATAGCAATAACCAACTCATCATTCTCAGCCAAGCATAAAACAATTCTATCTCCTTGCTTTACGCCTAAAGATACGAGGTAATGAGCAAATTGATTAACCTGTTTGTTTAATTCTTCATAAGTAATTTCACATCTAGGCGTTATCACTGCCACTTTTTCTGGCTGTATGATTGCCTGTTGACGCAGTAATTCGTGCACTTTTGGGTGCCCACTCAAAGATATGTCATCATCTGTCTGAGCAGGTTGTTGGGAGATTTTATCTTCTACTAGGTACAGTTCAGACAGGTTTTTATGTGGGTCATTGGTAATTTGTTCTAACAAATTAGCGTAGCAATGAGCCATTAAAGAGATGGTCGATTCGTCAAAAAGTGAGGAGTTGTAACACCAAGCAAAGTGATAATTGTCTTTATCAATGATACATGAAACGGATAAATCAAATTTTGACTTATTTATACTTAATTTAGGGCCCTGAGTGTCGTTATTGGATATTTTTTCATTGGGGTTATCAATATTATGTGTGGAAAACATAATTTGAAATACGGGTGAATAACTGAGCGATCTGGGTACACTAAGATGCTGAATTATTTCATCCAATGGCATTTGTTGATGGCTATAAGCCCCTATGCACACATCTTTGGCTAGCGTGAGCAAATCAGCAAAGTTTTTCACATTTAACAAGTCAAAACGCAACACTAAGGTGTTAACAAAAAAACCAATCAACGACGCGGTTTCCGTTTGCTCCCGGTTAGCGATGGGCGTTGCGAAAACAATATCACTTTCGTGACTCAAACGGCCAAGTAAATATGAAAATACACCAGATAGCGCCATAAAAGTCGAGGCATTGTTATCACTACAAATTTTCGATAGCCTCGATATAAGCTGCTTTGGTATGGTTAAATCATATACACACCCAGCAAAACTTTGTACGCTCGTCCTTGGTCTGTCTAAGGGTAAATTGTGTAATGGTGGTGCACCATCTAGCTTGTTCGTCCAATAATCTAGGTGCTTTGAAAGGTTATCTCCAGATAAAAACTTTCTTTCCCAATGTGCATAGTCAGAAAACTGTAAAGACAGCGTAGGTAATGTATTTCTATCTCTGCCAATATACTCCTCGTACAAAGCTATAATCTCTTTTCTGAATATATTTTGAGACCAGCCATCAGATGCAATATGGTGTATATTTGCGACGACATAACTTTGCGTGCTGCTGATTAGGCACAAATCTACTGTTAATATCGGGCCATTTTTTAAATCAAAAGCATAGTCATTGTTTTTTGAAATTACAGCTTCAACTTTGTTATTTGCGACCGCTCTTTCATACTGTGTAAAATCATGAATGGTTATTTTAGCTGAGCATGTACCTTTAATTACTTGGTAAATATCACCATCAGACTCTTCATAGCATGTTCTCAGAATCTCATGTCTTTCAATCAGTTTGTTGAAAGCATATGTAAATGCCTCTGTATTAACAGCAAAGCTAATTGAAAAGCCATCAATAATATTATAGGTGCTACTATCTCCTTCAAGTTGATTGATAAACCACAATCTCTGTTGTGAAAAGCTAGTAGGTGCTAGTTGAGCGTTTGAATTTATATTTAAGGATTTATATAAATTGATTATATTTAACTTTTCACTTTTCAGCACATCCTTATCAACTGGTAATAAAGGACCTTTAGTTACCTTTATAGAAAGTTTGTCACCACTAGCATCAATAATAAAACCTCTTTCCTTGAAGTCTATTAGCATTTTAAATAAATTCATATATACACAACCTCTATACCAGTATCATTTGATGGTTCATCTGACTCAATTGGAATGGACAGTTTTAGATCAACAAGCTCAGTGTGTGCCGCTAAAGACTCTGCATTGACGACATCTTGAAATAACAGGTCTATGTTAAATGCTTTATTTATTTCCTTTATAAGGTAAATTAGAGAAATAGAATCCCCACCTAAATTCATATAATTATCGCTTAAAGAGATCTCCCTAGAAATCTTTAGGTTATTTTGCCAAAGCTCTTCTAAAACTTTTTGTGTTTTACTATGCGCTTTTAATACATGTTTACTGAACCTTATTACAGGTTTAGGCAAAGCTTTTTTATCTACCTTACCATTTGCCGTAAGCGGGAAATCATCAAGAAATGTCATTGATGATGGAACCATATAATCTGGAAGATATGCCTTTATATAACTAAGCAATTCATCCTCGCTCACCTTTGCATCATATTTGACCTTTACATAGGCTGCAATTTGCTCATGCGAATCATGCTGAGCATTTAGTGTAATCACAGAGTCATCGACGTGCTTATGACTGTTAATAACAGACTGTATCTCCATAAATTCTATGCGATAACCCCTTATATTCACTTGGTCATCTTGTCGACCAAGATAATCGATATTACCATCTTGTAAATATCTGGCGATGTCGCCCGTTTTGTACAATATAGTTGACTCGCTGTTGTCACACACCAAAGGAAAGAACTTTTCTTCTGTCTGCTCTTGATTACCTAAGTATCCTACCGACAAACTTTTACCACTAATATATAAATCACCGACTTGTTCCACTTCACAGGCCTTTAGGCTGTCATCAAGAATATGAATTGCAACATTACCAATCGGCTTACCAATGGGGACACTGCGATGATCGGTCAAGTTTTTACAATCAAAGGATGTGACTTCCACAGTTGCCTCTGTGGGGCCATACATATTTAACAATCGCACATCTGACACAGATTGATAGAAACGCTCTACATGATTAATCTGTAGCGCTTCACCACTACAAATTACACACTCCACACTCTTCGAAAAGCCAGTGTCTTCTTGCTGCAAATACACCTGCAACATAGAAGGAACAAAATGGACGATATTGATTTGGTATTTGGCCAAAACGTGACTGATGTAGGTTGGATCTTTATGACCATCAGGCTCTGCAATAATGAGGCTCGCACCATAACACAATGTCCAAATTAGCTCTCGAATAGAAACATCAAAGTTGTATGGTGTTTTGAGTAATACTCTGTGCCCAAATGTTATTGGGTGAACATCTTGCATGCCGATGACATAGTTATACAAGGCGGAATTATCAATCATAACGCCCTTTGGCTTACCCGTTGTCCCTGAGGTATACATAATATAAGCAAGATCGCTATCAGGATTATGTACCTGTGCCAGCTTTTCTATTCTTTGTAATAGCACAATCTTTTGAGCATCTATTTGCGCGGCAACAAACCCTGTTTGATAAGAAGAGCTGTACGCGTGCTGAACTAAAATATAGTTACAACCTGCATTTTGTATCATGTACTGTTGTCTATCTATAGGTAGCGAAGGCTCAATCGGTAAATATACACAGCCGGCCTTTAAAATCCCCCAAATACAACTGACCATTTCGGGGGAACGGTCCATGATTACGGCGATAACCTGGCCTTTATCTATATTTGCAGCACGAATGAACGAAGCGATATCACTCGACCAAGCTGCGACCTCTGAATATTGATAGTGTCCTCCCTGATACACTAGGCATGCTTGTTCAGGCGCTTGTTCAGCACTTTTATTGAATAAATCACACACGTTACTCATAGGTAAGGCACCATACATTCTACACAGGCAATCATATTTCAACCTCATCATGCACCGTGTTATTTTTATTGTAGATACTTTCAACTTGTTGATCTTCTGAGCTTGCATCACACAGCTTTTGCTCTATCAACAAAGCTTGCTCCTTAATTGATATATGGCCAAAAATATCAATAACTTGCAACGTAACTTGAAACTGCGCTTTAATCTTTTCTATCAACTTGATTGATAAAAGAGAGTGGCCACCCAATGCAAAGAAGTTAGCTGTTGTGCTGACTTTATTTGTTTCAATGTTGAGAATGCTCGACCAAATATCTTGAAGTGCTTGTTCCAATTTTGACTCAGGTGCAACATAGTGCTCTTCAGCACTTATTAGGTCGCCTAACTCCATATTAGATAGCGCTTTTTTGTCAATTTTACCATTATTCGTCAGAGGCCAATCCGTTACCACTTTCAAAATGGTTGGGATCATGTAATCAGGTAATTTGATCTGTACGTCAAATTTAATCTGTGCGACAAACGCCAGTTTGGCTTCATCAGCTAAGTTCAAATTAGGCTTAATATAGCCAACCAATTGCTTGGTACCTGCAACATCCTTCGCGATAACCACGACAGAGTCAACCGCCTCTAGCGTAACCAGTTGTGATTCTACTTCTCCCAGTTCGATTCTATAACCTCGAACTTTGACTTGATCATCCACCCGACCGATAAACGCCAAATTCCCATCTGGCAAATAGCGAACAAGATCGCCCGTCTTATAGATACGACCGTATATCGATTCTATAAAGCTCTGTTTGGTTGTATCAGCTAAGCCAAGATATCCCCTAGCCAAAGTATCTCCAGCGATATACAGTTCACCTATCGCACCGACCGTCACAGGGCACAATTTCTCGTTCAAGATATAAGTGCGATAGCCAGGCATTGGCGCACCTATCGGCGCCATCGGGTCAGAGAAATCTTGATTTTCCTCAATGAGTAAGCCGGTTGCTGCAACGGTCGTTTCAGTGGGCCCATAACCATTATAAATGGTCAAAGTCGGCCTGGTCTTTTTCATTGCTTGTAATTTGCTATACACAATTGGTTCTGCACCCACTACAACATGCTGTAAACTTGCACAGCATACACTGCTTGATGACATCGCGTTAGTAAGCGGTTCTATCATGGAAGAGTGAATGAATGATAATGTTATTTGATGTTCATCTAGGCACTGTACAAACTGCTCAGGTAGCAACCTTGTTTGCTTATCAACCACAAATACTTGTCCAGCGCAGTACAGGGGCAGTAGGCTCTCAAGCACTGATACGTCAAACCCAACATTGCCCCACCAAGAGCCTTTTGGACAATCTCCTACATCCAGCATATTGCGCATACCAGCCAAAAAGCTCGCTAAGGACTGGTGTTCGATCATGACACCTTTTGGTTTACCTGTAGAACCTGATGTATAAATCGTATATGCTAAATCATCGCCCTGTGTGTCATGCGGCACAAATGGCTCTGACATGCTCGCGGGCTCTTTTCCTAGCTGGTAAGTTTGCCGGCACAAAGAGGCGATTTTAGGGTTTGTCACTTCATCAGTTATCACAAGTGGAGACTGCGTATCTTCCACAATAAAGCGACAACGCTCTTCGTTTAGCTCATAGTCTAAGGGCGTATAAGCAGCCCCAACCTTCCACACCGCTAATATAGCTACCAACCAATGACTTGTTCGCTCCAATGAGATAGCGACAATCTCTCCTTGTTTTACACCCCGCAGCCTGAGCCCCTCTGCCAGTATTGATGATGCTAAATCTAATTGCGCATAGGTTAGTTGAGTCTGCTTATCCCCAACAGCAATTTGATTTTTATGTTCGTTAACATGGCGATAGAAGGTATGAGGAAACAGCGAAGGAGTCGGATTTTCACTTCCTTGTTGCCATTCATCGAGTAATTTACGCTCGTTATCAGATAGCAGATCTAGCATATAAGCATTCTGCTCAATGCTGTTAACAGCCTGACGAATTAAAATTAGTATCCCATTCAAATAAGTATGAATACGCAGCTCACTAAACAGCGAATCATTATAATTTAGCGATATCGTGACTTGGTCATCCTGTTCAATGACATTGAAAGTTATTTCAAACTTACTGGTACTATTACCCAAACTCATCAACTCAAATGCGTCCGCACCAGCCTTGCTTTGCGAGGCAGCACCGACACTTTTGGAATAGTTATAACACAATTGAAATAGTGGAGAAGTTGCTAATGTTCTATCCGGTTGTAATTTCTCAACGATGAGGTCAAAGGGTACAAACTCATTGGCGTAGGCATCTAGCAAAGTACTTTGACATTGTGCAAGGTGTTCGCTGAACGATGCATTGCTGTCAACCTGATGACGTAGCACTAAGGTGTTTACAAAAAAGCCAAGTAAGTTTTCAAATCGTACATCTTGGCGCCCTGACACCACTGTTCCAAGTACGATGTCTTTATCACCACTCAAACGTGCCAGATAGAGCGTTAGGATAGAGTAGAAAAACGCATTGGTCGTGATGCCTTGCGGTCGACATAACGTTTTTATTTGTTCAAGCTGCTCTGTGTTTAGCGTCGCAGACAATGTCTTTCCGTTAAACGTTTGCTGTGACTTTCTTGGGTAGTCCAAAGGTACTTTATGCACTGGTGGCGCATCTTCGAGCTGTTCTAACCAATAGTTAATTTGCGAATCTATCGCGCCTTGAGTGATGCGGTTGCGCTGCCAATTTGAAAAATCACTGTATTGGTAGTCGATGTCTGGCAATTTTGCAGAATCGTTTTGCAATGCTGCATGGTAAAACGCCATCATCTCTTTGGCAAAGATTTCAGCAGACCAAGCATCCATAATGATATGGTGAAAAACGCAAATGATAACCTGACTACCTGAATCTAATTCAACCAAAGAAAAGCGAAAAAGCGGACCTTTCTCCAAGTTAAATCGATGCCCAACTTCAGCACGAATGAGCTCTTTCAGCAGGCTATCTTGCCTCTCTCCGGCTGAACTAAGATTGATGACTTTTCTTTTAACCTTATACTCAGGTTCAATCTCTTGGTATAGCGTGTCACTACTTTGAGAGAAGCTTGTACGTAACACCTCATGGCGCTCAATAATTTTATCAACGGCATCAAATAACAATTCACTGTTAAGTCGCCCGTTGGTTTTATACGCAAATGGAATGTTATATTGGCCTATGTCCTCACTTTGGATCATATTCAAGAACCACAGTCGTTGTTGACTATATGACTGGAGTGAACGCTTCTTAGTCGGCTGCTGCGGCGCACCTTCAACCAACTTGATCATAGCATCCATATTCGCTTTGATATTTTCCTTAAGCTCTGGCGTCATCGCACCTTTGGGTGCTTTAAAACGTAATTTTCCATTTTCTACATATATATGGATCCCTTTGGCGAGGGCTTGTTCTAATAATTCTTGTTCCACTATCTTCGCTCTCAATATGCTAAATCTTAAACATTGAATGGTGTTCTAAAACTCTTCGTCTTCAAACTCTAACTCATCATCATAAGCACTTATGTATGATGCGAGCATTTCTATACGGGCGCATAGAGATTCTATTGTTGGGTTCTCAAATACGTCCCTTACTGTCAGCTCCGTCTTATAATGCTCTCGAATACGATTGACCAATCTCGTCACTAAAAGTGAATGGCCACCAAGATCAAAAAAGTTATTGTCAACTCCGAGTGTCATGACGCCTAACAGCCTTTTCCAAATATCACACATATCCTGCTGCTGTGGAGTCTGCGCTGGTTTTATGTTGGTGCATATAGAGAAGTTGGGCTCAGGTAATGCTTTTATATTGGTTTTACCGCTTGCATTGGTTGGCAATTTTTCAAGCCATTCATAGTGTGTGGGCAACATATACTCAGGGAGACTTTTCGCAATCAACTCGTTAATGACCTTTTGATGCTCATCCACATGCAATTCTGATGTATTAGACACCACGTAGGCGATGAGCATAGGGCCTTGCTGAGGGTGCTCAAATAAGGTCACCGCAGCATCCTTTACTGTTTCGACCGATGTGATTTGCGTTTGGATTTCACCGAGTTCAATACGATAGCCTCGCAATTTCACTTGGTCATCCATTCTTCCTAAGTAACACAACTGGCCATCATTATCGTAACGCACTAAATCCCCTGTACGATAGATACGCTTCGTTTCCTCAAACAAAGATACATCAACAAACTGTTTCTCGGTCAGCTCGGGGCGATTTAAATAACCTCGTGCTAATCCCGTTCCAGCGATACAGAGTTCACCAACCGCCCCCATGGGCGCTAAACGCTCACCATTGAGCACAAAGCCTTGCACATTGGGTAAGTACTTTCCAATCACGGGCATATCGATATCCTCGGTGATCTGTACCAAGGTGGCATCTACACACGCCTCTGTTGGGCCATAAACGTTTACAGCAGCCTTGTGGGTTCTCTCACTCCAACTTTGTATCTGTTTCCACACATCGTTGGTGATTGCCTCACCACCGATCACCAAGGAGGGCAATTGTTCACTTATGCCACTATCAAACCACTGTTTGAGTTGAGTCGGTGTACTGTCAACAATACTCACTTGGTGTGTATTGAGGTACTTGATCAGTAACAGTGGTTCTTGACGCAAATGTTCTGGCACAAGGACAAGTGCGCTCCCAAACGCAATCTGGCTAATAGCCTGAAGTGATGCGTCAAAACAATACGTTGCATTCCAGCCCCAACGGCTTAAATCAGCGCAACTGAGTAGCAACTGATCACGTAGTGACTGCCCCAAATTTGCAAGCGCTTTATGCTCTACACAAACGCCTTTGGGGTTACCGGTGGATCCAGATGTATAGATGATATACGCCAAGTCATGAGACTGCGTATGATATTCAGTCAATACAACTGAATCCCCTCGTTGCATTAACTCCTCAGATGAATAGATAGCAATACGAGCGTCTTTAGGTAAAGAGGCCTTATTGTCTGAAATGACCAAGTTTGGCTGAGCGTCACCAAACATAAACTCAACGCGCTGCATTGGTAGGTTAGAATCAATCGGTACATAAGCCGCGCCAACACGCCATACCGCCAAAATGCTAATAAGCCAAAGTGGTGAGCGTCGTAAGTGCAATGCGACAACCATATTTTGGGTAATTCCTGACGCCTGCAAGCCAGCCGCTAACTGGTCCACCTTTACAGCTAGTGCTTTATACGTATAGCTCTCTTCACCGTGAACCAAAGCTATGCTGTCAGGTTTGTGTCTTAACTGATTATCGAAGTGCCCCACAATAGAGCCATATTTGAGCTGGTTTTGCGACCCCAAACTGAGTTGCTTTACACGTGTGATCAGCTCGCCTGAGTCCAAATCGACCTGTGCAATACTTTGGTGTGGCTCTTCAATGATAGAAACAAGGGTGTTAACGAACTGCGTCATCATGCGCTGAATGGTTTTTTCTTCAAATAGTCCCTCGTTATACATAAAATCAAAAGACATCATATTGCTTGAATCACGCACTGTCACACTCAAGTCAAACTTACTAAACTGACTATTTAGTTGTAGCCGATTTACTGTCAAGCCTTTGAGTGATAACTCTCTTTTCTCAAAGTTGTTAATGGCAAACATCACTTGAAATATTGGACTATGAAGTAGATTTCGAGCAGGATTAAGCAATTCAACAAGTGAGTCGAATGGCATTAATTCATTCGAGATATCTTCCAATACGGCTTTTTTGTTTCTTTGTAAAAATGCTAAGCACGATTCTTGCGGGTTGAACTGAGTACGCAGAGCAAGTGTATTGGTAAATAATCCAATAAGCCCTTCTAACTGCCTGATTGGTCTGCCCGCAATAGGAGAGCCAATAACCACATCATCCTGACCACTTAAACGAGAAAGTAGTAAGCTAAACGCGCCCTGAGTCAGGTTAAACATCGTCATTTTATGTTCGTAACAAAATGCTTGTAGTCGTGTATACAACTCAGGTGTTATTTCTTTCACACAGCTTGCCGCCGCATTACCAGTTTGCTTTGTACGAGGCCTATCCTTTGGAAGATCCAGTACCTGAGGAGCGCCACTTAAACGCTGCAACCAATAATTTTTAAGAGCTTCACCCCGCTCATCACTGATAATTTGTTGCTGCCAATACGCATAGTCAAAATAACTAATCTCTAAGTCGCTAAGTGGCGTTTTATGTCCTTCCAGAAAGCCGTTGTAAAGGGCCCTAAACTCTGACGTAATAATACCCTGTGACCACCCATCAAATGCAATATGATGAATATTTAGGATCAACACAGAAGCTTTCTCATTCATCACTATCAGGTGAGCACGCAGCAAATAGTCACTTTCTAGATTAAATTGGTAAGCGGCCTCTTGACGGGCTATTGCCATCATTTGCAGCTCTTGATCAGGCCCATAATGAAGCGTACTTTGTGTCAGTGCAAAACCATCACAACTTTGTGTTATCAGTTGCGCATTTTCTTGTTCGTCAACAAAGTTGGTTCTCAATATTACGTGTCGATTCACAATCTCTTTGAGCGCAAACTCTAGTGCAGCTTTATCTAATTGACCTTCTAGCCTAAGCAACATCGTTATATTGTACTGAGGACTGCCACCAAGTTTATCAATAAACCATAAGCGCCTTTGCGCCGATGACATCACTTTTTTTGCAAAAGGGCGAGCGATGATTCTATTTATATCCACTTTACTTGCCTTAGATATTTCACAAGCCTGTTGTTGAATTGTACTTGCCTCAAACAGCTGCTTTAAAGACAGCCTGACACCACACTGAGCTTCTATATAGTGAGCAAGTTTTAAAGCTTGTACTGAACTCCCGCCAGACTCAAAGAAATCAGCACAAATGCTCAAAGTAGACTCGTCGAGCGATAATACTGTGGACCAGATATGCACTAATTCTTTCTCTAGATCAGTGGTCGCTTTTACAACCTTTGTCTCTAAAACAGATAACTTCAATGCGCCATAATCTATTTTGCCACTGGAAGATACGGGCATCGTGTGAAGCTGCTCGATCCGGTTCGGAACCATATATGCGGGAAGATGTTCAATACAATGTTGCAATACATCCTCTTTGAGTGACGGCTCATGCTCATTGCCATTGGCGAGAATAAAACCAACAATGCTATGGCTATCACCGTTTTCAAAGCTCTTAACAGCCGCGATTGAAACTTTTTCGCAACGGTTTAGCACCTGTTCTATATCTTCCAGCTCAATCCTAAAGCCATTCACTTTTATTTGCTTATCAACACGCCCTAAATATTCTATCTCTGCGAACGCATTGATTCTGGCCAGATCACCTGTTTTATATGCTTGGATAATAGCGCCCTGATAACATATCTCGACAAATGCCTGCGCGGTCTGTTCAGCATTGTTAAGATAACCTAACCCCAAACAGTCCCCTGCAATATAAAGCTGCCCAGCGACACCAACTGGCAACAATTGTTTTGCGTCATCAAGAACAAACGCTTGTACGTTTTGCATCGGTTTGCCAATAGGCACAATACCATTGATGGTTTCTGGTAGGCGCTTGAATATCACCCCGATTGAAGTTTCTGTTTGACCGTACGCATTGTAGTACTGAATATTTGGCAGATGTTTTCTACAATTTTGTACGAGCATGAGTCCAGACGCTTCTCCTCCGACGATCAATGTCTTTAAGTGTTCCAGTCGGGCGCTTAATGAAGGGTTCAATGCTAGATAATCCAGTAGCAAAGATAAGGTGCTAGGCGTAAAGTCTGTACACGATATATGGTATTCTGTCAGTAAGTTGATTATCTCGCTAACATCCAAACCATTTTTAAACTCAGGCAAGACACAACAACCGCCGTGCATCAGCGGCCAAAAAAACTGCCAAATTGAAGAATCAAGACAGTGATGGGTCGTTTGTAATACTCGCTCTTTTTCTACAGATTTGAAGGTCTGTTCCATATAACTGAGGCGATTTACAATACCTTTGTGGCTATTAACAGCGCCTTTTGGGATCCCTGTGGTGCCTGAGGTATGGATCACATATATCGGTGATTCACTGCTCATAGGAATCCCCAAAGCAGTCCTTTCATCCAATGCATCGATATCGACGTTAATTCTGTGCGCACATAGTTTGATATGGCTTAGCGACAAACTTGTTTGGCTCAGCAATACCTTTGCTTCAAGATTGGCCAGCATTGCTTCTAAACGTGAAGCTGGCGTATTCGGATCTAAAGGAGAAAACGCCGCACCGGTTTTCATCACCGCCAGATAGCTCACAAGCACTTCTAAGCCGCGTTCCATGACAATAGGAACAATTTCACCCGCAGCAATGCCATTGGAATGCAAAGTGTCAGCAAGCCTGTTAGCTTTGCCATCTAATTCACTATAGGTGAGAAGCTTACCACCATACGTAGCAGCAATATCATTTGGCGTTTTCACAACCTGGCGTTCAAACAGCTCGTGTACACACAGGTGTTTCTCGTAATCTTTCGTGGTGTTGTTTAATCTGGCGATCGACTCTAGGTCATATTTAGGTAAGATAGATAGGTTCGCAACTTTCAAACTATCAACACTGATAACATCTTGAAGTAGCGAAACGTAGCTTTCCAACAACCTCTCTATTGTGTCACGATTAAAAATGTCTTTGGCGTAGTTGCAGCTTAGGTAATACTGGCCTTGATAATCACTGACGGAAAGCTCAAGATCAAAACGTGTCTGAGCCGTGTTCACTGGATGTGCTTCAGTCTGAACCCCCTCTAAATCAATAAGCCTTTCATCCTTGTTTTGCATCGAAAAGAGAATTTGGAATAATGGGGAAAACTGTGACGAACGTTTCAGCCGAAGTGCTTCTAAAACCGACTCAAACGGATAGCTTCGCTGACCTAATATGGCTTCAATACGACTTTTTTGTTGCGCTAAAAGCGCCGTAAAAGTCTGTGCGGGATCAAACTGACAGCGTATTGCTAGCATGTTGATAAATAGCCCTAACACCCCTTCAACTTGGTGATGCTGACGCCCAGACACAGGGGTCCCAATCACCACGTCCTGAGTATTACTCCATCGCCCTACAAGTACAGACAGCGCGGTATGGAAAAAACTAAAGGCTGTCGTGTTTTTCCCTTTTACCCACTTTTTAATTTGCTCTGATGTTGTCAGCGCTAGTACCTTGTTTATTCGCTTTGCATCACCACTTTGTGACTGGGGGCGCTGGCGATCGAGCGGTAGTTTATGTACTTTTGGCGCATCTAGAAGCTGTTCTTGCCAAAATACTTGCTGCGATTCGACGTTACATTGTTGTTTTAGCCACAAAGCGTAATCCAAGTAATCTATTTGCAGTGGTGTAAGTTCGGGGCTGCAACCATGTAAATAGGCGTTGTAACATGTATTCAACTCTTTGGTCAGAATATCAAATGATAACGCATCAAATAGAATATGATGTGTAGTAAAAATTAATACCCACTGCTGAGCGCAAGTCTGGTATAAGTGAACTTTAAATAAGGGTCCTTGTTCCAAATCAAAACGGTGGTTCGCATGTTCAACAATCAACTCTTTTATCTGCGATGATGTTATATCAAGCTTTTCGATGACCTCTAATTGCGGCCCATTGTCATTACAAATATATTGCTGTAACTCACCAGAAACGACTTTAAAAAGACTTCTTAGCGTATTATGACGATTAAAAATATGCGCTAGTGTTTTTTCTAGTATATCTAACTTAAGAGCGCCTTTGAGCGTTAGCACTTTGCACATGTTATATATATGGCTATTTTGCGCTAAGTTATGCGCAGTCCAAATACGGCACTGAGCAGCACTTGCAGGCACAGGTTGGTCTTTATGTAATCGACAGGGGATGGTTTGTGTACGCTTGATAGACTTATTCAAATCAGAGTCACCGGACAGTACTGCTATTATCTCTTCTTTATGTGATTGAATAAGTTCTTTTAGATCTGCAGGAAAGGTCTTGCTAATCAGCTTAAAACCTAGTTTGCTGTCTTCTACGTATAGCAGCACACCTTGAGATTTAGCCTGTTTAATAATATCCAATATAGTTATCATAACCACCCCTCTTCTGTGACAACTTCGTTTCCTTCTATCGCTGTATTCAGTTCCGAAACAGTGCGTACTTTATCGATTACAAGTACTAGTTCAGCCAAGCTTGGATTTTCAAAAAAGACATGTATTGGCAAAGTAATCGACCATTTCGCCTCACAAATAGCCAGCAACTTTAGAACTTTAAGGGAATCCCCTCCAAGCGCAAAAAAGTTCGCAAAACGACCGATGGCTTTGGCTTCTAACGCTAATACTTCAGCCCACCATTGACACATTATCAACTCACTTTCATTAGCAGGTGCAACATATTCAACGCGTGATGGTTGAAGTTCCACAGTTGGCAAACGTTTTCTGTCCAGTTTTCCTGAAGGTGTTTTAGGTAACTCAGGCAGCAAAGTATAAACCACCGGTACCATATACTGCGGTAGGCACTGTTGAAGATAACTGCGAAGCTGATCCGCTACGATTTCTTCATGTTCTTGAGTGACAATGAATGCACTTAAAAACGGTGATTCATTTTGCCCTTCTATGGCAACAGCAGCTTCTTTAACACACGAATGCGCGACTAAACAAGATTCAATTTCGCCAAGCTCAACTCTGATTCCTCGCAGCTTTGCTTGATTGTCTTTACGACCGACCACTCGGATCTGCCCATTCGGTAGGAAAAACCCTAAATCCCCTGTGTGGTACCTAACATTATGTGAGGTCACTTCGAATGCCTGCTCAGTTTTCTGAGGGTGATTGAAATACCCCTTAGCAACATATGGGCTTTCTATCACCAGCTCGCCAATTTCAAAATAACGGCAAGGACGTGGCGTATTTGAGTTCTGGCACAATTCTATTTGCAGCTTTATACCTGGCAATTGAGTACCAATTGTCGCGATTGATTCGGTGTTTAGCGCTTTTAAAGGCGTAACCCATTGCGCTGCCATGGTGCACTCTGTCGGTCCATAGCCGTTGAACAATAAACACTGCGGTGAAAATCGAGTCTTTGCTAATTTAAAATCATGTTCAGTGACAGGCTCACCACCAAAGACCACGGCTCGGATATGGCTGAACAGACGCGGGGACTCATCAAAGACATACCTAAATACGGTCGGCGTGCTGTGATATACAGAAACATGATGTGCTTCAATGTTTCGAACAATGGCTTCGGCACAACTATTTTTGATGTCACAAATCACTAAACTGGCACCACTAAATAGCGTCGCAAAGATATCCATCACAGACGCATCAAAGCTTACGCCAGCCAATAACAACACGTTATCACGATCAGTTAACGCCAAGCGTTCGCGGTAAGTCTGTCCATGAAAAGCCAAGTTTCGATATGATTGCATTACCCCTTTGGGGCGACCTGAAGAGCCTGACGTAAATAGAATATACGCAATAGCATCTCCCGCTGGAAAACTAAATTGTGTTTCCTCACTAGCAATCCCTTGTGTACCTACCAGAACCTCTAACTGTTCGTTACTATGTGCTAAACCACGTGCTTGCTCAATCTGACATTCACTGGCAAGCACTGTGCTACACTGGGCTTCATGACAAAGCTCTAATAGCCTCTGCCTTGGATGATAGGGGTCTAAAGGTACATAGGTTAAGCCGGCTTTTATACATGCCAACATAGCAATAACCACTTCATGGCCGCTAGGGAACAGTAGCGCGACATTGCCGCTGATGTTCATTGTCATCAACTGTGTGGCAAGATCGTCAGTACGCTGCCATAAATCTCGATAGCTTAGTTGTCGCTCCCCATCAATAATGGCTATGTTATCTGGGGCCGATTGAACAACTTTTAACAAACGCTCACATGGGCCTTCATTGTGGGGTAAGACAGACTCGAAACAATGCTCTGCGCGAGTGAAAACTTCAAGCGCATCAAGGTGTATGTCCGGTTCAGTAATAATCCGTTGTATCAATGAGACAAACTGTGTACTGACATAATCTATCGTTTTATCGTCAAATAACTTAGCGAGATACAACCAGTCGAATATAATGCTACCATCTACTTCACGAGCGTATAGGTTCAGTTCAAAACGCATTAGATCTATATCACTGTCCTGAACGTCCAGCTCTAACCCTTCAACATGAAACTTAAGTTCATCATTATTTTGAAACGCAAACCATATTTGGAAAACAGGGCTATAAAGACTTTCATTTGGCAGGTTCAGTGCAGCTTTAAGGTTATCAAATGGATAAGCCTGATTTGATAGGTCTTTCGCTAAGTCAATTCGGTTGCGCTGTAGAAAATCGACAAAGCGTTCTTGTGGGTCAATTTGGGTTCTCAATGCTAGAGCATTGGTAAAACACCCTATCGTGTTGTGGTACTGCTGATCAATACGACCTGAAACAGGCGTGCCCATCACGATATCTTGCTGATTTGACCACAGGCTCAATAACCAGCTAAAGCTAGTTTGTAGCAACATAAACATGCTGACATTCTGTGCTTTGGCAAACTGGTTCAACTGCCCTGACAACGCTCGATCAAGACGTATGTTTTTTCTTTTAGTTGGTCCTTTTTGTAGCGAACGTTTAATTTTTAGCGGTAGACTATGAACGGGTGGAATGCCCGCCAAGCGATTCGTCCAATATCGCTCTAATTCAATCCCCTGGAGTTCTATCAACGCCTGTTCATCCTCAACATGTTGATAGAACTGAGCAACCTGTGTCGTGCAAGCTGGCTGCTGCTTTTGTATCGATTGATAGTATTGAGTCAGCATATTGAAAAATATTCCAATTGACCAACCATCTACAGCAATATGATGAAAGTTAAATTGAATCGTGTGATCTAAATCTGCACGTTTTACTATCAATACCCTGATAGGTAATTGCTGCGTTAAACGAAATGGCGTACGATTGAAACGTGAACAATGCTCCTGCGTTTGCTGCTCAGGTTGAGCCTGCTGCGAAGCATCAACAAACTCAATTTCAACATTTACATCACTCGCTCTGAACGCCCAAACTTCACCTTCTTCCATACCAAAGTGGCAATGCAAACTACTATGCTCTCGTACAACAGAGTCAATAGCTTGCTTTAACACAGAAATATCTAACTCGCCCGTCGCTTTTATTGCAACGGGAATTACGTAATCATAGCTATTTTCAGCAAACCGTTGAGATAGCCATATAGGTTTTTGGGCGTATGAAAGGTGCCACTTATCTGGCACAGACACACGCTCCTCTCCAAGCAGTAATTCTATGATTGCGTTCTTATTCAACTTAACGGCTTGAACAATTTCCGGTGTCATAGAGCCCTTCTCAGCACGACACTTCAATTCCCTATTTTCTAGGTAAAAATGGATGTTGCTTTCTGCTAACTGTTTCATCCATTGGGCGAGTTTATGATTAGACAAATTTCCGTACCTAAACTTTTAATTATTATTATGTGTACCCTGTTAACTGGCAGATATCTCACTGCCACATAGGCTTATTTAAGCATCACAGAGATCAGCTATTTTTTTGAGTTGATTTTCAGGGTGCTCTTGATATGCCCAAGGTTTAGTACCCAGTAAAGCATCACTTGGTGGTGAACAATTCATAGCTTGCTCATAAGCGAGCTTCGCTTTATCGAGAATTTCTAGCGTGAAAAAGACATCTCCAAGTAAACAATAAGATTCCGCATAACGATCATCTATATCTACTGCTTCATTCGCAGCATCAACAGCACCAGGCCAATCGTGGCAATGAAAAAGAGACACAGCGAGGTAATAGCGAACATGATATTTACCTTGCTTATAATTATCGTGTAGCTTGGCGTTTTTAAAACACTCCGCCGCTTGTGCAAAGTCATGCTTAATTAAATACTCGCTTCCTAGGTAATACCAAGTACGAGAGTCCTTAGGCTTTTCCTCTAACTGATTGAGGCATAATCGGATATTTCGTTCGCTGCCCGTTTCTTTGCCCTCTTTGTTAGGTAGGTTTTCTATCATTAACCGGTTATCTAATTCAGCTCTGCCATCAAATTCCAGATATTCGTGTATCGCACTTTTGTAACCTTGTGCGTTACTACGGCGAAATAGGCGACCCGATAAGACATCGTTATCTGCACAACCATTGCGTATTATCATGGCGATTCGGTCAGTATCTTCACGTGTGATATGCGTACGAATGAGCTCTTTTCCCTGACGGATCACTTCATCTGCGTCGATTTGTAAGACCCAATCAGCCTGCGTCATCTCAAGTGCTCGATTGCGAGCGGCTGAAAAATCAATAATGTTGCCCAGCTCGTCGTTGCACTCATGAAATACCTGAACTTTATCTGTATAACGTTTTGCAATTTCAACCGTTTTATCGGTAGAGCCTGTATCGACAATACACAACTCATCATAAATACCATCCAAACCGTCTAAGCAGCGTTCAAGCACACGCTCTTCATTCCTTACGATCATACATACTGCTAGCGTGGGGCCACTCTTAAGCTCAGTCATACTTCACCCTAGCTATATTCAAAGCCGCAATATCTTTGTCATAACTCCCCATAAAATTCGCCTGATCGTAATTGGCCAATGCAGTCCTAAACATTCGATCTCGGCTTTCCCAACGAGAATTCACTTCGGGATAGAAAGCTATACGAGCTTTATCGTCATGAGAGATATGTAGTGCAGTCCCTGAACAAATACGCGTTAACCCCTGTCCAAGAGTAAGTCGTGATATCATGTCTTGGTCTTCCCATCCCCAGCCATGTAATTGATTGTTGTAGCCATTGATAGCAATGAAATCAGATTTTTTTACCAGCAGTAGTCCTGGAGCCTGACGCGTGCCGTTTTCAGCATCCTCTTCGTTATCGATAATCTGTAAGTGGCGACCATCAGCGGTCCTTATATTCAACTCATACCCAAATGAAACCACATGATTGCCACCTCGAGAGTTAACTTCCGTTTCTTTGACTCCAGCTAAAGTTGCAAATACTTGTTCTTGAGAGTTTAGTTGATTAACCAAATCAACAATATCCGTGGGGTTTAAAATAATGTCACAATCACAAAAAAACAGTATAGGGTTCTTAGCAACACTGGCTCCTGTATTTTGTGCAGCAGCCTTATTGAAATAGGCCTGCTCTGATACTTTTACAACAGAAACTCGGTCATTCGCGTTTTTTAGTTGCGTTTTTAGTAATTCATCAGATCCAGAAAAGTTAACAATTACAACCTCTCCGTCAAGAAGCTCCACGGCCTCTACAAGAGAGGGCAAAGCATCCGACAACTGTTCACGATCTCTCCAGCTTACAATGATTGATAACATATTTATTTTCCTCAGCGAATCGGCACAAGTAATGCCAACCCCGCATTTTTATTTTTTATTTTCCGTACATACTTTCCAGGTGTGCGCGCAGCTACGAAAGCACACCTGCCGGCTTACTTACATGATTATTACGCTGAACACTTTGGACATTTCCTTCTCCCAAGCGGATCAATTGATCTGCGCAATCAAAATACTTATCGTCATGACTAATGACGAGCACTATCTTACCTTGCTCTTTCAATTTAGGAAGCAATTGTCGATAAAAAAACTCTTTAAAAATAGGATCTTGGTCAGCAGCCCACTCATCAAACAAATACACTTTCCGGTCGTCTAGAAAGGCCACTAACAGAGCCAAACGCTTTCTTTGACCATCGGATAAACGGGTAGACGAGAATTTACCGTTATTGATAGAAACAACCTGATCTAATCTCAACTCCTTTAGGTACAAATCAACCTGATCAAGCTGTTTCTCTGACATACCAAAAAGCTGAGTGAATAGGTAAAAATCAGTGTAAATTGCACTAATATATTGGCGAGCGGACTCTAAATTTGACGCCCCAATCAGTTGTTCACCAAACCACACCTCGCCACGGTTAGGTTGGTAGTGGCACGTAACTACTTTTGAAAGCGTAGATTTCCCAGAACCATTGCCACCAATCAAAAAGCTAATTTGTCCCGCCTTAAAAGTGAGGTTAATAGGCCCAACCGTAAACGAATCATCACCATCATAACTGTGAACAACGTCTTTCAAGGTGATTTGCTTAAAGTCTGCTACCGGAGCTTGGCTTTCCAACGCCTCAACCGGCATAACACTTAAAAGGTAACGTAATCGCTGTAACGAAATGCTACCTTGGACATAGGATGAAATCGAGTTCAAAATAGCAGCAACGGGCCCAACGGTATACAACAAGGCCATAATGATGCCTATCAATGCTTCATTTGAAAGGTCATGAGCATTAGCAATCACAAACGCAACGATGCCTATCGTAATGAAACTGATCATATTCCCGTAATTGGTCGCGAAAATATCAATTACTCGCCCTTTTTTCTGTAATCTCGTATTCTCCTTTACATGAACCAGTAGGGCTTCCTCCATGAATACATTTCGCCTTTTACTATGTAATTTGAGCTCCTTCGCTCCGCCAATAATCGCGTTGAAATCTTCAATAATATGAGAAAACACTCGCCTAGCTTGCGCAAAGTATTTTTGTGAAAAATGTATAGGCAGTCGGTATGTGACAACTCCAATAAGGATAATGCATAAAACGAAAACAAAGACTTCTGCATTTAACACGATTAAAAAGCCCAGAATGCCCAGTAGTGTGGCGACATTCGTCAGCAAAATCGGAAATACGGCCGCACCACTCACAACGCCAGGCACATCATTGGTCAATGATGCAGTAAGTTCGGCTTCTCCTATTTTTTCTAAATTAATAATTGGCAACTGATTAACGCGCTGACAAAAATAAACTCTAAGCTCATTAATGGATTCAATCACTACATTTTGAAACAGCCATTGCGCCATGCTTCGAGTTACCAGGATAAACGCACAAAGCATCAAAAAGCTTACCGCAAATTCAAACTGCACTATCTCATATCCGAACAGCATGAACTCATCCTGCTCTATAGTTTCCAAAAAATAATCTGTATCTTGAGTAATGGATAAAAGGACAAAAGGTATCATCAAGGAATAAGCAGCCCCACCAATGACCCCTATTATAATTGAGAGAAAAACTTTCTTTGGCGAGCGGATAGCAAGAAAGTAAAACAACCCTTTTAGTTGCGACTCTTGAATGTCTTTCACAGCTTAATCATCCCTACACTGACGTTTTTTTAACGTATTGGCCAACATCAAATAGCTCATTGCCCTTCACCCTGCTTTGATAAAAAGTTATCATAGTATTCACTCAATATATTCCCTGACTGACCAAGGTCTATCGTCATATAGCTGTGACTTAACTTAGACATATCAATCACCTGCCTATAAGTTGCACCTAAGTGCTTGATATACCCCTCTCCTTTTTCGTAATAATTCCCGGCAACATTTACCGTATATTGGCTACCAAAGGTTGACTGAGAGCGGTCAAAAATCGTGCCCATCAAGGCTTTATTACCAAATGGTTGGTGTGTAAATTGAGCGTTCAACAAAGAAGGCCAGTTCCAATCATCGATATCACCCCCTTGCAGTTTGTATATTTCTTTATACACATCATCTAATGCCATTATTGCTATTTCTTTGCATGTTTCAGTACTTTCGGTTGAAACATCGTCGCACCAACTTTCAGCATTCCCCGTTAGTACAGCTCTCAAGAATATAGGCCTAATGTGATTCTCTTCTCGGCTTAGCACATGCGTTCTGTTTGCTGTTGTTACGTCTTGATGCAATTCATCATGTACAACTTTGGCATAAAAATATCTTAGCCAAACCCTAAAAATAACAGCAGCAGGACGTTCACCACTCATCTCACCATCCCATAACGACAGCTGCGCTAACATTGCTTGTTGTTCGGGTGTTCGCGATTGCAAAGACATCAAAAAAGGCAATAGTTCCAATGCTTGGAGATCTAGGGCGTCATGTTGTAACTGTATAAAATGATCCGAGGTTAATTTAACATCGCTTTCTCGCCATTGCGCTATCTGTTGATGAATGCGCTGGGCACGGTATCCCGGTCGCCAATTATTGGAAAT
The DNA here is from genome assembly GCF_001625575.1 of Pseudoalteromonas luteoviolacea S2607. Lineage (GTDB taxonomy): Bacteria > Pseudomonadota > Gammaproteobacteria > Enterobacterales > Alteromonadaceae > Pseudoalteromonas > Pseudoalteromonas luteoviolacea_E. The sequence goes on from NZ_AUXV01000014.1 coordinate 31,735, forward strand.
AATATGAGGATAATCAGGACTATGGATTCTATGGTTTGCAGTAACCAAAATACCACTGCGGGGGTTGTATTGATTAGGTAACGCCGAAAAGGGTACGTACGACTGCCACTGCAATTCAGAGTGCTTACCTTTTAACGGTAAAGTGCCGTCTCCTGAACTACGGACAGGTATTCTTCCCGCTGCACTAAACCCAATATTATTTTTAGTATCGGCGTATACAAACCCAAGCGCTGGCGCAACGTGCTGGCTTAATGCTCTACGAAATTCATGCCAGTTCTGTGCATAATTAATATCTAGAAAGCCACTAAATGTCGTATCATCGACATCCAATGCCGTCCAACGCAACGATAAGGCAACACTCGAGTTAGCGGTTGCGTCAGAAATTAAAGGACCATGTTCCGTTTTCCTAACGACCCAATCAACGGGCTTAAACTCTGGCTGCAACATTGAAGGAAAGTCGCGGGCCACCAATATCTTTTCGTGTTGAAAAGACATTGTTCGCCATTGCTCGTCTACTTCATATTGATTATTGTTCGACGTATTTAACTGCTCAATGTAAAGATCTTGCACATCTGCTGCTAAATTTGTCCCCCCCCAGGAAATAGACTTATTTTGGCCAAAAATCACTACAGGCAATCCAGCTATCGTCGCACCTTTAACATCTAGCACATCTCCTTTTAAATGAGCGATATAAAAGCTGGTTGGTAACGAATGTTGTAAATGAGGGTCATTGGCCAATATTGGTGAACCCGATTGTGAGTGCTCACCGGATACCACCCAAGCATTGCTGCCTACCGCTTCTCCTCCCAGCTTTTCTTGTTCAAAAACATTTTGGCTAGTGTGTAATACTGAAGCAAACGCGTTTATCCAATTCTCGCCACTCAAAGAATTGACCACAGGTGTTGTAGTATCTTGTTGATTAAGCGTCGCGAACTTATCGACTCCTAACTGACCGATCAAAATCTGATTCGTCAATTCATCCTGGTAATTGGCACCAAGATTAAGTGCCATAATTTTGATTTGAACCAAAGAATCAGTGATAGACCAAGGCTCAGGGCTGAAGCCAGAAATCATATATTCGATCGGCAGTGCACTGCTTTTTTCTATCCACCGATTCACTCCCAGACTATATGCACGCAACACCGCAACCGCTGGTTGAGGTAAATGTTCAATCGATTGTCGGGCGCTGTCATACAAGCCCAAAGTTCTCATGTACCTATCAGTATCTAATGTGCTCTTGCCAAACACCTCACTCAACCGACCTTGCGCCAGTCGCCTTTTATACTCCATCTGCCAAAGCCTATCCTGTGCATGTACAAAACCCATGACAGAGAATGCATCAAGATCCGTTTTGGCTGAAATTGTAGGCACTCCTAGTTCATCTCTTATAACCGTGACAGGTTGACTCAGTCCCTGATAATTAACCACCTGATGTTGCTGCGGTAACCCACTATGCAGCCAGTACAATATACAGGCGACAACAAGCACAACTGGCAAAACTATCCACAATAAGAACAGAAAGAGAATTGGGTGTCGGTACTTAAACTTCTGCATTACACATCCCTAGGTCCACTACTTTTCCATTTAGTTTAAAAATCGAACGTTTCATACTCTACTTCTTCACTTTTTGTTTGCTCAACTAAAGTGCTGATTTGATCTGTTAGTGCTAAGAGTGAATCTTGTTCTAACACGGCTTGTATGGTGAGGCTTAGCTCAAAATGTTCATTGAGATGGGCAATTAACATCATTGCTTTTAAAGAGTTTCCGTACTGGAAAAAGCTTGCATGAAGATCAACCCTATCGGGTTCTATCGCCAATAATTTTGCGATCATATCTACAGTTTTTACTTCCACTTCAGTTATCGGAAGGCGCTGAGGTGTACTTTCGATGTTAGATATTGGCAGAGATATAAGTGATTTACGGTCTAGCTTACCATTTGTTGTGATGGGCATGTCGTCCAGCCAAACATATAATTCCGGCAGCATATATTTGGGTAGTACCTGCGACAATTGGTCTTTCAATACTTGTTCACACTGTCTTTGTGCATCCTTATCATTGCTTTGATGAACAACAAAAGCACACAAGCGTTTAACACCTTCAATGTCACGGATTAACACCTGTGCAGCAATGACTTCAGGATGTACTAGTTGCAGCTCAATCTCACCACACTCGATTCTGAAACCATTTAGCTTGATCTGGTTATCAAGTCGTCCGATATATAGCAATTCACCTTCATGTGACCACTTAACGAGATCCCCTGTTTTATAGAAACGCGTTGGCACCCCCAGATAATCCAAGGTTACAAAGCGCTCGTCGGTCAGTGTCTGATTATTAATGTACCCTGTTGCTAACCCTGCTCCGCCGATGTAAAGCTCTCCAGGCACCCCCTGCGGCAACGCCTGACCTTCAGTGGACAAAACCAAAAAGAAAACATTGTCAATTGGTTTACCAATTGGCACACTCGGAAACTTTTGGTAGTCGGTACAAGCGAAATAACTGACATCGATACAAGCCTCTGTAGGTCCATAGAGGTTGTGCAGCTGTGCATCAATTTCTGTTTCATAAAATGCCGCAACGGTTGCTTTTTCAAGTGCTTCACCACTACAAAAAACACGCTTTACAGATGTCCACAGTTGGCGGTCGATCATACTGATTGCAGCGTTAAGCATAGCAGGAACAAAGTGCAGAGTAGTAATCTGTCGTTCATGAATGTACTGTTGTAGGTGATAGAAGTCTAAGTGACCATCGTGCTTTGCAAAGACTAAACGCGCGCCATACATCAGAGGCCAAAATAGTTCCCAAACAGACACATCAAATCCAAATGGCGTTTTTTGTAAAACGCGATCGTGCGCATCAATTGGTGAATAGTTTTGCATCCAATTTAATCGATTCTGTAGCGCATCGTGCGTCACTTCCACCCCTTTTGGCTTCCCAGTGGAGCCAGAAGTGTAAATCACATATGCCCTTGCCGTATTGATTCTATCTAATTGGATCAGCTCACCACCCACTGGAGCTTCTAAAAGTTTGCAATAAGGCTGCTTTGCAATATCTACAGGCAAGGTACTAGCAAAATCATTTGAGTCCGTAATCACTAAACACGCCTGTGAGTTGTCAAGCATGTGGGCATGTCTCCCCTCAGGTAGAGACAACTCCAAAGGCAAATATGCAGCGCCAGCACGCAAAATGCCCAGCAACGTCACAATTAAGTGACAACCACGAGTCATTTTAACTGCAACAACATCACCTACACCAATCTTCATAGCAGCCAAATGCAATGCAACGCGCTCTGAGTTTTCCCACAACTGAGCATAACTCATCCTATTTCCATCAGCGTCTTCAGTCGCAATTGCGGTTGGGGTCAACTGTGATTGCTGTTCGATCTGATGTAACACTGAATGCTGTGAGCAAGGCGTATGTGTATTATTCAGCAATTTAAGATCTTGATTGTATTTAACTTCATCAACTAAGTTAAACTGATTGAGTAACAACTGCTCGTAAATGACACTTTGCTCTACCACCAGCTTAAACACCTCTATCACGGTATTGATGCTCTGGTGTTTGAATAAATCAGTGTCGTACTCAATATGGCCAATCATACCCCGCTCTCTTTCAACCAGGTCTAAAGTCATATCAAAGATGCTACTTTGAAATTGACTGTCGGTCGGTACGATGGACAAGCCTTCCTCAGGCACATTTGCATTCGACTTATTACCATGAAAAGTGAACATAACTTGGAATAGAGGCGAGTAACTTTGAGTACGAACCGGGTTAAGGCGGTCAACTAGTTCATTAAATGGTAAATCAGCGTTAGCATATGCTTCGACGCAGGTCGCCTTTACTTGCTGTAGAAATGCAGCAAATGAATCCTTCCAGTCCAATGGCGTGCGCAGTACTAAACTGTTAACAAGCAACCCGACTAAGTTCTGAAACTCTGCTTTCTCACGATTCGCAATGGTTGTACCCACTACGATATCTTGCTGCCCACCTATCGCCGCTAGGGTGATTTTAAAGCAAGCCAACAAGTACATAAACTTCGTAACTCCAGCTTGCTTGGCGGCTTGCGTTACGCGCAATGTCAACCCTTTGTCTAACTCAATATGTGCCCTTTTGCCCACATAACGTTTGCTCGAAGGTCGAGGGAAATCATAATTGAGTTCCATCACAGGTGGTAAAGCATCCAATTTACATTCGAAGTATTGCCATTGCTTTTCTAGCTCCCCACTACGTATCAAAGTATCCAAATATTCAGCATAGTCCCCATAATGATATGTCTGTGCTGGAAGCAACGGTTCCACACCTTGGCTGTACGCTTTATAGGCACCTATCAGTTCATTACGAATGACATCCATCGAGAATGAATCAGTCACTATATGATGTATAACAATCACTAACGTAGAGCGATGTTCGTCCCATCGAACTAATCTAAAACGAGATAAAGGGGCCTGTGCCAGTTCAAAAGGTTTAGATACGATGTCCTGAATGATAGCTTCACGTTTACCTTCACCAGAATCAGCTGCTTCTAAAATAGCAAAATCGACATCAACCTTGGGCAAAATAATTTGACACGCAACGCCCCCATCGCTCACTAGTTTTGTTCGAAACGCGGCATGACGATGATGTAGTAAGTGAATACTTTTCTTAATTGAGTCTGTATTCACGTTACCCTCTATATTCAGTACCATACGTTGATTATAAGCAATGCTAGCCTGCTCGAATTGAGATAAAAACCATAAACGCTGCTGGTGTGGAGACATCGGAAATTTCTGAGCCACGGCTGCATGATTTTTTTGCTGTAACAATTGTTTGGCGAGCCTTATTTTTTCAGCCCGACTTAACTGCGAATAGTCTTTCATATTTAATTTGCTCGGCCTATTAACTTAATTGATTTAATAAAGCGTCAAGTTCTTGATCACTAAGGCCTTCCAAGTCATCGATTGCGGTGTCGGATACTGGCTGTTGTGGCACACTTTCCTGCATTTCATAACCTATCGATGCGGCAAATTCACGTGTAAAGTCTGCTAAATCATTAACGGACATATCATCACGCCACTTCTGCGCAACATCCGTGGAAATACCAGAATGACGATGGAAATTCGGATCACCGACTAAAATCTCTGGAGAGGTCATTAAGTTAGATGAACCCGAATAGGGTTCAAGCATGGCTTCCTCATAAGGGACATTTAGGAACTCACATAACGCCCTTAACTCTTCGTTTGGCTTCGCGATGAGGTCCTCAAATTTAATATTCCATTGACGGTTTTTTGGGATCTCTTCCAAAAATGACTCAATAGTCCGAGTGGCAAGATTCCACTGAACCTCTGCTAAGTCCTCCGCAGGAACGCCAACACCTTCGGAAAGTAGGTCCAATCGCGCCTTTTTATGTGACTGGATCATGCCACAAGGGTGTCTTTGTAGATTAATAAAGATTGCATCCTCAAACATCAACTCAGCACGGCGAAGCACATCAATACTGTGTGAATAAACAGGTGACTTATCGACCAAAACTCGCTCACCAAGTCTATTGGAAATATCCGCATAGACAGATTCGATGCGATTGTCTGATAAATACTGCGCCATGACATCCTCTGCAAATTGGTCGTCACAATCATATACATGCTTGATTAAACTAAGTAAACCATTGTTCCTATACTGATCATTACCGCTAAATGCAGTTTGTCTTGCTGCTAAATCTTTAAAACACAACAGCTCCAGTTCTGGTGGCGCACATAAGTGGCTGTTTGCAGCCATCATAACCCGCAGCAAGGTTGAACCTGCACGCGGTGGACTAAGAATAAAGACCTGTTTTCTTTGTAGGTTTTGTAACACTGGTAGGTCTTGGTTGGCCGCATTAAAGCGTTCAACATATCCCATATAGTCTTGCCAAGATAAAGGCTTCTTGTGTGTTGACAAGGACGTACTTTGCCCCAGTATCTTAGCGGTAAGCTCAGGGTATTGTTGATGGACATACGCTGCTTGCGCACTAATCGTTGGAGCTTCAAAGATGGCTCTTACATAAATATTCACACCGAACTCGCGCTGGAACTCGCTAACAAAGTTCATACCAAGCAATGAATCTCCACCTAACTCAAAAAAGTCATCATCAAGCGAAATAGCATCCGTACCAAACAACTTAACCCAAATACCGTAAAGTTTCTGCATAACTGGGTCATCAGATATGGTCTGTAAAGACGCGGCATCCGTGTTGCTGTCACCTGCAGTATCAGTGCCTGAATAAGTCCATTGCATCACTCGTGCATTCAAGTCTGCTGTTGAAATAATCAGCTGTTTTTGCTGTTTATAGGCGAGCGCCAGTTCAAAAGCATGCTCTCCTTCTTCAGCTTCGATCGCCATTTTCATCAAACCAGATTTATCTTCTTGAGCTTGCTGGTCCAACTTCCAAGCATCCCAGTTTAAAGTTGTCCATCCTTTATGGCCCTTGCGGCGCATTGCTTCACAAAAGCCGTCCAAGTAAGCATTACTCGCAGCATATGGCGCATAACCAAGCCCACCTAATACAGAAGAGATAGATGAGAGCAACAGACAAAATTCGGGCTGTAGTTTTTCATAGACTTTAGCGAGGTTGTGCACCCCTTGAGCTTTAGGTGAGAACGAGGCATTAACATCTTGAACACTCAGTGCATCGAGAGTGGCAAAGGCATAATGACCCGCACCATGAATAATCCCTGTAATCTTGCCAGATACCTCGACAGCTTGATCAAAAGCACGTGTTAACTGTGTCAGGTCTGACACATCAGCAGCATGGTAATGCACTCGTGCACCAAGCTGCTCCAGTGTATGAATCTTATCCAGTTTTTTCTGTAATTGGGCATCGCATTCTGATGACTCTCTCAACTCATTCCATTGCTGAGGTGGCGCTAACTCTGAGCGACCAATAAAGTGAATCGTAATACGGGCTTGTTTCGCCAGAGATTGAGCTAACACAAAGCCTACATTACCTAACCCTCCAGTGATCACGATAACACTGTTGTTCTCTAGCGTATTCGGTGTTTCACTGATAGACCTTGAGTAGCGTTGATAAGACTTACACCAACGCTGGTTTTGTCGGTAAGTTGACACCTTATTTTCAAGGTTCAGGGACAGCTCTGTGCATAATGTTCGATTGAAGGCTGTTTCCTCCAAATCACGAACGCTATCAAAATCAACGACCTTACAATCTAAATGAGGTAATTCCTGATTGAGAACAGTTGTCAATGCAGGCACCATTGTCGCAAGAGGTGATACACTATCATCACCAAACACATTGAATGCACCTTGCGTAACACTCAATACCGGTAATTTACCTGAAAGTGGAAAAGTGCCGAGCGCTTGACACGCATTCACTAAACCGTCGTAGGCATATTTTCTATCATCAGTAAATGACTGAGTATTACTTTCAATTACGTTTAATGGCCAGAAATTCACCATGGCTTTAGGCACTATTTGTAAATCGTTTAATTCTTCTGCCAAGCGACTGAAACTATCGCGATCTGCGGGGTTTACAGAATACTGCAAGTGTCCAAGCTTTTTAAATTCATTGTCTGATGTTACTACAATCGCGTGTTCGGAATGTTGATACAGGCGCATAGCTTGCCCATGATCATCAGCAAGAACCAATATAGGGCCAAGCTCAGCCCATGAGCTCGTGGTATTACTAACAATACTTTGCTGCCACACTGGCACATAAAACCAATCAGCCGGATCAGTGCATTTGTGCAACGCACTTTGATTCATTTTACTCGCAAAATTACTGCTATCTGTAGCCTCTACCCAGAATTTTTGTTTCGAGAACGCATACCCTGGCAAACTAACGCGTTGTAACTTCTCATCCCTATAATAAGCATACCAATCAATATGTAAGCCATTTTCCCACAGCTTCGCAAGCGCTTCAGTCACTTTATGCGAGGCGCTTTTTACATCCCCTTGAGATGGCAAAGTATCAATAACAGGCACTTTATTTGCCAAGCCTCTGCGTGCGAGCTTAGTTAACACTGCGCCAGGACCGACTTCAAGCAAAATACAATTTGAAATTTTGGCCAACTGTTGCAAGCCATCAAAGAATCGAACAGGTTCGCGAATATGATCTAGCCAATACTGGGGCGTTTGTACTTTTTGTGCATTGACCCAGTTGCCCGTAAGGTTAGAAACAATACGAATACTCGGTGCATTAAAAGTGACGTTATTCAACGTGTCAGCAAATTCTTCCATCGCAGGGATCATCATGGCACTGTGAAACGCATGAGAGGTAACCAAAGAACTGGTGCGCACGTTTTGCTCTGACATTTTCTGGGCAAACGCCGCTATCGCGCCGCTAGGTCCTGAAACCACACATTGCTGTGCGCCATTTATTGCAGCAATATCAATACATTCATCAAGTGATGATATCAGTTCTTGTTCGCTTAGCGCGACCGCTAACATAGAGCCTGGTGTTTGCTTTTGCATCACTCGGCCTCGAGTGGCGACTAAATATGTCGCGTCTTGCAATGAAAACACACCAGCCAAGCACGCCGCGACGTATTCCCCCAAGCTATGTCCGATCATCGCTTTTGGCGTAATACCATACGACATTATTAACTTTGCCAGTGCATACTCAACACAGAAGATCGCCGGCTGTGCCAACCATGTCTGATCTAGCTCCTGACTTAACGGTGAGTTATTAAAAATAACCTCTACTAAATTCGCTGATAAGTGCGTTTTAAAGTGTGCCGAGCACGCTTCAAATTCTTCTCTAAACACCCGCTCTTGACTAAACAGCTCTTTAGCCATCTCAAAATATTGAGTACCTTGTCCTGAGAACATAAGACACACAGAATATTTTTTATCCGCATCGACTGTTGTGTATTTTTTGCTGCTTGCAAGTGCTCGAAGTTGTTCAATTATCTGCTGAGGATTTGAACCTGTAACCGATTGACGTAATTCATGATCTTGCCTCCCAACTCTGAGTGTGTAAGCAACATCGGCCAAATTCAGATCAGGATTACACTCTAAGTGGTTAGCTAGCTTAAGTGCTGAACTTGCTAAACTATCCGCATTTTTTGCTGATAATTGCAAAGCAGAATATGGACGCAACACGAGACTCTCTTTACGAGTGGGCGCTTGCTCAATAACCACATGAGCGTTGGTACCACCAACACCGAAAGAGCTCACACCTGCAATTCTTTTTGCAAAGCTTGACGGCCACGGGGTTAGCTGCGTATTGACATAAAATGGGCTTGAATCAAAATGGATTTCTGGATTTGGTGACTCAAAATGCAATGATGCAGGCAACTTAGCTTCTTCAACTGACTTAACCGCTTTGATAAAACCGGCAACACCCGATGCAACATCCAAATGACCGACATTGGTTTTTACTGATCCGATAGCGCAAAATTGTTTATCATCCGTACCTTCTCGAAAAGCCCGAGTTAATGCTGCAACCTCAATAGGATCACCCAAAGGTGTGCCAGTACCGTGTGCTTCAACATATCCGATGTCATCAGGTGGGACATCAGCAATAGCTTGCGCCATAGAAATGACTTCAGCTTGACTATTGATACTGGGCGCAGTGTAGCCAATTTTATCGTGACCATCATTGTTAATAGCGGAACCTCGTATTACCGCATAAATATGGTCCCCATCATCGATCGCATCTTCTAACCGCTTTAGCACCACCATACCAGCACCATCACCAAATGTCGTACCATCGGCTTTGGCGTCGAACGCTCGAGTGTGTCCATCTGATGAAAAAATGCCGCCTGCTGTGTGATGTTGACCATATTGATACAACAAATCTACTTTTACACCGCCAGCCAATACCATATCCGCTTCATAACTCAATAAGCTTCTGCTTGCTAAGTGAATCGCCACTAAAGAAGTTGAACATGCAGTACCAAGGTTGACACCTGGCCCTGTCAGACCAAGCTTGTATGCAATGCGGGTTGCTGCATAATCCTTATCGTTTGCGATCATAATTTGCATGGGGTTAACAGCCTTGCTGGCTTCTTGGTTTTTAAATACATGATTGAGTAGATAAGTACTAAACCCAATACCAGCGTAGATACCAATTTTAGAGTCCGTTTTTTCAGGACAATAACCTGCATCTTCTAAAGCCAAATGAGCATGTTCTAATAATAAGCGCTGCTGTGGGTCCATAATGCTAGCTTCTTTTGGTGAGTAGCCAAAAAACTCAGCATCAAAGTATTCAATGTCCTGTAACCTGTTTGCAACAGGTACAAAATTAGGGCTATTTAAGGTGCCCTGATCAATTCCAACCTGTAATGCCTGCTCTTCATCTAGGATGGTAACTGACTCAACTTGATTAGTAATATTATTCCAGAACTCAGATATATCTCGAGCACCAGGAAATGCGCCTGACATACCTACAATGGCAATGCGAGAAAGGTGGTTTGAACTATCCATACTTTTTCCGTAAATAAATTATTGTTGCAGCTTAGAACTCAAAGTCTTCAGGAGTGCCCATTATTATTGGGTATGATTGGAAATCTCTTAGATCGACCTTAGAATCAGAAGCCGGCCTTGATTTTTCAGTTCGCAACCGTATTGCGATAGACCGACGAGGGACATTAGACAAATTAGAATAACTACCATGAAAAGTCAGGCTATGGTGTACACTAAAGCAACCAGCTGGCAAAAGCACAGGGACCTCTTGCCACGACGATTTTTGCGCTTCATTTAACTGCCCTAGTATGTACTCCTTTGGTGAGGATTGAATGTCATAAAACCCCCATTTATGAGACCCAGGAACCATTTGAACAGGACCTGAATTCTCCTGAACATCAGAAATTGCTATCCAGACGGTGAAAATTTCACTGTCTGGCTCAAAATACTTTTTATGAAAGAAATAATCTTGATGCCAGCCGATATTACACTTTCTCGATAATGCAGCGGGTTTATGAAACAGCTGTGTGCCCCATATCTGTATAGCTTTTGCATCTAAAACTTTAGCTAGCATATGTGCCAAGTCCGTATTTGTAACCAAATCATATATGGCCTGATTGGCTACGTGGACCTGATTAATGTCTCGTATTGTGTCTCTTGGGTCGTATGATTGAGCAGCCGTATCAATTGGCTCAATACCAGTGTCGTAGAAGCCATCCATTACATCATCCATGGCTTCATGTAAAATATCTAACTGTGCATCACACAATAATTTAGGAGCAACCCAAAACCCTCGCATTTGATACTGCTCCCGAGCGAGGTTCATGTCTGAACTCATGTACAATCCTTTCTGGCAATTCATACCAGTTATTTTTTTTGTTATCTTCCAAAAAAGGACTTATTACCACCGTCTAACAAGCTAAGAAGGGGTCACCTTCGTTTACTTCGACGTAGTCTTTCAAACTAATTAGTGAGTGATTAAGCATGCCTTTTAAATGCTTTGTTGCCGCAGGTGTCACATCAAACTGCGTTGCTTTAATATTTATATATTCAGGTAATAATGTTGGTGTGATTTCGTAAACAATTCGACCAGATGCAAAACCAGACGGGTGTCCACCTAACTCCCAACAAATTTTATTGGCACTCTCTTGACGAATATTGACATCGATTTGATTACGATTGACTTGCATGACAAATTTATCGTCTCTTGGCCAAGAGATATCTTTGTTGTACCACGAAGTAATTGCCTGCTTGTTTAGCAAAGCTTCTTGCACTAGCTGCGCATTTTTATTAATAGTAAAGCTTCTAGAATATGCGTTAGTGCGCACACCAAGTCTAGTTTTTATATCTCGCCATTTTTCTTCGGCTGTGATCACTAAAGGTCTTGGGGATAAAGCGGTAGAACGCCACCAAGGGCGACTATAAAAAAACTGATTGACAGAGCAAGTCATCTTGTCGCCACGACTCTCGTTCTCATGCCACCATCCCCACGGAATCACAAGAATTTCTTTTTCCTCTAGAATAAACTCAAGCATGTGTTCATACGCTTTATACACATTAGGAAAGCGATTAAAGTCGGGATTATCTAGGTCGACCTGACTAAACCACCAACCTACGGTGACGTTCGCTGGAAATGGGTAGAGATTTTTAGTTTGTGAGTAGGGGAAAAGCCTCACTCTTTTATTGCCGTGTAGCTGAAATAAGAATCCATCGGCGTGGTCATAATGCAACGGTTCACGATGCCCATCTGGGCCACACCAAATATTGAAACCACTCTTTTTCTTCAATCCAAAGCGACTTACAATATTTTGCATCTGCTCAATTTCAAGCGCAGTATCGTCTATTTCTTGCTGAGCATAATAAATTCGATTTTGAAATGCGGTACCTGAACGCAATTGGTCAGCATATTCAGAAAAAGTCGTCGCTTGCATTGATTTAATATAGAGCTGCCAATCACTTTTACTGCCGCTAAATTTTTTCTTTCCGTAATATCTCACATTGCATGGGAAATCCCCTAATTTGGACTCAAGGTAGTCAACATCCCAAGTGGGGGTTTCATTCAAAGCGTTTGTAATAATAAAAGGAACGCTATTATTTAGATTTTCCCTGACGATTTTTTCTATACCTGGAGTACTGAAATCAATCCGCTTTATCTCACCAACCATACTTCATACATTCCCTTTACAACAAACCACAAATTAAATGGAATCCCCCCTTCTATTAGGGTGAAACCAAAAAACAACATACGGAGAACAAAAATAAACACTAAAAAAACTAGTGATTACATTTTATCTATATAAAGTTATCACACAAAACAATTGCATTTCTACGTAAACACCTAAATAAAAAGGAAGAAATTGAAAAAAAATGAAGTTTAAACGAAATGACGACAAATTCATTTGTAGGTTAAGTTACTTTGTCAAGAGCAAAAAACGGCTTAATTACGCCCAAATCAATTGCAAAAATGATAATAAAAAAACCGTAAAATTAACATATATGAAACACTATTGTTTTGCCTTATTTTTCCACTCCCTCGTTTATAAAACACCTGCGAATTAGAGTTTTCAAATTTGGTTCGATAAGCAGCAAGTGACAGATTTTCAAGGCTTTCATGTGTGCGCTCTTCGCCGTAATCCAAACGCCAGAACCACACAATTCCTTTCACTTGATTAAGTGATTCAAACAAGTAAGCATCTAAAAACTCTCGACTAAATGAAGCATTGAAGCGTTCAACAATCCCATTTTGTTGTGATTTTCTAGACAGTAAATAAACTAATTCGATATTATGTATTTCGCAGCAGTCAGTTAGACTTGCTGATATTAATTCAGGCCAGTTGCATACTCGAATTTGTTTCGGTAAATTACGTTCCGCTTTTAATTGTTCAAGCGCCCTAACAACCCGTCCAGCAGGTAAAGAAGGATCCACCTCAATGGCCAAACATTCCGTGTGCCTTCATCCACAATATTGAGCGTTCTAAATCGTTTTCCGCAATATAAAGTGTCATGCATAAAGTCTAGGCTCCATTGATGATTTGCTTGAGCAACAACTTCTAACGGCTGCGCTATTCGCTTAGGTAACACACGTTTCACCTAGCGTTTTAGGTTTAAACCCATTTGGCAATACACCCGATATACACGCTTATGGCTAAACAGATAGCCTTTAAAGCGAAGTCGCCCATTGCGTTTCGAGAACCCAGCTATAGAGGGACTTTTTTAATTCTGCATTGATAGTATCGTATCAATGGCAGGCAGTGTCAGCCTTTCGCCAGTCTTGTTCTTGGCGGTAGTGAGTAGCGCCGCTTAATCCGTGCTTTCGACACACCTCTTCAACCTTCAAGCCGACATCGATTTCTTTAAGTACCGTGCTGATCTAGAGATTCTGCAAAACGTGACTTTTTACTGTTGGCGATATTACAGAAAACTCTAATTAAACATGTCTCATGTTAAGGGAAGTGGATGCCTGTAAGATAGAGAGTTGTTCATATTTAAATAGTGTAATTATGTTCTGAGCTACAAAGTAAAGGAACTAGCAGATAAAAAGACGTACTTTAAATGGTGTAACTTTGTTCTAAAGAGCACTTAATAACCAACCACGCCCCCAAGGGATACGCTAATAAAATAGTGTAATTTCGATCCAAGCTGATTTATTGTGTAAAAAAGGGGAAAAAACCATCCTGAAACCCACTCTCAATACCCCAACTTACGCTACTGAAAAACTGAAGATTAGCTGAACAAATAAAAAACACCATAAAAATTATAAGCTTAATAAATGAGCATCAACATTTACTACTCAAAGATCAATATCACACCATATAACGGAAAAAAGGGTTAGATGGTGTAATATTGATCTGATTCAGCTTGCGTCGTTGTGAATAAACTCGGTTCAGAATGGTGTAGATCGGATCTTTATATAGTGGAGATCAGATCTACACCATTTTAGAAGTGTCAATTATGTATTTTTTGGGGATAGGTTAACTCATTTTAATAGTGTAATTACGATCTGTGCCAAAATTCTGTGCATAAAAATGTGCAAAAGCTGTGTGTAAAAACCCTTGTAACCAGAAAATATAGTGTAAAATCGATCTGAGAAAGGGTGTGTTATTGATCTAAATATAGTGTAATTACGATCTAGAAAAATCAACATTGTCATTATAAATCAATAAATTAAAGAACATATTAGTACATCTAACCTTATTACCTATATATATTAACCAATATATTAATCATATTACCTAAGGTAATACATACATAACCTAGATAGCTCAATGTAATCTATGCTAATGCAAACATTGTATGGCTTGTGCTATGTTTTTTTGTAAAAGCAACATTTTCTGACATTTTAATTGAAAAACATGCTTTTTTTAAATAATATTGTTTTTATAAAATCTAACAGGAAAAAACGATAATGGCGGTTGACTTCGATGCGATGGCCCTCAGAGCAAGAACCTCTTTAAGGGAATTAAGCGAAGATATTGATACTTTAAAGGCTGAAATTGATTTTAAAGGCTTACCTACTTACACAAAAGCAGCTGTTTACAAACAATTCCAAAAGCTTTCTAGAACAAGTGTTGATAAATATATTGCTGAATTAGAAGCTGAAGGTACAACGCTGCAAAAAAAAATACACGGCTCAATAGAAGTATATAACCTATCAATTGAAGACATCATCAAAATATACGAAAAAAAAGGGGAAAAGAAATGGCGTGATAGACACGACGAAGCTACCGTCATTTTCGTTAATTCTTTGAAAGGGGGTGTAACAAAAACGGTTTCTACCGTTTCTATAGCTCAAGGCTTTAGATTGACACCTGATTTAGTGAAAGAAGATCTTAGAATAGCGGTGATAGATATGGACCCACAAGGCTCAGCGACCATGTTTTTAAATCACCATTACACTGTAAATAATTTTGATTATACTGCAGCTCAAATTTGTGTTAATCCTCATTTAAGTAGAGAAGAAATTTTAGAGAAAGGTTTTGTCAACTCAAATGTACCGGGTGTTAAGCTAATGCCTGCGTCAATTGAAGACGGGTTTGTAGCCAGTTCGTGGATGGGCATCCATGAAGAATTAAAGTCAGAAGGCTACAACACACCGGTCTATGATTTGCTGAAAACAAATCTAATTGATAAAATCAAACACGACTTTGATTTTATATTTTTGGATACAGGTCCTCACTTAGATCCTTTATTGATGAATTCATTTGTAGCAAGTCATTTCTTAATCATGCCCGCCCCTCCTGCACATGTAGATATGCATTCAACATTGAAGTTTCTTGAACGCTTACCTTCGATGATAAAAGAAATTGAAACCAATGGTTCACAAACAAATATTATCGGTTTTTATGGTTTTTTAACAAAGTTCATTCCTTCAAAAGAAGAGCATAGAACATCACAAAGGCATTATGTTAAAACCCTTGATGATATGCTCCCTGAGAATCTGCCAAGTTCAGAGGCTTTTAACAAAGTTGGACAATCTTATGAAACTGTTTTGACAATTCAAGGCAAAGATTATGACGGTTCAAAAGTAAGTTTAAAGTTGGCTGCTGACGCAGTTAAAAAACTTGCATCAGCCCTTTTCTATCAAGTAGAAAGAGATTTGGAGAAGGTGAAATAATGGCACTAAAGATAAAAGCCAGAATGGAAAATGTATTACCTGAGTCTAAGCTTGCCGATGGTTCTATTGAAAAATTATTTCCATCAGGTAATCGAGTTCGTTTCTATCCGTTTGAAATAAACTCGAGTGATATTCCTGACAATATAAAACAATCTAAGTTTAATCCGCGTCGGTACAATGATCTGAAGCTACCAGCAATACAGGACATACTACCCTCAATTCAAGACGCCAAACGTAATACATATCATATTTATACCGTTGGTTCGAAAGATAATTATAAAGTAGTTGTTGGTTTACGTCGGGTTTTTGCGGTAAAGCAAACTGAAAATGCTGTGTTAATTGGGTATAGAGCTGCACATCTCGAAGAGGTAGATGAAAGGTATCTTGCTCAGTTTTCAGATGTCTATGTAGCTCCTTCTTTTGTCGATATAGGGCTGACAATTTCTATAAATGAGGAGTTTTCAAAGCTTAGTTCACGTGTACTTGGAGATATCTTCAAAGTGAGCAAAGATACTGCAAATATGGCACAAAGAATCTCAAAGCTACCTAAATCTCTTTGGGAGCTTTTTCCTGCATATCAACATATTACATTTAGATTTGTAAAAGAGCTAACCGGATTAAATATATCAGAAGAAAAATTAGAGTCAGCGGTGCAATACGTCAAATTCAAGTTTGAGAGTGATATTGATGCCTATAAACAACAAGATAATGAAAGAGATTACGCTGTATTATCAAAAAAAATAGAGCAAATGTTATTGGCAAAACTAAGGCCAAAGCAAGTTAAGCCAAAAAATCCATGGGAAGCTAAGTTCGATTTTAAACAAATTTCAACAAAGCTAGATGCTAAAGGGCGTTTGAACATTACTTTCTCAGAGAGTATCCCTGAGGATACCATTACAAAAGTTGCAGACTTACTAAAAAGAGAGTTGAGTTGATATTTCATAATGTCTTCTCAAATCTAACTGAATAGATAAGCGGCCCTGTTCTCAGAGCTGGAGGTAAATATTGTCATGAACCATAAAACAGTAAAAGTTGGTAACTTACCAGAAAGCTTTCGCGAGCAGGTGAGAGATATTCAAAATGCGGACGAGGTTTTTCAATTATCGCGCTTTGTTGATACTGGGGTGATGGGTGAAAAATCAGGGCTCGTCGTTTCTAATACATTTCAGAACTATGATCTTTGGTCTCGCTTTGTGAGAGAAAAAAGGCGTCCCTCCCTACTCTCTGAGGCAGATAAAGCGGTCACAAAAAGGAAAGTATCAGACAAAATACAAGGAAAAGAATATCAGGGCCGAATAGAGATAACCCCCGCAATAATCAGCAAAAAAGATATTGATTACATTGCCTACCCATCCGATCGAGAGGAAAAAGTTGAGCGCGCTCTGATACGTTTAGCATCCAAAGGAAATATCATAGCGATTAATGGAAAAATGGGCGAGCGCTATGCTGTTGCGTTTTCATTGAAAGAGCTACAAAACGAAATGAAATCTGTAAATCAGACCTTGAATTTACCTGATCTAAAAGAATCTTTACAGATATTAAAGTTAGCGAGTTTACGCTTGGTTTTAGATGTGGTTGATCCTGCGACTGGTGATGTGGAGCATTATGATACAACTACAAACTACTTAGATGCAGTTCATTTTAGTGGCGAACGAGGTAGAACAAGTGTTAAATGCATTGCAGTGCTTAACAGTATTGTTGCTTCAAAAATTGAAAATGTAGAGTACAGAGGGTATTTATTTGAACGTACACAAAGTTTTAGCCGTTCACTATCCCGGTGGCTGGCTGTAAGGCTTTATACTATGTTCCGTTATGCGGCGACTGGGAAAAGTTATCATTTCATGCTGGTTGACCAAATGGTTAGATTTGGTGCCATTGAAAGCAATAATATTGAGAGTGGCCGTTTAGTCGCAATTAGGCGTGATATGACGCAGACGATGAGAGATTTTATCGAGGCTGATATTATCCATGACTATGATGTTGAAAATAGAAAGGATGAGCATGATGTTATTGTTGACTACAAATACACCATCTATCCTAGTCAACGCTTTACTGAGGAAGTTATCGGCTTAAACAAACAAGCAAAGGCCATTGAGCTTAAATCAGTAAATGAAGAGGAAATGAAAGATTTGATAAAATAAACTGTCGAGCGCCAGACAGATAAAATATCTTCTTGCCAGGAAAGGAATTTTAGGTGAGTGAGAACGTATGCTCCTACCGTATATAGACTTAGACCCCAATAGATATAGTGTTTTATGTAATATACACCATGTAAATTGGGTAGTGTTATATTCTTTTTATAAATGCCTAGTCACTCTTCTATGTGAGAAACTACTTTCGCAGCCCCGTTAGTAATTCTTTAATATTCCTGAGCTTATCAATTTATAAACATCACTATTACCTTTCTGATATGTGTTGTTATTAATATTATAAACTTGTTGTTATATGATTTAGAAATGTTACACTCCGTTGGAGCAAAACTCTCCAAAATAAACTAAGAATAACAAAGAAATATATTCAGATGTCGATTGATAATAAGGACTTACCAGAAAACGGAATTGCTGTTATAGCGACTACCTGCCGTTTTCCAGATGCCATTACGGCGTCTAAATATTGGGAAAATATTGCCAGCGGTGTGGAATCAATTAACGAATTAAGCGCCGAAGCTAAATCATCCATACCTGATGCTATCTTAAAACAAGATGACTACATTCAAGTAGGAAGTTTTGTTAAGGATGTAGAATTTTTTGATGCTGATTTTTTCCAGTTTACCCCCAGAGAAGCTGATGTCACAGACCCACAGCAGCGGATATTTTTAGAATGTTGTTATGAAGCGTTAGAGCTCGGTGGATACAGGGGCTTAGATTCAACTAAGTCTGTAGGCGTATTTGGTAGCACAGCCATTAGTAGCTACTTATTGAATAATCTATGGAAAAATGATGAGGTCTTCTCTTCTATTGGTGAAGCTGCGGTAGCTTACGGCAATGATAAGGACTACCTGGCAACATCAGTTTCATATAAGCTGAATCTCACTGGTCCTAGTATTTCTGTGAATACAGCGTGCTCCTCTTCTTTAGTTGCTATAGTTGAAGCGTGTAAGAGCCTACTCACATACGAATGTGATGTCGCGCTTGCTGGTGGGGTTCGTATAGATACGCCGCAAGAACAGGGGTATCTGTATAAAGAAGGCGGCATATTCTCTAAGCAAGGCCAATGCCATGCATTTGGTGAAAATGCTGATGGAACTGTTTTTGGCAATGGGGCTGGCGTCGTTTTATTAAAGCGTTTGGATGAAGCCTTAGAAGACGGTGATACCATAATGGCTGTTATTAGAGGGTTTGCAACTAATAATGATGGCTCTGATAAGGTTGGCTTTACCGCTCCAAGTTTAAATGGACAAAGCAAGGTTATTTCGGAAGCCATCGCGATGGCGGATATTGACGCTGAGACTATTGGGTATATCGAGGCGCATGGTACAGGCACTGAAACAGGTGACCCTATTGAGATCGCGGCATTAAAGGATGCCTTTTCGACAAATGAAAAACAGTTTTGTGCGCTAGGCAGTGTTAAATCAAATATCGGCCATTTAGTTTCTGCGGCGGGTGTCGCTGGGTTTATAAAAGTAGTAAAAGCGCTAGAAAGCAAACAACTCCCCCCTACTCTTCATTGTGAACATCATAATCCAAGCATTGATTTTGAAAATAGCCCCTTTTTCACTAACACGAGTTTGTGCGATTGGAAAGAAGGTAAAAACCCACGGAGAGCTTCTGTTAGTTCTTTTGGTATCGGGGGAAGTAATGCACACATTGTGTTAGAAGAAGCGCCGAACAGAAACGCATTACCTGAATCAAATGCATCTTCTTTGATGGTGCTATCTGCAAAAACGCCAACTGCGTTAGACAGTCAGAGATCTTTATTTGCTACATTCATTGAATCAACGCAACACCGGCTCGCAGATTGTTGTTATACCTTACAAACAGGCAGAGAACACTTTGAGTATCGCTATGCCATAGGTGTGCAGAACAAATCTGAAGCCGCAAACTTACTTTCAAAAGACACATTGTCGATAAAAGCATACAAAAACCCTAAAGTTACGATGTTATTCTCAGGTCAAGGTAGTCAGTATTTTGAAATGGCAAAAGAACTCTACGAAAAGAATGAAACGTTTAGTTATTGGTTGGACAAAATAAGTGATGAATTTACGCCACTTATTGGCTGTGATCTAAAAAGTGTGCTTTACGTCTCTGCCTTGGATGACAAGGGCTTAGAGGTGCTTAATCAAACATGGTTAAGTCAGCCTGCTATATTTGCGATAGAGTATAGCTTAGCGAAATTATGGCAGTCCCTTGGTGTCGATATGGCGCAAGGGCTAGGGCACAGTATAGGTGAATACACATTAGCATGTTTGACTAATGTAATGAGCTTGGAAGATACAATAAAAATAGTGTCTGCACGTGGCCGGATTATGCATAAGGCGACGCCAGGGAGCATGTTATCAGTTAAGCTGGCAGCAAGTGAGCTGGTTAACAAGCTTGGTGAAAATAGTGTGATCGCTGCGTACAATGCCCCCCATCTATGTGTTGTTGCTGGACCAAGTGAAGAGATTTCTGAATTACAATCAAAGCTATCGAGTGAGTATGTAAAAAGCCAGCTGCTAAAAACGTCGCACGCATTTCACAGTCCAATGATGGATGAAGTTCTAGATGAGTTTCGAGTTGAGTTTCAAGATGTTAACTTAGCTGCACCTGATAGGCCGTATGTCTCGAGTGTTACAGGGAAATTAATTAAAGCCCACGAAGCCACATCAGTAGACTATTGGGTCCGTCAGTTAAGGGAGCCCGTTCAATTTGAGCGTGGCGTCAACACGCTCCGAGAGTTAGGCAATCAACAAGTCTTTCTTGAGGTTGGCCCTGGAAATGCGCTGGCACAAATCACGCGGAAAATTATTGATGACGAGCCTGCAATTTGCAGCTCGTTGCCACACCCCTCTCAAGAACAAGGTGCACTTGAGTTTTTCACGCAAATGGCTGGTCAAGTTTGGTGTTACGGTGTTGCATTGGATTGGTCTCAGTTAAATAGTGAGATAGCACCTAGAAAAGTTCACATGCCAACATATCCATTTGAAAAACAATATCATTGGATATCCCCTCCGGCAAATAAAACGCAAAGATTACAAAAATCGAGGTTGGATGAATGGTTTTATTTGCCGAGCTGGCACCTTGTGCCTGAGTCCGCTTTTGCTGCGAATCAACCTATACCGTCTGAATTAAAACTCGTGTTTGGAGAAAAAGAACTACTCAGTGATATGCTTTTTGGTTTGGTGCCATCATCTGATGAAGTGATTTTTATTGGTCAGGGCGAGCACTTTGCTAAGGTAAATAACGGCTACGAAATGCGATTTGATGAAAAGAGTCAGTATACAATGCTCTTTTCTTCTCTAGAGCAATTGCTAAGCCAATACCGTCAGTGTCATATTGTAGTTGCGTGGGACCTAAATGCACCGCTGGAAAAAGCATATGACGCAACGACGTTATATCGAAACCTGTTTGGCCTCATTTACCTTGCCCAAGCGCTACAAGATACAGCACAGCACTTGCCCTTCAAGTTGACAGTAATTAGTAATCATACAGAGCACCATGCTCAGTCACAATTATCGCCTGAAAATGCACTGGTGGCGCCATTGCTTGCGAGTATTGAAAATGAGATCGGTAATTTGCAAAGCTGTGCTGTATCGATAGCGCCAATTGATAAGATAGAAGAAGATGCTAAAAAGGTATTGCATTGCCTATTTAAGCAATACCAGACCGGCCAACTTAAGTACGAAAAAGAGGCTGTATGGAAAAGAGACCTCCATCAAATCAATTTATTGCCAGTATCTGAGTCGATCCCCAATTTAACAGCAGGCGGGACCTATGTCGTTATCGGTGGTCTGGGCGGTATAGGGCTTGTAACGGCTAAGTGGCTGGCCAGTAGTCAAGATATTAACCTAGTTCTCATAAGTCGCTCTGGTGCGCCAAGCAGGAGTACTTGGAAATCGATAATGGACCAACCAGAAACCTCCCCCGAATTGCGAAATAAAATAGCGTGTTTGTTGGAACTAGAGCAGCGCGTTAACAATCTAACAGTGCTCAGTGCTGACGTTTCTGATTTTAATAGTTTACAGCAAGCTTTTGCTCAGATTATTTTTGAACATCAGGAGGTTAATGGTGTGATTCATGCAGCAGGCATGGCAAGTATGACACGCCTGATCGCAAAGTCAGAACAAGATATCCGCGACGTTGTGGAATCGAAAATCCAAGGTACGGTGAATTTATTTAAATTACTCAACCCTGAAAAAATGGAATTCGTTTTTCTTTACTCTTCCATTGCATCATTTGTTGGTCGAGTCGGCCAAGCTGATTATTCCGCGGCAAATAGGTTTATGGAGTCTTATGCAGAGCAAATGCGTGCACATTTTGAAAATGTGGTGACCATTAATTGGGATACTTGGCAACAGTCAGGTATGGCTGCAAATACGAATATTGACCCTAAGTTTCAGGCCCAAAAAGCACATGAACTTTCGCTTGGTATTACTGATGAAGAAGGGGTTGATGTGTTGAGCAGGGTGCTTGAAAACAGGCACTTAAACCAAATTGTAGTTTCAACTAGGCCATGGCATGCAAGAGTCCAATTAGCCAAATCTCAGCATAATGTGACTCAGGCTCCAATGCACAAACCTCGATTCAAGAGAGACGCAGTTAAAGAGTTCGATGCGCCAGATAGTCAGCATGAAAAGATCTTAGCGGATGTATGGCGTAATCTGTTAGGTGTTACGCAAATTAGCCGTTTCGATGATTTCTTCACACTAGGCGGGGACTCTGTGCTAGCCTCGCAAGTTATTTCGCAGCTTAAAAGTGAATACGGTATTACTGTACCTATTTCTAAGGTTTTTGCACTCACCAAATTGAATGAACTTGCATCTGAGCTTGTTGCTTCTAAAGACTTGGGTAGACCAGAGTCTGAATTTTTATGCCATCGCCCCACCACCCTACCCCTGTCATATTCTCAAAACAGGATGTGGATTCAGGAACAAGTCGCAGACAATGCATTGTTTAATATGCCTGTCTCAATACAATTTTCTGGCCATTTAGATACAGATAAATTAACGGCTGCGTTAAATATAGTAGTCCAGCGTCATGAAATCTTGAGGACGCAATTTGTGACGCGCAATGGTATGCCAGAACAGATAATTTTATCGTCTCTGGATATCGATGTGCCGGTGAGTGATCTTAGTCATCTATCTGAATTTGAAGCCAAAAAGAAACTTTCGGAGATAGAGTCACTGTTGGCGACTAAACGTTTCTCTTTAGATTTAGCGCCTTTGCTTAGGTTTCATTTAGTTCGTCTATCTTCTGAACTGTGCCATGGAATACTGGTCTTTCATCATATGATATTTGATGCTTGGTCAGCGAAAATAGTACAAAGTGAACTGCTGGAAGTGTATTCACAGCTGCTGGCCGATTGTAAATCTGTTTCAATAGAGCCTAGGCATCAGATTGTACAATATGCTGATTTTACAATTTGGCAGCAAGCACAAGTTGAAAACCAATGGGCTACATCTCAACTTCCGTATTGGTTAGAAAATCTAGCCGACAGCCCTTCAACTTCAACCATACCATCAGATTTTAAGCGTCAAAATAAAGGCGTGTTTAACGGTGACTTTATTCGCTTTGAGATCGATGAAAAACTCACTTCATCACTCAAATCATTGGCGCAACGATCAGACGCTACCTTATATATGGTGTTGCTTGCAGGGTTTAAACTGTTGCTGTCACGGTATAGTGGGCAGCTCGATGTGATCGTTGGTTGTCCAATTTCGAACCGTCATCATAGTAACGAGCTTGATAATTCAGTGGGTCTGTATGTGAATACATTACCACTAAGAACGCAAATTTCCCCTTCAAATGGCTTTTTGTCTTTACTGTCGAGCGTTCGACACTGTGCTTCCCAAGCCTATGCTCATCAAGATCTTCCATTTGATATAATAGTTGAGAAACTCGGTAGTAACAGTGCCTTACCATTCTTTCAGACTATGTTGGTTCTGCAGAATTATCCTACGCCAAATCGTCATGGTGACGGTCTAGAATATCAAATGCAAACATTGTCTAATGGTGCGTCTAAGTTTGATTTAACGATGTTTATCGAAGAAAAAGATAATGTGCTGAGCGGTCAAATAGAATTTAATACGTCTCTATATAATGAATCTACAATCAGTGCGTTAGCGAATAATTTCTTAAGCTTGATGTCGAGCTTGTCAAAAGAGCCCGAATCTCCAGTTTCTGAAGCCTTACTCATTAAAGATGAAAGTGCAGATGCTCTGGGCAGTATTCTGAGGGGGCCAAAGAAGGACCTCCCTGTAGAGAGCAACATTGTTACGTTGATCTGCGAAAAACTTCTCGAAGAACCTCATAAACCCGCTTTATATTTTGAGGGGGCAATTATCACTCGGGGTGAGCTAGAAAAGCGCAGTAATCAGTTTGCACATTGGCTAATCGAAAGCGGTATTGATAAAGGCGATAGAGTCGGTATCTTCCAAAATAGAAGTATTGAGATGATAGTTTATATTTTGGGCATATTGAAGGCTGGAGCAATTTATGTTCCACTTGAACCTGACTATCCACAAGAACGTTTATCGTATACCGTTTCAGATGCCCAGCTTAAACTGGTCGTGTGTGATGATATGAGTATACTCAAAGAGTTTGACTCGACATTTGTATCTAATCAGCATCTTCGCACATTACTTGATAAACAGCCTCACAGGCCTGTGAACCTCTGTCTAGAACATCATGACTCGGCTTATATTATCTACACCTCCGGATCTACGGGCCGTCCCAAGGGCGTTGTGAATAACCATGGGGCTCTATTGAACCGTTTGCGTTGGATGCAAGAGCAATATGATGTGTCTGAGAAAGACCGAATCTTGTTTAAAACACCGATCGGCTTCGATGTCTCTGTGTGGGAAATATTTCTTCCGTTAATGACGGGAGCGTCAATGATTATCACACCACATGGACTTCACAAAGAACCAGCAAAGTTAGTTCAGACTATTAAAGAACAAGCGGTTACATTGTTGCACTTTGTCCCTTCAATGCTAAACGTGTTTTTGCAGATCCAGCCGCAAGGTTTAAATGGGGTTAAAAGGGTTGTATGTAGTGGAGAGTCGCTACCAATCAGCTTAGTCAATCAGTTTAAAGTTTTTTGCCCAAATACTCAGCTAGAGAATTTATACGGACCTACAGAAGCGGCCATCGATGTCACGATGTTTGATTGCAATATACTTTCTGAGCATGCCGAAAGTGTTCCGATAGGGATACCAATTGATAACACACAAATTTACATTTTAGATGAGCAATTAAAACCTGTACCAATGGGAGTGATGGGGGAATTATACATCTCCGGTGCTAATCTAGCCTCGGGCTATTGGAATAAACCCGAACTTACCTCGACATTATTCCTGCCAGATCCATTCACATCATGTGGAGGGAAAATGTATAAAACAGGTGATTTAGCGAAGGTTAATGTACAAGGCCAAATTGAGTATCTGGGTCGAGTGGATGATCAAGTCAAAGTCAACGGTGTGAGAATCGAGCTGGGTGAGATTGAATCTCTAATTTGTGATGAGCCAACTGTTCACAACTGTGCGGTAGTCCTGATTCAGGATACGCTTCAAGGGGATACTTTGATAGCTTATTATACAGGTGACAATGTCCCGAAATCGATACTCAGATCTCGCGTTAACAATCAGCTCCCAGTCCAAGCGCGTCCAAGCTTCTTCATACAACTTTCTGATTTACCAATTACCGATAATGGGAAGTTAAATCGAAAAATGCTTAAGCAATTGGATTACAAATCTCTATTGCACAATTTTGATGATAATGAAGTGAAAAAAGAGCTTGTCGCTCCGAGAAATGAATTAGAAAAATGGGTTTTAACACAATGGCAAACTTTACTTGGCTCGGAGGATATTTGTATTCACGATGAGTTTCTTTCAGTAGGCGGTAATTCACTTGCTGCCATGAAGGTGCTTAGTGCAATCAATGAAGAGTTCTCAGTTTCTTTAACTCTAAAGGAATTTATTGAGCAAGCTACGGTTGCCAATATAAGCAAAGTAGTATTAAACAGCATGCTTTTGTCTACCGAGGAAGCAGAGTAGGTATACACCGATATTTATTTGCTAGGATGTAAAATGGATAAGAATACAGTAGATTTTGATTGTCTTTCCTCAGAGGAACAGCTTGCACTTTTAAAGCGTCTAAAAAACCGTGCAAAGCCCAATAAGAATAAAGTAAAAAATGAAGAGAAAGAGCTGGCTACAGAGTTCCCGTTATCTTTTTCGCAGCAACGGCTGTGGACATTAAGCCAACTCGATGAGCAAAATCTAGCTGCTTATAATATTCCCGCTGCGATAAAAATTACCGGGGAAATTGATTTAAAAGCCATTTCTTTGGCTTTCAATGAGGTCGTCAAAAAGCATGATGCACTGCGTTTGAAGTTGATGGTAAAGGAAGGTAAACCTTACCAATCTGCAACTGAAGCTAGCTTTTTTGATATTCCTCTTGTAAACCTTGCTTCAAATGAGGTGAATGCATGGCTCAAGGGCGAAGCCAGACATATTTTTAAGCTTGATAAAGAAAAGCTATATCGTGTGCAGTTATTATGCACAAATAACACCGAACATATCTTGCTTATGAACTTCCACCATTTGGTTTTCGATGGTTGGTCCATGGACATATTTAAGCGAGACTTTATTCAAGCCTATGATCAGCAAGTTAAAACGGGGCATATATCACTCGTCCCCTTGTCTGCACAGTATGATAGCTATGTAGAAGGTCAACGGTCCTACCTACTTAGTGAGCAGCGGCAAATCGATTTAGATTATTGGCAAAATAAACTTAAAGGCTGTAACAACCTAATTGAACTGCCATGTGATTTTGCTCGTCCACCGACTCAATCATTTGTTGGAAAAAAGCATAGCTTTGTATTAAATGCAACACTGGCTGAACAAGTGAAGCAACTCGCTCAATCACGTAATGCGTCATTGTTCATGACTTATCTTTCTGCTTTTAAACTGCTTTTGGCCCGCTACAGCGGTCAGTATGATGTATCCATTGGAACGGCTGTTGCGAATCGGCAAGATGCAAAGTTTGCCGACCAAATAGGCTTTTTTGCGAACACTTTAGTATTGAGGGATCAATTATCGGCTACATCGAGCTTTTATGAAGTTCTTGAGTGCGTAAAGAGCACGAGTTTAGAAGCTATGTCACATCAGGCATTACCATTCGAGACTTTGTTGGAAAAAATTAACCTTCCGAGAAGCCTTTCGTACTCACCGTTATTTCAAGTGATGTTCGTTATGCAAGACATTATTGATAGCAATAGGGTGAGCCTTAACGGTCTGACATTTGAAGAAATTGCAATTGATAATGAAACAAGCAAATTTGACCTTTTATTATTTATTTACCTCCGAGATGGCAAGGTCACTCTAAACATCGAATACTGCAGCGATCTATTTAAAGCCA
>NZ_AUXV01000015.1 GCF_001625575.1 Pseudoalteromonas luteoviolacea S2607
CCGAATGAATCACCTGCACCAAATGAATCACCTGCACCAAATGAATCACCTGCACCAAATGAATCGCCTGCACTTTGAAAACTATTAAATTCTGAATTATTGAAGCCTTGGCCAACTTGGGCTGGCTTTTGGTCTTCGATATAGTATTCAATCGTTTGTGAAATCGCTTTTCCCGAGTGAGCTGCAACCAATGCGATTGGCAAAACTGTTTTTAAATTAAACTTCATTAATTTCCCTTAATTCAAGTTGCTATTGGAGAGAGTTTTTGACGGACTTCAGTAAGCATAGTGTCTATATAGTCACGTGCCTTTGATGCATACTGAGGCCACTGATTAGTAGGTAAATGGTTAATATGGCTAGCAATCGTTGACACTACATATTTAATTGTACCACTCAAAAGTAGCTTATTTATTTGATTATGATTGGCATATAAGGTTTGAACAAAAAAGTTCAGTTCATTAAGAATATCAACAATTGATGGTGCTGATTGAATTTTGCTTTGCAAAGCATTTATGGACGTTATAACTTCTGCAAGAAAGCCAATGCTATGTGTGCGAGTCCTTTCACTGGTTTGAGTATAAGTGAAAACGTCATGCATAACTTTATGTTTTTCACACATTTCAATGGCAAGTTCGTCATAATTTATAGACTTTGCCCCTTTAATTAACGCGCCATCACTGGTATTAGACACCTCTAATTTAGGGGTCAACTTAATTAACTGCTCTTGAGCAAGCCTCGCTTCATTAAAAATGCGAGAAGAATATACATATTCTCTAAAATTCCCCCTTACCTTTAATTCCGCATCAAATTTAGCCTGAGATAAATCACTTGCACTATTAAAGTAGTCTGACAGCTGGCTATGGTGCGCGTTTGGATCTACGTAACCATAATCACATCCCAGTAAAATAAGCTTGTTGAATCCTAAACGTGAAAATGCCGTAGCTGCCATATTGGTAACTGTCGGGTTGCAATGATAAAGCGGTTTAATAGCTGTTAACCCATTTGAAAATAGCTTACTACCTAGATCGTTTCCTTTGGTAAATACAATTTTATGATGAAACTGGTTGATGAGTTTTGGAAAGACAGTGCTTAAAGTAATCAAGACCACATCTTTTAATCTGGGATCCGTTAACTGGCGCTCTTTTAGGTAATAGTTAGCTGCCGTTCGTTCCATTTCTATATGAAAGTCAGGAATAATCCCCTCTTTCAGTAATGCACCGAGTGCAGTACCGCATGAGGCGATAATAATATTCTCCGAGTCGTGTCGCAACTTTTTTAGGTTTTTGTCTAGCGACGGACCATTTCCAACTATGCCCACAGGTACATTGGAAAAGTCACTGAACACATTTTCGTGACTATTCACTACACAAAGCTTGCTATTTTCTATACTGTGAGTAAGGCCTAATAATTCATCTTCGAAAAACCCCCACATACTCGCTAAGTTATTGCGCCATTGCTTGAACTCCATATAAACTTGGTCAAATAAAGGCGTGCTGTAATGTCGATATAAACTGATGTCTACTAATGTATTAGCGCCCCTTTTAATTACATACGCTCTTAATTCTGCAATGAATTGCTCATAGCTAGTCGGGTTGAAAAAAGTAAGAGAGCCATGACGTTTTTTACATTCACGCTCAATACTGTTTAGATCGATATTTGCACATGCTGTTGCATACTGCTCTATATTAGATTCAACAACAATCACATCAGTATAATGAATTAATGAGAGCAATTTATGAATATGATATCCAGCACCAAGCCCGAGTACGATCAAAGTCCCCCTTTGCGGTTTAGAGCTGGGGTTGCAACCTAGTTCTTTTGCAACCAAATTGAGTGCATTGATACATTTTTGATGGGTATTCTTTGTTGCATTATCAGAAAGGTAATTTAATCGCAGATGCGTTGGGTGCTTTAAAAAAAGTGAAACTTGCTCTTCGCAACTTTTTTTTGCGTCAGAGCCATAAAAATTATTTTGATAGACTTGAGTGTCTTTAGTATTTTGGCACAACAGCTGGCGATAAAAATCATGCGGCAAATGTTGTTTTAATAATCCATAATTATGATTAATAAATTCCATATTCTTTATTTATTGTTATGCAATTAACGTTGCGCATTCTTCCATAACCACTTTGTATCGTCAATCAGCAAAATCTATTAAAAACAATAAATTGACAATAAAACAGTAACCAAATAGCTAAATTTGATAGTAATAGGATATATCTTAACTAGCTATTATTAGATATAAAATAACTTACGTGAAAATATAAATTATTTCATCAGCAGCATTGATGAAATACATAAAAAAAGCCACGCATAAAAGCGTGGCTGGAGACACATTGCATGGGTGTATTGCAATGAATTAAGTCGGGCAAGATGACTGCACCTTACCAAAGGGAATATTTAAGCAGCTTGATTGGCAGAATCCTGTGCTCGGATTAAGTAATCAAATGCGCCTAAGCTCGCTGTTGCACCGCTTCCCATAGCGATAACAATTTGTTTAAACGGGCTCGTAGTAACGTCACCAGCGGCGAAAACACCTGGTATATTAGTAGACCCTTTACCGTCAATTTCAATTTCACCAAATTGGTTTAATTTTATTTGTGTATTTTTCAACCACTCTGAATTTGGGACTAATCCGATTTGAACAAAAACGCCAGCGACCAAGATTGACTGCGCTTGTTGAGTACTTCGCTCAATGTACTTGAGCCCTGTCACTTTTTGCTCATCACCTACAATTTCAGTGGTCTGTACATTAGTGTGAATTGTAACGTTAGCGAGGCTGCGTGCTTTTTCTATCAAAACCTGATCAGCTTTTAAATCATTCGCAAACTCTAAAACAGTGACGTGCTCTGTGATATTTGCAAGATCTATTGCAGCTTCAATACCTGAATTACCGCCACCAATGACTGCCACCGGCTTTCCTTTGAATAAAGGGCCATCACAATGTGGGCAATAAGCAACTCCCCTGCCTTTATATTCTGCTTCACCGGGCACATTGACAGATCTCCAACGCGCGCCTGTGGAGATAACGACAGACTTCGCTGTCAATTTTGCGCCATTTTCTAATTCGATATCCAGATACTCATTGCGCTCGATATTAGCAACCCTGTTGCTCGTCATAATATCAACGTCGTATTGTTTAACATGTTGCTCTAATTGCGCGACTAATTTAGGCCCTTCAGTCTCTTTAACAGAGATAAAGTTTTCGATACTCATCGTATCAGCGACCTGACCACCAAATCGCTCAGCTACAACCCCAGTATTCAGACCCTTTCTTGCTGCATATACCGCAGCGGATGCACCCGCAGGCCCTCCGCCAATCACCAGCACGTCAAAAGGCGCCTTGCCATTAAGTTTTTCGACTTCCTTTTGAGCCGAATTGCCGTCTAATTTTTTTAGGATATCTGATAGACTTACCGCGCCTTGGCTGAATAGCTCACCATTTAAATACACGCTGGGTACAGCCATGATATTGCGTGCCTCTACTTCGTCTTGAAACAGTGCGCCATCTACCATGGTTGTTGAGATGTTGGCGTTATTTGCAGCTAAGGTATTAAGCGCTTGTACAACCTGAGGGCACGTCTGACAACTCAAAGATACGTACACTTCAAAGTTTAGAGGCCGATCAATTAACTGAATCACTTCAAGTTCGTCACTATTCAATCTAGCGGGGTGTCCACCACTGTGCAGCAACGCAAGTACTAAACTCGTAAATTCATGGCCCATTGGAACACCAGCAAAGCTAATTTGCGTACTCGTATTTTTCGAGCTAACAACAAGTGAAGGTCGTCTAGCATTCATATCGTAGTTTTCGACCACCGAAATGTGTTCGCTCAACGAAACAAGATCTTGAGCTAGCGAGTTTAGTTCATTGGATTTATTGCTACTGTCCAATGCAATTTTCAGCTCGATTGGTGATGTTATTTGTTTAAAGTGCTCTTTTAACTGACTTTTAATTTGCGCATCTAACATATTTATAATTCCTCATTGAAACGCTAAGCACATACTTGCTGTAAAGCGAAGAAGCAAATTTCAGGGGCTTGCCTGCTAGCAAGCGCCAGCAGGCTTAAGGCAAGTAGCGACTTAGATTTTGCCTACTAAATCAAGAGAAGGCGCTAAAGTTTCTTCACCTGGTTGCCAAGAAGCAGGACAAACTTCACCATCATGCGTTGCAATGTATTGAGCTGCTTGTACTTTGCGAACAAGCTCTTTTGCACTGCGTCCAATTCCCAAATCGTGAGTTTCAATAACTTTAATTTCACCTTCTGGATTAATAACAAATGTGCCACGTAGCGCCAGGCCTTCTTCTTCAATCATTACTCCAAAATTGCGAGTAATTTTGCCTGTTGGGTCGCCAATCATTGGGAATTCGATTTTCTTAATGGTATCTGACGCATCATGCCAAGCTTTGTGAGTGAAGTGTGTATCGGTAGACACCGAGTAAACTTCTACACCCATTTCTTGTAGTTGGGCGTAATGATCAGCCAGATCGCCAAGTTCAGTTGGACATACAAAGGTAAAATCTGCTGGGTAAAAGAAAACAATGCTCCATTTACCTAGTAAGTTTTGCTCAGACACATCTACAAAGTCTCCTTTGTGGTAAGCCGTCGCGTTAAAAGGTAAAAGTTTTGTGTTAATCAATGAAGTGCTCATAACTATCCTCTTTAAGAAGTATGTAATTTTGTTTTAAGCCGTAGTGGCTTTGCTTGAACACAAAGATATAAGCTTGCATGAATTAAATAAAATTGATTAAAACTATCATTGCTATCGAATAATTTGATTGAATAATCTGAAAAGCAAATTAAACCTTAGGTATAATCAACACGTAGAAATGAAACAAGTGCATTAGCACAGCCGTTCATCTGTACCAGTTGCTGATATACAGCCGAACACCTTAAACCACATAAGAAAAGAGTATTTATGCATCCATATTTCAACCACATACAACTAGGCTACTTGGGCTTCGTACCGTTTTTACTGTGTATTGCCGCAACACTCATGCTGGGCAGTTCTGAATCTTTAGTCGACGTATTTAGCTATTACAGTATGGGTATACTTGCATTTATGGCAGGTACTTTGTGGCGAGCAGGTGAACAACCGAAGTCACATGCGGTATTCGCAGTAGCTACTGTGATCCCTTTTCCATTACTCTCGTTTTTGTCACCAACATTGATACTTAGTTACTTAGCCGCTTGCTTTTGGGTAGTTCTTTGGACAGAAAAAGCAATGCCCAAATGGCAAGAAACGCACAAAGACTATAAACAAATGCGTTTTATTTTAACATCCGTTGTATTTGTTTCTCACTTGTTCATGATATCTCAAGCTATTGAATTAACTAGATAGAATAATCCCTCCGAAGCTCAGAGGGTTTTACGCTTCAACTATTCTTTTAATGCAATGTAAAAAAGCTACAAGTTCTCAACCTGATAGATTACCATGACGAAATAGTGTCAGGAGTGTGAAAATTAATTTAAAACACTCACACGCCACAGAAATAGCCCTAATGACCTAGTTAGGGCCTTCCTGAGATAAAAATAATTATTTTAAGCGACTGAATAATTGTAGTAAGTTTATTTGCAGGCGAGCAAATCAAGGCGATAGCTGCTATAAGTTAGAGGGTAGCGTTGGGAGTGCAATTTATGTATCAAAAGCTGCTTTATGCCGCGATTTGGGTCTTCGTTTTTGGGTTTTATATCTGGATGCAGGAACAGCCGGGCGACTTACTCGACTCACTAGAGGAGTTATTCTGGTTCAGTATTGCGTCAACGATGATCGTGTATTCAGCACCACACCTTAAAAATCGCGTCTTAATTTGCGCTTGGGGCATTTATTGCTTTGGCTTATTACTTGATTTACTAGATGACTTTATTGCTGTTGATATATTACCAGTCATTGTGCTTGATACTTCCTTTAAGCAATTAGGCTTTTTGCTCATTTGTTATGCGCTATACACTATGATAGTGCGTAAACGCGAAACCATAACCCAGCTCAATAATGAAATACATCAACGCAAACAGCTTGAAGACAAGCTAAAGTTTGATGCAACGCATGATGAGTTAACTAAAATAGGTAACCGCAGAGCCTGTTTTACACAATTTAATACACTTTGCCGTCAACACCCGACTCTTTTTTATTTTGATTTAGATGACTTTAAGTGTGCTAATGATAAATTTGGACACAATTGTGGTGATGCCATTTTAAAAAAAATCGCAACCTCATTAAACGAAGTATTCGGACAAGATAACTGTTTTAGAATAGGCGGTGACGAATTTGTTGCATTTGGCTCTCTAGATCAAAATGATGATGAGCAGCTCAGAAAAAAACTCCTTGAAGAAGTTTTCGAGTTCGGTGTCGGGCTCAGTATAGGTCATACTGACACTGACCCTGATACTGCGCCTGACAAACTACTCCACTTGGCAGACGCTGCAATGTATAACAATAAAAGTTTAAAATCCGTACGCTCTAGACCAAGACAAGGGTAAAGCATCGTATTTACCCATTCCTACCTCTTTATTGTATATCTGGCTGATATATTTTAATTTACATAAAAATAGATCTACACCAACACATATAAAATACTTCATAAAAAATTTGTGTCACAATAGCAAACAATGCAATGTATACATTGTTTTAAATTATTAACGAGTCGCGTGGCGATTGTTTGCAACGCACTCACGCAAAATAAGCGAAAAGATAAAGGGGACTAAATCAGTGTTTAACAACTTATTCTCTAACACCGATTTTAAGGAAGAGCTACACCACATAAAATCAGAGCTTGCTGCGCAAGTTCAAGAAAATCAAAGGTTGGAAGCTGAAAACCAGAGACTTCAAGAGCAACTCATAGAAGCTCAAGCACAGTTAAATGACAACACCGATAACCAACTGCTGCAATGCGCATTATCTGGTATGAACCAAATTCAAGGGATCAGAGAAACCGTATTGCAAAGCTTTTTGAATATTGAGCAAGACAGCAGCGCAATATCAGAGGTCAATCAATCTTTTGAAACTTCAGAAGAGTCCTTAGCTAAAATCCTTTCAGGTATGGGTAAGCTTTCTGAAAACATGTCCAGTATGACCGATAATATATCTGGCTTGTCACATATGGCAGACAATATTCATACCTTTGTTTCCACCATATCTAAAATCTCAGATCAAACCAATTTACTGGCTTTAAATGCGGCGATCGAAGCTGCACGGGCGGGTGAAGCAGGAAGAGGCTTCAGCGTGGTCGCAGATGAAGTGCGCGCGCTGGCTAATAACACTAATGCATCAGCAAACGAAGTTTCTGACTTGGTAACTAAAATTATTGATACCACACAACTAACTGTAAAAGATGTGTCGGTTATTCAAGATTCTAATAAAGTGCTTTCAAGTAGTATTGAACACTTAAACGATGAATACGGCCAAATCGTTACAAGTTGCGGCTCGATGAGACACACGATTTCTAACGCAACCCAGCAAACATTTATCCAAACGGTCAAGCTTGATCATGTGGTATGGAAAAGTGAAGTTTATAATGTCATCACGGGCATCAGTCATAAGGCTGTTACGGACTTTGCCGATCATACATCATGTCGGCTGGGCAAATGGATAGCAGGCGACGGTGCTAAACTATATTCAGATAACTCGGCTTATCGACGCTTAGAGCAACCGCACAAAGAGGTGCACAAGGCAGGCGTTGAAGCGGTCACTAAATTTAAAAGCGGTGATAAACAAGGTGCTGTGCAGCAGCTAAATAGAATGGAGCAAGCCAGTATTGACGTAATGCACTTATTGGATGAACTTAAGAGCGTATCGCTATAGCACAATTAAAATCTAATAAGATTACACAAATTGCGCTTCACCATGTAGTTTGGTTTGGTATAATTACGCGTTTTGAATAACCAGTAGTTTTTTATGAAGCTGAACCCGCAGTGGCGAATTCTTACAGTAGGAGATGGCGACCTAAGCTTCTCCTATTCCATCCAAAAACACCTTAAACCCACATCACTGGTCGCGAGTATTTATGACAGTGAATCAGCTTTACGTGAAAAATACCAAGAGCATGCTATGGACAATCTGCTCAAAGCCGGTGTGCAAGTACTCACCGAGTTTGATGTAACCGATGTCGACTCTTGGCACCGTCTAGGACGACAGCAATTTGACGCTGTTATTTTCCAGTTTCCTTTAATACCCGCTTTTACGTCTCATGACGAATTCAAACAAAGTCAATTGAGTATTAACACGCTAAACCGACGTTTGTTGCGCTACTTTTTAGTTAACTCTCAGTCCATTGCCCTCGATAAGCAAGGTCCAATGCTCAGTATTATCACGTCAAAGGACGTCAAACCTTATTGTGAATGGAACCTAGAGCAAACCTTACATCAGGGGCTCAATATTAACTACTTAGGACAGACAGATTTCAACATAGACCTCTTTCCCAATTATAAAATCAGGAATGTGGACAGGGACAAACATGTTAAGGATACACGTGGGATCAGCTATTTTTGGTCATCCCAAACCGACACAGCTCAATCATTAGTAATACCCGATTACCTCTGTGATTCGCATTGCGGTATGTGTAGAGCTGGACCATTTTTAACAGAGCAAGACAAACAAGCCCACTATTCATCAAAAAAGCATAAACAAATGTCAGCCCATGAAAAAGCATGGCAAGCTTTTTTAGCCTCAGAGCAGACATAGCTGAAATATAGAAGCCTGGATTTATGTAATAATTTGTTGCAAAGATCCAAGCCCAGAACACAAAGTATCAACCTAAAAAACACAATAAATACACAGGGCAAACATCGAAAGATAGAAAAAACGCAATAAAGGAATAATGTATACAAAACCATTGAGTGTGATGGTCTAAAGCATTAGACTACCGCCCTCTTAAAGCCAATAGGTGTATCAATGCAAATTTTGGATAGGCGTTTTTTGTATGCGATTGCTTGTCTCCTTCTCGCTATGGTGACTATTCAGTCTGGCGCATCAATCGCGAAACAACTTTTCCCGTATGTGGGCCCTGAAGGTACAACAGCATACAGACTCGGGTTTTCAGCGCTGATTTTGTGCCTAGTTTTTAGACCTTGGCGAAAGTTGCCTGCGAACTGGAGACCGGTCACCCTTTATGGTTTGTCGCTAGGTATAATGAATTTGACTTTTTATTATGCGATAGAGCGCATACCTTTGGGAATTGGGGTTGCACTTGAATTTACGGGCCCACTTGCGGTTGCGTTATTTTCTTCTAAGAGAAAGCGTGACTACCTTTGGGTATTGCTCGCCATAGCTGGGATTTTGATGCTATTACCAGATATGAGTGAAGTTGATGGACTGGATCCAATTGGCGTTATCTTAGCCCTAATTGCAGGCGCATGCTGGGCAGGCTATATCATCTTTGGTAAAAAAAGTGGTGGCCAAGGTTCTGGCGGCATCACTGTTGCCTTGGGCATGAGCGTCGCAGCCTTTGCAGTCGTTCCCTTTGGCGTAGCGTCACAGGGGTTGGCCTTACTTGATTGGCAATTAATCCCATTAGGGATTGCCATAGGCCTTTTGTCTAGCGCTCTGCCCTTCAGCTTAGAAATGGTTGCACTGCGCAATATGCCTGCGCAAGGCTTCAGCATTATGATGAGCTTAGAGCCGGCAATTGCAGCTTTAGCCGGCTTAATGATACTTGGAGAGTTACTAACAATCTGGCAATGGTTCGCAATTGCAATGGTTATTGCCGCTTCTTTGGGTAGCTCTATTACTCAAAAAGAGTGATGTAAAGCATTTTTCACTATTCAAGAAAAGGCCCGATAGGGCCTTTTCTCATTATTGATTCCAAGGAGACGGATATTGAAACTCTTGCTGAGGTTCTGGGAGTTCAAACCTTAAAACGTCAGGTATTGTGTCTGTTTCTTCTATAGTTGGGAGTGGTTCGAAGTGAAGTTGCAACCACTTCGACTGCTCATAAAGCATGTGTAGCACTTCTGCCTGCTCTGTGTAAATGTGGCCACTTTGCGGGAGCATTACCAATTTTACCGATTTGCCTAAATCGTTCATCGCGCTAAACAGTCTCTCGGATTGAACCGCAAAGCTCCCTTTACTCTTGTCTTGATAACCATGTACTAACATCAGCGACGTATTAATTTTATCGGCTTTAAATATCACTGAGTTATTTATGTACCTAGATTGGTTTTGCCATAAGCTGTGCTCATCTTGACCAAACGCGAAAGGCGTTAGCGTGAAATTGTAGGTACCACTTCGAGCTATGCCTGTCACAAACAAATTTGTCTGCGCGAGTAAATTAACAACAGCGGTTGCCCCCAAACCATGCCCACCAATTGCTATTTTATCTTTATCTGCAATACCTTGCGCAATCAGTGTTGATACAATTACGTCAGCACTGTCTCGTAACTGTTTTGCTAACTCTTCTCCTTGTAGCTGTGCACTGAGTAATGGTAAGTTGTGTACATTTAGTACTGCATACCCTTCATGAACAAATGGCACCCCACTCAAAGCATCTTGCTGAGCAAATAAGTAAGGGGATTTAATCTCAGTTTTGTCTATCGGTGCCTGAGCATTTATCCAGATCAGTACCGGGATCCGCCCATTACTCGGATCGAAGCTGTTAGGCAAATAGAAATCCCCCTCAACTATACGTCCACTTCCAACATTAAAACTCATAAGCTCTTTGCTTATGTTTTGCATGCTCGGATAAGGGTGTGCACTTCTTGTCAACTGCTCAACCGTGTCAAAAGTCAGATTTCTAGAAAAGTAATTTGCAGGATTACTTTTAGACTCTTTTCGTGTTACAAAGCGCATACCATCGTCAGAAATAACGTCGATTACTTGCTCAAAGTATGGTGCATTAGCCTGCCAAATAGGTGTAAACAAATTACCTTTCGCATCAAACCTTGATAAGAAAGGTTCATCTTGTCCATTATTTCTATTGGTGCCCTTTACGAATAAGTATCGGCCACCTGCAACCCTTAAAACATCAACCCCAAGATCATTTTTTGTGAAAATAAGTTCACGTTTAGCGCCGCGTTTTAAATCATCAAATAGCTGTAATTCAACACGAGAGCGGTTTGGGGTTAATGGTGAAAAGGCATAATAGACCTTTTTACCATTTGCCTCATTCATAACTAACACGCCTAACTGGTTGTCCCCCCACAAAATGTGAGATACGCGCCCATCTGTATCCGCGTAATGTCTTGGTGTGCGTTTAAACGGCGCAGAAATACTATATAAGCTTTCATTATCATCATTGTCACTCGACTGGGCCCAAATCAGCGTAGCGCCTTTATCTGCACGCCATTTAAAGGCTCTTCTTACAGTTGTTTCTACAAAGGGTTGAGAGAGCCTGTCCGTGCCTTGCAGGCTTTTTTGAGGTCTATACACTTCGTACAAAGGCACCCCACGCATACCCCAGATCTGCCAAACGCTATTGTTTTGTTCTTTAAAATCAACCACCTGCATTTGTGACAACCTACTTATGTCCATCATAGCGACCAGTAAATTGGTGGCGTCGGGAGAGGCACTAAAGTCGCTAAAGTAAGCAGGCTGACCAATTGCTACTGCCCCGCCTTGTAATGAAAGCTTGTAAAGCTGAGTAAAAGCATAGGTTTTAAACTCATCTTGCTGCACAGGCCCAAATTGTGCTTTATCTATGTTATTGAAGCTAGCAGTAGAATTGACGACTAAAGGAGACTGAGAAATACGTACTGCATTAGGTGCAGGCTCCGTCACTCCACGATTCAATTTAATATTAGCGATTAATCCAGAGCCATCGGCTAACCATTCAAAAGGCTTGCTTATTGTGAATCCATTTAATGCAAACTGAGACAAAATACGGCTCTTTTTTTGCTTAATATCAAATACCCACAAATGGGCAGCCTGTTCAGTTTCCAAAATGAAAGCTAAGTGTCGACCACTCGCGCTCCATGAAGGATGCAAAATTCTGCCATCGGGAATCCCTGTTGGACTAATTACGGCGCCTGTATCAATATGCTTAAATGAGATTCGAGAGTATCTGGGAATATCAGCGTGCATCGTACTAAGCGGGTTAAAATCAACGCCCAACAAATGTTTGGTTGTAGTGTTTGGGAGCTGATTTAGTGGCGCTTCATCCAAAAGTGCCATCCAACGACCTTTAGGCCCCACCAATGCTTCCGGCACACTATATTTGTTCACAAACTCCGCAATTTCTGATGATGGTTTTTTGTACTCCGTTGCGTTCGTTGCACTACTGTGAAACAAGGAAAGCGCAAACATAAACAGCGTTGCAGTAAACAATAATGAACCGGTGGTATTTATCACTTCTGAAAACCCTTTTCTAATTCCCATAGCAGACCATGATATAATGATTTTATGCTAAGTGCAGTATTTTAGAGACATTTGACGTTCAAAAATCTGATTTTTAGGCTATTGTTTTAGAGAATTGAGACACAATTGAATTGTAAGTTGCAGAGTCGAAGATTAAAAGTTTAAACTATGCAACCGTCATCAGCACAATGTATGCGATCAGGCACTTATGAACAACGACAAAAAGCCAGAAAAAATAACAATTTTTGATGTTGCCAAGGAAGCACAGGTCTCCAAATCTACCGTTTCGCTCGTTTTAACCCACTCAGATAAAGTAAGCGATAAAAGCAAAGAAAAAGTCTTAAAAGCAATTGAAAAGCTGGGTTATGTCTATAATCGTGACGCTGCTGCACTTAGAAGTAAAAAATCAAACCTTGTTGCAGTCGTCATCAACGACTTAACTAACCCCTACTCTGCACAGTTAGCGGTCGGTTTAGAAAAGCACATCTATGCATTAGGTATGGTTCCCATGTTAGTCAATACTGGGGAAGACTTTCAGCGCCAGCAGCAAGTAGTGAATACTTTAAAAGAGTACAATGTTTCAGCATTTGTTATGGTTCCGGCACCAGGTACAACTAAAGAATGGGTCAATCAATTAGTACATTCAGGTTTCCCAGTTATAAATATAATGCGTGAGATTCAATTTGCAGATGCGCCATGTATTCTCCCAGACAACCAAAAGGGGACGCACCTAGCCACAGAGCATTTGTTAGCGAAAGGGCTTGATAAGCTGGCATTTTTAGGTG
Organism: Pseudoalteromonas luteoviolacea S2607; assembly: GCF_001625575.1. GTDB lineage: Bacteria > Pseudomonadota > Gammaproteobacteria > Enterobacterales > Alteromonadaceae > Pseudoalteromonas > Pseudoalteromonas luteoviolacea_E. The sequence continues at coordinate 13,074 of NZ_AUXV01000015.1, forward strand.
GAACAACAGAAATTTCGGATTATCACGAACGTGTCGCTGGTTTTCGTTCGGCTATTGCCACTCGCAATTCATCTTCGCAAACGCACGAAATTACCGCACCAACCAACCGTCAAGGCGGTCGAGATGCTTTTCACCAACTTTATCAAGTGGCGCCAGATACACAAGCTATCGTCTGCTTTAGCGATGTCATAGCATATGGTGCCATTGAAGCGATGCGTGAGCACAATCTCGTGCCAGGTAAAGACATCAAAGTGATTGGCTTTGATGATTTAGCCGACTCTAGACTCATGCGCCCAGCACTTTCTTCAGTTCGTATTGATGCAGACGATATAGGTAAACGTACCTGCCAAGCGCTCAGCGAAATACTTAACAAATCACAGCCACCGGTCAGGACACTGGTAGATATTACACTACAAATAAGAGAATCATCTTCATAAATGACCAAAGTTTTAGTTATTGGATATGTATGGCCGGAGCCGAATTCATCGGCAGCGGGTGTACATATGATGTCCTTACTTAAGTTTTATAAGTCTCAAGGTTGGCAAGTTGAATTTGCCAGCCCAGCTCAAACAACCGATCATATGGTCAATTTGAATGAGTACGGCATATCAAGCCAACAAATTGCGTTAAATTGCAGCTCTTTCGACGAATATGTTCAAAACTACGCACCAGATATAGTCATGTTTGACCGCTTTATGATGGAAGAACAATTTGGCTGGCGTGTAGACAAGCATGCTCCTAACGCACTTAAAATTCTCGACACTGAAGACTTACAATGCTTGCGCGGTTCTCGCCACGAGGCAGTAAAAGCAAATGAAGCATTCGATGAGTCTAGACTATTGAATTCAGAGCTTGCTAAGCGAGAAATTGCCGCCATTTTGCGTTGCGATCTTTCTCTGATTATATCTGACTTCGAATTAGAGTTATTAAAACGAACGTTCAACATCAGTGAGTCGTTGCTGGTGCATTTGCCGTTTCTTGTAGAGTTGTCGAGTCTACCATCAGATCTACCAAGCTTTGATGCGCGACAGCATTTTATGACCATTGGTAATTTTCGCCATGCACCAAACTGGGATTCAGTCCTTTATCTACAGCGGCTATGGCCCGCAATTAAGAAACGCCTACCTGAGGCAGAACTGCATATTTACGGCTCATACCCGCCCAAAAAAGCAACGGCACTCAACAATCCAAAAACTGGATTTTTAGTTAAAGGATGGGCGGATGATGCGATAGAAGTTATGAAACAAAGTAGAGTGTGTCTGTCACCCATTCGATTTGGTGCGGGGATCAAAGGGAAGCTTCTTGAAGCGATGATCACACAGACTCCATGCGTTACAACGCCAGTAGGTGCAGAAGGGATGCATGGCTCCCTACCCTGGCATGGTGTTATAGCGCAAAGCGATGAAGAGTTTGTTGATGCCGCAGTGTCCTTATATACCGAAAAAGCAAAATTTGAGGTAGCTCAGAAAAATGGGATTACAATACTGCAAACATGGTATGACCAACAGCGTTTAATGGAACGGCTACAAACCAAAATCGCTGATATTAGAGGCTCACTTGCACAGCATCGCACAAATAATTTTTATGGCCAAATGCTGAAACACCATACATTGCGCAGCACTCAATACATGTCGCAGTGGATTGAAGAAAAAAACGCAAACAAAATGCGTTGAAAATACAGCAAAACTGGTTAGAATGCGCGGCGTAACTTATTATTGATTTTATGGAAATTAGCACCGTACAGCTGCGGCGCTTTTTATAAGACAATGAGCGCTGCTCAAGTATTAAGAAAACTGGATAGGCGAGCTTTTCGCCTATTTAGCTTAATCATACAGATTTTCAACATAATTGAGCAGTAACATTACATCATTAAAGTCACGATATTTAGTGTATTTTGGGGTTTAAGCACAAAACGCTTAAATTATGGGGCCATGCCCTTAACTACTCAACTAATTAGGTATTGCTCAGTTGAACTCAGCAACGTTTACGCAAAAGCGCAAGTTTATTGTTAAGCTTGGCAAAATGCTTCACCAATATGGTACACCTGCTTTTCGTTTAGAAGCACATTTAATGGAAGTTGCCACCCACCTTGGGTTAAAGTCATCTTTTGTCATGTCCCCAACGTCGGTCACATTTGTGATTTGGACTGACGGACACGAGGAAGAGTACACACACGTAGCAAGGGTTGAGCCAGGTGATCATGATTTGGGCTCGTTAGCTAATACCGACGATGTCGTCAACAAGATGTTGGCTGGCGAGTTAACTATTGCAGAAGCTGATGAAAATTTAGATCAAATTCAAACTGCTGAGTCCCCCTACTCGAGGTGGCAAATGGCGCTCGCTTTTGCAGTCTCAGGTGGTGCTTTTGCAATGTTAATGGGCTCCAGCTGGAGTGATGTTGTTTGGTCAGGTATCATTTCTATCTTGGTATACCTATTTATATTGTGGTCAGAACACTCTAAACGAGTCACTCACATGCTAGAGCCTATGGTTGCCATCGCTTCGGCTATAGCTGCGTGCGCTGTATCCGCATATATTGACCCACAATTAAATATTCGCTTAGTCGTACTTTCCGCAATTATCGTATTTATCCCGGGACTAGCCCTTGCTCTGGGGTTTGCAGAGCTTTCTGCAAGACACTTGGTATCTGGAACAGCGCGTGTCATGGACGCATTTATGCTGTTGTTCAAGCTATATTTTGGTGCTTTTTTAGGTATCAGTATTGGCTTCTATGTATTTGGCCAAGCAGACTTTGTTCAGCCAGATCCCATACCAAAATGGACGGCATGGTTAGCGGTATTTCTGCTTTGTATCAGCTTAGTCGTTATATTCAAAACCAAGTTAAAACATATTCCATGGTGCATTACGTCTGGGTTTATTGCTTACGCAGTTTCTGTAAGTGCTGCGATATATTTCGACTATGCTCTTGGAACATTTGCTGGTGCGTTTGCAGTGGGCATTTTTAGTAATATTTTCAACCGTGTTGAAAATGCTCCTGCTTCAATCGTCACGATGAAAGGGCTGATTGTGCTGGTCCCGGGCTCTAAAACCTACATCGGGCTAAACTCCTTGATTGAAGGTCAAAGCTTTGTTATGGCAGATCATATCGGGCAACAAACATTCTTAATCTTTATGTCGCTCGTTGCAGGTTTGATATTTGCGAACGTTGCACTACCTCCGAAAAAGAGTTTATAGCAATACCAAAGCATGCGAGGTAAATCAGTTACACTGACTTACCTCGTATGCTCGCAATGCTTTTTGCACGCTGACTTTTATTTGACCGTAACAATGTAAAACGCAGTTATGCGGCTTTCCCTGCTTCCTATGAATTTAACATCAACACCATCGTGTTTTTGTGACCCAACTACTCACTCCTTTTATGACTCACCGCATTTAATAGTTTCGATCTCCCCCTGTCATGGCGATATTTCATACAATTAATCACCACCTTGGGATTATTAGTTGTGAATGTGAACGAGATTAGAACAAAAAGATAATAAGTAAACTTACTAAATAAACTCAAAATAGTTACAAAATAGTTTTTATATTGTTTTTATACAATAAGTTAGTTTATTTTCACTTTTAATTTTTACGTTTCATATTAATTCATAGCCATTCAAGATTTAACAATCCTCCCTGTTGTTAAATCTTTACTGCACTAGAGGCGGTTACGCTTAATTTACATCCAAGGGGAATGGTAAGATGTCAAAAAACAAAAATAGACTCGCAGTTGCTGTAAGCTCAGCATTGATGGGGGCAGCTTTATACACTCCAGGCGCGCTATACGCGGCTGAGAGCAATGCATCACAAAAAGAAGTTGAAGTAATACAAGTTCGCGGGATTAGAGGCAGTGTTGTCAAATCTCTTAATACAAAACGATACGCTGATGCAATTGTCGACGCCGTAACAGCCGAGGACATTGGTAAATTTCCCGATCAGAACGTAGCAGAATCTTTGCAGCGCATAACGGGTGTATCGCTTACGCGAAACTTTGGTGAAGGTGAAAGAGTAAGCATTCGAGGTACTAGCGAAAGCCAGAATAGAACACTTTTAAATGGGCAAGCTGTCGGCTCAGCAGATTGGTGGACAAACTCAGCAGCCAGCCGTGGTTTCAACTATACCATGCTGCCTTCAGAAATTGTCTCGGGTTTAGAGGTTTATAAATCACCAGAAGCTGATATCGATGAGGGCTCAATTGGTGGAACCATCATTGTTAAAACGAGAAAGCCTCTTGATTTAGAAGCAAATAAAATTGCAGGCTCACTGTTAGCCCAATACAGTGAAGTGTCTGGTGAAACAGATCCTCAAGCTTCCATCATGTATAACTTCAAAAATGATGACGAAACATTCGGCGCTCTTTTTTCAGTCATTAGACAGGAGCGTAATTTACGTCGTGACGGTATTGAAGCTTGGAGTTGGGCTGATAGAACAGTTACTCTTGAGGACGGCACGGTTCATGAGGACGTGTATAGCCCAGGAGGTGGTGGTTCAGCAATGTTCTCACAGGAGCGTGTTAGAACGGGTATCACTTTAGCACTACAATACAGACCAAGCGAAACCACTGATGTTACCTTTAATTTACTAGATTCAACACTTGACGCTGATAATGAAAACCAAAACTTTCTTTGGTTACCTGAGCGCGGTAATTCTAAATACACAGACATAACCATCATTGACCACGAAAAAGTCGGAAAAATGGCTGTCGGTGGCACATTGGGCCTCTCGCCTGATGGCACCAACATACTAGACGAAACTAAAGTAAGAAACTCACAACTTAAAACTAAAGCTTACGACCTAAAACTTGAGCATGAAGGCGAGATTTGGCAGTCGACTTATCAATTAGGCTATACCGAAGGTACAGGTGGCTCACAGGCTGACCGTTCAGTTGGTTGGGTTGGCAACTACGTTCATTCATACGACGCATCACAAGCTGAAGACATAAAAACATCCTATGGCGCAGATCCAAAAGACGGTACCAAATGGGATTTAGGTTTCCTGCGTTATGATAGTAATGACGCGAAAGACGACGAAACATATTTTCAGGCAGACTTTAAGCGCCCTATCGATATTGCTGTGTTTAGTGAAGTAAAAATGGGTGTTAAGTATAGAGACCACAGCAGATTTAATACCAAGCACACAACGGCTAATCGTACCGACTTAGGTTGGAGCCTTGCTGATTACTCGCTCGCAATGCCAAATGATTACCTTTCAGGGCTTGGCTCTTCAGGCACATTGCGTTCGTACGCGATAACGGACTCAGATAAAGTTCGTCGTGATGGAGATGCCCTAACGTGGAACTATGACGTATTAAAAGCCAGTACTTTTGACATCAATGAGAAGATTTTGGCAGGTTATGTTAAAACGACGATAGATGCAGATGGCATGCGCGGTAACTTAGGTGTAAGGCTTGTGCACACCAAGCAAGAGTCATCTGCTTTCGCAGGTGAAACTGGCGCAGAAGTTTGGACGACTCAAGATAAAGACTACTTTGATATTTTACCCAGTTTAAACCTAGCCATAGATCTGAGTGACGATCTACTAATGCGATTCAGTGCTGCAAGGGTAATGTCTAGACCTGATTATGCAAGTATGACCGCGTCGACCTCTTACAATGTGGAGACACAAACTGGTACCGGTGGTAACCCAGACATTGATCCATTTAGAGCAACACAATTTGATACTGGTATTGAATGGTACTTCAACGAAGCTGGTTTGTTCTCTGCGGTGTTTTTCTATAAAGACATCCAATCATTCTTAGATAGTACGCCTGCTTTTGAAATACACGACAATACGCGTATTCGTATCAGCCGTCCAAGTAATGGTCGAGCTGGCCGTATCCAGGGTTTAGAGTTTGGTTATCAGCAAGAGTTGCTTGAAGGGTTTGGTGTATCAGCAAACTATACCTATGTTGATGGTGAGGCAAAAGATAAAGACGGTAATGACGTTACTATCCCAGGAAACTCCGAGCACACAATAAACCTAAGCGCTTATTATGAGAATGATGACTTCAGCGGTCGAATTTCCTACAACCATCGTTCAGGTTATGACTCAGGAAATGACTGGCCAGGTTATATTGATGCCTATGGACAGGTTGATGCCAACCTAACTTATAACATCAATGAAAACCTAGCTGTTGTGCTCGAAGCTATCAACTTAACGGATGAACATACCTTCAGTTATCAAGAAGAAGGCGTCGAGCAAGCACTGACTGGTGTTTATGCTGATGGACGCAGGTTTGTAGCCGGGATTCGATTTAACTTTTAAGTAGGTCCTCGTTGTAAATAGCTAACACAGGATCCACTGGCTATGGATGGCCTCTCCCTGCCCAGGAGACACAAGCTGAAGACTGCATTGCAGTCCTTCAGCTTTTCTTTTTATCTATTACCCATATGGTAATTGTTTGTAAAAGCTGTAGAATCGGTCGTTTAGGTACTGATTTTAACGCTGTTCAATTGGTAATTTAACGCCTACTTTTTAAGTGTGGTTCTCGAAACAAGGTGACGTATTAGTTAGCATGCTGCATTATAGGACTTTTCGAATACTCTTGTTACTTTTGGCGATGATGCCAAAGGTAAGTTTTGCAGATCTGTTCACCGCAACTCAGTTTTACCAGCAGCAAAACTATACCAAAGCTTATGGCGAGTTTTATAAACTGGCAGAAGTTGGCAACGGAGACGCAATATATAATTTAGCGGTTATGTCATTACATGGACAAGGTACCGAAAAAAGCCTATCACTGGCTTATGCTTATTTTACAATCGCAGCCGAGTACGGCATTGCTGAATCCTTAAATACCGCGCAAATCATCGCCACTCAATATCCAGACAAGCAAGCGCTCCAGCAGGTCTTAGAACAAAAAAGGGCACAGTTCGGTTACCCTCATATAAGCCAGAAATATGAACCAAACTTTAGTGATTTCGAAATTAAAGATAAGTCCATCAATAAAGTATATGAAAAGTTACCTACCTACCCTGAGCAAGCTGCTAGGCAAGGTATTGAAGGTTGGGTGTGGCTTGAATTTGACGTTGGAATCACAGGCGCTGTAAAAAATATTAAAGTCATTGATAGCTACCCAAAAAACATTTTTACGAGTGCACTTGTTAACGCTGTGAGCATTTGGCGGTATCAGCCTAATAGCGAAAAAAAGAATCACTCTTTAGTCTATCACTTTACAACTTTCAAAGGTAAGGAGTATCACAGAACACTGGGCTTTCAACAAAAAGACTACCGCAACGAAATCAAAAGACATATAGATGCAGCGGAGCAAGGCAACGCGCAGGTTCAATACTACGTCGCCAACTGGTTGAGTTCTGATGAGTATAATGCCAGCCAGCTTTTAAAATATCATTGGCGTGATGACACCGCACACCTTACCATGCTGTTGGCAGCGGCCAAAAATAACTACCCTATTGCCCAATATAAATTGGCGATAGAGTTAATATCTAATAACCCTTCGGCTGAGCAATTTAAAGTGGCCGTAAATTGGCTATATCAAAGTGCACTGTCTTTTGCACCGGCTCAATATAAACTCGCGACCCTTTACGCAGATGCCAACAATGAGCTCTTTGCCCCGCACAAAGCAACTCACTGGTATGAACTTGCTGGTGAATATGACGAACGAGCTGCTAAAGCGCTTGCGATGCACCTTTTCAAGTATTCTCCCAAGTCACCTGATATAGAAAAATGGCTAGAAACGGCGCTTGGAAATGATAATAATGATCCAGAGTTATTGTTACTTAAAGCTAAATTAACTCAACCGAAAGATCCTCGTAAAGCGATACGAATTGCAAAAACCGCTTTGAGTAAAGCACAAGAGCGAAACTGGGATACGACGCCTATTCAAACATTCCTTGGTAAAAGCTAGCCTGATCCCCAGCAGTACTTCAACGCTCTTTAGCCCCCCTTTGACCCACAAGATATACTTCGATAAGTCTGATTAAAAACACTGCGCCAATTGACAAAACACGCCATCATATCCTAACTTACAATATTGCATAAAATTCAACCAAGGAAGTTAGTGATGCAAGCGCAATACATAGGCATTCTGTCAATTTTTCTAGTGGCGTGTACTTCAAGTCAAACTGTTCGAACCCCCTCAGGCGAAGAAGTTAGCGTAACCTGCCAACCTGTATACGGTAAATGGTGTGGAAAGAGCTATCCAGCATATGAAACAACAGGCTATAAACCTCGCCCCGTTGACCAATGGGATGCAGCATGCAGAGCGCATGATCTGTGTTACGAGCGCTATGGAGAGGAAGGGGAAGACAGTTGTGATAGACAGTTTACTTACAAGCTCGAAAGGCTCTACCACTCTGGTATCCCCATCCCTCATCAAATGGTAAATGCCTACAATGTCTTCAAAGAAGACTTATCGTTTCGAACAATCAATATTCCATTTTCGGATATTTGGAACGCAAATACGCTTGCCTGTGATGGCTCCGAGGGTAAAGCGGCACTCTTTTGCGACGTCGGTGTTCGCGGTTTGAACTGTCAGATCACCAATGGAGCACAAGCTCAGGGAGCTAGGTGTGCTTGCACTTACCCTGCATCTTATGGCCCATTTGGTTACTTTCAAGGCGGTACACTCTATGGTATTCAACGAACCGCCAATTCATTCTAAGTGAGGTGCACTATGAATATGGATAACTTAGTATCACTGTATGTACTCACTCAAGGTGAAATTGATAAGTTATGGGAGTATTTTTTAGTAAGTCAATTGGCTTTAATAGGCTGGCTAGTCACGGTTTCCGAGTGCCAAGTGCAAAGGGCAAGGCGGGTTTTGACAGTTTCCTTTTTAATACTCACTGTCGCACTAGGTTATTTCTTCTATGACGGCTACACGGATTTAGCGTTAATCCAAACTGACATCAAAGCGGTGATTGCACAAATGGATGCCAAAACCATCACAACGTCAGATCATGGCTTTGTTAACCAATTGCTGCACACAGATATACAGGCTCGATTTAATCGTGTCATCATCGTTTTCTTTGCCTCATTTACATGTGCTCTATATCTGTTAAACCATCCTAGATTTGGAGGGCAAGCGATGCCAACTAAGGAAGCTAGCTGACCCGCTTGCTCGCTTACTTTATCGCCCTTGAAAATGATTTGAGGGCCATAATTAAGCGGTAACCTTTTTACCGGACCGGGGTATTTATTGTCGTCTTTATGCAATCGGCGCCATCGCTTATACGAAATTCACAAAAAGTCGTATTAATGAAATCGGTGTCAGATAACAAGACGTTCCTGTCTAGGTTTGGATGGATCCGGCTTAATAGCATTTGATCTTGTTTCATATGATCACGGTATGTCACACCAGAAACCGTCTGGCTCAGTTGCGCAAAACGTGAAAAATGGATACGACCTATGTAATTCACATGGCCAGCATTGTTAGTAAATGTATTGTCCATTTCTATCAAAGACGTAGAGTAATAAGGCGTGCTTACTTTCCAACCGGTAAGCGTATAAGAACCTGAAGGAAGAGCAACAACAAACAACCCACCCTTAAAACCTTCTAGATTGACTAACTCAGCCTGCAAAAAGCCTACTTCACCAGTTTGGTGATTTTTATAATGTAACTGATAGTCTGCAAACTGGTCATCATAAGTAATTGTGCCCCAGACGACACCTCGCTTCTTATCTTCTGAAATGCGATAATCAGAAGCAATATGTGGGCTAGCACAGCCAATTAAGAAAATTGCGGTTCCAAACACGATAAATTTGAGCAACTGCATCATACTCAATACTCCTTTGGCAACAGTGTATGCTTTTTCTAACTTTGCATTTTGACTGCAATTATTGCAACACTTTTATTACATGCTATTGCCTCTGTGCTCTACGGCTGCGCAAACTTGTGCAACACAATATCCATTTCTAAGTTTTCTACTCTGTTTAAAATGATTTGGTTGCCATCTTCCGTGGTGCTCAGCCCCAAATCAACATTCATATTGTATAAATGCAAACCAATATCTGCGACAAACTCATTTTTTTGAACAAAGCTGTTAAAATTATAAAGCGATAATTGATGTCCCTGCTTGATGACATAATAAATGCCATTTTTATGCACCGCTGGGCGATATAAATCGATAGAACTTGATAGTTGTTCTAGGCTTACCTGTCCCTCTAGTACCTCGAATAAATACTGCTTAAGGGACAGCAGAAATCCATCAAAGCTTATATTTTTCTTGGACAAAGGGAGCTGACTTTTACTATTATCAGCTAGCAAGTAGTTACCCGCACTTCCCACGTCATATCGCCAATACTGCCGTTCACCTGATTCAGTTGTTTGATAAAAAATAGACTTTCCATCATCTGCCCAGTGAATATCCCTTAAGCTGCTATTTTCTTTCACCACTGCAACAGGGGTTTTAGCAAAGACATTGATTATATAAAGCGTGTTTGCCTCACTTAAAATCGCTAAGTATTCTCCATCTGATGAAAATAACAAAAACCGAGGTTGGTCAGACTTAGGCATTTTAGTGAGCAAACTCGGACTCGCTTTTAAGCGGTGTTTTATCCAAACTTCAACGTGGTCAATTTGCGGGTCGACTCTTGGAGCCGTAGATACATAAGCCAGCTGCATACCATCAGAAGATATACTCGCCAGGGTATCTACCCTAGAATTTGAAGAAATCGCCTGAAATTCTGCTTTATTACGATTAAACAAGTAGAGGTTAACTTCAGCTGTGCCTTCGGTATGTGCTAAATGGCCAGACCCTCGCCCAATTGCAAGTTCAGTAATTTTGCCATATGGCTTATATATGGACGCCGTTTTTTGTTCTTCAGTGTGGAGCTGTAAATCGCCATTAAGGCTGACCACTTCGCTCTTTGTCAATCCAAAATAAGGTTTGCTGATTTTGCCCAAGTCCACAAGTTCAATGGCTTCACGCTCAAGGTTAACACCTGACTTAAACACTTCATCATTAGTATTTGAATAAAGTAATTTATCACCGAAAACATCGTAATGTTGAACACCATGCAGAATTTGAGACTCTCGCAATTCAAATTGCCCATGCTCGTCAATAAGAGTGTCGTACTGCACCAGAGCTTTTTTACCAGACATAGCTCGGTTTACTAACAAACTGTCTTTTGAATACCAAATGATTTTTTCTGGTTCATGTGCCCCATCGCACTCTAACAGGTGGACCTCTTTGTTCAACCGCCAAAGCTCTATGGCATTGTTGACCGACAGAGCACGGACTTCACAACCAAAAGGGCCAAGACGATAATACACAAGCCAGTTTCCATCTGCTGACCAAGCAGGAAATTGCTCACTGTACCCAGAAGACTTGACTGTGTGTGATGTTTGAGTTTGCAAATCGTAGACTGCCAGATCAAACTGGCTACTGCCCGACACAATCTGGCTATAAGCTAAATATCGCCCGTTTGGTGAAAAACTCAACTGTACTTCAGCCCCTGGCGCTGAAGTTATTCTCGAAATGTAATCGATTTTTTGGGCGTCTCCATCACCCTTCCAGTCAAATAACAGAACTAACGCAAGACAAAAGCCAAAAGCCATCCCGCTCATCATCCAATGAAAAGGGATATGCTTGTTCGGAGTCTTTGATTTTTCAATTAACGTCGGTGTGTGCGAGAACGTAGCTATGCATTGATAGCCAGTTTTGGGCACCGTTTTTATGAAAAGTGGCTTTTTGGAAGTGTCACCCAGTACTTTGCGTAGTTGCACAATAAGCTGACTGACAGAATTATCACTTACGATTAAATTAGGCCAAAGCTGCTCAATAATTTCATCACGTGTAACTGGCTCTGGGGCTTTGTGGATGAGAAGTCTGAGTAAAGCCAACTGTTTGTGTTCTATGGGTGTCCACTGCCCCGCCGTTTTGACACGCATTTTCTTAGTATCAATTAATACATCATTTAATAAAAAACGCTCAAACTGCATTGATTGATCCAACAATAAATTGCTTCCTATTATTCAGAAAGTCACAAAACAGACATCTATTCCCTTACCATCATACTATGTTATGCTACTTGAAAAAATAATTTACCTATATGTAACCTTGATCCGTTTGTTCTTGCGTTTAAAAACATAAGTTCAAAAAGTGTCACGATAAGTTAAATGCTTTATTGCAGGAGTCGGAAATAATGATTTTTAGCAGTCGTAATAACCAATTTCTGATTACCAGCGCTCTAATTGGTGCTTTTATTTTTGCGCAAAACGCCTACTCTGCATCTAATAAAAGCCAAGAAGACCCTAATACAAATCCTCACCCTGACTCACCAAAAGACCCATTAATTCATATTCAAATCAGGGGCTTTCATGACAGCGTTGTCAAATCTCTCAATAATAAACGCTATAGTCAACAAATAAGCGATAGTATTAGTGCACAAGAGATAGGAAAGTTTCCAGACAAAAATGTTGCAGAGGCACTTCAGCGCATAACTGGCATATCATTGTCTCGAGTTCAAGGAGAGGGTGAACGGATTGGTGTGCGAGGTACCACACCTGAACAAAACCGTACTTACTTGAATGGCCAATACTTGGCATCGGCTGATTGGTGGATCTCTTCTTTGCCAAGTAGAGGCTTTAACTTTACATTGCTGCCTGCTGACATTGTTTCTAGTTTGGAAATCTATAAAACGCCGCATGCCAATCAAGACGAGGGCTCTCTGGGTGGAGCAATAAATATTAAGACCATAGATCCGCTCTATGCCGAATCAGGCACTGGCTCAATTACAACTCAGGTCCAGTATAATGATTTATCCAAGCAATATGACCCTCAATTTTCTGCTGTATATAGTTGGAAAAATCAGCCCGAAGATTTCGCGTTTTTGATCACTCTCAACCACTTGCAGCGCTCATTAAGGCGCGATGGATTAGAGTCATGGGGCTGGCATGAAAGAAACTTTGATCAAACTTCGAATGGACAGCTTGCAGCTTCGAGCAACCCAGATGCGACGTTCGAAAACATTTGGACCCCAGGAGGGGGTGGCTCAGCCGTCTTTTTACAAGACAGAGTGCTAACCAGCCTAACATCTAGTATTACTTACCAGCTTGATCATAATTGGGCCCTTCGTGCTCACTTGCTCCACTCAGAGCTTAGCGCAGACAACAGCAACCAAAACTTTCTTTGGCAGCCAGGGAAAGCGCTCGATGCACAAAGCCCGATAACCAACTACGAAATTCGTGACAATACCCTCGTTTATGGCCAGTTAGGCCACGCAACATCCAAGCCTTTTAACACCAGCATGGAAGCAATCTGGCGAGAAGCCCAGATCCAAACCCAGAGTTTTCATCTAGATCTAAATTACACGGGCCCGTGGTGGGATGCACAATATCAAGTTGGCTACACATTGGGGCAAGGCGGCACCAGTGAGGATAATACCGCACAGTTTTCTGCCAACACAGTCTACTCATTTGATACTAGGGCACCTCAAAACATCCAAACACGCTACGAGACCTCACCTTTACAAGCTGACAAGTGGTTTATCAGTGAAGCCAGAAGCGACAGCCAAGATGGTAATGACACCGCTTATTTTATACAAAAAGACTTTTCTCGAACTCTTACGACACCTGGGCTAGAAAAATTAAGCTTTGGTGGCAAATATAAACGCCATAAGCGCGATTTTATCCGAATGCGTTCTAATCAAGGGGGCTTAGATGGCCTGGCAGCACAACTTGGGACAAGCCTAGCTGACTACCCAGCACCTTTTGTAGATAATTACCTGCAGGGAATAGGCAACGCACAGACTTTAAAGCGCTACAGCTTTGCAAATATTTCCGCCTTAGAAAAAGATTTTTCTGCACTGCAGTTTGTTCAAAACGAGGAAAAGAACAGTCGCTTTTACATTGAAGAAGAGACGCTAGCTGGGTATTCAATGCTGACTTTAGGCGGGTCAAGCTATAGTGCAAACCTAGGCCTTCGATTAGTAAAAACATGGCAACAGGCGCAAGCCTATGAGCGTATTGCTACGCTACCAGACACCACCCCCGACTACCATTGGCAAACTAATACCAAAAGTTATACAGATTTATTACCGAGTGTTAATCTACAAGTAGACCTAACTGACTCGCTGATTGGCCGCTTTGCCGTCGCAAGAGTTATGTCCAGAGCACAGTTTCATCATTTGATGCCATCGACGAATTACAATGTCACCCAAGCTCAAGGACAGGGAGGAAACCCTGATTTAGACCCTTACCGTGCGACTCAATATGACGTCAGCTTAGAGTGGTACTTTGCTGAGGCAGCTCTTGCATCGATGGCAATCTTTAATAAAGACGTTGAGTCTTTTATTGAGTTTAAACGTCAATTAGAAGTTCATGAAGGCGTTCAAATGTCCATAGATAGGCCCATCAATGGCAATGGTGGCACGATACGGGGGGTTGAACTCAGCTACCAACAAGCAATCGCTTATGGTTTCGGCCTCATCGCCAACTATACCTATGTTGATGGTAGCAGAACATCTCAACTCAGCGGCCTCAAAGATTGGATCCCCGGCACATCTAAACACAGCGCCAACCTCACGGCTTACTATGAAAACAATCAACTCAGTATTCGACTGGCTTATAATTATCGAACCGAGTTTGCTACAGGTGTCGGCGAGACCAAAATGGATGATTATGGGCAGCTGGATGGCAACATCACCTATTCTTTGACCGACAATCTCGACTTGGTATTCGAATTTTTAAACCTAGGTGATGAAACAATTTATACTTACGATCGAAATGAGTACGCCCCAACAGCAGTATACAGAAATGGACGACGCTTTTACCTAGGTGCGCAATATCGCTTTAGTACGCATTAGTCAGGATGTGTATGTGTACTAAGCAATGGAGTAAAGGTTTGTTCATGCTGTCTACATTAACGCCGAGCCGCAAGCGTCCTTTACCCAATATTCCGTCGTAGATGATTATATAGAATTAGTTTTAAAGCTTACGACTCATGGGCACAACGGTGCCTCATCTTGGTACATCAAAGTGAATAGTTAATCATCCTCGCTTTTTGCTTGTAAGCACCTCACTCTACCAAATCAATAGAATATTCGAGTTAAACCAAAGCCTAACAATATTTGGGCGTTTACTTAGTCAAATTTTACACTGTTTTATGCAGTAGCTATACCGCTAGTCGCACCACCCATACACTTTGTCGCAAACACTGGTTTTCTGAACGCCCCTACGTAAAATGTGCTAAATTTTATGAGCTGGGCAACCCTGCTCAGTTCAGTTTCTTATTCAAGGTTAGTACAATGAAGTTGATCAAAACCACACTGGCCCTTGCTATAGGTTTAGCAAGTGCCAGCAGTATCGCGAGCAAAGCTGATACTATTACCATAGAAGACATTCCAAAAATTCAAAAAGTTGTCAGTGCTGCTGTGAGCCCTGATGGTGAGTCAGTTGCGTTTACACGTTCAGTTCCGAGAGAGCTATACGTAGATAAAAATGGTAAGAACTTCACTGAACTTCACCTCGTTGATGACAAAGGGGTCGAGCGCCCTTACATTACGGGTAAAGTCAATATCCGCAATATTTCTTGGTCAGCAGATGGTAGCTACATCTACTTCTTGACCAAGAAGAAAACTGATATGTTCACATCACTTTACCGCATTGCTGTAAATGGTGGTGAAGCGCAAAAAGTCTTCTCACTAGCAGGTCGATCTGTTTCTGCTTATCGTTTAAGCCCTAATGGTAAGCAAGTTGCTGTTCTTGCTATGCCCGCAAAAGATGCGTCTGAAAAGGAGCTCAAGAAATTAGGCTTTATGGCGGAAGTATACGAGCTAGGCCTTAAAAACAAGCAACTTCATATTATTGACTTACATGCCAGTGAAAAACCTCTACAGCCGACTGCAATAAACGTTGACGGCTATGTAAGTGACGTGAATTGGTCAGATGATGCCCGCACGCTACTGGTGAAGACTCAGCCAACTGCGCTCATTGACGACCAATACATGAAATCTCAATGGCACATCATGGATGCGAAAACGTATGCAATTACTACATCTTTCAAGACAGAAGGTAAATTGGGCGAAGCCGAGTTTTCCCAAGACGGCAAATACATTGCGATTTTAGGCGCGGATGACAAGCATGACCCAGCTAAGGGTCGCCTGTACATCGCAAATGCCAAAACAGGTAAAGTCGAAGAATGGATCCCTAACTTTATGGGCCACATCGGTGACTTTGAATGGTCAAACCGCAAAAACGTCTTGAACTTTGTCGGCCATGTTGGTGCAGAGAGCTTTGTGGGTCAAATCAAAGTGGGCTCTCAGAAATACAAAAAGCTTATCAAAGAAGGCAAACTAATCGCTGGAAAACTGTCAGTATCTGACTCTGATAAAACAATTGCTTTAACTGCCAATACAGCTAAACACCCAAATGAAGTATACATGGTGAGATCAAAGCGCCCTACTCGCTTGTCAAATTCAAACGAGTGGCTTGACAGTAAACGCTTTGCAAAGCAAGAAGCGCTCACCTTTAAAGCCCGTGACGGTGTAGAAATTGGGGGTGTTTTAATCTACCCACTTGATTACGAAAAAGGTCAACGTTACCCATTGATCATGTCGGTACACGGTGGCCCTGAATCACACGACAAAAATGGGTGGCTGACCAGCTATTCCGATCCTGGTCAAATGGGCGCTGCGAGAGGGTACGCGATTTTCTACCCTAACTACCGCGGCTCTACAGGTAAAGGGGTTGACTACTCGAAGCTTGGCCAAGGTGATTATGCTGGCAAAGAGTTTGACGACCTAGTAGATATGAAAGAGTACCTTGTGAATATCGGGCTAGTCGACACGAAAAAAGTCGGTATTACGGGTGGTTCTTACGGCGGTTATGCTTCTGCATGGGGCGCGACTAAATTAACGGAGCACTTTGCAGCAAGTGTGATGTTTGTGGGTGTTACAAACCAATTATCTAAGTTTGGTACGACTGATATCTCAAACGAAATGTTCTTAGTTCATGCGCGTTCATACCCTTGGCAGAAGTGGCAATGGTACTTAGAGCGCAGTCCTATTTATTGGGCTGGCCAATCTAAAACTCCACTATTGATAATGCACGGTAAAGATGATCCTCGTGTTCACCCTGCACAATCAATGGAACTTTATCGTTATATGAAAGTTCAAGGCAAAGATGTGCGTCTGGTTTATTACCCTGGAGAGGGTCATGGTAACCGTAAAGTAGCAGCACAATATGACTATAGCATTCGACTAATGCGCTGGATGGATAACTACTTGATTCATGGTAATAAAGAAATGCCAGAATACGTTATTGACCATGCGGCTAAACTGAAAGAAGTGAAAGCTGCACGCAAGTAAACCAATTTCCATGTCAAAAGAGTGAAGCGACTAAATCTATGACTTAGTCTATGACCTAGTCTCTGATTATGCCGTTTTGCTCTTTTATTCATTGCCAAAGGTGGTAGCTGCCCAAAAACAAGGCTACCTAATCGTCTTAGGCCTTTGCAAAATTCATTGACCCCTTCCATGCGCTTCAACGTTAGTGACCGTATTCAGCAACCGCAAAAGCATCAAACAAAGATAGCCTCACTTTTGAGCTGTACCCATATTAAACTAACAAAGACAAAAAAGTAAACAATAAATTCACAATTAAATTACAGGGTCAAAAAAGACTTCTATCGGCTCCGAGCGGCCTTTCAAATTAACTTCCGCTACCTTTTCTAACGAGTTTAACTGTGATTGTTCAACACTTACTTTACTGATAAGTAAAGGGGTTTTAAGATCTTTGGTTTTACTTTCAATACGCGCAGCTACGTTTACGGTATCGCCAATCACAGTGTAATCCATACAACTAGAGCTACCTACATTGCCTGCTATCGCTTCACCACTATGCACCCCTATGCCAATCTCAAGTGCCGGTAAACCCTCTTTAACAAGCTCGTCATTAAGCTGTTCAAGTGCTGTCAACATTTCTTTTGAGGCCTCTATGGCATTTCTGGCGCTGTTACCTTCGTCTTGAGGCGTACCAAAAATTGCCATAATTGCGTCGCCAATGAATTTGTCTATCATCCCATCATATTTAAAAATGATAATACTCATTGCGGAAAAATATCGATTCAACAAAGCCGTTATCACTTCGGGTTCATGCTTTTCACACAAAGATGTAAAACTTCTAATATCAGCCATTAATACCGTTACATTGCGCCGCTCTCCGCCGGGCTCAATATCAACTTTTCCGGTTTCAACAGCACTGACTAGCTTTTTTGGAAGGTAGCGTAGCAGCCGCTCTCGATGTCTAAGTCGAGTATAAGTATTTGTGATATAACTTGAAATTGACCAGGCTAATAGGCCTGAAAACAGAATAATGATTTGTTCATGTAACTCTATCGCCCGTGCAGTATCACTGTGCTCCAAAATCAATGTGCCTGTCGCTAAACAACACAGGGTTGAATAGTAGATTATCAACTTTCCTTGCCTAAACGCACTCATAACGTTAAACAGAATTAATGCACTCATCAACATGAGTTCAAACTCCGTATTGTGCATATCATGCAAAAAGTGGCCAATCTCTGAAAGAAACTCCATTTCTAAAGTAATGATTAAGATAATTAAATAATCAAACAAAATCGAAATGTACTTTAACCAAGGCTTGTACTCTTTACTTCTAGCCCACATCGCAACCACAACACACCAAACGGCTGTTAGCGCCATCGTGCCAAGATCCACGGCTATTAAGGTCCAATCTATCCCACTGTTGAGCAAACCGATAAACAATTCAATTAAAAACAACGACATCAGGCCATAAAAACGGATCCGATTAATGTGTAACTCCATCTCCATTTCTCGTTGCTGATAACAGTCAGTCAGCAACGCATCAAACGTTTCGTCAATATCCTTCAACCATTTCATTTTAATTGTTCACCACATATATATTTAGCTGGCAACTGGTACGCAACTTGTTCATTGGAGAGCGTGATACCAATCTCGACAAATATAGTGTAGTTAAGCATTTTTAAATTAACATAACAGCAAACGACGTTTCGTGAATTCAAAGAAGCAGTTGTTTAATAGGAATTTACCAAAGTTGAACCAGTTGAATTTTAGTTAAGTGGCTGCAGAGTTGACACCGACTACTTGTCTTACAGCCACCCGTTAGATTTGCTACTTGTTATTAGCTGGGAACTGCACTCCATAACGATAAAGGCTAGACGCTATATCATTTAATTGGCTATTTATTTCATCCTTACCATGAATAAAGTCCTCGCCATTGGCTATGATAATAACGCCGGTTTTGGTCTCTTTGTTGTAGGACATGCTCGCATGAGTACCAGGATCGCCACCATTATGTCCAAAGAAAGAACCATCCCAGTACCAAAAAACCCCTTGCTGGTAAGGAATGTTAAAAACATCACTTTGAGCACTGAGCATCTGCTCAACACTTGCATCCTGCAAAATGCGTACATTTTCGTACATTCCGTTATTGGCAACCGCAATTAATAGTTTGCTTAGGTCATGGCTACTGACATTCAAGTCACCATCGTAAAAAGTAGCATAGCTATATTCAGGCATCGCATGTTTCACACCGTCACGATCAATACTGTACTGAATCGCTTTGGGGTTATCCTCATCCAGCTCAGTGTGATACCAGTGGGTATTATTCATCTTTAGGGGAGCAAAAATGTGCGCTTGCATATCATTGGCCAAATTCAGCCCAGCTTTTTGCTCTACAGCATGCACAGCAAGCGCTGAGCCGATATTAGAGTACCCATGCACTTGATTTGGTAAACCACCTTCCTCGTCAAAATAAATGCCACTTCCCACGTAACGACCACCCAGCTTAAAGTAGTCATTCGCCAAAAAGGTCTTAAGGTCTTGCGTTACGGGCGCCGAGTCATCGCAATAAGGTATACCAAATATATTTGCCAGCGGCATTCCTGTTTCGTGCACATAGTAAGTACAAAGAATCATATCGCTATCTTTTATACCCGATGTGTGTGTCACTAGATTTCGCAAGCTCATTTGCTCACCGGTGTTTTCTGGGTTGTTTGGGTCGAAAGTCAGGTTCATCTGTGCCAGCTTGTCATCAAGGCTCACTGTGCCTTTCTCAACCTGCTGCATGATGGCGACTGCTGAAACCGCTTTACTTATCGAGCCTACATTGTAAGGCGTATGAATTGTAGCAAGCCGATTTTGGGCAATATCCGCATGGCCCACAGCTTGCTCGTAGACGATTTTGTCACCTGAAATCACCGCGACCGATAAACTTGGTAAACCAGTTTCTTTTAAAGCCTCCTCTAACAGACCATTTAATTTGGCTACATCATACCGATGCGTTGTCATCTCGCCCAACGTTTGAACGACAAATTCAATTGGTGTGTCTGTATTTAACTTATGGTCAACACTGGCGTAAGCGGGCATATAAATATCTGGTGTAAC
Source organism: Pseudoalteromonas luteoviolacea S2607 (assembly GCF_001625575.1). Lineage (GTDB taxonomy): Bacteria > Pseudomonadota > Gammaproteobacteria > Enterobacterales > Alteromonadaceae > Pseudoalteromonas > Pseudoalteromonas luteoviolacea_E. Next base: position 33,420 of record NZ_AUXV01000015.1, read on the forward strand.
CCCTGCTTTTTCTAAAACGTCTCCCGCTTGGCTTTTATATACCTGATGACTTAAACTCAGCTCCCAACCACCCGGTAACTCATGGGTCAAAGAGTCTGAAACGCTGCCATTTGTTGCTTCACCAACCAATTTACTTTGTGGTAATGTTTTGAGTGCTTGAGCTAAAACCTCTGCGCCACTCCCCGTATTTTCGCCCGTCAGCACATAAATAGGTTTTGTAAACTTGAGGGTTTCACTGGGTGTAACAGTTAGCTCTATAGACTGCCCCTGATGTGCTTTATTAGCAACCTGTTTAGTACCAAAGCTGTACGCCTTATCGGTAAAGTACCCGGCAATCTTGCGTGATACATTGTCATAGCCTCCCCCATTGTATCGTAAGTCAATGATCATAGATTCTACATCTGCAAATTCGGTCAATACTTGTTCCATGATTTTATCGGTGTTAGTAAGGTCGCGTTCAATCCTTGAAATAACGCTGTCGCTTGAATTGTCCGCCACCATATCCGACACCTTATCAATGCGTAGATAACCAAGATCATCAGATATCTTGCCATAAAATAGCGCATCACTATTGTCATAAGTGCGTAACTCCCCATCCTGCATCAGGTGTTTTAGCACCCTCAATTCATTATGATGAAGCTTCGCGAGTGCGCCTTCCATATTCTCGTCATCTAGCAAGAGTGCTTCTTTCAATAAAGTATCGATTTTATTACCATCGGCGCTGGTCCCATCATTAGCGCTTAAGCTCAAGTGCCCGTCTCCAAACTCAGTAAAAATATCATCCATGATCTCTATAAACTCAGTTTGTGTGATAGAGTCCGTCACTTTGGGTTTGTAATCCGTGTAAACTTGCTGCCAGTCTATGCCTCTCAATTCAAAAAACGCGTAATACTCATTCAAAGTGTGCCAAACATAGTCAAACAATTGCGGGTACGTCATCTCAGTCGTTAGTTGACCATCTTGGCAAAGCTCAGGTAGGGACGACAGCTTACTTAAAGTTAAATTAGAAGACGCTGGATTTGCAAAGGTCAACGTATCTTGTGACTCTGAAAGAGACAAATACTTCAATGCACCTTGAAGCTCTTTCTCGGTCTCAGCCTCCCCTTTAACACAGTTTTTGCTGTTGTAATTGTATGTTGTAAGGCCTGAGGCATCGATAGACCAAATTTGGCCATGCCCGAGCAGATTCCATTGTCCATAAAAGTCAGCCAACACTGCCGGTCTGTCTTTGTCTTTAGGTTTGATAATTTTTACACCATCGCCGTTACAACCCGATAAAAACATTGCTGAAGCTAAAATACTTAACGTGAACCTTTTCACTTTTCTTTCCTTAATGTTGTAAGTAATTGTGTCTATCTTAGGAAATAGTGAGGCCCAATAATGTGTTTAACTGAGTACTTGATGTGAAATTCGGTAACTGAATGTTGGGGATCAGATACGGTTTTATAATCTTTCCAACATCGACATTAAAAGCTCAAAAATCACACAACGTGACCAAGTGTGAATTTATCGCATAAACCCTGTATTCGCGTTTTAGCTGAGGTAGTTTAGTTTGAACGCCCAACATCAAAGGATCAAAATGAAAATAATATATAGCCTGGTGCTCACCACTGCACTTGCCAGCACTTCATCGCACGCAAATACCCAGTTAACTGCCAAGGATGGTTTTACGATTAAAGGCGAGTATTTTTCATCGCCATCAACAAGCAAAGGCGCAGTATTAATGCTCCACCAATGCAACTACAATCAATCCATGTACAACCGCATCGGAAAGCAACTGGCCAACAATCATATTCATGCTTTGAGCATAGATTTTAGAGGTTTTGGAGAGAGTAAAAGCGTCAAATACGATGTGAGCAACATGTCGACATTGAGCACGGAGCAACGCAGAAAAGCTTGGCAAGATATGTCTGCTCACTGGCCCTCTGACGTTCAAATTGCCTATGACTTTTTGAGAAAAAAAGTCGGCGCACAAGGAAAAATTGGCGTAATAGGGGCAAGCTGCGGCGGTTCTCAAGCGATAGAGTTGGGAATAAATAATCAAATCGCCGCCATTAGCTTTTTCTCATCAGCGCAAAGTGAAAAAAACATAAAGAAGTACACAGCTTCATTATCTAATACGCCCACACTCATTATTGCGGCAGATGAAGATGGCAGAACCTATACCAGTGCACAATCACTGTTTATTGAGGCACAACACAGTAATAGCAAATTTCTGGCATACAAGGGCAAAGAACATGGTTACCCTCTTTTAGATAAAGACAGCAACTTGACTGACGCCATTGTGACTTGGTTTTCGCATCAAATTAACTAAAATCTTAACTTGCTTGAGCGTCTCTATGCTCAAGCTTAACCGCCCCAGTTTTGGCGTTAAAATTATCACTATAGAAACCATGCAGGAAGTACTCAATTTTGACTCATGTAATCATCGTGCTTGGCAACAAGAATGATAAATATGGAAACCTTTCACCTATTTCAAAGTCTCGCTGTGATCTGGCATATGAACTGTTCTGTAAAAAGCCACAAAGTAAGCTGATTTGCACTGGCGGCTTTGGTAAAAACTTCAATCAATCTTCACACTCGCACGCAAGTCTAGTTGGCCTGTATTTAACCAGTTTAGGCATTTCTGAGCAGATGTTTTTAGACAATGCATTAAGCAGATTTACAATTGAGGACGCTACTTTGACAGCGCCATTACTGAGTGCACACAAGGCGCAATCTGTCGATATTGTAAGCTCCGACTTTCATATACAGCGGGTCAAATTAATTTTTGACTATTTGCAGCCCAGTCTCTCAAAGCAATTTCACTGTTCAAAAGCTTTTCTCCCTGAGTCAGAACGCAGCAGACTTGAAGCCCATGAAGCTCATGCTATTCAACGGGATTTTCAGTCATTGCAGACATATTACTCGCCCTTGTTATAACCAAATAAGATATAAAAAATGGGTGTTGGCATGTAACCAACCGCCATCACTAAAAATTTTAAAAACATAAATATCAATAGCTTAATATTTATTTTTATAAAAATTGCCTTCTATTGTTATTAGTTGGAATTTTCCTCGTTTTACTTACTGACCACCAAAAAAGTCATCAACGAAGGGAAATAATAATGAGAACTCTGTTAGCTCTATGTTTAGGATTATCGGCAGCTTCTGCGGGTGTACAGGCTGCACCACAAGAGTGGCAAGGATTTTTTAAAGGTAAATGCGAGTTAATCGCGCCAGGACATGGCTCATTGTATGAGTTCCCAATGTCGCTTGAAGTTGGCGCCCCTATAGAAAATAAAGCTGATTGGATCATTACGTATGGTGAAGGCCCCAATGCTCGCCCACGTAATTACACCTTAGTGACTTTAGATGAGAAAAAGGGTCACTTTGCAGTAGATGAAAATAACGGCATTGTTATCGACCAGTACCTGTTCGAAAACAAGTTCGTCAGTCTGTTTGAAATTGGTTCAAGCAAGCTAAATGCAAGCTACCAGTTACATGGTGATGGCTCATTAGATGTTGAGATCATTACCTATACATTCGATACCATCCGTGAAGCACAAGTTGGACCTTATCTAGTTGCTAATTACGGTGGCAAACGAATTCAAAAATGTAAATTGTTTAAGTGGTAAGTAAGACAGTTTGCTAGACGATTTTACATTGTCACTCGCCTACTCGGGAGCAATGTGAAAAAACCAAGAACATGCCCGTCACTTGGTTTTAATGTGTGAGCTGCTTGGTAAGAGCAAATAATGATAATAATAAACGCGCTTTACCAAGCAGCATCCACACATATCAAACATGACAACAACGTTTGGCTATTCTATTTGCATTTCAACATGATTTAATAAAGCTTGAATTAAAGGCTCTGCCTGCCGACTTGCCAAAACAACAAAGAATAACGGCAAAGTAAAATCGAGCACATTTGTTTGATGAACATTATCTGGCAGAACCAAAAGCTCGCATTCATCGATAAAACTCGCCCCCAATCCCTGTGAAACTAAATCAATTCGAGTGCGCTCGTCGCAACTTGAAAAGTGGCTGATTTTTGCATTAGGCAGCCGAGTTACTAATTCATTATCAAATGGGCAGTCCTCGCTCATTCCAATCCAAGTTCCTTTTTCAAGCAACTGAAAATCACTTTCTTGTGTATTCATCCAAGCTTTTGGCATCACCGTCGTGATCTTGCGGTTGGTGATAAATTTAGCCGAAAACTCATTGCCACTAGGGCCGAAAACATAGCCCCCATCTAACTGACCTGACTCAATGCTTTTGAGAATTTCAGTAGAGTTACTCGGATTTAATGAGATAGAAACTTTTGGAAACGCGCACTGCAGTTGCTCAAGTAAACCTTGACACTGCTGCGCACGGATGGACAAATTAAGGCCAAGTTTTAGTTGGCCAGTCAGCGGACTATCAGTAAATGCTGCACTTTGGATAAAATCACGCGCGCTATTAAGTGTTGTTTGTGCTTTGTCTTGCAAAGCAAGCCCATGCGGGGTGAGCAACATACCTTTACTGGTCCGTTCAAACAAGGTCACATTTAACTCTTGCTCAAGTGCTTTTATATGTGCACTAACCGCGGGGGGCGTGGTGTGCAGTTGTTTAGCTGCTTTTGTTAAGTTTTGAGCTTTTGCAACAGCAACAAATGATTTGAGATGATAAAACTCCATGTACACCCCCTACTTAATGGTTTAGCGGTTATTATTTGGTCAGGCCTAATTTATCTTGCAACCAACGCAGCGCTGGGCGCCTGTAACGAAAATCAGCCATAACCTTTGGATCTGTATACAAGCACTGCCCTTTAAACTCAGCAACCAAGCGCTCAGTTTCTTCAAAAATAAACTTACGAGGTTTTTTGTGCCAATAGTGATAAACACGCTTGTGTCCAACTTCACTTAACGACTCATGGCGACGTAAAATAATGCCCAGCGCGAACTGCTCTGCGGTGTGTATCGTTGTATGCTCATCAATCAAAGGCATTAGCCACAAAGCGCTGTCTAAATGCTTGCAGTGCGTATCACAAATCCCAATTAAACCAGAGTTATACATTGGCATATCTGACTCGATCAGCCACTCCCCAAACTCTGGGTGAGAAAACGTTTTGCCAATAACGCCTGCGTGCTGCTTAGCAAAACGCTTGCCTGTTAAATCGCCTTCTTTTTCATGCAATAACGTGTTGTTCTCAGAAATTTGAGAAAACAAGTCCATGATTGGTGCCTTGACGAGGGTATCAGTATCTAAAAATATAATTTTATGTGCATGTTGCTCTAGTAAGTACTTTAAGCCAGCAAGTTTAAGTTTAAAGTGGTAGCCGTCTTCTCCCATCCACGCTTGCTTCATGTCATCGGTTAAGGGGATTACAGTAAGCTGAGGGTGTTCATCAAAAAGCTCAAAACACTCTGCTAAGACACAGATTTGTGCTTCTGGGTTGTGAAAAATGAGGCTGGCAATACTGAGTTGCGCTTCGAGGTAATGGCGCGCTTGTTTACCATAGATGATATACACAAAGCTCTGGGCTTTTTTTTCTGAATGTTGTTCCAAGGCAATAATTCTTCCATATAAATCACTGGAATTAATATACCACAAAACAAATAAACAACCTGCTTAAACGCACTTATTAAACTTATATTCTTAAAAAGAAAAAAGCAAAGAATAATAAAGAATCGCTAACAACAAAATAAAAAACCGTTAAAAATTAAAACTCAAATGATATAACATAATAAAATTTAAAACTCTTCAAATAATGAACATACGATAAAACGCCAAACAAAAATGTTAACATAAAACATAACGAAGCTGAAAAAAACTCCAACCCATTATTTTTTATAATAAAATTTAATAGATTAAAAACTCTAAAAAATATGAGTAAAAAGTAAAAGTACATAACCTGAACGCAATTTTCACACCTTTCTGTTACCTTTGACCTGCATTGAAGAATACATAAATCAATAACAACTCCACAGAAGGAAACGTAAATGCAGAAGGCAAACAACAATGAAATAAGTGATAAATTGAGTGTTCGTTGTAACACTGTTTATGAGCTTATTAATCACCGAGCGCAACTTACCCCCGAAGGAATCGCAGTCATTGATGGTGAGCGCGAAATCACCTATTCACAGTTAATGACTGCGGCTTGGACAATTGCATCTGAGATCGAAATACAACAAATTCCAAGATCTTCAATAATCGCTGTATGTATGTCTCGAAAGTGGCAGCTGCTCGCTGCGATGATCGGTATTCACAAAGCAGGTTGTGCATACGTCCCTCTTGACCCTAACTACCCTAAAAACCGTGTGGAATACATGCTCTCTCATTCCGGAGCAAAAGCAGCCATTGTTGATAGCGAGCACACTTTAGCACTTTGTACAGGCGTTGCTAAGCATATTATTACCGAACAACTGAATATGCATAATCAAGTTATTGAGCCCACGGCATCCCCAACCGCTGAAGATTTGGCCTACGTCATCTACACTTCAGGTTCAACCGGCAAACCCAAAGGAGTCGCCGTAGAGCATAGAAGCCTCGTTGCTATGAGCCAGGCACTGAGCAAGCTGTTTGGTTCTAGTGAGTTGCGGGGGGTGTTAGCTGCAGCATCGATATGTTTTGACACCTCGGTGATGGAAACGCTCGGCACGCTATCTTTAGGAGGAACCGTCATACTGGCCAAAAACGCGCTGGAACTACTTTCTCTTCCTCATGCAAACAAAGTAAAAGCATGTGTTATGGTTCCCTCTTCTATGCAAGCCATACTCAACGCTGGTACCCTACCCAAAAGCATTGAATGTGTGGTATTTGGTGGTGAGACACTTAAACCGGCTTTAGTGGATAGAGTACATGCGCTTAACCCTAGACCTAGAGTTGTGAACGCGTACGGCCCAACTGAAGACACTGTATTCTCCACATTAAAAGATATTGAAGTCGGTACCAAAACCATCACCATAGGCAAACCGGTTGAAAATTCAAGCGCAGTGATAGTGGACGAAACACTTCGACCCGTTTCCGATGGTGTAGCAGGAGAGCTTTGCCTTGGCGGACACAAATTGGCCAGAGGATACTTAAACGATACCGAACAAACAGCGGCTCGATTTATTGAAATACAAGTCAGTAATGAAGCTAAAAAGCAACGACTTTATAGAACAGGTGACTTATGTCGCTTTACAGAGGAAGGAAATATAGAGTTTTTAGGTAGAATTGACCAACAAGTTAAAATCCGTGGGTTCAGAATAGAGCTCGGAGAAATAGAATCAACACTTGAGTCTTTAACGTTTATAAAAGCTGCCGCTGTAAGTGCGTTGGAAAGCAAGACGGGTCAAAAGTCGCTGGTTGCTTACCTCGTTGAGCAACCAGATGCACCAAACCACGACGCGTTAAAATCGATACTTCTAAAACAGTTACCAAGCTATATGGTTCCGCAATTATTCATGTCTCTCGACTCACTCCCTTACTTACCCAACGACAAATTAGATCGCAGTAAACTGCCTGATTTGACACAGGTCCGACTCGCAAATCAAGTTACACTCGGTCAAGAAAACGCACTCGCACTCGGCGATGAACTGAAGGTGACCAAATCACTTATTCAACAAGAAGTCGCCGCGCTATTGAGCATAAAGGACCCCGAACTCATAAATCACGACACTAGTTTTGATAGCTTGGGCATTGACTCACTCAACCTCCTTGAGCTATCGAGTCGATTAAGCAGTGCCTTTGGCACATTACTACCCCCAGCCTTAATTTCAAATCATCCTACAACTGCTTTGCTTGCGAAGCATGTACTCAAAGACCACCCCTCACAGTATGAACAAAAAACAACACCTCACCTCGAGACATTAAGTCAATTTCAAACTTTATTGCAGTCAAGCCACCCAACCTTTGGTTCAGCAAGTGCTCATGCTTGGGACATAGATGATAAAAGCCTCCTAGTTCAAGCGATACTGCAAATGGTCAATAGAAATGGACGCAACCCTTATGGCAAGGTATTACGAACAGGCAGCTCGTCTAAAGGCCTTATAGGAGATAGCTATAACGACGATGAAAGAGCGTCTATTATATGGTCAACCAACTTGTATTTTGGCTTTAACCGCGACCCAGAAGTTATCGCTCAAGCTACAGAAGCGCTGCAGGACTACGGCACAGGTATGGGAATTTCAGCAGCGGCAACAGGCATGACAGATCAACATGTCGAATTTGAAAAAGAGTTTGCTAAATTGGTCGGTAAGCCAAACGCTTGTTTATTCCCCACAGGTTACACCGCTAATTTGGGGGCTATATCTGGCATACTTGGCCCAAACGATATTGTTGTAATTGATCAACTTTGCCACGCGTCTATCGTGGATGGTGCTAAGTTAAGTGGCGCTACCATTCGTACCTTCAAGCACAATGATAAAGATGACCTAGCGACGGTTTTAGCCGCTGAGCAATCTCCTTATCGTACAACCCTAGTCGTATTAGAGAGTGTGTACAGTATGGGCGAAGGCACGGCGCCGGTTGCGGACATAGTTCACACCGCGAAGCAATATGGTGCCTTAGTACTTGTAGATGAAGCGCACTCTTTTGGTTTTTACGGTGAACACGGTGCCGGCGTTTGCGCTGAGCAAGGTGTCAGCAATCAGGTAGACTTTATCATGACTACATTGAGTAAGGCTCTGGGTAGTATTGGCGGTGTTATTGCAGCCAGTGAAAAGCACGTCAACCTACTCAAATCGGCATCAAGGGCCTATATTTTTCAAGCCTCCATTAGCCCTGCTGACATCGCTGCGGCATTGGCTTCTTTGCGCATATTGCAACGTGATGATTCAATGAGAACGCAACTTTGGGATCGTACTCGCTACATGCGTCAAAAATTTAAAGACGCTGGATTTGACCTTGGTACTGGTGATGGACCTATTGTCACACCACATTTTGGAGACAAAGATAAGTTATATGCCATTGTGCAAAGTTTATATCAGCGCGGAGTACAAACTTTGGCGGTCACCTATCCAATAGTTGAAAAAGGACGCGGGCGCTTGAGATTCATTTGTTCGGCTTCTCATACCTATGAAGATATTGATTATACTGTAAAAGCGCTTATTGAGGCTGAAAAGGAAGTCAACGCAAACGTCATTCAAAGCACGCAAAATCTAGACTGCTTAGAGGCAGATGGATTAGACAGCGCACTGCCCATGTTGAAAAACTGGGTAAATAATTTTGTCAGCTACCTTACATTACACTTACAAAACTGCACTGGGCCACAACCAGCTCTTGCCGTTTCAATTAAACTTGGTACCGTTAAAAAACCATTTACGATAAAAGTTGAACAAGAACAAGTTCAATTGGAGCAAGGTTTGGACAACAGCCTACCTTATTGCGAATTGCATTTAACCAGTAACACCGCACTAGAGGCACTGACAAACAACAATGAACAAGCTTTGCTGGAAGCGGTATGCCAAACAGGGTGTGTTTTAAATGGGCAAACTGAAGCATTTGTTTGGTTTATGGCAAGATTGATTGAACATAACCAAGATAAAAGTTTAAGGCCACAAGCGCAAACTCTATCCTTGCAGGCTTAAATACAGTTGCTCATATCTGCTCTGCAGGTTTTAAAAAATAAGCTTAAAGTCCACCTGATGGGCAGGTATGAGCGAAAAGAGAACGGTCGGGTAAACTCGCCTTTGGACATAAATGCGTTAGAGGTGAAGGACGGCTATATGCCAACGACTATCATTCATAACCCTCGATAAGAGGTTCAAAGTCAATTGGTTATATTCTAGCGGCTTGCCCGCAACAAACCAATTGATTTTGTCCATTTTAATCGCCTAGTTATATCTCGGATACTCGGTAAAGCTTAAACTCGGATGCCAAAACCACTACTTCAAATGCGGCTGCGTTATCAAACTCAAATTTGATACCATCCAGATATCCTTGTTGGTTCATCATACTCCAAGCCCACATCAAACGCTTTCCTAAACAATCATCAAGTGCCAACGTTGATACTAGGGGTGCGAAGTTAACTGGTATCGATTCGAGCAACACAACCTCGTCTGTGTCCGCTTCGACTTTTAAGAAGAATGAAATTGCATCAAACCCTATCAATAAGCCGTCAAAGGCCCTCTCACCTGAAGAGTAAGGTACGACTTTATTTAACTTACCTGAGTCGAAAACAATATCAACTAGATTCATAGTTAAAAGAGATATAACGCCTCAAGAAGAGGCGCCGGTTACGGCGTCCATCTTGCTTGAATTGTTAGGGCCTTGCTGGTTGATTTTAGCTAGTAGCGGCTTAATAGCGGAAAAGGTAGATATGTTTACATGCTCTCGCCTCTGAATAATATTGACTAGAGACAACAAAAATAGTGCGAAAAACACAAAAAATAATTTCACCATTAAAAAGAGTAAAGACTGAATACTCATTAGCAGGAAAACAAATGATAGACCTCTTGAAAACCTCAGAATTATATAGGATGACCATATTGCTTTGTAGGCAGGTTCAAGATTTATCATTAGCATAGTTTTATGCTCTTATGTGCTTTATTTCTCAGAGGAGCAGGTTCTAAAACTCCATTTACCACATCACTATAAAAATATTTACCGAGGTTTAGATATTTTGCGATTACTGCAGTCATTGTAAAGCATGTTACATGGCCCAGTGTCTGCAACAACACACCTACGGTATACAAAACAACTAATCCAACAATTGGAATACCTACTTTTTCGACTAAAGCGGCAGTTGATGCGTAATAACCCACCCAAAAACTCAACTTATCTTGGTTGTAAATTGCAAGAAACACGATTTCACAAAGCAATAGAGCAACTGGAATTTGTGGCTTCGGCTTGAGCGGTTTGTTATACGCATTTAACCGCTCGTGACAAAGTATCTCGTTCTACCTCGGAAATAACAACTTCTGTGCACTTCTCTTGGCTTGCACCAAATTTTAAGTAGTTTGATCTTGCTGCAGTTAAAGATAAGCCATCATTCAATTCGGAAGGTAAGGATGCTCTGGGTGAATCTGGATCAACTTCGTCATCTTCCCAAAAGCACACAGGGCATACAAGGCATTTACCTCACTCCGCCAGTGAATAATAATCACAGCAGGGGCACGGTTTCATATTTTCACTAATGGGGAGTTCAATTTAATTCCATTGCTCGATCTCAACCTGCGTATAACACCCGCATAAGCGGCGAAAAATGCTTGGCTATACTAGTAAGGAACGAACGCAACCAAGCTTTTTGCGTCCGCACTTGATGCGATTGTTATGTTTACATTCTCACAGGAACTATAAATAAACTAGCAAACGCAACCCCTACACTTACGGTATTTGCTAAGAAAAACCATATGGATAATTTACTTTTGAATTGAAAAGGTAACTTAAACACTTTTTTATATACAAGCCCTTCGAGTGCCAAGTTTACTAAACAAGCCAAAATAAAAGTTGCAGTCCAAGTAATAGGGTTAAATGTTCCCATCCCAAGAACCTTGTAAAAAAGTATGCCTGGAAATATTTCCCAAACAATGCCTGCTAAAGGGATCAAAACTATACCTACAACAGCAGAGACCAAGTTTGCACCAATTGTAGCTAACACAGCTTTTATAATAGGAACATCATATAGTTTTCTAACAAATAGGTACTCTATGACTAAGCCTAAAGTAATAGCCCACCATGAAAAAAGGCGTGTTTCAAGATATAAAGCCGGCCAAATCATATTGGCATAGGCAGGGACTGGGATTAATAGAACTAATAAAAAAACTCGGAGATGCACATACTTTCCTTGCAAACATAACGTCCGCATAACGGGCTAATAAAGCTTGGCTAAAATGGGTGAGGCACGAACCAAGCCAAGCTTTTTGGTTCTGCTCATAATGCGCTTGTTATGTTTCAAATAAACAAACTAAAAAGTTAATTTTTCATGTGGTGATGAATAAACAGAACAGCCCATAATAATATTGCGCTACAGATAAAGATGGATAAATCTTTAAGACTAAAGCTACTAACTCTATGATCGCAAACTGGACACACAAAATATGACTTGTTCATTGCCACTTTAACTTCTAGTGGCACAATATCCGCTTTGCATTTTTTACACTGAGCCATTTAAATTTGCATACCCTGATTGAAACACAACAATTTAATATCGACCCAATCGGTCGTTTATCTGATTGGTCCAGTTTTAACATAAATAATGACATGTTGCTACATATCACTATTTTATGGTCATGGTGTTTTACCAAATATATAAAAACGACCCATTTGGTTGTTTTCATGACTACAGGAGCAAATTGCTAGTTCAGGAGCTAAAAACCAACGATCTCAAAAAACGGTGAAGGTCCGCTCATGGTACTTAAAGGACTGCTCGGCATCTAACTAGAGGCTATGGTGTCTCCCGATTAGCACATAGGTAACCGCCAAAATTGGTTACGCTGTGTTGAGTGAGCCTGACAGAGCAAGTTAAGGTAGACACATTTAGAGCCACTCCCTGAAGTAGCTCTTTCACAGTATTTTGTCATTAGTAAACCAAGCTTAGACAACTTGGCTTTTTAAAAATATAAAAGACGAAACTGAAAAATAACTTACTCTGGCCTCAGAGGCCAGTCAGGAAACGGGTCAGGTAATTTCGCCCAAAATGACTGACCTTGAGCAAGCTCCTCTGGGGCCAACAAACACTTGTCCAATCTACTGGTAATGTCTTCTTTATCTAACCCTTGACCAATAAATACCAGTTCTTGTCGCATATCGCCAAAAGGTTCTTCCCACATATCTGCGATTGCTTCAAGGTATTCGGGGTCTTCAGGCCATTGTTCTTTAGGCACCGCTTTCCAAAAAAGCCCGGCCATACCGTATCTCGCCATTCCACCAGCTTGACTCCAGCTGCCAGCAATATGTGGGCGTGTCGCTAACCAGAAAAACCCTTTTGAACGCACTAACTTGCCGCTAATCTCTTTACAGTGAAGAAAGTCGTAAAACTTTTTTGGATGAAACGGGATTCTCGCGCTGTAGACAAACGCACTGATCCCATACTCTTCTGTTTCGGGTATATGCTCTCCCCGCAACTCTTTGAGCCAGCCCGGTGCTAATTGTGCTTTCTCAAAATTAAATAAGCCTGTTGCAAGCACTTCTTTGATGGGCACTTGGCCATTTTGAATTGCAACTTGCTTGGCTTGAGTATTTAGGGTTTTTAATATTCCTTTTAGTCGTTTTATTTCACTTTCGGATACGAGATCTGTCTTACTAATCAACAAAACGTCCGCAAACTCGACTTGCTCAACCAACAAGTCTGCAACGCTGCGTTGATCCGCTTCACCTAGACTCTCACCCGTTTCTTGCAACAACTTAGCTTCATCGTAATCTTTTAAAAAATTCAGCGCATCTACCACCGTAACCATCGTATCGAGCTTGGCAATGTCTGACAGGCTATTGCCGTTTTCATCTGCAAATGTAAATGTTTCAGCAACGGGCAGAGGCTCTGAAATTCCAGTAGATTCAACTACCAGATAATCGTATTTGCCAGCTTGCGCTAAACGTTGAATTTCCTCGAGCAGATCTTCACGCAAAGTACAACAAATACACCCATTACTCATCTCTACCAGCTTTTCTTCAGCGCGATTTAAGCTGACTTCGTTTTGCACAATCTCAGCATCGATATTTATCTCGCTCATATCATTGACAATAACCGCAACTCTCAACCCTTCTCTGTTGCCAAGAATATGATTTAATACCGTGGTTTTGCCTGCCCCTAAAAACCCCGACAGAATGGTGACCGGTAACAATGACCTTGACTCAGCCATAAGTACTCCTAAATTAACTTGCTGTTAAATAGAGAAGTTGCCACACCTAAACTTCATGCACCCCAATAGGCAAGCAACTTAATGATAAATCTAATCAATGCTTATAGAGATGCTCCCCAACCTCTTTCAGGTTTTTGACATCCGCACAAAACTCTGTGGTAGGTCTGGCCAATAACCGAGGAATACCAATGGGTTCGCCTGATTCCATACAGTAACCATATTCGCCCAAACGAATACGTTCTAAAGATTGAATAATTTTTGGTAAAAGCTTTTGCTCTCTCTCGACAATTCGCATCGATAGTGCCCACTGTTCTTCCCAAGATGCCCTATCATTAAAGTCCGCTAAATCAGGCTGATCTTGCATATGCTCCTTGACTTCTCTAATCCGTTCACGGGTTGTATCGTGTAGTTCAATTAATCTTGCTTTGAAAAACGCGAGTTGCGCGTCATTCATATAATCAGACTCCGGAGCCTCTAAAATCTGCTGCTCGGTTAACAATGGTAATGCTTTGTTTTCGCCAGTCATCTTCTAACTCAACTCATAAATTTGTTATAGTATAACATAGCACACAAATTTGAGTTATGTTCTCTTGCAAGGAACAATTCGTGAGACTCGTTGTGAATTGACCATCGAAATATACGCACATTTCATGAATTGTTAAACGGTCTTACTCTACTGGCAACAGAGCCTTTTCTACCAAAATGACTCAGTGGCAAAGCTCACTCCCTGCACGGTAAGTTTCATCAAAAAGGTTAAACAAGTCATTAAGTTACAATAGGTGCTCTAACACCGTGTGCTCAATTTGGGTCAGTGCATGTTTCACTGAGTTTGAAGATAAGTCTAATTCAAGCCAGCCATCTGTGCCCATTATTTCTACTTTGTGGTAAATAATGGGCACAGATGGTGAACAACCTAAGGCACCCGTTAAGCGCAAAGTACCTATACGGGTTTGCAGCCGAGTTATATGAAACTGCTTCACCTTTTAGTCTCCTCTTAATCTGAGAATCAACAATGGTATTAAACCATTTTAAAACAGCAATATATGAATAATATTATTTAGTAATTAAGCAGCAACACTTGCATCCTTCACCTAATATATAAACTAAAAACAATCATAAAAACACTTCTTACAATCTCAACCGAACACTTAAGCTTATAATATTAAGAAAAACCCACCCACACAGATGATAATTGGGTAATAAAATATCGTTAATAAAATTCAATTTACAATATTCCGGATAAATGGGAATTTAAATATCGGCCATGTCAAAAAAGCCGAGCAATCGCACCGGCGAATATAATAAGGAAATACAATGAAACTCAATATTCAAAAAAAGACTTTAAAGTCACTACAAAACAAAACGCTCTCAGACAAGCAGACAAATGACGTTGCAGGCGCAACAGCTGCTCCTCCAGGTTATTCAGTACAAGCAATGATGTGTCGCTGGACAAGAGACTTTTGTTAATTGCTTTTTGCAGAGGCTAATATGCCTCTGCGCTTGCCGTGAAAAACCACTCAATTAATACAGCTTACGCGTACTCATTAGCTTCTCCGTAATACACGCAAGGCCGAGCTCTATTTACTACGGGCTCCTGTACAGCCAATCGAGGCTATTGAGTTAAGACAACCTCCTATAGTCAAAAAAACACCATAGACTCACCCATAAACAGCCTTGAATAACACGCTTGTTTTAAATATATCAACACCATACAGCAAAACAATGCAGAGACTTGCTTCACTTAACCGCACAAAAAACATTCACCCACCTTGAAAACCAATACTTTAAAACTAAAAAACAACAAACAGACTAATGAAAAAACATTGTTAATTTTACTCATGATGCTATAAATGGAGAAGGCAATATTGAGGAAATCGAAATGAAAATACTCGCCATACTTGTAGCGTTAACCTTCACACTATCCGCTTGCGGCGGTGGCGGAGGTGACACTAATAACAATAATGTGACGAATGATAGCAATAACTCAGGCTCTCCCTCGACCCCAACTGACTCCAATAACGACAACCAAACGCCTGATGCAGGAGATAACGAGGGCGATAACTCGGATACCGGCGCACAGGATGACATAGGTGCTGCGCCAATTGTGGACGTAAAAGCGCCTGGAAATATTGTTCGTAAAGGTACTACGATTGTTATTGATAGCGTTGTAACTGGGGGGAACGAACAGCTAACATATTTATGGGAGCAAATTTCAGGCCCTACAGCAACGATATTAAACAACCAATCAGCCAGCCTAACTGTAACCTTACCTGAGACGAGTTCGCCTAATCAAGACGATTTTGTATTTGCCCTAACAGTGACAAATAGTGATGGGCTAAGTACTTATACAGAAACTACTATTGAGTCCATCAATGCAATGACTCAACTACAAGCTGCGGCACTTTTACATCAGGGAACACTGGGGCCGACTTACGCTGAAATCCAAGCAGTAATAGGAAAAAGTGAAGAAGAGTGGATAGATGCGCAACTCGAGTCGCAAACTACCTACCATATGCCTTTTTTAGAAAACTATCCGAACAAAGAACAACCCAGCCATATAAACCGAATTGATGCATGGTGGAAAGCCAGCTTAAATGCACCCGATCAACTAAGACAGCGAGTCGCGTTTGCACTGAGCGAAATATTTGTTGTGTCGGACGCAAACAGCGCGCTAAGAGGTGAACCGGAGGGAATGACAAACTATTATGACATGCTGCTTAAAAACGCGTTTGGAAACTTTCGTACACTGCTAGAATCCGTTACCTTGTCTCCCGTTATGGGCGTCTACTTAAGCCACCTAGGTAACGAAAAGGCTGATTTAGCAAAAAATATACGCCCTGATGAAAATTACGCAAGAGAAGTCATGCAGTTGTTCACCATAGGTTTAGATGAGCTAAACCTTGATGGCACAGTAAAGCTAGACGACAACGGTAACACGATCCCGACTTACTCTCAGCTTGAAATTGGCGGGTTTGCAAGAGTATTCACCGGCTGGACATTTGCATATTCTGCTCGCTGGAATCGACCTAGTAAAAATTATACCCTGCCAATGCAGCCGTTTGAAGATTATCACTCTAGTCTTGAAAAGCACTTACTCAATGGCGAAGTAATTCCGGCAGACACAGGCGCTGAGGAATCAATGAAGTTGGCACTCGACAACTTGTTTATGCACCCCAATGTTGCACCTTTCATCTCTAAGCAGTTAATTCAAAGGTTAGTAAAATCAAACCCAACGCCTGCGTATGTTGAACGGGTTGCAACCATTTTTAATGACAACGGGCAAGGTGAACGGGGAGATCTCGCAGCCGTTGTTAAAGCTA
This sequence comes from Pseudoalteromonas luteoviolacea S2607, assembly GCF_001625575.1. Taxonomy (GTDB): domain Bacteria; phylum Pseudomonadota; class Gammaproteobacteria; order Enterobacterales; family Alteromonadaceae; genus Pseudoalteromonas; species Pseudoalteromonas luteoviolacea_E. Next base: position 50,485 of record NZ_AUXV01000015.1, read on the forward strand.
TTCTTCTAGATGATGAAGCTAGGAAGTATTCGCTCGTTTTAGAGCACACAGGTAAAATAAAGGAACCAATACTCACTAAACTCCATTTTTGGCGAACGCTTAACGCAAGCTCTCAGGTCAATCGCTATTATACGTGGAATTTATCTACGACATATGGACAAGGGCCACTTCTCTCTCCATCTGTATTTAATTTCTTTAGACCTGATCACAGACCAAGCGAGCTGCTTGATTCAAATCTGGTTGCGCCTGAACTACAAATTGCCACCGATTCAAACATGATTTCTACAACAAACAACCACTATAGCGATCTTGTTTGGAGAATGGCCGAACGTAAAAATACCTTAAACCCCAATACTATTTATATGTATGGCGAAGCGTATATTTCGTTATTAGAAGAATCGGGATTACAGGCTTTGCTGGATCACTACGATGTCGTCTACTTTGCAGGCAGCATGTCAGATGAAACTCGTAGTGCGTTGACAGATCTAGACAGTTATTTTGCAAACCGTACGCCAGCAGATCGCATATCTCAATTGTTGTACATGATTTCATTGTCGCCAGAATTTAATTATCAAGACTAGGAGCCTCACATGACAACCTACAATGGAAAATCAAGAAGAGCTTTCTTGTCCCTTTGTTTGAAAGGTGGAGCATCAGTTGCGGCCCTGACTAGTTTACAACTGCAAGCACTCGGAAGTACTTTAAGCAGCGAGTCTCTAACTGATTATAAAGCGCTTGTTTGCATTTTTTTGCACGGCGGCAGTGACTCCCTCAATATGCTCGTACCGACAAGTGGCCAACATCGCACCAATTACGAGCAAAGCAGACAAAACTTAGTTGTAAATGACGCAATTAACCTCACTACTAAAACCCAATTTGAAGGGGGTGTCGGCTTGCACCCAAGTATGGCGAGCCTCACCCCGTTATTTGACAGCGGACAGTTAGCGTTTGTTGGAGGTGTAGGTACTTTGATAGCCCCAACGTCACTTGTTGACTATCAAAACAAAGCCGTCAACTTGCCAGGCCATTTGTTCTCACACAATGATCAACAAGCCACATGGATGCATGGCCAAGAAAAGGTCTCGTTAAATACTGGGTGGGGAGCGCGAATGCTCGAGAGACTCAATCAGCATAGCGCATTTACCAGTAATATTTCCTTAGCGGGATCCAACCCCTGGCAATCAGGTATACAAACATCCCCCTATGCCCTGAGTCGATCTGGGGTTATGAAAATCAACCCTCTATCTGGTTATCAGCCACAGGTCGATCACGTCAAAAGTATTATTGATCGTTTGCTGCAAACACCCAGTAATAGTCCAATTCAAAACGCCTATGCCAGTCGATTAGGGCGTTCAATTAGCAACGTTCAAAATATGAATAATTTACTTGAGCAAGCACCCATTCTTACAACGCAATTTAGTGATAATGACTTGTCACAACAACTCGCTGCCGTCGCTAAGTCCTTGAGCATTAGCAACCAAACCTCATCTCAGAGACAAATATTTTTCGTCTCTCTAGGCGGGTTTGATACACATGATGAGCAATTAACAAGACAGCCAGCTCTGCTGTCAACTTTAGCGACTGCACTTGCGGAGTTTCAAAGTGCGCTTAACGAGCTTGATCTGCAAAATAGTGTCACCACTTTCACTATGTCTGATTTTGGTCGTACCCTCACATCAAATGGAGATGGCACCGATCATGGCTGGGCTGGTAACCAACTACTGATGGGCGGCGCTGTAAATGGCGGTGATGTCCACGGCGCCATGCTAGATCAACTTGTAGGTGGGCCACTAGATGTTGGTGGTGGACGGCTTATCCCGCAATTTTCAAATGAGCAATACTTTGCTCCCATTGCAAAATGGTTTGGATTATCTAATGCAGAGATTTACGAGTTATTTCCAAACTCAATGAATTTTGATGCATTTACCCTGCCGCTATTCAACAGCTAATCGATGGCAGCCAAGTGCTGCCACATTTAAAATTTTAAGTACTAAAGTTTAGCGGCCTGTTCAATGACGATGCCATGGCGTTTGGCCAAACGTTCATGGTCTTTGTCATAACCACCGCCTATGACTGTCGCAACGGGCACCCCCATAGATTGGCACGTTTTAAGTACTAGGTTGTCCCTTTTTTCAAGGCCCTGCCAACTGATATCTAGTTTACCCAAAGTATCATGTTGCCACACATCAACACCCGCATCGTACAATACAAGGTCAGGATTTAGCTGCTCGATCAGTTCTCTCAGCGTAGACGCCACAACCGATAAATATGCCTTGTCATCCGTGCCAATGGGTAGCCCAATATCTAAATCGCTTGAATGTTTCCTAAACGGGAAGTTTTTCTCACAATGAATTGAACAAGTGAATACATACGGATGATGCGCGAGCATTGCAGCCGTGCCATCGCCTTGGTGCACGTCACAATCAAAAATTAAGACATTATGTACCTTATTTTCATCAATTAATCGTGTAGCGGTATAGGCAAGATCATTAACCATGCAATACCCTGAGCCAAAATCATAATGGGCATGGTGCGTACCACCGGCCAAATGACAAGCGATCCCATGCTTTAAGGCGTTCTGAGCCGTCAAGTAAGTGCCGAGCGGTGCAGTAAATGTACGTGCCATCAATTGTTCTGACCAAGGTATTCCGATTCGGCGCATCGCCTTATCACATAATAAATTGTGATAAAGATCATGTACATACTGCTCACAGTGTACCAATTCTAAGTCATTGTAGTGCCCTTCAGGCCCTTGATATAAATTGTTTTTTATAATGCCCTTTGTCTCTAAATATTGTTTTAGTCGCGCAAACTTACTGACTACAAAACGGTGTTTAGGGTCAAAGCTAAAAGAATAATTAGGATGATAAACAAGGGGTAAGTTTGGATTGTACATACAATAACGTCATTAGAATCTTCCTATGAGTATCTCATAATTGAGCCACATTAGGTATCTATCACATGCTAGTACCGCAATACCGGCTTGTTCCTATATTTGCTTAACACACACAAGCACCAAAAATCATGGCTGCTTTCAAAGTTTTATGAGCGCCGGCGTTCAAACTTTAAACACTTGTATTCTTTGCACTATTTCTATTTTCAGGCAATGAACACACCTGCCACAAAGTAACAAAAATACAAAAACATACATTATATTGTATACAATTAATTTTCATTGATGTAAGTTTAAAAACGCTTGATTCACACAAGATGTGGTAAAGGCAATAAGTAAAAAACTATAAGCATTTAATAATAAACAAAAAATACAATCACAATCGAGAGGTATAGGCAGCAATGCCAATTGTTAACCTGGATACGAGAATGCCTGTTTGCGTACCAGTCGTTAACAATCATAACTACAGGAGAACAACATGTATTTGTCTAAAACGGTGCTAACTTCGTCACCAAGTAACAGAGCATTAAATTACATTACAGCGGCTTTGCTATCTGCTTTCGCCACAGCCCCCGCATTGGCAGGTGAAACTGTAAAGCCATCATTGATAACCACAAATAACTCTGCAAGTGTTGCTGCTCATGCACAACATACTCACTCAGGGCAGATTTGTGGTACCGACCATAACGCGCAAAGCTGGTCCGCCATTCAAAAAGAAAATGCTCGCCAAGCAAAAATAAGCTCCAGCTTTGCTTCGCAAATTATGTCAACGCTCGCGACACAGGACGATCTCGCTGCTGAAAACGGCAATGGGGTGCCTGGCAGGTATTATATCCCTGTCGTTGTGCATGTTTATGGGGATAGGTATAACTGTGAGACTGGTACATACTGTTTAACAGAGCAAAAAATTATTGATGGTCTGAATAAATCCAATGAAGATTTTTTAGGCCTAATAACGGACGATGGTCCTATTGCACCTGAGTTTCAAGCTATCAGAAAAAATCTAAATATTGAGTTTGTCCTTGCTAAAAAAGACCCTAATGGCCAACCCACAAATGGTATAGTGCGCTATCCGGACAAGGCTGGATATGGTAAAGGCAGTGGTGTCGACGATCAAATTGCAGCGGATGCGTGGGACAACTTTAAATATATGAATATTTATGTTCAGCACGACCTGTACGACGATGGTTCAACAAATAACTCTGGGGTAGCTTGGTACCCGCAGCTTAGCATGTCTCAAAATGGTCTCTCGCGCGTGGTTTACAACGGTGATTACATCGGTGCGAATACCAATGAAAACTTCCGCTCAGTTTTGACCCATGAATTTGGCCACTGGCTCAATTTACCGCATACCTTTGATGGCAGCTGTACCGTTCATTCAGAAGCTTTCTGTAATGCAACCGGTGATGGATCGTGTGATACGCCACAAATGAGTAGCAGTATTTTACAAGACAATGCGAAGAACTGCTTAGGTCAGCCGACCAATACTGAAAACTTCATGCACTACTCAGATAATTACGCCATGTTTACCAAAGATCAAGTTGACCGCATGACAGCGGCACTTCATGGCCCTGCCCGTGCAACCATATGGTCCAACGCAAACCTAATTGCAACAGGCCTCGGCGAGTATACCAGTGACGCAGATCACCCATGGGACGGTACGTCAGGGGCAGTTGTACCTCCAAAAGGCACGGTTGTTCAGTCGTTTAGCGATCTATCAGCACAAAAAGGCGAAACTGATAATTTTGAGATCTCTGTACCCGAGGGCACGCAAGCTGTTGCTTTCTATCTTGACGGGTATGATGAAGATCCAGATATGTACGTTTCAAAAGGCAAAGCGCCAGTTAAAAATGGTGACTCATGGGATGCTGACTTTATTTCATTTAGAAGCGCGGGTTCACCTGAACTGGTTACACTATCCGCACCCTCTAGCACTGAAACTTACCACACCACAATTGATGCATTCAGTGCGTACTCAAATGCAACCTTAAGCATTATTTCGGGTATTGATAATACGCTATGCCAAGGCTGTGAGCGCGTATTCTTATCAGAAGTAAAAGGCCTAAAATCAGCCAAAGGCGCGGAGCCTAAAACCTATCAATTTGATATTCCCGCTGACGCTATTCGCACTGTTGCCGTCATACCCGGAGGCTATCAAGGCGACCCAGATCTTTACGCCAGCATGAATAAAGTGCCAACAACAGACAGTTTCGATTGTGGTCCATTCAGTGCACCAAGGCTCAGTGAGTATTGTGAGTTTTCGGCGGGAGGTGGCACGCTAAACCTGTTGGTCGATCCTTTCCTTGAATATAGTGATGCATCTCTAGTCGTTTACTATGAAAGAGCAACCGACTCTGAACTACCCATTGCGCAGGCCAATGGCCCGTACAGTGGCTTACTTGGTGAAAACATTTCGTTCAGTAGTGCGGGTTCTTTCGATAGCAATGGCAGTATCGCGAGCTACCACTGGGACTTTGGTGATGGCAATACATCGACCAGTGCAAACCCGGTCCATGCTTATCAACAAGCCAACACTTATACCGTTAAATTGACTGTAACAGACAACGATGGAAATTCAGCCAGCGATACTGCGAGTGCTCAAATTAAATCAGAAAACCTAGCGCCGGTGGCGAATGCAAATGGACCTTATACTGGCCAAACAGGGAAATCAGTTAGCTTTAGCAGCGCAAACTCTTCAGACCCAGACGGAAGTATTGTGAGCTACCAGTGGCAGTTTGGTGACGGTCAATCTAGTTCAGCTGCGAACCCTACGCATACCTATGCCGAAGCAGGAGACTACATAGCGTCACTGACTGTTACAGATAATGAAGGACTAAAACACACTGCGCAAGCCAACGTTAATATCACTGGCGTGGACTACTGTGAAGCTGATGGCAATACAAGATATGAATGGATAGCCAATGTGCAATCAGGCTCTTTCAGCAACCCATCTCAAGCTAATGGTTACAGTGACTTTACATCAAAGGTGATTAACTTAAATGAAGGAGATAACCAATTCACGTTAACCGCGGGTGGAAACTACACAGAGCATTGGGTCGCGTGGATTGACTTTAATGAAAATGGTCAGTTTGAACAATCTGAGCAAGTTATGAGTAACGTTTCTGGCAAAGGTGCTGTCACAGGCACAATCTCGGTGCCATCAGGTACTGTAGGTAAAACCGTTCGGATGCGTATCGCGATGAAATACGATGGTGCAGCAACATCACCGTGTGGGCGCATAGGAGACGGCGAAGTTGAAGATTACACTGTCACCATCAAACCGAGCGATGCTGATAAACAAGTGCCAAATGCATGTGCGACGCAGACACCAATCACAGGCGGTCGTCTTGAAGCTGGTCAAGCGGCCTGCTTGGGTGGCAATGGCACACTGTGGCTAAGTATTGGCGACATTAATTCGGCTCAAAATATCGCAATTACCACAGCGCATGGCCAAAGCAACTTACATATTTTATATAAAAATGGTGGTTGGCCCAGCGACAATGATAAAGACGCCGAGTCAAATTCAGGCACAACAACGGAGTGCATCACAGTTCCTGCTGGCACTCAATATTGGTCTTACTTAAAGATCTCAGGAGATGCCAAAGACACAAGTATTATTGTCGACTTTGATAGCCGTCAATGTAGGCAATAAATAACGAAAAGTTTCATCCTTATTCTCACCAAAAGCGCTGAATGAAACACTTCGGCGCTTTTTTTATCTTTGAATAATGCTCGCCGGCAGCGTGATATCAAAAGTGACGCCCTGCTCTGTACTGTCTCTATAATTTATTTGACCATCAAGCACAAAATTCATCAGGTTAAAGATCATGTATAAACCTAGCCCAACATTTCCCTCACTACGGGCAGTAGTAAAAAAAGGCTCGAAAATATGTGGTCTCGCCTCGCTGTCCATACCAACGCCATCATCACTAAAAGTAAGTTGTAAGCCGTCATCATCCGCGTGTACACCAATATGTATTGTCCCTGATTTATTTTTAAAGCCATGTTGCAAAGAGTTTTTACATAAGTCCTCGAATACCTTACCTAAGGCTTGCGTGTCACAATTTACGTGGATCTCCTCATGACAATCGATATCAACACTTAGCCCAGCCCCTTTTACATTATGTGTAACCATTGCCTGTATAAACTCTTTTAGCTGTACAGTTGTCGCAGAGCTTACATACTCATGTACCGATGCGTGCTTAAACCGCTTTACAAGCTGCGCCGCTCTACCAATATTGCTTTCTATAAGCTGAGTGCCTGATAGGGATACTTCAATAAAACTTTTGGTGTCGCTCAGAGTTAATTTGCTTGCTTCTAATTTTTCTTTAAACACAGCCAGCTCTTCTTGCAATACAGAGCTGGCCGTAACTGAGTTGCCCAAAGGGGTGTTCAGTTCATGAGATACACCAGTTACAAGACGCCCCAGCGATGCCATTTTTTGCGCTTCTAGTAACGAAGACTGGGTTGTTGTGAGCTCATCAAGCGTTGACGCAAGCTCATCCCTTGATTGTTGTAAGCTTATCGTACGCTCTTCCACCCGTTGCTCTAATGTTGCATTCAGCTCAGCAAGTGCCAATTCTGATGCTTTAATCTGAGAAATATCTTTTATGGTGCCACTCACACGTAAGGCTGCACCGTCTTCATCGCGCGCGGTAACCTTTCCGCGATCCAATACCCATAGCCAGTCCCCTGTTTGGGTCATCACACGGTAGCTCACCTCGTAAAAATCAATTTTTCCCTGCAAGTGCAAAGAAAAGCATTCTTGTAAGTGAGCAAAATCATCAGGATGAACAACCGATTTTATTTTTTCTAAATCAGTTCCTATGTATTCATTTGGCAAACGCAAGTCACGCGCTTGATTATCACGAGTAATGACACCAGATTGTAGGTCCCAATCCCATAGTTCATCCCCACTGCCCCACAATGCAAATGCCAAACGCTCTTTTGCATCGCTCACCAATTTGAGTGCAGCTTGCTTCACTTTTAATTGTTTATTTTTGCTGCGCCAAAAATACGCAAAAGACAAAATACTAAATACCAGTAATAGGCTAATAAATATGAAAAGCTGGCGGGTTGCTTGTTGTTTCAGCTCTAGATCCTTAATTTGATTTTGTTGTGTCAAATTTGCAATTTCACGTTTTTGCTCAGCCACATCAAATTCGATGGACAAGGCTCTAATTTGATATTGATTGTTAATAGTGTCCCATTTAGATTTCAGCTCATTATGCGCCTTCAAATACTCTAAGGCTTGTCCGATCTCCCCTTGCTCTTCAAATATCGAGGAAAGCTCGGCGTAATACTCTATCAGCCATGCGTCGCGCTCATGAGCTTTAGCCACGTCTATCGCTAACAGGTAAGATTGAATTGCTTGCTTGGCGTGATTTCGCTGTAGATGTAGCTTTGCAAATGCATGGTGAATTTCTGCGATTCTATCTTCCCAACGGGAGCCCTGATACAACGGAATACTCTTTAGCAAGTAATCTTCTGCCAGCGCTAACTGACCAGTTTTAATATATAACCGGCCCAAGTCGAGAAAAGTAGAGACATTCGGATCTGGCCGATCTAATGTTTTTTTAAGCGCCAATGCATTTAACAACGACTCCTCTGCCTTTCGGTAATCACCAACTAAACGGTACACACTGCCGAGTCGGTTGTAAGTATGAATGACGCCCAATTCGTAACCTAGCTTCTCCTTCAGGTGCAATGATTTATTATGCATTTCTACAGAGCGTTCGTAATCTGAGACCTCTTCCAAATAGGTACCCATATTGCTGTAATATATCGCAAGATTTCTTTCATCATTTAACGCCAAAGCATTGTCAATTGCTTGATTTTGATGAAGTAACACCTTTTCATAGAGCCCCATTTTCCTGTACAAAGAGGCCAGCCTTTGATGCAAAGATGCTACGCCTGACAACTTATTCAGTTTCTGAAATTGATCTAAACTATATAAATAATCTGCAAGTGCGGCTTGGTAGTCTTTTATTTTGGAGTTTAAATTTCCAGAAATGCGATAAGCTGTCGCTAAGTGTGATTCATGCCCAATTGACGTTGCTAAGGAAATCGCACTCTCGGTTAATAAATTGGCAGACTCCAAATTGTTCCTTCTTGATTCAATATCAGCATTTATCAAAAGGGCCAATACCTGCCCTTCTGCATTGTTACTCTGCTGGGCAATAGCAAGCGCTGTTTTGGCTAGCTCATTGGCGCGTGATAAGTCACCAAACGCAAAATAAGCTTTCGCCAAATAGCTATGTAATTTGGACGCTTGCGTTTCATTTGCAAACCTATCTAGGAGCTTCAATCCTGCTTCGCCATGTTTAATAGATGCCTCTGTATCAAAGTGATAATGCACTTTCACAAACTCAATAATTGCTGCAACTTTTGCAGCTCCTTCACTGCGCTCAATGGCGTTATGCATGGCTTCTACACTGTTTTGTGTGCTTGCAAGACAGCTTTCAACAGACAAGAAAAGACTCAATATAAGCAGGAGAGTTTTGATTATTAGATTTGAACTTAGCATTGTACGACCTGAACCACCCACCGCAAAGACTACCACTCTTTATAGTCCCTTAAATGAAAAATGCCTAGTTTTAATGCTCTAATCAAATACAAGGAAAGACTAAAAAATCAAACAAAGTCAGAAATTTATCCACGGTATTTGATTTAGAGAGAGTACTAAAGTTTAGAGTTCTAGAGGTGCCAACAGGTGACTAAAGTGCGTGCAATAATTGTATATAAAAACCATAAATGTAAAGGCTTTACAAGCAGTTTCGTAAAGCCTTTACAGTATTAGCAGCAACCTGTTTTAAAGCTTGCTGTTTAAATTAGAGGTAGTCCACCGATAAATAAATGCAGTACACCAAGCGCAATGGCTGCTAACCCGACTCGCTCCTCATAGGGCGTCAGTGCATTTTTAGCCTTTACAAACAATTCTACTTGGTTGAATTTAGGCTCGTTTTTCAAAAGTAAAACCCCGCTTCCAATAAAGAATGCAGAGTTGTGTTCACTGCACTGAACACTTATCACCCTCATCGATGCTATGTTATTACAAGGTGATATTAAGACCTATTAGTACATATCCGCATACCACTAGCAGTAACACGCCCGTTATCCGATTTAAACTGGTTATGTAACGCGAAAGAGAAAAAATATCGGACATTTTTTTACCTACGATGGCCCATAAACTTAGACTAAGAAAACAAATGATGCCGTATAAACAAACAAATACAATAAGTTGTGATAACTGGCCTTCTTCCACAAATAAGCTCGTACCGGCAATTGCTGCTAGCCAAGCTTTAGGGTTTAAAATCATCAAAGCAACTCCGGACCACACCCCAATTTGTGAATTTGATGAAGATTGTAAGTTCGAACCTGATCTAAAAAACTGTATTGCCAAGTAACAAATAAAACCACATCCTAACAACGCGACTAAGTTTGTTAGCCAAGCATATTTTTGAATAAGCAAATTGAGCCCGACTCCGGCGCAAAACAATACACTACTAAAACCAAGTGTTGCGCCTACTACAAAGGGGATGGTACGGCCCACCCCGTCTTTGACTGCACGTGAAAATATAATGACATTGACCGGACCTGGCGTAATCGACATTGAAAACGCATATAAACTCATAGCGAGTAAAGCAGACATCTTTCTCTCCTTTTTTCTTTACCAACTCAGTTTATACTTGGACCTTTTGGTTTATTAGATGATATAAATAGATTTAACTATTCTAAAAACTTACTCAATATGATTGATGATTTAAAAAGCATTGCCATTTTCTCAGCGGTTGTAGAGCATGGTTCATTTCGAGGCGCGGCAAGGGCGCTAAAGCTTTCTCCATCTGTTGTCAGTTATCATATTTCTACACTTGAAAAAAAGCTTGATGCAGCACTTTTATATCGTTCAACCCGCAAGTTATCTCTCACCCCACAAGGAGAAAAACTACACCAAGTCAGTGAAAAAATGCTTACTACAGTTGAGCATGGGCTGCTATCGATTACCGAGCAAAGTGCTGTGTTAAGAGGCAAGTTAAGCATTAGTTTACCAACAGCATTAACCCACTCAATATATGCTCATACACTGGCGGACTTTTGCAAAAACCACCCACACCTTGAAATCAACATTATTTACAGTGATGTGTTTGAAAACCTGATAGAAAAAGGTATTGATTTGGCGATACGTGCAGGCAACCTACCAGACAGTGATCTTAAGAGTAAACGACTTGGCGAAATTGAGAGAAAACTGGTCTGCACGAGTCACTTTTTAGCGCAATATGTTGCCCCATCACACCCTCGAGACCTTGCCCACATTCCATGGGTCAGACTAGCAAGTTTGCCAGCTAAGCGTCGCCTTTTTCACACAAAGTTTGGACATATGGATGTTGAGTTTCCATATCAGGTAACAGCCAATAGTGTTGAGGGCATGACGCAGCTATGTAAAGACGGCCTTGGCATTGCTACACCGCCGGCATATTTAGTGAAGGATTGTTTGCAAACCGGCGCATTAATTGAACTCTTACCGGGCTGGCGCGTATCTCCGATACCCGTGTTCGCTATCTGGCCTAATAACGCAACCAAAAAGAGCGCGACCATGCGATTAGTCGCGCATCTTGCAAAGGCTATAACTTAAAAGAACCCTAAAGGACTTTCACTATAGCTGACTAGAAGGTTTTTAGTTTGTTGGTAATGATCTAACGCTTTTTTGTGGGTCTCTCGGCCAATTCCTGAGCGCTTATAACCGCCAAATGCCGCATGGGCAGGATACATGTGATAGCAATTTGTCCACACTCTACCCGCTTCAATTTTACGACCAAATTGATATGCGCGATTCATATTCCGCGTCCAAACTCCAGCACCAAGGCCAAACTCGCTACTATTAGCCATTGCTAATGCTTCTGCCTCGTCTTTAAATGTGCACAGCGAAATCACAGGTCCAAAAATTTCCTCTTGGAAAACTCGCATATCATTGTGACCTTTAAGCAGCGTTGGTTGAATATAATAACCTTGCTCAAACTCATTATCGAGTTTTTCAACCTCTCCTCCCAAGAGTACTTTTGCCCCCTCTTGCTTACCAATATCGATGTAGCTCAATATCTTATCAAACTGCGCCTGTGAAGCTTGCGCCCCTACCATTGTTTCAGTATCTAATGGATTTCCACGCTTTATTTGCTGAGTCCGCTCGATCACTTTGGCGATGAACTCATCATAGATATCTTCTTGCACAAATAACCTAGACGGACACGTGCATACTTCGCCTTGATTAAAGTAAGCAAGTACAGCACCCTCAATACACTTACTTAAATACTCGTCATCTTTATCCATCACATCATTGAAATATATATTTGGTGATTTCCCACCCAATTCCACTGTAGACGGAATAATATTGTCTGCAGCACATTTCAAAATATGCGAACCAACTGGTGTAGAGCCAGTGAATGCAATTTTAGCGATTCGATTGCTTGTGGCGAGCGCTTCTCCTGCTTCTTTACCGAACCCATTTACTATATTAAGTACCCCACTTGGCAGTAAATCTTCAATCAATTCCACCAGCACTAAAATAGATACAGGTGTTTGTTCCGCAGGCTTTAAAACAACACAGTTACCAGCAGCCAGGGCCGGTGCAAGTTTCCATGCGGCCATAAGCAATGGAAAGTTCCAAGGGATGATCTGCCCAACGACACCCAATGGTTCATGAAAGTGATAGGCAACAGTGTGTTCGTCGATTTCTCCGATACTACCTTCTTGGGCACGGATACAGCCTGCAAAGTAACGAAAGTGGTCAGCTGCAAGTGGCACATCCGCGGCCAATGTTTCACGAATTGCTTTGCCGTTATCCCATGTCTCCGCCACAGCTAAGTACTCTAGATTCTCTTCGATACGGTCTGCAATTTTCAACAAAATGTTGCTGCGCTGAGTAACCGACGTTGTACCCCACCGCTCTTTTGCCTGATGCGCTGCGTCTAGTGCCAGTGTTATATCTTTCTCGTTTGAACGCGCAACTTGGCAAAAACATTTGCCATTCACGGGGCTGATATTTTCAAAGTATGCACCATCGACTGGTGGGGTCCATTTTCCGCCAATATAATTCTCATACTGAGATTTAAAATTCACAATGGCTTCTGGTGAATTAGGATTAGCATAAATCATAAGTGCCTCTTCAATTCGATGTTGTCATTAATTATTGGCCACATTAACGTGGTCTTTTTTTTCATTTGATTGACATTAATAAAAAGGCAGATTAAAAACTTAACAATCCGTACAAAAAGTTTGCGCACGAGTCCAAACAAGGAACATACATAGATGCTAGAACAACTGAACAAGCAAAGACAAAAAGTTTCTTCATTGGTTGAGAATCGGGTTCATTTTGCAGCCAAAGATGTTGAGCTAAGTATCTATGATACTTATGAAAATGCAGAACGCATTCGTCTGTGTTCCAGTGAGGTTTTATTTTGCGGAATGTTAGCGGGTAAAAAAGTCATGCATGTCGACAGCTGCGACTACCATAAACCATTTTTGCCAAATGAGAGTTTCGTACTTGCACCGCATCAAGCTGTTTATATCGATTTCCCAACAGCCTGTTTAGATAAACCTACCACGTGCCTTGCAATTGAAATAAGTAAAGACAAAATTACGTCTGTGGCGGATAGGCTCAACTGTGAGTACCCGACACAACAAAGCCACTTTGAATACCATAATGAGCTAGTGCACAATGAGCATAACGCACAAACTCAGCAGTTGCTAAACCGGCTGATACAGCTCTTTAGCGAAAATGACCCACAACGTGCCTTTTACATAGATTTGGCGTTAAACGAATTGGTCGCACGGTTATTGCAACAGCAAAGTCGTGACTTTTTATTTAAACAAATAAGCCACGGTCATTTCAGTACAGGCATACATGCCGCAATTGATTATTTGCAAAAAGACTTGTCGCAACATTTGAACATTGAGCAGCTTTCAAAAATTGCATGTATGAGTCGCAGCAAATTCTTTGATCAGTTTAAAGCTATGATGGGCACGACACCTCAGCAATGGTTGCATGGGCAAAGGTTAATGTCTGCTCGTGACCAACTCAAACAAGGTCAAAATGTGACAAGCGTCGCGTTTGCGCTGGGGTTTAGCCACCCCAGCCAATTGAGTCGAAGTTTTAAAAAAGCATTTAACCAAACCCCGAAACAATTCCAAACGCAGCACCTAAATAGCAATCAAGACTAAGGCTGTGCTTGAAATTGCCTATGGTGAGTACCTTTAAGTGTCATCCCTAAATACTCAAATGTTTTTTGCAGCATTTCTATAAAGGCATTGGGTGCATCTTTATGAATAGATGTAGATAATATAGAAAAATGTTTGTCACGCAGTGCTCTAAGCTCAGGCTGAAGTACATCGTCATCCATAAATTCAGTGATACGATCAATAAACGCCTTCATTCTCGGCGTGACGGCATACCAATATACAGGGGATGCAAAAACCACATGATCATACTGTAAAACCGCTCGGAATAAGCCCCTAAAATCATCATCTTTGTTGGCGTGCTCATAGCTATAGTCATGAATTATATAGTCATCTAAAAAAAGCGTCTGGGCATTGTACTCACGCGCTAGCTCCTCTACTGCGTGCGCCGTGTTACCATTTTTGCTTGCACTTGAGTACACAATTATTGTCTTCAAAGTTATTCTCCTATGGTTGATTTGCTGCTAGGCTAAAACCTCAACCTAGCTTTAGGTAAAGAATTTTTTAAGCATTTTTTCAAGGGGCTATAAAATGACTGTGGCAAGTGAAAGAGATGAACCCAGGCTCAGTGTAGGGCAAGTGGCCAAGCGTGCAGACGTCGCGGTTTCTACATTGCACTTTTATGAAACTAAGGGCCTGATCCGCAGTTGGCGCAACGCGGGAAACCAAAGGCGATACAAAAAAGACGTTTTACGGCGTATTGCAGTAATCAAAGCAGGGCAGAAAATGGGAATTTCGTTAATCGAGATAAAACAGACCCTATCCACCCTGCCCGAAAGCCGAACCCCAAATAAAGAAGACTGGGCAAGAATGTCACGCTTTTGGCAGGCACAATTAGATGAAAAAATTGCTTACATGATGCGTGTAAGAGAAATGGTCGACGGCTGCATTGGTTGTGGGTGTTTATCGATGAAATCATGCCCCATGTACAACCCTGAGGATATTGTAGCTACAGAAGCTAATGGTGCAGTCTGGCTTGACCACCCAGAGCAAGCCAAGGCGGCAAAAAATTGCTATGATAGCCAAAATTAAAAAATAGGAACAAGCGAATGAAAAAGACCGCGCTCACCCTTGCTGTCGCTGCTGCTCTCACGTTGGCAGGCTGTACTTCAACTAATTCAACGACTGAGACTCAGTCAAAGCCTATAGCACAAGTTACGCAAAACCAAACATTCAAGGTATTTTCAGAGCAATTTATTGAAGACTTATGGCGCCAATACCCCGAGTACTCTCAGTACGCAGGCTATGGAAAATATGATGATGTCATTACCATTCCAAATTCAGCAACACGCGCGAGCAACGTCAAATTCAGCAAAGAAAAACTCGCCGAGCTATACAGCTTTGATCTCAATACGCTAAGTGGCAACCAAAAAACCGATTATTACTTAATCGAAAACAGCTTGAAAAAAGCGATTTGGGACATCGAAAAGTTTAAGGGCTGGCAATGGAACCCGTCTAACTACAACGTCTCATACGGTTTTGCAAGCATCTTAAACAGTCGCTTCAAGTCAGAAGCTGAAAAGTACAAAACGGTATTAGAGCGACTAAAGTTTGTGCCTGATTATTATGCTGCGGCACAGGAAAACATTGACACACCAACACTTGAATACACTCAATTGGCCATTGCTCAGAATCAAGGTGCCTTCTCAGTGTTAAAAGATGATTTGCTTGAGCAAGTCGATGCATCTGAGGA
Organism: Pseudoalteromonas luteoviolacea S2607; assembly: GCF_001625575.1. Lineage (GTDB taxonomy): Bacteria > Pseudomonadota > Gammaproteobacteria > Enterobacterales > Alteromonadaceae > Pseudoalteromonas > Pseudoalteromonas luteoviolacea_E. The sequence goes on from NZ_AUXV01000015.1 coordinate 66,300, forward strand.
GCTCACAGCGACAGAAAAAGCACTGTTTAAAACACGCTTTGCAGATGCTAAAACAGCAATCAATGGTTATATAGACTTTTTAACTAAGCTTGAGACTGAGCTGGCCGAAAATGGCAAAGCGCGTAGCTTTAGGATCGGTGAAGAGTTATACGAAGAGAAGTTTGCATTTGATATCCAGTCAGGTTACTCAGCAAAAAAAATGTATGAAAAAGCACTTGCAGACAAAGCCCGAGTAACCAAAGAAATGGTTAGACTCACCGACCAGCTTTGGCCTAAATACTTCGCTGATACCCAAAGACCAGCTGATGATACACAAGCGATCTCAAAGCTCATTAAACACCTGTCACAAAATCATGTTGCAAAAGAAAATTTCGTAACCGAAATAAAACGTCAGATCCCATTACTAGAAAAGTTTGTAATGGAAAAAGACTTGATCACGCTTGATCCAGAACGTCCACTTGTAGTGCGTGAGACGCCAGAATACATGCGCGGATTTGCAATGGCATCGATTTCTTCGCCAGGCCCTTACGACAGCAAAGAAAATACTTATTACAACGTCGAGCCATTGGAGTTGCGCAGCGAGGAGCAAGCAAGCTCAATATTGAGAGAGTACAACCACTGGATTTTACAGATCCTCAATATCCATGAGGCAGTCCCAGGCCACTACACCCAGCTTGTATACGCTAACAAATCTCCTTCATTGGTGAAAAGCATCTTGCGTAATGGCGCAATGATCGAAGGTTGGGCGGTGTACACTGAACGCATGATGCTAGAGGAAGGCTATGGTGATCACGAGCCTGAAATGTGGCTTATGTACTACAAGTGGAACTTGCGTGTTATCTGCAACACCATTTTAGATTATGGCATTCAAGTAAAAGGAATTAGCCGTGACGAGGGCCTTGATCTGTTAATGAATGGTGCATTTCAAGAACGTGCTGAGGCCGAAGGTAAATGGCGTCGTGCGACATTAAGCCAAGTGCAATTAACCAGTTATTACAGCGGCTATCGTGAAATCTATGATTTACGTGAAAAGCAAAAAGAGAAACTAGGTAAAGATTTTGACTTAAAAGCTTTCCATGAAGAATTCTTGAGTTATGGTAGTGCACCAGTCAAATACATCAATCAACTGATGAACGACTAAGCACACCACGCAGAGCCCCTAAATGGGGCTTTATTTCATTTAGGTCGCAGACTCCCTTTATAATCCCACCCGTTTCAAGTTGACTGAAACCACGATTACTCATCTTACTACAGGCTGTGACAGCTCTAATCGTTACGCATTTTGGAGCCCCAACAAAATTGTCATAAATAAAACTATAAATTAGCTAAATATTTGAAAAACTTCCCCGTCTTTATTCTCAGTAAGTCAACAAGGAACCATTATGAAATACGTATCACACTTACTTGGCGGGGTCGCGTTCGCGTTATCTGTTACTGCCAATGCTTCTGTTTTTCCAGATCCACAAAACCTACTTACTCATTACTTGAGCGGTCAACCTACAGACGGGGATGCTCCGTTGACGGCCAGTATGGGCTATTTTGAAGAGCACGATCAAGCTCTAAGAGAAATGCTTAGCAACAACTCTCCTGAAATTGAGCGCATCTTACGTGGGGCAAGCTACTGCTATGCTGCAGTCGCGACTAAACCAGCTGTTACTCAACTACCTAAGCTATTTAGCCAAGACGGACAATGCAAAAAAGTACAAGCACACACCGCTGCAAGAGGCTGGTATTACACTGACGCACAATGTACACGCGCAATTGAATATAAAAATGAAACAGACACAGCGTTTTGCCTCAGAGAGTTTGACTACAAAGCTGAAAAATATGGCAGTAGTGAAGATCTAAACTATGTACGCGATGCATGGATGCCAGGTTATAGCGCAACGCTTCCCGTTACAACTCGCCCACAAAACTTCTCTGAAGTGCCTTTGGTACAGCGTACGACTTATAAAACAACATACAGTGAACGAGGAGCTTGCCACCTAGAAATGCGTGTTTATAAAAACGCTAACAATCATAACGCCACACCGCTTATGATGATCCATGGTGGAGGTTGGTTAGAAAGATTGGGCACTGCGCGTACCGCTGAAGCACAAATAGCACAATTCACCGATGCCGGATTCGTGGTCTATATGCCTTATTATCGCCTAGTTGAAGATAGAGAAGCAGGACCTGCGTGTAACCAAGTTAGCATCGAAGACAGCAAGCACGATATTCGCGACGCTTACTTGTGGGCCCTGTTCAACAACTACAAATATACTCAAAGTAATAAGTCTATTCGCTTAACCGGTCAATCCGCTGGCGGTCATATGTCGGTGTGGTTGTCTCAGCAATTTCCGTTTATGGTAGAGAAAATTGCGCCAATGTTCCCAGTGCCTGACTTTGCACACCAGCTAAAGGAGGTACAAGACGGTACTTATGTGCACGGTTATATAGAGAGAATGATTGCCATCTTGTCTGGTAAGTCAGACTGGCGAGAGTTAACTGGTAATGAAGCTGTCATCGTCAACAATAGCTTGCTCGAATATATCGAAGATTACCCGTTTTTAGCACCTGATATGTTCATTAGCCATGGTATGGCCGACACCATCGTATCCCCTAGTCAATCATTGAGACTGTGTAACGCATTAGCAGGTGACATCCTAAATGGTCCAGCACAGGTCAATGAATTAGCGTTTACAAAACAATATGCGCAGATCCAATGCCGCACTGGCAGTGAGTTGCATTTACTGGAAAAAGCCAATCACCATTTTGATGGCTGCGGTTTAGGTTTATGTGATGTAGGTGGTGCGGACGGTCTAGCCTCTACACAAGCACTCATCACCAATATGATCGAATGGTTAAAGTAAATCAACCCGATTAAAAATTATGTCCTCGTTTTTTAACGAGGCATCCTCACTGGGCCACACAGTTTAAAGTGGCAAAACAATGATACCTACCAAAGCAAGGCCTTAGCCTTGCTTTTTTGTTGTAACTATCGAGCTCGTTACAGTCCACCTTTGCCTAACGACATTAAGACGAACCACACACTCCAACCTATAAACAAACTTAAGCTCGACAAGCCAAACGCGTAGGTACGGCGTCTAATATTTGTACCACGTACATGCTCATAACAATGCCAATATCTTGCTAAGACGAAGACAGCCGATAACACGAACCATCCCAACCCCGAAGCACCTTCAACATGCAGTAACAGTAATAAACAGATAAATAACACGGGCTGTTGGTACTGATTGTCATAACTGTTGCCCAGCAATCGTGTCCGAGTACTCATTTCTTCTTTTAGTACAAAATTCACTGCATTTAACGACAGCTCTTTGCGTCGAACCGCTTTGATACGCATGCAAGCAGTCGCCAACCAAAGCCAGAGAAACAGTATAATCAGAGTAAAAATTGGGTATTGAATCCACATCTGTTATTTCCTTTTGTTAAGTGTATGACTACTTTACAAGTACCTCCGCGCGCCCTAAAGTGGCACTAGCGACACATTTCGAGGTAAAAACGACATGAAAGTAGTGCTTCTATGTCAAAAAGGCGTTATGGCCAGTGCCTTAACGGGCATCGTTGATGTACTCAATGTAACCAACCGTGTGATTAAGAAGGAGTTCTATCGGTGGCAAATCGTTGCTCTGGAAGACAAAGAGATAACGAGCAGCCAAGGGCTTGTTTTTAAAGCAGACTGTCTACTGAGCGAATTAACTGATTTTGATGTTTTAGTCGTTATTGGCAGCCAGTATCAAAATGATAAACAGCTATGGCAAGAGTGCCAGTTATTTTCACAATATAAAAAGGTACTGCATGGCAAGCTGAAAAATAAATCGCACTCAACACTCGTAGCAGGGTGTTGCGGCGTTGCCTATGCCGCGGCATTAGACCTATTGAGCGACCAGAAATTTACAGCGAGCTGGTGGCTCGAAGCTTTTTTTAATCGTTATTATCCACACTTAAAACTAGACACGAAACCAATTTACCTGTGCGATCAAAACTTGTATACCGCAGGAGCTGCACATAGTTACATGTATGTTGTTCTGGCTTTGATAACTCAACAAATCGGAAGCAATGTCGCTAATAAGGTCGCAAACTGGCTTGCAATACCTGAACCCCAACTTCACCAAACTGCATTTTTGATGAGTAGTGCACTCGAGCAGCACAAAGACGCTACAGTACTTAAGGTGCAGCAACATATTAAAAATCAACTTAAAACTCAGCATTCGCTCCAGCAGTTGTCTTTATTAGCCTGTGTTTCAGAACGCACGCTCATCAGGCGTTTTAAGTCTGCTATCGGTATGACGCCATTTGAATATATCCGCTTACTTCGACTTGAAAGAGCCAAAGAAGAACTGATCTATTCTAACCAGCGAATTGGTGACATAGCGGCATCGGTTGGTTACCAAGACACTCAGGCCCTCGCAAAACAGTTTAAACGACATTTTGGGAAGTCTATTAACGAAATACGCGCTCAGCTCTCATTTTAATAGCGATACCAGCTATACATCTGCGAATATAAAACACAAAAATGTTTATATATTGTTTTTTATTTGTTAAAAATAAAAAACAATAAGCAGCGAGGCTTGAAATGTGACAACTCAACATAGACTGATCTCACTAGATGTTTTACGCGGTATTATTATAGTTTTAATGGCATTGGATCATACTCGCCACTACTGGGCTATTACCCCTTTCCTACCAACTGACTTAGACCATACTTCGCCAGCCTGGTTTTTTACCCGTTGGATAACACATTTTTGTGCCCCCTTGTTTGTATTTTTAACAGGTATCAGCGCTTATCTCTATAGAGAAAAGGTTCAGTCTAAATTATTACTGCGAAATTATTTATTGAGTCGAGGTTTATGGCTGATTTTGTTAGAAGTAACCGTGATTAACTTCAGTTGGCAATTTGCTTTTGACGTTGTGTTTTTACAGGTCATATGGGTTATCGGCTGGTCTATGATCCTACTTGCGGGACTAATTTACCTGCCTATGAAATTACTTGCAGCCGTATCATTATCTGTCATCGCATTTCATAACTTACTCAATGACAGTGAAATAACCAGTGCAATGGGGCCTCAACTTGCTTGGCTATGGCATTTATTACACATGCCAGCGGTGGTCGGTCAAGGTAATCAATTGCAAGTTTTTATTGTCTATCCACTCATACCTTGGTTTGCGGTCATGGCACTTGGTTATTGTATCGCGCCTGTATTTACAATCAGTAGCGCATCCAGATACAAAGCCCTTGCAAGCTGCGGGCTCATTTCAATTGCGCTGTTCATCATACTCAAGGTCAGTAATGCCTACGGAGACCCTAATCAATTTGAAGTGCAGGCTAGCGTAATTAGTTCACTAATGTCCTTACTGAATAATACCAAGTACCCTCCTTCACTGCTTTATTTATTAATGACGATAGGGCCAGGATTACTGTTGCTCATCGCCATAGAAAAGGTGAGCGACTTAAACCCTAAAACGTTATGGCTTAATTGGCTACGCGTATTTGGAGGCGTCCCCTTATTCTATTATTTAGTCCATATTCCAGTGATTAACCTCAGCTCGAAGTTGTTCGCATGGCTTCAATATGGACGCACAGTTAACTTCCTTGAAAACCCAGAAACATGGCCAGCCCTTTACCAACCCAACCTATGGCTCGCATATCTAATGTGGGTAATTCTTACTATAACTTTGTATTTACCGTGTAAGTATTACCTCAATACCAAACGCACGAGCCAAAACTGGCTCGTTAAGTATCTGTAGCGGTGTTTGACTGAAGTGGTGGAATAGAAGGCAACCACTTCAGTGCTAAGAAAGTGAACACGCCACAGACAAACCAGAGGACACTCGCGACTACACTAAACAAAGTGACAAGCTCCGGCACAACAAAACTCCCCCCAATACCTGCTAAACCGCGCAATGTACATAATATCGCTATAGTAATTAGCGCCAACTTCGTTAATGGTAGGCGCACAATATAGCCGGCTCCTGCTAATGCGTATGCAGCACACAGCGCAAATAACCCCGACACAAACACAGTCGCGATGGGAGCCAACAATGTTCCTTGTATTGCAGATTCAATTAAAAATTCTGGTGCTAATTGCGCGCGATAACAGGATTCACCTAAAGGAATACACGCCATATGGGCGACGACTGTAATAGCTGCCATTAGCGCCACAAATAGTAAACCTAATATTGCTATTCTTTCTTTATTCATGACTTCTCTCAAGTGACCTGTCTATTATACGAAAATACACCCTTTTAAATACAACACACCTTCACCAACTAAAGTAACTCGAGCAGAGTCAAAGTCCACATCACAAGTTAAATGCCCGCCACGGGCTGAAGCTTGGTAAGCCTTAAGTGTACGCTTATTGAGTTGCTCCGCCCAAAATGGTGCAAGGCCTGTGTGTATAGAACCTGTGACTGGATCCTCATCACCCCCGTTAGCTGGCCAAAAGTACCGTGATACAAAATCTGCATCGTCACCTTTTGCTGTCACGACCACGTCAAAAGGTGCCAGTTGCTTCAATAAATCAGACTGATATACCACCTGTTCAACTTCATGTTGCGTGTCATACACAACGAAATAAGCTTGGCGATTTTTTAGTACCTTATTGGGTGTAATTGAAAGACCAGCCAAAAGTTCCGCTGGCACATCTAATATTGGCTCAGGTTTTTGCATAGGAAAATTCATCACAATTTCCCCATTATTTTGAGAGGTAACAGTGAGGCTTCCTACTTTATTGGTTGTAAACTCAACCTTGTTATGCACATCTAGGTGATTGAATAACACAAATGCGGTAGCAAGTGTTGCATGGCCACAAAAATCGATTTCGGTCAGGGGCGAGAACCAGCGAATATGATAGCCATTGCTTGAGTTTTTAACGATAAATGCGGTTTCTGAAAGATTATTTTCCGATGCGATCTTTTGCATGAGTTCATCGCTAATCCATTGTTCTAGCGGTACGATAGCGGCGGAGTTACCTTTAAATTGTGCATCGGTAAACGCATCCACAATAAAAATATCAAGCTTCATTTTATTCTCACTGTTGGGAGCTGTTACTGAGAATGTACCGAAATAAGCTGCTGAAATATAGCTCAAAAGTAAACTTTATTTATCGTAATCTTCAAGTCGATACTTCTAACAAAGCAAGCAAAGCCATATTTTATAGGTAAAACGTATCTGTGATAGCTCGCTGCAATATTGCAATCTGTCATAACAAGCCAAAGCTACTTCTCTACAGGGAGTGAGTTTTCAAATAAAGGGTTAATAAATTAGGAGGGTGGTTTTTAAATTAAAATTTTGAGTGGGGATTCATTGGGTGTGATTTAGCAATCACACCCAAACATAACTATTTATACTACAGTTACGTTTTCAGCCTGAGGACCTTTAGCGCCCTGAGATACTGTGAAGCTAACTTTTTGACCTTCAGTCAAAGAACGGAAGCCTTCAGATTGAATTGCTCTGTAGTGAACGAATACGTCAGGTTGACCATTTTCTTGAGCGATAAAGCCAAAACCTTTTGACTCGTTAAACCATTTTACAGTGCCTGTTACTTGAGACATAATTGAACCTATTTAGTTAAAATTTAAAAAAGATGTACAGTATTGGAAGTAAAGTGAGTGACTAAAATTAGGTTTTACGAACAAAACAGAAACTAAAGCAAACAACAAATAAATCAAATATCTTCATACACGGCGTAGGATACACTGAATAAAATCGTTGTCGAGTACTTTTCACTAGTTTTTTTGCAGATTTACACGAACAAGCAGCCTGAGTCATTGATTAATAATTAAACATGCCATAAAAACACAGCTCTGACTGGGCTGATAGTCGGTTTTTCCTTTTCGTTTACGTCTTTTAGCACGAACTGGGCCATATTTATTACACGCTTGTTCGTCGTCGACATTAAAAAGTTGGCTTAATACACATAAAGCTGTGCAAACGACTCAATGCTCTCTACAAGTTTTGAAGTTACTTATAGACTGGAAAAACACATTGCCTCTGGGCAATAAGCCTTTTGCCTTAAACATCAGGCTTAAGCCCAGAGATAAAATCAGCATCCCGGTATCAGGTACGCTGGTGATATTATTTCTTTCATAAATTGACGGCGGCAACCAATTATCCACCATGTTTGTGATAAACTAGGTTCAACCCACCAGATATACCTCTCCACATAATTAGTGCATATTTTCAACTTTAGATAAGCTTAGGAGTACAAAGTTGATAGACAATAACGCAGCTTTATTTGCATATATAGAGCAAGGGAATAGCCCTAAATTCATTTATTTCTGGGGTCATCAAAAACCCAAACATGGTGTTTCTAAATCTTGCTTCAGCCAATGGTTTGATGCACCATTTACAGACGCCAACAACCGGTTTGCAACCGCGGAGCATTATATGATGTTCGCTAAAGCAACCCTTTTTAATGATCTTGATGTCGCAGCAAAGGTGCTGGCTTCTGAGAGCCCGAAAGAAGCCAAAAAGCTTGGGAGACAAGTAAAAAACTTTGACGAACAACTGTGGAATGCAGAGCGCTTCAACATTGTTGTTAAAGCTAACCAACTTAAGTTTGAGCAAAACCCAGAATTAAAAGCTTATTTACTAGACACTTCACATAGCGTGATAGTTGAAGCAAGTCCTGTCGATAAAATTTGGGGCGTTGGGCTTAGTGAAGACAACCCATTAATTTCGGACCCAAAAAATTGGCAAGGTCTTAATTTATTAGGGTATGCACTAATGGTTGTCAGAGACAAACTTGCACAAGATAATTAGCCCCTGAGCTTAAATACTAGGCATCTACCGTGTTTTGCCAGCGCATAATAAATTGCTGCTGGCCTGTTACCTGCTCTAACTCCTCACCAGCGATAACAAAACCTTGCTTTTTGTAAAATGCTACGCTGGCAACATTCCTTTTATAAACCGCCAATTGAAGGCTACTACACCTGCGCTTGGCATCCTTTATCAACTTTTTACCAATGCCCTGGCCTTGCCGCTCAGGTAACACAAAAATAGCGGCGAGTGTATTATCGACTAAAGCGTAAAAACCGACAATTTTGTGATCTTTTACGTACACATAGTTTTTTGAGCTGGGTAAGTATACATCCTTCATCGAATCTAACTGCTCACGCCAAAATGTAGCAGGCACAAAGTGGTGGGATTGCTCAGAAGCTGCTAGCCAAACAAGTAAAACTGACTCCAGATCGGCTTTAGCGCTTTCTCTTATCATGTGCATCTCCAATACCGATACTAATCGATATTTAATGAACGTTACTCTCTAGTAAAGCGCATTAAAGTTTAATGTCTATTTTTTTGCGTTCAGTATTAAACGCGACAGCATAGTACCGCAGCCTTGGATGCTCAACGTTCCACAAGTTTAAAAACTCTTCATACGTTTGCACTACTCTCTTTGCCCCTTTAGCATCATTTAAATACATTAGACGCTTGGCCTCATCAAAACCCACTACAACACGATAATGACTTTGAGAGCGAGGTAATTCCCAATACTGAAACACGATAACAGGAATACCATTGGCAATGTATGCTTTCACATGGTTAAACAACTGCGCACGTTTTTCGTCAAGCCCATTTAAATAGGGGTTGCGAGCGCTTATGCTAGCGACTTTGCCGAATCGTTCCAAAAAGCCCTCTAAATAAGTGATTTTTACACCTGGGTAACTGGTCCAGTTACGGGGGAAGTTATTTAAAATACCTGATTCAACAAAAACTGGCGCATCTTCGTACTGATGCAATATAGATTCCGCGATGTCGTATTGATTGTATTGCTTGATCCCCCAATATTTAAAGAGCATCTCGATCGTTGCGGGCCCACAAAGCTTCTCACCCTGTTCGACAAGCGGCACATTTAAGATTATTTTTTGGGTGGTTTGAGCAGTTGCAAGTAAAGGTAGTATTAATATAAAAATAGCAAAACACCTGTTCACGTTTCTTCCTTGCTAATTCAAAGGGTAAATGATTAATAAATTCGTTATTTTTGCTATAAATTAATCATAGAAACTCGATTGTACAGAATAAAGTCAACAATTGTAGCTATTAAACCCTATCCAATGATAGTCGTGCCATTGGCGAATTTAGATTTTTTCAACATGAAATCTTCAAATTAAAAATAGGCGAGCTTCAATTCAAAGCACGCCCTTATTTACATTAACAACTTGAGAAATATAGTTTCATTTTCACAACTTGCGAAATTAAGTATCAAATAATTCAAGTATGTGTATTTAAGACAATTTAAATTGCTCAACGCTGGTTTTTAGACCGTGAGCTAACTCACTAATCTCATGGCACGCCTGTGAAGTTTGATTTGCGCCTTCCGTCATTTCAACCGCTGCATAATTGATATTTTCAATATTGCGATTTAGTTCTTCTGATACAACTGACTGCTCGTTGCATGCGGCAGCAATTTGCGTACTCATGGCTGCAATGCTGTCGATCTCTTGTTCAATCTGATTAATCGTCTCACTGACTGTTTCTGTCTGATTGACGCAAACATCAATGCCTTTTTGACAAGTCCTCGTGGCTTCGCCTGTTTCTTTAGATTTTTGCTGTAAATCACTCACTATTTCAACAATCTGTGTTGTTGAATCTTGAGTACGCTGTGCCAATGAGCGAACTTCATCTGCAACGACGGCAAAACCTCGGCCTTGCGCACCGGCTCTTGCAGCTTCAATAGCGGCATTCAGTGCCAACAAGTTCGTTTGCTCAGCAATTTCACGAATGACATCAACGACGACATTTATATTTTGCGAATTCTTTTCTAAATTGGCCGCCAAATCTCCCGCATGAGATACCGTATCTGCCACGCTAGAGATTTGCGCAATATTGCTTTTTAATGCAGTGCTGCCCTCTCTCGATTTCATATTCGCTTGATTCGCAGACTCTGCGCCCATTTCTGTACTTTTCGCCACCTCTGACACCGCAGCTTGCATCTCTGTCATAGCAGATGCAACGGACTGTAATTCGTTTTGCTGATTTTGCATACCAGACGCATTTTGCGCCGAAATCATATTGACCTCTTCTACCGCTGTGGTCAGTTGGATAGCGCTGTCATTTATCTGCACAACAAGGCCGTTAAGTTGTTGGCGCATCTGCTCCAATGATGTCAGTAACGAACCTAGTTCATTTTCACCAACTTGGCGCAGATCAATACCAGTGCTCAGGTCGCCATTTGCAATACTTTTTGCCAAATGCATCGCTTTACCGAGCGGTGTTTTGATTGCACCACTTAATACAAAACATATCAGAGCAATCATAATTGCAGACACAATCGTACAAATCACGATTACCGTGATCACCGTTTGTACGGCTTTGATAGCTGACGTTTCAGCACTGCCTACATTTTCACTGTTAATTTTTACAAGTTCGGTTAGTTCATCCATTGCAGCCGAGAAATGCGGGTAACTGTCTAATACTATTTTATTTGCCTTACTCACTTCATCGTTTTGTACTAACTGATTAAAGACAGCTGTCGCAGCAGCATACTTACGCCATGCACTTTCAAATGCTTCAAATTGACGTCTCTCTTGGTTAGATACGTTAAGCGTGCTGTATAAAGAAACTTTATCGTTCACGCCAGATTTCAGTTCATCCAAGGTCACTAGCCATGAATCTAATTCTGGGTGATTGGGGTTCGTCGCCACACCAAATTCGTCTTTTCTGATGGTGGTAAGGTCAACCTGTATACCTTTAACAATTTCAACTGAAGGTATGCTTGTTTGAACGATAAACTCGAGATCGTCACTGATCCCTTTTAAGCCATGATAGGTCATCAGGCTCACACCGAAGAAAACTAAAAATACCGACGTAAAACTTATGCCGATCTGCTTAGATATAGACAAATCTTTTAATGCCATATTTATGTATAAATCCCTAAAATTACAATGACTGAATACCAATACCTCAAACGCATAACACGATAAACATGCCATTTTTAGATATTTGAAGATGGTATTTAATAAAATAAGTGAGCGACAAAATGGTAGTCTCGACCACTTGAACACATGTGATCAGCTGCTTCAGGATGAATGACAGCTTATTTTTACAAGCTATCTCAGCTAGATGAAAGGTTCATATAATAGAAAACTTGCTCGTTTTAGTGTGGCGAACAAGTGATTGTATTATATTAGAAACAAATAAAGGTTGGAATATTTTAATTATTAATTATTAGTCTTTAATGTTATTAAATTACATATTTCAAATACCTTTTTGATCACAAAAAGATCAAAACAATTAATACAAGATAAAAATATGCTTACTTTAGTATTTACCTAAAATTAAAATAAAACATATGAAACAAATATAGTTACAATTTAAAATATACGACCACGCTCTTACGTATTTAATCTTTAGCTGCACGGTATGTCGAATACTCACTCTTGTATTGGCTCTAATTGGCCACTTTCTCACGCCGTAAACGATTAAGCTCTAAGATTAACCAATCTCGACTTCGCATAGCTTCTTGCCCTGGGCAATGAATTTTGTAGTGCTTGCCTGAAAGCGCACTCTTATTTGCAGCATAACGGATAAAGTCTTCTGTCGACTCTATATCTTCTTGATAATATTTATACTTTTTCATTATGTGGGCGCGGGCATCTTTGGCCGAATGAAAGCTACCATTCCTTTCATACTGACATCCAGAGTGCTCCACATAATCAAGTAAATGTACTATTTCTGCGGAAATCTCAGCTGCCGCGGCAGACATGAACAGCGAGGTGGCAATAGCCAGTATTGAATATTTCATAGCGTTCCTTGTGCTCACTAATAAATGAAAGGGACAAATTGGGTTTTCCAATAAGACGTCTTTAATTGCGAAAAGGTTGCAATCAGAACTAAAAAAGCGACTTTTAAACACTAAAAGTCGCTATCACATTGATAAAGTCAAAGGTTATTCTACAGTCACAAGGCCTGTTTTTGAGTCGTATAATATTTTGCCAGCCTCCCCTGAGGCGTAGCCGTACTCGCAAACGCCTTTACGGGCTCTAATTACTTTATAATCACCATCTGCGGTCGAGAAATACCACTTAGTACTCCCATCGCTTTTCTTTCTCCCTTTACCATTTCTGTTTAAGGTGTATTGATGGTCTAAAAAGTTATTCCACATGCGTGCACAGCGATTGGCATTGGGGTTTTTAGTAAACTTATTGTGTTTATTCAACCTGTCTTTTGCCTCAACAGGAAAGCCCTGATCGTTGAAATTGACACTGTTGTCTTTGAACCCGTCCAAGTTCGCGACCTTTTCTGTTTGCCCATCATTGACCCAAAATTGCTTCGCTTTATCGACCTCTAGTTGTAAGGCATGTGCGATGACAGGCAGTGTATTTCCGCAGCCTTGTGAGTAGCTCAAATCAGCGATGTGCTCAGGGCCATCCATATAAAATGTAGCCTGAGCAGTCTGTGGATCTAGTGTATAAATCTTGGCGTTTTCACCACGCTCTCTTGCGGATACATAAATCACGCCTTGACTGTCAACTGCAAGACCTGAAGCCCAATGCAAGTTGTGCTCACCAACTTTGTCGAGCGTCATATCGCCATCGTTCAAAACGTACAAAGCTTTAGCATTGAGGACATAAATTAAATTACCATCAGCAGAGTACGCAATGTCGCCATGAGCAAAGTCATCATAAACAGCGTCACTGGCATTCATTTTTCCCATTACGGTCTTTTCGCCAGTTGTTAAGTCAAACTGGTACATATATGTTTGGCTAGTAGCAAGCAAATACGTCCCATCAGGAGATACTGCTGAACGCTTAATCGGATAACTTGTTGTAGCAGCGACTTCGCTTTGTTGCATTGTTGCAGTGTCGAAAACGAAAATCTTTGACGCGTTGCTTTCGGTATCGAAGCGCTTGATTGTGTAAAGCTTGTCACCGCTGCCAGCCAAGTTACTCGCGCTAATGTCAGCCCCAGGAACCTCTCTCACAACTTTGCTGCGCGTATCGATGTGGTACAGTGCGCTGCTTTGAGCGTTTGCGTATCGATCGATGGCGTATAAGCCACTGAGACACACTGACGATTGGGCTAGTGCACCAAAACTACTCAACGCCGCCGCAGCGATTATGCCTAAACCATATATTTTGTTGACCGTTTGCTTCATGGGCATACCCGTAATTATGAATGATGTAGAGTTAAAGCAAGTTACACACCAAGAATTTTAAATCCATAGCAATCATAAAGATAAAAATAAAAAAACACTAAAGTCTAGATATAAGCCAAATGAAAAGGGCCATAGTCAAAGAACCGTTGCAAAATGCAAAACATTTTTGCAAAATTTTTTGCTAGATGCCCCCGTGAACCTTAATGCGCTCTATCGTCAGGCAATATAACCGCGTCATTTTGCTTTGCAATTTGCAAATTGGTAATTTTGCAAAGTGCAAATGTCGCTCATTAATTACCCGCGTAGATAAATATATGGGCCACCTACTTAAAGGTTAGCCCTATTTGGATTTGCTAATCACATAAGTGACTTGTCGCAAAGTACTTTGCTATCGTCTGCTCCGGTAGATGAGGGGGAGACAAATTAAATTGCTCAAACCAATGCCAGGTTTTTTGGCTGCTAATCGGCGCAAACTCTGAATCAGAATTAGCGCTTACATCAGCAGCCAGTTTACGCATATCATCGATGAACAAATACTCCCCATCCACTTTGTTCCCAGATTTCTTAAACTCGACCAGAGACTCAATAAAACGCGCGTAACTCGTAAGTTTAATTGGCGTCTCGGACACCTTATTTCTCGCTCTGACCAAATCTGAAAAATACAAGTGCTGAGCATTCGCTAAATGATACACAGGGAGCACTTTAGGCTGAATTGCCAATGTGGTTAGCGCTTTAGCTACGTAGTCCACAGGTAAGATGCTCGTCTGAAAACGGTTATCCTCAAAACAAACTCCCAAGTTAGAGGTTAACTTCATGAGCATTGTTAGCCACTGCTCCTGATCACTCAACCCCGTTCTCTGACACCCTGATGTAAGGCCGAGCCTGACAACACTAATATCAAACCCACGCTGTTGCGCTTGATTGATCAGCAATTCCGAAGCCCATTTCGTTGAAACGTATCCCTGCGTATGTATATGCTTTTGAACATGCAATGCCGTGTGTTCATCGGCTAAGGCAGACTGTTTTAAAACCGCGGTTGTAGATACAAAAACCATCCGCTTTGGTACACCCTGCTGTTGTAGGTCAATTAACTCGATGGTGCTATTTACATTAGCAGCCTTCATTTGCTCAAACTGTGCCAAATGGTCCATATAGGTTGCGCAATGAATGATCAGGTTTACTTTGCAAGCGACAGTATTGTAACTATCGCAACTCAGCCCTAATCGCTTTTTCGCTAAGTCTCCCGTTACAACTTTTATCCTGCTTTCAAAATCACTGTCCCACAAACGTGCTTTTTGAAGGCTTTGCTTAATTTTATGTGCCGCATGCTGTTGATCATCAGCCCTTACTAAACAATATACCGTCAACGCTGTATCTTTAAGCAATTGTGCAAGTGTATAGCGCCCCACAAATCCTGTTGCGCCTGTTAATAATATGGCTTTGAATCCACCTGCGGACTCTGGCGCTTCACCTGTTAGATCCTCTGGGAGCATAAACTGAGCCGGATCAATTAAATCAGTCGTATTTGGTTTAAACTCCGAGAGCTGCCTCACTGTCCGGTGGCTATATAAATTGCGTAAGGTAAAACTTTGCCCCGTTAACCTCTCTATTTGGTGAGCAAGTTGCATGGCAAGCATGGAATGACCGCCTAGCTCAAAAAAGTCGTCATCTACACCCACCTTTTGTACGCCTAGCAAGCGCTCAAAAACAGCGCAAAGCTGCTTTTCGAACTTTTCATTGGGTGCCGAGTACTCGCGTTCAGACTGAAAGTTTGGTGTGGGTAATTTACCTATATCTAATTTACCGTTAAACGTCAGTGGCAAGCCCTCAACTTCGATGTAAACACTTGGATGCATAAATGAAGGTAGTCGCCGTTCAATATACGATCTAATTTCTTGCGCTTGGCCTTGCCCTAAAGTCGCCTGCACATAAGCTACTAAGTGAGTCTGTCCTTGGTGCTTAAAGTCTATCACCGCTGCGTTCTTAACATGTTTATGCGCGAGCAATACACTTTCAATCTCACCTAACTCAATTCTGAACCCGCGCACTTTGACTTGGCCGTCATTGCGCCCGCAAAACTCCAGTTCGCCATCGCTTCTCCAACGGACTAAATCGCCAGTTCTATACATCATAGCACCGCTATCATCACCGAATACATCGGGAATAAAGCGCGCTTTTGAGAGCTCGGCCCTGTTTAAATAACCCGCCGCAACTCCATCACCTGAAACATAAAGCTCTCCTTGCACGCCCTTTGGCACTAAACGCTGAGACGAGTCAAGAACATACACGCGGCGTGTGTTAACGGGTTTTCCTATGGGGACATTAGCGCCTTTAAACCCATTGCAGCGATAAGTCGTAACAATGGTACTTTCGGTAGGACCATAGCCGTTTATAAGGTGTTGAGGGCAAGCACCTGACGCCTGTAATTGTCGAACCGTTTCACTGTTTGCCGCTTCCCCTCCAAATATCAGGTATTTCAAATCAGCAAAGCAATGTGGTGCATAGCTATACAAACTGTCCAACAATGATGTCGTTAACCATAATGTGGTGATTTTTTCTTTGCTTAGCATGGATAGAATATCTGAAATACTAGGCTGCATCATGTCGGGAATAAGCAAAGTCGCACCATGACAGAGCGCACCCCAGATTTCGAAAAGTGCCATATCAAAATTAGGGTTTGCCAATTGGACAAGCCTATCGTCTGCACAAAACTCAACGTAACCATTATTTTGAATCAATGACACGACACCTCGATGCGTCGTTTGAACCCCTTTTGGTGCCCCCGTGGTACCAGATGTATAGATTAAGTACGCCAGAGAATCGATACTCCCTGCTGTATTTACGTCATCACTTGCACTGTTAACGCCAATGAGATCGCTATAGCAAATGCTCTTACAATTATGTCCAGCCAGATTTTCGATATTGATCTTATCCGAAATCACCAATAAGGGACGACTGTCCTCTAGCATGGCCTTTACACGTACAATAGGATATTCAGGAGAGATCATCACAACGACAGCACCCAATTTAAGCACTGCAAGCGCGCTCACAATCATCCCGACGCCCCGTGACTGAAATATACCAATATGCTGCTGTTGCAAACTTCCTCTATTTGAATGCTGCAATAAACCGCGCGCAAGCTGATTAGCGCGCTCGTTTAACGCTTGATAACTGATTTCTATGTCTTTATATTTGAGCGCAGTTTTTTGACCTTGCCTGCATACCTGCTCTGCAAACAGTTCGTGAATTCGCAATTGTCGCAATGGGGTGTTTTTTGATGGCTGGCTCCACTGATGTAACAACACATCTCTTTCATCAAAAGGGATCACATCTAACGTGCTTAACAATGTATGAGGCCTTTCAATTAATTGCGCCAAAGCGATTTGGTACATGTGCGCAAACCTTGATATGGTTTCACACTCGAAAAGTGCAGTCGCATAATTCCAATCAATTACAATGTTTTCGTCACTGTCATCAATAAGAATGGTCATATCATATTTAGCGGCAGTATGAAGGTGATGAGGTATTATTCTCATTCCTTGAGGAAGGTCGTCTTGCTCGGTAAATGCTTGCACACTAAACAACACTTGGAAAATAGGCGAACGTGAAGGATCAAAATCTGCATCAACCGCGTTGACAATGTCATTCAGTGGTAATGCTTGGTGCGCACGGACTTCAGCAACGCTGTTGATAGTCAATTTAAGCAATTCCAACATGGTCACGTCGCCGTTTTCGAGCTTCACACGAATTGGCAGTGAATTAACAAAAAAGCCAATTAGCGACTGCGTTTGCGTCACATATCGATTTTCAAAAGGCGTACCTATTATCAAATCATACTGCTGAGACAACTTTTGACATAGTGCAAAAAAACCACTCAGCATCACATGATACAAAGTCGTGTTCTGCATTTGAGCAAATGCCTTGAGCTTAGCTGACAACTCAGTGTCTAGGGTCACAAATTGACTTTTACCGATGTAATCAAAATTTGTGCACCTTCCTTTATCGTAGGGCAGCAGCAAGCTTTCTGCACCATCTAAGTATTCTTGCCAGAAGGTTTTGAGCGTGACATGTTCTTCACCTTTGAGTGCACTGCGCTGCCAGCTCGCATAATCACGATAAGTCACTGCGAGCGAAGGTAAAGGCCCTTTGCGTCCATAAAAGTGAGCTAACTCTCGAAATAAAATACTTAGAGACCACCCATCAACCACAATATGGTGAATATTTATCAGTAAGTACCGCTCTTGTTCAGTCGCAATCATAGTCAACTTAACCGGAAGCTCATTCGCCAGATTAAATACTTCATTGGCGTATTGAACCTGCATTTTATGAAGCGCCTCATCCGATTTGACTTTGATGCGCCGTAGCTCAAAGTTCTGCTTCGATATCCATGGCAAGGCCTGCTTATGTGTATGCCAGCGGTATTGGGTTTTCAGAATTGCATGCCTTGACGCCACTTCTTCGAGTGCTTGCACAAGAGCATTGCAATCAAAGTTTGCGCTTAGTTCAAATAAAAATGGGGTATTGTAGGCAATTTCGGCTTCTTTAATGGACTGAATAAACAGTAACCGCTGCTCTGCAAAAGAAAGCACAGGTTCATTCGATTTAGGTATTTCAATCGCCTGATTGCGGTGAACTAATTTGGATAATGCCGATACCGTGGGGTTTTCAAACAGCCCATTTAATGCAAAGTCTAACGCTAATTCTTGCTGGCAAAGTGATTGAAATTTAAGTAACTTTATGGAGTTTCCGCCGAGCTGCAAAAAATTATCTTCTATGCCCACCTGATCCACGCCAAGCACCCTTTCAACCAATGAACAAAGCGCTTCTTGTAACGGAGTACTGGGCGCCACAAATAGCTTCTGCTCACGCGTTTGATAGTTAGTAGTAAGTGACTTAACGTCTATTTTACCATTTAGCGTCAGTGGGAGCTGTGCAATGTAAACTAGGTCACTCGGTACCATATGTGCTGGTAGTCTAGCTTCTAGGGCATTTAATAAAACCGCTTTGGTGGCGGCATTTAACGCTTTAAGGTCACCTTCCAATTGCACAAAACTTACTAGTTTTTGACCCGAGTTTTGCCCGATTGCAAGAGTGTGTGCATTTTTCACATTCAACTGGCTCATTAAAGCGTGGTTTATAGCTGCAAGCTCGACGCGATAACCATTGATTTTGACCTGCCCGTCGCGCCGTCCCATAAATCGAAGTGCCCCTTGACTGTCAAAATAGCCAAGATCGCCGGTTTTATAAGCTCTTAACCGTCCTTGTTCAGTGTCAATTTCAATGAACTTACCAGCCTCTTGCTGCTTATTTAAGTAACCGACGGCGAGCCCCGAACCAACAGTAACGACTTCTCCAACACAACCTTGTGGAAGAGGTGTGCCGCTGTGTGTTGCAACGAAAACACCAGTGCCGTTGATGGCCTCTCCTATGGGTAGAGGGATGTGACTAGGCCAATCTCTGGGGATTGGAAAGCAACTAGTGAAAACCGTGTTTTCAGTGGGACCATAACCATTAATAATTTGGATTTGAGCATTGTTTTCATAGACTTGTGCAACATGAATAGGCGA
Organism: Pseudoalteromonas luteoviolacea S2607; assembly: GCF_001625575.1. Taxonomy (GTDB): domain Bacteria; phylum Pseudomonadota; class Gammaproteobacteria; order Enterobacterales; family Alteromonadaceae; genus Pseudoalteromonas; species Pseudoalteromonas luteoviolacea_E. The sequence goes on from NZ_AUXV01000015.1 coordinate 85,969, forward strand.
AACAACATCACCACCCACGATGAGCTGTTTAAGCCCATCAAAAATAAGTGGGTCTATTTCCACTAAGGCGTGAAACAGCGCCGCCGTCAAAAACGCGGTATTTACTCGGTCACAAAAAAGTTCACGTAGATGGTCAGGTTTAAATTCAGCCTCTGCTACCAAGTGAACACAGCCACCATTGAGCAAAGCTCCCCAAAATTCAAACACAAATGCATCAAAACTCTGATTAGCAGCACAGAGCATTTCGGTGTTTCTGTTAAGAGCCACAAAATTCGGCTTTATGACTAATCGCTCCACACCACGGTGTGCACACACAATACCTTTTGGCTGCCCTGTGGATCCTGATGAAAAATTGATATAGAGAGGTGATTGAGCTGCCACATTAACACTGCGATAAGGCGCGATTGCCGTCTCTTGTAGTTGACTTAGCGTATACCTCGCCACCTCACCATTGTACTCGTAACAGTCACTAATAATCGCGCTCGCTGCACTTTGCGCTGTGATAGTCTGTACGCGGGAATTAGACTCATTTGGGGAGATTGGCACATATACACCACCAGCATATACAACTCCAAGTATTGCTTTTGCTAGCGCAATACCGCGAGGCAGTACAATGACGACTTTATTACCTTGTTCTATTCCTGCACACTGCAACGATGATGCAATACTCTTTGCCGCACTAGCTAATGCTTTATAACTCAATTGTTCACCATTGTAGCTTAGCGCTATTTTGTGAGGCTCTTGACTCGCTACATGCTCAAAAATACTTAAAACGTCTGGCTTATTTTTCAAAATATTCGGTATATTTTGAGGAACTGAGTGACAAGCTTTAGAGCGCTGAAATAAACTGGACTCAAATATATCTGCGATGGTTTTTAGCGAGTATTCACTCAGAGATTTACCAAACCAGTGCCAAGTTAAACTTAAACCGCCTTCTTTTAATTCTATAAAAATGAGTGCTTTACTCTTCGAATTTGATTTAAGCCTTTGCTTTAGTTCAGTATTGTCACTGTTTTTCAGCCATACGACTTCGATGGCCTCGAGCGGATTCTCAGCTTTATCAATGCCCAGCGATGCGCATAGCCCCTTGGCATCGACGTAACCTGTAGCTAAGTCTTGTTGCAATTGAGTAGCAAATTGAGACGCCGATACGGCTTCTCCTTGCTGACCAAACCGAATAGGACGTTTGAGTAGGTAACCTTCTTGTTCGAACGACACGTGCAATACCACATCAGATTGCCCACTGTAGGTCGAAAATGCATGACACAGGTGATAAAAAATAGCAGCCGTGTTGCCGAGCTTTGTGTTACTTAATATTGATTGCCACAACGTAAACTTAGCACCGTGAATACATTGTATAAATTGTCCACAGTCTTCATTTGGCATGCACATGTTATGTAAATGAACAGGTTCATAACCCAAAAATCGTGCTTGCCAATAAGCATTTTGTGACTTCATATAGTCAAGCAATGTCCGCTCATGACCACGCACTCGATTGATCACTTCGTCAGATACTTTAAAAGGTGATTGCAAAGTAATTTCATCATTTTTGAGAGATAGTGTGACTCCCTCAGCATATAAATTTTTTAATATATTTTTAGCGTTCATAATTAACCACTGTATTGTTTTTCCTTGTTGATTTTTATTTTCACGCACCACAATGTTGATTATTCGAAGCTCACATCAGCCTTTGAATAAAAACATTTGTGCAACAATAATGTAATTAGTTGCTTTCAGTAAAAACAAGTAAAAAAAAACAATAAAGTATTACTATTAAGAACTTATTTAAGTAATTAGTTGGTTGGTAGCAAGGGGTTGGCGTTTGGCGCGCACAAATAGATTGACTCTGTTTAAAATGTACAGCTCCCGTTCAATCTAGTACGCTTTAGACTTTTGAAAATATTCAGTATAAAGTTGGCGCAGCAATGTAGAAAACGACATTGCTGCGCCATTTGAGTACAGGTTCTAAGAGTCGGCTACCCTCTTTGTTCCAGCAAGTTTGTTACACTTTGCTTGAGCTGCTTTGAGCTTAAACACATCCCGCCAAAAGCAATAACCAGAACAATTGTGAGAGCTTCGATAAGTAACATCAGGTTATTCGGTCTATAGGTAAAGCCAAACCCTTCTTGATAAATCTGCCCAATAAACAAATAAACAGATGCAAGAGCACACAACACGGGCACAATAGTTAAAATTACCCATTCAATAATCAACATATTTCTGCCTTGTTTTTCGCTTAAACCAAAACTCATCAGTAATCCATTTTTCAGCTTGTCTCTTTGTAAATGTGTCTGGATCGACGCAACTACAAGCAAATTGCTCATCAGGCCAATAAAAAAACCATATGCCAACATCAGGTACATAAGGGTCTCGATGGTACCTCGTAAACGAGAAAGCAACTCTTCCACCCTCAACATGCGAATACTAGGATGTGCTTGCCAAATTTCGCCTAATCGCTCAAGTCCTTGCTGGGTTAAATCAACACTTCCCATATAATAGATTTGCTCACTTTCCATGGGAACTACAGCTTGGTGTACAACAAACCAAAATGTTATTGAATCCTTACCTGAACGATAGTGATGCACTGAGGCGATTTCGAATCCTTGGCTGCGACTGCCAATTTGCATTGTAATCACGTCGCCCAGTGATAGGTTGAGCTCTTCAAACACTTCTTGCTCCATAGAAATGGCCGGCATCGTTTGTTGCTGATATTGCCACCCTCCCTCTACAACCTTAATATTGTCTGGCTGGTCATAGTGCCAATGTAGATTGATATTCCGCTCCAACCGCGTCCGTGAATCACTCGGCGGCGCATCTATTTCAGTGAGTAAAACGTCATTAATGTGCGTCACGCGCGCGCTTTGAAACGCCTTAAACGTCTTTACTTCCCCACCACTTTTAACTGCGAATTCTTCAATAGCTTGCTTCTGGTTAAGATCTGCTTGAGTTACAAAGATATTCCCTTGATCTTCAAACAAAGCGCGTTCCAACGCACTATTCACATCTTGTCCAATACGTAAACACAGTAAAAGCAAAGTCGCGCTTAAGCCCAATGCTAATATTTGGACCATTTTCACGTTTAGTCTTTGCTTCATGAGCAATAAGACAAAAGCGACAGTGCCACCTTTGTTCTTAAAAAAGCGACTTGCGAGTTTTAATAGTGTCCAAGTTAGTGTCAATAGCAACACTAAACACACTCCAAGACCAGCTAAGAGCAAACCTGTGAGTACCCAATTATCCGTGTTAATGAAAACTACGACCAATAGTGAAAGCAGTGGACATAACCCGCCAACAATGAAAGTTGCAGCCCCACTCTCACGCTTTTCTAGCAAATCTCTTACCGTGCTCTTTAACAACTTCACCCAGCTTGGAGTTGTCAGTAAAGCATATAACACCACACTCATTAACAGTGCTTGACCTACTCCCGTCATGTCCCACATAAGCTCAAAGGTCTCAAACATATTTTGCTGCACGAGCTGTTCAATAATCACCGCGAGAACCAAGGCCAAGGCCAACGCTGGTAAAAAACTGATAAGCAAAATACAGGTAATGAGTGTGACCACTAAAACTGGGATTTGTTTATGTGTCACCCCATTTGCCAGCATCACAGCAAGCACGGATTGAATTGGCTCAACATGGCTTCGTTGACTTAACCACAAGCATAAACAAGTAAGCAGTACTATCACAAAGCTGATAAGGCCCATAAAATTTTGCACACGCTGCCAAGCATGTGCCATTGGGTAATTATTAAGTTGTTTACTCACCACGCGCATATCAGCACTGCTTGACTGCAGCTGCTGCAGTAAGGCTGGAGAAAATGTACTGTCATGGTTGATTAGCACTTGCCTCTCTGAAGCTTGCAAGTCTAGGTCTTGCAAGCTTTGCAAAGAAACGAGCGCTCGCCTATCGCTGCTATAACCTTGAATGATTCTATCGGGTTCGTTCAAGAGCAGTCCGCTCACCAGTAGCTGAGTAGTGCCTAACGTGACTTCATCACCAACCTCTACTTTCAAAGCCCGTGCTAAATGCGGCTCTAACCAGATTTCACCTTTTTTAGGGCCCGCCGACATTAAAGTTGGCGTCAATTGCTGATCGGTCGAGATTGTGATTTGGCCATTGAGTGGATAGGTTTGCCCTACCGCTTTTAGCTTAGTATGGCTATATGTTCCATCACCGCTCAAGGTGATGTCAAAACTCTCGATATAACTGTGCGCTGCGGAGTTAACCTCAACCCAGTCGATTTCATCATTATGCCAGTTTCGATTTATACTGAGCTGAGTATCGGCACCAAGCATAGTTTGCAGGTTATGGTTCAAATATTTGTCTACCCCTTGCCCTAGGACACTGGTCAAGCTTAGATACAAAAACAACAGTGCCAAGCTCAATAAAGGTATTAAATGCTTTCCTTTTCGAACCTGAAGAAAAAAGATTCTGGTTAGCAGCAAGCTCGCACTAAGACGACTGAATTTAGCATGTGTATTGCGCTCAACTTTTGGCATGTAATCATCAATCATAACCTGAGCTCTCCATTTTCTAAGTGATAGATTTTGTCGAGCTTTGCCGCTAAGTTTAGGTCATGTGTTACCACAACCATGGTCGTGCCAGATTCTTTCGCACCGTTTTGCATATGCTCGAAAACCTGTTCTGCTGTGGTTTGATCTAAGTTTCCAGTGGGCTCATCAGCAAAAATAATTTGAGGCTCACTGCATAGTGCTCTTGCAATAGCGACCCGCTGTTGCTCACCCCCACTTAACTTTGTCACGGGCTGCAACGCTTGGTCTTCCATGTTTACAATACGCAGTTTTTCTAGCGCTTGTTCCTCTGCACTTTTTTCACCTCTAAGTAGAAGCGGTAGCGCGACATTTTGTAGTGCATTTAACTCTGGCAATAAATGGAAGTGCTGAAATACAAACCCAGACACACTATTGATCTCTTCGAGCTGCTCATTATCATGTTGATAGCTGATCCGCCCACTTTGCTGATTTTCAAGTCCTGCCAGCAAAGACAGTAAGGTTGATTTACCAGACCCTGATGCACCAACGATAGCGATTTGCTCACCTGGCTCTACAGCCATCGAGATTGCTTTTAGCAAATGTAGCTGGTTACCGTTTACCAATTGAATCGTGTGATCAAGATGACTGACATCCAACTTAATACCCATGCTCACTCCTTAAATAACCTAATACAGATTTGATAAGTGCAGCTTGAACGCACCTGCGTGAAAAGAGTGTGAAGAGCACATTGACGCCTGAAGTGACGATGGAAATGATGTACAGAGAGGTGACGTTTTAGTAGTCTCAATAAGCTTGATTTTATATAGTTATATGGAGTACCTATAAAACAAGCACCAAGTTCGGCGCATAAGGCACAATAAGACACTAAAGCTTGTCTTACAACTCACATTGAGCCTGCTTTGTAGCTTGCTTAATTAGCCGTTATCAAACTGACACACCTAGAAGGAATAGGGTAAGTGATTTCACATCTAACACTGGGTACAAATAACCTCGAATTAGCAATTAAATACTATGACCAATTACTCAAGCTATTTGATGCTAAGCAAATCGCTAAAACCGACCAAGTTGTGTTTTACGCATTTGCAAACTCCAGTACAAAATTAGCAATTACTAAGCCGCATAACGGGGATATCGCAACATCCGGTAATGGGACGATGCTGGCACTTAAAGCACCAAATGAGCAGCTTGTGCAAGCGGTTTACACTCTTGCAATTAGCCTCGGCTCTATATGTGAAGGCCAACCAGGACCTAGAGATAATGGCGCGTACACTGCCGCTTACTTTCGCGATTTAGATGGTAACAAGCTCGCTGTGTTTTATCGCCCTAATAAATAATTGATTATGGTTGAGCACAATATTCTGGCTAAACAATCGAAATCGGCGTAACCCCTTTCGTACTAGTTGGTTTTGTTTATTTACTTCTCTATTTAATAAATGTGTCCATTCAGCAACTCAGTGATAACTCCCTGCATGAGCGAGTTAAGGTAATGGCGAGTGGCATGCCCGAAAGCACCAAGCTATTTCTCTGGAGTTGTGGCGTTAAGTGATCTGCGGCGACGATCACGCAGATTATTAAGTATCAATGCTGTTATTATTTTCGAATTCGCCTATTTACAATTTGATGACATAGCGTTGCAGTATTGCTATTATTCGCTTAATCATGGAGTAGAGAATAATAGTAGTAGCAATGCGAAACTATTTGCTTCGCAATTGTGCGACATTTGTCGTGAATAAAAAACTGAACCAATAGAGAATAAAATGAAAAAACTCCTTCTTTTTTTATGTGTCATACCAACATTAATTATACCATCTGTTTCTTACGCGGTTGGCAACCTAAGCCCAGTACATATAGAGGGGATATATATTAGGGAAAGCAGGACTGATATATATTTGAAACAGAACACTAATAACCCTGCAAAATGTGCCAACCCAAAGCGGTTGACAATTTTAAATGGTGAGACACCTAATTCAGATGCAATGCTCTCTGCTGCGCTAGCAGCTCACATGGCAGGAAGAAGAATTTCAGGCTTCGTAGGAGTCTGTCACGACGGTTTGGGTAAAGTATCGGCGATTTATATTGAGGAAAGCTAAAGGTTAAAAGCACAATAAAACTACTCTATGGAGAAGAAGGCATACGTGACAATTTACATAAAGTTATTTATAACGCGTTATGCCTCCATAGATTTAAACCTCAGTGGAATTTAAATATTGTTTTCATTTTAACTTTATGGTCTTAGTAGGTCGTACCCAAACCGCCTCTTATGGCAGAAGAACAAAGTAAGCTTGTTGAACTAGGTTGCGAACATGATATTTAACCCGAACCGATTACCATATACATAGATATCTAACTGAAAAAATAATACGATGACTAATAGTGATGAAGGAGAGCCCTCCCCCCTCAGGTAACCTTAGTGCGCTTGGTTTCGGTACTGGGTTGGTGTTTGACCCACCTTTTTTTTGAACAACCTTGCAAAGTATTGCGGATATTCAAACCCCAACGCATAGGCAATTGTAGCTACTGAATCATTAGAGCCTAATAGCATGTTTTTAGCCCGCTCAATTTGGTACATATGAATGTTTTCCAATGCCGTTTTGCCTGTTTCGACTTTTAGCCCATCACTCAGATATCGCGGCGTCACGTGTAATTTGCTCGCGACCTCTTCCACAGTTGGTATATGGTCAGATGAAAGTTCCTTTAAACAAGTTATAAAGCGCTCTTCTAACGAAGATACGGGGCTTTCCATGCGCTGCTGGAACTGCCGTTGATAAAATCGTTCGGCATACGATAACAATGTGGTTAATTGTGAAACCATAATGCCTTTGCTAAATGCATCATGATTTTGGGTATATTCCTGTTCAAGCGTGTCTAGCAAGCCTTTAATTAAGCTTTCTTCTTTGGGAGATAAATGAAGCGCTTCGTTTACTGCATAGGTGAAATAGTGGGCTGCTTCAATCGCATGCTGAATACTGGTACCGCGTAAAAAGTCTTCATGAATTAGAATCGTTTTAGCATCCGACTTTATATTCAACTTGGCGATCCGCACCGTTTGTCTCGGTGACATACATATTAAACTACCGCCTTTAAAGTCATATTGAGTTCGGCCGTAATGAATTTCTCCCTCGATAATGTGCTTCAAGCTGATGGCATAGAAATCGGTAGTCATCTCAAATTCTTCATTCACGCAGCTAGCATCAGACTCGATGCTTGAGACAGATATAAGCGGGTGCTCGGGGGCTGGCAAACCAAAAAAATCATGATATTCGCGAATAGAACTATAATGCACTTGCTTCATTTCTGAATCCTTATACCTGCGGAATTAACTCTAACGTCGAAGCTTCATGGTTTTTAGTATTGAACCCAAGCTTCATTAGTCCATAATTGAGGTGATATTTTTTCCAAAACGCCCTAGTGACCGATTTATTAATCTTGTCCAAGTCCTGAGGCTTGACGCCTTTAATTGAGATTATAGTTTCGCCGCACTTAATCTCACCATTTGGCTCTTTTAAAAAAGCACTATACCAACTATTTTTTCCGAACTTGTACAGCCTTACAAAAAAACGTCCTTGTGTCTCAACAATCGATATATCAACAAAGCGGTGTGCTTTTCCTGAACGGATTTGATGCACCCGAAGAGCACTTACTAAATTTGATATGTCCGTTACATCTTTCATCAGATACTGCCTATATTTGCAACCGTAGCAACAAATGCGTGAGCTTGCTAATTAGAAAGCTCACGACTCTACCCTGTTAGCTATTGAAAAAATCAGCTACTGCCTCAGTTGACACTTTCACAGCCTCAGGTTTGAAGTAAAAATCCACATGACTGAACTCTTCTACCGCAATAACCTTTGGGTCATTTGTTAACTTCTCTATAAATGCCGTTGAACATATTGCTGTAGGCGCATCTTTGCCGTATACGACCAGTGTTGGTTGCACAATCTTATCGGCATAATGCTCACATAAAGAAAATAGAGATTGCATAGACTGATCTCCAATATGCATATTGGTATAGTTTTCCACCGAGCTGGGGCCTCTAAACCCATCTTTACCATAGTAACTATAAGTTTCTTCAGCCATTGCGGGGAACTCTGCGGCATCGACAAACTCTTCTTTCGAATGCGTATCCGTTAAACCAAAAGGTGCGGTGTAATCTGCTTCTGCAGTCTCATATTGCTTTTGCTTGGAAGCATTAGCCGCATCAATCATTGCGTCAGTTACTTCTCGATCTGACCATTGGAAACCATCTGCCGCCATCATGCCCGAAACTGTTGCTATCTTTTTTATTCGGTGGTCCGTAACGGCTGCAGATGAAATAATTGACCCGCCTTGGCAAACACCAAGTCCGTATATTTCGTCAACAAAAGGTAAAGTACCCAAGTAAGATACTGCATCCCAAGTATTTTCAATAAGCCTGAACATATATCGAGATTGTTTGTGTTCTCCGGCTAGTGCAGGTGAATCACCCATCCCTAAGTAGTCAAATGCCAAAAAGATAAAACCTCTGTTAGCCATCTCGGTGCCATAAGTTGCGAGGACTTGCTCTTTTACTTGAGGAAAAGGGCTAGCACCAACAATCGCCTTATACTTGTTGTTTTCATCAAAGCCGTCAGGAAGGTATAAATCGCCAACTAAACTTACACCAAATGATTTGAAAGTAATTCTCTTAACACTCATTACACACCTCATATTTTCTTTAATTAGTAAGCAGCAATCTATGTGCTCGTCAGTGGTGTTAAGTATTAATTAGTAGGCCTGTAGAGTCAGTGCACAAAACTGCGTTAGTTGTATACAAATTAACGAACAGAAATTTCGCAGTCGCCGATTCAGCTTCTCACTGAGAATTGAATATCTGGTATCAAACGACTTACACCAAGTAAATCGTTTTATTGAATGGCTATAATTTTCTCGTAGGTGACTGTCAGCTCTAATAATCCCCATTATCAGAAGCAAACAGTCCGTATTAAAACTTATGCAATGCTCAAACTAGTTTGAGCATTGCATATTTGGCAGCTTAATGTCGACCCAAACTAAGCGGTGATCTGAAGACGCACCGCGGTTTACCACAAGTTCAGCGCCATCACTATCTTCTTTGGGCCAAAAAACACCGCTGTTCATCACAGTTAAATCTGCCGAAGGGAGTACGTAATCAGCTCGCATGCCCCAATGTGCGGTGTGGGTAGAGGCATGTATGTTTTCAGGCTTGTTCAGTTTACCGCCCAGTGACTCTGGTGCTGCATAGCTATTGACGCGTTTATGCTTTAATAACTGATTAATTGCATTTGGGTGTGCGTCACCATCGACAGCGCTAGCATTCAAATCGCCCAAAATAACAAATGATTGATTGCTTATTCCACCTCGCTGACCTTTATCATCGTATAGATAGCTGTTCCCTGAATCACTAATGTAGTCTTTCCATAGACGAATTTCGTCGTGGTTTCGTCTGCCATTTCTGTCTTCAGGCCCATCAAAGACCGGTGGTGTCGGATGACTGGCCAGTACATTGATTTGCTTATCACACACAGTGACGGGTATGTCCCAATGAGATTTAGACGACAACCTCATTATTGCGTGCGCTTGCTCTCCAAACCAACTACCACCTTTGTCATCGATTGGCATCAAATTGTTGGGCATATCTTTCCATAAAAAGTTTTGGAAGGTACGCACTTGATTTGTATCTATTGGGTATCTAGACAATAACACCATACCGTATTGTCCCGGATATTTACCAAAGCCAAAGTGCGTTAAGCGAGACGCTTTACCTGATAAATGGGTTTTAACACCTGTATTGACTGGCGCAAGATACACATAAGGATATTCAATAGGCGCGAACCCATTTTGAGGCACTTCAAGATAAGCCTTTTTAAATAGCTCAATCCCCTGTTTAGGGTCTGCTATGTAGTCAAACTCATTGAGCAAAATGACATCCGGACGTGTCCTTTGGATGATTTGAGCAATGTTATTGATCTGTTCAATTTTGCCACTTTTTAATGCATTGGTCAGCGCATTTCCTGAAACATCAAGGACTGCATCACGATTATAATTAGTGGCTTCCATACTGACATTAAAGGTCGCTATTCTAATTTTGTTTTCATTTTTGTTAGCGGCTTCAGGTTCGTGCGTAGAGGTTAGCTGACACCCTGCGCCTAATAGCGAGGCAGCCAAAACAACTGATAAAGAGAAAGGTTTCATAGGTAACCTAGTATAAACTTATAAGGCCCCTATTCTAGCGCCCTATATTGAAAACAGGTGTTAATAATATATTATTTCTTTGGGCAAAAGAACAACTTAAAAGTTCCTTCGCTGTTATCTCAATGGGTCTGTAAATTGCTGCCGAGTCGTTAACTGCTTTTTTAAAGTCGACTGTTGGTCATTGTCAAACTGGATTTAAAGTGTGATATGTTTGTTTATACTAACCACGCTAAGGGGCCCTATTAGCAATACTAGCGTCACCAGAGTGAATTACGTCAATCTATTGGAACACATCAGTTTAAAAATATGGAACTTCTGACTCTGACCATTGTTATTACCGCCTTTTTGTGTGTTTTTACCTTGGAGGTGGTTGCGCCTGCATCAAAAAATGCCTGCGACCGTCGCTGGATGATACTGGCATCCTGTATTAGCCTATTTCAGTCAGTCACTGCGATTGTGGTAGGGTTTGTATTTATTGATGTATTTCAGGCAACCTCTCTCTTTAATCTAAAAACAGAGCATGTGCTCATTCAGGGTGGATTGGGGTTTTTACTTACCAGCTTTATCGCTTACTGGTGGCACAGAGCCATGCATAAGTTTGATTTACTGTGGCGTATTTTTCATCAGCTCCACCACAGCCCTAGACGAATTGAAGCGCTAACTGCATTTTATTTACACCCTTTTGATGGCATAGCAGCGACATTTTTAAATGCGCTTTGTTGCTACTTGCTACTAGGTTTAGATGCCTATGGGACTGGAGTCAGTTTAATTATTGCTGCTTTGTACAACATTTACATTCATGCAGACCTAAAAACACCCTATTGGTTTGGCTATATTATACAAAGGCCTGAGATGCACAGGGTCCATCACAAACATATGCATCATGCTCAAAACTATGGCCTAGCAATTTGGGACATATTGTTTGGCACGTTTTCTAACCCTAAAACTTACGTCAAGGAAGTGGGCTTTGATCAGGCGAGAGAACGTAGGGTTTATGAAATGCTAAAAACCAAAGATGTATATAAGCAGTAGCTTAATACCTTCTCAAAGACGATTGGCAAGCTACAAACTGATTAAAGTAAGCGAAAAGCAAAGCTGAGTTCATATGCTTTGGCTTCACAGGCAATATGCCCCTTTTTATTAGATATGAGACGATATTTGGAGCCTTGGATCATATCTTTGATTGCACTTTCAGGTATTCCTTCAGGGTAAACCTCAGTTATTTTAAGGTTGCTGAGTGTGTTATGTCCAATGTCTGCAATAAAAGTGACGTAGCCTTTTCTCTCATCAAAAGAGCGCGACTTTTCAAGTACAATCGAAGCTTGCTTCAAAACGAAAACCTCCACGTCTTTTGAACAGGGCCTACAAGCTTCTGTGCTGAGACTCACAAATATCATTGTTAATAACGAAAACGTCAAAAGCCCTTGTTTCAAACTAACTCCTTTTGCAATTCTAAGCGATGATTATTTTAGTGAAATATGTGTTTTGCGGTTTAGCAGGTTTAGTCACCAGATTTATTAGAACTTAGAACACATACTATCTCAATGTGGCACTCAATAATTATAATGAGACAATCACGTCACCAGTGTTTGCTAATGCGATTATCACGACTCCAATAAGGCCAATAACCAGGCCAATTAATTTAGCTTTAATGCCCTTTAATACAGTACCGGAACTTTTGGTCCCATTACTTACTACAATTTGTAGTTTAACCTCTCCTTTTAATAGGATGTAGACTCCCAAAATAATCAATGCTAAGCCAAATAAATCATCAATTCTTATATTCATATGTATAGCCCATCAAGTTGTTTCGATAGTCGTCAAAATGTCTCTCGACGAATCAGCTCCAATTCAGTAGGTAGACTCAAGATACGCTCATGAATATCACAAAGGTCGCCTTTCCCAGTAATTTCAAGCAAGTAAGGATATTCTCGCTTTTTTTCCTCATGAAAACCTTCACCTGCGACAAAGTTCGGGAACAGTTTTATGCTCAGCTCATCGCCCCCTTGCCACAAGGCGTATTCTCCCCACCATCCACTTTGTCTATCGGAAAATTCAATAGAGAATGCATGTGCTAGCAGAGCTTTCAGCCGTTCGTAATTTGAGTCTTTCGTAACGTACAACAGCTCTTGAAATAGTGTACTAACCAACAAATTTCGCTCCCCTTTACTCACCAGAGCCCATAAATTTTCTGTTTTCACACAACTGTTTGGCGATATTCCGAACACGTTTATTAAGCCATTTTCTTGTAGCCAAATAGCGTGTTTCGGTAAAACAATTCAGTAGCCCCCATTAATCACAAAGAAAAAATAACATCTCCAGTCTTAAAAAATGCGACTATCGCTACGCCAATTACCAAACCAACCTGTCTAGCTGCTATCGTCACAAAAGAGGCTAAGGTACTGCCACCTTAACCTCTAAATAAGAGCCTCACGAAATTTTGTGATACCTGGATTGCAATTACTTTAGGCCTTTCACAAGTGGCATGCCATTAGTGCCAACAGGTATATAAACCGTTGTATGATTTGGTGATTCAGCCATTTTAAGCTGGGCATTAATGGCCTCATGCTGTAAGTAATTTTCTGTCAACGTTGAGTTGATAATCTTTTGTGCTTGGGCAATACCTTTGGCTTCTTCAATACGTATTTCTGCATCTTTTTTGGCTATTTGCTTTTGCGTTTCTTTCTCAGAGAGCAATTGCTGAGCTGCAAGCTTTTTCTCAACCGCTTTTGCAACAATATCAGGATAGTTAATGTTGCCCACGACAATATTTTTAACTTCAAAAGGGGTAGCATTTAAATAGGTTTGTAATTTTGTGGTGACTTCTTTTGCAATATCATCTCGACGAGCTTTTAACTCTCCACTGTCAAACTTTTGCACCGCATTACGTACATATGTTCTGAATGTTTCCCTAACAAAGCGCTCATACCAATGCTCTCCACCATAATTTTCTACCACCGCTTTAACTGTGCCTGACCTAATTGAAACTACGGCATGAAAATCAAAAACGATATTTAAATCATCATTGGCTAAAATTCTAAATTTTTCAGTATAAGTATTCGGACGCATATCTATATTGATTATTTCATTGCGTAATACAGACATACCATAGTTACTAGGCCCCTGAAGCGAGCCTTGATAACCGCCAGAACCGAACATTCTTGGCTTTTCATAAACGTACCCTTCATGCCCTGCAGGTGTACTTGGATTACTACAAGAGCCTAATCCAAAAAGGAGAAATAACCCAACGGCGGCAATACTAAAAATAGTTCCAATCGGAGCTGACTTCTTTGCAAACATAATAAAATTTCATTAATCTTAAAAAGTTTATTTTACGTGTTACGCAGATAAATACAATTCGACTAAACGTTCTGAGACATTTAATGAGACCGATTAAAAAAACATCGGTCATGATTAAGTCAATAACCTAGTAGTTAGTCAATATCTCATATGTAAATTGATCTATGCACGTCCTAAGCCAGCCATGTTAAGGCACTGTGCGCGCTTGCCATTAGCAACACTTTCGATGGTGAAGAGGTTTGGGTCTTCACCATCGACATGATTACAACTATCTAAACCACAACAAAGCCGAACGTGTACCGTTTGAATTTGTCCCATTACATAGACCTGAACCATTACCGCCAGCGTAATTACCTAATGCAACCCAACAAGCTGCATTGTAGATGTTTCTTTGCCAGCCCACTACTGTGGGGTTTTTATACGCGACGTTCGAAACACAAGCTGGGTAATTTGCGTTGTAGTTGGTATAAGAAATGGAGCAATTAGGTACTATGTCACCATTGTCGTATTGCGCTTGTTGTTCCGTATACGCCCACGACCGCCTGATTATTTCTAGCTCGTTTTGCGTTAAGTTCAAGCCATATACACTCTTGCAATCAGACGCTGTGCAACCAACTTGCTCTCTGACTGATGAAAATGCAGATAAAACGCCTTTATACATACCCGTAGCACTTGGGTCATGCGGCGTGATATCAGGAAGGTCGTCATACTGACTCAAATAGGCCTTTCCACCCGGAGTCGATTTGGCATATGTGCCGATTAGTGTCCACCCCCCATCATCAGTGACCATGTCACAATACGTCTGAAATGGATCGACACCATTTTTCTCACCGTCAGGATCAATGGTATAAACACCAGAAGGTGACGATGGATTATTGTCTAGTATTTCCTTACATGTAGCGCCTTGCGCACCAAATACCTTCTTATTTAAAGCGTCAATTTCTGCACGTTGCTGATTTACAAGCGCAACTAAACTGTCAATCTGAGCTTGTAGATTGCTTTGAGTGTTGGCATTTTGAGAGTCAGCGTAACCTTTGGTCACCAAGTGATTATACTGAATTGGTGGATGAGCAATGGCATTACCAATAACCTCTAATGCAGCTGCCGGAGCACTAGTACCAATCCCTACTTTAACTGTCGTTGTTACTTCACTTGCTCCATCATTCCAGTGACTCGTGCCGGCTACGCCTTGTGGGCCTTGTGGACCTTGTAAGCCTTGAATTCCTTGGGGACCACGAACTCCTTGAATACCTTGCAGACCCACTGCACCATCCAAACCTCGCTCACCCTGCGGCCCCTGAGCCCCCGCTATTCCTTGAAGTCCCTGCTCGCCCTGTAACCCTTGTAGACCTTGCTCTCCTTTAAACTCACGCCATGTTGCGCCATCACAAATTAAGATCTGATTTTGGCTTGTATCAAAGTACATAGCACCAGCATGATTAGCTACACAATTGACGGGGGCAGCTGACTTAGGTGTTAAGCGTAAAGCGCCTTGGATTTCGGTATTACCATTATTTGTATGTGGATAATCGGTCAAAATGGGGAATTGAATTAATGATACATCATCAAAAAAAACGGTACTTGTAGATGAGCTAGTATTGGTCAACTCCACATGAACATTACTGCCAGAGTCAATTAAAGCTTGATGGCTTGCATTGATTGAAATCGCCCCCATCACTGAGGTGAAACTTCCTTGGCTCGGCGTACCTGAGATTGCAATTGGTAAATAGCGGCCATTAACGCGCAACCCCGCGGCATAGCTACCTAAAGGTGATAAATGGCTTTCCCCCACTGCAAAGTTAATGACGTACTGAGTATTTGCTTGAAGCGAAACGCCCAAATCTTGAGACAGTGTCTCTCCTTGTTCAGCAAACCCAACATTGCCAATCAGCGCCTCGTTTGTAAAATCGCCAATTGAAGGGTTGTAAATACCTGCCGCATTCGCCGCCACCCAATCATTTACACTGCTCGATTTTTGGCTTTCATTTAAAATGTTATGTTCGAAATTTCCATTATTGATGAGTTCTTTTGCACTTACATGAGTTGAAAATAATGCAGTAGAGATAAGCGAAAGAGCCCAACAGGGCTTTGCAATTGAATTCATAACTTAATTTTCCTTTGAGGCAGTTACAGGGGCTTAAATGCACTTGTATAAGTCGCAACATTTTAACTCCTTATTTAAAAAACACCATTAACCATTATGAGAAAATAGGATAATATTAAATAAATAATAACATCCCCCTTTTAATAACATTTATCTACAACCACACCAACAACAAAGACAAAGGTTTAAAATCAAATTAACTAAAACCTTAAAGGTGTCGCACAGCTCACATGCAGCCAAACTAGTCGCTTGCCGGCTTCATAAAGCGCGATTCAGCATGCATTGTTCCAATTAGAACACTACTAATAAAAATCTCGAAAATTAAAAACAACAAAACGTTTATTATAAAATTAATATCATCGAAATTTTATTTAACACCACAAACATCCTAAAAAAGAGTACCCCCCTCCACAAACTCTTTTAATTATAGCAACAACCTCATCGAAAACTGAGTAAAAATTCTATTCCCCCCTATCATTTCGGGGAGGAAACGCTCTAATAAAAATATCACCCCATCTATATATTCATTCTAAAAAAATACACAGCGCCCTTCTCAAGTTCTGACTTGAGCAATCGAATTAAGAGGCCTAAAAACAATGAGTTTTTGGGCGTCGCTCTACCTAACATGCGCTTAAAGAAAGATTAAATTAACATTTGTTAATTTCACACATACTAAAGAGCTAAAGTAAAAATGATTTCAAGACCAATAAAAATGCCTTAAAAATTGATAACAACAGGCTTTACTGATAACTTACCCCTCAAAAGCAAAGTGGGTTAGAACTCCAAAGATGTTAACGCGGAAAAACAATTTACTATAGCGCAACAAAATTAATGCACACCAAGCTCAGAACGATGCTTGGAACAACATTTATTTCATTTAATAAATATGACTATGCTGAATACAAGGCTGTATTCCCTTTTTTACTCCAATATAGAAAGATTAAAACTAGCTTCTCTATTGGAAACGAAAAAATTTAATTTTTTATACTAAAGTGCGTGTTTAATTTAATTAATAAGGAGAAATTTAATGAAAAAGTTAATCGCCCTATCAATAGTTGCGGCTTGTCTTAGCACCTTTGCTGCCAATGCGGATTCTATTTCTACTGTTGAAGTAGAAGCAGCTCAAAAAGGCTGGGGAGAAGGCATTGTAAAAATAGGAAAAGCAAAAGACCCACGCGCAGCAGCAGTAAAACACTTAGAAGAGTTTTATGCCTTTGGCCAAGGTCAAGTTCTGTTCAAGCCAACTTTAGCGTCGGTTGACCAGTTTCGTGGTACTAAAAAGGAAGCATTATCTTATTTTGTAGGTCAAGATCTCGCTGAAGACAAAGGGTTTGCATTGGCACCATACACAAAAGTACGCTGGGAAAACGAAGGGATCATTACCGACGGTAATTCTGCGATGTCGATGGGTAATTACTACTTCACTAAAACGAATGGTGAAGAGATAAAAGTAGAGTATTCATTCGGATATATTAAAGGGAAAGATGGTAAGCTAAAAATCAACTTACACCATTCCTCATTACCATTTAACCTTCAATAAGGTTAATAATATAGCGTAGCTAGGCTGCGCTATAAAAAATACAAAAAAATTAAATATAAATATCGCCCGAATCATATCAACTTTGCCACATACCAGTTTTTAACCAAATAGTGTTACTAAAACTTAGAAAATATATTGCTAGACTATATACTGTAATTCTCTGCAGGCTTAGAGATAAAGAAGAGCAAGTTATGTCGCAATTATCACACTTTGAACTTTTGGCGAAATATAATTTATGGATGAATAAAAAGATCTACGAAGCTGCTGCCACACTACCAGAATCGGCGCTATCGATGGATCGTGGTGCATTCTTTGGCTCAATTATATCTACCCTAAATCATATCCTTGTTGGCGATACCATTTGGCTTAAACGATTTGCAAAACACCCTACTCCATTGGCTTCTCTCAACTATATGAAGTGTATTGAGTACCCAAAAGCGCTTGATCAAGTAATATATTCTCACTTTGACGATTTAGTACAAGCTCGCAACAAAATGGACAGTCTCATTGAAGAATTTGCTTCAGAGCTTACGCATGAAATGCTCAACGCGACTTTAGCTTATCAAAACACAACGGGAGCGCACTTTAACAAAAATTTTGGATACTTAGTTCAGCACTTTTTCAATCATCAAACACACCATCGGGGTCAGGTGTCTGCGCTACTCCATCAAGCGGGTGTAAACATTGGTGACACTGATTTATTGCTTTTGATCCCTGAACAATCGCCAACATAAACCGTTTTGAATTTTACTTTCCCTCAAGTAAAAAACGACAACTGAAGATTGTAAGGGCTCGCTTTAATTTAACTGGCGCAAAGATACTCAGTCTCCAGCGCGCATGTTATAATCCGCTTTTATTTCACAAAAGATGATATTTGTTTTGTCACAGCCGCTATTTTCAACTTTACCACTTTCGAACGCCCTATTGGACAACCTTGATTCTCTTGGCTATACCGCCATGACTGAAATCCAAGCTCAGACACTGCCCAAAATTTTGACCGGCGTTGACCTTATCGGACAAGGAAAAACAGGCTCAGGAAAGACCGCTGCATTTTCTCTAGGCTTGTTGCATAACCTCAATGTTAAGCGCTTTCGTGTGCAAGCTTTGGTTGTTTGCCCCACTCGTGAGCTTGCAGATCAAGTTGCGGTAGAAATACGAAAACTTGCGCGTGCAATTCATAATATCAAAGTGTTAGCGCTATGTGGTGGCGCACCAATGGGGCCTCAAATTGGTTCATTGGAGCACGGTGCTCATATCATCGTCGGAACGCCTGGACGAATCGAAGAGCACTTACGAAAAGGTCGACTGTGTCTTGATGAAGTAAATACATTTGTCCTTGATGAAGCTGACAGGATGCTCGAAATGGGCTTCGAGGACTCAATACAATGTATCTTAGAGCACTGTCCCCGCAACCGCCAAAACTTACTTTTTAGCGCGACATACCCGCCAAAAATTGAACAACTGGCAAAGCACATTATGGACAATGCTGAAAAAGTTACGGTGACTGCCACACACGATCATGCTTCCATTGAGCAATACTTTTATGAAGTAGAGAGTAATGATGTACGCTTGGATGCCGCACAAAAGCTTCTATTACAGTTCCAGCCTAGCTCTGCCGTTGTATTTTGTAATACCAAAGCAGAATGTCAAACAGTATGCGATAGCCTCAAACAACTTGGTTTCGACAGTGCCGCATTGCATGGTGACTTGGAACAAAAAGACAGAGACCGCACCCTAGTGCGTTTTGCCAACAAAAGTTTAACCATTTTAGTTGCGACCGATGTTGCAGCAAGGGGTATCGATGTCGACCATGTCGATATGGTGCTTAACTATCATATTGCTCATGACCCAGAAGTACATGTTCACCGTGTCGGTCGAACTGGCCGTGCTGGTAATAAAGGCGTCGCGTGTTCACTGATGAGCTATAAAGAGTCTCACAAGGTTAATGCATTAGAGGACTATTTAGATAAGCGCATTGAGCCAAATAATTTACCCGCTGACGATGTCCTTAACAATCAAATTACGCGCGCTCCGATGGTAACCTTACAAATTGATGGCGGGAAGAAAGCAAAGCTTAGACCTGGTGATATATTAGGCGCACTCACAGCGGACAAAACTATCTCAGGTACTCAGATCGGTAAGATCAAAGTAACGGCAATGACTTCATATGTTGCAGTAGAGAGAAAGATAGCAAACGAAGCGCTAAAAATGATAACTGAAGGCAAAATGAAGGGCCGTAATTTTAGAGCGAGAAAAGCCACGCAATAATGGAATAAACATCACCGCATAGTGATCAGCTTCAGATCACTATGCTTTTGCGGTTCATACTTTTCCTTTTATGACCACTTTAAACTTCAGGCCAGAAATAGTCTGAGTTGTATGATATACAGTAGCCCCATTTTAGGTATCAAACACCCACGATAAGCATTTTACCTTGTGCCATTCCCTCTCTCTCACAACTTAAATCCATACGGCTGTCCAATGGATATTTGTATAAAAGATCAAGTTTTGGGTGAATGCTATAAACACATTTGCAGCTTCTGACGTACAAACTCATCTTACTTTGATTGTCTAAAAACGCATACGCAGTTTTACTCAAGGCCTCTTCACATGCAGACATAATTTCTTCATTGATTTGATTCATGTGAATTGCTTGTAGTGCTTCTTCATTCGGTATTATTTTTACACTGCTTGCTAGCACACATGCCGCATACACGTCCAATACCCCGATAACGCGCACTTTTTGGCTACCTCTTTCTGCGTAAACCACCATAACACAAGGCAATTTGCTTTCATCTAGCACCTGAGAACGTATAGGCTTTAATGTTAAGCTATCGCTGATGTTCTTTTGCATTAATCGTTCGAGTGCATCGGTTTTTGGTAGAGCTAAGCCATCTTTTAGTGGCACTTCTTGTTCGGTAATAAACTCTTGAGCTTCCAATTCCAAAACCAATGGTTTAATAGCATCCAATAACTCATCATCTGTAAATGGCTTCGACAAGAAAAACGCGCAGCCAAACGACTTTGCATACGCAATTTGCTCATCATCATCGATGGTCGAGATCATACCCACGGGGATTTCTGGATGCTCATCAACCACAGCTTGCACAAGATCAATACCTGTTTTCTCGGGCATTTGCCAATCTGTCAGCACAATATTTGGCTGCCACTCTTTCACCAAGGCCAGTGCATCATCAACACAGCTTGCACATGACACGAATAATTTTCTATATTCAAACTGTTGAAGTGCACGCCGGATGATTTCGCAGGTCGCATGGCTGTCGTCAACTATCAGAACCTTCACATACACCTCGAAATTAAATTTTCATATTCAGTATAGGCAGATTTTTGTACTAAAACTAAACTTATCTTATTGATAATAAATGAAGCGAAGAAAATCAAACATGCTTCCAATTGAAGTTTACCAATATATTGCCCTAAATTTCGGCCTGCTCATTCTCGCAGCTTGGTTTTATATCTTATTATTGATTTTGCGGGAGTTTCGTAAATTCGCCGGTATATTCATGGCCGGACAAAGCACAAACACCAATTCAGAAGAGGTGATGGCACTGTGTAAAGACTCCGTTGATAGAGCGACACAATTTAATATTCAACATGAGCAAACTATCTCAGAGCTATTGCATGTTCAGGCCAACTTGGAGAGTCAACTTGCCCAAATTCGGGCTTCAACCGCAGATCACATCACTAAAGAGGAGCAGTCCTCAATCAACGAGCTGAACAAAAAATTATCGCGCTCCCACAAGTTAATCAAACGCTTGAAAGGTGATTTAAACATCAGCGGCAAAAAACTAAAATACGCGAAATCAAAGCTCGAAGACCAATTCCAATCGGTTGGAAACTTACAAGAACAAAATACCAGTCTCCAAAAAGAGATCGAGCAGCTAAAAGTCGAAATTCAAACCGTACATCAAGCCTCAGGCCCTTCAAATGAGCAAGAAATTCAAGCCATTGTGCAACAATACGAACGACAAATAGAAGAGCAAAACCAGCTTATAGATCAGCTCTCTGTGGACCTCCCGCAGCAAGAAGGCGGCAATACTGAAGCGCTTAAAGAAGAGCTGCACAATGCTAAGCAAAAAATAAAACACCTTGCTAAAGAAAACAAATTTATAGAAAGCCGTTACTTAGAGGCTGTAAAACAGGCAGATGCAGATAAACAAAGAACGAAAAGCAGTGATGCTTAACTCACTGCTTACTGTTACTGTAAATTAAAGCAGCTTTTCCTAGGCCTAACACCGCCATTGACGACCTTAGGCCCACCTAATGTAAGCATCAGATAGAAATCTCACCACCTGACATTACCATGATTAAAAACGGCGTAAACCCAAGCATGCCAACCAACATAAGTACCGTCAAGATAGACAAACTACTCGCCGCAATCCACTTAATTATTGAGCGATGCGTATCGCCAGCAAGAAAATAAAGTTCAGCCATCACGAGTGGAATAACGAAACAACCAAAGGTCCACATAGGAAAGAACGGGTCGCCAAACTTGGGGTCAAAGCCGAGTGATGTACCTGTTACTAAATAACTAAATACACCTAACCTCAAAAACCACTGCGCATTTGAGACAAGAAATAAACGGACAGCCCACTTTCTATGATTCCGTATGTCTTTTTTAATGGCCGTACGGGCACAAAAGAAAGTGAACGCAAGAATCAAAATACCATTAATGCTGGTTCCAATACCGTCTAGCGTAATTGGGTGTTGGTCTCGCACCCAAACCAAATAAAAGCCAGATACAGAGAGTGCAAACACAGTTAAAAGATAGAGGTAACCATTAGCTTTATGAAACTTTGGAAAATAACGGCGCATTTGCGGCAATAACTGTAAAGCCCCACCAAATGCAACGAAACCAGCGCCTATCGCGTGCGCAGCAAAGGCCAAATTACCAGCGAAGTCCCCAACTTGATAGGGCGTTTTGCCGAACACTTCCCAGCGATTCCAAATCTCCATATTGTCATTGATGACCGAAAATCCATAAAATGAAATTATGTAGTAAAAGAAAAACCACTGACCTGCTAATACTGCTACAAACCAAAACGCAGTAGAATACTTTAAACCTTGATTTGCTGCTTTTGATGACGTTCTCGTGTTTGAGTCTGTTTGTTTTTTATCTTTAGTTGTCGAGGCTTCATACATGCCTAATGCTGTTCTTTCCATTGTGCCCGCCTTATTAAATGAAGAAACTGGCAGCAATTTTGCCACGCCCAAAAAGTGAGGTCGTTCCGCTGGGCCTATTCATACCTTTTTATAAAGAGAATCTAAAAATAAAAAATAATAAGTAACAAAATCAATCAATTAAAGATTGTGCTTTTTTTTGATTTTTCAATAATCTGGACCATTCAAACGTTTTTAATTGCGTATGTTTAAACTCAAAAAGTGGCTTTATTTTGATAACAATTCCTTCAGGGTAAGAAAAGTGGCAGTCGCTAGCTTCTAGAGCACGACAGTGCTAGATTGCAAAGAAGTCCCTGTTACCTCACTTAATACTTTAACGCAATATGGGCGAGTTATCTGGCGAGTGCAAACAAAGCTAAGTGCCGTTAAACATAACAAAACGATACGGAATTAAAGCTATTGAGTTTGGGCACATTAAGCTTTTGGCTCAATATCGTCTTGCCACGCGTTTGCTAAAAAGTCTATAAATGCTCTCACTACAGGTAACTGATAACTGCGAGACAAATATACTGCCCATAATTGACTGCTATTGACGTGGTAATCGTCAAGTACTGGCACAAGTGAGTTTTCGTTGATGTATTTACGCGCGATATCAAAAGGGAGTAAAGAAATACCGCTTCCTTTGATTGTTGCAGCAACAATTGTCGTGACGTCGTTACAAACCAATGACCCTGACACTTTAACATCGTGCACTTGGTCTCCTTTAATTAATTGCCACGTATCATTGGTCAGATGCACCAGGCAATTATGCTCGCGCAAATCTAATGGTGTCACAGGCTGAGAATGCGTGGCCAAATATTGAGGAGAAGCGCACAAACACGCGCCTATTTTCATCAGCGGTCGGGCTATTAAGCTTTCATCAGGGGTGTTTGTATAACGCAACGCAATATCGATTCGCTCTTCGACTAAATTAGAAAAACTATCACTGGCATGAATATCAATCGTTACACCTTTGTGTTGCGCGAGAAATTTACTTACCGCCTCAATCAACATAGTTTGCGAAAACCCTATCGGACTGGTGATCCTGATGGTGCCACTTAGCTCAATTTTATCCTGATGACTCTGAGCGATTAATGCACTGACCTCATCTAATATTTTTTCAAACCGAATCAAGGCTTTTTCACCTTGCTGCGTCAAGCTTACTTTTCGTGTTGTACGGTGTAACAACCGCTGCTGTAACCATTGCTCCAATTCTTGAACATGCCGCGACACCTGCAGGCGACTCAAGCCAAGTTTATCTGCAGCTTTAGTAAAGCTACACAGATGCGCTACTTCAATAAAACTCTTAATTGCGGTGAGACGATCCATATAATTAGTTCATATTAAGATGCAATTTGCATCAATTATTTGTGATTATTTCATATTAGTTTTCTTTTAATCTGAGCACAACTCAACGTAAACCAATAAAAGAGGAAAAATTATGAAAATAGTTGTGTTAGGTGCATCAGGTTGGATAGGCAGTCATATTGTTGCTCAGGCTAAGCACAGAGGCCATGAAATAACAGCTTTGGTTCGGGATGCGGATAAGTATGATGTCACTGATATAACAGTAAAAAGTTTTGATCTTAATGATAAAAGCCAAGATCTCGCTTCCATTATTTCTGATGAAACAATCTTTGTTGCTTCAATTGGTGGCCGTGCGCTTGGTAATCACCAAATCGTAGCGAAAACTGCTTCAGTACTGTTGGCGCAACTACCAAAAACCAACATTGAGCGCTTAGTTTGGGTAGGTGGCGCTGGCTCTTTAGAGGTCACTCCTAATTTAAAGCTGATAGACACACCTGAGTTTCCTGATGAATATAAAGATGAGGCGCTTGCACAAGGCCAAGCACTCGATGTCTTTAAGTCAACACAAAGCCCATTAAATTGGACTTTCATCAGTCCAGCGGCTGAAATTTTTCCGGGCGATAATATGCAAGCTTACCGTATTGGCTTTGATCAGTTACTGCTGGATGATGAAGGTAATAGCCGTATTTCAGTTTCCGACTATGCCACCGCCTTTGTAGATGAGATTGAAAAAGGCGAGCATATCAATAAGCGTATTGGGGTTGCTTACTAAATATAGCACTGACAAATTATGGGGCAGATTCTCACTGCCCCATAAAAACTCATTTATGCATAGGAGCGATGGCTCCTATATAACGTTAGTGCGCTCGCTTATTGCCAAGCACACTAACTAATAATGCAGGTAAAAAGGTTAAGCTCAAGAGCATTGAAAACACAATGCCACACAATACTATGATGCCAACCCCTCGATACAATTCAGTTCCGTCTCCCGGTATAAGTACCAACGGAGCCAATCCAAATAATGTAGTTGCCGTGGACATCAGTATCGGCTTGAGTCGTGTGGCAACCGCTTGCTTCACCGCAGCGACTACCTCCATACCTTGATCGACTATCAACTTGCGAGTTTGGTCCACGATTAAAATTGGGTTGTTTACCACTGTTCCCAACAAAATAAGGAAACCTAACATCGTGATCATGTCGAAAGGTTGATGGAACGGCGTCATACCGAAGTTTGCCAATAGAACGTTTACGCCATTTACCGAGATTAAACCTAACAACCCACCAGCCATACCCAGAGGAACTGTTGCTAAGATAAATAATGGGTAGCGCCAGTGAGTAAAAATTGCGACGAGCAATAAATAACTCAATACTAATGCCACAACAAAGTTACTCGAGAGCGAAGCTTGAGTCGCTTCTAATTGGTCCGCAGCGCCACTAATAGATAACTTAGTGCCCTGCGCAATTTTGCCCTGTTGCCATAGTGTCGGTAATAACTCTGTTCTGACAATTTCTTCTGCGGTTTCAAGTGCCACATCCCTTGGCGGGATAATGTAAACAGTTACTGTTCTCTTGCCATCTACGCGACGCAGACTATCACTGTTTTTGCTTTCAACCAGATCAGCTAATGCACTCAGGGGTAATACATCTCCTGAAGGCGTCACAATTGGAGAGGTCGCAAGTTGTTCGATAGTTTGCTGCTGTTTTTGATGGCTAAATATGAACATATCAATCTTGTCATCATTAAGAATAAACTCATCAACATATGCGCCATCACTTAACGAAGAAATCGTATAACCAAAGTCATTAGGACTGATACCCAACTCAGCTAATCGCTGCCACTTAGGTTTTATTTCTATCAGTGGCTGATCTAGGCTCAATGCGCGAGGATCTGAATTGATTTGAGGGTTTTCAAAAGTAACCTGTGCTTGCTGATACACCGCCTCAGCAGCGCGGTATAAATCGGTTAAATTAGTACCTGCGATATCCACTGCAACTGCACGTGTGCCGCCATCATTACTAGAAATAATCGAGCCTCGAGCCGAAAATGCTCGCATTTTTTCGTAGCTTCTAAATTTAGCGGTAATCGCGTCCATCATTGCTTGAATATTATCTGGATCAGTTGGCGCACTTAAAAACCAAATGCGTCCAATAGACACCGACATTGAGTAATACGCAAGCGGTGGCATATCCGTTTCACCCTTGTCAAACGCGTCGCTGGAAGCATTAACATGGCCATTAAAGTAAACTCGCAACTCATCGCCAATTTCTTTCATTTCGGACAAGTTATAACTCGGTGGTGCGATCATCATCGAGAATGCCTTTGGCTCCTCGCCTTCAGGCAAGTATTCTGCTGCGGGCATCAACGCATAAGCTGCGCCCAAAGTCACGAAGACAAACCCTGCGGTGATAGCTGTCGCTCTCGCTCTAGTCGCAACACAAAATGAAACTAGCCCAAGCCAGCGTTTAGAAAGAGATACCGTTTTTATATCTTCTTTGCGATTAGGCAAATTAGCCAAAGTCGTCGGCACGATAAAGATAGCGACAAGCATAGAGGCAATAATCGCTGACGAAACAGCAATAGCAATATCTGAGTACAACTGCCCAGCTTCCTGCTCAACAAATAAAATAGGTGCAAACACCAGTACCGTCGTCGCAGTCGACGCCAATACCGCAGGCCAAACCTCCTTCACCCCTTTTATCGCAGCATGTAGCTTACTTGTGCCACGCCTGTTTGCTTGCACAATCGCTTCAAGAACGACAATGGTGTTGTCCACTGTCATACCAATTGCGAAGGCAACTCCAGCCAATGAGATAACATTAATTGTTCTGTCGAATAGCATTAAACCCAAAAATGCCGCAACGGTACAGATTGGAATACCGATCACACCAACAAGTGTGGCGCGACCCGAGCGTAAAAACCAAAACATCACCAGTGTAGCCAACACGGCACCTAGCGCTAAGTTAGTCCACACATTCTTCAGCGAGCTTTCAACATACTGAACATCATCACTCATCAGTAACAGCTCTAGGCCATTTTGTGCGAGTAGCTCTTGGTTTATTTGCTCAATAACAGGAAGTAATTGCTGCTTAATATCGATAACGTTTGAGCCACTTTCGCGTCGTACCGATAGCCTCAAAGTACGTTCACCATCAGAATAGGAAATGCCTCTTAATTCAAAGTGATCCAAAGATACAACTGCGACGTCTTTAAGTTTGGTTGTTACGCCATCTTGCTCAGCAATGATTAGGTTTTCAAGCTCATTCAATTGTTCAAAGCGACCCACCATGCGCAGTAAAAAACGGCTAGAACCACTTTCGATGTCGCCTGCCGACGCGTCACGATTGCGTGCTCTAATTGCGCTTCTTAAGTCTGTTACACTTAAGCCTCGCTGTGCTAAGCGACTAGGATCAACATTAATTTGAACCTGTCTTGCAGCCCCACCACCAACACGTACCTCAGATACCCCAGTGACACTTTCCATGCGCGGTCGCACGAAATCTTCAGCAAAGTCTCTAAGCATATCAACATCAAGGTCCAAAGGGTTACCCTGTTGCGGCTTTAAAACAAAATGCATAAATGCATTCGAAGAAAATGAGCTAGAGTAGAGCCTTGGTTGGTCAACGTTTTCAGGGTAGCTTGGCACTTGGCTCAACGCATTGTTCACGCGGATCAGGGCATCATTCACGTCCACCCCAAATGGGAATTCAAGCTCAATTCTCGCAGAGCCCATTTGAGAATAAGACACCATGCGCTTTAAGTTTGGCAAGCTTCGTAAATAACGCTCTTGCTCAACTAAGATTTCTTTTTCTACATCTTGTGGTGTTGCTCCCGGCCACCCAGTTTGCACTGTGATGGTTCTAACTTCGAGGTCTGGTATCATCTGAACAGGGATTTTTAATGCAGTTACCAACCCCAAAATGCAGATAATTAAAGATATTACGGCAACCAGAGTACCGCGTTTAACGGCGCTTTCTATCATCTGCTTTAGCCCTTATTAACCGTAATGTCACTGCCATTTTTAAGCAGTTGTACCCCAGTCATTATGATGGGTGTCGTCAGGACCTCATTATTGCCAGATACTGTTGCAATCATGACCTGTTCACCACGCTGCTCCAATATTCTCACTGTGTGCCTTTGCGCCTTATTATTGTCCGCCACAAAAACACTCAAAGCGCCATCCGGGTGGTATTTAAGCGCCGATTTTGGTACCCATACCGCTTGCATGCCCGTGTTTGGCAACTCAAACCCAACTTGAGCAGACATACCGGCCACAAAGCCACCCTGATTAGGCACCTCAACGTGCACGGTAAAACTGCGCGTCGACGCATTGATCACTGGAACCACAGCTTGAATTTGCCCTTTGAGCAACTTACTCTGATCGTTGTCTGGTTTGATCTCAATGTCTGTGAACTTGTTATGAGAAAAAGCGCTGATGTACTCCTGTGGTACAGCTACACTGAGCCGCAACTCATCGGCAGACACTAGTGTTAAAGTATGCGTTTGCGTTGTAACCCACTCACCTAAGTCCACATCCCGCTTCATCACAATGCCTGAAAAAGGCGCGAATAGTGTTTGCCTTCTTAATGTTTCTTTATTCACTGCGAATGTCGCGTTTGCTTTAGCTAGTTCAGCTTTGGCTGCGGCGACACCTGCTCGGCGCTCAGCTAGCAGCGTCGGGGCAACAAATTGCTTTTTGGATAAAGACTCAACTTCTTCTAATTGGCGTTTCGCTTCTTGCAGCGCAACCTTAGCTGCTTCAACAGATGCCTGGCTTTGTTCTAATTCTAATTGAGCCAATGTCGGGTCAAGCTTTAATAGGGCTTGGCCCTTTGTTACGGCATCACCCACTTCAACCAAAAGTGCATTCACAACACCAGCTTCTAAACTTGCCAGTGTCGCATTCTGTTTCGCTTCTACTGTGCCACTGAGGACTAGTTTATTTTTATATTGAAGGTCCTTGGCTTCAAAAACCGCAACCTCTACTGGCGCACTCCAAGAAGCTGTTGACCAACTTAGTAATAAGAAAGTGGCCAGTGCTGATACCAACGCAGACATACAGCGCATTTTTACACCTCAAATGATAATTGTTTTTAGTAAGATACTATGAATGAAACTGCCGAATGCAAAAATTGCGACAAATTCACTAATCTAGAAGTTAACGGTCAAAAAGTATATGTGGATCCATTTCTAAACTCACCCCCAATCACCATTTGACCGATTACAAAGACGCAGCAATTCTATTACACGCTATGTGTAAAAGATGTGAACTCCAACAATAACTGCCCGTGAAATATACTATTTGAATTAACTAGTTATTTGCCAGTGCTGGCGTCAGTGTTTTGCCATCGCCATCAACCTTTGACAATAACTGTAGGCCCAATATATTCGCAACTGTCGGATAAATATCAAGGTTATTAACTTCTGGTAGCATTAAACCTTGCTTAAAGGCCGGCCCATGTGCGACAAACATTGCGGCCATGTCTTTACTGTAAGGGTAACCGTGAGCACCTTTAGCAGTAATCTTTTTATTTGTGCCAAACCCATAGGGCGGTGTAGCCTCAATAATAATCTCTGCGGTGGTATCATCGATGGTTACCCCTCTTGCTTTCAACACATCGTGACTCAGCACTTCGAATCGCTCAGCGCCAACTTTCGTGAAATACGCTTTGAGCTTCTCGATATCGACGTTTGCATGAGGCTTTTTATATAAATGAACGCGTGTGGTACCGTTTTTAACTTCAAAATCGTCAAAGTCAAAATCTAGCTCGCTAAGCACAATCGTCTTATTTGGCTCTACTGACACCATGCCATGATCGGACACCAAAACCAAATTTACATCATAATCAACTTCCGATTGTAATCGTGCCCAAAGTTGCCCAATCAATTTATCAACGAGCTGCACCGCATCGTAAGTCTCTTTTGCGTCTGGTCCAAAATCATGTCCCATGTCATCGACAAGTGAAAAGTAACCAGCAACAAACCTTGGCCTTTGTGTGCTTTCTAACTGCAGCCAAGCAAGGATCTGATCAACGCGTTTTTGATAACTTCCATGCTTTGAGTAATGCATAAAGTAACTTGGTGTTCTGCCATTAAAACGCGCATCAGATTCTGGCCAAAAGTAGGTAGCCGCCTTTACACCTTGCAACTCCGCCAGATTCCAAAGTGGGACTCCGTTTAGCCACGTGCTATCTTTCAGCCCCGTGCCCATTTTATAGCACTCCTCTCGTCGCTTATTGCAAAAGTAATTATCAATAATGCCGTGGTTAGATGGTAATAAACCCGTAATAATTGAGAGATGGTTCGGAAATGTTTTAGTTGGATAAACTGGGCGCATATGACTCGCCCTGACACCTTTATTGGCAATCTGAGCTATGTTTTTAGCATCATGCTTTTCAATATAGTCCCACCTAAAACCATCAAGAGAAATTAATACAACACTTTGCTCACCTTTATTATCAGATGAAAAAGCATTAAACGAAAAAACCGTCAAAATTAAAAATACAGCTGTAATGTAATAATACTTCATTATTATTCTCGAGAATTTAAAATTTTCGATACTGTATATTTTAAATATTTCAAATTGGAAGGGCTAATGACCCCCAAACGTAATATTTGAGGTATTTAACCTAAATATAAGATAAACAACAATATGAAATTGGAGTGTGGCTTGGCCACCTCCATTTAAATCAATGTTTGGGTAATACTTCCTTGAGATTGTGTCAGCTCAACCTTGGCTAACGCGCCGTTAATTAAAGTTAAATTGGGCGCTAGGTGACCAATATCCACATCATAGACCACTGGAATAGAAAGCTCACCAAGTGCCATGGTTAAGGCCTCTGTACCACTCACTGGATCTGAGTCGTTGTCCAATACAGCATTACGGCCAATCAATATGCCTGATACATTATTAAAAGCGCCTTGCAGTTTTAGCCCTTGTAGTGCTCTGAAGTATTGCGTTGGCGACAATTCTGCATTTTCCAAATAAAGAATAAATGACTCATTCTCGCAGGCTTTTGGGTTAAAAAACTCAGAGCCATAAAGCATCATATGAATATCTAAACAGCCGCCAGTTAAACGGCCTGAAAACGTGACTGAGCTCTCTTCCCGTATACCTTTATTCAATACTTTCCATTTTACAGGTTCAGTTAAATTAAAAGCTGCATTTGGGTTTTTGCTGTAATCTGCATATTGCGCTTCATAAAAACGCGCATTGTGCTGCTTGAAGCTACTCCCTTCGGCCAAGCTCAAAAAATCCAACACTTTTGATGTTAGCCCATCGGTTTGATTCAAACTCAATTGCATCAAGTTGGTGCCATGGCAAGTCGCCCAGCCTAATTTTGTAGTAATGGATGTCAGCACTGTGCTGACATCTGAAAAGCCGAGTATCCACTTTGGCTTGGCATGTTGTAACCTATTCCAATCCAATAAAGGCAGTAAATCCATAGCCATTTCACCGCCCCAAGGCGCCATAATAGCATCAACATTTTCATCACATAAAAATTGCATGAGCTCTTTGGCGCGCACTTTGGCGGACGCGCTCACATGCTTGGCGTTCTCTCTCAAGCACTTGCCTTCAAGCACTTCAAACCCTCGAATACGTAAATCACTTAACACCACATCAAGACGTGGATGCAAAGCCGCTGGCACGCCAGAAGAAAACGCTGTAATTGCGACTTTACTGCCACGAGATAAGGGAGCTGGGTACAACATAAAAACTCCTTTCTTATAATAAATACGAAATTTCAGCCTAAAAAAACCTATATACCCCTGATTATCAAAGGCGCATCGGCTTATTTAAAGAATATATAAACTCAGCATACCAGTTAAAGTATCAACAAAGTGTTAATAAGATGATTTTATAATTTAAAGGCCAAGTCAAAAATGCTTCTAAACCGCTGAAAATTATAAAAACATTATCGGTAAACACTACTTCAAAATATATAAGATTTGCAACATAAAAATGCGACTAACTTAATTGCCAAATTGGCTGTACGAATTACGACCATTTACTATGCTTTAGTGAGCGAAACATTAAACCATACATAATCTGCACAGATTGTATCGTGCGTTTCAAGAGGAACAATAATATGTTTTATTCATGCAAACGGATGCATCTTGTCAGTACTTTGGTGCTAAGTATGCTTGTTGCTAGTTGTGGTGGCTCATCTGGTGGAGATTCGGGCAATCCGACAACGCCAACGCCGACGCCAACCCCCACACAGCCACAAAACAATGCACCAACAGTTTCTATCAGTGGCGAGAACTCCATCCAAGAAAAAAAAGAGATTTCACTGACGGCACAAGCCAGTGATAGCGATGGCTCTGTAGAATCATATTCATGGCAAATTGTTTCGGGACCATCAACAACGCTGACAAATTCCGCGACCCAAACAGTAACATTTACCACGCCTGACGTAACCGAAGACACAACCATGACACTTCGCGTCACTGTTACTGATGATGACAACGCAACAGCAAGTGCTGACTTCAATTTAAGTGTGTCACGCATTGTTAAGTCGGTCACAATCACGGGTTTAGTGACGGATGGTCCAATACCCAATGCCGGTTTAACGATCATTATCGGCGATCAGAACTTTGAGTTGGCTGCCGATGCCGAAGGTAAATATACATATACACTCGATGTGGACGAATCCATGGAGGATGACTTGGTGCGCATTCGCGCAAAAGGCGGTACCACACAGTCTGAAGTCGAGTTTTATTCTCAGCTGCCCAGCTTTGCTTCAATACAGTCACAAGCTGGTGAAGATGGAGTGCTAGATAAAGATGACAACTTCGGCGTGAATATTACCAATGTCACTACATCTGAGTATGCATTGATAACCAAAGAAGTTGGTATACCACAATCTCAAAGTGTACTTAACCAAGCTCTAGTTGGTATAGACGCTGATGAAAAGCTCACGCTAGCTGCGCTAATAAAAATAGTGGTCGATGGCGAGGGTGACGATGCTTTTGATTTACCTCCGGGCGTGAACTCAACATTCGATTTAGTGTCTAGTCAAACCGCGGTCGATGACTTAACGAATACCATTAACGAGCAAAACCCATCCCTAATTGACAGCACAAAAAATGAAATAAAAGACGATGGCGACCTAGTAGACAGTGGCCAGACAGGCATTACCGGTGACTTTTTGATTGGCTCGACCAGTCGATTTGAGGATTTATTTTTAGAGGCCACTTTCAGCGCAGACAACACCGGTACTTTTGCTGATTATTCCAGTGGCAATATTACTTGGACTCAAAACGAACAAGGCCTTGTCAGTATTACATTTGTAGGCGATGTTCGCAGCAACGGCTTTCCTTGTACAGACAGCGGTGGTTCACAGCTTGTGTGCCAATTCAAATACAAAAGCGCTACTTTCTCTGTTATCGATGAGAATCCAATCGCTAAGGCTATCAGTATTAACTTCATAGGCGACGAAATTACCGTCGTTAGTGAAGGCGAAGGTACTGTGCTTCGCAGTGATGTCTCCCGTCCAGCAGAGCTATCCATGATTGATAAGAGTAATACCATCACACCTGATAGTGGCAAATTCAGTGGCGACTGGTACATCAACGCACTTTACTATGTCGAGACAGGCAAGTTTGCCAGCAAGGTTACCTTTAATAGCGATGGCACCGGCAGTGCACAAACTCCATCAGGTGAATCTCGCTCGCTCTCATGGTCAATAGCTAATAATACGTTGACCATTACCTTAGCCGCCACAGATACACTTGCAGCTAAAACGTTTACTTATTGGATGATTAAGGGTGTGCATACAGGGTATCAGTTCTGGGCTACGACCGAGAAAACAGAGTCTGAAAGCCATAGAAGGCGCAGCGGCTTGATGATACCCGAACAACAAATTACACTCACTGAAAGTGATGCTTTAGGGCGCTTTAGAGAACATTATGGCTCGTCTGAACTACGCAATAATTTTATCGACAATTATGTAAATGGCGCTTCTTATTACTTCTTGAGTAACTTAAGAGATGCATGGCATGTCTCCGGCCGAACGCTTGACATGGTAAACTATATTGATAGTTCGTCAGGTACAGGCATGTCGGTTCGTCAATGCTCTGAAAACGCCACCAGCGAACAATGTACACTCCAGTGGCACCAAAAAATCGAAGTGATATCGCGCAATAGTAGCGCGTGGTTTGCACGTGTTAGTTACCCTGCGACCAGCCAAAACAGCTCAAGAGTTGTGCAGTACCTTAAAGGCCAATCAACCTTAACGCAATTTGACTATTTTTGGTTAGACGGTAAATCTATGTATTTTATTGAAGACAGTCAGGTGCTCTCCAATCAATTTACGGTAAAAACCAATGAAGATAACTCATCGTCTCGCGTCGTGCTTACCAATGGCAATGAAATAGGCACTTACTCTATTGCTCAAGGGCTTTTGAAAATCGATCAAATGGGTGCTGTCGGTGTCACTAAGATCAACATGTTCGACAGAGATTATCTCAATGTATGTGGCTACCCAGAAGGTACCAGTTGTGATTCAGGTGAGGTTAGAGATCTATACTTTGATTTTGCCTTAGCCTCTCGTTCTCTGTCTACCACTCCGCCGACAACGACTCCACTGGCTATAGATGGTACTTGGTATATGCCCAGCTCCCCAGATTTTGTCATTGTGATCCGTGATGGCGTATGGGTGCATATGGAATTGAAGTCAGATCAAGACCCACAAGGTTTTGCAGGGCTAGAGATTGGTAGCCTAACTTGGAATGAGTCTAGTGGAGAGTTGATGGTATCTAAGGTCATTGACACTAATGGTGTGTATGGTTTTGATTCCAACCTGATGCACGTTGCCACGGTTGCCAACAACCAACTGACACTAGACATTCAAGGGGAAAGTCCCACCATTTTAGAACGCTTAATTGACTCAAACGAGCCAAGGGTGGGTGGCTTTATCGAATACCCTCTGAGCACAGACAAAATCTTTGTGAACGTATTTCTGCCTGATAATAAATTCTTTGAAGCAGAATACAACCCTTCAATGTCTGATGGCCCGGGCATTAATTATGGCTCCTATGTATACAATGCTGATTCAGGTCTTACCGAGCTAACTTATGAACTAAACCAGCTGAATACCGATGACACGACCTTCTTCTTGTATCAAGCAGGCCCTGATGTATTGCACTGGAAAGATACAGATGAAGTTGGAGCTGTTGTTCGCGTCAAGCCTAATAGTACTCAACCTTATCTAGACCCTTATAAGCTCAAATATGAGCGATTTGCACTTAAAAATGGAGACACGACTCACTATATCGATATGTATAGTAATGGTACGGCTGATTTTGTCACCAATGGCCAAACCCGTGCCTTCACATGGACTGTGACACTTGGTCAGCTAAATTTGAAAGCAGTCACACCCAGTGCAGGCCTTGCAGTAGAAGCTTATGTTATTACACCGACAGCAAAAATCGACGATGGTTGGAATGTCGATGTCATTATGTTGTCGCATCCTACTGTGCTTGATAATGAAGACAGTCCAGACCACCACACTAGGTTCAGCGGCACACTTCGTAGATAATACAGCTCTTCATGGCGCTGCCTCATCGCAGCGCCATTTAATTTCAAAATCCGCAACAAATCGGTATATATATTGCTCAGTAATTACATACTTACTTGGGTGAGTTGTGAGCGATGAAATTAACGCAAGACGAATTGGACTACATACATGAAGTTGTAGAGCGACCCTACTTGGAAAAAATGAATAGCCAAGTAGTTTCTGATTCACAGCAAAGGAATAAAATACAAGGCTTATTGGCGCAACTACTCATGTTCGATCCACTTAGCCTATTACTGTCTCATGATCAACATGTTGCGTTGCAGTCATTTGACGCCAACAGTCTACTCAAACTATTTACTAGAGACATACCTCATAAGCTGTTACATGAAGAAAATGAGAATGAAATGGCTTTGCTCACGCTTATCGACCAATTGCCTAATATCATTGACGACCATGGTTTTCCACGAAACTGGCGCTTTCACCCATCCCCTAAAATCTCAATGAAACTGGCTAGTAACAGTGATAGCCCTAAGCTTACATTTACTGTAGACAGCCTTTCACTATCAGGGGCTTGCGTTATTACCTTTCCGCTAAATAGTTATATGTCTGTCGAACTATTTTTGCATGGACATGCTTGTCTAGAACTCGCCTGTGGATTAGAAATTAATATTCAAGTAGAACGCGCAGTTTCCCGAGCTAAACACCAAGTTGCCCTAGAGTTTTCACAAGCGACGCGTGATAACCCTGTGCTTAAATTGCTCATACTGAGCCAGTATGTAAAGTGCCGCTCTCAAGATCCTGACTTGTGAGCGGCAAAAGACTGCCTATTGATTCTGAGCGCTCCGACAAGGCACCTTATATCAGAAAGTTTGATATAGAACTCTTGCTGCTAGCAGTAAAAAAGCAGCACCCAGTACTTTTGAGATGACAGACTGGCGAGACTGTAAATTTAGTTTTTCATTGGCTGACGATGTAGCAATTGACACAAAAATAAACCATATTGCATCAATGGCAAATACTGTAAAGCACATCAGGAAAGCCAAAGATACCGTCATAGCTTCAGGGTCAATAAACTGAGAAAACAAAGCGACAAAAAAGATTGCAGTTTTAGGATTAATAAACGCGACCATAAACCCCTCTTTTGCAGCAGTAAGCCAATTGCTTGCGACCCGTTCATTTTGCGCGTCGTTGCTACCAGTTGATTTGCTCGTGAGGATCTTGAACCCTAGATAAGCTAAATATGCAGCCCCCAAGTACAATAGCCCCGTATACAATACTGGAAACTGAGAAATTAAACTGGCAAGACCCAAAATAGACAGTGCCGCATAGCTACCTACACCGAGTGCGTGTGCCACACTGGCCGCAATTCCAGATTTAGCTCCCCCATTGATACTATGCCGAACAACGACAGCTAAACTAGGACCTGGCGACATTGCCCCCAAGGTACAAATCAATGCCAAGCTCAACCATGCAGATAATTCCATATTCACCTCTTTGAAATTGTGAACGGCGAGTTTACATAAGTTTCGTAAGCTTAGCTAACACATTTAGGCGTCTTAAAAGGTTTATACAATTACCCATGGACCCTGCCCATGACACAGATGTTACATGACCCAGATATCTCGGAGCACAAGTCATTGTTATTTTATCCATATTGTGAACAGACTGAATTTTGTCAACGGAAAAGCTCCCCTATTTCTATTTATTCGCGACTTCTATATTATTTCGAGGGCTGGCATCACATTAAATAAAGTAGAGCAAAGAGCATTGACCAATTTAACTATCAATAAAAAAGTCCTGATATTACTCATCATCTTTATTGCACTGGCGGTATTGGTCTCGCTTCGTTTTTTGCCAAAAGATATACCGCAATACCAACAACCCGCGGTTGCACATGTTGAGCGTAAAAAAAGCCCTTATTCACCCCAATCAAAAAACAACACAACATCACTACATGAGCGCATCGAGCCTGTAAACGTCGAGGGCGAAATTAATGCATTAACAATCTACTCAGGTCAGCTTAGAGTCATGGACAAGCCTCAGTGGAAGTTGCCCAATAACTTTTATAGTGTATTTACGGCTTTAAAAATCGCAGCTAAAAATGGAGATGTTGAGGCAAAATACATCATCGCAATGAATTTAGAATATTGTCTTAGCGCACCACTAGACGATACTGCCCTGCAAAAAAAGCTAGATGAATACGCCAGCGACGGTTACGGCACGTCATCTATGGACACCGCAATAGAGCAGTTCAATTATTGTAATTACATAACGCAATCAGAGCGCAGCCAATTTTTCTCGTACTTAGAGGATGCCGCAAACAGCGGATCGGTCGCAGCACAAGAACATTTCACCAGGATACGGCCAGATTTTTATATGGAATTTCAGGGGTTTAAATCTCTATCGCGAGATGAGTACATACTAAAGCAAGATACCTACATTGAGCAAAGGGTGTCTTTTTTGAAACAAGCGGGTTTGCATGGCAGTGAGCAAGCACTAAAATATTTATCATATTTATACCACTCTCAACAACTAAGCCAAAATAGCCTTGCGAACGCTTATGCATTGAACAAAGTCATTGCTCAGATCACTGACAATAGCGACACGCATAACCGCTATGCAAAATATGAGCAAAGCCAATATTTACAACTAACTGCCGAAGAGCTCGATACTGCCCATGAAATTTATGAACACTGGATTTCGAGCATTCGGGCTAACGGAACCTATTACCCGAGTAAGTATTGATATGTTGCATGCTCTGTTTTTGCAACCGACCCTAAACACAGACTGGGTAACTAAATATGGCGAGGCTCCTTTCAATAAGCACATACAAATTAGCTCAAAAACCCCTTATAATGCTGGTTAATTACCAGCGTACATGCAAGCGAGACTTTACTCTACAGCGCCATTTTTAACACTTTCTCTCTCTACGTACTGCGCCACTTTACTTGTAATTTGCCACTTTTTACCATCAAAGATTAAATTCAAATAGTCGACATAACCATGCTGTTTATTTTCACCCCAAGTGAACTCAACAGTTGCGTTAGCTGCATTTTTAGTTCTTAGAAGCTGAGTGATTTCGATCTTGGCATTCCACTTATTTCCAGTATCGACCATTTTAACAAATTGGTTTCGGTCATAATTATGAAACATGTTTCGCCTATCAAAAAATTGAATTGTCGCTGTTTCCTGAAATGCCGCTTCTACACGCTTACCAACGCCTTCACTCACCCCTTTAATGTATGAGTTAACAGCTGCCTGTGGCGTAGTAAATTCTTGTGCACTCACACTAAACACTGTGCTTGATAAAAGCGTTAGGCCTGTTGCTAAAATTAACTTTCTATACACTACTCCCCCCAATCATTGATTAATTTCTGTTTATTAGACTTATATGACTACCTGATTTATTTAACTTACTAACCTACTAAACTTTCAAGATGTTAACCAGAGGGATTACATAAAAATATGTCATTGGAGAGTAGTTCTATTTATAATGGGACAAGCCAACCCTAAATCCGATTTAGCAACTTTACCTATGACCCCTAACCTCATAAAGACATGCTCGGATAAGCACAGTAATAGTGATTCGTACTCGAAATAAATAAGAAACAATGATACTTAGCTCACTTTTTACACATTGCTATTATTTACCTACCGTAGAACTGCTGGAGGTAAGAATATTATTAGTGAATTAATATAAATAAATAGCTACAATAATCGCCAAAATTTTATTTTCATACAGTTAACTAGCTAAGGGAAGAAATTGAAATTTAAGATATTAATTTTTGTATTTATCTTTGCACTATTGAGTGGTTGCCAAAGCACTTTTAAATTACAAGATGCTAAATTGCTTTCAACAAACCATGGCTATCTTTTCGTTAATTTTCCACGGATTAGCTCAGTTTTAGTCGTTAAAAACCTACATACGCACAAAACATACGCACTTCCAACAATCTATAAAGACTCAAGAGGC
Organism: Pseudoalteromonas luteoviolacea S2607; assembly: GCF_001625575.1. GTDB lineage: Bacteria > Pseudomonadota > Gammaproteobacteria > Enterobacterales > Alteromonadaceae > Pseudoalteromonas > Pseudoalteromonas luteoviolacea_E. Next base: position 125,598 of record NZ_AUXV01000015.1, read on the forward strand.
CTTTGGTTACCTGAAGGGGAATATAAGATAGTAGAAATTGGAAACCAAAGAAAGATAAAGGGATTTCCGAATATAACAATAAAGACCGGAAATGTAACTAATATGGGGTCTTTAGTTCACTTCAATATTGGAAGTGACAAGGAATTGTGGCTCCCGAAACACCTTGGTTATGAAAGTGACCTACTTGCCCAGCACAAGCTAAAATTCACACCTTATTTAGATCAAAGTAAAACGATAGAATGGGCACCCAAAAAAATGCCGACACCCAGTGATGTGGTTATTGAAGGCACAGGACAAGGCATAATCGTTGGCTTAATTAACCGCTACGTACACAAAGCTCAACAGGGAGAACTAAAAGAGCAGCTCGCAAATGAGGTTAACGTAGATAAGTTTTTTGACTTAGCGATAAATACTTTACCTCCAGTGCGAAATCAAATTCCAGGCACAGATAAAAATGGCAATCTATATTTTGGCTCAGAGCTTGGTGTTATTAAAAAAAGAAAAAGCGATGGAAGCTGGGAATCTATTCAAACCGAAATAATAAGTGAAATCCACATTGTTAGGTCTCTAAATGATGGAAGCCTATTAGCAGCCAATCATAATAGGGAACTCTTGCTTAATATGCAGGGTAGTCACGAATGGCAAGTTGTAGCTAGATTTTCAGAGAATGAAAATATTGAAGATATAGATATTTTTGAAGACAAAATATACGTCGCGACATCTGTCTATGACAATGTGCGCTACGTCATATCTGGTGGTGAAAACTATGAACTCAAGATATATGAATTAAGCTCTAGTAACTTTAGCGATAAGTCAATTATTTACAAAACGCAAAGAAAACTGGGTGCTCAGGCTCATGGAAAAATAGTAAATGGGAAGTACTACATAGGCTTAGCTCCTGACTTACTTAATATAATCGATTTGCAATCTAATAAAGTATCCAAATTACAGCTACCAGAAAGCTTTTCAAACTTTAATATCTCTAACCAAGGGACTATCACTCTTTATACAGTTCAAGGAGCTTTCTCAGATCTTTTTGTATCAGAAGATAATGGTCAAACATGGAACGAACTAGATACCCCTCCTTATACAATAGGGAGTATAATTTTTAACACTCCTCAAGATGGAATTGCATATCGCATTTCAGCTAATTTAGCTGATGTTAGTTATATACTGCAAAAGTATAACCCCAATAAAAATAAGTGGTCTAATGTCTCTAAAGCGCCTGATGTATGTAGGTATATATTGCATAATGACAAGTACTACCCTAAGTTTTGCGTTTCAAAGTCGGATGAAATCTTCAGTTACCAAAACGGTAAATGGGTAAAAGAGGTAAGCCTTCTTTAAACATGCAAAGTTAATTAATATTGACCATTCAGAGTGCACATAGTTTCAAAACAAAGTGCACTCCTAAGACATTTAAGTTTACGCTAAGAACGGATAAGTAAAAAAGCAAAAGTGTATTAAGTTAAACACAAAATGTATATAAATAGGTACCAAAACATTATTAGTTTTCTGATAACCATAAGCGCAACCTAAACCTAACAGCGAAGCGATGGCTGTATACGCTATCCCCCCGGGTAAGTGTACAATCCCAAACAAAAGGCCTGAAAATGCGACTGTAATACTTTGTCCAAATTGATGGTGTTGTACAAGTTTTTGCATTTGTGATTGTAAAAACCCTCGGAAGAAAGCCTCTTCTGCATAGCAAGTAATAAACAAGTTTGTTATCACCCAACCTATCAATATCGGACTCAGTTTTGGGTCCCACTCCACTAAACCAGAAAGAACACCACCCGCTAGCCCCAATAAAATAACAAGTGTTGATACAGTAAAAACTTGCTTTGCTTTTGCATTTTTAGGTGATTTACCGCGTGGGACAACCAAAGCCATAAGCGCAATGGCTACCATCAGTTTGTCGAAATTTAAGTGCTTAGAAAAGGGCACTGCGTTTTCACTCACTGAATACGAGTCAATCACTAGAGGGTTATTAACCCCCGGAAAAGCATGTATAAAAAATAAGATAACAAAAATAAATATGCCGAACCCTAGCATCCACCGTACGGCTACCTGCTTGAAATAGTTGAATCCAAAGCACATTAAAAACAAACAGGAGACCCCTACTACACCAAAGATACCAACAATATTAAAGTAATAGGCAAATATGAGTGATAACAGCGCTAAGACTAGCGAAGTTCGATGCATTAAAATTGTAAGGGTACAAATGGCCAATAACGCGGGGAGAAAAGACACTGCTATGCCCGCATTTAGCGTTAGGCCAAATAGTTCAAAAGGTGAGTTCATCTCAAATACTACTTATTTCATGGTTTTCACACACAACTGCGTAAAAATAATAATTTTTACAATATTGTACGTTAAAGCTGTCGATGAATTGCACAAGTTTTTATCTTAAATTATAGAGCTGGCTGGTGAATGTAAATAGAGTTTGCTTAGTTGAGGGCCTCGATAACTCAGCAGACAAACCACACTAAACAGCAAATTTAAATAAGCTGGCAGCGTATTAACGATATATTGCTAAGATAAGTTAGTGCAGAGGTGAACCGTTATAGTATCAACTGCCTTATTTGGTCACACAAGATCTACATCAACAACGCCTTTGGTAGCATATTAAATAAGTACCTGCATAACGCCAATGATCATTAGACATAACACTTATTCTCGACGTTATTGCATTTCAAAAACGTGTTATGCCTAATTTTACAATCTATTTAAACTTACATAGAACAAGTAACTATTAAGTTTTTTCTGTATCAATACCCTGCAAAAACTTTTGTACCGATTCGCTGTCGTATCGAGATAGCTCTTTTGCAGCTAATTGCGCTTCATACGTATTAGGGTTTTGTTCTATCACGGATTTTAAGTAATCAAAACTGAGTTCTTCTGGATATTGCCCTATTGCCGCAATAGCCGCGCGTTTGAGCGCAGTATCATCGCTGTTTAAAAACTGAGTTATATCTTTGATTAGTTTAGGATCCCGGCTATTTCCCATCGCGGTAACTATATAATCTTGACTCATATTTGGGTGCTCTTTGGCCAACGAACGTAATTTGAGTCTAATCGTTTCTTTGTAACTGTCAGACTCCTTCAACTCAGCCCCAACACCTGCATATGTTAATAAAGCAGTTTCGTATAACTCTGACGTATTATCATCCAAGTCTGTCTCGATTAAACTCCGCTCTACCATCATTTCCAGACCACCTAACAGTTCATAAGAAGGCGTTTGAATGCTGATAGAGGAAGCAAGTGCATGTAATCGCGCATAATTATCGAGATCCTCATCCAGGAAAACTTGAGTCAACAGTCGCTGAGCGGGTTCGGATTGATTGTCTCCTAGCACAGCAAGCGTTGCTCCTTTTTGCCAATCAGGTACTGCCTCGTCTCCAAATAGCTCATACAAGGCTAAAGCTTCTTCTGGATTTTGGTTTAAAACTCCAGTGAGGATGGACATATAGTTACCCACCATTTCTCTGTCGCCACCCTGTGCGAGCTTGGTTTTCATTTCCTGAAGTAGTTCATTGATAGATATGGTGCTTTCTTGACTATTACGTTTATATTGTCGATAGCTGCTCGTGACTTGTTCGCCAGGCTTGCCAAAATATGCATTCAACATCTTGGGTAGGTCCACTTTCCCTGTATACCAAGGTGTATCTTTAGCATAGTGAGCATTAACCTCCTTCACTAAGTGAATATGATTTTTTAGTTTGGAGACAAGCTCACCTTCACGATAAAAGGCGTACATATCTAAAGCGGTTAGTTCAGCAAGTTGATGCGCATCAAAGCGATACTCAGCACGTGAACTTGTCGGGTCTGCTTCAATACCCGGAATTGCAAATTGTGTTGTTAAAACCTGTGCAACCGACTTAGTAACGTGACTGCCTTGTGCTGAATAATTTACACTAACCAGCCCCATATCCCGCTCTTCTTCAGCATGCCAAGTTGTTGTAGGTTTTGTATCCGGTTCGACAAACTGTGCTGTAGAAAAAAAGGAGTAAAAGCGGTTGTAATCACTTGGTGATAATTGTCTTTGGGTATATAAAGCAGATAATTTTCCTTGCTTGTCAAAACCTACAATGACCGGCGTACTAAATACTTCTCTTAACTCGGCGGCAGATTGGCCGTCAAATAATGATTCTTGCACCGAAAAATACGCCCCAGCGTATGACAATTGTTGTAACTGACCCAATGGCTGGATCTGTAAATTAGCGTGGACTTGATACGAAGTCACTTTTTTCTGACTAGCCTGACTATTCGTACCTGTAATTTGTAATTCGATATTTTGTTCTATGTTTGCTAAATAGCTCGCTTTAGTCAAAAACGGGAGCTGATTGCCATTTTGGTTGATTTGTTCATTAGGTTGGTAATTTGCAGTTTGTTGCTGTGAAAACTGATTTCCTATGACTAATGCCCCAATTGTGGCTCCACTTGCCAGTATTGCGAGTGCTGTTAAGAGTAATTTTTTCGAGTTCATTGAGAGTCGTCGTATCCTGAAAGCCCTTTACTACAAAGGAGGGGAAGCCCCCTCCCAATTTTTAGTCAAGTATTACCAATACCAAGTGGTTTCATAGAGTTTCTTATACTTCCAAGAACCTCTTTCTTCCCATAGGTCTGCACATAGGAATCCATAGCAGCCTTCGACTTTACCTGACGGAGTATGGTATCTCAGACGAGCTTCAGCCCAGACCTCATGTTCAGTCGCGTCATACCCAATGCCAACGTCTAGCTTTGCTTCAACCAGCGGGTCAGCTTTACCTTCGAGATCAATACTGCCAAATGAGCCATTTACGTCAAACCAAGTCTTAACGTATGGGTCGAAATTAGCATACATTTGTTGCTTCCAAACAAGCGCATCCAGCGAGAGCGCCGCTTTATAGCCATAGTTTGCTTTTAATTTAAAATCAGCCGTTACGTCACCCCATTTTGTGTCAACGGTTGTATCGTGCTGCCACTGCTCAAAGTAGTCCTTTTCAAAACGTTTTGACCAACGCAGCCCTGGTTGTATTGAGTCATGCGCAAATTCGTCAGACAAACCACCTTGATAGTATGCAATTCGGCTCTTTAAACTCGGTGCACAGTTGTTAATCGTGCCACTGATTGCATTATCAAGAATCAGGCGCTTTATGCTACGCGTACTGCGACTCTTAAACATACCGAACCAAGAGTGCTCGCCCTTCATCGCTTTTTTATGACTAGCTTGAACCTGATCTCTAAAGCATTGTTTTGCTCGGCTTGTATAACGAGCCATTTCACTAAACATGCCGTTGAGTTCACTTAGGTGGAAGTTAACACCCACTTTTTGGTTTTCACCATAGCTCCAGTCATTTCTCCAAATGACCTTACCATCATGATTTTTAAGGTTCGCGTCAATTTGACTTTGCTGCAGCTTATAACCGATAAATAGTTTGTTGCCACTGACTAAGTCAGTTTGAATAACAGCTTTATGAGTTTGGTCGATATTAGCTTGAGCTAAGTCTCTTAAACGCGCTTTCCAAAGACGAATGTCCAAAGAGGCATTGCGATTTGCAGTATAAGAACGGCTTTTACAACCTACAGAGTCCTTGTCACACCAGTCACGATAACCTTGTGTAACTTTAATGTTTCCATAGACTTTGCTGCTGCCGCCAATTTTATAGTCCGATTTTTTTGTTTTCTCTGCATAAACTTGTTGCTGTGCCATTACGTTGCTAGATAACACACCAACTAAAATAGCTGCACTACTTAATACAACTTTATTACTGTACTTCATTTTAAATTAATCCTTTTAGGTCAAAAGTAACCGAGGCACATACTAATGATAAATTACGAAAAATGTAACAGTAACAATAATTATTTTTATTTATAAATGTAACAAATTATTTCGTATTTTATTACCATTTAAACTTGATTAAATATTTGTTAAACCAAAAAAACCAATTATCAAACATGTAAATATTTCCTTTTAAATCAATACGATAACAAAAATAGATGAAAAAATTAGTAGACTAATTAGCAACTAAGCTGCTGAATCAAAAGTCATACCTTTTGTTAAAAATACCGAGTAATAAGCCCATTAATTAACTGAATGTGTACTTCTAAGCATTGTCGATAACTGGACATACTCTGGTGATCAACATACCTGTTGCACACTACTGACAGTCGCTGACATTACCCTTTGCTTTAATAAAGCCTCCAAACATAAGGAGCTAAATAATGAAACAGAACATAATTGAAATCGTAACATTCAAATTAAATGCGGGCGTATCGACTGAGCAAATGCTAGAGAAAAGTGCAGCTTTTGAAGAATTTGCAGCCAAACAATCCGGTTTTTTATATCGTTCATTGGCTCATCAAGCTGATACTGATACATTCGTGGATGTCAGCTACTGGGAAACTTTAGAAGACAACAAAAAAATGCAGGCTGCGTTTGAAGAAGTAGATGTATGCCAAGCATTCTGTGCTTTGGTCGATAAAGAGTCAGTTGGGATCAGTCATCATACCGTGTTGACAAAAAGCTGTGACGCATAAATAGAAAGAGGTAGATTGTGCATAAATCGGAACGGTTATTTCAACTTGTAAACTTGCTAAAAGGACGCAAGGTTGCAGTAACAGCAAAGCAGCTAGCTGAAAAGCTCGCGGTGTCTGAGCGTACAATCTACCGTGATATTCAAAACCTGCAAACGTCTGGTGTCCCAGTCGAAGGAGAAGCGGGAATAGGCTATTTGATTAGCGACTGCGATTTACCGCCTTTGATGTTCTCTGTGCAAGAGCTCCAAGCTCTACTTATTGGCAGCCGTATGCTTAGTGCATGGACCGACCCAGATCAAGCCAAACATGCTCAGTCGGCAATCGCTAAAATTGAAGCGGTCTTACCCAATCAGTTGAAGCAACTCAATGACACGCTTCCTTACTATGCGTTAGGGTTTAGCCACGATGAAACATGTCAAACACACAACAAAGTATTACGCGAAGCCATTGAAGCTAAGAATCACCTGTCCATGACTTACAAAGATGTGAAACAAGAAACAAGTGAAAGGATAATTGAACCGCTAGGACTCGTTTATTGGGGTGGAAAATGGACAGTCATTGCATATTGTTTACTTAGAAAGGCATATCGAGAGTTCAGGCTCGACAGAGTCGTCTCTTTAACAACACTGGATTCACACTTTGAACACGAAGCTAATAAAAACCTCGCCCATTATATAGAACTCGTAAAAACCGCTGCATGTGATAAAGAAAACATCTAGTTTTCAATCTCATACGACCAGTAGCAAGCCCTTTAACCAAATAACATTCATTACATTAAAAATTATTTATTCAACTTAAAGCACAAACTAAGAAACAAATACACACCACCTACACACACCAAAACAACATTCAACAAACCCATTAACACCCTGTAACTTTGGCAACTTTTATTAAACGCAAATGAGAGTTGTTATCATTTGCCATCACTGTTAGTATGCGCGCTCTCTGCGAATAAACAATCATATTGCGTAGTATGGAGTGTAATATGCAATTCTCTCGTTCACTAAATTCAAAAAGTGTCGTCGCAACTGCGGTTAAAGTTGCCTTGCTTGGTGGTGTTGTTGCAACAGCACATGCGGCTGATAAAGCACAAGCTGACATTGAGCGCATCAGCGTATATAACAAACACAATGCACTGATTTTAGAATCAGGCACTGCAACTAAATCTAACATGGCGCTAATGCAAACACCTGCTGCTGTTGTTGTTGTAGACAAAGAGTTACTAGACTCACAAACAGCAAATACCTTACAGGACGCAATCCGCAACGTGAGTGGTTTTAGCCAAGCGGGTAACAACTACGGTATTGGTGACAACCTAGCGATCCGTGGCCTTGGCGTCAATTACACATATGATGGCATGTATGGTGGTGCCAGTTTAGGCAACAACTATAACCCTACTCGTTCAATGACTAACATTGACAGTATGGAAGTACTAAAAGGTCCAGCTACAGGCCTTTATGGTATTGGTGCGGCTGGTGGTGTTGTCAATCTAATCGAGAAAAAACCGCAATTTGAAGAAGCTTACGAAGTAAGCACAAAAGTTGGTAGCTGGAATACATACGGCATAATGCTAGATGCTACAAACGCAATTACTGACGACTTAGCCTACCGAGTTATCGTAAACCATGAACGTAGTGATGGTTATCGCGACCTGCAGCAAGACCGCGACGAAGTCTACGCAAGCGTTAAGTTTGTCGCTTCTAAAGATCATGAGCTTCTGTTCTCTTCAGCATTCATTGACGATGCCGTTCAAGTTGATTCAGTGGGCGACCCGGTACGAATCGTGAACTGGGACAGCATTGATGGTTCTCCAAGAGCACTGACTGGTAACGATGTCCCTAACGACTCTAAGTTCATAACCGATGAAGATGGCAATAAGAAATACCTTGGTATTCAACTTACTGATGCACAGCGTGAGCAGCTAGCAAAGTCTATCTCTGCGACCGACGGATTAAGACCTTACGACTTAGGAGATACAAGCTTAATCTCTCCACTTTCGACGCCAAACGAAGGTCAAGAGCTGCGCTTTAAAGTGCGCCATGATTGGCATCTTGGTGAAGATTCAACGCTTACTCAACAAGTCCTATGGCGTAAATATGAATCAGATTTGGTGCGCCAAACAGGTGCATATAATTATGTATACTGGGATCGCTCTGACAGGACCCATGGTTCAATCATCAATGCAAATCCACGTGGACCACTTGTAACAGAAGACGGTGAAGTTCATCCATTTGCAGCACGTCGCCAAGAGTACCGCAGAGCCGTTTCTGACGAAAAGACTTGGCAGTATTTTGCCGATCTTCAGTTAGGTTGGAGCTATGGCGATATCAGTGGCGAGCACTTAGTGAGTGCAAACTTTGAAAACCGTAGCATGGCATTTAAGCAATGGTCTGCTTATGACGGCGACGGCAACAAATCAGGCAATGCCATTCCATACATTTTGGACATTCGCAACCCGAACTGGGGAACCGGCGAATTTATGGATTACGACCCAATTGTAAGAAGCAATTACAATAAATCATTACAAGCCTACGGCATTGGTGTTCAAGAAGTTCTGTACCTAACCGACGCACTTACCATGAGAGCTGGGTTTGCATACTCAGGTATCAAGCAAGAGTATCAACACTTAGGCACGGCTCGTACGCAAGAAGTTTTACCTGAGAATGACACCGATGATGCGGGAACTACATATACATTTGGTGTTAACTATCAAATCATGCCTGAGCTTTCGGCATTCGTTAATGTAGGTAAAGGCCGAACTGCTTTTGGTATCCTTAATTCTGTTACGGATGGGGTAACAACGCCAAATCCACCGGACTCAGAATCAGAAACTCTTGACCTAGGTATTCGTTTTACAGCCTTTGATGAGGACTTACTTGGTTCACTTGTTGTATTTGAAACAAAACGCACAAACTTAAGATATTCAAACCCTGAATATGACGACCAAAAAGGTCCTGAGTTTAATGCTGGTATTCCACAATACAAGTACGATAACAACGAAACAACTAAGGGCGTAGAGCTAGACTTGAACTTAGCGCTTGCAGATGCTTGGAAACTGAACGTTAATGCCACGTACCAAGATGCTGTTACAATCAAGAAGCAAGAAAGTGACCCAGCAAAACGAGAAGCCGCTAAAAAAGGTGTGCCTGAAAAGATGGGTGGCGCTTGGTTAAGCTATACGGTACCACAATTTACTTCTGGCGATTTCGAAATCAGCCTTGGCGTAAATTATGTTGGTGAGCGAACGGTAAACCACCCTTCATTTGGTCTACCGACGGCTAAAGTCGACAGCTATACTCGTTGGGATATGGCTGCTGCATACCACTTTGATGCGTACCATGTTCAGTTTAATATAGAAAACTTAACTGATGAAACTTATTACAGTAAGGCACTCTTCTTAGGTGGTTTACCAGGTGATGAGCGTAATTACAAACTGACTTTCAATTATCAGTTCTAAAATACGTTATTTGAGGCGGCAAATTGCCGCCTCTTACTCTCTTTGCTTAGACCTTAATTTTCAACACTTTCATGGCTTTATTCCCCACAGAGCTTGGTTCATCTCACATTACAAAACATCTCAAGGTTATACCTTCTCTACAACACTAAGTTGGTTTACTTATTGCTTTATTTTGCAGAGACACCACTTATGATTTACCCAGCTCAAATGCTTAGATTTTAACTTAGAGCGTGCCACGAAAAGGATGCCTTGATGAACATACTCATCTCAAAAAATAACAAACAGTTAGAACAAGTGCAGCAATCAACAACACAAAAAAGCATCGATGGACATGCGGCTTTTGCTAAAGTGCTACAAGACGCTTTTGTTGCCAAGCCAGAACACACAAATCCTGATTATGTTATGCCAATTTCACTCAACACAGACTACGATGAAATATCTGAGCAAGCCAAAAACTACTACAACCAAGCTTTAAAAACAGCTGGGGAATTGATCGATACAAGTGCTGACATTCGAGAACAGGAAATACAACTTTATAGAGAAGCCATGATTGAGATTATGGATATGCCCATAGAAGTCGAGATTGAACCACATGAAGTAAATCAAGCTCTACTATTTGGCAGCCTAGGTATTGATTTTTTAGAATATAAAGAAGCAGGTGTTCGCATTGAGATGCTCAACCTAGCAGAAAAAGACGTTTTAAATTCTCAGATACTAGAAAACTCCGACAAAGAAAAGCTGAAACAGATGATTGATGAACAGCGCAGTGCATTAGAGCTTCAACGAGAAGAAATGCTCGCAGGCACTTTTATTAAAGAAAAAACAGATCACCGAACCAATATAGAGCATCGATTTCATAGCCTCGATTTTAGCGCATGAGGACTCTCAAAATGATTAAATAGTTAGCAAACTATTGTAAAACACCAAATTATATACCTCTGATATCAATTCTAGAATGCACCATGATTACGGAATTGATATCCATTATCGTTTTTATTATCATGCAAGTAAATTCAACTATCTTAGCAATCAAGAATTATAGAATCTCAATCGCACCATAATTCGAACACTAAGCGAACTCCACTATGTCCAAGAAAAAACTCCATAAGCTGCATGGTTGGTTGGGCTTTATATGCCTATTACCTTTTATACTAATTAGCTTTACTGGCAGCCTATTAGTATTTAAAAAAGAGCTCGATATGTTGCTCATGCCAGATTTTACAAAGGTGATAGCCAGCAGTGAAAGGCTCTCCATAAATACTTTAATTGAAAGCATCAACACTCAGTTGCCAGAATATGAGCTAGGTAGCTGGGAGGTACTCAGTGAAACTCACAGCCCTTATACCGAAGCTGACCGAATATACGTCATCAAAAAAGGCACGGATCATTGGTACAAAGCCCATTTAGACCCATTTACAGGTCTAATAATTAGCCCCCCAGTTGAACTCAATCACTATCTGACAGATTGGCTACTTGAGCTTCATTACACGTTACTCTTAAATAATATAAAAGGCTTAGACAAAGACTTAGGTACAGCTTTCACAAGTTTATTCGCACTTGTGCTCATCTTTCTTGGTATATCTGGACTGATTATCTACCGTAGGTTCTGGCGCCGAGTTTTTACTTTGCGATGGAATGCAAAATTGTTAGTTATATTTAGCGATGTACATAAAATGGCGGGGACACTCGCTTCCCCCATTTTGTTAGTGCTCGGCGTGACAGGCGGCTACTACAATATTGCAATATACGTTCACGAGTGGCAAGAGCACCAAGATGGTGATGAACACCATCATATTGTTGAGCGACTCTATAACGACTCAATAGACTTCGATAGGCTCTTTTCTCAAGCAGCAAATCATATACCTAATTTTAAAACAACTTATGTACTGATGCCCAGTGAGCCGCAACAACCAATCACATTGTATGGCAAAGTAGATGACAGTAACCCACTCATTAGTGACTACGCCAGCACGGTCTCATATGATGCACAAAATGGAAGCTTCGTTTTTGCCTATGATATTCGCGATCAGGCCTTTGTTCCTGTAATGATAGACACATTTAGGAAGCTTCATTTTGGTAACTTTGGCGGATATTACTCAAAAGTTTTATGGGCATTCTTTGGATTTATGCCTGTCTTGCTCGCTTTGACAGGAGGATACATTTGGCTAAAAAGAAGGAAAAAACGCAGCAGATGAGTAGCACCTAAATTTATTACGTTGCAGTCTAAGTCAAAGTTAGGCTGCAATAACCCATCAATTTTCCCTAACATATTAATTTATTGCCTTTTAATTTCTATCGTTCAATTCGATTTACTATAAATAACAAACAAATAACAACGCGCACTAATTTGAAATCCTAAACTTGAAAGAGAGAAGCCGATGATTAGAGGTACGTATGCTGAAAAAGTTATTGGTCATTATAGTCTTGCTTCCTTTGCTCGCTTGGTTAGTTTGGATGCAAATTGAGGTACCCAATGAGGATAGGAAGTTCGCGGTTCAAAACAAAGCCACACCACAAGACAATTTTTTGCTAAGCATAGAGCCGCACATATCTTTAGTAGACAGGCCGGCCGAACACTTTAAATTTCCCATTGCGGTAGGCGAAATTGGACCAACGCAAAGCCTCTACTCAGGTCCTAATCAATATCCATTCTACTGTATGACTAGGGACTCTTTGCTCGGTCAGCCTGAAGTTGATAACCAACTGGGTTTGGGTGTACCCGTGTATCGTGACGAAAAAATTATCGGTTACAGCAAAGATTGCTCAATAAAAACGACTACAAGCTATTACACACTCGTAAAGCAAGATGACGGTTTCAAAGCAACTCACCTAGACAGCCCATTGGCAGCAAAGCAAACTCATTTACCATTATTTAGAGTGGAACAGGGTTCTATTAATCGTTTTATTTATACCATTGTAATGCCAGTTAGTACGCGGGAAGTGGGCGATAGATTGGCACAATCTCAGTGGAACAAGCGACTCATTTATCAATTTAATGGAGGATCGGGAATAGGATTTCGCCAAGGCAGACAAAAAGCTGCCCGAGTCATGACACGCCAAGCCAATCAATTATTACAGGGCTATGCGGTAATAAGCTCAAGTGGTAACAAAACTAGTTATACCTACAACATGTTGTTGGCAGAAGATACCGCTAGGCGAGTCAAAAAACAGTTTGTTAGCCTTTATGGAAACCCCCTTTACACTGTAGGTGTGGGAGGCTCTGGCGGCGGGTTAGCACAATATTTGATAGCTCAAAATAGCACAGGGATTTTAGACGGTTTAATTCCTCTTTACAGTTATCCAGATATGATCACTCAGACTACCTACGCACTAGATTGCGATCTATTAAACAATTACTTTACTTTTAGGGCTGAAGATAAAAAAGCATGGCGTAACTGGGAAAGGCGCAGGCTCATCGAGGGTATGAATGCCATAAATGACTTTCCTCAAAAAGCAGGGTTTTTGCAACCATTAAACCAGTTAATGTCAGGCTTTGTTCCCAGCTTTCCCGAGGGGAATAGCGAGTGTATCAATGGCTATTTCGGCTTATCAGCTTTTATTAACAATCCTAGACAGGGGTTTATCAGAGAGTTATTTACCGAACATGTCGTAGACTCAACCAACTGGAGCTATTGGCAAGACATGTCTCATGTCTTCGGCGTAGATGGCAACGGACACGGACTCAGCACATGGGATAATATCGGTGTCCAGTACGGATTAAATGCACTCAAAAACAAACAAATATCCATTGAAGAGTTCTTACATATCAATGCCAATATTGGGAGTTGGAAGCCTCAAGCGCAGATGCAACAAGAAAGTATTGCATTGCCTTTTGGTCATAAAATCCCAATCTGGCTGACGCTATGGGGGAATCACAATATCACCACTCCTGAAAACCTTGTAGCACCTAGACATCTTGGCTCAATTCAGGCGATGAATAAAGCCTACCAATCAGGCCAAGTATTCATTGGCAGAGTCAACATCCCTATTATCGATGCAAGACATTACCTTGAAAATGAGCTGGACATGCACCATATGTCTGCGTCTTTTTATAGTCGATTAAGAATTGAAAATGCCAATGGTCATAGTAACAACCACATTATATGGGTTGCACACAAAGATCATGATCCTACTCACCATGCATTTGAAATGATGGACCAGTGGCTACTGACATTAGGTTCTTCAGCAAGCCAAACCGTCGCCTCGTCCAAACCAGAAAACCTTAAAGACAGCTGCTTTAATGAAGACGGGTCAATACATGCTTCAGGCAAGCAAGTTTTTGATGGTACTTGGAATAATCAATCAAATGGAGCGTGTCAAACACGATTTCCAATGTTCAGCACTAGCCGTATCGAAGCTGGAGGGAGTTGGGATGGCACAATGTTCAAATGTCCATTAATTCCAGTAGACCAAGCAATCGCCAAAGGCATATATGCACCTGTTAATCTAAACCAATATGTATCGGAATTGAAAGCCGTGTTCCCTGATGGAGTGTGTGATTATCAGGGAACCGATTTAGGTCTACCTAGGCACCCTATATTTTATGGGAACACAGCTGAGAGTGATGAAACATTCGTATTCCTGTCGGATTAAATTAGTAAAAACAGCTGGTTAAAATACACTATGGGCAGTGTTAAATTGTTCCTTAAGAAGATACTTTAAGGAAGGATATGCTATGCACGCACTTTTTAGCTACGGCACATTACAACAAACACAAGTACAAATAGACACATTTGGTAGAGAGCTTGAAGGATTTTCTGACAAACTTATCGGCTTTGAACTAGGGGAAGTCGAAATTACCGATGAGCAAGTTATTGCATCGAGTGGAAAAAGGTTCCATCCAATTCTGAAGCGTACTTCAAACACCGAAAGTACCGTATCGGGTACGGTATTTATGCTCACCGATGATGAGCTTAAACACGCTGATAATTATGAAGCGGATTGCTATCAGAGAATAAAAGCCCCTTTAGTCTCTGGCAAAACATGCTGGATATACGCTCAAAAGTAATTAGCTTTGCCAGACAGAGCCTCAAAATCCATTTTGTGTCCATATTGTTTCGATATTGTGTACGGGATTTTTACGGAGAACAGGGACGTTCTATTAATCTTTAAAACCCACATTTATGCCTTGATTTTACTATGTAAAAGTACTTGCGATTTTGTATAAAATTGTTAATTGATATTTCAGTTTCAATTGATTATTACTAAGATTAGGTACACATCAAAATCACGGGTACCAATATGAAACCTATAAAACTCTCAGCTTGTGCATTGGCAATTTCTGCTCTAATGGTTGGTTGCTCCACTTCAACGACAGAATCAGAAAATGTGAAAACGGAAGCTATTTGGGCTGATATTTATGTCACATCACAAGGAGAAAGCAGCAGAGTAATCGCCGAACTGAATGTTAGCAGCCGCAATGGCAACAACATTCAGCTATCTGACAAAGATAAGCTTGAGGCAAGTGCAGCAGGCGTTACAAAAGAACTCAAACAAGATGATGATTTTTTTGATATAGATTATCGAGCTACTTTTAATACTGCACAGGAAAACACACAATTCACCGTGCGTTTTGTACGAAGCGAAACGAATGAAACTTTAGAAACGAGCTTAAAATTGCCCGCTCCGCTGAAAATCATCACACCACAAAAAAATCAGTCCTTTTTTAGAAAAGAAACCGTGGAGATAAACTGGACTCCTGATGATGCGACAGACACAACGCTCGATTTAATGCTGACCATTAAATGCAAAAACAATGAAGGAAATGATACAAGTACCGGAACAACTGTAAGAAATATTGATGATGACGGAAGTTACAGCATCAATTTAGAAACGTTAGATGGTCTTGTCGACCCTCTGATCAATTCAAAGAAAGCATGTGAAGGTGAAGTATTTATGGAGCGTATCAGATACGGGGTGTTGGATAGTAAGTTTGCAGACAGTAGTCGTGCACGAGCTATTCAGGAACGCTACTCTGATAAGTTTGAAGTAAGATTAGAGCAGTAATTCACTTTGCAAAAATAAAATATTTAAAGCCCGCCGCGCTGCACTTGGGCTTAACCATAAAAAAAGCCTATTCTATGAATAGGCTTTTTAAACTTACATCAATTATTGTTGGACACAATACAATCTAGCATTGTTGTCACAGGTAAGAAACGTACTATTTAGCCAAGTAAACGAACCCGTTCCGATAACACCAGCCGCAGCTGTGTTACTACCCGAGTACATATCTAACCCTGAAGAACTGTTAAAGTTGCTACACGCACTCCAATTTAGGCGTTGTCCAAATCTGTTTGTATTTGTCCATACATGACCAGACACTGAGTTTCCATTTTCATCTAGATCAATTTCCCACTGAGGAATGCTCGATAACAAAGTACTGCCCGTAGCAACCGTACGACCATCAACACGCATATAGATATGTTCGTCTTTAATTACACTGGTTGCCAATGTCGAACTTGTTGATAAAAGCGCCTTGTATACACCTGACGGCATTGCATCACTTGAATCAGCTAACGATTGGCACTTTGCGTCCGCGCCCGATGTACCTCCTAAGTTACCAGAATATACTTGGCTAGTCGCAAACACCGCTTTATTGTTTGTAGGTTGTGAGCCTTCAATTAAAAGCGTCCAATAACTTGCGTGTGTGTTTGGTCTGACAAGTCCACCTGCCGGAACATCCTGTATCGCAACATATAAGTTACCATCAAAACTGAACCTTGCTACCTCGCCTTTGTTATATGCGTGCGCCGCGCTCCAAAGCAGCTTAGAGCTATTAAATTTTAAAGTGCTTTGTAAGGCTGTTTCAACAGCTGACTTATCAGCCTTGGTTGCCAATTGTGTGTTCAGTGTTGTGGTATCGACTTTAGCATCAAGTGCAGTAAGTACGTCATTTTTGTTCGCTTTAAGTGCCAGCGCATTGTTCACTGCTGTTTGGTCTGCTTTCGCTGCAAGCTGCGCATTAACAGTTGTTGTATCTGCTTTGGCCGCTAACGCATTATTTACCGAATCTTGATTTGCCTTTGCAGCAAGCTGTGTATTAATCGTTGCTGTATCTGCTTTGGCTGCCAACGCAGTGTCCATCGCTGTTTGGTCTGCCTTTGCAGCAAGCTGTGTATTAATCGTTGCTGTATCTGCTTTGGCTGCCAACGCAGTGTCCATCGCTGTTTGGTCTGCCTTTGTAGCAAGCTGCGTGTTAACCGTCGCCGTATCTGCTTTGGCTGCCAACGCGTTGTCTACCGATGTTTGGTCTGCCTTTG
>NZ_AUXV01000016.1 GCF_001625575.1 Pseudoalteromonas luteoviolacea S2607
TGAACTAGAAGTAGAGCCAGAGCTAGAAGCAGAACCAGAACTAGCAGCTGATCTTGGAGATTTATCCGCTCAAAATGTGGGGGATATGTTAGAGACCTTGGAGGCTGAGTCGGAACTTGCTGCGCTTGATGATGAGCTTCTTTCTGAAGAACTAGAGATTGATTTAGGTGATGACCCGTTAGGCGATGAAGTTGACTTATTGGCTGAAGAAGAACAACCAGAAGAAGACTTTGTAACCCCAAGCGCGGAGTTAGATAGTTATCCAGAACTTGAATTAGATAGTGATGAAGAACTGGCTATCTCAATAGAGGATGGTGATGTTTCAAATGGTATGAGTGAAACAGAACGTCAATTGACTGAAAGCTTAGGCAATCAGAGCGATCTGCACTTACAGCTAGAAGATGAGCTAGAAGAACCTTTTGAAGATGATTTAGACGACTTATTTGGTGATGTAGGTGCTGATGAGCAAAAACCTGATGATGTCACTAACGACACAACCATTTCAGGTGAGCAGCATGTTGAGATTGAAGAGAAAGAGTCGCTTGAAGACTTAAATCTAGATTTAGACGCGCCATTTGATGAAGCCGCAGCATTGGCGGCGATGGACGAAATCACAGAGCCCTCAATCCAGCCAGAAGGGGCAAGAGAAAGTGAACTCGATGACTTAAGCATAGATTTAGATACACCTTTCGATGAAGCGGCCGCGATGGCTGCCATGGATGAAGGGTTAGAAACTCCTGTTGAATCGAACGAAGAGAATGACATTGATGACGCGCCGAATGAGTTAGCAATGGACTTGGAAGCGACATTTGATGAAGAAGCGGCTTTGGCTGAAGCCGATGAAGCTGTCGCCTCACTCGGTGAGCCTTCAGGAGAATTGACCGAAAGTGTTGAAAGTGAAGAAGAGTCTGTCGAGTTAGATATAGATCCAGAGAGTTTCTTAGAGCAACTTGAAGAAGCCGCTGAAAATGACGCTGATTTAGGCGAGGCCATTGAAATAGATGAAAGCGCAATAGAAGACGAGTTCATGGCTGATTTGGAAGAGACGGACTTTGATTCTCTTTTAGATGAATATGCTGAACCGCAATCTATAGATCCTGAGCCACAGCCTGAGTTAGAAGTGAACTTCGATGCGTTGTTAAGTGAAGAACTTGATGAACCATTTGAAATTGAAGAAGAGCAAGTGGCCACCGAACAAGTGAATGAGGTGGAGCAAGCCCCTGAAGATTTCCTCAATATCGATGATTTAATTGCACAAAGTGATGACGTTATAGAGCAAGAAGAGCCGTATCAAGAGCCCAATATGGATGTGGGGTTGGACGATTTTGAAGAGTTACTTGCTGGTGACAATCCGACGGATGTGGATTTAGAGGAAAATGGATTTGCAGCAAAACTGGACTTGGCACGTGCCTACTTAGAAATCGAAGACTTTGACTCTGCGGTTTCTGCACTAGAGGAAGTGATGGAAAACGGCCCGGAATCGGTACAGGCTGAAGCAAGAATATTAAAAGAGCAAATCAAATAAGAAAGCCAAGGGCGTGATTAAGCGCCCTTGGCTTTTCTTCGCCGCCTCAATAGCATAAAATGCCCGGTCATAATTTAGTGAAGAGTTAGCAAGTGTATGCGTGTAGTACTAGGTATAGAGTATAACGGTGGAAACTACTCAGGCTGGCAGCGCCAAAGCCATGTCAGTAGCGTTCAACAAGAAATTGAAACAGCGTTGTCGAGGATCTGTAATCATCCGGTTGAAATAGTGTGTGCTGGGCGCACAGATGCGGGTGTGCATGCTACGGGCCAACTAGTTCACTTTGATACCGATGCACAGCGTGATATGAGCGCTTTTACGCTGGGAATGAATTCTCAATTACCTGATGATATTGCGGTTAGGTTTGCTCAGCAAGTTGACGAAGAGTTTCATGCTCGTTTTAGCGCTACGGCAAGGCGTTATCGCTACGTTATTTATAATCATACATACAGACCGGGCATTTTACGTAACGGCGTTACGCATTTTCACCAGCCATTGGATGTTGAAAAAATGCAAGCTGCTTGTCCATTTATGCTGGGTGAGCAAGACTTTACGTCATTTAGAGCTGTCCATTGCCAATCAAATACGCCTTTTCGAAACATCCACCATTTGCAAGTTAATAGATTTGGTGACTACGTAGTTATCGATGTAAAAGCAAATGCCTTTTTGCATCATATGGTGAGGAATATCACTGGGTGCTTGCTCGATATTGGAACCAATGAGCAAAAGCCTGAGTGGATGGGGGAGTTGCTCAAAATAAAAGATCGTACTCAGGCTAGTGCTACGGCTAAGCCTAACGGTCTTTATTTAGTGGATGTTGACTATCCAGAGAAGTGGGGCATTCCTCAAATGGCGGTCGGTCCACTGTTTTTACCCGAAGTTGAAATTATAAAATAGTTTTTAAAACCCGATTTAACGCAAGGTTGCTCAATAAAACATCTGATATAAATTGAGCAGGTAGGCATGAAAAATTGCGTTTGTCTTACGTCTAGTAGTGGTTAAGACTACTAAGACCAGTTTTTTATATCGCTGTTGCCTTAAACATGTTTTAATTGGGAAAATCTGTCTGTGTGCACAGACTCATTACAGAATAAAGACAAGAGAGTTGCCAATGAGTTGGTTAGAAAAAATCTTGCCTAAGGCTGCTAAATCGGCAGGTAAGAAAGAGGTCCCTGAGGGGGTTTGGGCTAAATGTTCGGCTTGTGACTCAATTTTATATAAAGCTGAGTTAGAAAAATCACTACATGTTTGCCCTAAGTGTGATCATCATATGCGAATTTCTGCTCGTCAGCGTTTAGAGCGCTTTTTAGACGAGGGAGAAGTTGTTGAGCTGGGTGCACAGTTTGAGCCTCAAGATGTACTAAAGTTCAAAGACTCTAAGAAGTATTCAGATCGTATTACCGCTGCACAAAAAGTGAGTGGTGAGAAAGATGCATTGATTGCTATGAAAGGCCGCCTAAAAGGCGTCCCAGTGGCAGCTGTTGCATTTGAATTCTCATTTATGGGTGGTTCAATGGCATCCGTTGTTGGCGCGCGTTTTGTAGAAGCTGTTAACGAGTGTCTAGAGCATAACATGCCTCTAATTTGCTTCTCTGCATCAGGTGGAGCGCGTATGCAAGAAGCATTGTTCTCGCTTATGCAAATGGCTAAAACAAGTGCAGCCTTAGCAAAAATGAGTGAGCAAGGTCTACCATTTATCTCTGTGCTAACTAACCCAACAATGGGTGGTGTTTCGGCTTCTTTAGCAATGCTTGGCGACATCAATGTTGCGGAGCCAAAGGCTTTGATTGGTTTTGCTGGCCCTCGTGTTATTGAGCAAACTGTACGTGAAACATTACCAGAAGGCTTCCAGCGTAGTGAATTCTTACTAGAGCATGGTGCTATTGATGTAATTGTTGACCGCCGTGAAATGCGTGACTCATTGGCACGTATGATTTCCAAGTTTATGGACTTGCCTTCTACTGAACAAGAGCATAGAGTAGCGTAAATTTTTCGAAATTGAGCTAGCTATGTCACACATCAAACCTAGCCAATCATCGAGTTTAGATGATTGGCTTTGTTATTTAGAGCAGTTGCATCCTGCCAACATAGAAATGGGCTTAGAGCGCGTTGCCCAAGTCGCTAATAATATAGAATTATTAAATACCTCTAGTAAGGTTATTCTAATCGGTGGCACCAACGGTAAGGGAACAACTGCACGCTGTATGGAAGCCCTGCTTTTGGCTCAAGGGTATACAGTAGGAACTTATGCTTCACCTCACCTTATCCGCTACAATGAACGTGTTCGTATTAATGGGCAAGAGCTGCCAGATCAAGACCATGTAGATGCTTTTTGTGAGCTTGAGCAAGGCCGAGGCGAAACCCAACTTACCTATTTTGAGTATGGTACTTTAGGTGCTTTGGCATTATTCAAGCGCTACGCCGTGGACTATGTTCTTCTCGAAGTTGGACTTGGTGGTCGCTTCGATGCGACGAATATTGTGACACCCTATGCAAGTGTGATCACCACCATAGATCTCGACCATAAAGAGTACTTGGGAGACACGCGCGAGCTCGTTGGCTATGATAAAGCGGGTATTTTCCGAAACAATACGCCAGCAATTGTGGGCGATTTAAATATCCCTCATACCGTGACCGATTATGGTGAAGAGATTAACGCGGAGATGATTTTATCAAAGCGGGACTTCTATTACACGCCTCTGGAAGATGGACTCAGGTGGCAATATCAAGAACATGATTTGAGCTTCACTAAACCCGCTATTCCGGCTCAAAATGTGGCTACTGCATTGACTGCGCTGGCAAGATTAAACCTATTACCAGATGAATCACTACTACGAGAAACATTAGATGGTCTTCAGGTAGAGGGACGTTTTCAGCAATTAAGTGCATCCCCTTGTGTGTATACGGATGTAGCGCACAACCCTGAATCTGCACGCTATTTGCGCACTAAGTTAAACGAATTAAAAAATCAGGGCTTTAAAATTAACGTCTTAATCGCTATGCTTGCTGATAAAGACAAAGCCAGTGTAATTAATGAGCTTAACGAAGTCGTTGATAGCTGGACATGTGCAACACTGAGTGGGCCAAGGGCTGAAAAGGCTGAAAATCTACTTGCTGTGATACCACAGGACAAACGTGCATCTGCCCGTACTTTTGATTGCATCTCGTCAGCTTTAGATACATTGCTGCCAGAGCAGAGAAGTGATACCGCACTGATTGTCTTTGGATCTTTTTTCACAGTGGCAGATGCCATTCAATATTGGAAATAATAGAGAGTAATATTTTGAACTCAGGATTTGTGAATCGTCTTGTTGGTACCAGCATCATTGTTATTGCTGCAATCGTATTTATTCCTAATATTTTGGATGGCGAGAAAGTGCACTACAAAGAAGGATTCAAGCAAATTCCTGAGCGACCAGACTTCACCTCTATTGATCTGCAAGAAAGCATCGACGATAGGGCCTCTTTGGCGTTGGATCCCAAAGAGGACGTCATAGAGGATGTGGTTGCAGATGATTTCAATGAAGCGCCTGTTCAGGCTGAGCGCGGCGGCGATACTTCTGCCAATGTCGAGCAAGCTAGCAATGTGGCTGAATCAACTGAGCAATCCCAGACTACGGAGCAAGTGGCACAAGTAACCAAGGCTGAAACTCAAAAACCAGTCGAGGAAACAAATGTTGCTGCCGAAACCAGTGCTTCACAGCCCGAACCTACCATAAAAGCAGAGCCAAAATTAGAACGTCCTGATTCTTCTAATTTCACAAAAATGGCGTATGTGATTCAATTAGGTAGTTTTTCGCATCAGGCGAATGTGCTAGCTTTGACCGACAAATTGAAAAAGAATGGGTTTAAAACCTTTACCCGCCCTGTTAAAACACCCAATGGCACCTTAACTAAGGTATTTGTTGGACCAGACTTAAATAAACAAAAACTTGAAGCTAAGTTACCGGAATTAAAGAAGTTAACTAAACTTAATGGGCGACTTACTCAGTTTAAGGTTGCAAATTGATCTGGTATTTCTAAAGCGTGTCTTATAAAATGCGCCCCAAATTAACGACTTGTTGGTTATTATGATTTGGGTTGATTACGCCATTTTTACAGTTGTCGGTATTTCTACCTTTTTTGGGCTGATCCGCGGCTTTGTAAAAGAAGCTATGTCCCTTGTAGTTTGGGTTGGCGCATTCTTCATATCCAGTCTATTTTATCAATATCTATCCACTTTCCTTACCTTTGTTTCAGAACCCCTTTTAAGAAACGCTGCGGCGATAGCCATACTGTTTATATCGACGCTGGTATTAGGTGGACTAGTTAATTTTATATTGGGTGAGCTTGTACAACGTACAGGCCTATCAGGCACAGATCGCGTAGTCGGCCTTTTATTTGGCGCCATGCGCGGTGTATTGGTAGTCAGTGCCCTGTTATTTTTTCTCGATGCATTCACCAAAGCCCCAGATACAGATTGGTGGAAAGCATCGGTAGTAATCCCTGAATTTGGATTTGTCATTGAATGGTTTTTTTCTTACTTAGAAAATAATTCGAGCTTTTTAAATTCAGCAAACCGTTAATCGGCGAGGAATTTTTTAATGTGTGGTATCGTTGGGATAGTCGGAACATCTCCTGTGAATCAGGCTTTGTATGACGGCTTAACTGTTTTGCAACACCGCGGTCAAGATGCAGCGGGCATCATTACCATTGACAACAATACGTTTAGCCTTCGCAAAGCGAACGGCTTGGTGAAAGACGTATTTCATACGCGTCACATGAAGCGCCTACAAGGCAATATCGGTATTGGCCATGTACGCTATCCAACTGCTGGCTCTTCTAGTTCTGCAGAAGCTCAGCCTTTTTATGTAAACTCTCCATTTGGCATTTCTCTTGCGCATAACGGTAACCTTACCAACGCAGCAGAATTGAAAGAGCGTTTGTTTACAAAGGCGAGACGCCATGTAAATACGACTTCAGACTCAGAGATATTACTGAATATCCTAGCTTACGAACTAGGCTGCAGTGACAAAATGAAGCTAGAAGCGGATGACATGTTTACTGCTATTGCAGCGGTAAATGAGCAGTGCTCAGGTGGATATGCAAGTATTGCTATGATCATCGACCACGGTATGCTTGCATTTCGTGACCCACATGGGATTCGTCCATTAGTGTTTGGTAAAAAAGACACTGAAAAAGGCACTGAATACATGTTTGCTTCAGAGAGTGTTGCATTGGCAACGGATGGCTTTGACTTTGTGCGTGATGTTGCACCAGGTGAAGCGATTTATGTCACTGAAGACGGACAGTTCTTCTCAAAGATGTGTGCTGATAAAACGACTTTAGCGCCTTGTATCTTTGAATTTGTGTACTTTGCACGTCCAGACTCTACAATCGACAGCATGTCTGTTTATGCATCTCGCGTAAACATGGGTACTAAGCTAGGCGAGAAAATTCAAAGAGAGTGGGCTGATAAAGACATAGATGTTGTTATTCCTATTCCTGAAACTTCTTGTGACATCGCCCTAGAGATTGCTTCAGTGCTTGGTTTACCTTATCGCCAAGGGTTTGTTAAAAACCGTTATATCGGCCGTACTTTCATCATGCCTGGTCAGGAAGAACGTAAAAAATCGGTTCGTCGTAAGTTGAATGCGATTGACCGAGAGTTTGTAGGCAAAAATGTCTTACTTGTCGATGACTCTATTGTGCGTGGTACGACGTCTGCGCAGATCGTTGAGATGGCAAGAGAAGCAGGCGCTAAGAATGTGTATTTTGCTTCAGCAGCACCAGAAGTACGTTTCCCGAATGTTTATGGTATTGATATGCCATCAGCTTCAGAGTTAATTGCACATGGTCGTGAGCTAGAGGACATCAACCGCAGCATTGGTTCTGATGGTTTGATTTACCAGTCTATCGAAGATTTAATTGCAGCTGTACGCATCGAAAATCCAGAGATCAGCCAGTTTGAAACTTCGGTATTTGACGGCCAATACATTACAGGTGATGTTGATCAGGATTACCTAAATCGAATTGATGCTCTGCGTAATGACTCTGCTAAATCGACTCGAGAAAAAGCGATGTCAGCAAGCCTTGAGCTGCATAACCAAGAAACGGGCGAAGGCGAGTAGCAAGAGCCTGACAACTGATTTTTCAGATTGTAAAAAAGGGCGATGATATTATCATCGCCCTTTTGTTTGATTTCGTTTTTTAGGATAAAAGCAAAGGAAGCGTAATCAAATCCGCCTCCCTAGGTAAATGTAGGGGTAATTATGCCATTCGTCCATAAAATAGCTGTTGCAGCAAGAATAATGACCAATAGAATCAGGCCGCATGTCACCATTGAGCTGGCATAAATAAACCCCCTTTCCTCAGGAATGTGCATTAGAATGGGCACACCGGTATAAAGCAGATAAACTGAGTAGGCGACCGAAGCGATACCAACACTGACGACAAACCACAACTCTGGGTACATTGCAGCAAGTGCAGACATAAAGATTGGCGTGGCAGTATAAGCTGCGAGTTCAATCGTCTGGGTAAAAGTTGGTTGGGCACCAAAAGTAACAGCCATCCAATGTGCCAGATAAGCAAGTGTAAATACGCCGATAATGAGCGCAAAGTACATTGCAAACGCAATTAATAGAGCACTGTCGTGAGTCAAGAATACAACGTCACCTGTACCGATCCGCCAGCCTAAATGCACTGATGAAACATACCCCATCACGCAAGGGATCAGTGCAATAAGAAACATGTGAGATAGGCTAAACTTGGCACTTTCATGATGGTTATCAATTGTTTGCCATTCTTCGATTGGGTGCGCATAAAGCCCCCATAAATGGTTTAAGATCATAAAAGCCTCTCTGTTATATTTTGGGTGTTTTTTACACAGCTTCAATTTATTTATGAAATATTGGTTAAATTTTGTCAAGAAACTAGAGGTAAACACCCAAATCCTTTGATAAGGCGCAATGGTCGTTATAATTTGAGTTTTCGATGATGGAGGCATTTGCTTGGTATGTGCTAGAATGCGCGCCTTGGTTTGGGAGTTTTAAGATTATGCTAGAAAAATACGCAGATTTGCTGGCGCCAATTTATGAATTTTTGGGGACTAGTACGCCAGATAGCTGGATTGAAGAGGCGAAAAAGCCTGAGAATTTACAGCGTTTACTTGTCGATCATATGCACTGTGAATTAAAAGCCGCGCAAAGTGCCGCTTTTTTGATCCGTAAATATGCTGTCGATAATGCTTCTGCAAAAACTTTACTTGGCTGGGTAAAGCCATATGAGGACTTTGTCTATCGCAAGATTGGTGACGGCCAATTTGGAGCAAGCAAAAATGAGCTAATCGGCAGTTTAACGGCCAAACCTGAGTACGCATATAACCAAGATATATTGGATAAAATGGTTCGCCTAATTAAAGAAGAGTTACATCACTTTGAGCAGGTCCTTGAAATTATTCAAGCTAGAGGGCTCAGAGTCCAGAGTTTAAATGCGTCTAGATATGCTGCGGGTATGATAAAGCACGTGCGCACGTTTGAACCGGCCGCGTTAATTGACAAGCTCATTATCGGTGCATTTATCGAGGCTCGCTCTTGTGAACGTTTTGCCAAGCTAGCGCCGTTTTTAGAAGAGGATTTAGGGCGATTTTATGTGTCCCTATTGCGCTCTGAAGCGAGACATTACCAAGACTACATTGAGCTTGCTGAGCAAGTTGCTCAAGCGACAGATCCGGCTCGTTTTGATGTGACAGCACGCATCGCTGAACTTAAGGAAATTGAAAACGCACTAATTGCTGCACCAGATGACGATTTTAAATTTCACAGTGGCGCCCCTGTTGCGGCCTAAGCGTTATTCTAACTAAACGCTCGCCTACTTGGGAAACGTTCTATCTGGCGGTTTTTACGATTCCCACGGCGGCGTTTTCTGCGTTCAGTCTTATTGGACTCGTCGTCACCTTTAAATACGAGACCAAACCATAAAAGCGCGGGCCAGTACAAAAAAGACAAAATTTCTAAGTTTTCAAAGAAGCTATAACAGATAAATACGGTCATTAAACACAGAGCCGTTTGTGCCGTTTTAGAAACTTGTGACTTAACTAAAAAGTAAACCATGGTGATCGCCATTGGCACAGCCAGCGCGATTGCGCCAACAATCCCTTTTACAAACAGCAACCCATACCAACTATGGTGCGACCCGATGGGCATACGCTCAACGATTTTGGGTCCACGCTCCACAATACCGTGCCCCCATATCGGTGCTTCAGCTTCCCAGCGCTGCATTGCGATGTTAGCCAGTGCCTGCCTGACTCTGGTAGAGCCTGGGCGCTGTTGTTTGATGGCTTCGTATGAGTCCATAATCCAATTGTATACAGGTTCCCCCAACAGCAGAACAGCAGGGACCACAAAGCCTAGCATTAGTAAAAACCACGGCTCTTTGAATTTATCACTGAACATCACCATTGGAAACAACATAATAAAAATCGCAATACCAGCGCGAGATTGAGACAGTAACAGCATTGCCCAGCAACCCGTGATAGCCCATCTGCGAATGCGTGCATTTTGTTCTTGTAAGCAAAAAACTAAATAAATGCACGCCATAAATCCAGCAGCAGGTGCCCAAGGAGTGAAAAAGCGCCAGCGGCCAGCGCCTGTTTCTGGGTTAATACCGTAAAAACTTACCATAAAGAAGCTTTCTCCGGGTCCACCAATAACTTTAAGGGGAGACAGAAAGATATCACCAGGTAATCGGCCTAGGTAAAAAATGAAAGAGACAACTGCAAATATAAGAGTCTGAATCGCAATGATACAAACGGCACGGATGATCACTTCTTTTCTTACTTGGATCATATTTGCAATGAAGGGGAACAATGCGAGTAACGCCCATCCTTTCATCCACCCAATGGACGATTTGATGGTTTTTCCTATGCCCAACGACCAATTAAAGTGGGCGATGATAAGCGCCACCAGCATCACTAACATGGCTATTGTCCAAAGCCATACCATGGGACTTACCGAGGCATGTTTGGTATCTACTTCAACATAAATTCGGGTAATGACCATAGCGAATAGAAGCCACCCGATAACAGAGCCTAGTACATATAACGTGCCTGTTAAAAATGCTGGGTAAGTTAAAACTAGCCCCGCCCAAACAACAAACTCTTCAGAGCTAATAAATTCTTTTTTTTCGCCAGGTAGCGCTGAGAGTAATAACATAACTTATGCCTTAGCCTTCGGCTTTTCTACTACAAGCGCAACAATCTCTCTACGCTTGTTCACCATTAAAATGGCTGCAGATGTGAAAATCATGGCAAATAACGCTGCTGCAACGGCGAGGCTTTTCTTTGGACTAACTGGTTTCATCGCCACTGACGGAGGCGTCATAAGTTGTACTATCGGATACGAAGCAAATACGTCTGCTTTGCCCGCTTCAAGGCGTGCCGCGGCAGATGTGAAGACCGCTTCTGCTAGATCAAACTCTCTTTCTAACCTTTCTAGTTCCGCGGCTTCTCTAGCATAAATTTTGATTTTTTCATTCAGTAAAACCTGTGCTTGGTCAAGCTCGAGAAACTGAGCCTGTTTGCCCTTTTTCAAAGCGTAAGCGTTAATTAGGTCTGCGAATAGTTGCGCACGCTTTGGGTTGTTCTTTAAGTCAAGCGAGGTAAAGATATGTGCTGCGTTCGGACCTACAAGCCCTTGAGAACGATTTCTTAGAGACTGTTTTGATTGTTCAAAACGCGCAAATTCAGCTTTTACTTTTGGGTGGCCATCGCCCCAACGTGAACGGTATTCACTCAACTGAGATGCACTTGATGTTAGTTCAGATAAATAGCCACGAAACTCTCCATCAGATTGTAAAACAAAAGCCTGACCTGCCATTGCCGGCGAAACACCTAAATCAACACTTAGCTGGTTTACATAATCATCACTTTGACCAATTTCGGCTTGGATCATAACCATTCTTTCTTTGATTGTGGCAAGTGTTGCTGTTTCACGTTGAAGCTGTTCTCCTGATACAAGTAATGAACGCTGTTGAAAATCGATGATATTGTTACGGGTAGCGTTTAATCTTTCACGGTACTGATCTAACACTGCTTTGATACTTTCATCGCGGCGCTTCACTTCATCCGCGCGCAGATGATCTAATTGTGCCTGTAGTGCATCGTAAAGGGCCCACGCTTTTTGCTGCGCCATTTTGGCTGAATTTGCGGTGGTTTCGACATTTAGGATTGAGGTCTGCTCGGTCAATCTGATTTTTGGGTTGCCAAAATCGCGAATATGAATATTCAAAGACTGAGCGGCATTTTCTATTAGATTGCGGCTCATGAGCATCTCTTTGTAATTGACTCTAGGGTTGTAGCCTTTACCGAAAGGTGCACTGGTTGATGACACTACTTGACCTACTTCATCGATAGATACTTGGCTATTTGCACCTGTACCAGGAAGGACTATATCTAGGTCGCTTTTGTATGTCGGCGCTTTTTGCAAGTAGACGATAACGAGCATTACAATTATCACGTAGCTAATGAGACATGCAACCAGATAAGGTCTGTGCAAAGCTCTGTAAACACTTGCTCTGAAGCGGCTATATGGCGTTGTGACTTGAAGTGCGGTACCCATGATACACCCCCTTAAAACACTTTAAATGGTGTTACGATGTCTAGTACGGTACGTGCTACGTCTCTTAAATTAGTGATATCCGAGTCGTAACAAGCGATGGCGTCATTTGGCATTACGTATGGGTTGATTTGATCTCTGTAAGGCATACGCATTAGCTGCTCTATAGAGCGCTCAATGACTTGAGTTTGTTTAGTAATTGGGTGTGTGCTGACTAACACAACGCGGCGAGGCGCATTTGTATAAGATTTACCACCCACGCAGTTAGCTGAAACAGCTGCCTGCAATAACCTGGTGCCATAAGGTAGGTTGCTAGAAAAGCGACCAATGGCTGCATTTGAATTACTTTCAGCAGAGTCGATTAGGTTCGACATGAAGACGCGAAAACCTTTGGGTGTAATTTGCGATGGGCGAACCAAATGTGGCTGAAAACAGCCCGTGCTAGGCACAATCACTTGATCACCAGCAATCAGCGCATAGTCAGTTACAGGCTCACCAGTTAAGATGCCCGTTAAGTCGACTTCTACCTGCCAACCTGAACGGATCAAAATAACTTGATCAAGTTTTGCATCGGGACGAATTCCTGAAGCGGTTCTTACAGCCTCAGATAGCAAACGCTTTTTAGTTTGGTCGCCTGAGGCTACAAGACGGTCTTTGTGGACCTGTGCTGGAATTGAAGCATTAATGGTTACTCTACCTGGCTCGAAGACAGCACCAGAAACAGGCACTTCAATTGCAGCGAGGTTTAGCACCCTGATGTTTACGTCCAAAGTACTGGCCTTAAAAATGTTTGCTCTAATCAGTGCCAGTTCTATACGTTCACTTAAGTGCTGCGTTGTAAGGCCTGCTGCAAAAATGGGCTCAATCGCTGGCATTTCAAGTAGGCCTGAGTTATCTAGAATGTAGTTACCATTAAACCCTTCACCAAACTCCATACTGACTTCAATTAAATCACCAGGGCTAAGAGGCAATGAGCTGGCGTGTTTACCACCTAAAACAGGCACAGGTGCTTGATTGTTCGGGTGTGTTTTTATTGCTCTATCGACGCGATATTGTTTCGTGATTGCAAACTCGTTGGCGCCAGAGCAGTCTAACCCAGCTGCGAACACAGTTCCCGGTTTAGAGGGGGAAATGATATTACCTTGCGCATTCGGGTGTCCGTAAAAACGGTCATCTTTGTCTTCTAACTCTACTGTTCCGTCAATGTGTGCACAGCCAGCGATGGTCGCAAGTTGGCATACGAGTGCCAACATGCTTAGCTTGGATTTTAAGTGAGTGACTGACATGGCTTATTCCTTAATAAGAAGTTTGCTGACTTAAATAAAGCATTAATTAGGCCAGTTGTCTAAATCCTTTATATTCAGTTGGTTACGTGTTTCTCTTTCAGGTTTTCTGTGCCGATTTTGCAATTTGCATAGCGGGGATTTTGCAATATAAAAAACCAGCAGGTGCTGGTTTTTTTATTTAATTCTAAAAATGCCTTAATTAGATTTTTGTAAATACGCTGCTCCACGCATTGCTGCATTTTCGATGGCGCTGTAGAGATTGTTTGGTAGGGTACACAAATAAGTGCAAGCCAATGTTGCTAAAGTACGTTTTGGTTCCTCTTTTAAAATTCGCCAATTTGTTTTTAATGCCTCGTGCATGAGTTTAATGGCTTGAGTGCTGTTGCGAGACTGAATTGCTCGACGGCATAAGTAACGCAGCTGATATGCCTTAGCAAGTGAAGCGTATTTACTAAAAAACGCATCATGGCCAATTCGGTTTTGGTCCACAGCATATTGCCAACTCGTAAATTGCTTATGTAAATTTGAAGATAATCCAGAGGCGTTGACTCGATAAAAGGTCAATGGCTGCTCAATACCTTCAATTTTGAAGTCAGTATCTAGCGCAATGCGCAGCCACAGTTCGATGTCTTCTGATTGACGAAGTTCTTCGTCAAAGTATTGTACCCAGTTGCGCATACCATCTTGAAAGGCAATGCTGTCTAGCACTGTTTTTCGGATCACAGGTGCTGAGCCATTACCGATTGGATTACGACAAAAAATATGCTTGGTGGTGATGTTTTTCAACTTAGGGAATTGTCCAATACCGAGTGGGGCATCGTCCTCATCGATAAACAATGACGGGCAATAACTGATGCCTAGTTGGTCATTGGCCTCAAGATGTGCGACGTGTTTCTCCAGTTTCTCAGGTGCCCAATAATCATCGGCATCAAGTAATGCGATGTAATCGCCTTGTGCCGCACGTATACCTGTATTTCTAGCGCCTGATAGGCCCCGATTGAGCTGTGAAATTACTTTGATCCGAGCATCGTCGAATTGCGCGACCTTTGCTAACGTGTCATCGCTGCAACCATCATCTACGCAGATCAGTTCAAAGTCCTGATAGGTTTGTTTCAGCACTGAGTTTATGCTCAGCTCAATATATTTACCTACATTGTACATTGGGATAACGACGCTAACTGTTGGGTGGATTAAGCTGTTCATAATGGGCTCCTTACGCGGGCTTTATGGTTCTGAATTTGATAAACATATTTACGGCTGGGAACACGAGCCATAAAACGCTTGATAAAAGTAGTACGAGGGCAAATGTTTCTGGCGTTTGTGGGGTCATAGCAAATACCCCTACGAGAGAAACGAATAAGCAATATGCGCACTGTTGCGCTTCTAAACGGAAAAGACCTTTGCTGCGTAATACCGCACTGTATGTATCTGACCAAACAGACGTGATTGCGATGAGACAAAGCAGGCTGGTGGTGGTAAAGCTCGCCTGCCATTCAGCTGAGAATAAAAATGGCACGTATGCAGGGACCAAAGCTGATTGGCAAACAAATACTAGGGATACAAGAGCTGTCACAAAGGCGATTTTCTTGCTTTGACTGTGGCTTGGGTTCGTTTTTTGCTGGTGGCAGATATAAGGGTAAAGCGCCGTGATATAAGCTTGGCTAATTGACATCGCAAGACCAATGCCTGCACTTTTAGC
Source organism: Pseudoalteromonas luteoviolacea S2607 (assembly GCF_001625575.1). GTDB lineage: Bacteria > Pseudomonadota > Gammaproteobacteria > Enterobacterales > Alteromonadaceae > Pseudoalteromonas > Pseudoalteromonas luteoviolacea_E. The sequence goes on from NZ_AUXV01000016.1 coordinate 15,103, forward strand.
AAAACTATATAGACCAAATAACTCAGGTGTCATCAACCTTGCTGCGATGAATACATCCATATTGATTCTTAGCGAGCGAAGCGCATCGGCAGCAGCGAGTTGGCTTGAAGTCGTTAACAGGCGTATGAATATTACACGGTCAAATCCAATACGGTGTGGCTGCGTTTTAACCACTAGAAAGGCGGCCAACCACAGTATTGCGAATGCCCACTTCGCGTAAACGATGGCAAGCAGTCCTGCATCTAAGTATAAAGCGACAGCAATGGCAAAGTTTTCAATGATGATACACACACTACTAATCACACTGAATAAGGCCATACGGTTTTCACGTTGAACAAGAAACGCTTTGGTACTAACAATGGGAAACACCAAATATGTAAAAGCCATTAGCGCCACGAGTGCAAAGATATCGTGTTCTGGGAACAACCAGTGGGTGCAGTATGCGACAGCGAGTTGAACTAGAAATAGGCCGATACAAATAACCCATTGCACGCATAAACCGTTGGCGAGTAAAGATGGCAATTCCTGATCTGTTGCTCTAATTATTTGAGCGCCAGTACCAGAACGAAGTAAAAGGCGTAGGACTTCGTGAATACTTAGTGCAAGCATTGCTGCTCCGTATTCCACGGGCAACAAAAATGCCGCCATTGCCATAATACTCACTAGGCGAGATGCCTTAGCAACTACTTCAGCGCCAATCAGCCAAGAAGTGTTTCTTAGAAGAAGCGTGATAGAGTATTTGCTTGCCTGCATAGTGTTAGTCTCTGGTTAAGTAATAACCTTACTAATCAATAATCAGGCCAATATATAGATTTTTTAAGTTGTTGTATTATATTGCTTTTATGCAAAACCTTATTTTTCAATTTGACTGAGTTGCAGAATGCGAAGCATCGCATTATCGAATTGCAAAGAAAAAAGGCGTTAAGACGGTTCCCATTTTTGAATTTTTCGGTACAAAGTTGACGGGCTGACTTCGAGCAAGCCAGCGGCTTTGACCACATTATCCTCACAAACTTGTAATGCTTGTTCAATGGCAAAACGTTCTACCTCAGAAAGTGGCACTATATTTAACGCACCACCTTGTTGGGTCGTGTCTGATGTGGAGGAAGAGGCGCGTGGGATTGTTGGTATTGGCTGCGGTTTTTCTTTGGCTGTAAATAACGATTCATCCGGTTTCAAGTGTAACTGTTGCATCAGTGTTTCTTCACTTACCATCGGGCCATCAGACATAACAACCGCACTGTGTATCAGGTTTTCGAGCTGCCTAACGTTACCAGGCCAAGCGTAGTTTAATATTAATTGCTCGGCGCGCTTGGAAAAACCAACAAAGAGCTTATTTTCTAATTCACTGTACTTATTCAGGTAGAATAGGGCAATTTGTAAAGGATCTTGATCTCTTTCAGCCAGTGCAGGCATGTCAATGGCAATGACATTAAGGCGATAAAACAAATCTTCTCTTAGTAATTGCTGTTCAATTGCCTCTAACGGGTTTCGGTTGGTAGCACATACAAATCGCACATCCACTCGCTCGGTCTTGCCACTACCTACACGCTGAAATGTACCCGTTTGAATAAAACGTAGGATCTTGGCCTGTAAAGCCATGTCCATTTCGCCAATTTCGTCTAAAAATAATGTGCCGCCGTCGGCGAGAGTTGCTGCACCATCTCGGTTGTTGGTGGCGCCAGAGAATGCTCCTTTCACGTGACCAAAGATTTCTGACTCCATCAACTCTGATGGAATGGCTGCACAGTTGATACAAATGAGCGCTTGTTCAGTGCGTGGACTCAAATTGTGAACTGCTTCAGCTGCGAGCTCTTTACCTGTACCACTGGGACCGGTAATAAACACATTTGCACGACTTGGAGCGGCTTTATCTATGGCCTTGTAGACAACCTGCATAGCCAATGAACTACCAATAAAACGTTGAAATTGAGAGCGGTGCTCCCTTTTATACCTTTTAAGGCTAGCCCGCAGCATGTTGCGTTCAGCTATGAGCATTTTTGTCTGTAGTGCTTGTTCTATGGTGATGCGTAAATTGTCGTTTTCCCAAGGTTTTTGCAGGTAACCCCATACTTTACCTTGGTTTATTGCATCGATAAGTGCTGCCTGCTCAGTAAACGCTGTCAACATTATGCGAATGGTATCAGGGTAGTCTTCAGCGATGATGGCCAGCAGCTCATTGCCCGTCATTCCGGGCATGTTCTTGTCGGTAACAACCACATCAATCGGCTCGTGAGCTAATACGTCTAAGGCATGTTGGCCACTTTCAGCGGTATGAATGGTGTATTGTTCAGAGCGCAGAGCACGACTCAAAGAACGTAAAATATGTGGCTCGTCGTCTACTAGCAGGATATGTAATCCCATCATCTTTTCCATGGTCGCGCTCCTTTTTCATTTTTGTTCTCTATTAAGATATAGCAGCCTAACTTTCAGAGTTCCAAGGACTTTTGCTAAAACGTAACTGCCTTTGTTGAAATTCCAAGAAATGGGTAACTACTCGGCAAAAGCTTAGTTAAAGATAACAAAGTTGCGAGGGAAGGTGCATGAAATTATTTAAAAAAGTTGCGCTGTATGAATGCGCGGTGTGCTTAATGGTTGCACACCGCGTAGGCGCATTAATTGAAGGTATGGGTTACTGAGGTGCTAGAGTCCAATTTAAACAATACTTGGTTGGTTTCTAACATACCATCTACTCTGATTAGCATAGTTTGCGTCGTCTGAGGAACTGTCAGTGTATGCTGCAATTGCCCTGCAGAGTTAAAACGCAATGTGGCGATTAATTGTTTGTTGCCCATTAGTTCATCTTCAACAGATGGTACTTCCATACTGAACGAATAAACTTTTATCGCTCTACCAGCCAATGATTCACCGAAGACATCTTGTCCATCCAGTTCAAGTGAAATATCATCACTGGTTCTAAACTTGAAGTCGGGTTCTACGTATAGCTCGGTGGAAGCAGATGCTGCGGTTTGTAAAAGCGCCGCTTCAGGTTCATAACTGAGCTCTGGCATCGCGGCATCTGTGTTAGCGTCTTCAGCTGCACTACTTTCACTGGTTGTCTGGGTTTGACTAGTGGTGTCAGCCGGTGTTGCTTGCTGTGTCGTCTGGCTCGTCGTATTCGACGGTGCAGAGTCGCCGCCACCGCCACCACCGCATCCAGTAATAAAGGTGGTCAGTAAGGCCATACTAATAGCTGTTTTTAAATTTTGCAGTGTGTTCATGATGGTCTCCTAACATTACTCAGATTCTGGCAAATAGTAGTGTGTATCGCGGTCGCTGGTGAGGTACCAGTTCTGTGCTTGTTCACCGCTGGATTCGACCCAAGTTTCATACTCAGGGTACGCCCAAAGCACATCAATATATTCACGAGGGTAATTCCACTCTTCGCTTACCGTTAATGCCCACGGAAGGTTGTCTGCTGTTCTGAAGTAGCGGTTACTGTTCGCATCAGACGTGTCGTCGACCTTACCAAATCGGGTTTGGTCAAATAAATCTGTTGGCGGGTAATCGGCCATGTGCACTTCAATTGTTCTGTCGGCGGTTCTGAAGATGAAAAAGTCCATATCAGAAACGTTCAGCGATGCTTGAGACTCGGCAAATGTAACGTCCAGTGTAAAAGGCACTGGTTCGAAATAATTACATGTCTTAACTGTGTTAAAGTGCGAACATTGACCTGACTGACCTGTTTGCGTGAAGACCTGTGTACTGCTCCACAGTTGAAGAACTGCATTGCTTTGGAACTCTTCCGCAGACTTGTCGAAGCTTTGTCCATCGATGGTAATAGTGGCGCTTTCAATGAGGTCTGGTGTTGAGCCCATTATACGCAAGCCATACCCGTTTTCAAAAGCAGCGCCACGCGCAGTTATCCAGCCGTGTAAAATAAACCCACTGACAAGATTATCCGCGTCCAACGTGGTTTGAATGCGTTGCTTGACTACAAGGTCATTCATGTCGTAATCGCCTCGTTGCGGCCAGTTATCTTCATAAGCCAGCGTCGATACTCCCGTTTCAGAAGGGAAGTACTGGCTGTGAGAGCGACGGTAGTTGTTTGGGAACTCGTCTTGCTCATCTGGGATCCCGTCTGCGTCACTGTCATTGGCCTCAGGCATGGTCACTAAGTTGGTTGAAGAGATTGCGGAACCAGGGCTAGCAGTGACACTGAATACTGCGTCGTTGAAGTCATTGTCGCCCCATGTGCGCGGTAAATCTTCAAAGCCAATGACCACTTCTTGTTCCTGCTCATCATAAAGAAGTACACAGTGTTGTCTCAATTCCTCTGTAGGTTCAGGATTTAAAGATGAGATTGAATAATAGTAGGGAATTTGCCAATTCTTAACGCCGGTGTAGTACCAAAAGCCATTGGCTGCAACGAAAAAGCCGATACTGGTGCCTGCTGGGAAAGTACCAATGCTGACCCGATGCCCATTGGTTAAGTGAGGGTAACTTAAGTTCGGAAATACGATGGTTTCTTGTACTTCCTCTGCGGAAGTTGGTGGGTTTTGTGGGTCGAAGGTAAAGTATCCAAACGAGTTTTTGTATCCCGCACCTTCATGTATAAAGGTGATAAACACCTCAGCTTCTTCGTTTAGATGAATGGTAGAACCTTCATCACCAGTGATGAAAGCCTCGTTTACCTTAGCTTCTGGCAACGCATTGCTTATACGTTGAAAGAAATCGCTACTATACTGGTCTCGCGCATAGATCATACTGTCTGGCTTACCTGTATTCTGGTTGTAGCCGCTAGGCCAAGCCTGTCCTGATTGAAACTGCCATACGTATTGCCCATCCACTACCTGCACCGCCAGCGTTGGTGACGCTGTTGCACACAATGCAGCTCCTAAGCACATCTTAGTTAAGTAGTTCATAGTAAGAACCTTGTATTCAGTTGATGATATACCTGAGAGAGCAGTAACTATGCCAAATTTGAGTTGTTATATATAACAGTGGGTTACGCATTTTATAAGCGAGTTTTAAGGCGTATTTTCGCAATATTGAAAGTAATTATTTTCTCATTTTTAAAATTGAGAAAATAACTTTTTGGGCAAAATGCTGTTCTTTTGCTTTATTAATAAATAGCAGCAATATTTTTGAGGGTATGTGATGACGAATAGAGCAGCGACGACTTTAGTTTTCAGTGTGGCACTAAATGGCTATCAGTGGCGCTATAGTCATTGTATTAAAAGCCATAAGCAATACGCTAAAAAAATGAATTACCAATATGTTGTGGTATCTCGACCTATATTCACTTCGTTAGGAGTGGAGTGTTGTTGGTTAAAGCTTCTGTTGTTAAAAGCAGCATTAGAGGCTGGCTATAGTAAGGTGCTGTTCGTTGATGCTGATGCACTCATTCAACCAACCTGTCCACCAGTTGAACAACTTATAAAGGAAGATAAGTTTCTCTATATGGCCCATGGCTACAGTGGAGAGATAAACTCCGGTATTATGCTGATGCAACGCTCTCAAGCCGCATTGAATTGGATCAATGAAGTATTGGCTTCGATTTGCACGCCAGTGGCGGAGTCAGAAGGGATAGGGTGGGGTGAAAATGGCCATGTTGCGCACTTTGCAAAGGCTTGGGATGGGTTTCAATTAATATCCCCAAAATGGAACAATACTTATGCTAAGGAAATGAATGACTACATAAGGCATTTTAATTTTGGACCATTAAAAAATAGTTGGTCAGATAAAGTAATTCATAAAGTGATATTTAAAGTGAGTAAAATTTTGCTTAAGTGTGATTTAAACGATATGGGCCAACAGGAGAAAAAGCTACAGGTGGTGCAGCATAAGCTTCCTAAATTATTCAACCGCGTGGTTCGGTTATATCCAGAGTTCTCTAAGTAAATTGGCACAAAATAAATAGCCTTCACTATATTTCTTACCGTTTTCTTATTTTAAAAAAAGCTTTTCGATTTAGTTCGCAAAATAAGAAATTAATATACCCAACAAGTTTAAAAGTTTTGTTTTTCCATTTAAAATCAGTTGATTAAAATTTAATTTTGGATTGGCACACTCCTCGCTACTCCCTCCTCAGATAAAAATATTTGAGGGTGAATTATGTTGGACGATAAAATCACACATCACGCAAGCAAAACGACAGAGCAAAGCTGTGCTCGTCGAATAGTGAGAGTTGCTTGTGCTTTAACTTTAATCGGTTGTTTGCTTCCACTTTTTGCGTTTAACACTGTGCTGAGTGTTTTACTTATTCGTGCACCTCTTAAGAAGCAAAAATGGCTAGACATTGGCGGCGGTGTTGTTGAGCTGTATGTATGGCAAGCAGGCGTTTTTAAAAGCAGCGCCCTCGTCTTCAATATTATGCGTGATGATATTCATTTTGTAGGTACGCCGATTATCTGGGGTCAGACGTCAGTTCCTAATGTTCGTAGGTTTAAATCTCCTTGCGCCAAAGCAGGCGTATTTGACAGCTTGCAGCTGCATCGTCTAACCGGGCTGGTGGCAGGAGACATCCCTAGCTTATTGGCGGCACAAAATGCGCAAAGCGTGGCAAAAGATTTTGCAATGGTTTTGAAAATTTTGCTATGTCGCTGTATCTATGTTGACGGCGGTGCTAAACAGGCAAATTCCTCTGTATTTGGCATCCCATTTGACAACACGATGATGGATGATGCTGTGAACTGGGTATGTGCGCCTCACACCAAAGAGCATTACTGTCAGGTTGGCTACTTTTTGAACGCCAATTCCATCAACCTAGCAGCTAGTAATTCAGAGCTGCGAGAGACACTGTCTCAAAGTAACAAAAACTTCGCTGACGGTTCAGGTATGCGCTTAGCGTCTCGTCACGCGGGCATAGACTTAGCCGACAATATAAATGGTACCGACATGTTGCCCGTACTTTGCAGCAAGGCCTTAGAGACTGGCAGCTCTTTCTTTTTACTTGGCGCAAAAGAAGGGGTTGCTGAACAAGCAGGTAAAGCGCTCGAAGCACGGTTCCCAGGCCTTGATATTCGTGGCACACACCATGGATATTTCAAAGATGACAGTGAAATCATCGAAAAAATTAATAATAGCGGCGCAACCATTTTACTAGTTGCGTTGGGCTCTCCCCGCCAAGAGATGTGGCTGGCGCAAAACAAACACCGTCTTGATTGTCGTTGTGCGCTTGCTGTTGGTGGCTTATTTGACTTCTTTTCAGGTTCTATCCCAAGAGCGCCGTTGTGGATGCGTGAGCTAGGGCTTGAATGGATTTGGCGTCTCATGCAAGAACCCAAAGCCAAATTCAAGCGGTACGTTATTGGTAATCCAGTTTTCTTATTCAGAGTTTATGTTTTAAAACAATCTATCAGAGGGCTTTAATCATGGAAATTACAAACAAAATTTCAACTACAGCCACAGTAAGAACAATCAAAGCGGTACGCAAAGTCAGTGTGGATGGTGTCCACCATGGTATCCCTGTATGGCTGCAACGTGCTGTTGCAACACTTGGCTTACTCGCGATTAGCCCTTTGTTAGCCCTACTAATGTTGGCAATTAAGCTAGAGAGCAAAGGTCCATGTGTTTTCAAGCAAGTTCGGGTAGGTAAATATGGTCGTCGTTTTACCATGTACAAGTTCCGCTCAATGTATATGCAAGACGATCCTCGTTTTAAAGCGCCTGAACAAAAAAACAGCTCTAGAGAGGGGGTATGTCAAAAGTATATCCATGACCCTCGCATTACATGTATTGGCCGCTTTATTCGCAAATATTCAATTGATGAATTGCCTCAGCTGCTGAATGTAGTGAAAGGCGACATGTTACTCATTGGTCCAAGACCTGCTTTAGAGATGGAAGTTGCGCAGTATGAACCTAGTCAGCTATCGCGCTTGAACAGTGAACAGGGTTTAACGGGGCTTTGGCAAGTAACGGGTAGAGCAGATACAACGTTTGAACAACAAGTGCAATTAGATGAGCAGTACATTCAAGAGCAAAGCATCATGAGTGATGTGAAAATATTACTGAAAACGGTACCGTGTGTACTAGGTGCAAAAGGCGCATATTAAAAAGTAGAGTTTTCAAGGGGTCGGTGCTGTCTGCGCCGACTTTTTTATTTTAAAAAATTCCCACCTAATTATTATCGAAATGCAAAAATTCAATTTCCAATCTGCATATTTGTCCTTTTGTAATTATTAATGTTATTAAAAATCAGAATCTTAAAATTTGTTTTTTATTGGCACACAGTCTGCAATTAGTTACTCAGACATTCAGATTTGAGGACTAATCATGCAAAGCAAAAGCGACATATTTGTAGTGGGATATTACGGCATGCGCAATAGCGGAGACGACGCTTTGATGTTAGCGAGCGTTGAAGGCGCTAAGCACGCATTTAGCTCCAACAGTGTGGCCGTCAACGCAAGTCGCCAATACGGGCTTGTGAGGCAGCTGGAGTTACAAGGTCAGGGGCCGATGATGTTTAGAGGGCACCAACGCTTAACTAATTACAAACGCGCATTTGATGCGGAAACGATTGTCTTTGGTGGAGGGTCAGTGCTGCACTCTAGTAAGGATATTGCACAGAAATGCCACATGATATCTCTGTGCGGTAAAGAATCTAGCTATGCAGTTGGCGTTGGCATTGAAGCATTTAAAACCACGAAAGATGAAAAGCAGTGTGCTAAATTTTTAAATAAATGCCATTTCATTGGTGTAAGAGACGCGCAAAGCTACGAAATAGCTAAGTCTATCGCACCAAGTTCAAACGTCGCGCTGACCTTTGATTTAGCGCCTTCATTGTTGCACTATTTCGGAGACTCAATTCGCACGATTGACAGAAGAGGTGTCGCATTTAACTTCTGTCAGCAAGCCACCAATGCGTTTGGTGAAACGGATGCTTTAAACGAACGAGCGCGAGTACGCAAAGCAGTTAAACTCATCACGTCTGTTTGGGAGACCACACGTGAAGATGTGTATTTAATCGAGCTTAACGACCATGGTGTACTTGGTGATAATCTAATTCATGATCAAATCATCAGCAAGCTTCCGAGTTACGTACCAATCAAGCGTATTCGTTACACAATCAACCCACTGCGTATGCTGCAAAGTATGGCGATGTTCAAAGCTGTCGTTGGTATGAGGCTTCACGCTGCAATATATGCATATATGATGAACACCCCTTTTATAAACCTGCAGTACCACAGCAAGTGTAAGCAGTGGTCTAAACAAATCGGCATGGCACAAGATTATCAATTTGACGCAAACGAATACGAGCCTGAAAGCGTGATTAATACCATAAACAAGCTGGTGGCTGGGCACTGTGTTCCTCCGACTTTACCAGTGGAGCAAGCTATCGCGTTATCAATGAAGAATTGGAGTAATGAATATGAACAGCATCAAGTTTTCAGTCGTAATCCCTCTTTACAATAAGAGTGAGTGCATCGAGCGCACCATTAAAAGTGTGCTTGAGCAGAGTTGTCCAGCGGACGAAATTGTCATTGTAGATGACGGTTCCACAGATGATAGTGTGGCTAAAGTAGAAGCGTTAAATGTGCCAAATTTAAAGTTGATTCATCAAGAAAACCAAGGTGTTTCAGCCGCTAGAAACACTGGGGCTGAGCATTGCAGTAATGAATATATGGCGTTTTTGGATGCCGATGATACATGGACCCCGTTTTTCTTATCGCGTATTGCTGATTTGATCAGCCGCTTTCCTAATATGGGGCTTTATGCAACGCGTTACCAAAAAGTTTATGGCGACAATGAATTTCAAGACGCCAAAATTGCTCTAACCAAGTGGGATGCGTGTGGGTATGAAATGGATAACTATTTTGCCGTTGCTGCCAGTGGCGATTTACCATTTACCATGTCGAGCATTGTCGTTAGTAAGCCTGTTTTTCATGAGTTGGGCGGATTTCCACGCGGTGAGTGGATGGGAGAAGATCAGAGCTTCTATATTAACTTTGCAATGTATTCTCGCATTGCCTACACACCTGTTATCGAGAGTTTTTATTATCAGGGTACGCAAAATAGCGCATGTGATCAGGCACCACCACAGCAACTATGTCCTTTCGCTGAGCGACTTTTAACTGATATCAAAGAGGGACGAGTGGCTGAAAAGCTGAAGCCAATGGTCTTAAAATACGTAGGTGCACACATATGTGATTTAGCTAAACGTCACATTCAGCATCGTTCTTTAAAATATGCAGCGCAATTGTTGACACATCCTGCGTCGCGCAAGAGACCTGTACATTGGAGCTACTACAAGTTTGTAGCACTGCCTTTTGCTTATATCGCCAAACTGAAAGGGGCTTAATAAATACTCCGACCGCGAGCATCTGCTAAGAGTGGCTGTGCTCGTTGTAACCATGTTGCTCGAGCGACTGGCCATGTTCGGTTACTACTAAGTAAGAGCTTTGGCTATACCAATCACCCAAAACAGTGCGCGTATGGTTTGCACCTTGGTGCACGTGTGGCCTATGCGTGTGGCCATGGATCATATTTTTGACATCAAATCTATCAAACATATTTTGCACGGCATCTGGGGTGACGTCCAAAATACTCGGAGCTTTACCCATTTGTGTAATCTTACTCTTTTCTCGAGCATTTTTCGCGACTCGGCGTCTATACCAAAGAGGCATAGCAAGCATGAGTCGTGGCCACCACCAGCCTCTGCTTTTTTTACGAAACTTCTGATACTCAATATCTTGTGTACACATTTCATCGCCGTGCAGTATCACGGTGGGAGTGCCGTATAGGTTAATGACGGTCTGCTCAGGTAAAAGAGTCATACCACACAAGTCCGCATACTTTTGGCCAATTAAAAAGTCTCTGTTGCCATGGATAAAAAAGAGCTTAGTGCCATTATCACTGATTTTTTTTAGCTTTTGCGCAATGTCTAACGCCAGAGGGTCACCTTCATCATCGCCAATCCAGACTTCAAAAAAGTCACCGAGGATGTATAAAGCGTCGACATCTGAATTGATGCAGTTATCGAGAAACAAATAAAAGGCGTTGGTTATGTCAGGGCGGTGCTCAGTTAAGTGCAGATCAGAAATAAAATAGGTTTTGCGCATGGGGTCTCTTGTTGGAAAAAGAGCGCCGTAGCGCTCATTCTTAATCCTTGGATTAATCTGTGATTACAGCACTCTCGATGATTACATCGTCTAGAGGTACATCTTGGTGGAAGCCAGATGAACCTGTTGCAACACCTTTGATCTTGTTAACAACATCCATGCCTTCAACAACTTCAGCAAACACACAGTAGCCCCAACCCTGCGAAGTTTCGCTAGAGAAGTTAAGGAAGTCATTGTCGTTCACGTTAATGAAGAATTGCGCTGTAGCAGAGTGTGGATCTGGCGTACGCGCCATAGCCAATGTGCCAACTTTGTTTGCAAGACCATTGTTTGCTTCATTTTGAATTGGTGCATCAACTTCTTTTTGGCTCATGCCCGGCTCAAAACCGCCGCCTTGAATCATAAAGCCATCGATTACGCGGTGGAAAATAGTGCCTGTGTAGAAACCATTCTCAACATATTTCTTAAAGTTCGCCACAGTTGCTGGCGCTTCTTTTTCAAATAATGCGATTTTGATTTCGCCGAAGTTTGTTTGTAAAACAACCATAATGGGTCCTTGAATTACAATAAAAAGATTAGAACGCTATTTTATAGTACATCTGCTGAACTACAAAGCGTTGAAATAACTTTGACAGTTTTTCGGTGTAAACTTTGTTACTCAAATAGGTGAGAATTAGCGTATTTACAGTAGAGACAAGCCTGTGCAAGTGTTATGATGCTGTGGTTTTAATACAACTTTAGGAAAATTACTACATGTTGCAGATATACGACACACTTACACGCCAAAAGGCCCCATTTAAACCCCTTGTCGAAGGCAAAGTCGACATGTATGTGTGTGGTATTACAATCTATGATTTCTGCCATGTAGGTCATGCACGTACTTATGTATCGTTTGATGTGATGAACCGTTATTTTCGCCATTTAGGATACGATGTAACTTATGTGCGTAACATCACCGATGTAGATGATAAAATCATCAAACGCGCAGCTGAAAATAATGAAGAGATCAACGACCTGACTGTTCGCATGACTAAAGCGATGCATGAGGACTTTGATGCATTGAATATTTTGCCTGCGGATATTGAACCAACAGTAACCGGTCATATGGACGACATTATTCAAATGATCGAACGTTTGATTGAAAAGCAGCACGCTTATGTTGCCAAAAACGGTGATGTTTTATTTGATGTATCAACGTTTAAAGATTATGGGCAATTGTCTCAACAGGATTTAGATATGTTGCAGGCGGGTGCTCGTGTTGAAGTAGCTGAAGGTAAAGACGACCCGCTTGACTTTGTACTTTGGAAAAAAGCCAAGCCAGGTGAACCATCTTGGACATCACCTTGGGGTGAAGGTAGACCTGGTTGGCACATTGAATGTAGTGCAATGAGCTCGAAACACTTAGGCGAGTTTTTCGATATTCATGGTGGTGGCTCTGACTTACAATTCCCGCACCATGAAAATGAAATTGCACAATCTTGTTGTGCAAACAATGGCCGCTACGTGAATACGTGGATCCATACTGGTATGGTTCAGGTCAATAAAGAGAAAATGTCTAAGTCCTTAGGCAACTTCTTTACTGTGCGTGAAGTACTTAAGGCATTTGACCGTGAAACGGTACGTTACTTCTTAATCAATGGCCACTATCGCAGTCAGCTAAACTATTCTCAAGAAAACCTAGAGCAAGCTCGATCTTCACTTGAGCGTATTTATACAGCGTTACGTGGTGTTGAGCAGGTAGAAGTTGAACTTAAAGGCAATGTTTATGTTGAGCGCTTTGAGGCTGCAATGAATGACGATTTCAATACGCCAGAAGCTTTGCCTGTTATTTTTGAACTGGCAAAAGAAGTAAACTTGTTAAAAGAGTCAGATCCGCAAGCGGCTGGTAAACATGCCTTTATTCTGGTTAAGCTCGCTGAGGTGCTGGGCATTGCTCAACAGTCACCTGAGAGCTTCTTGCAAGGCGAACAGGACGATGATGAAGTGGCTAAAATTGAAGCCCTAATTGAGCAACGTAAAACAGCCCGTGCAAATAAAGATTGGGCTGCCGCAGATGAAGCGCGTGATGCACTTACTGCAATGGGCGTTGTGCTTGAGGATAGCGCCGGTAAAACAACTTGGCGTAAAGCGTAAGTTATTATCGATTTGTAAAAAGAAGCCATTAAGTGCTTCTTTTTACGCTTCATTTCTCCTATTTCTTTTTATTCTTCTACGCATTTGACACGGCTTTTAAGCATCCATCTAAATACTCACCCCGCTAATTAAAGCCCCATCCCGCTTAAATTAAACGTCACATATCAATATTTACAATAAAATTAATCATGTTTAGTCGCTGACTTAACAACGCAATTTGGTTTTTTATCGAACAATGGTATTTTGGAAATTGAAAGCTTTCTAATCAAGGAATCGTTATGAAAAAAAGCACAATCCCCCTTATTGTGTTATCTCTTTTTACAGGTGTGTCATTTGCAGAGCCTAAAAGTCAATCCCATATAGAGTACCTAAATTCATATGCGGTATTACCCGCAGGGCATAATCTACCCTTCTCAGAGGCGGTAAAAGTGAATAACAAGGTTTATCTTTCTGGTCAAATAGGGATCCAACCAGGTACAACTAAGCTAGTTAAAGGTGGGATCGCTGCAGAAAGTAAGCAAACCATGGAGAATATAAAAGCCAGCTTAGGAGCGCATGGCCTTGCTATGAAAGATATTTTTAAATGCACCATAATGCTTGCAGATATAAAGGAGTGGCCGGCCTTTAACCAAGAGTACACCAAGTACTTTAGCCGCCCTTACCCTGCTAGAAGTGCATTTTCTACCAATGGATTGGCGTTAGGTGCACGTGTTGAAGTCGAGTGCACAGCGGTGGTGCCTGAATAGTGACCTTTATACACAGGTGACGCTGATACAGCACCTTAGCTGAACAAGGGTAGTATTGAATTTATTAAGCTGTGATAGAGATACAGGCACACTGATTGCTTAACAGAATCAAGATGTCATTGCGTGGCAATGACATGCCCATTTTAAAAGGAGTGTAAAATGCTATTGCATAAAACTGGCGCTACCCCCCAATCTACATACTCATCGCGCGCAGGCACCGCTAAAAATCAAAGTGGTGAATCTTTTGCGAATGAATTAAACAACCAGAACCCAGTCTCACAATTGTCGCAGTCTTTGAGACAAAAAGATTTATCGACGTCTAACCTGAATCAGAGCTTTTTATCTCAGGTACAACAAACTTTGATGTTTAACCGCCTTGGCGTAAACGAGGAAAAAGTGAAAGAGATAAAAGCCAAAATGGATGAGTTATTAAGTCGTCTAGAGAATGGTGAAATTAGTAAAGAAGATTTTGATAAACAAATGGAAATGTTAGAATCAATGATGGCGAAAGAGTTAAAATCGGCAGATGAAACTGAAAAACAGAGTAATAAATTGGAGCACTATTAAAGTGCTCCTTGTGCTTTACTAATTTTTGCTGTTTTCACAAGCTTCTAACGTGTTCTCAATTAAGCTGGCAACAGTCATTGGGCCAACGCCTCCTGGCACAGGCGTGATGAAGCTCGCATTTTGCTCTGCTTTATCATACTGCACGTCACCTACAAGCTTACCCGACTCCAATCTGTTAATACCCACATCGATCACGATTGCGCCTTCTTTAACCCAGTCACCAGGAATAAACTCAGGCTTACCGACAGCGACAACGAGCAAGTCAGCACGGCGAACATGGGCTTCAAGGTCTTGAGTAAACTTGTGACATACGGTTGTTGTACAACCAGCAAGTAGTAACTCTAACGACATCGGTCTGCCAACAATGTTGGAGGCGCCTACTACGACAGCATGCATCCCTTTATATCGAACGCCAGTGGAGTCGAGTAGGGTGATAATCCCCTTTGGTGTACAAGGTCTTAAAGCAGGCATGCGCTGCGCAAGTCTACCAACGTTATATGGATGGAACCCATCAACGTCCTTACTTGGGTGAATACGCTCTAAAATTTTCTCGGCATCCAAACCCTCAGGTAAAGGGAGTTGTACCAAGATACCATCAACTTCTGGATCAACATTTAGGTTGTCTACCAGTTCGAGTAACTGTTCTTCACTCGTATCATTGGGTAAATCGTAAGACTTAGAAACAAAGCCTACTTCTTCACAGGCTTTACGCTTTGAGCCAACATAAACTTGACTGGCAGGATCTTGCCCGACAAGTACCACAGCCAATCCTGGGGCTCTTAGCCCTTCAGCTACTCGCTGCTCAACACGTTTTGCGACTGTACTGCGAACCTGTTTCGCAATTGCTTTGCCATCTATGATGTTTGCCGTCATGGGTGACCTTTATATATAAGGGTTAGTTACTTGAACGATTATAGAGTTAAAAAGGGGTCACTCTATTTAAATATGGCAGTATGTATTCCCCACAATAAAATAGGGTATGTGTAAGGATTACAACTGTGCTGCCTATATTTTCGCAAAATTGAACTGATTAGCCAAGCTAGATCCCACGATAAACATAGAGCAAAGTAAAGAGACGAAGATTAAGTTGAACGAAATTTGACTGTTTCAGCTGATTTTTAACCCTTTTGTGGTAAAAATAGGCAGTTGAAATATTTTTTAAAAAAAATGTTTGACCTCAACAACTCAAATCTCTAATATGCACCCCGTTGCCAACGAGGGGTGTTAAACAAAAACATTCTTAGTAAGTAACAAAATCGGCGATTAGCGCAGCTTGGTAGCGCACTTGGTTTGGGTCCAAGGGGTCGCAGGTTCAAATCCTGCATCGCCGACCACTTCTTCCTTGAAGAGGTGGGTGGATAGCACACAAGTGTTGTTTGTGTTGCGCCCGTAGCTCAGCTGGATAGAGCAACGGCCTTCTAAGCCGTGGGTCGAAGGTTCGAATCCTTCCGGGTGCGCCATTTAAATTATGTCCACATGTAGTGGCGGCTGTAGCTCAGTTGGTAGAGCCCTGGATTGTGATTCCGGTTGTCGTGGGTTCGAGCCCCATCAGTCGCCCCATCTACACTCAAAAAATGTTTCGGCGATTAGCGCAGCTTGGTAGCGCACTTGGTTTGGGTCCAAGGGGTCGCAGGTTCAAATCCTGCATCGCCGACCACTTTCAAAAAAATATATATTATCGGCGATTAGCGCAGCTTGGTAGCGCACTTGGTTTGGGTCCAAGGGGTCGCAGGTTCAAATCCTGCATCGCCGACCATCTCCTCATTCAAAATTTTCTCTATTTTTTCCTTAAATATACTATTGTTACCTTATATCTCATTTATTTCAGCGGATTGCTCGACTCTACCGTTTTATAGGTTATAATGCCGCGTCTAATGTTTAACATAGTGCCCTGATGGGGCAGGCAGCAAGTCTGGCATGTAATTGGTAGGTCATAAGCGCTTTTCGCTTGAATTCTAATTGCACTTCAGTGTCGACTTGTTTGTGAAGGAAGGCGCGTTGTCGCCAAAAATGAAAATTGAGGTATATCATGCAAGTTTCTGTTGAGACGACTCAAGGCCTTGAGCGCCGTCTGACTATCACCGTTCCTGCAGAGAACGTTGAGACTGAAGTTAAAAAACGCTTACAACAACTGTCTAAAACCCAGCGTATTGACGGTTTCCGTCCTGGTAAAGTACCTGTTTCTGTAATCAACAAGCGCTACGGTGCAGCTGTTCGTCAAGAAGTTGCTGGCGATTTAATGCAACGTAACTACATCGAAGCAATCGTTTCAGAAAAGATCAACCCTGCTGGTGCTCCTAGCTTTGCTCCTAAGTCTTTAGAAGCTGGTAAAGATCTTGAGTTTGAAGCAACTTTTGAAGTTTACCCAGAAGTTGAAATCAAAGACCTAGACAAGGTTGCAGTAGAAAAGCCAGTAGTAGATGTTACTGCTGATGACTTAGCTAACATGCTAGAGACTCTTCGCAAGCAGCACGCTACTTGGACTGAAGTTGAAGCAGCTGCGGGTGAACAAGATCGTGTAACTATCGACTTCCTAGGTACTGTTGAGGGTGAAGAGTTTGAAGGCGGTAAGGCTGAAGACTTCCCACTAGAGCTAGGTCAAGGTCGTATGATCCCTGGCTTCGAAGACGGTATTGTTGGCAAGAAAGCGGGTGACGAAGTTGTTGCTGACGTAACTTTCCCTGAAGAGTACCACGCAGAAAACCTTAAAGGTAAGCCTGCACAATTCACTATCACAGTGAAGAAAGTTGAAGTTCAAGAACTTCCAGAGCTTAACGACGAATTTGCAACTAAGTTCGGTGTAGCTGAAGGCGGTGTTGACGCTCTTAAAGAAGAAGTCAAAAAGAACATGACGCGTGAGCTTGACCAAGCTGTTAAAGCGAAGGTTAAAGAGCAGGCTATCCAGGGTTTACTTGAAACTAACGAAGTTGAAGTACCTAAAGCACTTATCGACCAAGAGATTGATGCGCTTCGTCAGCAAGCTGCACAGCGTTTTGGCGGCGATGCGAAGAACATGCCTGAACTTCCAGCTGAGCTTTTCCACGAGCAAGCTGTAACTCGCGTTAAGACTGGTCTTCTTCTTGGTGAAGTGATCAAAGCAAATGATATCAAAGTTGATGATGCAAAAGTTGAAGCTCTAATTGAAACTGTTGCTTCTGCATACGAAGATCCTTCAGAAGTAGTTAACTACTACAAAGAAAATGATCAATTAATGCAGCAAATGCGTAATGTAGCAATGGAAGAGCAAGCAGTAGAAGCTGTACTTTCAAGCGCTACGGTTACTGATGTTGAAAAGTCTTTTGACGACATCATGAACCCACAACAAGCTGCAGAGTAAGTTTCTTCCCTCGTCTATGAGGAAAGCATTGACTTACTGTTAAGCTAACGCTTAAATGGCTCGTAATGCTCTGTTAATTGCAGTGCTGCGAGCCTTTTTCGTTATTACGATAAAGAACAAGTATAAAGCTAGTTCAATAATTAGCGCTTGAACTGCGCAGCAAACCTGCCTCGCATACAAAGGAACCAATAATATGAATGACGGTATGATAGATCCTCTAAACGCTTTAGTCCCTATGGTTGTTGAGCAGACAGCTAAAGGTGAGCGCTCTTACGATATTTACTCTCGCCTACTTAAAGAGAGAATTATATTTTTGACAGGTCAAGTTGAAGACCACATGGCGAATCTGATTGTTGCACAAATGTTATTTCTTGAGTCAGAGAGCCCAGATAAAGATATTTACTTGTACATAAACTCACCAGGCGGTTCTGTTACTGCTGGTATGTCAATTTATGACACGATGAATTTCATCAAACCAGATGTGAGCACTGTGTGTGTTGGCCAAGCAGCAAGCATGGGGGCATTCTTATTGTCAGGTGGTGCTAAAGGCAAACGTTATTGTTTACCTAACTCTCGCGTGATGATCCACCAGCCTTTGGGTGGTTTCCAAGGCCAGGCATCTGATTTTGAGATCCACGCGAAAGAAATCCTAACTATCAAAGAAAAACTAAATAGGTTACTTGCTGATCATACAGGTCAACCATTTGATGTGGTAGCCAATGACACAGACCGTGATAACTTCATGAATGCACAAGAAGCTGTAGAGTATGGTTTAGTGGATGCGGTTCACACAAGCCGCTAATTTAAGTAAAGTTTGTTTTTAGGTGAAAAATTACACCTTGAAATAATAAAACTTGGATCTATATCTTAGAGAGGTCCAAGTTTTCTATAGTTTAATGCCAAAATGATGACTTTTGTACGAGTAGTTTTCATTTTGAGCTGGCTTAGCTATGCCAACTGAATTTTTATTTGGTATAGTTAAAGCATGTATTGTGTTGTCACCATTGTGGCAACTCACCAAATTTAAGAGGTAGTTGAATGTCAGACACTCCTACAGACGGCGACAAGAATAGCAAACTCTTGTACTGCTCATTTTGTGGTAAGAGTCAGCACGAAGTACGCAAGTTAATTGCTGGTCCATCAGTATACATTTGTGATGAATGCGTCGAACTGTGTAACGACATCATTAGGGAAGAGATCAAGGATATTGCGCCGCAGCATGATTCGTCTGATAAACTGCCGGTGCCTAAAGAAATCCGCAACCATCTAGATGATTATGTAATCGGACAAGAGCACGCGAAAAAAGTGTTGTCAGTGGCTGTTTACAATCATTACAAGCGTCTTCGAAATCAAGGTATTAAAACTGAAGTAGAACTTGGTAAAAGTAATATTCTACTGATCGGTCCAACTGGTAGTGGTAAAACATTATTAGCTGAGACACTTGCTAGGTTATTAGACGTTCCATTTACTATGGCTGATGCTACAACATTAACCGAAGCAGGTTATGTTGGTGAAGACGTAGAGAATATCATTCAGAAGCTACTTCAAAAGTGTGACTATGATGTAGAAAAAGCACAGCGTGGTATTGTTTATATTGATGAAATAGACAAAATTTCACGTAAGTCTGACAATCCATCGATTACTAGGGATGTGTCAGGCGAAGGTGTTCAGCAAGCACTATTGAAACTAATTGAAGGCACTGTCGCGTCAGTACCTCCTCAAGGTGGTCGCAAACATCCACAGCAAGAATTCTTACAAGTAGACACGTCAAAGATTCTGTTTATTTGTGGCGGTGCATTTGCGGGCCTAGATAAAGTGATTGAGCAGCGTAGTCATACCAGTACTGGCATTGGCTTTGGTGCAGAAGTGAAAAGTGCTGATAGCGAGCGTTCATTGAGTGAGACGTTTAAAGACGTTGAGCCAGAAGATCTCGTGAAGTATGGTTTGATACCAGAGTTTATTGGTCGCTTGCCTGTTGTTGCAACGCTGACTGAGTTAGACGAGGACGCGTTAATACAGATCTTAAATGAGCCTAAGAATGCACTGACTAAACAGTATGGTGCGCTATTTAAGATGGAAGGCGTTGAACTTGAGTTTCGCGAAGATGCTTTAAAAGCAATTGCACATAAAGCAATGGAACGTAAAACAGGTGCCCGTGGACTACGCTCAATTGTTGAAGCCGTATTACTCGAAACTATGTATGAGTTACCTTCAATTGAAGATGTGAGCAAAGTTGTTATTGATGAAACTGTAATTAAGGGGGAGTCGGATCCTATCTTAATTTATGAAAACAGTGGTCAAGACAAAGCGGCGTCTGAATAGTCAGGCAAGATAATTAGAAAAGGAGCCTCGTGCTCCTTTTTTTGTCGAAGAGTTGAACTTTATAGAGGGCATCCCCATATACCTCTGTAATCTTAAAAATAAATGAAGTGCGAAGAGAACATAATGACGCTTGAGAGAACGGATCGAGTTGAAATTCCAGTGTTGGCACTGCGTGATGTGGTTGTTTACCCTCATATGGTGATCCCGCTATTTGTTGGCAGAGAGAAGTCTATAAGATGTCTTGAAGCTGCAATGGAAAATGACAAGCAAATATTTTTAGTGGCTCAAAAAGAGGCCTCAATCGATGATCCAAGTACTGACGATATCTATGAAGTCGGTACGGTTGCAACAGTATTGCAGTTACTTAAGCTGCCTGACGGCACAGTTAAGGTGCTTGTTGAAGGTACGCAAAGGGCGAGAATCGATGAATTTTTAGTAACCGATGATTACTTCTTAGCACAAGCTCAGTTTATTGCTTCAGAAAATATTTCTGAGCAAGAGCAAGATATTTTCATCCGCAGTGCGGTAAGTCAGTTTGAAGGGTATGTAAAACTCAATAAAAAAATCCCACCTGAAGTTCTGACCTCTGTATCCGGCATCGATGAAACGGCACGTTTGGCAGATACCATGGCAGCGCATATGCCAATTAAGGTGCCTGAAAAACAAAAGGTGCTAGAACTATATAATGTTACTGAGCGTCTAGAGTACCTCATGGCGTTAATGGAGGGCGAGATCGACCTGCTTCAGGTTGAGAAGAAAATCCGCTCTCGCGTCAAGAAACAAATGGAAAAATCGCAAAGAGAGTATTACCTCAATGAGCAGATGAAAGCCATTCAAAAAGAGCTCGGTGAACTAGACGATGTGCCAGATGAATTTGAAACGCTGAAAAAGCGTATCAGTGAAGCACAGATGCCAAAAGAAGCTGAAGAAAAGGCAACTTCCGAGCTGAACAAATTGAAGATGATGTCGCCTATGTCAGCTGAGGCGACCGTTGTACGTTCATATATCGATACGCTTATCAATGTACCTTGGAAAAAGCGCTCTAAGGTGAAAAAAGACTTAGCAAACGCGCAAAAGATCTTAGATGCAGACCACTATGGCCTAGATAAGGTGAAAGAGCGCATCATTGAATACCTAGCGGTTCAACAGCGTACGAATAAACTTAAAGGGCCAATTTTGTGTTTAGTCGGTCCTCCAGGTGTAGGTAAAACCAGCCTTGGTCAATCGATCGCTCGTTCTACTGGTCGCAAATACGTGCGTATGGCGTTAGGTGGAGTGAGAGATGAAGCTGAGATCCGCGGTCATCGTCGTACATACATTGGCTCTATGCCAGGTAAACTTATCCAAAGCATGAGCAAAGTGGGTGTTAAAAATCCATTATTCTTGTTGGATGAAATCGATAAAATGTCGTCGGACATGCGTGGCGATCCTGCATCTGCATTACTTGAAGTGCTAGACCCAGAGCAAAACAGTACCTTTGCTGATCACTATCTTGAAGTTGAATATGATTTGTCAGATGTAATGTTTGTCGCAACGTCGAATAGTTTTAATATTCCAGGTCCACTATTAGACCGTATGGAAGTTATTCGCCTATCTGGTTACACAGAAGACGAAAAGTTAAATATTTCTAAGCAGCATTTAATTCCGAAACAAATTAAGCGTAACGGATTAAAAGCTGGCGAAATCGAGATTGAAGACAGCGCGATTATTAATACGATTCGCTACTACACTCGCGAGGCGGGCGTTCGTAATCTAGAGCGTGAAATGTCCAAGCTATGCCGTAAGGCTGTGAAGATTATCTTGCTCGATAAAGACCAAAAGAAGGTTGTTATCAATGGTGACAACTTGGAAAGCTTCCTAGGAGTTCAACGTTTTGACTACGGCAAAGCGGAAGATGGGGATCGTGTTGGACAAGTTACAGGGCTTGCGTGGACTGAAGTGGGTGGTGATTTATTGACTATCGAGAGCGCAGCAGTACCAGGTAAAGGCAAATTGTCGTACACGGGCTCGCTAGGCGACGTAATGCAAGAGTCTATTCAAGCGGCGATGACGGTGGTTAGAAACCGTGCCGACAAGCTTCGTATTAACGATGACTTTTATGAAAAACGTGATATTCACGTGCATGTGCCTGAAGGTGCGACACCTAAAGATGGTCCAAGCGCTGGTATTGCGATGGTAACTGGTCTTGTTTCTAGCTTGACTGGTAACCCTGTTAAAAGCGATGTCGCCATGACTGGTGAAATTACCCTGCGTGGTGAAGTATTGCCAATTGGAGGTTTGAAAGAGAAGTTGCTAGCCGCTCATCGTGGTGGGATTAAGACGGTCGTTATCCCTAAAAAGAACGAACGAGATCTCAAAGAAATCCCAGATAATGTTCTTAATGGGTTAGAAATCCACCCTGTAACATGGATTGAAGACGTTTTATCGATAGCACTTGCTCAACCTGTGGACAGTTTTTCAGTAGAAACTCAAAAAACTGCTGCGAAAGCTTAAAAAAGTCGATAAAAAGGGTTTTCAAATCCCAGTGGTGTGCTAAGTTAAGCACTGGATTTAAGCCTAGTTCGCGGGAAGCCCCGTAGTATCTAGGCTGTAATACATTTAAGCAAATAGAGAATCGTAAGATTTCTCGTAGTTAACAACAAAAGTGATGTTAGTTTTAAAAAACCATCGCTCTTGATAATAACAATGTAAGAGGATGATATTGTGAATAAATCTCAATTAATCGATCAAATCGCAGCTGATGCTGATATTTCTAAGGCCGCTGCTGGTCGTGCTCTGGATTCATTCATTGAGTCAGTAACCACTGCGCTTAAAGACGGCGATTCAGTAGCGCTAGTAGGTTTTGGTACTTTTTCTGTTCGTGAACGCGCTGCTCGTACAGGCCGTAACCCTCAAACGGGTGCTGCAATTGACATTGCTGCTGCTAACATCCCTGCTTTTAAAGCTGGTAAAGCTCTAAAAGACGCGGTTAACTAAGTTATAGCTTATACAATTTGCAATTGACTCTGTTGCGAAACCGAGTTAATTGAACGTGATAAGCTTCAAGATAAAAAGCGTATCTGGTAAGATACGCTTTTTTTACATGAGCTAACTGATGCAAAGTACCTCGGTGCTTTGACTTAGATAAGAGATAGAACAAATGCTTGAAAAGATTAGAGAGGGCTCGCAAGGCCTTGCTGCCAAGATCGTTCTTGGTGCAGTTATCTTGTCTTTTGCGCTGGCAGGGATCGGTGGTTACCTAGGTCAAACCACAGAGCAACCAGTGGCAGAAGTCAACGGAGTTAAAATCACCCAACTAGAGTTTTCTAGAGCGTTCGAAAACGAGCGTGGCAGATTAGAACAACAGTTTGGTGAATACTTTGAACAAATCGCTTCAGATCCAACTTACATGGCGCAGATCCGTCAGGGTGTTGTAGACAGACTTGTACAGCAAGAGCTACAAAACCAGTTGGCGCTTGAGTTAGGCCTGCGTGTAAGCGATAGCCAAATTAAACAAGCCATTTTTGAAATGCCATATTTTCAAATTGGCGGCGAATTTAGTAACGACCGTTACTTGCAACTTATTCGTCAAATGAACTTCCAACCTGATGAATTTCGTGAGTACCTACGTGAAGAAATGACACGTAACCAATTGGTATCTGCGCTAGCAGGTTCGGATTTTGTATTGGACAACGAAGTAAAGCATGCGCTTGCACTTCAGCAACAAACTCGTGACGTAGACTACCTCGTACTGAGTAAAGATGCGGTGAAAGACCAAGTATCTGTAAGTGACGAAGAAATTAAAGATTTTTACGATTTAAATCAAGACCAGTTCCAGTCACCTGAGCAAGTTGCGTTAAGTTACATCGAATTAAAAGCGTCTGATATTGAGCTGGAAGAAGCTATCACAGAAGAAGATGTCAAAGCCTACTACGAAGAAAACAAGGCACAGTACCTAGAAGAAGAGAGACGTCGTGTATCTCATATCTTAGTTGAAAGTGGTGATGATGCATCAGCTGCAAAAGCAAAAGCTGAGGCGCTTTACACGCAACTTCAAGGCGGTGCGGATTTTGCTCAGCTAGCGGAATCACAGTCAGACGATATTGCCAGCGGTGAGCTAGGCGGTGATTTAGATTGGATTGATCGTGATATGATGGATCCTGAATTTGAAGCTGCTGCATTTGCGCTAGCAAATATTGGCGATTTTTCTGAGGTTGTGGAGTCTGAGTTTGGTTTTCACATTATTAAGCTGACAGACCTTCAAGCTCAAGAAAGTAAAGAATATGCTGAAGTAGCGGATGAATTGCGCACCGAACTGGAGCAAAATGCGAAAATTGATGCATTCTATGGTAAACAGGAAGAAGTTCGTGAGTTGGCATTTGAAATTGCAGATTCTCTAGAAGAAGCTGCAGCGGCTGCAAATATTGAAGTGAAGAAGACCGAGCTACTTGCTCGCAACTTGCTTCCTGCGCCGCTCAACCAACCAGCAGTGACGAATATTGTGTTTACACCAGAACTATTAGAAGATGGTGTGAATTCTGAAGTTATTGAAATTGCACCTGAGCATATGGTAGTTGTGCGCGTAGCAGAGCATAAAGCGGCTACTGTTAGAGCACTAGAAGATGTGACTGCACAGATTAAGGCTCGTTTAGAAAATGACAAAGCGACAGAGCTGACGAAAGAGAAAGCGACAGAGCTATTTGCAAAACTTGAGCAAGGTACATCGCTAGCTGATATTGCAGCGGAGCAATCTCTTGAAGTTCAAACTCAAGATGCATTAGCGCGTCAAAGCTATGCGGTGCAACCAGCATTAGTGAGCGAAGCATTCAAGTTGCCTCACCCAGCTGCTGATAGCGTGTCTAAGTCAATGGTAGAACTGAACAATGGTGATTCTGCGTTATTGGTAGTGAAAGCTGTTAAGCTTGCAGAGATAACGGACGAAGTTCAGCCACAACAAAAACAGAGCATTACGAGAACACAGGTTAACAAAAATTACCTAGCGCTTTTGAGTGCTCTTGAAAGTACAGCTGAAGTAAACAAACCGAGTTCATTTGAAGTCACTGAAGAAAACTAAAAAAAGGCGCTTAGGCGCCTTTTTTAATGTCTGTGATTTAAGATTTAAACAGCAAGTAACTTTTGTGTGACCCTTGACTGAGGATTATTAAATATCGCCTCGCTTGGACCATATTCAACCACCTCACCTTTATTTAGTACCAATAGCTTATCACTCATGTGCTTCACTAAGCTCAGATGATGCGTGATTAATACGTAGCTTAAAGCCGTTTCTCTTTGCAGTTTTAGAAGCAAGTTCACTATCTGTGCGCGCACTGAAGGGTCTAAAGAGGAAAGCGCTTCATCGAGCACAACCACTTTTGGGTCTAGTATTAATGCCCTTGCGAGCGCAACACGCTGTAGTTGACCGCCACTAAACATATGGGGGTAATAATCGTAATGTTCCGACAGTAATCCAACTCTAGACAAAGTAAGCTCAATCTTGCTTTCTCTTTGTTGCTCTGTGAGCTTAGTATTAAATTTCAAGCAGTCATCCAGCATGTCACCGATTGTCAAACCAGGGTTTAGTGAGCGAGTGGGATCTTGGAAAATCAATCTAATATGTCTACATTCACGATTTTTGATGCCATCATCAACAATCATGTTTCCATTCAAGAGTATTTGTCCTGAGTCTACTTCTTCCGCTCCCGCAAGCACTTTTGCTAGCGTGCTTTTCCCCGAACCGGTTTCACCAATAACCGCCAGAGTTTGCCCAGGTGTGACAGCAAATGAGACCCCTTTTAAAACTTGAACTTGCTGACGTCTAAACAGGCCTGCCCGGGTTTTAAATGATTTATTAAGTGCCTGCACTTTTAGCACGGGTTGCATTTCTTTTTCTCTCTATTTAATGGAAAGTGGCATGCATAGGAATGACCATGAGATTTCACCAGTGTTGGCGTAGCGACACACTCTTTTTGAGCTTGTGGGCAACGAGGGCCTAAACGACAACCAATAGGTAGGTGTTGAAGTGGGGGGATCGTGCCTTTGAGGGCATAAAACGGGGCTTTATGGCCAATGCCATGAGCATAATCAGGTAATGACTTTACCAGCGCTTGGGTGTATGGGTGGTAAGGACCATTAAACACCTTTTTGGTCGGCCCTGCCTCTACCATTTGCCCGCAGTACAGCACATGCATAGCATGTGACCACTGAGTAATTTCTTCCAATTCGTGCGAGATCATCAAAATAGACATGTTCTTAAGCTGATTTAAACTTTTTAGTAGTCTAAACACTTGAGCGCGGGTTGTGCTCTCAAGTGCTGTCGTTGGTTCATCAGCGATTAACAGTTTTGGGCTTCTTGCTATGGCCATGGCAATCATTACCTTTTGGCAGACGCCTTCCGAAAGCTCATGGGGGTAACTACTCGAAACTTTTTCATCTTCACGGATCCCAACTTTATGGAGTAGTGCCTTTACTTTGTTTTGGCGTTCTTTTTTTCTGCCAAAAAAGCCCGCTTTAAAGCAATCGTCAGGCAGAGACTCCGCAACCTGTTCAAAGATTTTTGCCGTTGGGTCCAAGCTGCGTCTCGGCTCCTGATAAATCATGGCCATATCTCGTCCAACGATCTTGCGGCGCTTTTCTGGGCTGAGTCGCATCAAGTCAACGCCTTGCCAGTGCATTCTGTCCGCAGTGACACGCCAGCGCGCGTTAAGCACGCCAACTATCGCCTTAGCAATAAGACTTTTTCCTGACCCCGATTCACCGACCAGTGCGTGTACTTCTCCTTCTTTCAAGCTCAGATTCACTTTATCCACGGCACGTATTATTCCGTCTTCAGTGGGCAGCTCTATAGTAAGGTTTTTGATGTCTAATAATTGCATTAGGTCGCCTTTCGCGCTTGTAGTGCATTTCTAAGCCCGTCACCTACTAGGTTAGTGGCTAATACTGACAAAAACAACAGGGCTCCGGGTAGTCCAACCGTCCAAGGAGCGATATAGATTAAACCTAAGTTTTCGGCCAGCATCGCGCCCCATTCAGTTGTGGGTGGTTGAGCGCCCAGCTTGAGAAAGCCAAGTGCTGCAATGTCTAAGATTGCAGTGGATAATGCCAAAGTGAAGATAACCACGATATGCTCATAGATATTGGGGAATATACCTCTAAACAAAATGTGCACTCTACTTGCACCATCCAACCTATATGCGCCCACATAATCTTTGTTTAACTCTTCCACAACTAGGTTTCGAACAGAATGAATATGCTGTGGCAGCAGCGCTAAGATAATTGCCCAGACTGTATTGAGTAGCCCAGGCCCTAAAATGGCAATGATAATGATGGCCAGAAGCAATGAAGGAATAGCAAGGGTGATATCTAATAAGTGATTTAAAATACTGGACTTGAAGCCTCTATTAATGCCTGCCAAGGTGCCTAGCACAACGCCGAAGATGGTGGTCATCAAGGCTGCAATAATAGACAAGCCAAACGTGTATGTCGCGCCGTTCATAAGTCTAGAAAGCACATCACGACCTAAATCGTCGGTTCCAAGAATGAAGTGGACATCACCTTCATCATGCCATGAGGGAGGCAGTAATAATGCGTCGCTATGTTGTTGGTCTATTCCATAAGGTGCGAGTAACGGCGCTGTCATAGCCAGTAGCGTCAAACCGATAAACATCCATAGGCCAACAAGCGCTAAGTGGTTTGCCTTAAAAGTTCGCCACAGGCGAGATAATGGTGAGCGGTTTGACTCTTCACTGTATAAGCTAAACTTTGCCATGAGACTGGTTCCTTGATACAGGGTCAAGCATTGAGTGCGTTAAATCCGCTAACATATTGGCAAATATTACAAACATCGATACAGCCAATAGGCCACCTTGAATAGCAGGGTAATCTCGCTGGTAAATGCTATCAATAAGCCAGCGACCAACACCCGGCCAAGAAAAAATGACTTCAGTTACCATTGCCAGCGTGATCAATGTACTGAATTGCAGACCGATTTGTTTTATAACGGGTAACAGTGCGTTTCGCAACGCATGATCGAGAATGATTTGCCTGCGGTTAAGGCCTTTTGCGCGAGCTGTTTTTATGTAATTTTGCTCTAGCACATTTAGCATAGAGTCCCGTGTAAAACGAGTAAGCACAGTCGTTGGATACATAGCTAAGACAATGGTCGGTAGCGCTAAATGGTGTAGAGCATCGACAAACGCTTGCCCACCATAAGGAAAACCGAGTAGCCAAATATCCAGCAGCATAAAGTTGGTTACAGCGGGTATCTCATAAAGTAGACCGATTCGTCCAGACATTGGAAACCAACCAAAGCCAAGGCAAAAAACCATTATGAGCAACAAGGCGAGCCAGAAAACAGGAATAGAAAATCCAAGTAGCGTCAGAGTGCTAATGACTTTATCTGGCCATTTTTTATGATATGCACTGGTGATTATACCTGCAGGTATACCTATCAAAACCGCCATGAATAAGGCATAAAAGCACAGTTCTAATGTGGCTGGCAAAAGTAAGGTAACATGTGAGAAAACGGTTTGCCCTGATGATAAAGAGACACCCCAGTCCCCCTCAATCAATCGCCCCAAAAAAGCGCCGTATTGCACCAGTACATTGTCATTAATACGATACTTTTCTTCTAGCATTTGAGATTGACTAAAGCTGGTATTAACCTGCCCGCTAAAGTTGGTTAGCAAATCGCCTGGAAATAAATAGTTCAGCCCGAATGTAAACGCTGATAAAGCGAACAGCATAAATATGAGTAAGCTAAATCGACGAAGTAGATAATCAAGCATTACTGTTCGCCCTTTCTAACGTTAGCAAGAGATACGCCGCCAAAAGGTCTCAACTGTGCACCTTCTATATTGGCACCTCGAGCTTGGAATCGCACGCCATGAGCGATTGGAACCAGCGGCATTTCTTCAATGAGCATAGCTTGCGCTTGGAGGTAGTATTTCTTTCTCATTGAAAGCTCATTGGTATCTAATGCTTGCGTAAGTAGTAAATCAAATTCTGGGTTACACCAGTTAGCAGGGTTTTTTCCTGTAAAAGTCGCTGTGCAACTGAGCAGTGGACTAAAAAAATTGTCCGGATCTGGGGTGTCCGCAGCCCATCCTAGCAATACGCTGTCATGCTCGTGCCGACCAATACGTTCTATAAAAGTATTCCATTCGAACTCTACGATGCGTGTACGGATACCTATTTGACGTAAATCGCTTTGAATGAGCTCAGCCATTTTTCGAGCATTTGGGTTGTAAATTCTAGAAACTGGCATGGCCCATAATGTCATTTCAAAGCCATTTGGAAAGCCAGCTTCGGTTAAGTATGCTTTGGCTTTTTCAGGGTCGTATACGGGCATTTGCTGTGCTGAAAAAGCCCAAGAAGAAGGGGGCAAAATAGATTTGGCAGCAATGCCATTGCCATAAAATACGGCTTGCATGATTTTGTCAAAGTCGATGCTGTGTGCGAGCGCCTTTCTAACTAGCACGTTGTTAAATGGCGGCTTCTCGGTATTGAATGCCCAATATCCCACATTTAAGTTGACGGCTTTGTCGACCACGATATCTTTTCTGGCGGAAAGCGCTTCAAGCTGAGTCGCACTCGGGTGTGAGGTGATATCACACTCTTTGGTCAACATTTTTGCGATGCGCGTCGTGTTGTTAGTTGTTATGTCATAGACGAGCTGATCGACTGCGTAGTCATGTTTCCAGTAATTTTCATGTTTGTGAAAGCGAACTAAATTATCACGTAAAAAGTTTTTGTACTTGTATGGTCCCGTACCAATCGGCATATTATCGAATAGGTGCTTCTGATCTTGTGACGCTCTGTGCATTGCATATTCTTCAGAAAGAATCACAGCAAAATCGGTCGCAATATTTGAAAGTAGGCTACTTTCGGCACTAAACAGTTCGAAACGCACTGTGTGGTTATCAACTTTGACAATCTTTCTGATCAGTTGGTCCATACCGACACTTTGAAAATAGGGATAGCTAGCGTCATGAACAAAGTGGTAGGGGTTATAAACATCAAACAAGCGGCTGAAAGAGAAGATCACATCGTCTGCATTCATTGTTCTTGTCGGCGTAAAATAATCGGTAGAATGAAATTCGACCCCTTCACGGAGTTTAAAAGTGATTTTTTTCCCATCCTCACTGATATGCCATTGTGTTGCCAGTTCAGGCTTAAACTCAGCGGTTACGGGATCAATACTAATCAGGGAGTTGTAGAGCTGATTAGCAATAATATCTATTGTTGAACCTGTTGTTGTAACCTGTGGATTGAATGACACAGGGTTTGCCTCAGCGCAATATACAATGCCTTGTGTTTTACTTGCATTTTCAACCGGTTTTACATCACTACACGCTGTTACAAACAGGGAGATAGCCGGTAGCCATAAATGGGTGATATAGCGTTTGGGGTTAGTCAGTAAGTCAGTCATCGCAGTGACCACAGTTAAGCCTCTTGTTGTGAGTCTAACAAATTATATTTTTTCAAATAGCCTCTCAGCTGATGATACGTTAATCCCAAGTTTTGTGCAGTTTTCTTTTGATTAAATTGACTAAATTCAAGTGCTTTTTTTAGTAATTCTATCTCGTAGTCGCTGGAGAGGGACTTAAGATCACAAGGAAAGTTGAATGACATACTGGCAGAAGCGATAGGCTCATCGTGGTTGTCGGGTTCTTGTGTATCTGCTAGTGCTGGCTCATAACGCACTGTATCTATATTTTTCGCCGCTTTTATTCTTTGCTGAGGTCGAAATGGACTATCAAATGGATCAAAGTTTATTTGATGTACAGGGAGGTGTTCATTACCGTGGCGATATAGGCTACGTTCAACAACATTTTTTAGCTCTCGAATATTTCCTGGCCATTCGTATTCTAGCAAGGTATCTGTGGCCTTTCGGGTAAATCCGCTAAATAATGACCAGCCAAGATCTCGCGCCATGTTGATTGCGAAATGTTCGGCTAACAACAAGATATCTTCCTTACGAGCTCTAAGTGGCGGTAGCGTTATTACGTCAAATGCTAAGCGGTCTAGCAGGTCATGCCTAAACTCTCCGTTTTCGGCCAAGCTTGGCAAGTCTTCGTTTGTTGCACAGACTAGTCTGGTATCGACTTTGACGGTTTGTTTACCGCCAACTCGTTCAAACTCACCGTACTCGATGACCCGCAAAAGCTTCTCTTGCACCATGGCAGATGTGTTCGCTAATTCATCTAGGAACAAAGTACCGCCATTTGCTCGCTCGAACCTGCCTTCATGTCGTTTGCTCGCACCTGTGAAAGCGCCAGATTCATGGCCAAATAACTCGCTTTCTAACAAGTTTTCGTTTAGCGCTGCACAATTAAGCTTAACGTAGTTTTGATCCCAGCGTTCCGAAAGAAAGTGAAGACGGGCGGCAATCAGCTCTTTACCTGTGCCACGCTCACCGATAATAAGAACAGGCTTTTCAAGAGGTGCGAGTTGTGAAACCTGGTCTAATACGGCTAAAAAGCTGTCGGATTGACCCAAAAGGTTATCTTGCTGTCGGAACTGACCCATATTTGCCTAACTCTTAGTATTTTTGACTAAGTTATAGTTTATTTGAAAAAAATAGTGATAGGAAGCTTTTTGTTATATTTATAAGTTATTGAAATATAACATTTAAATTAAGTTATAAAGTTGGCAAGCTATTTGATACATAAAACTCAGTAATATAAATCATAACCTACGAGGTAAAAGATTATGGGAATTTTTTCACGTTTTACTGACATCGTTAATTCTAATATTAATGCCATCTTAGATAAAGCTGAAGATCCAGAAAAAATGGTTCGTCTTATCATCCAAGAAATGGAAGATACACTGGTTGAGGTACGTTCTACTTCAGCTAAA
Organism: Pseudoalteromonas luteoviolacea S2607; assembly: GCF_001625575.1. Lineage (GTDB taxonomy): Bacteria > Pseudomonadota > Gammaproteobacteria > Enterobacterales > Alteromonadaceae > Pseudoalteromonas > Pseudoalteromonas luteoviolacea_E. The sequence goes on from NZ_AUXV01000016.1 coordinate 47,046, forward strand.
ACATTGGCTGAGAAAAAAGAGCTGGAGAGACGAGTTGCGCAATTAAATTCGCAAGCCGATGATTGGCAAGAAAAAGCAGAGCTTGCTTTAACTAAGGAACGAGAAGACTTAGCTCGTGCTGCACTACTTGAAAAGCAAAAAGCCTCTGATGCAGCACAAAGTGTTGCAGCAGAATTGAGCCATGTTGAGTCTCACATTGAAAAATTGCAACAAGAAGTAACTACGCTGCAAGAAAAGCTTGCAGATGCGAAAGCTCGCCAGCAGGCCATTGTGTTGAGACAGCGCTCAGCCGAGTCTAGACTCGACGTTAAAAAGGCGTTAGACAGTTCAAAAGTTGAAGATGCATTAAATCGTTTTGAGCGTTATGAAAACAAAATAGATGGTCTTGAATCGCAAGTGGAAGCGTACGATCTTGGTAAAAAATCACTGGCTGATGAAATAGCCGATCTACAGAAGAATGAAAAAGTAGATGACGAGCTAGAAGCTTTAAAGAAAAAGCTGGCAAAAAAGTGAACCTAACTGCACCTACTGTTAAAGTAGGTGCATAAAACAATAATTACGCTGCCAAGACCAAAATAAACAGGAGAAGATTATGTTTGACGCAGAAATATTAGTTGCCCCGGTTGTCTTATTTTTAATTGTGGTAGCGCCGCTGTGGCTCATTCTTCATTATAAAAGCAAAAAACAGCTGAGTCAGGGCCTGAGCGAGCACGAGCATCGTCAATTGCTAGAGCTTGCACATAAAGCAGAAAAAATGGCTGAACGCGTAGAAACGTTAGAGGCGTTGTTAGATCAAGAGTCACCAGAATGGAGACGCAAAGTATGAGCCAGAGACGAAGAGAGTTATATCGAGACCCAAAAAGAGGCAAATTAGCCGGGGTCTGTGCGGGGTTGAGTGATTACTTCAACATGGAGCTGTGGCTGGTACGCATCTTATTTGTAACAGCAGTTTTGTTATCTGGTGGTCCTTTATTTGTCGTTATCTATATTGCTTGCTGGTTTATTTTAGATAAAAAGGAGCCAGAAGTGGAGCATGTTAATAACAATCATGATAGTGATCCTGTTTCAGTAAAATTCAAAGTATGGCAAAAAGGAGAGCCGCCACGTCAAGCACTGTTTGATTTAAAAGATAGACTCGGCAGGTTAGATAGCCGCATCCAAAATATGGAGCGTTATGTTACCTCCGCGGAGTTTACGATAAAAAGGGAAATTAATAAGCTTTAACGGCCAGTGGCGAGGACTCGCCACGCCGCTAATGTTAAGGAACTATCATTCAATGAGCTTAAAGTTCACGACCCAAAAAACACTTGAAAAGCTTCAACAAAAAGCGCAAAAAACAATACAGCGCTCACTCGATCAGCATATTAAACTGGCAGTCACAGGGTTTAGTGGCAGTGGTAAAACAGCATTTATAACGGCGCTTGTTAAACATTTAACAACGCAAGCAAATAGCCAAAATCTGCCATTTTTTGATGTGGTAAGAGATCACCGGCTCATCGCTTGCAAGCTGGTACCGCAAAAAGCGCTAGATATTCCCACGTTTGATTATCACAATGCAGCAGCTTGTTTACTGGCTGAAGAGCCAACGTGGCCGCCTTCAACTGAGCGAATTAATACGCTTACATTGGCGCTCAAGTTTAAAAGCAATCGCGGTATACGGCAGCATTTTTCAGATGACCACACGATTTATCTGGAATTGATCGATTATCCAGGTGAGTGGCTTATGGATTTGCCAATGCTAAACATGAGCTTTGAACAATGGAGTCTTTCACAGCTAAAAGCCCTATCAGAGCCTGCGTTCTCAAAGTACTGTCAGCCGTTGCTCTCCCAACTCAAACAGTTTAATGCACAAGCGCCGGTAGATTCTGGAGCGCTGGATGCGCTTGCAAAGCAGTATTGCGCGCTTTTGCACACCCTTAAATGTGAAACTCGGCTAGCGAAATTGCAACCAGGACGAATGCTCATTCCTGGAGATCTGGCTGGAGCACCAATTATTCAGTTTTTTCCCTTATCAAGTCATGGCGAAATAACGGAGGGAACACAATACGAGCAGCTTGTTCAGCGGTTTGAAGCATACAAAAAACAAGTCATTGAGCCATTTTATAAAGAACATTTTTGCGCATTTGACAGGCAATTAGTTTTAGTTGATTTGCTTGGCGCACTGAATGATGGCCCCGCAACCTTAGCGCAAACCCAGCAAGCGTTAAGAGAGACCATGAGCATGTTCAACCATGGTAAAAGTGGTGTTTTACAGCGTTTATTTAAGCCCAAAATAGACAGAGTTTTATTTGCTGCAAATAAGTGCGATGCAGTTGCTATTACTGAGCAAGACAACTTAACACGGCTGTTGTACGAGCTATTATGTGAACATGAAAACGAGCTTAGATTTGCAGGGGTTGAAGTGGATACGATGACTATCTCGTCGGTAAAAAGCTGTCAACATAAGCAAGTAAAAGACCAAGGCAAAACATTAAACTGTGTATATGGCAAACCTTTGAACGAATCTCAATTCATTACATTCTTGCCGCCCGAACCGCCAGACCATGTATTATCGCCTTCTAGTTGGCCGGAGCAAGGGTTTGAGTTTTTGTCTTTTTACCCGATACCTGCCTATCAAGGTCAGCTTGAACATATCCGCTTAGATCACACGTTACAGTTCTTGATAGGAGATAAGCTGAGATGACACAGTCAAAAAAGTGGCAAGCTGGTCGCAGGATTGATACCGATGATAACTCAGACGAGGCGCTACACTCCCCCAAGTTCAATCGGCAAAGTGCTAGGGTTGAAGCACAGTCGACGTTTTCTTCTGAAGATGTGAAAGTGCTTAGTCTCCAAACAAGCGATGAGCAAATGGAAACTAGTTTTGGATTTTCAAAGAATCGTTTTGGATGGCGGCATGGGTTTTTGCTAAGCTTGATGGTGCTTATTCCTATTGAAATGGGGATGGCTATTTACACGGCATTGCAGCAAAGTATTGTTCTTGCTGGTATTTATATCGTGTGTGTAGTGTCGGCTTTGGGTTGGGCTGGCAATTTTCTAATTAAAGAGGTTGTTGCATTACGCACGCTAAAAAGTTTAGAGGTAAGGCGTGAGTATGCCGCAAGGCTACTCAACAGTAACCAAATAGGTGAAGCCCAAAACTGGCTTGCACCGATACTAAAAAAACTACCCAAAGACACTGTGGATGAATTTCAAGCGAGTCTGAAAAGTCACTATACCGATAAAGAAGTCATTCAGCTATACGAGCAAAGCATACTAAAAAACCAAGATGATGTTGCAAAGGACATCATATCTCAATATGCGACTACTTCTGCCTTGATGGTGGCATTGAGCCCTATGGCCATCACAGATATGCTGGCTGTACTTTGGCGAGGTGTGAGTTTGGTCGAACAACTGAGTAAACATTACGGCGTAGAGCTTGGTTATCGCAGCCGGATAAAACTGTATAAGTTATTGGCAAAGCAGATTGTGTTTGTCGGTGCGGCAGAGTTGCTGAGCGATCTGGCAGCGACTAGCCTGGGTGCAGAGTTACTAGGTAAGCTGTCAGCGCGTTCGGCTCAGGGCCTAAGTGCCGGTGTGTTCACTGCTAGGTTAGGGTATAAAGCAATGGAGCTATGCCGGCCAATCCCGCGCTTAGAAAATAAAGCAAACTTCCTCACTACATTTGCTAAAAAATTGACTAATCAACTGCTTAAGCAAAACTAATACGCAAAGTGCACATGTCTTTAACTTGTTGGAGTGACAAGATATGTGTACAGCCTCACAATATTAATCTTTCTCACATAGCCATCTGAACTTCCGGCATGCTTGTGCATTTATCGTTCATAGAATATCTAATTACATACAGGTATTAAACTTTTGAATAATAACAACAGGCAAGCAATGAAGAAGTTACATGATCAAACGAATTGTATTCACGGTCCTAATCATTTTGAAGATCCGCATGGAGCGCTGACTGCGCCTCTATATCAGAGTTCTACATTTAAGTTCGAAAATGCTGCTCAAGGGGCAGCCCGCTTTGCAGGTGAAGAAGCTGGATATATATACACTAGATTAGGCAACCCAACGACACGAGAGTTAGAAGAAAAGTTGGCTCAATTGGAAGAGATGGAAGATGCAGCCGCCACTGCAACTGGTATGGGCGCTGTTTCAGCTTCGGTACTGAGTTTTTTACAGCAGGGTGATCATCTTATTGCATCCAGTGCGCTGTACGGCTGTAGTTTTGCATTATTTGCTCACATGCTACCTAAATTTGGTATCGAAGTTAGTTTCGTTGATATGACTGATCTTGAGGCAATTAAAGCGGCACTTAAACCGAACAGTAAAATGCTGTTTGCTGAAACCCCCATTAACCCCAACATGACGGTATTGGATTTAGCGATGCTAGGCGAGTTTGCGCAGGAAAATGGACTGATCAGTGTAATCGATAACACTTTTATGACGCCATTACTGCAAAAGCCCAAGCATTTCGGCATCGACATTGTTATTCACAGCGCGACAAAGTACTTAAATGGTCATGGTGATGTGGTTGCTGGTGTAGTTTGTGGGAGCAAAGAGCACATAGAAACCATTAAACTGACGGTACTCAAAGACATTGGAGCAACTATCAGTCCTCACGATGCTTGGCTTATCAATCGTGGCTTGAAAACCCTCCATGTTCGTATGGACAGACACTGCGAAAGTGCACAAAAAGTTGCGGAGTATCTCGAGTCTCATTCTAAAGTAGAGCGAGTATACTATCCCGGTCTAGCATCTCATCCAGGCCATCGTTTTATTGGTAATCAAATGAAAGCGGCGGGGGGAGTGATTGCTTTTGAAATTAAGGGAACATTGACTGACGGCGAGCAATTTATCAATGCAACCAAACTATGTACTTTGGCTGTGAGCTTAGGCGATCCGGAGACTCTGATCCAGCATCCCGCCTCTATGACTCATTCACCTTATACAGCAGAGGAACGATTGGCGGCAGGTATATCAGATGGTTTGATCCGAATCTCGGTTGGGTTAGAAGCTGCTGAAGATATTATCGCAGACCTTGAAAATGCATTTTTGTGTATATAAAAATTTACACGAGATATCTCTGTATACCCCTTTAAATAAGGGGTGTACTATTTTTTGTTCAAAAGTGTAATTTAAGGTGTACAAAAAACCGTGTTTTGAGTAGGGGCATTTACGTCCCTACTATTAATATTTTGCTCACTTTTACATAGTATCCAGATAACAGGTTTGAACGCTCCACCAGCAGAAGTGGGGATCAATATTTAAGAAGGTTACTATGGCTAAATCTAGTAAATACACCTCCAAGCAGCCGAATGAGCAAGGCATCATTGAGTGGAGCGACGAAGAGAATAAAATCTGGTCTGAATTAGTTGCGAGACAACTAAAGTGCATTGAAGGAAAGGCATGTGACGAGTATATGGAAGGTCTAAAGAAAATAGACTTACCTCACGATCGTATTCCACAGTTGCACGAAATTAATGCGGTACTCGAAAAAGAGACTGGTTGGCAGGTAGCGCCAGTACCCGCACTAATTGATTTCGACGAGTTCTTTCGTTTGCTGGCGAACAAACAATTTCCGGTAGCAACCTTTATTCGCTCTCGTGAAGAGTTTGATTATTTGCAAGAGCCTGATATTTTCCATGAAATCTTTGGCCATTGTGCGATGCTGACAAATCCCGCCTTTGCTGAATTTACACACAAGTACGGTCAGCTTGGATATGCGGCAGAGAAAAAAGATCGCGTTTATTTAGCTCGTTTGTACTGGTTTACTGTTGAGTTTGGCCTGATGCAAACTGAAAATGGATTGCGCATATATGGCGGCGGTATTTTATCTAGCCCTGGCGAAACGCAGTACGTTTATTCTGATAAACCAGAGATCAATAAATTAGAAGTATTAGATGTACTTCGCACACCATATCGAATTGATATAATGCAGCCCCTGTACTACACCATTAACTCGATTGATGACCTATTTGATATTTCTCAAATGGACATCATGTCTTTAGTACAAAGAGCGAAAGAACTGGGTCTGTTTGAACCTAAATTTCCACCTAAAAACAAATTAGCAAGTTAAGGAACCATCCATGTCTTTAAGTGCACAAAAATGTGAAGCGTGTCGTGCGGATGCGCCTAAAGTGTCAGATGAAGAGTTAGCAGTATTGATTAAGCAGATCCCTGACTGGGTACCTGAAGTACGTGACGGGATCATGCAATTAGAAAGAGTTTACAAGTTCAAAAACTTTAAACTAGCGCTAGAGTTTACAAACAAAGTAGGCGATATGGCTGAAGAAGAAGGCCACCATCCTGGTCTTCTTACAGAGTGGGGCAAAGTGACTGTAACTTGGTGGAGCCATTCTATTAAAGGTCTTCACAAGAACGATTTCATCTGTGCAGCTAAAACTGACGAAGTATTCGCGGCACTGTAATTGAAATAATCGGAATGTTAAAGGCGCCCAACGGGCGCCTTTTTTATTTAACTAATAAATACTTATAAACTTGAGGCGGTTGTGATTTCAGCGTCTTGATTCAAGTTGGTAAGTTCATCTATCAAATCTAACACTTCCGGTTCAACATAATTAAACCCTTTATCTTGTTTCAAAGCGGTTTCGATTGTTTCTGCTAATTGTTTGAGTTTTGGCACACCTGTATAGCAACAAGCACCGTGGAACTTATGCACTATTTTTAATAGTTGCTCAGGGTCTTCTTGTTCACTTGCAGCATGCAATAACTCGATAGTTTCGGGTACGCTTTGAAGAAGCATATTAAGCATTTCGAGTGCTAGGTGGGGTTTATTACCAGCGCGTTGCAAAGCGAGGTTCCAGTCGAGTAAGTGGCTATCGAATGGGGCGACGCTGCTCACAAGTTGCTCTTCTTTTTGCGCTCTTTCAACTGGAGACGCTGCGCTGTGATCACAGATAATTTGCTTTAACATATCTTCATCGATAGGTTTGGTCATATAGCCACTAAAACCATCTTTAACCAGCTGTTCTTTTTCACCTGCTAGCGCATGCGCAGTGACCGCAATAATGGGAGTATCATCGTTCATGGAAGACTCTTTAATACTCTTACATGCGGTGATACCGTCCATAATTGGCATTTGAATGTCCATAAAAATTAAGTCGTATTTGTGCGTTTTACACAAACCGACCGCTTGAGCTCCATTGTGTGCGGTCTCAATAGTTTCTACTTGTTCTTCAAGGAGGGTGTAGAGCAATTTGAGGTTAGCATCATTGTCATCTGCAATCAGTACTTTCAGTGGTAGGTGAGTTGGGCTATCCGGTTCAATCGAAAGGTCTGGGTGATCTAATCGATAAGGCGCGGCCAGCATTTCGCATAGTTTTCTATGATGTAAAGGTTTACTGATACATGCATCCGCGCCGCTGCCGATTAAAGACTCTCGCATATTATGAGAAATGGTATTGACCATCAGGTAGAGGTAATCAGCCTTATTACGAGCTTGATTGATGTAACCTTTTACGGTTTGCATGTCGTCTACGGTTGCCATATTGCCAACTAAGCAGATGTCATAACTAAACTCTTGCGATAAGGCATTTTGAAAAGCTTCATCGCTTTCACATACTGTTACTTGCATATGCCAACTTTCAATTTGCGCACATACAGCATTGCGAGTATGTTCTTGCGGCTCGAAATACAGTACGCGTTTATTTTCAAGTGGTTTACAAGGTAAGTCATCGTTGAACAGGCGATTGGGTAAAGTGAAAATGGCATTGAAGGTAAAACACGAGCCACTACCGAGCGCGGAGTTCAGTGTAATACGCCCTTGCATTACCTCTACAATATGCTTCGTAATGATCAAGCCAAGCCCTGTGCCACCGAATTTACGTGTAATACTGGTATCAGCCTGAGCAAATGGGGTGAACAAAGTATCTTGTTTTTCTTGTGCAATTCCCAAACCTGTATCGCTCACCGAGACTAATAAGGAAGTCTGAGTATCGCCTTTTAGACGATGGCTTATATCTACTTTGACCGAGCCTTTTTCTGTAAACTTTATCGCGTTGCTAATTAGATTGATGAGCACCTGTTTAAATCGTGTCGGGTCACCAACAAGGTTATCTGGCACTTGGCGGTTTACGGCAATCGAAAGCTCTAACTGCTTTTCATAGGCGCTTGGGGCGAGCAGAGTCATTACTTCGTTTACCGCGTCACGCAGCTGGAACTGAATGTTTTCTAGCTCCATTGCGCCGGCTTCAAGCTTCGAAAAGTCTAATATATCGCTAATAATGGTGAGCAGACTGTTCGCAGAAAGCTCTATGGTATCCAAATAGTCTTTCTGATGTTTATTAAGCGGGGTTTTATACAGCTGCCGGGTAAAGCCGATAACGCCATTTAACGGGGTGCGTAACTCGTGACTCATTTTTGCTAAGAAATCTGATTTAACGCGGTTTGCAACCTGTGCTTCTTTTTTAGCAATATTTAGCTGAATATTTTGTGTTTCGTACTGCTCAAGCGTTTCTCTATAATCACTGGTTGCTTGATCGATATGCTTTTGCATTTCATCACGTTGACCCACCATTTTTTCACTGATAGTGATTAGGCCCTGACGCATCATGTCAAACTCACCCTGCATAGGGTTGTTTACACCAATATCGGTTTTCCCCTCAATTAATTTATCTGTTGCAAGTTGAAGCTGCGAGAGAGGTGTAGAAAACATCCGACTCAGTCGTGTTGACAACAGAGCGCTTAAAAAGAGTGCCACAAGGATGATTGCACTACTGAATAACAGTGCTTTTTGCTGGCCTATAATGGCTTGATCTTGACTGATTTCAACCATCAATACAGCGGTTGTTTGTGCATGGGCTTCCTGCCATTCAGCGCCTGTCCCATAATGTTTTACAGGAGCAAATATCACATAGTTATTATGTAGCTTTTGCACTTCAGTTGCATGCAAGGCAACGACATTGCCCCTATAGTGAAGGTTATTAAACTCACTGTGGTAATTGCTAGTCATGATGAGTTGGTTATGCTTATCGAATACGGCGATGCTATTAACCAAAGAGGCGTGCTGATTGTGAGCCTTAGTGATGATACCGTGGAGCTTGGCTTTATCTTTCGTGGTAAGTGGCTGTTCTACAGTCATCGCCAGTGCATTGGCGATACTGGAGCCTTGTTGCTTCAGGATTTGTTCAAGCTCTACGTAGCGATTTATAGTAAAATACCCCCCAAGTATTAAACCGATTAACACCGTCGGGATCAGAGTAAGCAACAAAACGCTATCTCGTAAGCTCAATTTTGACATATTTAGCAATATAAAACTTTGATAATTATGAACTCTAGAGTAGCGAGTTCACTGGTGTTTAGCAATGTAAAAGGGGCGATGCATGGCACAATTTTTTCGTGCTAAAAAAACAACAGGTAAAGGGCAAGTCTTTGAAGTTTCAATTGAGTCTCTTGATCACACCGGACGCGGGGTGGCCAAACATCAAGGCAAGGTTGGGTTTATAGACGGTGCACTGCCCTCAGAGCAGGTTAAAGTGCGTGTACTGCAACAAAAGGCCAAGCTCTTTGAAGGGGTCATTGAAAAGGTGGTCACGCCAAGTTCGGATAGAGTAAAACCATTTTGTCCGCATTACAACGAATGCGGTGGGTGTTCGTTGCAGCATTTAGAAAAGCGCGCGCAATTAAGCCACAAACAGCTTGCAGTTGAGAAGCTTTTTGCAAAGTTCGCAGGTATCCAAACATTACCTTGGCATGATGCGATTGCGAGTGAAAGTCTTCATTATCGCCGCGCAGGCAGAATTGCGACCTATTTAGACAAGCGTACTAAATCTTTAAAATTAGGGTTTCGTGCGGCAAAGTCAAAAAAAATTGTCGAAGTCCAAAAGTGTGCAGTATTAAATGACGCGTTTCAAGAGGTCTTCTCTTTATTACGAGACGTCCTCAATAGCCATTCACAATTTAAAAGTGTTAGCCATATTCAATTATGCGAAGCGGATAACTTGCCATTTATTTTATTGCGCCATACCAAACCGGTTGAAGAAAAGGCCAAGCAAATATTATCAGCGCAGCTCCCTTGGCAAGTGCTTTGGGATGATGGTTCAGGTGAAGTGCATTACGACACGCTTCCTGAGTATCAAGTCGAGGATATTCGCTTTCAATTTAAGCTCAATAACTTTATTCAGGTAAATGCGGCAGTCAATGACGCTATGTTAATTCAGGCAATGGATTGGTTGCAGTTAAAAGACAGCGATCAGGTATTGGATCTGTTTTGCGGCATTGGTAATTTCTCATTGTTGATGGCAAAACGCGCAAAGCAAATAATTGGTGTTGAAGGGGTTGCTTCTTCTGTTGCAATGGCCACGCAAAATGCGCAAACTAATGGCATCGATAATGCTCAGTTTTTCCAGTTTGATCTGACCCAAGATATGGCGTCAGCAGCATGGTTTAACAAAGAGTTTAATACCTTGGTGTTAGACCCTTCCCGCACTGGTGCTTATGAAGTACTCAAGCAGCTACCGCTTGCTCAGTTTGAACAGGTTCTCTACGTGTCTTGTGACCCTGTAACTTTGGCAAGGGACAGTGCGCTTATAGTTGAAGCTGGATTTACAGTGGGCCAAATCGCTTTGATGAATATGTTTCCACACACGGGGCATATTGAAACTATGGCGTTGTTCCAAAGGAGGTAGTCAAATATGGTCGCGACTCGCCAATCTCATCACGCAAAACTCCCCGCAGACTTTGATGCGCGGCTGGCGTTGCTCAACTTGTCAGAAGATAAGATTCTTCGGCTCAATGAAGCGTATGCCTTATGCCCCGAGGAAGCCGATACTGAGCTGCTTGAGAAGGCCATTGAGATGGTGGAGATTTTGGCCGAGCTTAATTTTGATGCCGAATCGCTCGCAAGTGCTTTTTTGACACCTTACTTTATTGCTGAGCAGCTCGATTTTGAAGCTGTTGAAAAATCATTGGGCGAAAACATTTCGCTGCTGTTAAAGGGCGTCGATCAAATGGCGTCAATCAGTACGCTGGCACACCAAAGTAAGGGTAATGTACAAATTGATAAGATTCGTCGTATGTTGCTGGCTATGGTTGAAGATGTTCGTGCTGTCGTGATCAAACTGGCTGAGCAAATTTGCTACTTGCGCAGTGTTAAAGACGCCAGTGAAGAAGAGCGTGTTGTCGCAGCAAAAACAACCGCCAATATCTTTGCTCCTTTAGCGAATCGCCTTGGTATTGGCCAGCTAAAGTGGGAGTTAGAAGATCTTTCGTTTCGCTATTTGCACCCAGACAGTTATAAAACGATTGCTAAAAAGTTAGCTGATAAGCGTTTGGCCAGAGAAGCTTATATGGTCAACATGGTTGAGTCGGTTCAGCAAAAACTGGCTGACGCTAACGTTAAAGCGGAAGTATACGGTCGGCCAAAGCACATTTTTAGTATCTACAAAAAAATGGCACAGAAAAATTATGCTTTTGAGCAACTGTTTGATATTCGTGCGATGCGTATCGTCGTAGACGAAATACAAGACTGTTACGCTGCACTTGGTATTGTGCACACAAATTGGCGTCACCTGAACAAAGAGTTTGACGACTATGTTGCAACGCCAAAACCGAATGGATACCAGTCTATTCATACTGTGGTATTTGGTCCGGAAGGTAAAACCGTAGAGATCCAAATACGTACGCAAGAAATGCATAAAGACGCTGAAATGGGGGTTGCGGCACATTGGATGTATAAAGAAGGTGCATTGCCTGGTCGAGGTTCTGGATACGAGCAAAAAATCAGCTGGCTGAGAAAACTGCTGCAATGGCAAGAAGAAGTGGTTGATGGCAGTGAGTTTGCGGAAGAACTCAAAAACCAGGTGGTGGAAGACAGAGTGTATGTCTTTACCCCACGTGGTGATATTTTTGATTTACCTTTAGGGTCTACCCCATTGGATTTTGCGTACTACATACATTCAAATGTTGGTCACCGCTGTATTGGTGCCAAGGTGTTTGGCAAAATAGTGCCATTTACCTATAAGCTTTCTACCGGCGACCAAGTTGAAATCTTAACGCAGAAAAACCCGTCTCCGAGCCGGGATTGGCTCAACCCTTCGTTGGGTTATATTCACTCTTCGCGCGCGCGAAGTAAGATCCACCATTGGTTCAAACAACAAGACCGAGACAAGAACCTGCAGGCTGGAAAAGAAATACTGGATAGCCATTTGCAAAAGTTAGACATCAGCTACAAAGAATTAGAGCCTGCAATTGAGCGCTTTAATTTTAAAGAGCTTGATGATCTGATGGTGGCCATTGGCGCAGGCGATGTGCGTATTAATCAATTCTTGAACTTTATCCAAGATAAACCAGAAGTTGAGCCTCAGCTAAAACTCAGTACACGCAAAAAACACAAGGGCGATAAAAATGGCATTGTGGTTGAAGGCGTAGGGAGTTTGCTAAGTCACGTAGCGAAATGTTGTCAGCCGGTACCGGGAGATGAGATCGTAGGCTATATCACGCAAGGGCGTGGAATTGCGGTACACCGAGCTGACTGTGATGCGTTTGCGCACATCACTGAGCAGCACCCTGAGCGGGAAATTGCGGTCAGTTGGTCCGAAGATGTGCAGTCGTTTTACGAGATAACCATTCGTATTGAAGCGAACGATAGACAAGGGCTAATTCGCGACATTAGTGCAGTGTTAGCCAATGAAAAAGTCAATGTGCTCAATATGAATGTGCAAACACAGCACGAAAAAGGCGTGGCAATCTTTACAATGAAAATAGAGGTCGGGGATTTGTCAGCGACCAATCGATTACTGACCAAGTTGTTGCAAACCGACGGTGTATTTGAAGCGAAAAGGCAGCATTAAGGTGAACTCATGAGCCAAAACTTACAGCAGTTATTAGCCATTATGGCTAAGCTGCGAGATCCCGTAACAGGTTGTGACTGGGATAAACAACAAAGCTTTAAGAGCATTGTGCCTCATACTTTGGAAGAAGCACATGAAGTTGCGGACGCTATTGAGAAAGAAGACTTCGAGGGTCTCAAAGACGAGCTTGGCGATTTACTGTTCCAAGTTATATTTTATGCACAGCTGGGTAAGGAAGCGGGGCTCTTTGACTTTGATGTCATCATGGCTGGATTGAACGAGAAACTTGTTCGCCGACATCCTCACGTTTTTGAACAGCAAACTTCTTTGTCCGAAGAAGAACTCGATGCGCAGTGGCAAGCGATAAAGCAAGCTGAGCGTGTAGCAGACAATAAAGATCTACAATTTGGTGCTGATATTGTGGCGAGTTTACCTGCTCTGACGCGGGCGAATAAAATTCAAAAGCGGGCTGCCTCACTGGGCTTTGATTGGCCAAGCTATCACGGTGCACTCGAAAAGGTAGAAGAAGAAGTCCAAGAAGTGAAAGAAGCATTGGCCGAAGACCCTTATTCTGAACACAGCGCTGAGGAACTCGGAGATTTACTGTTTGCCACTGTCAATGTTATTCGTCACACAAAACGCGACCCCGAACAATTATTGCGTCAGGCGAGTAATAAATTTACCAATAGGTTTGTGCAAGTGGAATCGGTACTTGCACAAGAAAATATAAACTTAAGTGAAGCGAGCCTAGAGCAAATGGATGCTGCATGGGAGCACATAAAACAACGGTCTAAAGCTTAAACATCATTCGCCCAATAATTTTGCTGGATTGCTAATTGGGCTTTTGCTATACTATTGCCCCGTCTTGATTCTTATTTAAATTCCATTTTCCTTGATATTCTAGGGTTCGCATGAGTACAAAATTTATCTTCGTAACGGGCGGAGTAGTTTCCTCCTTGGGTAAAGGTATTGCAGCTGCATCATTGGCTGCGATTTTAGAGGCCCGTGGCCTTAATGTGACAATTCTTAAGCTGGATCCTTATATCAATGTTGACCCTGGCACAATGAGCCCGATTCAACATGGTGAAGTGTTCGTAACTGAAGACGGGGCGGAGACAGACCTAGACCTTGGTCACTATGAGCGCTTTATTCGCACCAAGATGACTAGCCGTAACAATTTTACGCAAGGTCGAGTGTTTGAAGATGTACTTCGTCGCGAGCGTAAAGGTGAATACCTTGGCGCAACTATTCAGGTTATCCCTCACATCACAAATGACATTAAGCGCCGTGTAATCGAAGGTGCTGAAGGTCACGATATTGCCATCGTAGAGATTGGCGGCACTGTTGGTGATATTGAGTCGCAACCGTTCCTTGAAGCAATTCGTCAGCTAGGTACTGAGCTTGGCCGTGAGCACGCATTGTTCATGCACTTAACGCTTGTTCCATTCCTTGGCGCGGCAGGTGAAGTTAAAACTAAGCCGACACAACACTCGGTAAAAGAGCTGCGCTCAATCGGTATTCAGCCTGATATTCTTGTATGTCGTTCTAACTGTAAGTTACCTGCGAATGAAAGAGCGAAGATCGCACTTTTCACAAACGTTGAAGAAAAAGCAGTTATCTCACTTCAAGACGTCGATAGTATCTACAAGATCCCTGCGCTACTTAAATCTCAAGAGCTAGATAACTTAGTATGTCGTCGCTTTTATCTAGATTGCCCTGAAGCGGATTTATCTGAATGGGAGCAAGTTTTATATCAAGAGTCTAACCCAACGGGTGAAGTGACAATTGGTATGGTTGGTAAGTACATTGAACTACCAGATGCATATAAATCAGTGAATGAAGCGCTGAAACATGCTGGTTTGAAAAACCGTGTAACGGTGAATATCGAGTATGTTGACTCTCAGGATATTGAAACTAAAGGCACTGAATTACTGACTCATTTAGACGCGATTTTGGTTCCAGGTGGTTTTGGTAATCGTGGTGTCGAAGGTAAGATCCTTGCTGCACAATACGCTCGTGAAAACAAAGTGCCTTACTTAGGTATTTGTTTAGGTATGCAAGTTGCGTTGATTGAGTACGCTCGTAATGTTGCGGGCCTAGAGAATGCAAACTCAACAGAATTTGATGCCAATACACCTAGCCCAGTTGTCGGCTTGATCACTGAGTGGTTGGATGCAGACGGTAATGTTGAAACGCGTACTGAAGAATCTGATTTGGGTGGCACTATGCGCCTGGGGGCACAATTGTGTCATTTAGCTGAAGGTTCTAAAGTTCGTGAAGTATATGGTAATGCTGAGATTACAGAGCGCCACCGCCATCGTTATGAAGTGAACAATAACTTTGTAGAAAAGCTTGAGCAAGCAGGCCTTGCGTTCACTGGTCTTTCAGAAGACAAAAAGCTGGTGGAGATCATCGAAAACAAAGATCACCCTTGGTTTATTGCCGCGCAATTCCACCCGGAATTTACGTCAACCCCACGTGATGGTCACCCATTATTTGAAGGGTTTGTAGGTGCAGCATTTAGCCACCAGAAAGAAAACTCTTAACTGAGAAAGCCGTGCACGAGTGCACGGCTTTTTTGTTTGTATACGCAGTAATTGCTGGCAGTATCGCTATGCGACTGAACACACATTATCGGTTGTATAGCAATGCGAATTAAGCAGAAATAAAAACACTCACCACTTTGGGAAAAGAGGAATCAAGATGTCAAAAATCGTAAAAGTGATTGGCCGTGAAGTTATGGACTCACGTGGTAACCCTACTGTTGAAGCCGACGTACATTTAGACTCTGGCGCTTGGGGCCGCGCATGTGCGCCATCTGGTGCATCAACAGGAACTCGCGAAGCACTTGAATTACGTGATGGTGATAAGTCTCGTTACTTAGGTAAAGGTGTACTTACAGCAGTTAACTTTGTAAACAATGAAATTGCACAGGCACTAGAAGGCCAGAATGCACTTGAACAGCGCGCTGTTGACCAAGTCATGCTTGACCTAGACGGTACTGAAAATAAAGAAAAACTAGGTGCAAATGCAATTTTAGCAGTTTCTCTTGCAACGGCTAAAGCTGCTGCACAAGAGAAAGGTGTAGCACTTTACGAGCACATTGCCGACATTAACGGTACTTCAGGCCAATTCTCTATGCCGGTACCAATGATGAATATCATCAACGGTGGTGAGCACGCTGACAACAACGTTGATATTCAAGAATTCATGGTTCAGCCTGTTGGCGCTGCTAGCTTCCGTGAAGCACTTCGTATGGGTGCTGAAATCTTCCATAGCTTGAAAAAAGTATTAAGCGCTCGTGGTCTAAATACAGCTGTTGGTGACGAAGGCGGTTTTGCTCCAGATCTTAAGTCAAACGAAGAAGCGTTAGAAGTGATCGTTGAAGCGGTTGCTGCTGCGGGTTACGAAATGAACAAAGATGTCACTTTAGCGTTAGACTGTGCTTCTTCTGAGTTCTACAAAGATGGCAAGTATGACCTAAGCGGTGAAGGTAAAGCATTCGACTCTGAAGGTTTTGCTGATTTCTTAGCTGATCTTGCAGCACGTTACCCTATCGTATCTATCGAAGATGGTTTAGATGAAAGCGATTGGGCTGGTTGGAAAATCTTAACTGATAAAATCGGTGAGAAAGTTCAGCTAGTAGGTGACGATTTATTTGTTACTAATACCAAGATCTTAAAGCGTGGTATCGATGAGAACATCGGTAACTCTATCTTAATCAAGTTCAACCAGATTGGTTCTCTTTCTGAAACACTTGATGCGATCAAGATGGCACAAGATGCAGGTTTCACAGCGGTAATTTCACACCGTTCAGGCGAAACTGAAGACGCGACAATTGCTGATTTGGCGGTAGGTACTTCGGCTGGTCAAATTAAGACGGGTTCACTTTGCCGTTCAGACCGTGTTGCTAAGTACAACCAGTTGCTTCGTATCGAAGAAGCGCTAGGTGAAAAAGCGGTTTACAACGGTCGTTCAGAAATTAAAGGTCAGTAATTCACTTATTGAGCTTTAAAAAAAGCCGTTGAAGTTATCTTCAGCGGCTTTTTTATTTACTCACAGCTTAATTTGCAAAGTGATTCATGAGAATGTTTTGCGTGAACTGGGTTTTGAGGTAAAACCCTCTTGGCAATGTTTTAATGAGCCCCCCATTTGGGCCGATAGCATCGGTCAATACTTTACTGTTGGCGGCTTTTGGGCGGATTTGCATCACCTCACCTAAGTGCCCCGAGATTTCTTGAATGCGGCCTAACGCGATAAGTTCAATTTGCTCTTCCCAATCTCTTCTAAGTTGGGCTTCTTGCTCTACCGAAGGCTGCCACAAAAATCCAGTGCCTATTGTTCTGTCTACAGGGGCTATATCACGCTCCGCTAGAATAGGTAACCACAAAACATGGGTAAGTTTTTTCTTTACGCTGGATTGATGCCAACTTAAACCAGTTAAGTCTGTGAGAGGCACAATAGATACATAAGTTGTTTCTAAAGGCTTTCCTTGATAACTAATAGGCAGTGTTTTTAACTCCACGCCAATATGTTCAAAGTCGGGTACGGGCTTTGAACCAGCGCTTGCCCCAAGTACATGCTCAATTAACTGTCCTGGCCAACCCTTTTCTTTGAGTAGATCCTCTGGACTTTTAAATTTGAACTGAGCAGCTAACTCACCAAGTGTGGTACCAGCAATGGCTTCAACGCGTTGCATTAATTCTGATATGGAAAGTGGAGGAGAAACTCGTTGCACGTAGATGACTCATATACCTAATTATTGTCAGTCAATGTTACCAGATAAGTGGCTGCGTGTGGATTAAGTCCTGCTTGTGCGTTTTTTGACCTGATTGTTTGTGGTGGAAGATTAATCACTCTTGATGATGGGTGTGAATAGTGTAACACGATGATAATAAAGGGGTTTAGTGGTTTTTTGCATTCTTCTTTACAGCCACTTTTGTCGTATTTTTGGATAAATACAGATATATGAACAATATTATCCACAGTTTCTGTGGAGAAGTTAGCTTTTTTGCTCTGTTTCTGTGGATTTGTTTGTAAATTGGGCGCGTTAGTTAAAAGTTATGCACAAGCTGTGGGTAACTTGAGCAAAAGCGGGAATAATGTTTGCTGATGTCTCTTAGATATGGAACAATCAAGTAAAATTGATATAAGAATGAGGCGCTAAGGTGATTGATGCCGAAGGATTTCGTGCCAATGTGGGAATTGTAATATGTAACAACCAAGGGCAAGTATTTTGGGCGAGGCGTTATGGCCAGCATTCTTGGCAGTTTCCTCAAGGGGGTGTGGATGAAGGAGAAACACCTGAACAAACCATGTATCGGGAACTTCATGAAGAAGTTGGTTTACGGCCGGAAGATGTGGAGATTGTGGCGAGTTCAAAACACTGGTTGCGGTACAAATTACCAAAACGATTAATTCGTAAAGACTCTAGCCCAGTATGTATAGGGCAAAAGCAAAAATGGTTTTTACTTAAGTTAAGATGTAAAGATGAAGAAGTTGATTTGCTCAGAACCCATCATCCGGAGTTTGATGATTGGCGATGGGTAAGTTATTGGTATCCGGTTAGACAGGTCGTCTCATTTAAAAGAGATGTATACCGCAGGGTGATGAAAGAATTTGCGCCCTTTGCCATGCCTTTTAACCGCAAAGAGCATAACCATAAAGATCATTGGCGCAGACGATAACTAAGGAATAAAAAGTGTTAGCAACATTAAGGTCAATTGCTGAAGCAGTATCTCAACAAGATAACTTAGACGATGCATTGAACTTATTCGTAACTATGGTTAAAAATGCCATGCAGACCGAATGTTGCTCCATTTATTTTGCTGATTACAGCAAAGACAATTTTGTTTTGATGGCCAGTGATGGCCTTAATCCCAGTGCCGTAGGCCAATTTAGAATTGGTTTTACGGAGGGGCTTGTAGGACTCGTAGCTCAGCGAGAAGAGCCCATCAATATTGCTCATGCACAGAGCCACCCTCGGTTTAAACATTCTCCTGAAGTAAATGAAGAAGGCTTCAATGCCTTTTTGTCGGTTCCCGTTGTGCATCAACGAAAAGTGCTGGGTGTTATTGTTGTTCAACAGAAAAACACACGCGTGTTTAGCGATGATGAAGAGTCATTTTTAATTACCTTATCTGCACAACTCGCTTCTCAATTGGCACATGTAGAGCTTCAAACAATACTTAAACAAGAAGCATCAACTCATAAAACCTCAGTGCTAAAGGGGGTACCCAGTGCTCCAGGAATTGCGCTTGGGCAAGCTTATGTGGTGTTACCTAAATTAGAGTTCTCAAGTATTGAATCCACAAAAAGCGACAACATTGCGGAACAAAGGCAAAAGTTTCGACAGGCCGTGGCTGCCACCCGTCAGGAGTTTCATATTTTGGCAAATTGCTTGTCTGCATCACTACCCAAAGAAGCACTTGCCGTTTTTGAAGTCTATCAGCAGTTGCTCGATGCCAAAAGCCTGGGAGAGAAGGTAGACAAAGAGCTGGACAAAGGGTGGGACGCAAAATCTGCGCTTAAACATGTTATCGGTGAACTGATTGCGCAGTTTGAAGCGATGCAGGATCCTTATATTAAAGAGCGAGCAGTAGATGTAAAAGACTTAGGTCTCAGAGTGCTACACCACTTGGTAAGCACGGAGAGTGTAACGCGGTCTTATCATGAGCAAACTATTATTATTGCTGATACGCTGACCCCTGCTATGTTAGCGGAAGTGCCTAAAAGTAAACTTGTAGGGGTCGTCAGTGTGCACGGTTCTGCAAATTCACATGCTTCAATATTGACCAGAGCGATGGATATACCGGCAATTTGGGGTATTGAAAATGTGCCGCTGCTTCAATTTGAAGATAAACCAATTATATTGGACGCATATGCGGGCCGAGTCTATATCTCCCCCTCTAAAGTGCTCACACAAGAATATGAAGCCCTAAAGTTAAAAGACAGTCAACTACATGACAAGTTTGAAGCTGAGTATGATTTGCCGCCCGTGACATTAGATGGTGAGCGGATCAGTTTATTGCTTAATGCAGGGTTAGACCTGTCTGCAGAGCATATGAGTGCAAAATACAGCGATGGTGTTGGTTTGTATCGCACTGAGTCTTGGTTTATGCAAAGAGGACAATTTCCATCTCAAGCAGAGCAAGAGCAGTGTTATCGAGAGGTACTATCTCGATACCACCCTGAACCAGTGGTTATGCGAACATTGGATATAGGGGGGGATAAAGTTCTTGACTATTTTGATATTGATGAGGAAAACCCCTTTTTAGGATGGCGAGGAATACGAGTGACCTTAGACCATCCCGAGTTATTTTTAGATCAGTTGAAAGCGATGATCAAGGCGAATGCCGGTCTTGGTAATTTACAAATTATGTTACCTATGGTGAGTCATACCGAAGAAGTTGATGATGCGCTTCTGTTGTTGGAACAAGCCTACTTTGAGCTGCAAGAAGAGTGGGCAGATCAATTTTATCAAATAGACAAACCAGAAATCGGTGTAATGTTAGAAGTGCCATCTAGCTTGTTTTTATTGCCTGAATGGGCTGATAAAGTAGATTTTTGCTCTGTAGGTAGCAATGACTTAACGCAATACTTACTCGCTGTAGACAGGGCAAACGCTCGTGTGGCTGAGTTGTTTGAGCCTTACCACCCAAGTGTGTTGCGTGCTCTGCATAAAATTGCACGCGACTGTCAAAACTTGGAGCTCCCATTTAGTTTGTGTGGCGAGCTTGGTGGCGAGTATGAAGGGGCAATATTATTAGTGGCAATGGGCTACAGACGCTTAAGTATGAATATTTCTTCTCTAAATAAAGTTAAATGGGTGCTAAGAAGACTGAAAGTAGAAGATATGGAAGCCCTACTAGAGCAATGCTTATGCGCATCTAATGCCATTCAAGTACATCGCATGATTAGAGAGTTTTTAATAAAACACAAACTCGCTGAATTACTCTATACACATTCCCCAACTAAGTAGTTGAAATAAAAATATTAGTTAAATATTTTCAGATCAATCAACCCGTACAAAGCCACACCAAACTGAGCATAAAACCTTTTCTGTGTTTGCAAACGTGATGCGTTCAAGCTGGCAGAGTCGCCATAATCTTGAAATAAGAATGTGAGTAAATTACTTGTTGCAAATATGTTGTTTTTATTGAGGTGGTAGTCTCTTTGTATTAAACTGGGAACGCTTAAGCCGTATTAATTTATTGGGCTTTTCCAGCATTTATTTAACTCGAAATAAGGACCGTTTATGACTCGAGCACAAAGACAAAAGGACCGTTTCACACCTATAAAGTCTAGCGTAATCGCCGTCGGTATCAGTACATTGCTGACGGCATGTGGCGGCAGCAGTGGTGGCACTGATAATCCGAAACCTCCCCCCATAGTTCAAAATAAAGCGCCCCAAGTTACAGTAAGCTCCGTCAGTGAAGCTGAGCAAGGTGGCGAAATATTATTATCAAGCTCTGCTTTGGATACAGATGGCACCGTCGAAAAGTATGAGTGGAAACAGCTTGAAGGTACTGCCGTTGTATTGCGAGACAAAGATTCTGCGAGCGCATCGTTTCTTGCTCCCTATGTGCCTGAATCTGAAGTATTGAAATTCTCTCTGACAGTGACAGATGATGATGGTAGCTCAAGTACGGATGAGGTCAGTATCACGTTAAAAGCAGGAAATTTAGCCCCGACCGTCATCGCTGATGTGCCCCTAGAGATCGAAGAGCGCGAGATATTGCTGCTTTCAGCGACAGCCAATGACGAGGATGGAGAAGTTGTGTCCTTTCTTTGGGAGCATATTTCTGGGCCTTTCGATACGATAAGAGATAGTCAGCAATTACAGGCCAGCATGTCTGTACCTTCACTTACTGATGAAACGCCAGACCATACAATGGTGTTAAAGATAACAGTCACTGACGATAAAGGTGCAACAGCATTTGATACGGTATCAGTCAAGGTCATAGATGTAATCGTAAGTCCAAACGCCGTGGTAGGAGAAAATCTAGAGGTATCAGAGGGCGGGGCTTTTACACTTGATGGCACCGCGAGTCATGCACCTGATGGTGAAATTGTGAGTTACATGTGGCAGCAAGTTGAAAATGGTGCGCCAAATATCGCAATCGACACACCTGAAGAGGCTAAAGTAACCTTGGCTATGCCGGCGCTAAACGCCGATACGGAGTTTCAATTTAAGCTTACAGTTACTGATAGCAATCAAAACCAAGGCACTTCTATTCTCAGCGTATTTGGTCGAGACACAGCGAGCGCCGCAGCTAACAAGCTGAAAAATACACTTTCTTTCAATCGCCCCAACTCCAGCCTCGGCTACAAAGTATATTGTGATGATATCGAGCTTGATGTGTATACGGGAGCGTTTGAACATAGCCAAGGTCTATTTGGTGTTAAGCCACTAGCGCAGCCATTTTTTACATACCCCCATAGTTGCTTAAATCGAGTCACATTGTCTTTAAGTAGCTTACCTGCCGACATCGCTCACCAAAATGTGAGGTTGTATGAACAGTTAAAGATTCGAAACAAGATCTTTTGGTCTCCTATTGTTGGGGAGCTGAAGGGAGATGAACTTGTTTTCCAACTAAATGGTGCGGCTCCAAAGCCTCTAACTTTTGGTTACGACAAAACAGTCGATCTAAAAACACTTTACTCTTCTGAATCAATTGAGTCTGTTGATTATCAACCTCAGCGCAGTTTTGATGGCACTACGCATGTATTTGGGTTTGGTGAGAGGTTACGTTGGGGTGATGTATCCCAGTCTGATTTTGCGAATTGGGTCAGGGAGGCAAAAGCTCAATTAGCCCTACAGGGAGTTAACCCAATACAAGATGTGTATATTTATATTCATGAATCTGAATTAACATCATATATTTCAGATAATGGTATTCTAGAAAGTACAACAATTCACTTGTCAGCAAATAACCTACAAAGTAAAGAAGGGATTAAATATGCATTTATTAAAATGTATATTGATTATTATTTGGTTGATTGAAATGTGATTAAATAATAAAAAAGGGCATCAGCCCTTTTTTATTATTGATAATATTAATATTGGAACTTTTCGCAAGCGTAATAACCAATTAACCGACCTGTTTGGCTAGAAAATAGAGGAACTTGGTTAGTTGCTTTTAAGTACTCATAGTCATATGCTGTAATACGCCCTTGAGTCAAAGACATTAATCTATACTCCTCACATGCCGCATTTTGCTCTGGTGGAAGATCAGTATCTTTTGTTGAAACACACGTTAGTGTATGAGTGTATTCGTTATCTTGACCCAGATCACAGCTGCCAGCTCTAGAGATAGGTGCTTTGAACCAATCGTAAAAATCATATGGTCTATAGTAGCTATCGTACATAGGCTGGTCTGCATTACGCATGTAGTGATTATATGTTTGAGCATCCATATGGCCACAGCTTCTAGCCCAGTCATTTCTTCCTTTAGCTTCTGCTGGAGTTAGCTTGTCTTCTGCTTGGCAACGTCTTTCTTGGCGAGACGCGTCCGAGTTAAAGCTCACTAATAGTGTGGCAATAAGTACTAAGTAGATTTTCATTTTTCTTCCTTAAGGTTTTTCAATCTTTGTGCCAGCTTCAATGCATTACTGCTCAGCTGATCTGCCTTAATTAATGCGAGTTCGTCAATATGTGAAACTAACTTTGCTTGCTTTTCACCCATGCCAGCTAACTGATCCTTTACCGTGGCCCACTCTTCTTCATGATAAACAGCAAGTGCCATACCTAGCTCAATTTTGTCGCCAACCAATGAGCGTCGTAAATCCTTACTTTGCTCATCTCGAGTATTTGTATTCAACAATACATCACTGGCTAATTGCTTAGCGTTATGAATTTGAGGAGAATTAAACTTACCTACAAGTACTGTAGATAAGTACTCAATAGCATCTAAACGCTTTCGTTCAGCGACTAAATCTAACTCGTTTTCAGTGACTTCCTTCAATAAGGTCTCACGACTAGCGTCGATTAATTTGGGCTCATACATCAGTTGCGTTAACCTGTCTTTGTCTTCAATACTAATAAGTGGCTTGCTCGACAAATCCAGAAACTCTCTAAATTCGGGAGAGGCTTTTCGCCACTCGAGCTTGTTCTCTTCAGTACGATCTTCTCGTGCAACTTTTATTAAAGGTTCAGAATCATGTTGCGGGTTTTCATGAGCAATGTTTGCTGACTCTTGTGTGACTACTTCCGTTTCTTCCAACGCCACAGCTTCAGGCGCAACAACCTGAACTGTAAGTGCTTCTGTTGGCTGTGGGTTGTCAACATAGAAGTAATATCCACCCGCTACAACCAGTGCAGCAATTGTTGTTGCAAGTATCTTAGTTTGAATTTTCACAGTTGACCTCTCAATTAAATAGCAGGCCGAAGCCTGCTTTACTCGGTAATGACTAGATTAAATCAGCAGGTACACTGTCACGTAGAAGCAATCTATTTACGTGATTTGCACCAGTGTTTTGATAGAACATTGAGCCTGAAAGGTATCCTTGAGCAACAACGATCTGACCGTTTAAGATCACGCCGTCTTCAGCATTTGAATCAGGACGAACGTTGTAAACTTTACCGAAAAACTGGATTTCGTCGATCTCAGTGATCTGGTCAAAGTCGCCATTTTCGGCAATCAACGCATCACCAACTTTAATGTCTTCAGCATTCTTTAAATGACCAGAAGAGATAAGAAGTGGGTGGTTTAAGGTGACTTTGATAGAGCCGCCACTTGCTGTTTTGATATGCAGAATATCATGCTCTACGTCACGTACAGATTCGCTATAAGCATCGACATCACGCACGGTGTACGCAAGGCTATCAAGTGTTGCGTCATCGCTCAATGTAACAATACGGCTAACACGGCGAGTAAACGCGTCAAAAATAGCTAGCTCACCTTCAGCAAATAGTAACTTCTGATCAGGTGTGTAGCATGAAGATAGGCAATGAATGATGCCTGTGTAACCATTGTTTGTACACGCTGGCGCTTTTGACGTAGGCGCACGCCACCAATCGTTGAAGTTACCTGGCTTGTAAAAGCTTGGGTAGTAAACACGTGAACGTTGGTTACCCCAATCATCATTAATATTGTAATCGTAAGTACGGTTTGAGATGTACTTACACTTCAAAGCCCATTGGTTAC
The DNA here is from genome assembly GCF_001625575.1 of Pseudoalteromonas luteoviolacea S2607. Taxonomy (GTDB): domain Bacteria; phylum Pseudomonadota; class Gammaproteobacteria; order Enterobacterales; family Alteromonadaceae; genus Pseudoalteromonas; species Pseudoalteromonas luteoviolacea_E. Next base: position 72,001 of record NZ_AUXV01000016.1, read on the forward strand.
GACCAATACCAAGAGGCGTGCTGATAGAGTCGTCTTCACAACGCTGCTCGATTCTTACTGGGTCCAAAGCAAATGCCATATCAGATGCTAGTAAAAGCATGCCTGAAGTTGCCAATAATTTAAGTTTCATTTTTAAAATCCTTTTTTAGTTAGTAAACAATGAACAAGGGTAATACCCGATTAAACCACCGTGATTGCTGCTGAATAGAGGTACTTGGTTTGTATCTCTTAGGTAGGTGTAATCGTACGCAGAGATCTTGCCTTTTTGCAGCGATTGTTGTCTGAATACTTCACACTGGTTTGCGTCAATCGTTGCTTTTTTAGGTACGGTGTACGAGCAAGAAACATTGATGTAATCAGCATGACCGTTTAAGTCGAAATACGCTTCTTGATGCTTATTATCAATAGTGTAACGAATGTTGGTTATACCTGGTCTAAACTCATCAGGAACACGGTTTTTTGCGGTCATATTTGTACCAACTATGTCCGTATTTACGATATTGCCGATGCCATATTTTAGGTCGATACTCATTAATAAAGAGTCATGAGTTTCTTTCGCATAACAAGATAGGTTGTTACGATTCTTGTTTTGCATACATTGAGACCAAGCGTTAACGATAGTGTCATTAGCCTTTTGAATTAGGACGTGAGATGACTTACTTCCCTCATAAGATTGGTCATCTTGAGAACAATGCTCTCTTTTCCATTCTTTGACGTTACCACCGCCACCACCGATAGAAAAAATTCCAATAACATCAAGAGCTAAGTCACCACCTGAGCTTCCAGAACTGAACTCAGAGCTACAAACCCACTTTTTAAGTGCGATTTTAGATTCGAAGTTCATAGTTTGTTCGTAAGTATCAAGCACTCCACCGGCTAGAATTGCATTACAACTCTCGTATTGATCTACCGCTACAGCACTCGCAGAAGCGGCAATTGAAGAGAATACTAAAGGTATTAAATAGCGTTTATTTTTCACGTTAATTATCCATTTATATTAATGTTTTATAATATAAAGTCGAACAATTCTACTGTGCAAAAATGTACATCATTACCATTTTTAGTAAAGTTCGACATCCTTGTTTTTAATTCTTTAATTTTGAAATCTAGAATATTATTTATTTTGCACTTTTCCATTTTGCGTATTTTAAAATATTCTTGATTAACACTGTCTAGAGCAGCGGTACAGAATCTATCAGCTTTATTTTTTCAGTGCAATAAAGGAGTTTTTAACTAAATGTTGTGTGTTTCTAAAAGTTGGATTTTTATTTTTCTATTTGCTTTTATTATCATGATAAACACGAGGTTATAGCTTTTTCTTGATTTCTTATTTTATTTATTTTTAATAATTAAATTTATATTTTTTGGTTTTTTACATGGTTAAAGGTGTTTTTAATATATTTACATGTATTTAGAGGTTGTTGAAAATAGATTTATTAGAGCTACTTTGTTGTGGGCGCGAGCATATTGCGGCGGTGACCTCTTAAGTTTTAGCCAAGAAAATCTGTGTTATGACAAGTCTAGGTGTTGGACGCACATAGCTAAGCTTGTACTATTTATGCGCTGACTAATAATAATCTATCAGTCGACCAATGATGAATACTTTGGTTGTGAACATCAGCATGGCGTTGATTAACCGCATTGGTAAACAGCAACATTGGGAGGTATGTACTTTTTAAGATTGAGGTGCAGCTGGAAATCATATGAGTTAACATAGCGACAACTAAAACGATGAGTGTCCTTATGCTTTTCAGCACATCATTAATTTTGAGTTGTGCCTTGCTAGGTTGTGCCGTCGGCTTTTTGGCTGGGTTACTTGGTATTGGTGGTGGATTAATTATCGTTCCGATGTTATCCGCAATTTTAATAGGCTTTTCAATTTTACCTGCAGAGCAAGTCATTGTGGTTGCCATTGCAACGTCATTAGCGTCAATTTTATTTACGTCGACTTCATCAGCGTTAGCCCATCATCGCAATAATAATATTCCTTGGCACATCGCTCCTTGGGTAATGAGTGGTGTCGCAATGGGGGCTTTGATAAGTGGTTTTTTAACAACATTAATACCTGCTTTAGTTATCAAGTGGATTTTTTTAGTGTGCGTTGTTCTAATAGCAATTAATATGGTGATTTCTAGTAGGCATGGCGACAACGCTGAACAAAGAGTATTGCCGAGAGGTCCATTTATCAGCGTTATCACAAGTGTGATGGGTGCGCTGAGTGCCATGATTGGCATTGGTGGCGGTGTATTAATTGTCCCGTTACTGTGCTTTTTTTCAGTGGACATGCGAAAGGCGATTGGCTGTGCCACGGTCAGTGGCATAGTGATCGCCTTATTTGGCAGCATTGGGTATATTGTTTCGGGCAGTGAGAAACTCTCATTACAACAAGGTTTTGCTGGTTACGTTTATTTGCCAGCGCTGTTTGGTATTGTGTTGACTTCATGGTTTACTGCGCCCTTGGGCGCAAAAGCGACACAGTATCTGCCTGTGGCAACAATTAAAAAGGTGTTTGCATTCATATTGGTAGTGATTGCAGGCAAAATGTTATTTTATTGAGGGAAAGCGATGGCTTTGCAGTTTCCAGAAATAGATCCAATTATTTTTTCAATTGGACCGTTAAGTGTACGTTGGTACGGTTTGATGTACCTGATCGGCTTTGCATTTGCTATGTGGTGGGCAAATAAAGAGTCAGAAAAGCCCAACTCAGGGTGGACCAAAGAGCAGGTCAGTGATTTACTGTTTTACGGCATGCTTGGGGTTATTTTAGGTGGACGCATAGGCTACGTACTCTTTTATAACTTCAATAAATTTTTGGCGGACCCTATAACCTTGTTCAAAGTATGGGAAGGCGGCATGTCATTCCACGGTGGTGCGCTTGGTGTAATTACGGCTATTTTTGTTTTTGCTTGGCGAACTAACAAGTCACCGCTATCAGTCGGTGATTTTGTCGTGCCAATGGTACCAGTTGGTCTTCTAGCGGGAAGAATTGGCAACTTTATAAATGGTGAACTTTGGGGACGTACAACAGATGTACCGTGGGCAATTATATTCCCAACCGGTGGTGATGTGCCTAGGCACCCCTCTCAATTATACGAAGCTTTTTTTGAAGGCCTAGTGCTATTCTTAATCTTGGTTTGGTACCGCAAACAGCCTCGCCCAGCGGGCAGTATCGCAGGTTTGTTTTTGCTAGGCTACGGTAGCTTTAGGTTTGCGATAGAGTATTTCCGTGAACCCGATGCGCATATTGGGCTGTATGCAGGTGTGATATCGCAAGGGCAAATTTTATCACTGCCGATGATTATTGGTGGATTAGGCCTGATGATTTGGGCACACCGTCGAGAGGTTGCACGTGCAGCGTAATGCGGTGCGATTAACCTCCAGTAAACCCAAAAACGAGTGACTCAACAGTCACTCTTTTTGATTGTAACTTTGCTAAGCCGCCATTTGGCGTTATAGTATCGAACATTAGTTATCAGTCGATTAATAAATTACCGTGAAAATACCTCGCACATCAAAACTTACTAACATTGCTGCGCAGTTCATGCTGATAGCGGTGATGATGGTGATGTTTGTTGTGCAGCCAGCTGCTAAAGCTGCAATGGTTTGTTCACACACCATGCCATCGGGGCATGCGTCTATGAATATGGACAGTGAAAGCCACGGCCACACGCTTATGGCAGAGCCTAACAATCATATGGCAATGTCGATACATAGTGATATGGATTGCTGCGAAACGGAATGCAGTTGCCCGACGAGTATGTGTGCGCCTTTTTCGCTTTATGTTGGTGACGCCAATTCGCTGTACAGCCGAATTGAATTGACTGAAAAACCACTTCCAAGTCCTTCCGGGACCCCACAAAGCACCGTAAACTTCGTTTATAAACCCCCCATTCTGACCTAACACAGGCTTATTGTGCCCAAAATTTGGGTTTTTGATTATTAAGTCATCAAAGTCACGCTTGTTTACTTCGAAATTTTGAAGTGTGCTCATTGTTTAAGTGTGTCTGAGATGGTCCAACAATGATACAAATTGTAAGAGTGTCAGAATGCAATATTTAAGATTAGTACTCCAGTGGGGCGTCCTTGTCACTGGGTTGATTATTCATAGTTATTCTTATGCTGAGCAAAGCTCAGCGCTATCTATTTTAAAAGTCTATAAAACGCCTACTTGTGGTTGTTGTGGGAAGTGGCTGAAGCACCTTGAGGACCAAAGTGTATTTCATCAAGCCATTGATGTAACAGATCTGAGTTCAATCAAAAAGCAGTTGAATATTTTACCAAGATATCAGTCTTGCCATACAGGTCTAAGTGAGCATGGGTATGTGTTTGAAGGCCATGTGCCAGCAAAGTATATTAAGCAGTTTTTGAATGCCCCAGTCGAGGGGGCTATCGGCTTATCTGTTCCCGCTATGCCGTTAGGCTCTCCTGGTATGGAGGTTGGCAAGCGTTTTCATCCCTATCAAGTTTTGTTGTTAATGCCTGATGGTAGCCACGCAGTATTTGCAGAAGTTAAGCGATATGAGGAGCAATTCTAATGAGTGTATATCGAGTGAGTTCTGAAACAAGTATCTGGGTATCCAGTCAAATGCGTCTATGCTATTGCGGGTTAAGTATGCAGGCCAAAACAAGGGCTTTCTTTTTGGATTGTGCATCTTATGCCATGCGAAATAGAAGGAGTATCGCGCGATGATATTGTCGATTAAAAAACACGTTATAGGGTTACTTGTCGGCGTACTTATAGGCGCTGGTTTGGTTAGCCTCTACGCATTTTATTACGTTGAAAAATCAAGCCGTGACAAAGCAGATGAAGAGAAAAAGCCGCTTTATTGGGTGGCACCAATGGATGCGAATTACCGCCGTGATAAACCTGGAAAATCGCCCATGGGGATGGATCTTGTTCCGGTGTATGAGAAGTCGCAAGCTAATGACAGCGCAGGTTCTGGAGTAGTAACAATTTCTCCCCATGTTGAGAATAACTTAGGGGTAAGAACGGCACTTGTGAAAAGCATGCGCTTACATACAGAGATAACCACGGTTGGTTACGTTGGTTACGATGAGGATAAGTTAGTGCATATTCACCCTCGAGTCGAAGGGTGGATAGATAAGTTGTACATCAAATCAATGGGAGAGCGAGTAGATCAGGGCCAACCGTTATACGAGCTATACTCCCCTGAGCTTGTAAATGCACAAAAAGAGGTGTTGGTAGCTTTAAAGCAATCAGATCAACAACTTATTAGCGCCGCGCGCAAACGTTTGAAGGCATTGAAAATGTCACCCAAATTTATAGAGCACTTGGTACGGACCAAAGAAGTCAGTCAAACCGTGACTTTTTACGCGCCGCAATCTGGTGTAGTCGAAAATTTAAATATTCGAGAAGGGTTTTACGTTCAACCTGATACAACAATGATGAGTATCGGTCAGTTGCAGCAAGTGTGGGTTGAGGCAGAAGTATTCGAACGAGAAGCGGCCTTAGTGAAAGCTGGCTTGCCCGTGACGATGAAATTGGATTATTTACCTGGGAAAACTTGGCAAGGTGAAGTTGATTACGTCTATCCAAGCCTTGATGCGCAAAACCGAACATTGCGAGTTAGGCTGAGGTTTGACAATCAAGACTTGGCATTAAAACCAAACATGTTTGCGCAAGTTTCTATCCATTCCGATCCCATCGATGACGTCGTGACAGTACCTAAAGAAGCTGTGATCCGTACAGGCCAACAAGATAGAGTGGTACTTGTGGTTGGTAATGGCCAGTTTAAGTCTATCGAAATTGCCATCGGGCGTGTAACCAGTGAATACATTGAAGTATTAGACGGACTCTCGGCAGGCGATGAAATTGTGACTTCTGCTCAATTTTTAATTGACTCAGAATCAAGTAAAAACTCCGATTTCAAGCGCATGAGCGTGGGCGAAAACCCCACTTTTACATGGATGCAGGGTAGGGTGAATGAGGTTCAGCAACAACAAAGAATTGTTAATATTACCCATGAGCCTGTAGCGGTATGGAGTTGGCCAGCAATGACGATGGACTTCGCCATTGCAGACAGTGTTGATGTAGAAGCTCTCAAAGCGGGTCAAGAGCTGCATTTTAAAGTTATACAATCAGACTCTGGTGAGTATTTGGTCTCAGAAGTCCATATTGTTTCTGAACCTGCATTTGCGAGTGCGACGGTACGTGGTGTAATCAATCAAGTTGATGCTGATACACGGGTGCTAAATATCAGCCGAGACGCAATCGAAAAATGGAATCGTCAAGCTGCGACGATGAATTTTGTTGCTGCACAGGGCATTGAGCTTGAACAATTTAAAGCTGGCGATGTTGTCAAGTTTACCTTTGAAGTGAGGGAAGATTTGGTGGTGATAGAGATCATGTTGCAACAGACTGGCGATGCGGAGCATCACAGCCACGACCATCATTAAGGAGCCAGAATGATTGAATCTATCATTAGGTGGTCACTGGTCAATCGCTTTTTTGTTTTGCTGGTTACGGCAATGGTGGCAATTGGCGGTGTATATTCGCTTAAAAACACCCCTGTTGACGCTATCCCGGATCTATCTGACGTTCAAGTGATTGTCAAAACGAGCTATCCAGGTCAAGCACCTCAAGTTGTGCAAGATCAAGTTACTTTTCCATTGACGACGGCCATGCTTTCGGTGCCTGGCGCTAGAACTGTGCGAGGCTTTTCCTTTTTTGGAGACTCCTACGTCTATATTATTTTCGATGATGACACTGATTTATACTGGGCACGCAGTCGAGTTTTAGAGTATTTGAGCCAAGTCTCTGCAAGCTTACCCGAAACAGCAAAACCACAGTTAGGGCCAGATGCTACAGGTGTGGGTTGGGTTTATATCTATGCGCTAACAGATCGAACCGGTCAGCACGACATTAGTCAGCTGCGCAGTATTCAAGATTGGTTTTTAAAATATGAATTGCAAACTGTAGAGGGCGTTTCTGAGGTCGCTGCGGTGGGCGGAATGGTTAAGCAATATCAAGTAGAAGTTAATCCTGACAAACTTCGGGCTTACGATATACCTCTCAGTCTGATTGAAGTGGCTTTAAAACAAGGGAACAGAGAAACGGGCGCTTCGGTGGTCGAAATGGCGGAAGCTGAGTATATGGTGACTGCGACGGGATACATACAATCAATTGAAGATATAGAGGCGATCCCACTGGGCATTAATAGTAAAGGGACACCTCTAACAATTGGGGATGTCGCAAATGTGCAAATAGGACCACAAATGCGACGAGGGATTGCAGAGCTGAACGGTCAAGGTGAAGTTGTAGGTGGCATCGTAGTGATGCGCTTTGGCGAGAATGCGCAGCAGACAATAGAAGGTGTTAAAGAAAAGCTTGCATCACTTAAAAATTCATTGCCTGCGGGTGTGGAGGTTGTACCGGTGTATGACCGATCTCAACTTATTGAAAGGGCTGTTGATAATCTATGGAGTAAGTTGCTGGAAGAGCTGGCTGTAGTTGCTTTGGTTTGCGTGGTGTTTTTATTCCATCTACGCTCATCAATTGTGGCTGTCGTGACATTGCCGCTTGGGATCTTAGCCTCTTTTATCATTATGCATTTGCAAGGTATCAATGCCAATATCATGTCTCTGGGTGGCATTGCAATTGCTATTGGCGCTATGACAGATGGTGCAATTGTCATGATAGAAAATATGCATAAGCATATGGAAAAGACGCCTTTAACCGATGAAAACCGTTGGCAGATCGTAGCAAAGGCAGCTTCTGAAGTGGGTCCCGCGCTATTTTTTAGTTTGCTAATAATCACAGTATCGTTTTTACCAGTATTTATTCTGGAAGCACAAGAGGGCAGAATGTTTGCTCCATTGGCTTATACGAAAACCTATGCCATGGCCGCCTCAGCTGGGCTTGCGATTACCTTGGTGCCTGTTTTGATGGGGTACTTCATCCGTGGCAAAGTGGTGTCGCAAGATAAAAACCCGCTTAATAAATTTTTAATTGCCCTGTATATGCCTGTGCTCAGGCAAGTAATGCGGTTTCCTAAAATTACGATTGCGGCAGCATCATTGATCACGATTGTGGGTTTTTATCCCGTCAATAAAATTGGTAGTGAGTTCATCCCGCCATTAGATGAAGGAGATTTGATGTATATGCCAACCACTTACCCCGGTATTTCGATTGGCAAGGCACGAGAGCTGTTGCAACAAACGGATAAACTGATTCGCACGGTGCCGGAGGTTGAAAATGTATTTGGTAAAGTGGGGCGTGCGGAAACGGCGACGGACCCAGCACCCCTGACGATGATAGAAACCTTTATCCAGCTCAAGCCTCGATCGCAGTGGCGAGATGGCATGACGACCGAAAGCCTGAAAGCCGAACTAGATCAATTGGTGAACTTTCCCGGTGTAACCAATGCTTGGGTAATGCCGATAAAAACACGGATAGATATGTTGGCGACGGGTATAAAAACGCCGGTTGGAATTAAAGTCGCGGGCCCTGATTTAGATGTAATTCAAGAAATTGGTCAGCACATTGAACGTATTTTACCCAATGTTAAAGGAACTGCATCGGTGTACTCTGAGCGTGTTGCTGGTGGACGCTATATAAAAGTGGATATCTCTCGGGAAAAAGCGAGCCGCTTTGGGTTAAATATAGCGGACGTGCAGCAAGTTGTCTCTACGGCAATTGGCGGGGTGAATGTAACCCAAACGGTTGAGGGTCAAGAACGCTACCCTGTTAACCTAAGGTACCCGCAAGACTATCGAGATTCACCTGAGCAACTGGCGAGGTTACCGGTGATAACGCCTTCTGGGCAGCGTATTGCTTTGGGTGACGTCGCGAATATATACATTGAAAATGGCCCGCCAGGCATAAAGAGCGAAAATGCGCGTATAAATGGGTGGACGTTTATTGATATAGAAGGCGTTGATATCGGCAGCTATGTCAGCGATGCAAAAGCTTACTTAGCATCTGAGCTTGACTTACCTACGGGGTATTCAATTACATGGGCAGGTCAATATGAATACATGGAAAGAGCAAAAGAAAAGCTCTCTTACGTACTGCCACTCACTTTGGCTATCATTGTAATACTTCTTTACATGAATTTTAGAGCCATCAGTGAGGTTGCCGTTATCATCGTAACGCTACCTGTGGCATTGATAGGTGGGTTATGGCTCATGTATATAGAGGGGTTTAATTTTTCTGTTGCTGCGGGGGTAGGGTTTATTGCATTAGCAGGCGTCGCAGTCGAAATTGGCGTGATTATGTTGGTGTATTTAAATCAAGCTTTGAGCGAGTTAAAGGAGCGCGCCCAAAGCACATCCATGCCTATTTCAACGGCGCAGTATAACCAAGCGCTGTTAAATGGCGCTGGTTTACGTGTAAGGCCTGTGATGATGACAGTCGCCACGATTATTATTGGCTTATTACCCATTCTTTATGGGGCGGGCGCGGGCTCTGAGGTCATGAGTCGAATAGCGGCGCCTATGGTTGGGGGAATGAGTAGTGCCGTTTTACTGACGCTCATTGTGTTACCTGCTGTGTATAACTTACTTAAACGTGGTGAGGTCGCGCGGTTTAATCAAACGATTTCTTCGGCAAAGTAAAACAAATTATAGAGGGAATGCCATTATGGCATTCCCTCTAATATTCATTTTAAAACTCAGCGGGACAATCTTGCTCGCGAGCAGTAAAGCAGCCGCTATTGTTTTCAGCGGCGATGCAAGCCGCATTGCCAAACGTAGGGCACATGTCTGGCTCTCCACCAGCAATACGCTTGGTGACTCCTGGATCCATTTTTTTATCGTTAGAAAGACGTTTTAGCGTATTTTTTTGATGGATAGTTTCATTTTATTTTCCTTATGACTTGATTGTAATTCCTAAATTAATTTATCAGTTGCTTTTAAATATGTTAGCTGCTTTGTTTTTATTTATTGGAATTTAATATTCTTGCGGGGTAGATTGAAGTGACGTGGAAAAGTTAAATGCTCATTTACTTTAAATAAACGCATACGGACATTGTGGTTTCGCTCTCTGAGGCAGTGTATGATAGCGCTCAGTACAGTTTAGATTAGTGATAGGGTTACATAAATGAAGCAATACTTGGACTTATGCCAGCGTATCGTAGACGAGGGTAAATGGGTAGAGAACACCAGAACTGGTAAAAGATGCCTCACTGTGATTAATGCCGACCTTACCTATCATGTTGATAAAAACGAATTTCCATTAGTGACCACGCGAAAAAGTTACTGGAAAGCTGCGATTGCGGAATTACTTGGTTATCTGCGTGGTTATGACAGTGCTGCACAATTCAGAGAGATTGGCTGTAACACATGGAATGCCAATGCAAATGACAACCAAGACTGGTTAAATAACCCGAATCGAAAAGGTGAAGATGATATGGGGTTTGTTTATGGTGCCGTTGCCAGAAACTATCCTAAACCAGACGGTGGCAGTGTAGATTTAGTCAAGCAAGTAATTGATGACTTGTCTAAAGGTATCGATAACAGAGGTGAGATAATTACCTTTTATCATCCTGGTTCTTTTCATCTCGGCTGCTTACGTCCTTGTATGTTCCAGCATCAATTTTCGATTCTAGATGGAGTGTTATATCTAAATAGCTATCAGCGTAGCCAAGATGTGCCGCTAGGCGGTAACTTCAATGCGATTCAAGTATTTACTTTGCTAAAGCTGGTTGCACAAATTACCGGACTTAAACCTGGCAAGGCATTTCATAAGATCGTTAATGCACATATTTATGAAGATCAGCTGGAGCTAATGCGTGATGTACAATTGAAACGTGCACCATTTGAATCACCTCAGTTACATATTAACCCTGATATCAAGACATTTGAGGACTTGGAAACATGGGTTACTTTGGATGACTTTGAAGTGACTAACTACCAACATCACGACGCGATTCAATATCCATTCTCTGTATAATGAACTCAAAAAAGCAGCACCCAGTGCTGCTTTTTTGATCTTGATAGTTCCTGCAATAAATACAAATATAGCGTGCTGTTTTCCACTCAAAAGCATACTTTTAGATTGTTTTTTAAACAAAAGATAAGAGTTTTATCCTTTTTTATGGACAATTAAGTATTTTTTAGTCAGTCTAAAGGCCTATTTTAAGACGGACATGTCATATCAATTAATTTAGTTTGGGTCTTGCAGTATGCCTACCACTTTGTGGCCAAAAAAACTTTTGTCAGTATTACCTTTGTTAGGGTTATTTGGCTGTGCAAATACGGAGCTTTCACTAGAAGAAAAAATAGCACAGCAAGAAGCAATACATGCGCATAAAAGTATGATTGCCTCTTATGATAAAAACAAAGCGAGTATTGAGCGCCTTGCGCAAATGGAGGGGGACTTAAATCAGCTACTTGCCATTTTATCAGCACAAGCTGAAGTGACGACGGTGCAAAACCATCTGAGTCCAACGCAGGAAACAACAATTCACACGGCAACAGAGCGTACTGAGTCACAGTCAAATGAAATGCACACAGCAACGACTTCAAACAGCGTGATTGAAGCGGATGTGACTACCCCAGAATTAGTACTGGGCATTCATATGAAACGTGAACGCGCTTTAAGTCAGGTTGAACATATTGATAAGCGACTAAATAAGGTTAGGCAGCAATACCACCTAGTATTTAACTCCGTGCATGCTCAAATGATTGAACCGAGCGATGAGCAACACCTTTACTATGTAACTGCAAAAGGCTTTACCTCAATAGAGGAGGCCAAAGTATTTTGCAAGGCGATGGTAAATATCGCAAAAAGATGTACCTATTTATAATACATATGTAAATTTAATTCTCCGAGTATAGCTGGGCAAGCTGTGTTGGAGCCAAAGAAGGAGCTTTGGGTATTTTTTAGAGCTAATGCTCTTATTTGTTTGGCAAGAGAAGTAATTTCTTTATCACAACTTCTTCCACAGTGGTTTTAAAAGGATAACACAATGAAAAACAAGACTAGAAAAATAGCCCTTGTGACCGCTTTAGCTGCGGTGACATTAACCTCTCATGCGGGTGAGCAAAGAACATTTGAAGCGAAAGTTACCGTAAAAAATGCGTTTGAATTAGAGAAGCAATCAGATCTATTATTTGGCACAATCCGAGCGAGAGCAGATACTACGGGCTCAGATACTGCGACTTTGGTAATTCCAGCCGATACTGGCAAAGCCGCCAGTGTAACGTCTACGAATATTAGCAATGCTGAGATTTCTATTTTAGAAGCTGGGGCGCCTGCGCAGTTTAAGATCTCTGGCGTTGTCCCTTTTGCAACCTTGACCATTACCGATCCTGTGGAAACAAATATTGTCTTAGCGGGCGGCAATCCTAATGCGGCGGGTTTTACGATGGACACCTTTACTTATTACATCGAGACTGGTGCGCTGAGCAAACAAGACGTTACGGGTAATAAAATTCAGGTGGATGACAAAGGCGAAGCACTTTTCAATATTGGTGCAACACTTAAAACGACCACTGGTGGCACTGCCAATTACTTGGATGGTAGCTATAGCGGCACTTTTACCATTGAAGTAAGTTACTAGGTTACTACTGCTTTGAAATATGCCTTAAGCAAAGAGAGTTTCAATACATTAGCTGGGCTCATGGCATTATTGATTGGACTCGGTATTGCACCTAGTTTCTATAGCTATGCGAGCATTGTTATTGAACGGCCTTTAAACTTTGGCACTATTTTGATCTCAAATCATGCTGAAGTTGGCCGTGTGCAAATACGAGCCAACGGGCAAAATACAACTAATGGACCGGTGCATTTAGTGTCGGGAGCACATGCGGCAAGTATTGTATTGTCGGCTCTACCTGCGCAAACCAATATTGCTATCAGCACTCTTATCATTAACCCTCATATGTCTCACAGTAATTTGGCCATCTCGGGTATCAATCTAACTCACTTGGAACATGTGGACCGAGTGTTTAGTGACACGCTTGGTAATGCACAATTTGAGGTGGGAGGTACGATTGAGATAAAAAGCAGCCCCAATCAATATCCGGATGGCACATACCGAGTGTGGGCGAGCATAGAAGTGAGTTATTAGTCATTTATGAAAAATCTGTTTTTAGTTATAGGCCTGTCGTTAATTGGCCTTGTGAGTAATGTTGTCAACGCAAGCTTGATGATATCTCCTACTCGAGTTGTTTTTGATGAACGCCAGCGCACAGCCAAGGTTTATTTGATTAATAACAGTCAAGAGGAAAAAACATACCGCTTGGGTTGGAAAGAAAAACATGCTTTGCCTAGCGGTGGATACCGAGATTTAACTGCCGATGAAGTGGGGCCTTGGCGTTTGAGTCATTTAATTAGAATGACGCCTAAGCAAATTCATTTAGCTCCCGGAGAAAGACAACTAGTAAAATTAGCACTGAGACGTAAACAGGGAATGGCACAGGGGGAGTATCGCTCTCATCTATTTTTTCAAGCGCTACCAACAGAGAAGAATGTGGCCTCGAAAGCAATCGGCATTAACCTGAATATGATTCTGAGTTATAGCATTCCCGTTTTATACCGTAAGCAAACCGTCTTACCAAAAGTAACGTTAAGTGATGCCCAAATCGTGGAGAATGACTCAGGAAAACAAGTCATTAAGCTAAAAATGGACCGTTTAGGGAACGCCAGTACATTTGGCAAAATTCAAGTGGATTGGAAGGGGGGAGATGAACAACCATGGCAGCGTGTGTCTGTGGCCAATAACTTTGCAATTTATCCTGAGGTAGAAAGTGCGTCGGTTGAGCTTAATGTACTGACTGAGCAAACGCTGCAAAATGCGGGGCAGCTCAAAGTAACCTATACAGGTCAGGAAGAGTATGTTGACAAGGAATTTGTTAAAAAGATTTTTGTTCTGACGCCTTAATTTTAGGTGTGACAGTATTGCGTGACTTTTATACTGTATTTGTTTGGTTGATATTGGCTAGTTTTCTCGCTGGTAGAGTGACTGAACTTCGTGCTGCGCCGGCGGCATTTAAAGCAGGTGTGGTACATGCGGGTGGAGCGCGAATTGCGGTAGATGAAGACCTGCTTTTATCTCTTTATATCAATGAAACATATATAGCAGAAGTGTTTGCTATTAAAACTGAGCAGGGTGTTGCCATTGAGTTACAAAGCTTGTTTTCCAGTTTGGACTTTGCTATTTCTGCAAAAAACACCGCGACTTCAACCAATTATGAGGGTTGGTTCATAGACCCAAAACAGTATTTTTCACTAGATTTAGAAAAACAGCGAACCGATGTAGCCGGGCGTGTTGAGCACTTTCATGACCACCAGTGGCGTCAACTTGAAGATGAAACCTACGTCGATGCAAATTTATTAGCATCGTGGTTTAATCTCAAGTTCACTATCAACTATACGGATTTAAGAATTCAGGTATTTAGTGCGCAAGAGTTGCCTATTGAGCAGCGTCTAGCGCGAAAAAGTCGTATTTTCTCTATGAAAAATGCTCCCCCATTACCGGTGTTGCCGTGGCAGTCGAGTCCTTATCAAAAGTGGAGTGCACCACTACTGGATTTTCAACTCGGAATTAAAGCAACGAACGACGATACGACATTTGATTATGTTGTTCAAGGCAGTCAGGATATCGCCTATTGGAGCACAAGTTATTTTGTGCGAGGTAGTGAGCAAGATCTAGCAAACCAAAGTCGACTGCAGGCCAGTCGCTCTTATTCTGAAGTTTTTAAATGGGGGCCGCTAGAAGTCACGCAGATTGAGTTTGGTGATGTCATAGGAACTCAGATTGGCAGAGATTACCAGGCGACTCATGCGCGGGGAGCGCGAGTTACAAACAGGCCAGTGTATAAAGAGGTTGATAGTCAAACCGTGAGGATCAGTGGTGTTGTGCAAGTAGGCTGGGATGTTGAGCTTTACCACAATGGACTGATGATTGCGCAGCAGTTGAACATTCAATCGGGGCTGTATGACTTTAGAAACATTGAGTTGTATTTTGGTAGCAATGCATTTGAAATACGAATGTATGGACCACAAGGGCAAGTTGCACATGATGTTCGCTCGTATTATGTGACAGGCAATGCGATAAAAGCGGGTGAGCACTATTTTGACACGTCGATAGTGGATACTGGCAGAACTTTACTCAACGATAAGCTCGTCAATGCGCCTTCATCGGGTTGGAATCTACTATCTCGTTATGATTATGGCTTAAGTGAGCATGTAGCCATTTACTCCGGTGTACGCTACGGTTTAGAAAGTCAGGTTAACCAATATCAACTGTCAACGGGTGTCAGTTTTGATATGTGGAGTAAAGGACTATTTAATGTAGATTTGAGCCGAGACCAACAGAGCAATCAGTTAA
Source organism: Pseudoalteromonas luteoviolacea S2607 (assembly GCF_001625575.1). Classification (GTDB taxonomy): domain Bacteria; phylum Pseudomonadota; class Gammaproteobacteria; order Enterobacterales; family Alteromonadaceae; genus Pseudoalteromonas; species Pseudoalteromonas luteoviolacea_E. The sequence goes on from NZ_AUXV01000016.1 coordinate 87,297, forward strand.
CCCAGCTTCAGAGTAGAACAGAGGTGAATGGTCAATCTCTGAGCATGACTTTTAATGACCAAAATCGATTATTAACACCACAAAGTACATCTAGGACACGCTCACAAGAGGTGTACTTACGCGCTTCAGGGCAACTTTATAGTTATGGCTCTGTGCGATTAAATTATCAAAATACGTTAAATTGGCATAGAACACAGCAGCAAAGTCGTTTTATGGCGACAAACTTGCTGGCAATGGCGACAAGAGTTGGCACATTCAGTAATCAACTTAATTATCTTAGACATGACTCAAAAGACGAAACTGAACTATTTGGTGGTTTGCGCTGGCAGGGGCGCTTGGGGCGAGCGTATGGTCGTTTTAACATAGGCTATCAGTTAGAGCCGACTCGGAAACTCACTGATTATCAAATACAAATAAGCCAGTCAATTCAACCTGATCTTGATGTGGAGTTGGGGTATACAAAGTCGCTGTTACATGATGGCTATGAACTAGGAGTAGGGCTTAGTTGGCACAATGACAGATTACGCTTAACTGGAGATTTAAATTATCAGCAAAATGACGAGTGGCAACTTGGTTTTGCAACTCAGTTTAGTTTAGGTTACCCCAATACGAGTGACGTGCTGCTTTTTACAGATAAACGCCTCGCGAGTACAGGCTCGGTAGTTGTTAAAGTGTTCTTAGATCATAACAACAATGCGGTATTTGATAATAATGATGAAGTTTTAAAGGGCGTGAGAGTTAAATCAGTACAAAGTTTTGGCCAAGCACGCACCGATGATAATGGCATTGCGCTGCTCTCTAACATGCCGCTAGAGCGCAGAACCGATATTCGATTGGATATCGATACTTTGCCAGACCCATTTTATATACCGGCACATGATGGTCGCTCAGTGACTCCGCGTCGGGGACTCATTACATATTTAGAGTACCCAGTTGTGCATGCAGGAGAGCTAGAAGGGATTACCTACAAAAAACATCAAGATGGTAGCAGCTCACCACTAGCTTACGCGACAATAGAGCTAGTTGATAAAGATAATAGAGTTGTTGCACAGGCTAAGTCAGCATTTGATGGATATTATGTACTTAGCAATATCCGGCCGGGACTCTATGAAGCACGCGTGAAGCAGCAATTAGATGATGAGTTTACACAAAGAGACAAAGTTGCAGTACAGCTCTCCAACGAAGGAGATGTCTTGCTGGAAGTCGACTTAACCGTTGAGCAGTTAAAGCAACGCAAGCGCATTGTGGCCAGTGGTGGCCGGTTTAATTCTCTGCCCATTTTAAAAACTTACGCTTTGATGTTAGCCAAAAAGTCACCTGGGTTGTTCCAATCTAAACCTTTTTATATGTATGACAGATACAGCGAGGATTACTTACTGGGCTTTTCATTTTATGAGCATGAAGGAAAAGCGGCAAAAGCTTGCCTGACATTTAAGCGAGAAAAAATAAAGTGTGAAGTGGAAGAGGTGCCAATTAACTATTAAATGTGAGCACTCAAGCAATACTAGCTAAAATCGATGCCGCCCAAATAATATCATTATGGATATGATAACTTGGTTCGATTTTTGCATTTCCTGAACTATTGAATGAGAGGTGCAGAATATGCGTATTTTATTATTGGTGTTGGTTGGCTTGATGACGGGATGTAGTTCTAGTCTGCTCATGAATCAAAGTAATCAACCTACAGCAAAAAATACACCACCCGCACGCACAGTGCATAGTTATGTGGGTGAATTAGCTACTCAATTGAGTCAGTACAGTAAACCCTTAAAGCCTGGATCATCAGTTGCGGTAACGAGTTTTTATAAAGACAGTAAGCTCGGTATGGATACGGTGCACAGTCAAGGTGAGGGTCTGAGTAATCAAATTCAAGAGAGCTTTATTACCTATATGACACAGATGGGTTTACAGGTTGTCGAATTTCGCATGCAAAAAGCTATAAGTTTGTCGGACGATGCCGATAACATACTTAGCCGTGATATAGATAAGCTCAAAGAGCGACATAAATTTGACTTGGTGTTAACCGGTACTGTCAGCGAGAGCTTCAATTCTTATACGATACATGCACGCTTGGTTGACATGGTAAATAATAAAACGATGTCAGCTGCGTCTATAAGCTTGCCTAAGTCCACTTTATGGGGAGAAGAGCAGGTGCAAATGCGTGATGGCTTACTTCATCGCGGCCAATATTGACGGAGATAAATATGAAACAGTACGCATTCGGGCTTATTTTACCGCTTTTGTTTGGTTGCACGCTTACCGAAGATGACCGAAGTAACCGCAGTGCCATTATGGTTGAGAAAAACGCGTTTGCTACACCTGAGAGCCAATTCCAAGCTCATCCTGGCGGCATGCATGGTATGACCGTTTCGCAGCAAATGGCGAGCCGCAATGTCACACACTATGTGCAGAACTTAATGCAAGACATGATCAGTAACGTGCGTTACGTAAATGATCGTACACCCATTGCAGTGGCTACTTTCGTATTCCTAGACGAAGATTATAACTATGGCTCTTTGCTGGGCAACCAGCTTTCGGAGAGCTTTATACATGAGCTACATAACTTTGGAGTACCGGTTGTCGATTTTAAAACGACTGATTTTATGCGAGTGACCAAAGAAGGGGACTTTATTTTTAGTCGAGACTTCTTAGAGCTATCTGATGAACATACATTCAATTATGTGCTCGCGGGGACACTGGCTAACCATCAGGGCGGCGTTTTGGTCAATGCTCGAATTGTCGGTGTTAAAAGTAAGGCCGTGGTTGGAACCGCGCAAGGCTTTTTACCCCAAGCTGTTGTTAACGCGCTAAGAGACGGTATTGGCCATGATGGTATTCGGTTAGAACGAGCGAGTAGGTAATGACTATGAAACGACGTGGCTTAATATTTAGTTGCCTTGCTGTACTAAGCGGATGTGAATCGTCTACACATACGCAAATTGTGCCGAAGCAGCAAGCTGAGTCTAGTGCGACCCAACAGGCACGGCAATTAACACAGCTTTCGCGTGAGCTTGATACACTATCAGATATTGAGTACAAGGATCGTGGTTTTATTAGCTACACGCATAATAAGCAAATAGCAAACTATGCTGGCCAAATAGCATTAGAGCTCTCTGATTCATTGTCTGGTATTTCACCCAGTGCGGTGGCGATTACGAGTTTTGTTAGTTTTGATAACAGCCTGCGCCGCAGTAATCAGCTTGGTAATCAGTTGGCAGAATCCATGATCCATCAGTTCCAAAAAATGGGTTATCCTGCACTTGATTTTAAATCCCATCGAGGGATAGCTGTTACCACCAATGGTGACTTTATTTTGTCGAGAAACGCTAAACAGTTACCTAAAAAGCCAGCTCCTAGTCATGTATTAACAGGTACCATGATTTACCGAGACAAAGGTGTGGAAGTGAATACAAGACTTCTAGATTTTGATAATCGTTTGGTCGTTGCTAGCAGTAATGTGATGATCCCTTACTTTATTCTGGGTCCTCACGCGACGTCAACATACTAATTCAGGTTAGGTGTTCACAAACAATGATTGGTGCGCACCTCCCCCCATTTGTTACTTCAAGCTAAGTCTAAAAAGGCGCAGGCTAAGCGCTTTTCTTCCTCTTTGATGATTTGTGTTTACGATATATAAAAAGAGGAAAGGGGAAATAAAATATGCTTGTGTTTTAGTATCTTAAGCTGTTATATATATTAAGACAAAGGCGATTCAGCTTGTCTCCGTAGTTTAATGGATAAAACGGGGCCCTCCTAAGGCTTTGATGTAGGTTCGATTCCTACCGGGGACGCCATTCAACACGACATAAATAATTCACCCTCGCATGCAATGCAATGTGCCAGCCAAACTACAAAGCAAAGTCTTCTGGCGGCGTGATAATCAACTCGACGATGTCATTGACTTGAATATTGTTCATTGGGCGGTTTTGAATATTTTGCGCAATGGCATTTTGCGCATTAACCTGTGTCACTTTAACTCGATTTATTGTTTGAATACTGCGTGAGAAAAACTGGTTTCTTTCTCCTGCCACGTCACTGCGATGTGCCACACTCAAGACTTGTCCTTCTTTAATACCATGTGCTCTGCCAAGGTTTATCACAAGCTGATCTTGGTCTTTGTGGAGAATTTTTCCTTTGGTGGGCATGCATGCAAAAGCTTGGTCTAAATCTTGAGCTAGGCTATTAAACACGCTTTGAATACGCTTGCCATAGTCGGTATGCCAGAAGGTGTCACTGTAAACGTCGATGATTTTAGTTTTCTCGAACGGCCAAATACCTGTCACACTGTAGTGTTGCTGCCACACCTTGTCTTTGGTGAGGGCGTCAAATGCAACAAAGTCTATTTTGAAACTGCGCACATACTCGTCGTCTTGCCAAAATGCATAATCGCTATTGAGCTGCTGCGTACTGGCGAGATCTGTGATCTGACTGAGTAAAACATATTGGCTATTGCTCGTTGCTGTTAAGCTTTCGATTAATTGCTTGTCATAATCAAAATTTTGCGAAAAAAACGCTCTGACATTAAGGCTCTTATCTATGAAGGGAATGGGTTTAACGGTCATATTTCTTTGCATAAGAGTTTGATACAAACGCTCACTCGAAGACTTGTGGATGTCAAAAATTTGACCTAACCGAGCTTGGTGAGGTTGAATAAGCTGACTTTGAGTGACGGTAATTTGTTTACTGAATGACTCTTCAGGGCACTTTTGCTGTTTTGGAAAAATATCCAAATGCAGCGTTACGCTCATGACTCCATCTTTGGTGTTTTCAGATACGAGATTAATCTCTTGGATCTCGCCATGACTTTTGATTTTGATATGATCTTGCGCTAACACACCGTCAGCTAAAGTTTGTACACTAGATACGGTTGCACCAGAGAATATCAACGCTTGTGTAATAGCATCTTGCACAGCCTCTTGTCTGGCGGCTGCTCTGTCGGAGGTGTAGGCATTGGCATAACCCGTAACTTCAAACCACTCAGCTTTACAAGGAAGACTGAGTGCACTTGTAACAAGCGCTATACAACTTAATTTGTTCATTGAGCAATTACCATATCAAAAATCTATCTAACGTTGTTAACGCAAGTCTTATGCCAATAGTGTTGGCTCAATTTGTGCATGTGCTTTAGTGGACATTAATTGGTTTTATTAGGAGTCGGTAGCAAATGCGAAAGTTTTATCAAATCGGCAAAGTGCTTGCTGCAAGTTTTGTGCTTGGCCTTGCTGGGTGTAGTTCAATTATCGACAAACATGTAGAGTATAGTTATGTACAGCCCGATAGCTACCCTGTTTTAAAAGCAATTGGTTATGCGCCGCTGGATGCTCAGCCAGGGGCAACTGACAGCGAAAAAATGCTGATGGCTATTAAGGTCTCTAAGTTAGAGGCTTACCGAGAACTGGCAGAGCAAGTATATGGCCACCAGCTTAATGCATCGACAACCGTAAGAGGGGTCATTGCCCAAAATGATGGCTTGAGAAGCCAAGTACAAGGTGTGATCCGCGGTGCTAGAGTATTGAAATCTTATGCGGTTGGAGACATTTATACAACAGAGCTAGAGTTGGATATGAAGACTGTCTACGATCTTTATATAGGCCAAGTTAAACCTAAGAAAATTCAACGAGTAACCTACTACTAATCTTTGCTCGGCAAAGAGCATCTACCGGCACAAAAAAGCACGCTAGTTAAAATGCGTGCTTTTGCGTAGATTGTATAGACGTTTTATCGCTAAGCTTTTAAGTTCTTCACAAGCTCACCGACATTTTCTACCACACTCCCTTCTTCTGTATATGTAGTTGAAGTTGGTGTCCCTATCAGAATTTCTTTCAATTCTCGGACTGTCATATTTGCCAAATGCGCGGCTTTAGCGTTAACTTCATTTTGGTTTTTGCACTTGTACAAAAGCTTGTTGATTTCTTCAGTAAGCGGAACTACGTCTGGGTCTTTGAAAAGCTCAGCCGGAAATGAAGACAAACTTTTGTCAGTTTTTTGAATCGTATTAAGGTAGGTAATCTTTTGCCGAGCGATTTCTTTTAAACCATCACCGTTTCTTGAGCTGAGAACAGTCAACTCCTCATCAAGAAGCTGGGTCAAAGCTTCCAATGAGGCGATTTGAGCATTTAATTGCTGTATACACAGCTCGGTCGTGTTATCCATATAAATCGAATTCAAATGCGGCTATATTTTTGGCTAATTTTTCTGCATCGACTTGATATTTGCCCTCAGCAATGGCTTTTTTCAGCTCTTCGACCTTTTTATTGTCGAATGCAGGTGCTTGCTGTGCTTTTTCTTGCAAACCTTTAAGTTGCTGTGCTTGAGGCGTCAAGCTTACAGAGTCTGCTGCTGCTTTCTGTTGGGCGGCAGGTTTAGTTGCAGGATTATTTGCATCATTTCTTTGCAATTCAGCACGTTGTTGCTTAACATTATTAGCAACATTGTTCGGCTGATTCTGACCGTTAATGTTATTAACCATGATTCTGACCCATTAAAAAAGTTGATTCAGTCTTTATATCGACCGTTCCTTTATTTACTTTAGCAAAAATTTTAAATATTGACCGCTACGGAATCAACATCTTTTACACGTGCTCGTATAGTTTTTCCTGATTTTGTGTTTTTAACTCGGATTTGTTCACCTAAGTTGCCGTCTTGCAGGGCTATTCCTTGCGTTTTGATGGCGAAGTGTTCATTACCAGCCAAAATTATAACGGTATCTCCTTTGCAGACCATACATATATGTCTCATGTTGATTGCTTTGTCAGCTTGAATGCGACGTTTTGTTTTACTGCCAATCAACATTGAAATGTCATCGATATTTGATGCCCGTACAAAATGTTTTGGTCGCATCGCGATTTTGAGATCTTCCGCTTGTAGCACAACACCTTTGTCTAACTGCTGTGAACTGACTATAACAGGAAATAGTACTTCAATTTTCACATGCACAAATTGTACCCACTTCTCTCTGCTATCACAACGGACTTGTACGGTTACTTGACGCGCAAACGGCGGGCGTGTTTTGCTAGATACTTTTAGGGGGCGTGCACATTGCCTATTAGGAAGACGAGAGTCTAGTGGGAGTGCGCTAATATTCGTTTCTCCTTTAGACTCTTGAATCGCATGCTTTTCTACATACTTTATTGCGAGTTCCTGAATTTGCTCTGACTGATAGGTCTGAGCATAAGCGGATGACATGGCTAAAAAATATGCCAAAATAAGAAAGAATTGAACTGCAACTGTATTTTTTAACAAACTCATGATGTTTCGACTATGCTTATGGGGTGAAACAAGGTATAAAGATTTTGCGTGAATTGCTTCACCGCTTCAAGGGCAACTTTGAATGCTAATTAACAAGCAAACATTGTTCCGATAAGCTGTATTTTGAGTAGGAGAATGAAATGGCAGGTATTTTAGACTCAGTTAACCAACGAACTCAGTTGGTGGGTCAAAACCGACTTGAACTATTACTCTTTCGTTTGAAAGGTCGCCAACGCTTCGGTATCAATGTTTTTAAAGTAAGAGAAGTACTCCAATGTCCACCTCTTACGGCTATGCCAAAATCTAATTCGTATGTAAGAGGGGTTGCACACATTCGTGGGCAAACTATTTCAGTTATTGACATGTCTCTCGCTGTAGGCGGTCCGCCAATCGAAGATATTAAAAATTGCTTTGTTATTATTGCTGAATATAACCGCTCGGTTCAGGGGTTTTTGGTGGGCGCGGTAGAGCGCATTGTAAATATGAATTGGGAGCGCATTATGCCTCCGCCATCTGGCGCGGGTCGTTACTCTTATGTGACTGCTGTGACAGAAATCGAAGAAGAATTAGTCGAGATACTCGATGTTGAGAAAATCTTAAATGAGATTTGCCCAATTAACACAGAAGTCAGTGAAGACATTGTTGCCGATGGTGAGATGCAAAAAGACCTCGGTGAGCGTATCGTGTTTATTGCAGACGACTCTGCGGTAGCTAGAAACCAAGTCAAGCGAGCGCTTGAACCGCTTGGTGTGCAGACCGAGCTGGCCAAAAATGGTAAAGAGGCACTCATACGATTAAAAGAGATCGCTGAAGTAGACTGTCAAAATGACATCACTGAGCGTGTTGGGCTTTTGATTTCTGACGTTGAAATGCCAGAAATGGATGGGTATACCCTAACGGCTGAAATTAAAGCCGATCCAAAATTAGCACCTTTACATGTTATATTACATACTTCTCTCAGTGGTGTGTTTAATCAGGCTATGATTGAAAAAGTCGGTGCAGACGACTTTATCGCTAAATTTAACCCTGATGAACTGGCATCTGCTGTAAAAAAATGGGTTCATTGTGATTAATAAGTGGCGGTATAACTTTGGAAAATAAACATCTTGAGCAAAGCGAGTACGATCAATTTCGCACTTTTTTAGAACAGCAGTGCGGGATAGTGCTTGGTGATAACAAGCTATATTTGGTGAAGAGTCGGCTTGCGCCTCTGATGTCTCGATTCAATGTAGAGTCTCTTTCTTCATTGGTGAGCAAAACTCTGAGCCCACATGAGCGCCAACTGCGAGCTGCAGTTGTTGATGCAATGACAACGAATGAAACACTATGGTTTCGCGATCAATATCCGTTCGAATTGCTAAAAAAGAAAATTTACCCTGAATTTAAAGACTTGCGTCGGCCAGTTAAAATATGGTCTGCTGCTAGTTCTTCTGGTCAGGAACCGTATTCTATAGCGATGTCGACAAGTGAGTACCAGTCCTTAAATCCTGGTGCACTGAAAATGGGTGCACAGGTAGTGGGAACCGATATTTCTAATACCATGCTCGATATGTGTAAGAATGCAGAATATGATGCACTTGCACTTGCGCGAGGTTTGTCGCCTGAAAGACGAAAAAAATTCTTTATGGATAGCGGCAATGGTATGGCAAAAGTTGTCGATCCTATTCGTAAAATGGTGAATTTCAGACATTTGAATTTACTTGATTCATACGCATTATTGGGTAAGTTCGACGTGATTTTTTGTCGCAATGTACTTATCTACTTCTCACCAGAAGTGAAAGCTAAAATAATTTCGCAGTTTGCTCAGGCGTTAAACCCAAATGGGTATCTATTTTTGGGAGCATCGGAGTCTATGGCTGGTTTAAGCGACGACTTTGAAATGTTGCGGTGTAATCCAGGCATTATTTATCAGAAAAAATCTTAAAAAAAGCAGCCATCGGGCTGCTTTTTTATTCTAGTGGTGCTGACTAACCTAAGATAATGTGTGGAATAAAACGGCTTAAATCTTGTGTAATTAAGCTTTTGTCTGCTCTTAAACCCATACCCGCGGGCTCGTCTCCTACAACCCAGCTTCCAACCACGAGATATTCATCTTCGAATTTAGGTAGCGGACTATATGCTTGATAAACAAACCCCTCTTCACCATAACTCCCTGAAGATTGCGCAATGACTTGATTATCTTGACGGATTTCAATATTCGCACCTTCTCGAGAAAAAATAGGCTTTTTAACAATGCCCTGACGAGTTGATAATTGATGTTTTTGATCGGAGAAATACGCTGGTAATAGGTGAGGGTGGTTTGGAAAATGCTGCCACAGCAGTGGTAATATTGCTTTATTCGACAACAGCGCTTTCCAAGATGGCTCTAACCAAGTTGTTTTACTGTCAGCCAATGCGTATGCATATTCATCCTCAAACATAAACTCCCAAGGGTATAATTTAAAACACCAGCTAATTGAAGTATCGTCTAAGTCAGTAAATTGGCGATGGGTATCTATTCCAATATCTTCGATATATACAAACTTGCTACGGATACCAGCCTCAATGGCACAACTTTTTAAATAATCAATGGTCCCCTTGTCTTCGATAGTGTCCTTACAGCAGCTAAAATGTAAGCTCTTAGAACGATTTAGTTTGTGTAAATGTCGAAAGCGAGCAATTAACTGTTCTTGTATGCTATTAAATTGGTCTGTGTGTTTGGGCAGCAATCCTGCACTGACTTGTTGTTCAAGCCATATCCACTGCCAATAGGCTGACTCGAATAAAGAGGTCGGCGTATCGTAATTAGCCTCAAGTAATTTGGCATTGTGACGACCGTCATAACAAAGATCAAAGCGGCCATATAAATGCGGGTCTCGCCTCAGCCAAGAGCGTCTTATCATATGCCAAAAAGGTTCAGGGATAGCAAAACGTTGCATTAAGGCATCGTCATTACAAACTTTGTCTACCACGTGTAATAACATTTGATGCAGTTCTACGGTAGGTGCTTCTATACCTTGCTCTATTTGTTTGAGAGAAAACTGATAATAAGCTCGCTCATCCCAGTAGGGTTGTCCATGCATGGTGTGAAATCTAAACCCAATTTCTTGGGCTTGTGTCCGCCAGTTTGGACGTTCATTGATGGGGACTTTTATCATTTGAATACTGCCGTCAGACTTCGGGTTTTGTGTGCTCTAAAAGTAGAAAGGGCTGGTTACCCTCCCCAACTTCGACTACTGGCGCTGCGACCAAAGCCGCCTCGGCTTTTCGTCCTCGTGACCACCTTGTTTGGTTTGGCCCTATAATTAATAGCTGAAGCGCTTACTTTGGTTGTTCCGGCTGCGCTTGTGCTAGCAACAATCGCATTTTGAGCATTACGATACTTGAAGTAATCATCCTTACTACGATATAAAGGCTTTGCTCCTGAATAGTATTTACCGCTTAAAAATGCCGCTTTTTTTCGCTTGCGTTTTTTCATGGCATCAAGGCCTTCGTCGACAGCTTCAGCTATCGCTGCGACCATAAACCCTGCCATTAACGGCCGCCATATTCCGCCGTTGTTATCACATTGTTCATAGCCAAAATCGCTTTCACAGAGCTGCTCTGTGGCATATTTAGGGGCTTCAGAAAGGTGCCTATTTTGTGCTTGTTCATATTGAAATTGACAGGCGTCTTCTTCAACGCCAAAGGAGGTACATTCATCAATGTTTTTAAACAGCAATGCTGACTCATCACTGTCGCCACACCCTACTAGACCTGCACTGGCACCCATCATTAAGGTGAGCTTAATATGCTTGCTGCGTTTCATATCGGCTCCTTAATATGTCATGCAGGCAGCATTTAAGATCCCTGTTGCCAGTGACGCGCCACCTAAAAACAGACCTGCGCCAATGTGGTTGCTTTCAATCTTTTGCGAAAGTAACGGCATATATAAACGCACTAAAAAGAATGTCACTAACTGCATTATGCCTGCGATCACACCCCACAATGCAAAGTCAATGAGGGAGACTGCGTTAACAGCAGCACTGGCTACTGGGAGGGTAAACCCGATTAGCGTGCCACAAAAAGCCGCAGCTGCTGACGGGTTATTGTCTTTGACCAACTGCCACTCACAGTGGGGTGTAACCTTAGTGTAGACAAATAAAAAGGTCAGAATGAGTAGATAACCCAGAGTGAAATAGGCGATAAAAGGAATAAATCCTTGCAGAGATTCCAGTAACATCGAGCGTCCCTTTAAATTATTCGTGAAGTGTTAAATTCTCTAACTCACGGTGGAGTATATCATCATCACCGATGTTTAATTCAATTAATCGTTTTAAGTGAGTTACGCTGTCTAGGTCGATTTGCGCACAGTGCAACCCTAGGTGTGCTTCTTCGATGTGTCGAATTTCTACTTCCATACATATTTCTACCTCGCTACCGGGCAAGTTGAACTTTAGACTCGCGGGTTGTCCTTTGAGTGGCGTTAACCCAATTGGCAAGGTGATCAGTGCACCATTTAATGACAAGTCAATAATTTCGCAATTATAGTCCCCAGTTGTCGTCATTAATGATGCTTGGTTTGAGAATAGGACTCGGGAAAATTTTCTGCGTTCTTTCATAAAGGGATCTCGTCATTTCGTTATCTAAAGTTTAGTCATTTTTTTACAGACTAACCAGATATAAAAAAGCCCTGAACAGGTTCAGGGCTTCAAATTTAGTTTGGCATTAAATTAACCAATCTTTTTGTATTTGATACGCTTAGGTTCAGCTGCTTCTGCGCCGTACGTTTTCTTCAACCACTCTTCGTATTCAGTATAGTTACCATCAAAGAAGTTAATTTGACCTTCGTCACGATAATCTAAAATATGTGTCGCGATACGGTCAAGGAACCAACGGTCGTGCGAAATACACATAACACACCCAGGAAACTCTAAAATTGCATTCTCAAGTGCACGCAATGTTTCTACATCTAGGTCATTGGTTGGCTCATCCAGTAGGATTACGTTACCACCCGCTTTAAGCAGTTTAGCTAAATGTAGGCGGTTGCGCTCACCACCCGAAAGCTCTTTAACAAATTTTTGCTGGTCATTGCCTTTGAAATTAAAGCGCCCCACGTAAGCGCGGCTAGGAATTTCAAAATTGCCTATTTTTAGGTTATCTTGACCATCAGAAATTTCTTGGAAAACTGTATTACTGTCATCCATATTGTCGCGGAACTGCTCTACCGTAGCAAGTTCAACGGTATCACCAAGTTTGATTTCACCACTATCTGGTTGCTCTTCGCCACTTAACATTCTAAATAGTGTTGATTTACCCGCACCGTTGGCACCGATGATACCCACAATAGCGCCTTTTGGCATTGAGAAGCTCAAGTCATCAATTAAAACTCGGTCACCAAACCCTTTCTTAAGGTTAGTCACTTCAATGACTTGATCTCCCAGACGAGGACCCGGTGGGATAAATAATTCATTAGTTTCATTACGCTTTTGGTAATCAGACTGTTGAAGCTCAGTAAATTGCGCCATACGCGCTTTTGATTTTGCTTGGCGGCCTTTAGGGTTTGAACGCACCCATTCAAGCTCTTTCTCAATCGACTTTTGACGTGCTTTTTCTGACTTTTCTTCTTGCTTAAGTCGCGCATCTTTTTGTTCTAGCCAAGATGTATAATTACCTTCCCATGGAATACCATGGCCTCGGTCAAGCTCTAGGATCCAGCCCGCGACGTTGTCTAAGAAGTAACGGTCGTGGGTAATCGCAACCACAGTACCTTCGTAATCATGTAAGAAGCGCTCTAACCAAGCCACTGATTCTGCATCTAAGTGGTTGGTTGGTTCATCTAGTAGCAGCATGTCTGGTTTTTCAAGCAATAAGCGACATATGGCAACACGACGTCTCTCACCACCAGATAGGTGTTCAATTTTTGCATCCCATTCAGGCAAACGCAGTGCGTCAGCAGCGCGCTCTAGTGCATTGTCTAGGTTGTGGCCGTCATGTGCTTGAATAATTGCTTCGAGTTCACCTTGCTCTTTAGCTAACGCGTCAAAGTCAGCGCCATCCATCGCATATTCTGCATATACTTCATCTAGACGTGTAAGAGCCATTTTAACTTCGCTGACAGCCTCTTCAATGGTTTCTCGTACCGTTTTACTTTCGTCAAGTACTGGTTCTTGAGGTAAATAGCCAATTTTAGTGCCTGGTTGAGGGCGTGCTTCACCTTCAAACTCAGTGTCCACGCCAGCCATAATACGAAGTAAAGTAGATTTACCGGCACCGTTTAGACCAAGAACGCCTATTTTTGCGCCTGGGAAAAAACACAAAGAGATATCTTTTAGAATTGTGCGCTTAGGTGGAACAACCTTGCTCACCCGCGACATAGTATAAATATATTGAGCCATCTATATAGTCCAACTAATTTTTTAATTTCCGCTATTGTAGTTACAACTTAATAAGCATTCAACGTAGCAAGGGAGATATCGTGACTCACTTGTGCCGACTTTACTTAAGTCACTGTGTACTATTTGTGCGAAGCGTGTTCCTTTATTGGAAAGGGTTGTGGCGGAAATTAGAATGCTGATACAGCTAATTGTAACTGTTTAGCTTTGGACCTAAATTGACCTCTCAATTCCTTATTTATCTTACACCCTTGTTCTTAGGGCATTTTTGACCTGTTTTAATTCCAGAAAAACGGTATTATTTACCTATGCTCAGCAAAGCTATGAAATAAAGTTGTTACACTTTATAGAATGAACTCTTCAGCAAATTTATTTACAAATCGAAGAGGGGAGTAGTAATCCACCTCGTGATTCAACGTACCTTAATAATTAAAAACCTCATCATTTTAATCAGAAAGAATTTTTTAATAGCCTCATTGACGAGGTTATTTGCGAACCTTTTTAGACGGAAAATATCAATTAAATAGCAATAAAAATAATCATAAGCTCATCTGGAAAACTCGGTAAGGAAAGCTATGGCGCAGTTAAGTTACTCACCAAATAGGATTTTTAAACAAAGACGAGCTCCGCTTGGAGCAGAGATACTCCGTTTTGCAAGACGTTTACGTGGATACACTCAAGCAGAGTCAGCAGCAAGCTACGGAATTGAAGAACGCACATTGAGGCGTTGGGAAAATAAGGAATACAGCCCTAAATGGAACGACGTAGTTGGCTTAGTAGAAGATGTTTACTCATTAGATATTTTAGAAGTAATAGGAAAGCTAAATGATAGCAACTCAGATAACCATTAAACAAATTAGAAGTGCACTTAGACGCTGGGGTAAGTTTTGGCGTCAACGTGAGCTTGGTAAAGGGTTTAGTCGTCAAGCCGTAACTGAACAAGCAGGCGGTGGACGAAGCAATTATTTTTCTAGCGATATGATGAGCGTCCCTGAAGAAATTGAATTAATCGGGCAGTTAATAGCTAAGCTGCGACCAGAGTGTATACGTGCAATACGGGCCAAATATTTGTTGGATATGGATCTTACTCAAGCAGCAAAGATGCTTGGCTTTGATACCAAACGTTCGGCAGAGTTTTGGCTAATCAAAGCTGAAAGAGCGTTAATGCTGGAGCTTAGTTATTAGAATAGGAAAATAAATGTCGATTATGAATACAGTGGAGCAAATAAAAAAGCATGAGGGGTATCGGCGCTACCCATATTACTGTACTGGTGGCAAACTTACCATTGGGTATGGCAGAAACTTGGATAACAAAGGTGTTGACCAAGAAGAAGCTGAATACTTGCTTGCTCAAGATGTGCAGAATGCGTTAGCTGGGGTGAAGCGCCGTATTAATGTAAGTCATTGCAACGAAGCGCGATTGGCTGTACTGACTAATATGGCCTTTAATATCGGATTGCAGGGCGTGATGGGCTTTAAAAGGATGTTGGGGCATGTTGAACAAGGCAAGTTTGAGGAAGCTGCCTTAGAGATGTTAGACAGTCGCTGGGCTAAACAAGTGCCAAATAGAGCGCAGGAGCTAGCGCAACAAATGCTAAGTGGAGAGTGGCAGTCATGAGTTGGTTTACCAGCTTATTTGCAAGTAACGTGCGCGAACCATTACAAATTGTTGGCAATATAATTGACGATTTGTACACAAGCGAAGAAGAGGTGTTGGAACAGCAAGTATTAAAGGCGCGTTTGCTAACAAAGCAAAGTGAAATTCAGGCGCAAATTAATTCTGTCCAAGCCAGCCATCGCAGCGCATTTGTCGCGGGTGCAAGACCTTTTTTAATGTGGGTTTGTGGTTTGGGGTTTTTATTTGCATTTGTAATTAACCCTGTATTGCAATGGATTTTACCGCAATATGGCGCACCAGAGTTACCACTTGATGTGATGCTTGAATTGACCTTGGGCATGCTAGGTTTAGCAGGTTTGAGAACGATTGAGAAGATAAAAGGAGTCGCTAAGTGAGACAGCCTGATAATTGGCAAATGAAAAAGGAGTTAAATTTAGCCCATATTTTAACTACGATAGCTTTGGTGGTATCTGGAATTTTGTATCTGAATGATTTGGATAAACGCATTACATCCAATAAGCAGGAGCTTGCTCATTTAAAACAAATCCGAAAAGAAGACCAAAAGCGCATAGAGAAACGTTTGGACTCCATTGATGCAAAGCTTGACGCCCTGTTAAGCGCCAAACGTAATGGCCTGTAAAACCTTTTACTGAGCCTCCATTTTTCCACCTTTGTAATTAAGCACTGAAGATAGTCGGCACTGACAGACAGGGCCGAGTGTGCGTTCGTGTGCAAAAAATTTAACAAGGAGACGAGTTTTGAGTACTGCAATAGAATTAGCGAAATTGCCACCTCCTCAGGTTATTGAAGCGCTTAGTTATGAGGAGATATATCAACAAATTGAGCAAGCATTGTTGGAGAAAATTCCTGATCATGCTCTATTAGCTTCAGATCCAGCCATTAAATTACTGGAATTAGCTGCCTACCGAGAACTTTTACTGCGACAGCGTATTAATGATGCTGCCAAGTCTGTGATGTTAGCGTTTGCTAGAGGAAATGATTTAGATCACTTAGGCGCACTATTTGGTATTGAGCGTGATGGTATCGAAGAGGATGAACGCTATCGCCAGCGCATCCCAATGTCTTTAGAAAGTTACAGCATGGCAGGTACTCGCGGTGCCTACGAATTTCATACTTTTTCCGCGAATAGTTTGGTACATGATGTGTATGTAGACTCAGAGCAACCAGGGCGAGTTAATGTTTACGCATTGCTAGATACAATGAGCGAAGCCCAGGCTAATGAGGTAAAAGCAGACATAGAAGCACGGCTAAATGATGAAGATATCAGACCGATTACGGATAAAGTTGTGGTTCAGTGGGTAATGCCGACTTTAGTCCCTTTGTCTGCTCAAGTATATTTGAGTGTAGGTGCTAATAAAGCGCAGGTTGAACTTACCATATTACAAGCGCTTGATAAGTTTATTGAGAACCACTTTAAGCTTGGCACAGAAGTACCGCATTCAGGCATTATTGATGCGCTTCACCAGCCTGGGGTTAGAAAAGTAAAACTTTTAACGCCGACAGAAGATTTGCAGCCAACTGTAAACCAAGCTTATCGATTGACACTTGATATCGCTTTTCCAGAAGAGGCATAAAAGATGAAGCAAACATCGTTACTGCCAATAAATAGCACAAAGCTGGAAAGGGAATTAGAACAAAGCCTAACGTTAAGTCGAGAGGAGTTTAATTCTAACCAAGTGATCCCTCAGAGTATAGGTTCTCAGTGGGACCCATTGACTTGCCCAGAAGGTCTGTTGCCTTGGTTGGCATGGGCACTCTCTGTTGATGAATGGGATGAATCATGGTCTGTCGAAACGAAACGGGCCATGATTGCAAGCTCGGTATCAATCCACAAACATAAAGGGACCGTTGGTGCAGTAAAGCGTGCCTTAGCATCACTGGGACTGGAAATTGAGTTTTTTGAATGGTTTGATGATATTGATGACGTTTATCTAGCGCCTCATCACAGTGGTGAACCACATACATTTACGTTTATTGCTTGGGCAAATGCTGTACCGTATACAAGCCGCGCCGTGGTACTGGATCAGAAACTCTATGACACGATTTATCGAGTTACGAACCAGACAAAACCACAGCGGGCTCATTTTGATTTTTTAGTTGGTATGAAAATGTCTTCGCAAGCCGTTGCAGCGAGCTCTGCACATGGATTTGCGAGTAGTCGTGTTTATGCCAAAGTTATGCCACATGAGAAGCGTCGTGCTGGCAGTAATACACTCTCACTCGCAGGTGCCATCTCTGGGCATCGCACAGCCGCTTCCCGCCACTATGCTGCATCTTCATCTGAGCGCAAAATTACCGCGAAATCTCAGCCAGGGTGCGCCCTTGTCATTCGAAAACAAGTGCCTTTGATTAGTCGCCAGCGTGTGAGTACTGCGAATGTACGCAGCTTGAGTGCTCGCGCAAAATTAGGTTTTGGTGCTGCACTATCAACTGGCTCAGGACAGGTTGTCAGAACGTACATCCGCAGTGAACAAACAATGCCTTCGCGCTTTATAGAGTTTAGCTGTCAGATGGCAGGTGCAATCTCGAAAAGTGCAAAGCAAACGACCGTGCGTCGTTTGTACCTAAATGCAGTTACTGCAACTTAAACATTTCGAAAACAAGGAGTGCAATAGTGAGCACGATTTTACAGCCGGTGATCACCTCAGCGGGGCTTGCTGCTGTGTTCAGAGCACAGCAAAAAGGTTTTAAAGCCAAGATCACAAAAATTGGAATAGGATCTGGTGTTCATCAAGTTGATGAAAATACCACAAATCTAAAAGATGAAAAGTATCGTCTAGATATCGACCATGCGGAGTATTTTGAAGATCAAAAGCAACTACATTTAACTGTTCGAGACGACTCCAAGGTTGCTGGAGACGGCTTCTTTGTAAATGAGGTTGGTTTTTATACTGAAGAAGAAGTAAATGGCCAAGTTCGCCATGTACTATTTGCTGTTTACTCGGCAGGTGAGCCAATCGCCTATAAGTCAAATGACATTGATTTACTGTTGGCTTTTGATCTGACTTTGACTGGTGTGCCAGGCGATGCAATTACGATTATCGACAAAGGCGTGGATTTTAATATCTTAATTGCGCCGGAGCTTGCCAAAATGGCACGTTCTCAAATTATGAATATGTATCGTCACTTAAAACAAAAGTTTGCATTAATTGACAAAGGAATTTTGTAAGGAAGGTCTATGAAAAAAGAAGATAACTTGCGTGCACTGACGCTCGCTGAAGAAGCTCTGAAATTGATGCAAGAGGCAAAACTTTTGCAACAGCAAGCACAGTGTCAGGCTGCGCGCATTCTTGGCTATCAACAGCAAAGTGATGGTCTTGCATTCAAATATTTGGCAGCCCAAGCTGAATTCGGTGAGCAAAGCCCTGAGGCAAATGAAGCCAAACAAGCATGGCTGTTCGCTCGAAAGGCTGTGCAGGCGCGTTATCCTAAATTTCATGACTAATTAATTTTGACAGTGCTTTTGCCCACCTTAGGTGGGCTTTTTTGTTTTTAGCGGAGATATTTAATGTCATTAGAACAGGATATAACTCGAGTCGTTGAAGCCACAGAAGGTTTGACGGCAACGGTTGATAATCAGATCAGTGAGATCACAAATAAATTGAACTCGGCTGTGGCCGAGACAAAAACTAAGGTGGATAGCCATCTAGCATCAGCAGATGCACTTCTCAACTCATATGAGGAGCGTCAATCGCACTTCAGATTGACAAAAAATCAGGCTTTGGTTGCTAACCAAGCAGGTACTTTCCCTGAAGCTTGGGCCGGTGGTTATGTAACAAAGGCAACGTTACTTGAGAAAGTCGAAACCGGTGTTGAGCGTGACCAACGTACGCCCCTTGCAAGAGAGTTTTTACAAGCGATCAATTCAGATACTAAATGGTTTGCACAGAACTTTAATATTTGGGAGCTGGAATACTCGCCTAATCGTGGTGGCGAGAGTAGCCATTTAGACTCATACATTATGTATCAATATGTAAGAAGACCAACTGAAATAACAATTGGCGCAATCGTAAAGCATATTCGTGGTGTTGTTCCGAATGGGGCATGGTGTAACGGGCTTAAAGCAGGCGAGGCTGCAAAAGTATGCGGGGTTCATTATAGCCATAGTAGCCGTAATCATTACACACATTGCCACCCAATCGTGGGTGGGAAAAATTTACCGGCTGATCAAAAAGGTGTAATTCAGGTCGCTTTACCAGCTGTTGTATCAGGCCATGTGCCAATTCATAAAGCTTGGAGCCAGTTCGCCTACATTGGTGATGGTGCCTTCGACGTGATTTCGTAAGGTAAAGGAGAGAATAAATAAATGGCTAAACTAATTGTTAATGGGCAAGTTGTTGAGCAGTTTTTCGACGCGAGCTTATCTCAATATGCTGTGGCACAAATTGTCACAGAAAACTTTGGTGAAGACAGCACATTTTCAGTAGAGCTTACTGTTGATGAAGCACTACAAAAAAGTCGTCAGGTTGTACGCACAAACCTTGAACAGCAGGTCGCGGACTCAGAGTCAATACTAGGTACAACCTCTGACACCGTACATTTATTGCTGAATGAATTGAGCGGCTTTGTCAATAAGTTGAGTGCTGCTCAATCACTTGCAGAAATGCGTTCATCAACGACATCGCTTAAAGCGGCTATTGGTGATATTGAAACTCAAGTGGCCAATGGTTCGCTAAGCTTTCCATATCAAACGAAAGGTCAAAGTGATGTGATGAATGACATTATCGCGCGTGCTAATGGCGTCGATGCCGTCATTAAAGCGCAGTAAATATGGCATCAATAGGGTATTGAGCACACCTTATTGATTTTGAATTTTCATTCTTAAACCTAAACGCAAAGCCCGCCATTTGGTGGGCTTTTTTATTTTTTACTTGGAGGTAAATTATGTCTTTAGAGCAAGACATTGCAAATGTAGTCAGTGCAGCAGAGCAACTCACTGGCATTGTGGATACAAAAATTGAAGATATTAATAGCACAGTTAATAGCAAAGTGTCTGAGATGAATTCGACAATTTCTCAGCAAGTCACTCGGGTTGATAATGCGCTTGAGAGTAAGCAAGTGCTTGGCGATGGTACTAGAGGCACAAAAAGTGTGGCCATTGCAGGCTTTTTTACTACAGAGGGAGGTGCGACCAACATGCACCTAAAGCTCCCGTTTAAGATCGATACTCATAACTGTATGTTCCATTTAAATATATATGGCTACGAATATGGTAGTAACAAAATTGTTGATGCGACATTCACCGGTTATTGTTATGCATCTAACAATCGACTTTATCAATCAAGGACCTCGGGCTCCCATGAACCTATTGTTTATGTCGGCACTGATCAACATATTTATTTAAGAATAACGCTTGAAAGTCAGTACTACCTAACCTTGAGCGTTGACTCTACTTACGTTGGCAACGGTAGAGTACTTAAGCCAGGTGATGTTCATTTTATCAGCAGTACAGAAGCGCAGCTATAGGGAGCTAATAATGGAAAATCTAATTGCAAATACACAAAGTGCATCAGTAGAAGAAAAAATAGTATTGGAGAATGCACGTATTGATGTCAGGCATAAAATACTCAATCGTATTGCAGATACAGACAGCATGCTGGGGAATACATCTGATATTTCCCATATTCTGCTCCATGAGTTAAGCATCTTTGTGAACAAATTATCGCAAGCTAACTCCCTAGCTGAAATGCGCACCTCAACAGAGTCATTGAAAAATGCCATTGGCGCAATTGAAGGGAAAGTTGCCAGCGGTGAAGTTGAATTACCTTACCAAATAAAAGGTCAAACGGCCGCGCTAGATGAGGCGCTATCGCGTGCCCATGGCGTCAGCAATTTGCTGAAATAAAGTAGGCAAAATACGCTGTAATTTAACCCACAAACAGAATTCTAAACAAACCCAGCCCACCTCTTCGGTGGGTTTTTTATTTTTAAATGGAGGTACATTATGTCTTTAGAGCAAGACATTGCCCGCGTCGTTGAAGCATCAGAAAAGCTCAGTGATGTGGTGGATACAAAAATTGAAGATATCGACAATCGCGTGGCACAAAAAGCCATTGAGATTGACCAAAAAAATGCTGCGGTTGAAAGCCGTTTAACTGCTAAAGAGCAGGCGGTTGATGCCAAAATTCGAGATTTTCAAAAGGCACTACCACTGGCGCCGAATACGCTGGTGGATTCTAAGTTTTTTAATTCAATTTGCGAAGCCAACAACACCCCAACTGATGTTGTGACTGCGCACAAAGCACCATGGTTGTCGTTTTTATATGATGGCACTGAAGGGACTGGTACTGTTACTCGCGTAAGTTTAGACAAATTAGATGAGTATGGCCTGACACCAAATGAAAACTTTCTAAACCGAGGCATAGGTTACAAAAACCATGGTGGAGAAGCTTTCTATGGCTCTAATTATCGTGTTTTACTGTTTGATATTGAAATTACTAAAGGGCGCAACAGTGATGCAAATAATGGTCAATTCTTCGTCTTGTCTCAGGGGTGTGACACCCATTTTGGCTGGGGGAGAGGTGAGTTCCTTACTCAAGCCAGTTGCTGGATAAACGTATTGGAATGTGCGGATACAATTCGTTTTTACCCCTCGTCAAATCGCTCAGCAACGATTGAGTGTAATCAATCCGATCTTGGTAAAGGGTGGCAGTACAAGCATGCAATTAGATCTGGGTGGGGAGGGTGCCACCAACCGTTGTTCAGTGGGCTTGGTAAAATGAAAGTTGCCATATGCCTACCTTATGTAGGGACGGGTAATCATGGCGATAATATGGTTTGGGCAGACAGTGTTGGATTCCCATATACACACACTGATGCAGCCGGATATGTAGGAGTGTAATCATGGCTATTTTAAAACAGATTTCAACAGGCCGTATTGTTGCTGGTGGGCTTACAAACCAAGACAGCGCGAAGAAAATGGCCAAAAACGCAGGCGTAGCTGAAGGGGACTATCAGCTTGTTTTCTCTGAAAAAGAGGTTCTAGATTATCGCCGAGAAGGATATGCACAAGCTTGCGACCATTTGTTTATCGATTACATGGCAAACCTAACGGAGTTAGGTGATGCGGCACAAGCGACTATAGACGCAAAACAAGCTTGGTTGGGTGCTAGAGCTAGCGTGAAAGCAAGCTTTCCAAAGTCATAATTTATACACTTCCCCATGTGCCTGGCTAGGTTTTAGTCAGGCATTTCTCAACACTTAATTAAGAGCTTAGTTATGTCATTGACAAACTTTAGCGCCATTGATCTCAGCCGTTTGCCGGCGCCAAACCTCATTGAACCTTTAAGCTTTGAAAAGATTAGGGCTGAGATTTTAGATGATTTTAAAACGCGATTCCCAAACGCTGAGTTGAATTTAGTGAGCGACCCGGTGATAAAGCTGGTGGAGTCTTTTGCTTATCGTGAGTTACTGCTGCGTCAACGGATTAACGAGAGCGCCCACAGTGTACTTTTAGCAAATGCAACAAGTAGCGAGCTGGATTATCTTGGGAATCGTTTTGGCGTTGAACGCGTATTATTGGTCCCAGCAGACGATAGCAAAATACCACCTCAGCAGGCTGAGTATGAGAGTGACGAGAGGTTTCGCGAGCGTATCGCACTTGCTTTGGAGGGATTTAGTACCGCGGGGCCCGCAGGCGCTTATGCATTTCATGCGATGAAAGGGTCGCAGCACGTTAAAGATGTATTCGTCGACGCGCCGCAATTTGCATACGTTGATTTATCTGAACAAGTCAATAATTTACTGCCCCCAAGTGCAAGGCTGCTAGTGTGTACAAACGATGCAGGGTTAACACCTGGTGTATTGGCAGGAGCAATACCACCAGAGCCAATGCCCGGTGATGTCGCAATAACGCTGTTAACTGACCAAGGAAATGGCCATGCAACGGAGGGAGTTATTGAGCAAGTTCAGGCACAGCTGAATAAAGACAACGTACGCCCGCTTACCGACAGGGTTCACATCAAATCGGCAGAGATCGTTGAATTTGCACTCGATGCAACGTTGCATATTTATCCTGGGATGGATGGCGCAGCATTGGTCAATGAAGCAAAGCAAAGTTTAACCGCTTGGCTGAATCAACATCATCAGCTAGGCCATGATATTTCACTGTCAGGTTTGTATGCGGTACTTCATCAGGAGGGGGTACAGCGAGTTGAATTGCACTCCCCGCAATGGGATATATCAATAAAAGAACACCAAGCGGCATTTTGCTCTTCAGTCAATATCGAGTTAGGGGAAGAGCATGTCTAATTTTTCTCTGCTGGGAAATACGACTGCACTTGAGCTTGCACTAGAGCATTGTAGTGATCGCATATTACAAACCCCGGTGAATATCCACCAATTATGGGACCCATTTCAATGTCCAGCGAGCTTTCTCCCTTGGTTGGCTGATGCATTGAGCGTGGATGTTTGGGATAGTAATTGGCCAGAACACGTGAAGCGAAAAGTCATCGCGGACAGCGTGCCACGCCATAGATACAAAGGGACTGTGAGTGCGGTTAATAATTCACTTAATGTGCTCAATGCAAAAGTTGAGTTGCAGGAGTGGTGGCAGTATGGAGGTGTTCCTCATAGTGCTAAGTTGTTGGCGATTGCGAATGAAAATCTAGACAGCAAGGGCAATACATTTTTAAGTCCCAAATTGCAGGCACAAATGTGGCAATCAGTTGTCGCTACTAAGCCACAGCGGACCCAAGTTGACTTTACAATTGGCGTTAATCTTAGTTCTGGTATTCAAGTGATTGGTGGTGCGCAAAGTGCTACGGTTCAAGTCGCGCTTAATAGAGATGAACCTATTTTTAACTTTGCCCCCGTAAGTGTTGGCAGTTTGGCCAGTGCTCATTCCAACAACCTACAAGTCACACGTTTTAGTGATAATCCAAGCATTGATTTCAATCTAAGCGATATACAAGTATTCACTTGCGGTCATACAAATCAAGTGGCGATAGATCTATTTCAAGATGCGCCAAGTGCAAGTTTTACCGACTTGGTGACTGTATCTACGACAGCATTGTCGACACATATGTCGCAAACTCAAATGCGAGATAATCCTACATCAAACTTTGCAACTAGCAGTTCGATAGCAAACGGTGCGTACACCGTTTCAATTCAAAATATTACGCTTAATTTTTAAACTGAGGTACATATATGAATGTATATACACCCGTTGTTACCCAGCAAGGGATAAATGCAGCGGTGAGTGCCCTTGAACAAGGGGTTAAAATCCAAATTGGTCATATTGCAGTCGGTGATTCAGGTTATACACCTGATAGAAACCAAACCGCTCTGAAAAGCCAAAAAAACACGGCGCCAGTATCTGGTGCAGAAGTTGTCGGTAACGGCCAGTTTCATGTAACTGCTGAGTTCACTGATAATAAGCAATATGCGGTCAAAGAGGTCGGCTTCTATCTAAATGATCATGCAGACGAAAGTCAGAGAACATTATTTGCGGTGTGGTCTCACCCCGAAAATGTGCTTTTTTATCAGACTCCGATAGCGAAAATTGTACAAGGGTTTGATTTATTACTGTCGGCTGTTCCGCCAGATAGCCTTGATTTCAATGTAACAGGCGATTTGAGCCTCTATTATGCTGATGAATTTGCAGCGATGACAATTGCACAGACGCAGATGGCCACGGCTCAAGTTCAATCCAATCATAGGCAAATACAGTTCAATGAACGTCTACTGGCTGTAGGAGCTTAACATGGCTGGTATTACGCAAAGAATGGCTGAGCTGACAAGCTCAAATACCAAACTCAGTTTAGATGTCAGTAGCCTAACGTCAGAAGTTTCAAGTGTGCTCAACAGCATGCACTCAGAGCTTAAAGCTTTACCAAGCAGAGTCAATGGCATGATGGATGCTCATCACTATGTATCTCATCAAGGAGATGATGTGACAGCTGATGGTACTAGCGCAAAGCCATTTAAGTCGATTAAACGCGCAATCGAAAGCACACCTGAAAATTGCGTTTGCACGATTCAATTGATACCAGACGGCAAGAGCACGCCATTTGTGATCGATGAACTAATTGATTTAGGCCGCAGAGCTGTTGAGATTAGATTCGTTGGCAATGAAATCCATCTAGATGACAAAATTACAACGGTATTTAATTGCGCCCCCCACGGTAGCTTGCAGTTTTCTAACTGGGGTGGAGCATCTGGTAGCATTTCGATGTCCAGTAATAAAACACTGATGTATGCAAAGGCGGGCGCAAATCTTCATATAGGTGGATACGAATCAACATTTTTGGATATAACAGGCAATGCTCACCTGACCTTAATGCAAGGGAGTTACACGAGTGCGCGTGGTATTTCTTCAATTTCATTGAGTCGTTTTCGGTTGAAAAATGCCGAAGCACCAGCGGGTAAAAAAGTAACTGCCTTTGCATCTCGGTATGCAGGTAGTTGTTTTGTAAACAACTGGCAAAGCACTTTTCCTGAGGGAGTATTTACTTACTCTGAGTCTTCTAACCAAATACACACTGTATTTAACAGCTTACATGTTGTGACTACTTAGGAGTATATTTCTATGGATATTACTATTTGTGGCCAAACGGTGTTTGGTGTCATCAACAGCGAAGAAGATTACCAGTACTTGAAATCTTTGGGTTTCGACTCTGCCGCAACCGAAAAGGCAATTGATCAGCTTAAATGGAGCTCGATTAGAACCAAAAGAAACCAACTACTTGCTGAGTCTGATTTCACACAAATGTCAGACATCGATCTTTCTGATGATATGAAGCAGCAATGGTCCCTTTATCGCAAAGCGCTACGCGCAATACCGCAAACTTATTCATCTGTCGAAGACGTTGAATGGCCAAAAGAGCCATCATAGCGGCTACTTTTCTCTTTCCCTTATTTGTCCAAAGCAAACGCTTGCACAGAGTTACTTAGCTTTGGATTGAAACAAAAATACAATTTAAAAGGAAACTTATAGATGTCTACACAAGCAAAAACGCTTGAACAGCTAATTACCGAGCTGCACGCCACTAATGGTGAACTTGTTACAGCTAATAATGAACTTACGAGTACAGTTGTTGACAAGATGGGCACGATTGATGCGGCACTTACTAATGCGCAAGCTGGCGTAAATACTGCTATTTCTACAGCGGATAGTCGCATTAGCCAAGCGATTTTGAACTTGGCGCAGAGTCATGCGGATATGCGTATCAATTATTATGACCGCAAAGTGCATACGAAAGATACTTTGGTACAAGATAATGCTTTGGTAGCAGACCCTAATGACGAGTCCAAGTCAATCTGGGTTAGGGTACCAAATGGTGGAGATTGGAGCGGCTTTCATACTTATCCTGCGGCAAATAAAATGACCAAATTACATACTGTTGCGGGTTACTCATATTCGCCGGGCTACAGTGAATCTCCTGTACAGTATGCGCGAGACTGGAGTCGCACATATATGCAGTTTATTCTGACTAACTCTGAGGCGAGCAGCGAGCAAATCAATGAAAATATTGCATCTCAAGGTGTTGATATTAATACCTCACTTACAGGTGGTTGGTGGAATGGCTCTTCAGTGAGAGATATTCCTTCTATGCAAATCTCTGGATTGCATGTCTATAGCAGCTTATTTGTTCGGTTGGTTAATGTTGTGTCTGACGGAGTTTCTGAGCCTGGTGATAAACAGCCTCAAAACATCATTCAATTTGGTGGCAGTTGTAATTTTGCGATTGACCGCGTTGTTAACTACCCTCGAATTCCAGCATAGGTGAAGCATGACTGAAAATATTGAATCTGAATTCAAAGATACTTCCGTCGTATATGAAAAAGAAGCGCAACGTAGCCGTATTCATTATGCAGTTGCAGACTCTGATTCTTTACTTGGTACAACTTCGGACACAGTACATTTACTGCTCGTTGAATTTGCCAAATTAAGCAAAGCAATTGTGGCTGCTACATCACTTGAAGAAGTAAAAGCTGCAGCAAAACCGCCAGCTGATATGTTTGCACCTTTGTTAGATAAGCACTTGGCTAATCAGTTGACATTTCCTTATCAACACAAAGAAATTGCTCGTGTATATGATGAAATATCGACGCGCGCGCAGGGTGTTGCTGATATCATCAAACCTTAAAAATTTTAACCAACCCAAGAACCCACTATGAACTCCCAGTACTTTGATTTCTCTGCGCTGCCTGCGCCGGACATCATTGAGCAACTGGACTATGAAGCTATTTACCAAGCTAGAGTAGAAAGATTTAAATCAATAGCGCCCCAATATGCTGACGCGCTAGAACTTGAAAGCGATCCACTGACTGTATGTCTGCAAGTGGAAAGTTATCGAGAGCTATTGTTGCGTCAGCGTATCAATGAAGCTGCATATAGCAACTTATTGGCCACTGCGAAAAGTAGTGATTTAGATCAGCTTGGTGTGTTTTATGGTTTAGTGCGTGCCGAGGGTGAAGAAGACGGTAACTACCGTCTTCGCATTCGGCAAAAAACATTGGCGTCCAGTACTGCCGGCAGCAAAGATCATTACCGCAATGCAGCATTAACAGCTGCTCCAAATACTATTCAAGATGTTGAAGTGGATAGTCCAACCCCTGGGCGCGTACGCGTCTCAATTCTATTTCAAGACAAAGAGCATGCAGATGCTTTATTGCAACAAGTAAGAAGCCACATATTGAGTGATCAGGTCAAAGTTTTAACTGATCAGGTCGAGGTTAATCATGCTGAAGAAGTCCCGATTGATGTTAAAGCAGATATTTATCTGCAAGACAATGTACCGAACTGGGTATTTACTCAACTGGAAGGTAAGCTGCGTGAAGCTTGGCAAGAGACCATGGCACTTGGTGTGGCAATGACGCCTAGCTGGCTGAGCGCTCAACTACACGTTGAAGGCGTTAAACACGTTGAAATACACACCCCTGACTCTTTAATTGATATAGCTTCCAATCAATATGCTCAACTAGGGCAAATTCAATTATGTCTCATCACTTAAAAACTGATAGCGATGCGTTATTGCCATACAACCATAGTGATCTGCAAGCAGCCGTCGTAGAACACGGCCAACTTGAAGCCGTGCTCGGTGAAGGTGTGCAATTACTGCGTGGCTTTAAGTCCCATCCAAAACAATCCTTGTTACCTTGGTTGATATGGGAATATGGCTTGGGCGCGTTGGTGCCTTACCTTGACGACTTAGATCAGGTTTTACAGCAAGGACTTGCCTGGCAACGTATCCGTGGTACACAAAAAAGTTTAGAAATGGCCTTTGATTGGCTAGGTTTTTCTATTTCAGATGTGGAAGAGTCCAAGTCTTATCGGCATTTCTATCGCTACCAGTGTCATTTAAATCAGCTTCCTGACCTAAATGATGTCGAACGGATGGCCCAGTTAGCTGAGTTAAGTGCGCCAGCGCGAAGTGAGTTAGTGCGTGTTACGTACAATCTAGATTTGAGAGAGCTCAAACTTTCTGCAAGTGGATTTGGAACATTACTTAGTGACCATTCTGGCTATCGACACCGACTAAAAAACGGCAAGTTACTGCGTATTAGTACACGTCGAGAACATCAAACGAATGTTGATGCTCCCGGTTCCGTTACGAGCGCGCGTGAGCGCAAACAACATTGCAACTGGCAAAGTTACTCTTCTCAAGTGCTTGGCAGTATGCGGTTAAGCAATTCAATCGTGCATAGCTTTCAGTCGGCTAACACACACAGTCGTCAAACGAGTCGTGCACACACTATTGGCCAAGCTCAATGGTTTGGTTATTGGCAGGCATCAGCGTGGTCTGAAATCAGATACCCACAGGTTATCACCTATCATCAGGCGCTACGTTGATTCATTTTATTACTACTCAAAAATTAACCTAAGTTTGGTTTGAATACTTAGGTCTCCCACTAAATAACTGTATAGCAGGGATAGATACCTTGGGCTGGACATAAAGTTTCGGCTTAGTTGTTGTATTGCTTTTATTACTTAGTGAAGGCGTGAGTACGTTAAATCAAGTTAGGTAAAATAAGGAAATACATTGGCTATTCTGACTCGTGCAGGGCGAACGCTTTTTGCCCAATCGATTGCACAAACACCGATATATTTGGCTTGGGGAAGCGGTGAAACACCATGGCAATCTCCTCCAGCTGAACCCATCATTGCAACTGAGCTAGCTACGCCTATTGGCTATCGAAAGGCTAAGAAAGTTGCTTTTTGTAACCCGGATGATCAAGGCGATATTCATATTCAAGGCGGGCGTTTCAGCCTATCTGAACAGCCGACTCAGCACCTTTACTGCGAATTTACTTTCGATTTTTCAGACGGTGTAGGAGAGACGGTTCGAGAGCTAGGTTTGATGTCTGGTACACAGCAGCATGCAGAACTACCCGCTGGGCTGTCTTATTTATTGCCCGACCAAGTGGCATCTCCTGGCACCTTATTATTGCTCGAACATCGCGCGCCTCTTGTGCGAGAGGAAGGTGTGAGAGAGAGCTTTGAATTTGTCGTGAGTTTTTAGAGGTTTTTTATGCTTGATGATTATTATGAAAAATTTCATGCAGACTCTGGTTATGAAAGACTGTTATTCAGAGCTGGAAAAGGTCTGCAAAGTAGGGAATTAAATGACCTACAATCTCAAGTCGGCCATCATTTAAAAGGCGTAGCAGATGTTTTGCTTAAAGATGGTGACTTAGTCAAAGGCGGCGAGCTGGTCGTTGATTCAGACTCAGCTAGTGCCTTGATCACCGAAGGTGACGTATACATGGCTGGTCAGGTACGTCCTGTCCCAAGTGGTGTTGTACCCATTGATATGTCTGCGACTGTTGACGTCGGTGTATGGTTGACCCACAAAGTGATCACCGAAGAGCAAGACCCTAGTTTGCGAGATCCCGCTGTCGACGCGATTAACTTTGACGAGCCCGGTGCCGCACGTTTGCAGCAGATCTGTCAATGGGGTTTGCTGAGCGATGCACTTGGCCCTGACGAAGCATTTTATCCTGTCCATCGCATTGAACAAGGTACTTTAATAATCAAGCAGCCGCCACCTCAGCTGGATGCTGTGACTCAGGCGTTGGCTCGATATGACCGTGAAGCCAATGGTGGCAGTTATGTTGTACAGGGCATGGCATTAAGCTATCGAGGTGCTGAACAAGGTGTACAAAGCTTTAGTCTTGAAGAAGGTAAAGCACACATTGAAGGCTATGAAGTCGCCTTTGCAACATCTCGTACAACCGAATTTGATTATGATCCAGACATTGGTGAAGTCAAAGAGGAACCAAAGACATTTTTGGCTGATGATCAAGGCATTATGCGGATGGATACGGACTTCTTTCCAGTGAAATCCATTGATGAAGTCAATGTTACTGTTGAAAAAGTGACACAACTGACACGTGGACAGCTGGCTGGTGGTGAAGACTTATTGCCTGATGAATCGGTGTTAGAAATTCTTAGTATTAAGCAAGGGGATACAGTTTATACCCAAGGTGCCGACTTTATATTTTTGCGTAACCACATCAGCTGGCAGTTGAGTGGCCAAGAGCCAGCAGGCGGCAGTTTATACGAGGTGACATATCGTTATCGAAAACAATTGACCGTTGATTTCGATGAGTATGGGTTTAGCCTCGATAAGCAGTTAGCTGATGGTGGGCATATTGTCGACAATACGCTGGTGACGATTGATTACCAGTGGTATCGACCTAGGATCGATTTAATCGTGCTTGATAGATTTGGTCAAATTAAACGGATCAAAGGTCAGGCCGCGCATCAATTTCCTATTGCACCAAAAGCGCCAGCGCATCACTTAGCACTGGCACAAGTCACCCAATCTTGGTTGTCTAGCGAAGCGCCACATATTGAAAACTTGGCGGTAAGAGCCGTCTCAATGTCACAGCTTGAGCACATGCAAAACCAAATTGGCGACCTGTACCAACTGCTTGCCGTTGAACGTTTACGTAATGATGCTAATAGCCAAGACCCCGCAAGTAAATATGGCGTTTTTGTTGATCCGTTTATTGACGATGACATGCGTGACGCGGGTATTGAGCAGACTGCGGCAGTGGTTGATGGTGAATTGGTTTTGCCTTTAGAAGCCGATGTCCACCAGTTGCAAGTTCCAAATGGCAGAGCTTTGACATTGCCGTATGAACTTGAAGATATTCTGGAGCAGCCAAAGCAAACTGGCAGCATGAAAATCAATCCATATATGGCTTTTGAGCCAATTCCGGCGGACGTTCGTCTAACGCCAAGTGTCGATCATTGGACACAGACTCATACCAACGTTGCAAGCTCAATTACAAGAAGGTTTTGGGGCGGGCGAGGCATTAGGGTCCGCACGCAAACTGTTAGTACAACCCAGGTGATCAGCAGTTCTGTTCGTCGAGCAGAATTCTTAAGAAGGCGCTGGGTTAGCTTTTCTCTATCAGGGTTTGATGCGGGCGAAGCGCTAGAGCAACTCACATTTGATGGCATCACAGTTATACCGGAGGGACAATGACCATAAAAGCCGATGCTCAAGGCCGATTATCAGGCCGATTTTATATCCCTAGCAATGTGCCTGTGGGCAGTAAGTCTGTTCGCTTTACTGGTGCACAAGGCTCAAGAGGGGAGGCCACTTACACAGGTAGTGGTACGATCCGTACGCAAACAGTACGTCGAGTGAATAACGTATTGCAGTGGCGCTTTGACCCACTAGCACAAACCTTTACATTACCAGAGTTACGCTTTATTGCAGGTGTGGAGCTGTGGTTTAAGAAAATTGGTGAAAAAGCGGTTCGAGTTCAAATCCGAGAAACTGACCTTGGTTTGCCAAACGATACTGTCATTGCGGAAACATCTTTACCAGT
Organism: Pseudoalteromonas luteoviolacea S2607; assembly: GCF_001625575.1. GTDB lineage: Bacteria > Pseudomonadota > Gammaproteobacteria > Enterobacterales > Alteromonadaceae > Pseudoalteromonas > Pseudoalteromonas luteoviolacea_E. The sequence goes on from NZ_AUXV01000016.1 coordinate 119,325, forward strand.
AAGCCAATTGCAAGCCAGCGGCCCGACGCTATTTGAATTTGCTCCCGTATCACTCAATGCAGGTCAAGAATATGCAATTGTTGTGTTGAGTGATGATGCAACGCACGAAGTGGCGATTGCGGAACTTGGTAAATTCGACCGAAGCAGTGGCTGGGTTACCAGCCAGCCATATCAAGTTGGTGTATTACTTTCTTCAAGTAATGCGTCTACTTGGACACCACATCAAAATCGAGACTTGAGCTTTCGTTTGAAAGCAGCTCGATTTACGAGCACAGAAAGCAGTGTTGAGCTGGGCGAAATCAATTTGGCAGAACACAGTGACCTACTTGCCATGGCGGTGATTGAACGACCGAGCAGTGAAACACAGCTTCACTTTGAGTTTAGCGGAGCGCAAAGTGGGGAGTTTAATTTGCAAGAGTCTCAGGCACTGCGTTTACCAAACAAACTCAACGAGACTTTAAAAGTGCGCGCCAAACTGGCAGGCACAGCTACGCAATCACCAGTTTTATTCGATAGCGTACAAGCTGCTTTGGGTAAAGTTAGCAATGATGCCGATTATGTCACACGAGCAATCCCTTGCCGCTTAGGTGGTAGCTTAAAAGTGAGCTTTGAAGCACAGTTGCCTGGTACCGCAAAAGTTGAAGCATTTATCGAGCAACAAGGGCAGTGGTTAAACATACCTTTGAAAACAACCCAACCTGAAGGGGATGGCTGGTTACTGTGTAACTATGAATACGCTAATCTTGCGGATGCTCAGTCACGAGTGAAATTGGTGCTTTCTGGCACCCATGTAGACAGACCAAGAGTGCGCTCACTTCGTGCATTCTCTGTATAGGGGGTGTTATGACCGATGACAAAACCCCATTTTACTCTTTGCCCTTACCCCATCCAGACAATTTACTACAACAGGATGTACTACGCATAAAGTACGCGCTTACCGGCGTGGACAGGCTCATGTACATGCAAACCAACCTTCGTCGTCAGCAAGATGAGCTGTTGAACGAAAAACTTAGACGAGTAAAGCTAAACCAGCTACTCGGCGAACCACTATTAACAATATAAGAGGACATTATGGCGAGTATACAAAATGCCGTGCAAGTCATGGTAGATAAGCTAGTTGCTGATATGCAGGGCAACCAGCCTTTAACCGCTGAAGAGCAAGCGTTAGTAAGTAATGCGATTACTAAACTAACTGACAATGCAAAACTGGAACAAGCTGTTGTTGCTGTTGCTGAGTCACATATTAATGATGCCACTGGCGCACTTCAGCAGGTCTCGCAATCTACGGGTGCTGCATTACAAACGGCGACTGAGTCATTAACTCAAACGAGCACAGACCTTGGTAATAAGTCAGATAAACTTGATCTGCTCGACGCAATGGCACCAAACTTGAACCGAGTGGAATCTTTGCAGACAACGAATAACTCTTTGCAAGTTAGACCTTTGATGCCAATGACGCCTATCGACATTGCTAGTACTTCATCGAATAACCGCAGGTCAACGCCTGTATTTGCTGTGTATGACAGCAATGGTGAGACCCACGTTGTTCGACCTGGGTTTACACATAATGCAAATACTGAACAGTGTCGCTTAGAGTTCTTAAAATTAAGCGCAAATGGTGCAGAAAAAACCACTACACATACGAGCTTTATCTACACAAATGCATTTGAGCAAAATCCAGCGAGTAAAATTTATTACTACGGCACGAGTGCTTATGTACCTTTGGCAAGTAAAAATAACTCTGCAGATATTCAATATGAGATTGTTTATAGTACTCAAGACTCACAGACTACGGCTGTAGCTAACTATGGTGGGGTGTTCTGTAAGTCGTCTGGTTTTACTTCAATTACTAAACCAAAGCTGGACTTAAACGCAACGGATCAGTTTGGGGTGAGTACTTTAACAAGCCACAAATATAATGAAGTGGGTGTTTTATATGATAATACTAAGCATTGCCTGGTTATGGTGGATGAGGGCACATCTGTATTAGTAGAGAAGTATCGCGACGGTAATATTGTAACAAATACAGCCATTGCAAATGCTGAAGAGCTTCAAGCCTATGTGGACGCAGGCGACTTCACGGTTGTTAAGTTCATCTATCATAATATCCAATGGCCATATGGTATCAATAGTTATAATCACTCTGAAACAACTGTATCGGGCTACGGCACAAGTTACTATGGTTTCTTCGGCCGCTATAACGGTGTCACCAAAATGGGTGAGCACAAATACAGTGTGCACTATCGATTTACACAAGCTAAACGTTTAGAACCGATCAACTACTTCTTTAGCAACAGCTCAGGCCATTATAAGGCCCCGAATGCAAACGGGACATACTCTCCGGATTCAGAGGTAAGAGTGGTGCTTGAAACCTTTGATGGTGAACTGCTTGGCATGTATTCATATCAAGCTCGAGCATACAATGCTGGCTATGACTGCGGTGTATTAGGCAGTGCGATCAGCTGTATTAACCCTTACTCAGGTGCCGGTATTCTTAACGAGCACTATACCTATAACCAATATGGCCTTGGCCGTACTTGTCGCGCATTTTAAGGAGAAATCATGAGTTGTGAATATTTTGCCGATAAAGGCATGAAGATAGATGGTAACTATTGGTTAGTGAACCCTCAGACGGGCGTTGCCTGGAACGACACGACAGTGGCAGATTTTAAGCAAGCCTATGAAGCTCAGCAGATCTTATTAGAAGAGGAAAGATTTGCGGCATCAAAAGCAGAAAAGCTTCAGGAGATCAAAGAAGCGGTGTTTAACAAACTAGGCAATGAGCAATGGCGTGTGCAAAAAGCCCAAGAGCACATGCTTATTGCAGAGCTATCTGGTGATCAAGCTGCGCTAGGACTGAGCAAGTCTCAATTGCAAGAGCTACTAGCCAATCGTGAACTGTTGCGAAAAGCAAGTGATGAGGCTGAGCTAACTATTGCTGAGTTTACAACACAGGCTGAGTTGGACGCTTTTGAGTTTGATGTAAATATTTCATCGTAAAACCTGCTGAATGACCCGTTTTATTCCCAATAAACGGGTTAGTATCAAGATTGCTTGAGAAAGCAACAGAACTGTTATTCCACAACCAAAACCCGCTTGGTCATACCGAGCGGGTTTATTTTATTGAATTTTAGAGTTTTAAAGTACTATTGCAAATAGGTCAACAATGACCTGTTTTAAAGCCTTAAAATCAGTAAAATATACCTAAGCTTGAGAAAAGCCTAAAACAAAATCTAAATTGATTTAAAAGCCACGTAGCTTGTTAAAAAATAAGCGAATGTGGCTTTTTTGTTTGGGGTGTTTATCGCTGATTTAAGGCGG